>JBEKGW010000001.1:0-456394 GCA_050012595.1 Terriglobales bacterium
ATGCGACAGACAAGGTCGTTGACGCGTTTCGCCAAAACTTCCCTGACGGCTCCGTAGAGCAAACTAAACCTACGATGGCGAGCGAGGATTTCGGATGCTTTGGGGCGGAGTGGCATGTTCCGGCGGTATTTTGGTTCTTTGGCGGTGACGATCCTGAGGTATATGACAAGGCGAAGAAGGATGGCACGCTCAATTCGCTGCCGACCAACCACAATCCGCGCTTTGCACCGGTGATCCACCCAACTCTGGAGACAGGTGTGAAGGCCCTGGTTGTTGCAGCGCATGCGTGGCTGGCGTCGTGAACAACGTCCTGATGCACGGCCATCAACTAGCGGGTCCTTTTCTGGATGCAGTGGATCTGCTTGGCACTTTTGTTTTCGCACTCAGCGGTGCGGCAGCGGGTGTCAAAAGCCGGTTCGATCTGTTCGGTCTAATGGCACTCTCGTTCGCGGCCGGTAATGCCGGCGGGATCACACGGGATGTGCTGATTGGCGCGGTGCCACCAGCGGCCATCAGTGACTGGCACTATCTCGGGGTCTCTCTTCTGGCAGGATTGGTGACGTTCTTCTGGTATCCCAACATCGATAAACGTCGCAGGCTGGTGTTGTTATTCGACTCCGCGGGACTCGGCCTGTTTGCCGTCGCCGGCACTCAAAAGGCGCTCATCGCGGGACTCAATCCGGTGATGGCGATTTTTATGGGAGTGCTAACCGGGATTGGTGGTGGCATATTGCGCGATGTGCTTGTCAACCAAACGCCGACGGTGCTTGAGGCGGATATTTATGCTGTTGCTGCGCTAGCCGCTGGCGTCGTAGTGGTGATCGGATATCAATTGCAGTACCCGGCTTTTGTGGTGTTGACCGTGGGCGCACTACTTTGCCTCTGGCTGCGAGTAATGGCGATATACCGAGGATGGCATTTGCCCGTCGCCCAGTCGCAGAATCGGCGGGATTGAATCATCGTTTGCTACGTCGCTTAAGAGTTTGAGCCAGAGAAGCAAGCTTTCCGATTCTAAGAGCTTGTCGGCTAAGCGCTTTACCCTAGCACATCAGAACGTATGATTGTTAGCGAACTCCTCGGTCAATATTTCGGAACGAAGTTCCACGGCTTACGTTCCCGATATTGATCCCCAGAAGTTGGCTTCTAGGAAATCGCAGCCCACAAGCGTGAGCCAAGTCTGGTTTCCACTTGTCAAATGCGTACAATTCCGACAGATTTTTATTTGATTTGTCCCTTCGTTCGCTGCATGGCGGGCCAGACGTCGCGCTTCGAGGAGATCTCAGCCCACAACTAAGCCAAGTCTGGTTTCCGCTTGTCAAATGCGCAAAATTCCGACAGATTTTCATTTGATTAGTCCCTTCTGTTGAGGCGAAAAGCAGAGCCAGCCGTATACGTTCTCTTTCCCGCACGGCAATCCAGCCTACCTCTGATGTTCATTCCGGGCATTCGATGTGAGGGATTCACAGCAGCAGGGGCGTTCACGCCGCCTCGCCGATTTGCCCGAGATTCATAACGGCCTTATGTTCCACACCGACGCAAAAGATGCACCAAACGCGCCGCGAGGAGGAACACCATGGACCTTTCCCGTGGGAGACATCGACAGCATCAGTTTGCTTTCGCTTGTCTGATCGCCATTGTTTGCCTTCAGCTCACTTTCGTTTGCTATGCCCAAAATTTGGGGAGCCAGCCGGCCACGGGCCAGGCGGTGCAAGGACAGACCGCGGCGCAGCCGGAAGGCACCGTGCTCAACCTGGTGAACTGGGTCGGCAATGTGATCTCTCCTGTCGGAGCCGCGCTGGCGGTGGTCATGGCAGTTGTCTCCTATTCCCAGGGGCGCGGTGTCATGCGTTGGGCAGTGACAGCGGCCGGACTGCTTGTGATCTCAGGCCTCACCCGCCTGATCGAATTTTGGATTCAGAACGGTACGGCGGGCGTGCAGTAAGGAGAAGAGTCCAGTGACCCTGCCCCAGATCATTATCGATTTAATGAAGTTGCTGTTCGATCTGGCAGTTCCGTCCGCAATCTGCACCATGGTGCTCGCGGGAATCGCCTTGCGACAAGAGGGTGGGTTGAGCTTCCAGGCAGGCGGTCATTTCCAGAAGTGGATTCTCTGGTCGGTCATTTTCCTTACCCTGCCGCAACTCCTGTCCTGGTTGGCTGCGCAAGGCATTACGTTGCCTGCCCAAGGCGGCAGCATCGGTAGCCCATGGGTCATGAGTGTGGAAACGAGCTTTAACAACTTTGTTTCCGGTGTGGTTGTTACGCGGCTGATTCCGGTGCTCGCGGCATTCTTCGTGTTGAAGGCCGTGCTGGATGCAGCACAGGGGCAGAACCCGTTGGCATCGGTCGTGACCGCGATCTTCTTGTTGGGTGCATCGAGCACGGTCCAGTTGATGCAGTCGTGGAACAGCGGTTCCGAGTTCGCCATGACCGACATGCTGGGTTCGATCTGGAATTTCCTGGCGGGAACGATCCTGCCGGAGGCAGCGGGAATAGCCGTTGTGGGGGCAATCCTGAACTACGCCCGGCACCGGCCATTCGTGCCGCTGATTGGTTCGGGTCTGGCTTTCCTAAGCGTTTCAGCGCTATGGAAGCTGGTCCAGGCTATGGCCGGCTGATGAAGGAACGGAGATCGGAGGTGATCATGTCGCTCCAAAACGGAATGCTCAACCTGACGAACTGGCTGGGCAACGTCATCATGCCGACCATAGCCGGGCTGTTTGCGGCTGCCGCGATCTACCGGTTCAGCAAGGCTCAACCCTGGCAACACTTCGCGTGGGCGGGCTTGGCGTCGCTCATGTGTTCCGGGCTGTTGCGGGTGCTCGAATCTTTCAGCAACCAGGCAGCCTGGAGCAATCCAGACCGTTTTTGGCTGGCGGTTCTGACGCTGGTGAATTGGGTAGGAAATGTGCTCCTGCCGCTTTACGGGACGCTTCAGGTGGTGCTGAGCGTGGTGCACTTTTCCGGATTGCTGGAACGGATGACGATCGGCGAGGCCTGGGTACGGAATCTTGTGACAGCCATGTGCTGCTTTGGATTGTCCGGACTGCTGCGACTGGCAGAGTTTTGGATCCGGAACGGGACCGCAGGAGTTCGTTAGACCGATGGAGAGGAAACGATGGCGTTGAACGTGACACCGGTAAACCGGAACTTACAGACGCGAGTGACTTTCATGTGCCTGGAATTTGAGGATCTCTTCGTGGTCCTTGGCGTAGCGGCGCTGACCAATGTCGGCGGGCACTTCGTTTCGGGCGAGATTGCGGGGATGCCGATGAGCATCGTGGTGCAGTATGGCGTGCCGCTCTCCATCGTTCCGTTGTTGATGTTGTTCAAGTACGGCAGGCCGCGGGGTTACATTCGCGACCTCGCTCTCTGGCACCTCAAGCCGCGCGCCTACTGCGCGGTCGCCCGGGACCGCGAAATCATCGCAGCCTACATCAGGGAGGAATCGTAGTGCCGCTCACGCTCGAACAACACGAGAAGAAGCTTCAGGAACCAGCCTTGTGCGAGCAACTCGGTGTCCGCGACTACCTGGATGACGTGGTAGTGCGGACCAACGGGAGCTTCGTGGCGGGCTACGCACTCAAAGGACTGACTTCCTACTTCGCCAGCGACGAAGGCAGGAACCGGGGCAAACTGATGATGGAAGCCCTGCTGAGGTCGATCCCGGAACAGAGCATGAGAGTGCAGTTCCGCTACGAAGTTCTGGAAGACCTTGGAAACTTGCTCGACCAGTACGTGGCAGGCCAGAGGTCGGAGAATCCGGAATCGATTGCGCTCGATGAGGCGCGGGTCGAGCAGTGGAGGGCGAAAGAAGCGAACGGCCACTACATTCGACCACTATTGCATGTCTATTTTATCTGGGATCCAGTCCTCCATCACCGCATTATCGGCAAGCCTCTGAAACCGAGGGGAGACCTCTTCAACCTGTCGGCAAGGAAGTGTATCGACCGCGACTGGCAAGAGCATCAGGACCTGCTGGCCGAGTTCGAGAGTCTGCTGCGAGGCGTAGAAACCACTTTGCAGGCAGCAGAACTCGGCGCAACAAGACTCAGCGATGATGCGCTGTTCCTTGAGGCGAAACGGGCGCTCAATCCGCTGCACCCCGACTCGCGGCCATATAGGAGAGGAGAAGCGCAGTTCGAATACCGGAGCGCACGGGAGCAAATTGTGGACGTAAGCATTGTGGATGAGACCGACACCTATCTCAACCTCGACGGGGTTTTCTACACGTTCGTCAGCCTGAAGGAACTGCCCGATGCGACTTTCCCGGGGATCTTGCGCGAGTTGACCGCACTCGACTTTCCAGTCGTCGTGACTGCCCAGGTTACAATTCCGGACCAAACCAAAGTCCTGAAGGGATACAAGACCCGTTTGCGCAAGATGCAGGCTGCGCAGCGAGACTCGCATGGCGGTTTTCGGGTCAACGTTGAGGCGCAGGTTGCCGAGTCCCAACTGCTCAGGGCACAGCAGGACATCATTTCGAGCTCGGTCAAGACCGCTCGGTTGAGTCTGGTGATCGGTACACGTACGTCGCAACCAGCAGCGACCGTTTCGGAGTTGGAGCAAGCCGAGCGCACCATCGAGAACCGGCGTCAGCAGCTTCTCTACGCGATCGCACGGATGAATGGGGCGAAGGCGGTTGCTGAGTCGTTGGCCAAGAAGCGCCTGTTTTTCAGTTCACTTCCGGCTATGGCGGAGCCCGACAAGCGCGACCAGGACTTGCTGACTTCGAATGCCGCAGATCTCCTGCCGGTCGAAATGCCCTGGCAGGGGACGCCAAGGTCTCCCCTGTTTCTGTTCGAAACCCCGTATCGGCAGCTCATCCCGTTCTCTCTGTTCGATCCGTCTTTGAGCGACGCCAACATGCTGGTGATGGCCAAAAGCGGTGGCGGCAAGACCTTCATGGTTCAGCAATTCCTGCTGATGGCGGCGAGGGACAACCCCCTGATCTCGATCATCGAGCGTGGCGACTCGTATCGTCCATTGGTCGAACTCATGGGCGGGCGCATGATCACCATGTCGCTCGACACTGAGCAAACGATCAACCCGTGGGACTTGCCGGAAGAAGAGAAAGAGCCAAGCAAGGACCAAGTCGCGTTTCTCAAAAATCTGACGCGCCACATGCTCGGCGAGGGCGGGGCCGAAGACACGGAACTTCTCGACAACCTCATTACGGAGGCCATTCTTCGGACTTACAAGAGGGCGGCGATCCGGCCCTCGAACCCCATTCCAACATTCTGCGACCTTCGCGACGAACTCTCACAGTGGCGAGACGAAGAGAAAAACCAGAGGGTGATGGATGAGGCGCACTTGGCGGCCATCAAGCTGCGCAGTTGGACTGGCGAGAAAGGTGTGTATTCAAAGCTGTTTGACCGGCCCACAACAATCTCCCTCGACAACCCGTGGCTGTTCTTCAACGTGGAGCAGTTGAGCGATGATCCGCGCCTGGAGACCGCGATGAGTCTCCTGATAGCCCACGCCACGGCGCAGCGTGCGTCCGGGAGGGCGGGCAGGCGGAGCATCACGGTACTCGATGAGTGCTGGTTTCTTCTCGACTCGCCCGTGCTCGCGCCTGAAGTGGTCCAGTTGTTCCGAACGGCGAGGAAACGGAACGCGAGCGTCTGGGGGATATCCCAGACTGCGGAAGACTTTGTTGGCACGGAGTCGAGCCCGAGAATCCATGGCGCGGGAATCGTCAAGAACTCGACCACGAAGATCGTTGGGCAGCAACCGGGAGATGTGTCCGCCCTGCGCGAGCATCTTCACCTGAACGAGACGGCGCTAAACCAGATCAAGCACTTCAGTGCCCCAGTGAAGGGCAAGCGCGCGGATGCATTGCTGGTGATCGGCGAGAAAGCAGACACAACGCACACGATCCGCATGGTCCCGACGCCGATCGATTACTGGATCGTGACGACCTACGCCCGAGAACGCGCCTATCGCTCCTGGTGTCTGGAGCAGCACAAGGGTATGTCGCGAATCGAAGGTTATCGGCAATTGGCAGATGCTTTTCCATTCGGTCTCGCAGATCTCGACCCGCTTCCGGAAGAGTTGTCAGGTGAGGTCGCAAAGGGAGCAAAAAAGCTATGAAGAGAATCTCAAATGCACTAACGAGCTTGCTGAGCAAAATTGCGTGTAGCAAACGACTTCTGCCGGTCCTTATCGTCGCCGTGGTCCTGGCGCCAACCGCGGTGCGGGCTGACGGAATCGGAGACATTCTGTCCCTCTTTCACACCATCACCAGTACCCTCCAAGGCCCGATTGGCGGAGCGTTGAGCGAAATGCGGAAGGTTAGTGCCGCAGTCAACAATTTTCGTCAGCAGATCATCTGGCCGCTGGCCGTGATCAACCAGGCGAGATCTTTTGTCAGTGCAACGCGGGCGCACTACACCGGCCTGATGTCCCAGATTGAAGGCATCAAGAACAACAGCGCGACCCTTGCTCTTCCCATGCAGTTGGAGTCGATGTTCCGAGGCGCCCAGTCGGGGTCTATCGGGCAGATCCCCTCGCTGTACACGCAGGTCTACCAACCGGTTGCGCTGGCTGGAATTGCTCAGCCGGTGCAGCGCAACCTCATGGACATTGATGATGCAATGGCGATGGACTCGCTGAAGACCGCCATGGTCTCCGACCAAACCACCCAGGGGATGCTGACTCTC
This sequence comes from Terriglobales bacterium, assembly GCA_050012595.1. GTDB lineage: Bacteria > Acidobacteriota > Terriglobia > Terriglobales > Acidobacteriaceae > Acidiflorens. The sequence goes on from JBEKGW010000001.1 coordinate 6,663, forward strand.
GCCGATTCTCTCGAACAGCAGGCAATGAGCGCCGCTCCTGGATCGGCGAGTATGCTCACCGCCCAGGCCCGCGTCGCCGATCTTGAAACTCAGGCGCAGCTCGCGAAAATGCTTGCTGCTCAACTGCGCCAGGAAGCAGCGAAACTCGCGCACCAGAATGCGACGCTCAAGCACAGCGCCACAACGACGCAAAATCTCTTCAACCAGATTCAGCAAGTCCTAGCTCATCCATAAGGAGTTCGCAAAATGAAATTGCCCACGCTCTCACGTATTTGGAAAGTCCTCCGGAACGCACTGGTCGCAATATGCGGTCTGGCCATTGTAGTCGCGCTGCTCCCCAGCAAGGCTCGCAGCCAGCTTGGGCTCGACCCGTGCTGCGCCATGATGTCCGTCGGGCTCAACTCGATCTCCGGCCTGCTCCGCAACGTCGTGGCCCAGCCGCTAGGTTCCATTCAACAGAATCAACAGCAGTCCGCAAACTTCGAGCAGCAGGTGGTGTTCCCTATTGCCGCGATCAATCAAGCCAGGGGCTTGGCTCTCCAATTCCAGGGACAATTCGTCCAGATGCGTCAGCTCTTCGAGTTGCCGATATCGAGCGCGACCCTACGCACACCGCAACTGCTCGAACAAAGCCTGCTCTCAGGCAATCCGGGAGCAATGCCGCAAATCACAAGCAACTACTCCGCGTTATATGGGACCGTGATGCCGCCCGCAAACGCGCCTGCGTCGGTCCGGAACATGGTCGATATGACCGATGCGGAAGCACAAGCTGCCATGAAAAAGGCGGTCGAGATCGATGCCCTGGCCAACCTTGAGCTTCAGGCAGCCGAACAGATCAATCAGCAATTGCAAACCGCCGCGCCCGGCAGTTCCACGATTTTGGAAGCCGAGACCGCGGCGTGGCTGGTGCGAGCCAACGCATACACTCAATCCGCCATGGCCGAGCTAGTGCGCGTGCGCTCGATTGAGTTGGCCAACTCGAGCGGCCAGCTCAAGTTCAGCGCCTCTCATGCGGCTACGCTTCAGACTACGGGCAACCAGGTCTTGCAACAAGGAGTCCAGTAGCCGTGTTTTATTTCCAGCAACTCTTGAACAACGCGCTAGCTGGGATCGACGGCACCGCCATAATCCCGATGGTCACGAACTTTGCATTCGCGATCCTGCTGATCGGGTTTCTGATCGGCCTCTATCAGGCGGCGTTTCGCGGAGGCGACGTGCAAGCGCTGGCGGGAACGGCCATCAAGTATCTGGTTGTTGCCATGATCGTGTCCAACTGGGCGACAGTATTTCGCGGCGTCAACGGATCCTTCAACACGGTGGCGAATTTCATCGGCAGCAGTTCCGGTGCAGGAGACATGTTTCAGAGCTGGATGGGACAGCTTCAGCAACAGTTCGCCAACAACCCTTCCTTGACCCTTACGGACATCATCACAGGCGATGCAGCCGCGACGATCACGGTGGTCTTGCTCGTGGTTGCTTATCTTCTCTATGCCCTCGCGATGATCGTGTTCTGCTTCTTCTACACGCTGTTTGGCGCAATCCTCTATGTAATCGGCCCACTGGTGCTCGCTCTCATTCCCATCTCCGGGGTCGCACAGTTGGGAAAGGCCTATGCCTTCAACGTGATGATCTGGAATGCCTGGGGCATTCTCTATGCCGTTTTCGGCGCGCTCATCACCGCCATCCAGGTGAACCAGGTCAACAACATCCTAGGCAATGGATTCCTTGGCTTCCTGAAGGGCGCGGGAGACTCGGTCATGCTCGGGCTGGTCAGCATCTTTTATGCCCTGGCCATCGCGCTGATTCCCTTCATTGCCAAAAGGGTCATTTCCGGCGATGCCGGATCCACCGTCTATTCACTGGTTCGCACTGGCGCCTCCGCGCTTGGCACGGCTGTGGCAGGAACCTTTGGGATTGCAGCCGGCTTAAGTTCGGGGTCCGTGGCGAGCGGCGCGGGATACGCCGCCGGCGGATCTGGATCGGCCGGTGCGTTGAGTTCGTCAGCGTCGGGGATGGGTGAGTTCATTCACGGAGGGCTAAGCAGCGCGATGACCAGCAACTCAAGTCCTCCGACACCACCGAGTTTGCGGACGAACACGCCTCGCCAAACCACCGGCTACGTGTACAGGCCACATGGGTCCGCGCAGGTGTTGAGCTACACCGTGGGACGGGGCTTGGTTGCAGCGGCCGTTCAGAGGCCTCAAGAGGGTTAGGAGATAACACGTGAAATGGTGGATGAGAAAGAAAGAGCCCCCAAAGACCGACATGCCGGAGAAGCTCTGGTACAGCCGGTACTACGAGCATGATGGCGCGTTGCGCGCTTACGCGAACCGCGCCATGATCTTGGCGTTTCTGTGTGTGCCAATAACTCTGCTGGCGCTGGGCTTCGCAGTCTATGTGCGGTTGCAACCCCCCACCGTCATCCGCGTCGATGCGAACGGTGAGGCAACCGTACTGGGGCAGGCCAAGCCGTCGATTACGCTCGTCAGTGGCACGGAGGCGGCGCCGACCGACTTTGAGAAACGCGCTTTCGTGCGGCTCTTCCTCGAACGGTACCTGAACTTCTCGCCATCGAATGTCAGCCGCAACTGGGCTGAGAGCCTGAACATGATGAGTGGAAATTTACGGCGCACCGCTTACACCGCCATGCAGAAAGAAAACACCATCGGACAGATCGAGGACGACCAGACCAGTTCGGAATTTCAGATGCGTTCGCTCGAAGCCGCAAAAGACGATCCACTGACCTACACCGCCTTCGGAGTCAAAGAAGTCCACCATGTCCACGAACACAACGAGACCATCGACAAGGTGGTCAGCGAATTCCGCGTGCGCCTGGTCATTGAGAGGAGATCCGAGGCAAATCCCAGCGGGATCCTGATCGGCGAGTACTGGGAGCGAGCGATTGAGGGCGAAAAGAGAGATTGGGTCCTGCAGCAGGCGGGCCTGAACAGTTTGAGGTGAGCGTTACGCAAAGGAGTGATGGATGGAAGGCAAAACCGCAGGCGTTGATGGAGAGGCCGAAGCCGCTCCCGCGCGGCGCAAGAAGCGCGTGAGCGAAGACGGCAACCTCCGTTATTTTCTGCCGCGAACGGGATCATCTCCCGCCAAGCCGGAACTCGGGCAGGAGATGGCAAGTGAAGGGGAAGCTTTGATCGAAGCCTTCAGGAGTGGGCAGCCCTTCTACACGTTGACGGCGTGGAAAGCAGTGCCGGAGGTCAACGGAGGCAATCCGGTAATCGTGAGGCAGGCCATCGCTCGAACCTAGTTCGTGGCAGGTGGAACAGCACAGAAAAGGTTTTCAGAAGACCAATCACGGTTGGTCCTTTGAGCACCCCGCGGCTTTACGTGGGGAAATGTGCTGACCCGGCTTCAACAACTCAAAGCCTGGCCAGAAACCCGAAAAAAGGGGGCCAGGCGAGAGAGAAGCTAGCGGTCACGCGAACTCCTTAACTCGGCTGGGTCTCCAGACAAAAAGTTAAGGAGAAAAAACGATGACTACGAACAGACACAAAATCCCGGTCGACCAGATTCAGAACCTCGACATCGACCGCAACGGAAGAGTGACGCCACGGCTCAACGATCTTGATCCCCTGGAAAATACGTTGTTGAGTGTTCTCTATCCGGGCATCAGGGTTGCCAGCGTAAACGTTCCAGTCGAACCCTTGGACGAGTACGAGGAGTCGTTGGTCGAGAACGCTTTGGCAAAACTTGTCTGGAGGGGTGTTCACTACAAACTCGTGGGAGCGAGTGGTTCCGCGAAGAAAGGCAAGTTCTATTTCGTGGACCATGAGCACAGCCGGGCCATCGCCGATCGGTTCCAGCACTGGCCGCAAGCGGCGATTGTCTATTTCGGGATACTGGTCTCTTCCTGCAAGGTGATGATGGAGGAGCCGGATGCGCGTGTGCTGGTAGTACCGGACCATGCGCTCGGGACCAACGATTGCCGGGGTTGGGTCCGGCGGTCGGAGTTCCGAAAACTGCAACAAAGGCACGATGACGAACTCCTCGACAGACAGGTCAAGCGACTTCTCAAAGATCGGTACGGATCCGGTCGAGAGAAGGAGCCCAACCTGGAGCGACCGGAAAAGTCAGCGCTCGAAGAACAGGCGAAACGGGAAGTCGCGGGCAAGACCCTGCGCTCGCATCGGTTCTACCAGTTTCGCATGGCCTTTCACGACACGCAGGCGAAAGGCTCGTTCAAAGTCATGGAGGATGATGTTGCCGACGCACTGGAGACGGATTTCATTCTCCCGGAAAGCGCCGTCAAACCAGGGCTGAAGGTGCCGGCGTCGATGTACTCGATCTTCGGGCCGGGCCGGAGGTTTCGCGGCCACATCGCTGTGGGAATCCGCGAAGTCTCTCGCCAGCTCGAGTTTGAGTCCAGCTACACGCTGGTGGAACATGCGCCCGAAGACTCCATTCAACTTGAGATCCTGCCGCAGGCGATGGACCAGGTACGCAAGTTGAGTGGGGCGGTAGGTGAGGGGCGCTACGAGGAGTTGCTGGAAATCCTGGGCCGGCATCCGGACAGGTCTTTGCCGGATGGTTTCGACGAGGACCACAACGAAGATCTCAATATCGTTGAAGGGCTGCTCCTGGCTGACGCAAGCGGTCACATCGTCCGTCATCCTTACGTCAACAATCAACTCAACAAGCTGCTTGCGCGATGGGCATTCCGAGTCGCGACAGGAGGAGGGTTTCGCTTGCCGGCATTCGCCCTCATGGACGACGGCTACCTCTTTCTGAAGGATGGCAATGTGCTTCACGGCTCCGACTGGATCCCGCAGCACCGAGCCATCGTCTCACTGGCTTCGAACCGTGGCCTGTGTGTTCGTTACCCGATACGGATGTTCGACGATCTTTTGCCGTTCGGAAACCTTTCCGACGAGGAGATCGTGGCGGAGCTAAAACAGGAACTTTGCCACCAGAAATGCACGATGACCGAGCCGGAATTGCGCGGCTTGATCACACGGCAACTCTGTCTGGAGGGCGCCTATGTTCTCCATTCGGAAACGGCAAAAAAGAACGGCGGCGACTTTGACTTTGACTGGATTTGTGTGGTGGAAGAGGACCGCTTTCCTCGGTTTGTGGAGAAGCGGTTCCAACGGGGCGCGGGACAACAGCAGGGGAAGAACAAGCTGAACAAAGCGAAAGATCCCTGGTTCAACCTGGAGCACGTGGCCATGAAGGCGCGGGGAAACCATATCGGCTCGATCACCGATCTGATGACCTCGTGCCGCGCAGCCAGCAGAGAAGACCTTGCCGACCGTCTAGCCAGGGAACTCCAGAACGCACTCGACAGCCTCAAATGGCAAGTCCAGCCGGACCTCAAGCTGGTCGCCGAAATACGCCAACAGGTAAGTCAGGCGCCGTGGCTTCGCTGCAAAAACGAACGCCGGATTTCTGATCTACCTCTGCATCTCGATGCGCCGATCACCGACCGCATCGGGAAACTGTACAACCATGTCCGTAAGGACATAGAAGACCTGCTGACCAACAAGGCGCCGATTGAGGCATTCAAGGGCCTCGTGGTGGGTGAAGAAGTCACACGCCCGATGCTCGAGGACTGCCATTTCGTCAACCGGGCTTATGCCGCTGTTGTCGGCAAGATCGCCGAAAGGAGAGAACAACTCAAGAAACAATTGGACCAGGCCAAGACCGATTGGGACTCGGTCCGGAAAGAGACGGATCGAGAACTGCGGAGACAAAAGCTGTTTGCCAAGACCCAGGCCCAAGGTGCTTATCGCTACGATGAGGACCGGGCCAAGTACGAGATGAAGGCGATCCTTGCCTACATCCGGATCTGGGCACAGAACAAGACGGAGAACCGCAAGGGCTGGCTGCAGGCGCTGAACAGAATCGTGTGCGGCGGCAAGGGTAGCGGCTCGATTCTCTTTCTCGCTTTTCCGCAGGAACTCATCAACAAGCTGGCGGAACGCACCGGCGGCAAGTTTGTGCGGGTGCATCTCCCCAAGCTTTCCGAAGGACTCGTTCGCACCGATCCCGACGGCCGGACCTTTCTGATTGAGCCAATTGAAGGAGGAGGACAGAAGCACACGTTCTTGTGGAAATACAGGGACGGTCGAATCCTTCTCGACGACGACAACGCCGCGCTCGCTGGCAAACCCAACGCAGGCACCGATCAGTCCGAGACAGTGGCATCGCCCGCCTCTGACTTGGATGAATTGGAGTTCCCGCCCGTCACCTACACGGAAGAGGACGGAAACGATGCGCCTTGGATCATGCAGGCGAACTGAGAATTAACCAACAACCGCTTTGAGCGGAATCCTCCGGGATTCCGCTCAAGTAAGAGGCTAGCCATGAAACGATACTTGCCATTCATCCTTATATATAGCGCTTGCACAATTACATCCGTGGGCCAACAAGCAGAGACCGCGGCCAGCAAGGTCAACCACATCGCCACTGCCCTGAACCATTTGACCGTCCTCGAATTTCAAGAGCCGGTCACGTTAGCTGCGGCGGGCAGCGCCGACTTTCAAATTGAGCGTCAGGATAACAAGGTGTTCGTGAAGCCCTTGAAGTCTGGCGCTTCCACGGATCTGTTTGTCTGGACGGCCTCGCGCCGGTTCAGTTACGAACTGGAACCCGCAGGGGAGGTTAAGGACATGAACTTTGCCATCGACAACCCGGTCATTACGGCGAAACCGGCGCCTGATCCGCCAGTGCAGATAGAGCAAGTCGCCGACATGCTTCTGACTCGGGCTTTCCTAGGCATGGAGCCTGTGGACCACACGGCAATTTCAGTGCCTGAGGACCAAGTCGGCCTGCGCATCGAACAGGTTCTTCGGACCAAGAACACTCTCTATATCCAATACGCGCTGGAGAACCAGAGCAAGGCTCCGTATCACGTTGGTACTCCGACGGTGTACCGCCAAGTGGTGATCGCATCCGAGATTTCGCTTGCTGCTTTGGAGCACCATCAGTTGGACCCACAGACGATCCGCAGACTTGGCGACACGAAGACGATTCCTTGGCCAATTGCCCATGCGGAAAGCACACCCCAGAACGTTTTGCCTGGGGAGTCCGCGCGTGGCGTAGTGACCATTCGACAGGATGTGGAGTCGCCGGTAGTGTTGGAGATCGTTTTTGACGTCGATGTCAGAGCGACCCTGGTGCTATGAGAGCTGCAAAAGGCAACCGGAGGGTGTCACCATGCACGAGCGCCTCAGCAAGTTCCTGACAGAAGATCCAGAGGACCATTTTTGGCGTCACATAAGCAGGCGACTTGAAGACCCACTGAAACCACGGGCTAACGACGGCCACTTCCGTGTCAATCCACTGTTGCTCATTCTCGGTTCCGTTGCTCTCGTTAGCGTCGGCATTTTCTTTTTATTCAGCTACGGCCAGCCATGATGCCACAGAATGAGTACCGCCTCAGCCGCCGGGATAACAACTGGAATCATGAAGAGAACCCAGCGATCATTGCCGCCGTCATCGTGCTCGTTGTGCTTTCCGCCAGCTTGTACTTCCTCGTTGCCCGGTTTCATTTCCGGCTGTCACAGCTCGTGGAATTCTCTCTCTATGCGGTTTGCTGTTTCGTCGCCGCAATCTCGATCGTCTGGTATGCGGTTACTCTGCGCAAGCGACGTGAAAACAACTGGCCGCACCCGCCACTATTTGTCAGCCAGTCCAGGGATCGTGCTGCCGTGCAATCGGCGTTTGCACAAAATGCGATCGTGCTGGGTTATGACGTGCACGGCAGACCTTGGCTCTGGCCCGATGCCACGCGCATCATGCAAGCGGCCGTGTGCGGGGCCACAGGCTCCGGCAAAACAACACTATTGCGGAACATCATCACTCAGGATCTGTTTCGTGTCTGGGGTCCCCCCGAAGCGCCCCGCCGGATGCCCATGTTGATTTTCGATGGCAAGGCTGACAAGCAATACCTTAGCGACCTCCTGCCCGCTATCGAGGCAGCGGGCCGCATGCACCAGTTACGCGTGCTCGATCCCTCCCGCCCCGACATCTCCGTGCGCTACAACGCTTTCTTCAGTGACGCTGGGCTGTACGAGGAGCACTCCGGTCTGGTGTTTGAGTCGTTCGATCAGGAAAAAGATTTCTTCCACGGCCACCAAGGCAACTATCTCACCGACATCTCTCGCGTTCTGACATACACCGGAAAGCGTTACAACTTCTACGACGTGATGGTGATGGCGCTGGACCCAATGGTCCTGCGAGAACAGATTGCTATTGCCCGCGCCAGGCTGCAGACGCTTGAGGGCGTCAGCAATCAGCACCGCTTGAACTTCGCCATGTCGGCCAGGATGTTGCTGCAGTCCCTGCAGGACCGCGAGCGGATCACGAAAATCCAGGGTCTCTTGAATCAACTAATGACCTTTCTCCAGGACGAACTCTCCATCATCACTGGCGCCTACGACGAGATGTTGTCGCTCGACGACGTCATCGACCAGGAACTGATCCTGTTCGTTTCTTTGAACACCAACAAGAACTCCAAGGCAGTCAGGGCGCTTGGCCGGATGCTGCTACAAAACCTGCAGTTGATCATCGGAAAACGCTACGAAAGTCTGGTGGAAGTCGCGGGTCAGAACCGGCCGATGGTGAGCGTAATCCTGGACGAGTTTGCGCCGTTTGCTTACTCGAACTTCGCCCAGATTGTACAAACGGCACGCGGGACCAACACCGCTTTCCTGTTTTCGCTCCAGGCGATTCCCCAGCTCTTGACCGTGAGCCGCGGGTTTCGTGACGAAGTTTCCTCGGCGCCGAACACCAACATGATCCTGCGCACCAAGGACGAAGAGACGACACAACACTTCATGAAAGCATCGGCGCGTGTACGGCAGAAACGGCGTACGCTCAGCGTCCGGCGTACCGGCGTCTTTGAAGCGGAATATGAGCCTGTCGGTTTCGGAAGTGAAACCGACATCAAGGACACGCGCGCACAAGACGAGCACATCAAGAACCTGCCTGTCGGCCAGATGGAAATCTTGATGGCCGACAATCGCCAAGGCACACTTCACTCTCATCTGCACGTGCGAGTGCCCCGCCATTATCACTTTCCTGGACTTGAGCCCCGGATCTACCCCGCTCTCCATTCCGCCCGTTCTCAAGCTCAAGGAGCAAACCTACGCTTCAGAGATCCCGAAGTGATCCGACGCAGTGGCAGTGTATGGATGCGTAACGGACGGCTGCCATGATGTTGAATCACACCACTCGAATAGTGACTATGTGTCTGCTGCTGGCGACAACGGGATCCTTTTCCTCTCCAGCACTGCAGGCATCACGACAGTCGTACGACCCCGCGTCGCAGCGTCCGGCCGAAAGCCCGGCGGATAGCCTCGTTGATTTCGCGCTGAAACGCATCAATCCCTCGGACAAGAACTACGGTCAGTGCATTGATGAAGGACGCAAGCTCGTGCTGGAGGAAACCGTTCAGAACGGCTACTTCTGGTCGAACATGGTTGCCCTGGGCTTGCTCGCTTGTTTGTTCGTCATCATCGTCTTTCAGCACAAACGGCAAGCCCGGCGAGAGTGGGTCGTGGCGGAAGCGCTTCAACAGTACGAACATTCCTTGGACCGCGCCAACGCCCAGGTAGACGAAGCCACGAAGCGCAATCATGAACTAATGGAAGCGCTGACAGCCGCCAGAGAAAGCACGCTACGTTCACCAGTAGCCTTGCTGGAGCGTGGAGAGCACGAGGGCAGCAAAGGCGGTCCCAAGCGGGGCGCCGTGGCGCAACTCGCCGAAGTGACCACGGCAAGAAGCGGCCCGGTGGGCGTCAAAACGGAGACTGCAAAGGCAGGCGGAAACGGAGCCAAGGCCACAAGCCAGATCCCACTGTTCAAACCTGAGGTGGACCTCATCGTGAAGGTGAATTCGCTCGAACAGCAATTGGGCCGATCCCAGGAGCAGGAGAAGCACTTGCGGCGACAACTGAACCAATCCGAACTGCGATTGCAGACCGAGCAACAGAAGAACCGGGCTCTGAAAGGCGAATAGCGGGTGCAGTTCAGTAGGGGTACCAAAACAAATGTCCAAAGAAGATCAGCAGAACAAACCGGCGGTTGCGGTGCAAGGAGGCCTGAGCAAGTTCTTGTCGGGCGGAGAATTCGGTGCGATTGAAGACCCTCAGGAGTACGAGAGGCGGATCAGTGCTCTGCCTCCGGCGCAGAGAGAGTTTGCCGAAGAAGGAACGCGGTTTGCGAACCTCTGGCAGTACTTCTCCGAGCACAGGATGGAGCTACCTCGGCACATCGTGGAGCAGATCGGCGAACTCTCCAGGCTCCCTGCGGCAGAGCAGATCGCTACTATGAGGCGCGTGAACCAGGCGCTGATGGAGTACCTCAATGATGTCGGTGAAGATTCTGGAGTTCGGCAGTAACTGGTGGGTGCGCTTCGGTCGGGAACACGACGATCCCTATCGGTACACGTGCCACGCCGCGTACTACAACTCCGCGGGCATTCGTTGTGCCAACAAGGTCAGGCGGTATTGGGTGCTCCCCGGTTTGGTCCGCTTCAACGGGGTCGGCGATTTCAACCCACACTTTCCCTACCGGTCGATTGGGGAGACCTTCTGGTGCGCCAATCCGGTATTCACCTGTGGTGGCAACCGTGTTCTGTTCGTCAGAAGAGCCGCGAAGAACACGGTTCCAGATCACCACCTTGTGGCGGTCTCCAGTGATCGGCATGGCGCTCTGGACTTTCGCAATCCCGGTTGGAGGTCGCAATCTATCTGGCCCATTTCCATCAGTCAGCTGCGAGACAGGCAGGAAGCATTGCTCCTGATGGGTCCGGAAGCTTGGCTCCGCAGCGCGCTCGGACTTTGGCGGCTGGTCGTGCGGCCAAGTCTGCAAAACGGAGCATCTCTGCAACTGGCCGAAGAAGTCGCCCAAAACTGATGAGCTTGCTATGCGCTATGCGAAAGGCAGTCTGGTCATCAATCCCGAACGAGACATTCCGCTGCTCCGCCAGGTGCGCAACTCGAAATTTGTCAGCCATCATCAACTATTTGAATTGATGAAGCTGGGGGGCTTCGATCACTCTCGGAACAGTTTCAACTGGCGGCTGAAACGGTTGCTAGATTCCGGACACATAAGTGTCTGCCAAGGTGTTTACGGTGCGGGTTCAGCAGTGTATCGCATCACCAAGGATGGCATCACGTTACTCGAACATCACGGCCAGTTCACGGCCGTCCTGCATTCAAATACCGACCACTTGCCGCATCTTTCGCAGGTGTTCCATTCCCTGGAATTGAACGCCGTCCAACTCGCACTTGCGCGCAAAAACCTGCTCGCCGGGTGGCAATCGGAAATCGAAATTGCGTCGTTCAATACCATTTCACGATCTCCATACCAGAAGGACTACGACGCGATTGTGGATGTCTGGATTGGTGATCGCACGGTTCGATTTGCGCTGGAATACGAACGAATATTGAAAAGTCTAAGGCAGTACGAACGCATACGGGTGGCGTTAGAAGCCGAGCGCCAGATCGGGTGCGTGCTTTACTTGACTTCGGGGATGGAGGTTTTGGTTCACCTCGTGCATGAATTCCAGTCGGTTCGGAAAAGGCTGGCCTTCGCCGGCGCGACAAGTTTTGAGCGGCATTTGCTCGATACGGTAGTGACGGGCCGCGATGGAATTACGGCTAGGTTCTGGGACGTGCTTCAGTAGCGTGCGGCCAAACTCCTTTGCCATTGTGTGGTCTTTGCCTCCCCTTAGCCAAGTTCCCGCATTGTTCTCGCCTTGTTCTCGGCGTGGATATGCGTTGTTTTAGCTCTCTCGAAAGGCCGGAGTGTCAGGAGCTTGCGGGCTGACTACCCCTTGGTTTGTTTCGTTTATGCAGTGGTAATACAAGCCAGAGCGAAGCCATTGTATGCGACTTATGGTTTTGGTCGCGAATTAAAGAAGATGCCGTCAGTTTGTCGCGCCATGTCTTCCAGTGTCACCGCCGTCGCGCTGACGTTGAAGTCACGGGCTGCCCATTCGTAAGTAAATGACGGTGTTTGTAATTCTCGCTGCGAGAGCATGATGACGCGATCCGGTAATGCTGATGCAGTTTTCTTGCAGCGGTCCACTTCGTCCGCAGTGAATACACCAGTCTTGGCGAGAAGGATAAAGACCTTCAACTGATTAGCGGGTATCGCTGAAGCTACCGAAGCGAGATTGTCGAGATCTCCGTGAGTGATTTCTCCAAATGTGGACTTACACTCTCCAATTACCAGGTTTAACGGACCGCGAAAGCCTTTGTTGAGAAGAACAAAGTCCGTCTCACAAGATGGGATCGAAGCTGAGATTGGTGCCAATTTCATGGCCGTTGTGAATATCAACTGCTGCATACCAAAGCGTCCCAAGGTGGTGTTGAGCTGCCTCAAGGTCAATGCCACGGGAATGCTTCCCTCCTGGTGGTCCTCTTTGCCAAAAATACCAGAACGCCGGAATCTCCAATCCCTATCCCTGAGTTGGGGTGTGCAGTTGAATCTGACTCCGCACAGTTCGCACGTCACTTCTGTTCCAACGGAGCCGATTGGAGTCCAGAATTCCAAATTGCAGTTGGGACACCTGAATTCGAGTCCCGCGTGAAATACGCGCCTCTCCAGGAGATGATCCAGAACGGACTGTGCTGTCCACTTCACGCCGGGTGGAAGATAATCCGCAAACCGGGAACGGTTGGTGCCCGGTTCGAGGTCTCGGATGCACTCAATCGCACCGCTACGCGTGAAATGTTCAAGTGGTGTGTATTGTTCGATAAGTTGCCGTACTCCGGGGAATCTGAAGATCCCGCACCCATCGAGACCTCCCATCTGGTCAATCAAGCGCAATGCGATTACCCCTGGCTGACTGAGTTCCGCCCGTATGCCGAAGACCTTGAGGAGTTCGGAAACAAGGTCCGTCTTCTTGACTGACTGAATGGCCAGGGAATCGTTAGCCGACGAGATACAGAGAGTGAAATAGTCGCGACTGACGCGCACCAAAAACGGTGCGGCCGGATACATTCTCTCGCTAAACAGCATGTTGAGTCCTGAAATTCCAGGCACAAAGAACGTGTCTCTGGCAGAGGCGACCAGGTCCCCCTGCAGCCGGATGGTCACGCCAACGGTTTGCAGCGCGTCTCCCTGTTCGCCGGTGGGCTTTGCAGGAAGCTGAACGGAATATTGTGGGACGGGATCGATGGCTAGCGAAGCTAATATCCGCTGTTCACTCCAATGATAGTGTGGGAGCACAGGCAACTGGCTCCAGTAGCTGTCGTCGATAAGCCTGGCTGTCCACCTCTCACCCGTATCTGGTTTCGCATCGAGCTCTGATTGGCTGCGTGACCATATTCCGATCACGTCTTCCAATTTACCTGAAGCGCTTCGTTCGATGAGAGGTCGCAGCCATTCGTCCGTGATCCATTTCAGCCTCTCATTGTGTGTCCGATCGACGAAGCGAAGATCAAGCCCAACCGCCCGCAGGTTCCAGAACGCAGTGAGATCGTCATACGACGCGGCCGAACCCAGGTACAGACCAGTTTGGCCTTCAAATTGAACTTTGGGATCAAGTGGATCGAGTTCCCACGAGGCAATGTCAGAGGGCGTTAAAGCCGTGGCGATCCCCGGGCCCATGATTGCTGTTCTCACGCTCTCTGCCATGAGCGCCTCCCCAAACATACTGGTGTAGTCAATGCCAACCTCTGCCGGAGATGGGTAGCCACCAAACATGGCAAGCAGCACATCGTGGAGCGGATCCGAGACATCTGGCGTGAACAAGTAAGCTTGTCGCAGGACAGATCGCTCTCTTTCACGCTCTTGCCGTATTTTCTCTATAGGGCGTCTCACATCCACGAAGATAGGCGAGGTCGACCGAGGGCCGTCTGGAAACACGACCCCCATTAAGTCCGGCCAATATAGCTCCCCGAAGGACTTTGAGAAATCTACCAACTCCGTGACCTGAGCGGCCGGGAGCAGAACATCGACCGCAAACGCTTTTACCAGGACCCTATCAAATTGCAGTCCTACCGGTATGATCGGGTTGAATCTGCCACCCCACAACGTATGAGTGAGTCGTAACGCGCGGCGGAAATCATCAAGATTTCCCGGGCGCACACACCATCCGATTCGCACGGGCCGGTAGCCAATTGTTACTCCCAACGTTGCCATGCTGAACCTCAGAGGCTCAATCCTACGAGCCGAAGGACAAAGTGCACCAGTGTAAAGGAGAACCCGTTATGTTACAGAGTCGAGGAAACATGTCCATCCACCATCTCTTTCATGCCGAAGAGATCGGTGTTTCAAAGGAACCCAACCTTGATCGCTTGGTCAAGGTGTTCGTGCAGATGAGCGAGGGCACCGCGACAAGGTGGATACAGATGCCCAAGGGAATCCTTGTGCTATTGATGGTACCTGGCAATCCCGCCTCCGGCGCCATCTACATCTACGACCGTGTCGGCCAGCAATTCTATCTGGTCTCCTTTGATCAGGGGTCTGACGACACGCTGACGATACCGGAGTTTGAAGATCTGCTCGGTGAGTATCGTTTGCTCGACTGCGTGTCCAACCCCAGTCTGTTTCGAGTCTCGGTGCAGGAACCAGCAAGAGCCTGAACCAGACGCTGAATCCTCATGCTCGGACAATTTGACCGAGTTTCCAACCTGTCGTAAGTAGGAACCCGTGCGAGGTAGTGCCATGGAGAAAAGCAACGCTGCCAGTCTAGGACTGGCCGCCCGCTATTGGCGCCTGTTCGTAAACCGCCTCGCCTACACGATGCAATCGAAGAAACCAGGGAGGAACGGCAAGCACTACTACTACCAGCCGAAGGATGGACGCTGCCTGTCGCGCGAGACGGTTCTGCAACACTTAAACGGCCAGATCACGATTGGGATCTATCCCATCAACCCGGAAACCCAGCGGTCTAAGTGGGTTGCCATCGATGCCGACTATGGAAATGCCTTAGAGGACCTGCTCAAGCTGCGGTGGGAATTGCGTCAGGATGGAGTTGAGGCGGCTCTGGAGAAGTCGCGCCGCGGCGGTCACCTTTGGATATTCGCGGAGCATCCGTTGTTGGCACGGGACTGCCGAGTCTACATCTACAACCTGGCCACGAGGCTCAAACTGCCGGTGAAAGGCGGAGCGGGCTTGGCGGAGGGAATCGAAGTTTTCCCTCGACAGGATAGGTTGGAAAGTGACGAGTTTGGCAACGCGCTTCGGGGGCCTCTTGGCGTGCATCGCGCAGTCGGGCAGCGCTTTTGGTTCTACGGGGCGGATTACCGGCTCGAAGCGCAACTTGAATTCCTTGAGCGGCTCAAGAAGATTACAGAAAACGAGATGAGTGGCTTCGTCAAGGGTTTGAGCATGCCGGAGGAATTTCAACCGAAGCCGACAATTGTGCTGCCACCCTATGATCCCACCCGGCACGAGTTTCGGATCCTAGATCACGTAGGTCCTGTACAACGTCGTTCAGGAAACTACTGGACTCGTTGCCCGTCCTGCGCCGAGCAGGGCCGCGACCGAAGCGGGGACAATCTGGCGATCTGTGTCACCGATCCGCGCAAATACAAGTGTTGGGCAGGCTGTACGAAGGAAATGATACGAGCGGCGCTGGGCTGCCCCATCCGAAGCAGAATTGCGAGTTGAGTATGAGAAACCTAGAACAATTGCAGGCGCACCCGATGAACCACAGCCAGATCCTTGCGCTGCGCGGCTTGCGTTTGCCAGCGATCACCTTGAAGAGCTTGCAAGCCGCTGGTATCTATTGCCAGCCAGCAGTCTCGATCGAGCATCAGCATCTCGCGGGCAGATACGTGTTGCGCGGCGTGGAATCAGGCGGAGCTGTTGCAGACCTGGGAGCTTATTGCGGCTTTGTAGACGAGGATGGCCACGCGATGTCATGGCTGCAGCGAGTGGACAACATCGCAGTCAACGGCGTTCACGGCGTTGTCATCTCTGCCGGGTTTGTCCGACTCCAGATATTACGGGTGCAACGCACGTATGATCTGCTGATCACGCGCCACTCCTTGGCGAACAACGACGAGGGGAAACGCCCGCGGCTTGAAAGTTCGATCTTGTTTTACGGCCGGCGCGGCACTTTGGAGATGGACCTCGCAAGCAAAGATACAGAATTCCGAGGCACGGTGAGTCCCGTCTTTTACAGCCGCAGTGGTGAACCGGCAAGCCTGCCGAGCCAGTTCCGAGACGCGGTGCTTCGCATCACCGCCGCAGCCAGTTGTGTCGGGTGCCGTCACTCCCATTTGCTCCAGCCAGGCACAGTTGTGAGCAGAAGTGCGGTGCCTGAAATGGGAGAGGTGTTGCCCTGAACGCGTATGGCCGAGCGACTCGAAGTCGAGCAAGTGCTGTCTGATCCAGCAGCCTCGTTCTGGCTGAAGGATGCGCTCCGTTCTGCCTTGGCCCGCGATCCAGTGGATGCTGCCAACGACGCGGAGGTTCTATTCCGACTGCTGGATGAAAGATGCCACAAACTTCTAAGCGAAGGATAACCGGGCTGCACACCACTCCCATCTAGTACAAACTCCACTCTCGCTTGACTGGCCCCGAAGTAAACGAACTTGACCGAGACCTGAGGAGAAAAGTCATGACCGCTGCAAATGGTGGTGCCAACGGACGTGCCGACCCACACGCGACTGGTGCAGATCCTTCCGCTTTGGGGATCGCTCCACTCCAAACACAAACTCCACAACAATTCAGTCCCCAGAAGATTGCAGAGCTGGTTGCTGAACTGGAGATTCCATTTGAGCCGTCGGTCATCGATTGGCGCGTGACCAACACAGCACAAGGACAGTCGCGGGGACAGGTTGTGCCATACGCGGACCAGCGCGCTTATACCGATCGGCTCAATGTCATGTTCAGTCCGGCTGGTTGGACACGCAAGTACACCGTGCACACCAGCGCAAATTTTGAGCGGGCCAAAGACCAAAAGCTCGTCGCCAAGGTGCTGGTCACGTGCGAACTGACGATCTTTGGACTCGGATCGCACTCAGCCACCGGGGAGGAATGGGCGGACAACGACAATGCTTGCACGGCCGCAGAGGCCCAGGCATTCAAGCGGGCCTGCTCCTGCTTTGGGCTCGGTCGTTATCTGTACCACTTCACAGGAGTATGGGTTGATCTCGACGAGCGAAAGCGGCCCAAGAACATTCCGCAGCTGTTCGGCTGGGCGACTCCGCAGGGCTGGCAGGAAGGATCGAGGCCTGGCCAGGCAGCAAAGACCACGCTGTCCAACCCGATTCCAAGTGGGACTGCCGACCCGAGGCCCACACCATCGGGGCGAGGTGTAAGCGCCGAAGATGCGAACGCGCTCGTCTGCCAGATCCAGGCGATGGCAGAACCTCTGGGCTGGCGGCTGTATCGCGGGCTATTGAAGACAAGTGCAAGAGTCTGGAATCCAACAGAGATTCGCGACGCGGATGTTCTGCGAAAGGTGTTGGAGCAAATGCAGTCGGCGGAACGGGGTCTGCGGCGCCTGGAGGCTGCTTTGGACAGAGTTGGGCCCGAAACTCTGGTTCCGATCCTCCGCTCCTTGCGGCTCAATTCGCTCAATCAAGTCGACTGTCTAGAGAGTCTGAAGAAAGTCGTGCTTGAAGCTGAACGAGTAGCGGAAATCACCCATTGAGACTGAAGCCTTAGAGAGCGCCGCTCGCAACCCTCTGTTTAGAAAGGCGATAGGGGGCATCGTTATTAAAGGATAGGAATCCGCGCGGAGAATGAGAGAATGAGGTTTCTTAGTAATATAACAATTTATGTTATATTAACTAAGAGTCGTTTTGGAGAGGAACAAGGATCCGTATGGATGGGAATATGTTAAAAGAGGCGCGCTTGAAGAAGAACTGGACCCAAGAGCAAGCCGCCCTTGCGCTTGATGTTACCCAAGCCTACTTGTCGATGCTGGAGCAGGGGCATCGTCCTGTCTCCGAACGATTTGTGCGCAGGGCTCTCGGAGTGCTAAATCTGCCGCCCACTGCCCTGCCGTTACGATCTGAGGAAGTGGGATTGCCGCTTTCCTCGAGGAAACGTGATTTCAGCGAGGAACTGAGCGCGCTCGGCTATCCGGGCTTTGCCTATCTCAGGGCGAGAAGGCGGCGCAACCCTGCGGAAGTCTTGCTTGAAGCGCTGAATGAGCCAAACCTTGACGCTCGGGTTGCCGAGGGGTTGCCGTGGTTGGCTATGACCTACGTTGACATGGACTGGGATTGGTTGGTTCGAAACGCCAAAGTACGTGATCGGCAAAACCGATTAGGGTTTGCCGTCTCTCTGGCGGGCAACGTGGCAGAAGGCAAAAACGACAAAGAGCGGGCAAGACGTCTCCGGTCGTGTTTGGAAGCTCTGGAGCCTGCCCGTCTTGCGCGCGAAGATACGTTTTGCCACGACTCGATGACCCAGGCTGAGAGAGTATGGCTGCGAGAACATCGCTCGCCAGCCGCGGCACACTGGAACCTCCTGACCGACATGAAGGGAGAACACCTTGCCTACGCATCCGAATAAAAGCATGCCGGAACCATGGCTCTCATTCTTGCGCGAATTGGATTCGGCCGTGGCCGAGGAAGTCAGGCTGGATTGTATGGGTGGATTTGTCGTCACCATGGTGTACGGATTTTCGCGGCCAACGGGAGACTTGGACGTGTTGGAAATCGCCCCGAGGGGTGCGAGCCAACCCATGCTAGAACTCGGTATGCAGGGCGGTCCGCTACACAAGAAGTACAAGATCTATCTTGACCACGTTGGCGTGGCTCATGTGCCGGACAACTACGAAGACCGACTCACCGAAATCTTTCCCAAAGTGTTCACGCATCTCCGCCTCCTCGCCCTTGATCCTTACGACCTTGCATTGTCAAAGCTGGAACGCAACATTCAGCGTGACCGAGACGATGTGAAGCACTTGGCGCGGACTGTCCCGCTCGACCTGGAAGTGCTGAAGGAGCGATATCAGAAGGAGTTGCGCTGGCAACTCGGCAATCCCGAGCGCGAAGACCTCACCCTTCGTCTATGGGTTGAGGCCATCGAAGAAGAAAAACCACAATAGTTAACGCTCAGAAGAACTGTGAAGTTTAGCAGTCACCTAGAGTCCGCCTTGCTTTTTCCGTAAAACCAAACCCCCGGGAGGTGCTTGTGAACACTTGCGTCTCCGCAGTCGAACACTTGCGTCCACTTCGGGGCGGCGCGCAATCTCACCTGTTGAAGGCGTCTGACGGCGCCTGCTACGTCACCAAGTTTCAGAACAATCCCCAACACATCCGAGTGCTTGCGAACGAGATGCTGGCCACCAACTTGGGTCTAGCCCTTGGGCTGCCGATGCCACGTGTGGAAGTGATCGAGGTCTCTGACTCTCTGATCGAACAGACAGAAGATCTCCGAATCGACTTGGGTGGCGTCAAGTTTCCGTGTCGCTGCGGCAAACAATTGGGATCACTGTACGTCGGCCGCGAGAGTCCTGGCATGACATTCGACTACTTGCCTCGCGAGTTACTGCAGAGAGTCGTGAATGTTGGTGACTTCGCCCGAGTTCTTGTGCTCGACAAGTGGACATGCAACAGCGATGGACGCCAGGCGATCTTCTGGCGCAAGGCGCCGCGAAGTCAGAGGTACGACGCAACGTTCATCGACCAGGGCTACTGCTTCAATGCCGGCGAGTGGAGTTTCCCGGACTGTCCGCTCCGGGGGGTATACGCGAACAATTGTGTATATGACGGTGTCACGGGCTGGGACGCATTCGAACCAGCACTGGCCAGAGCAGAAGAGATGGATTCCGACACCATCTGGCGGTGCGCTGCTGAGATTCCGGCAGAGTGGTACGAAGGAGATCGAAACGGTCTGAATCGCTTGGTGGAAGCGCTGCACAATCGCCGTGGGGCGATTCGGAAGTTGATTACCGAATTTCGTAGGTCGAGCCGGAACCCATTTCCGAATTGGCTTGAATCGCCCGCGGATTCTGCCATGCCTCTCGCGGCACGCGATCGATCGCTTGCGGCACAGCATTTGTAATTGACACCCGTGTAAGCGGCCTTTCGGCGCAAAGCACTAGGAAAGGAGGATCAGGCCAATGATCGAGCACAATCCTCCTCCTGCTACCGAAAGCACCCGCCCTCCAGTGATTCCGCTGCCAGTCGCGCTCTATGTCTCCGATGAACTCATTTTTGAGCTCTATGACGGAGGAAAGCCCTGTCGCAGATTTTCGATCCGTTGGGAAAGGCTTGTTCCAACGAAGAACAGCGAACCAGAGGCAGCCTCTCCGAGTTCCCAAGCCGGCTTGCTCCCACAGCAGGATTAGTGCCCGCGTTCGATGACCCGCCCGCGCGGACTTCCACCTGATCGCCAATGAATGAGAAATGAGGATGACCATGAGAATTCGTGTGACCACGAGAGTCGACTTGTTTGAGGAACGAAAACAACAACATATCGAGCGCGGCTACCGAATTGAAGATGAGCGGCCGATCCCTGTGAACGGTCTTTGCTCGTTCATCGCCGTGAGCGAGATACCCGATTCGGACCCAGTCGGCGAACTCGTGGCGCAAGCGCTCAATAGACACAACGGTTCGTATGGCGATTTTTGAGTAAGATCCTGCCGCGCCAGGGAGAGAGTGGTATCAAAGAAAAGTCGAGGGCGCCGGTCCAATACGGCACCCTCGGTGAACACTAACTTGGTTACGCGACGGCTTCTCTCGGGACTTCTGCGGTTGCGTGTTTCGCAGCTCCTTTCCCCAGGAAGTTCACCAACTCGTGATTTACTTCCTCCGCGTGGGTCCAGGTGATGCAGTGCGGCCCATTCTTCACCACCGACAGGCGCGCTCCCTTGATCAGCTTGGCCGTTCGCTCTCCCGCTGCTGCTATAGGCACAATCCGGTCTGAGTCGCCATGAATCACCAGCGTCGGGACATCGATCTGTGACACGTCCTTGCGGAAGTCTTCATGCCAGGTCGGTACGCAAGCAAGACTGGCCGTGGCGGAAGCGCCGGCGGCCACGTTCCAACTGGCCTGAACGGCTTGTTCGCTGACACGCTTGCCCAACAGCGCGTCTGTGTTGTAGAAGTTCTTGAAAAACTCGGTGAAGAAGGCGTAACGGTCCGCAGCGATAGCTTTCTCGATCCCCTCGAACACGCTACCGTCTACACCTTCCTGGTTGTCCGGCGTTTTGAGGAGAAAGGGCGGGACCGAGGACATAAAGACGGCATGGCTCACGTCCTTCGATCCGTGCTTGCCGATGTAACGGGCAACTTCGCCGCCGCCCATCGAAAACCCAACCAGGGCAAAGTTGCGTAATTTGAGCTTCGTCACGAGTTTGTGCAGATCTTCGGCGAAGGTGTCGTAGTTGTAGCCGGCGGTTGGTTGGCTAGACTTGCCGAATCCTCTGCGGTCGTAGGTGATGACGCGGCGACCCGCTGCGAGAAGCACCGGCAGCTGCTTTTCCCATGAGGCGCCGCTCAGCGGATATCCGTGGATGAGGACTACGGGGTCACCCGAGCCATGGTCTTCATAGTAGAGATCAATCTTAGTGGAGTTCTCTTTCCCAACGTTAAGGTATGGCATTGAGGTTCTCCTTCCTCGATAGAGTTCAAGGCGTTTCGCCACAGGTGGTTGGTTGTCGTCTGTTGAGTCCTTTCCTTCGAATGGTGGAATTCAGAATCTCCCGATTGGGCCAATCTTACTCCCTGGCAAGACTGATGTCCTCCCTGTTGGCAAGTGTCCGGCCAACGGCGTCGAGCGCTCAGGGTTCTTGGGCGTTTGTCTCGTAATACCACCGAACGCTAGTCAAATGAGCAGACTCGGGACCACAGCAGCAACGAAGCGGAAGATACCCGGAGGCCGCACGATGAGACCACATGGAAAAGCCAAGCTGGGATTTTTCCCGTTGCCCGTGCCGGAAGCCGCTCGGCTGAAGAATTGCCTTGCCTTCACATCGGAATTCTCGGCACTCGATCCGTGCGTGGGAGATGGCGTGGCGTTCACTCACTTGCTTCATGGCGTAATCGCTCATCGCTTTGGCATTGAGATCGATGCCAATCGGGCCGAAGAAGCGAGAGCCTTGGGAATCGAGACCTTGCAGGCAAACGCCATGGATGTCCGGTGCCCACCAGAAGCGGTGTCCCTGCTCTACCTGAATCCTCCGTACGATTGGGAAGCCGGTTCAAGCAACAACCAGAGACTGGAATCGGTGTTTCTGGAACACACGTATCGCTGGCTCAAAGCGGGTGGTGTGCTGCTTTTCGTGATTCCGCAGTTGCGATTGGCGAAATGTGCGAGGCTGCTGAGCGAACATTTCACCGATTTGCGCGTGTTCCGGCTCACGGAGCCGGCTTGCCTGCAGTATAAGCAGATCGTAGTGCTGGCAACCCGCTGCAAACGGCATTCCAAGGTTTCCGATGCTGTCTTGTTGGACGGAGTGCGCTACCTCGAAGCGCTGGCAACAAAGGCCGATCTTGAGCCTCTAGGCGACAATCCTGAAGTTGAATACGAGGTTCCAGCCTCCGAGCCGGTTGTCCTGACCAACATGGGCATCCCTTTGGACGAAGTGGAGGACTTGTTATTGGAATCGGCCGCGTATCGTCAGGCGGGTCGTGTGCTTCTGCCCAAGCTGAATGACGTCAGAGGCCGGCCGCTCACACCATTGCACGGTGGACATGTCGGCTTGCTATGCACGGCTGGAATGCTCAATGGAATATTCGGCGAAGGAGAGAATCGCCACATCGCCCACTGGCGCTCCGTGAAATTCACTGACCACTGGGAAGAGCAGGAAGAGGATGGAACCAAGATCCTGCATGACCGCGAACGGTTCTCGCATGAGTTGACGCTGGTCTTCGCCGACGGCGAGACCCAGATCCTTACCCACGAAAAGAAGGATTCGCCGTGAAGAACGCACACCTTCGGTTTGGCTGGCTCACTTACGTCAGGAGTACAGAAAAAGCTGTTACAAACATCAGATTGCGTCTGGACCGCTTCATCGGTGAGGTTCTACCGGACCCACCGCGGCAGGCCAAGGCCCACTTCATTTCGGCGATTGGCGGTGACACACAGATCTCGGCCATCTGTGCGGCCATATCCATGGGAGAGCGTTTCATGCTGGAAGGGTCGGGCGTACAACCGATTCGTGTGTGCCTGGAGCGCAATGCCCAGTGCTACAAGGGTTCGCTGCAGCTTGCCGGACGTAAGAAGCCGCTCCGCCATCTCATCGGGGTTTCCGAGGAGTTTGCCACGAGCGGCACATTATCAGGAAAGGATCGGACCCTCTTGGCCGATTCGGAGGCTTTGTTTGTGTGGTCGTCGCTGGCCCAAATTCACGGCATTCCCGGAATTCCTGACTGGGCGGAATGGTTTTTCGGCCAACTCGAAAAGCACAAAGCTGTCCTCCCGATGCTGGGTCTCGGATGTAATCCTGTGCTAGTCAAAGGGAACAAAGAACAATTTCTTTCCTGGCTCAGCGACGGGTTGTGGAATGGCACCATCCACTTTCCCGCGGAGAATCGACCCATTCACTGGCCGCGCTGGGATCTGAGGCAGACTTTTTTCCGGGGATGTGGGCATGAGCTCTCGTGAGCCTTTCGCGACCTTCGCCCGGTGGCCAGGCCGTGAAAAGAATCACCGTGGGGAACTGAAGCGACGGTGATGGCATGGTTCTCAGAACCGCTCGGGACACAGTGCTTTGATATCTATACTGGGTGACCCGTCAAGAATGTATTCGGCAATCAGCTTCCCGGTCACGGGTCCCAACGTAAGGCCCATCATGGCATGGCCGGTTGCGATGAAGAGACCGGCGGATCGGGAGAGTGGACCTATAGCAGGCAGTCCGTCGGGCAAACAGGGTCTCAACCCACACCATTCCGATCGGACGGTTGCACCTTCCATAGTCCTCAAATACCGGCTGGAGGCGTTTGTGAGCTGTTCGAGACGCGGGCGTCGGATCTCGTCATTCACGCCGGAGAACTCCAGCGTTCCCGCGAAGCGTACAAACCCGTTCATCGGTGTGCAAAAGACCATGTTCTCTCCCAAGACGCAGGCATGGCGCAGAAGCGGTAGCCCGCCCTTCTTGGATTCACAATCACGGTGGTAGCCCTTCGCCGGCTGTAAGGGCAAGCGTACGCCGAGTTTTCGGATGAGCGGCACACTGTAGGCGCCGCCAGCCAGAACAACAGAGTCGGCTTCCATGACCTCACCGTTCCGCGCCTGAACGCCACGTGTCTTGCGGTCCACGGTCCGAAGGGCTACAACTTCTGTGGCGGTTTGAAATTTTGCACCGTAACACTCGGCTCGCTGCGCCATCTGCAGAACGAACTGATACGGATTGATCGTGGCCGCCTCGGGATAAAAAACTCCCCCCACTACCCGATCGTTGATTGCCGGCTCGCGTTCGCGTAACGCTCCTCCCGGCATCACTTCAGGATGGAAGCCATATCGCGAGATCATACCGACTTCCTTCCTGGCTGATTCCAGTCCGCGCTCGGTCAGGTAGATCTCGTAGTAGCCATCACGGCGAAAAGCGCACTCTAACCCCTCCGCTTGGACCAATTCGTCGAACAATCGCCGGCTGGCATGGCCGAGTGGCGCCAGCGTGCGCATGCAGAGTTCCAGATGTTGTTCGGTGCAAGTCGAGCTAAAGGCCCAGAGCCACTTCGCGAGCGCCAGATCTGGTCGCGGCGCCACATACAACGGACTGAGCGGATCGAAGAGCGATTTCAGAGCCTGGCGGACGCGGCCTGGTTTGTTGATGGGTGGATGACCGGGTGCGATCGATCCAGCGTTACCGTAGGATGCCGCTTTTCCGACTTGATCGCGCTCCAGCACGGTAACCCGGGCGCCGCGCTTGGCCAGAAAGTAAGCGCAACAGACGCCAATCACACCACCGCCAACAATGATGGTATGGCGATCCGGTGACCGCGTCGAAGGAACAGTTGCGGCGTTCAAACTACCTCTTTTCGATATCAGATCAACCCAGAATTTTAGTCCTTCTTGTGCCACTGTTTTGGGTGACGAATCCCAGCAGGTCTCAAACTTTCTGCACCGCAATGCAAGAACAACGATGTTCAGGTCCGAGATTGGATCCGGCACGCGTTGGCTTGCAACCTGCGTTGGTCGCTAGCGACCGCAGTGCGCTATCGGCATCGAGCGATCCACATCTGTCGGGCATAAAACGCGAGATTCAGAGCGCAGACGAGCACGCCCGCAATCGTTAACACAGTTGCAGAAATATCCGGATAGACCAACTTGTCCATGTAGTGCAGCAGGAACCCGTCCTGGTACGGCTCGGTTCCGGCCTTACCTTCGAGCCAGTTCTCGAGCAGAGTCAACGGACACGGCCAAGGAAGGAGTTCCGTGAGGATACCCCAGACCAGAGAACCGATATGCAGCCACCGCAGGATTGGACGCGAGCGTGCCAGTAGGGCTCCGAAGACTACCCACAAGATGAACAGTGCGTGCACAAAAAGGACGAAGACTGCCAGCACAGCGTAGACACCGTGGGTTGAAACAACAGCACGCATTGGAGTCCGTGGGTGCTAAGCACCCTGCTCGCGAACTGTGGCGCCCCGAATGGGCTGTCTGGCCAGACTGGTCACCCAAACGCAAAGCCCCGTAGCCGGCTGGTAACTCCGGGTTGGGCCGGCGGGAGATCGAAGCTGGGAAGGTCTTGCGCCACTCGGTTCAATCTGAATTCATCGCGAGACTCACCGATCCGCTGCTTTCGACCGCGAAATCCGCTCTTCTTCCTTCTTCCTGAGATTTTTCATGGAGGCATTCCATGCCCGAACTCTCCACGATCTACGACTATATGCGCGCGAACGCAAATCTGCTCGGAGAACGCATCCTAAAGGAATACCCAGCCTTACACCGGTTCGACGATCCGGTCTCACCTCGGGTTGACACACTGCTGCGGAGGCCGTTTCCGGCACAGACGATTGCCCTCATGGGTGTTGTGAAGCGCTGGCAGTACGCCAGAACTGCCATGGTCGTGGCCGAATGCGGCACCGGTAAGACACTCATCTCGCTGGGAGCGATGCTCGTCCACAGCGAAGGGCATCCATTCACAGCTTTGGCCATGGTCCCTCCACACTTGGTCGAGAAATGGGCCCGGGAAGCATTCCTGACCGTGCCTGGAATGCGCGTGTTCTTGATCGACGATTTGCGGAACGGTGGCGCCGAGAACACACCGCACGGTGTCAACGAAGTGCGGCTCAAGAACGGCCGGATTGTCCGTGAAGGCCTGCATACCACGCTCGGCGACATGCGACTGCGGAAGCAGGTGTCGAGTTCACGCGAACGCTGGAGGTCGCTGTGCACGAGACCGGCATTGTTCATCGTAGGACGGGAACGCGCCAAGCTCGGTTACTTCTGGCGCCACGCCTTCGTCATGCCGCGTTCGGGCCCGTACCTGGGCTGCGTCGTCAACGCAGACACGGGCAAGCCCGTGATGGTTGATGATGGCCGGCTGACGGTCGCCGATTTCGAGAAGGTCAAAATCTCCGAGACCGTTGAGACCCGCGGAGAAAGGCCCTGCCGGCGCCTACACAGCGCGATGTGGCAGGCCGACCCGGAGAAAATCCGACGTATGGCCCCGGTGGAATTCATAGGGCGCTACATGCCCGGTTGGTTCGACTACGCCATTTGTGACGAAATCCACCAACTTGCGGGCGACACGGCACAAGGCAACGCGCTGGGCACTCTGGCCTCCTGCACCGAAAGGATTGTCGGGCTAACCGGCACGCTGCTGGGTGGCTACGCAGACGATCTGTTTAACACGCTCTTCCGTCTCGAAGCGAGAAGGATGAAGGAGCATGGCTACGAATGGGGCACAACGGGACGCAGTTCCTTCATTCAGGACTACGGTGTCTTGGAGACCATCACCAAAGTAGAGCCTGCCAACAACGCCTGCTCCAAGGCCAAAACCACGAGCACGGTGCGGCGCAAACCTGGAGCGTCACCACTGTTATTTGGCGAATTCCTCATGCAGCTGTGCGCTTTTGTGTTTCTCGAGGACATCTCGCGAGAACTTCCTCCATACGAGGAAACCTATCTGAGCGTCCCGATGGACGCTCCCATGCGGGAAGCGTACCGCGAACTGGAAGATGACATGCGGAAGGCGTTGAAAGCTCACAGGGGCAATCGGTCGGTTCTGAGCACAATGCTCAACACACTGTTGCTGTATCCCGATCACCCGTACGGGATTGGGACGCTGTACGGTACGGAGTTCGATCCTGAACTCAAACGTAGGGTGAGATTTGTGATTGCAGAACCCCGCGACCTTCCCGAGGACCGGATTTATTTCAAAGAACGCAGGCTGATCGAAGAGATCAGGAAAGAGCTGGCAGAGGGACGGCGGTGTCAGGTCTTTGCCGTCTACACGCAGAAGCACGACGTTACAGCGCGACTGCAACGAATTCTAAGCAACGAAGGGCTCCACACGGCAGTTCTGAGAGCAAGTGTGGACACCTCGAAGCGTGAGGCTTGGTACGCCAGACAAGTCAAAGACGGAGTCCAGGTAGTGATCTGCCATCCCAAACTGGTGGAAACAGGTCTCGATCTGCTGGACTTTCCGACGATCATTTTCTACGAGTCTGGCTACTCTCTGCACACTTTACGGCAAGCCAGCCGCCGGTCCTGGAGGATTGGCCAACGACGCCCGGTACGTGTGAAATTTCTTTGTTCTGAGGGGACCATGCAAACGTCGTGTTTGCGCCTCATGGGGAAGAAGCTCCTCGTGGCTCTCACCATGGAAGGCAAGTTTGCCGGCGAGGGTTTGCAGAGCATCGATGAAGACGATGACATGCTCTCGGCGATGGCGCGGGAATTGGTCGAGAGGAACGGCATCGGCGATACTGCCGACTCCGTTTGGAGAGCCCTCAGTACAGAACATCAAAAGCTATTCCCGGCGAATTCTCATAGCGACGATGATCCCTCCTCCATCGCAATGCCGGGTATTCTGTTGGATACTCAGCCTGCCCCCGCAAGTCTTGTGGAAGGAGCCATAGACGCCGCGTCTATCACCGTCTTCGGACAGCGACCGCAATCGTTGTCAGGTAAGAGGCGGCGCGGACGGCCACCTGTCCCGGAACAGGCGTCACTATTCGGGTTCTAAGTGTTCTAGTTGACCTGGACTAGACGAATATCGAGTGCCCTCACCGTCCTCGGCACACATGAAGAAAGCGCTCTCTCCTAAGTCGTTTAACTCTCGCTAGCAATTCGGCGGCGTTCGTCCGCGTTTCTCTCGCCGTCAAAAACTTTGTTTCAAATCACCAAGGAGGAAGGAAGTATGTCAGAAACTAGCACGTTAATTGGCTACAGCGGCCGAACCATTGGCCGCGAAGAACTAGCACTGGTGCCGACACCGGCGGCAACGGAAACCCACCGCCCGGTCCCCCATCACGAAATTGTGCAAGCTCTCGTCGAGACCCTCGGGTTTCGCCACATCGGAGTCGTGCACGATGAGTACGCAGTCTCGCCGGACGGCATGAAAGCTTTTGGCGTTTTGGATCTCGCAACCGAGATGGAGGGATGCCGCTTTTCCATCGGGTTGCGCAACTCGCATGACAAGAGCATGCGTTTGGCGATGACCTGTGGGTATCGCGTATTCGTGTGCTCGAACATGGCGTTCGCCGGGGATTTCACGCCAGTGCTCGCAAAACACTCAAAGTCGTTCTCACTCATCGACTGCATCTCGGTGGGCGTTGATCGAATGCAGCGAAACTTTGAGCCGATGCGAAAGCAGGTGGAAACCTGGCAGCGAAGTGAACTCACCGACGTCACGGCGAAGGTAGTCATCTACGAAGCGTTTGTCGAGGGCAAACTGGAAGCTCCCAAACACCTTGCCCGCACCGTGCATGACTTGTACTTCGAGCCGAGGTACGAGGAGTTCCGGCCGCGAACGATCTGGAGCCTGTCGAACGCATTCACGTCGGCATTCAAGGAACTGGATCCGATTCCGCAATTTAAGGCTACAGCCAAGCTGGGAGAGTTCCTGGAAGCCCGGTTATCACAATCGTTCTAGCTTGCGGGGCGGTATTGCGGGACCGCCCCCTCTCAAACGGCAATGTCTGTGACCGGACCATCGCGGATGCGAAGGATCGGCGCACTGCCCGACTGACTTCCTCGAAGCCCGTTTTTGGGTCGCGAGAACGCGCGGGGGGCCACACCGGCTCTCAGAGGGTGCACTAACGACAAGTGCAGACAGCCTACTCGACTAACCGAGCATTTTGCGTTGATCGCCGATGCGACGCTCGCGTTCGTTTGCGAATCGCTCCACGCCTGCAAAAATCGAATCCGGGTCGAGATGCGCTTCCGCGATCACGTCTGCTTCGAGGCCTCCGCTTCTCCAGCAATTGTCGAAGTCGGACGTGAGGGAATACTCGTCCGTCAACGGGCCGAGGTTGCGCAGCGGCCACACGCGTCGCGTGCCCGTGGACACCACCATCAAATCGTAGCGAGCCTCGGGTGGCAGCACGGAATCGCGATACGCTTGTGGCTGGCGGTCGAACAATCCCTCGCTGATCGCCGCGATCACCTTCACGTTCACCCCGGCCGCTTCGAGTTTCGGCAGCACTTTCACGAGATTCACAGTGGAACTCGATCCTTGCGCGATCACGTAACCGTGGCGGGGCGTGTCCGGCGCGAAATCGCGGATCACGTACAGGCCTTTTGCTGCGGCGCGCAGATCGGAGTCGGTGAAATGGCTGCGATCCGCAACCGCGAAGTCGGGACGCGCCACTTCCAGCGTGATGATGCCAACACGCGGATCGCGCGCCGCGATTTCCGCCGCCGCGAAATAGCCGGGCGCGACATCGTTGTAATCCCAAAAGCTCAAACTGATCACCTGACCGCGCGGGAACAGCTTCCACACTTGCGGCGCGAAGATGCCGAAGTGTGTGCGCGCATCCGCCGCGGTTTCGGGGCCGGAGTGCGCGGCGAGAATATGCAGCACGCCCATGCGGAATTTGCTGTCCTGATTTTGTTGACTCCAGACCCGCGCCGGAGTGTACATCAGCGGCGTAAACGCTCCATACGTGCCGCTCAAAGCCCAAACGCCGGCGAATTTGTCGGGATCGACGGAAGCGCTTTGACTCACCAGCCCGATGGCGGTCGAAACATTGCCCGCTTCTTGTATGGGCGCTTTCAGGCGCGTGCCCAGCGGATTATCCGTCGGACTGTAGTGTCCCCACAAGCTGCCGTGCTCCACGTTGATCGACTCCGAAAGGTCGGCGGCCACCGTGAAGAATCGTCCTTCAGTGACGTAATTCATCCACTTGATGATTTCGGAAATTGCGCGCCGCGCTCCGGCCACCTCGCCCGGTTTCTTGAACAGCGCAATGCTGACTTGCTTCTCTGCGCCGGAAATCGCATTGCGAATCGAAACCTCCTGCGGATCTTCAGTTAGCGCCGCGACGCGCAGGCGATCGTCGAGGAATGGATCGCTCGAGGCGGAGATGCGCAACTTCACGTCGTCGCGCACAGTGTCGCCGATTTCCACGAGGCGATCGGCGAGGCGGTCACCCAATCCGTTGCGGTCCAGCAGCGACATTACGATGTCGATGTTCGTCTTGAACTGGATCAACCGCTCGCGATTGTTGCTGAGCGGGCCCTTGCGAATTCCTTCGAACTCCACGCCGTAATGCTTCTCGAACGTCTGCGCCAGGGCGAGAAAATACTCTGAGTTCATCTTCAGCGCGTAGGGATGGCTCGGGTAACTCACCAATTGATCGTAGCCGAGGATTTTTCCGTTAACGGCAGCAGGCCAATAGCCCTTGATCGTCTTGCCGATCGCGGCAACGGGACGGCGGTCGTGCGGATCCACCGCGTCCATTGCTTTCAGCACCGCGGCTACTTGGCCGTAGTCGTTACCGTTCGTCAGGGTGAAGACGTTCCATCCATACGACGTCCATTGATTCACGAGATCGTAGCCGTCGAACTGTGCGGCGATCAC
The DNA here is from genome assembly GCA_050012595.1 of Terriglobales bacterium. Classification (GTDB taxonomy): domain Bacteria; phylum Acidobacteriota; class Terriglobia; order Terriglobales; family Acidobacteriaceae; genus Acidiflorens. The sequence goes on from JBEKGW010000001.1 coordinate 37,525, forward strand.
GCCGCCAATCAGGCGATCGTCGATGCCCGCGTTGTTGTCGGAAATCATCACGCGCAGACGCTTTCCCACTTGCAGCGCGAGCGCCTGGGTTTTGAACTCCTGCGCGTGGCCTTCGGTGAGCGCGAATTCGCCTTCCAGCGCGATCACTTTCGGCGAGTCTGGCGCGCCCACTACATCCCAGAACGCCGCTTTGCCCGCGGCCGTCGCGATGCCGATGCCTGAGGGTCCGCCGTTCACATCATTGGTGACGTCGGTGCTTTCGGCATGTCCCGAGAGCGCACGAATACCGCGGCCTTTCGCTTGTGCGAACAGCGGATGGTCTTCCAGACCGGTATCGTGCAGCAATGACTTCAGCGCGCCCGCACTGCGCCGGAATCCCAACGCGTCGACCGGCAGCATCGCGACCTGCGGGTCGACATAATAACGCCGGTCGCCGGTCTGCTGATATTTGCGATAGAGTGCCTGGCCCATGATCATCCACAGCGCATAGCACGTGGGGATCGAGTGCCCCGCCGCAAGCATGAATTTGTCGCAGTATGGATGCTTCGGCCGGCGGTAATCGTAAAGGAGTCCGCCGTTTTCAGGGCCGCTCAAATGCACCGCAACGTTATACGGTGTGTATGCGAGCGGTCCGCCGAGATGCCCGGTCTGCGCGTAATTTCCCAGCAGCACCAAGGTCATGCAGGTCATGTATCCAACGTCGTCGAGCAGCGGATCGTACGCCAAAAGCCGTTGCTGGGAGGAAGAAGGAACTACGTGAGTGAGCGATGTCATAGACGGCCTCAAAAATCATAGCACCCATGAAGCAAAGGACTTCGTTGTCTTACGGGTTGTTGAGGAAGCTCAACCGAAGGCGCTCTTTTACCTGACCTTGTGATAAGACGTTCTCATCGGTATGCGATATGTCTTGGGAATAGCCGGGCGTGGACGCGATCCAGAAGTCCTCTTGGAGGAAATGCGGTGAAACACCTTGCCCGCTCCGTGCATGACTTGTACTTCGAGCCGAGGTACGAAGAATTCCGGCCGCGAACCAATCTGGAGCCTCTCGAATGCGTTCACTTCGGCATTCAGGGAGCTGGACCCGATTCCGCAGTTCAAGGCCACCGCGAAGCTGGGCGAATTCCTGGAAGCGCGGTTCTCCAGTCGTTCTAGTCCACGGGACCGGTCCGGCCGGCCACCGCTCCATTCCCCCACAAGAAATCGAATTGCCTTGGAACTTCCGCGGCATCAGCCAAGGCGTGAGACCGGTTCGAGAATTCACGGCGCGGTCTTCGTTCCCTGACCTCGGCTTGGCAGCACTAGGTTCTCGTGCTGAGCTCCATAACCTGCTCGGAGGTTAGCCCGTACAGCGGTGGTGTGGGCACTTCCAGCAGGGCGAGATAGATATAGATCTGGCCACGATGGTGTACTTCGTGTTCCACCATCGCGCGCAGCCATTTCCAGGTTGTGATGACAACGCCATCCGGCGTCCTGCACTCGCCATTCAGGTCGGTGAGACGAGAGACGATTTCCAGCGATTCGCGGTGAAGGGTTTCGATTAGGGAAATGATCTCTTCGTAGCTAGGAGCCAGTTGTCTGCCGCAGCCGGCATAGCGGCTGGGATTGCCCTGGAGGGTCTCGGCGAAAATGTAGCGGTTTGCGGTGGCGATGTGTCGTGCCAAGTCACCTAACGTGAATTTTCCTTGACGAAATGACCAGTCGACTTTGTCCGGAGGGATGCAACGCACAACCCGCATGGTCCGATGGTGGACTTTATTGAAGTAGTCAAGAAATATGCCAAGGTCCCGAATTTCCATGCGTCATGCTCCATTTTCTTGCAACCGTCCTCGCGCTGCAGAGTTCCGTTTGGGATTTAGCGGACTTTCGTCGCGCACTTTTGTAGAGTGGCGATGGTTGCATCGATTTCCTTTGCCAAACGGGCAACGAACTCAGATGCAGACTGCCGGCGCGCTAACCGGATGCCCTGGCCCGACCACAGCGACAAAAATTCTGCCCGTCCCCGCTTTGCTGCCTCTGTGCGGAGAGGGCGAGTGAGCGAATTCTGCAGCGGGAAAGCGAGAATCGCATCATCATCCTCTTTGGGCTCGACTTCCGTCATAAACCGGTTCACGATTCCCCTGGCTGGACGCCCAGAGAAGGCCCGTGTGATTCGTGTTTGGTCTTCCCGTGCAGCCAGGATTGCTTCCTTGTAAGCGTCGGGAATGCCGGCTTCGTGGCACGTCAGAAACGCCGTGCCCATTTGGACAGCGGAGGCCCCGAGAGCGAGCGCTGCCACAATGCCGCGGCCGTCCATGACGCCTCCGGACGCGATTACCGGTATCCGGACTGCATCAACCATTTGGGGTACGAGCGAAATGCCGCCAACCATGCCGGAGGCGAAATCTCCCCGGAAGGTGCCTCGATGCCCTCCAGCTTCGCTCCCCTGCGCCACCAGCGCGTCCACGCCAGACTTCTCTAGAGCTAGGGCCTCTTCAACGGTGGTTGCGGTGCCGATCAGGAACATGTTTCGGGCTTTACTCGCTTCGATGGCGCTCGCCGGCAGTTCGCCGAAGGTAAAGCTAAACACGGAGGCACCGCTTTCGAGAGCAGCGGCGAGTTGCTGGTCAAACACGCTGGTGGCGGATTTGGGCAATGATGGAGCCGGCAGGCCTAATTCAATGAAATAAGGAGCCAGGCGTGCGAGCATGGTCTCCGGTTTTCCACGAGACTCACTCGGCGGCAGCGGGGCGAACAAATTGATCCCGAACGGCCGCGAGGTTCGCGCACGCACGGCCGCCGCTGTCACGATGATTTGCTCGGGGGTCAAGTAAGCCGCGCCGATGAAGCCGAGGGCACCGGCATTGGAAACCGAGGCTACGAGGGCGGGAGTGTCTCCACCGCCGGCCAGGGGCGCTTGAATGATCGGATGTGCGAGTTTCAGGCTCCGCGTCAAAACAGTATCAACGCTCATAACTACCTCTTAGAAACGTCTGCGCTATCGGCCCCGTTACCCGGCAAAGAACCGGCTTCCGCGACCACCGTGTCCCAAGCTGCCATCGCGCAACGGACCGCGAACTTGAGGGCTTTGCGCGAGGCACCATCTCGAGCCTGGATAGCCAGGCCGTCCACCACAGTTGTACAGAAGGAGGCGAGGGTGCTGAGATCCAGGCCCGATGGTAACTCACCCTCAGCCACACCACGTTGCAGCCGTTGCCGCATGACCTTCTGCCGACGCGCGCGCAGGCCGCGCAGATAATCCCGCACGCTCTTGTTAGCGGGCATGCTGTTCATTGCGCCCAGCACAAGCATGCAGCCGCGGGGCATGCCGGGTTTGCAGAAGGCTTCCACAGCGGCCTCGAGCAAGGCCTCAATCGCGGCACGCGCCGTGTCCTCTTCCGCGAGCCCCTTCATCATCGGCGCTCCGAGCGTCCTGCTGTAAAGCTCCACCGCTTCCCGAAACAGCTCTTCCTTGGAGCCGAAGGCGGCGTAGAAGCTCGGCGCCGTGATGCCGCCCATGGCCTTCTGAAGATCGGTCAGCGTGGCGCCCTCATATCCGAGCGCCCAGAATACCTCCATCGCCCGCCGGAGGGCGTCTTCCCGGTCGAAACTGCGGGGGCGGCCGCGGCGCGCCATGTTCCTTCCTTTCTGTAGAGTTCACTATACAAACCTTGACACGTAGGAGCGGTGCGTGCCACTATTCTATAGTGAGCACTATGGAAGTCTAACGCATCTTGGGATTTCACACAACCACGAAACACCCAACCGGGGACAAAGAGGGTGAACAACATTCAGAACCAAAATCGAGCCAATCATCAGGAGGAAAACGTGCCGGCGAAGGAATCACTGCTGTACCAGGAAGCGAAGGGAATCGCGCGGATCATCTTCAACAGACCCCAAGCCCTCAACGCCTTGAGTATAGATTTACTTCAAGAACTCGCAGCTCGCCTGGACGATGTACGGGCAAATGATGCGGTGAAAGCTGTGATAGTCACCGGAGCGGGGGACAAGGCCTTTTCAGCGGGAGCCGACATTCAGTTCCTTCATCAGGCCTCGCCCCTCGAAGTTCGGGAATTCGCTCGAATCGCTGTTTCGGTGAATCACAAGATCGAGACGCTGGGGAAAGTGGTCCTTGCCGCTATCAACGGATATGCCCTGGGAGGTGGGCTGGAGCTGGCGGAGTCCTGCATGCTCCGTGTAGTTGTTCGGCAGGCCCGGTTAGGGCACCCTGAAGTGGGTATCGGGGCGATTGGAGGTTTCGGAGGGACAACAAGACTTCCGCGATTGATCGGAAAAGGACGCGCGGCAGAACTTCTCCTCACGGGAAGGCTCATCACAGCAGAAGAAGCTCTACAGGTGGGGCTCGTTCATAAGGTGGTTGAGGCTGAGAACCTGCTCTCCGCGGCAGAGGATCTTTTGCTTGCGATCCTGTCGCAGTCGCCCGTTGCCGTCAGATTGACTTGGGAAGCGATCCATCGCGGCATGAATCTGAGCCTAGAAGAGTCAGCACTTCTTGGAGCAGATTACTTTGGCCTGGTGGCCTCTTCGGAGGATTTCCGAAACGGAACCAAAGCGTTTCTGGAAAAGACCCGTCCATCCTTTGCGGGACGCTGATGTCCGGGATCAGACGATTCCAACAGGGGGTCGGTGCCCGATGAGCCAAGTCCCGGTCTGGTTTGAACGGAAATTCGACTTCACACTCCCGGTGGAGCGCTACCCCAACGTTTGCGTCCGCCTGCGGGGTACTCCGCCGCGGCTGGAAGAGATATTACGTGGCGTATCGCGCGACATGCTGCTGCGTAAGCCGGGAGACAAGTGGTCAGCCCAGGAGCAAGCCGGCCATCTGCTCGATCTCGAGTCCTTATGGCTGGCGCGTGTGGACGACTTTCTGACGGATGGAGACACACTCACCGTCGCGGACCTGAGCAATCGCAAGACCCATGAAGCCAAACACAATACCCGGGAGTTGATAGAGATTCTGGCTGAGTTCCGCACAGCGCGACTCCGTTTGGTGGATCGCGTGCGGAATCTTCAGCCAACACTCTTTACGCGCTCCTTGTTGCATCCGCGTCTTAAGCAGCCTATGCGGCTGGTGGATCATTTGTACTTTGTGGCGGAGCACGACGACCATCACTTGGCAAGGATCTGGGAGTTGATCAACCCCTAGGGGCGGGTGTCCTGACCCGTTCGGTGAAACGCGGTTTCGCAGTTCTTGTCTATGGCCCGACTCTGATCAGCGGCTCGGCCTGCATTAAAGCTTCCGCCGTTTGATTTCGCACCTCCCTCGCTTCGAATGTCCAGCAGCCGGCCTCAACAGCTAAATTTCATTTCGGCTTGTACACCAAGCCGGTTTTCAGCACGAGGCCGATCGTGTACTGGTTATTGACCTTGGTGAAAACTGGAGGTAACTCACCATAGTCGTACTGCAGCGTGATGCCGAAGTAGTCCGCAAAATCATATTCCAATTTGGTCGTTACATAATCGCGGGGACTTGTACCCACTGAATTCAAAATTAGATTCCCAGACGCGTTCTGTGAAAACGTGGGCTCGCCTAGTAGCGGCCAACGGCGAATGTATTCACTCTCAACGAACGCTTGGCGGCCTGGTTTGGAAGAGTTGAACAAATTCAAGTAAACGTGGATGCCTGCGTTCGGTCGCGCGATTCCACCAGGATAGGCGCTCGCGACAGGGCTCCTGACGTTGCCGCCGGTTTCAAACCCTAGGAAGGGCTGCGGGAGAAGTTGCAGCCGACCGCTACCGAAGACACGCATTAGGAAGTAAGACCGAAAACGGAAAATCGTGTTGATATCGCGAAACTGCTTGTCGCTCTCGCCTTGAATTGCTGGTTCAAGATCCACCCAGGTGACGGTTTTGCTGTTCAGCAAATGGCCAAAAGGGAACGCCATTCCCATGGTTACGGAATTGCCATCCAATTTTGGATTGGTGCTGGCCTTTAAATCAAAATTGGGTACAAACCAGATGCCCGATCGGAATTTGTTATTTCCTTCTTCGGACGCTTTGCTAAGTAAGTAGCGGAATTGGGCCTTGACGTCTGCCGTGTATGATGCCTTTGTTCCCTCGGCCCCGTTTATCAGCCCTGCAAGATATAAGTCAGCATCGTCTCGTCCTTTAGCAGCCGAAATCGCAAAGGCCTTTACCCGAGGTTCAGCGGGCTTCGGAAGATTCGCCTCCGCTTTCGCAATGTTTACTTTCGAAAAAACACTTACCGAGGCGGAATTCGGACACTGCTCAAACTGGAGATTTACCGCGCTGACCAGATACTTATGAGCTGCGTCGAGGGAGATGCGAAATGTGGCGCTGGTAGAGTCCCGGGGAAGATTGCTGGAGGTCCGGCTGTATTCAATGCTACCGGGTTCGATAGGAACTGCATTGCCGTTTGTCTGGTCGAACACAGACCAGAGCACATGGTCTCCAGTGCCGGGAGTCGTGATCGGGACCTTAAAGCTCAGGCCCATAACACCGCTTTTCTGGTCCCAGGTGGCATTGTCGATGCCGGCTTTGTCGCATTGATCCTTTGCCCGCACGGAGGACGCCAGAAGCAGACTCACGACAAGTGTGAGGATGAACGATCGCATGTGCACACCCCAATGTCTGAAACTCAACTAACGAGCGCCTCGGTCAACTAGACCGGAATTGCACTCGATTGAATCGTGTTTGCAAGCTGTCCCATCGTCCAGCTTGCGGCAAGTCCACTGATTTTCGATGTGTCTACGATCTTGAACTGATAACGCCCAACCCCGATGTCCTTGTCCCCGATGATAAGGTCCACGATGGCACGGCACTGCTGGTCAGAGTTGACACCATATTGCTGAAGCGTGTCGTTGCGGTTGTAGGCTCTCCCGCTCTGCGTGATTCTTCGGACGCAATCAGAGGCGATGTTGTCACACTGGCCGGGCAATAGAGTGCCTTGGCTTGCGACGGCAGACGCGAAGGCAGTGTCGAGGCTGGGGTGCGCGTCTTTCCTTTCTTGAACAGGCGTCGCGCTCTTACCGGCGTTCCGACCCGGAGCAACCGAACGGGTGATCTTCTTTTTCTGTGAAGTCTTACTCTTTGCTTTTTTGTTGGCCACTATGTCCCTCCATTGATTGACTGTCATGCCAGGCCTCCCAATCCGAACACTTAATCTCCGACTTGGCTTTCATCCGTTGTCTCTTTTCCAGGCGTGTTGTGCACGTGCATCAGGAATGTCAGTGCTGGCTGGACCACTTAGTTACCGTGCTTTTGGTACCCTAAACAGCCAGCGTCCGTAACCTCAAGCAGCCCCGGCTGGTTCCTTTTGGTAGAGCGCAGAAACTCCGTTGGAGTTCTTAGCGCGGTCATCTGACCCAAGAAGAAAACTGCGCGTTCCGTCGCCACAACCAGACGGTACCGGTTCACCTCTAGGGACACTAACCCTCTATTTGGGGAAAATCGGCGAGTAGAAGCCCCCTCGGATGAGAAGCTCTGAAAGCTTCATCCTTCGCTTCGCCGAATCGCGTCAAAGATATGCGTCGGAGCTGAGAATGTCAATGACTACCTATTCGCCTCGGATCCTGAGGCGACTTCAATTCGGAAATATCATCCCAGGCCTTTACTCCCGTGCTCGCAAAGGACTCCAAGTCGTTCTCGCTCGTCGACTGCATGTCGGTGGGCGTTAATCGAATGCAGCGAAACTTTGAGCCGACGGGAAAGCAACTGGAAGCGTGGCAGAGAAGTGAATTGACGGATGTCATCGCCAAGGTGGTCATCTACGAAGCCTTTGTCGAGGGCAAACTGGAAGCTCCGAAACAACTTTCGGACGCGGCAAATAATGACTGAGATGCGCGCTTCAGGCCATGTTGCCGTCCCTGACCATCGTGGACTGCGATCGCAAGAGGCCTGCGATTCGGGTGAAGACACAGGAACCGTCTCTAACGGCTTACTGGAGGCGTTGAGTGGCTAGCTCCGTCGGCAGGAAATCGGAAGCGGTTCAAACTGGGAGAAAGGCATTATCCCTGGACTGAAAACGAGGGCACGTCCCCTCGACAGTCGGTAGCGTCCGCACACGAGCTCCTGCTCGTCGAACCGGCCGGTCACGTCAAAGAGGCAGAATTCCAGGCTGAACTGGACGCTGCGGCGCGAGCTGGCCTCTCTCGAGCGGACCACCCTTCTGTTCGCCGCAGCCATGCCGCACTATTGAAAAAGGACTCCTGATGCACCCCGGACCTGCTCGATGCGGCGATGCTGATGTGCAAGCGGCTTGTTCATACGATCATGGTCTGGAAACAATGGAGGTGGACCAAGCGAAGTTGGATGGATTTCGCCACAGTGGCGACGGCGGCATTTCAGCGTCGCGCGTTTTCAAACCCAACATATCAGCTTCGCATCTGTGTCCCGAACTCCGGATAGCCCTGCAACACGACTGGGCCGCGGCGTGTCTCGTCGGTATACCGACTCCGACCCACTCGACGTCCGATCGTCCCTGGCCAAGCGGCTACGCTATAAGAGCGGTCTTCGCAGCAAAGCTTCGGGCTGCGCGGGCCGTGGAGACCGCTTCCATCTGAGCCTTGCTCTGTTCTCGTGCAGTCCATCCATCGGCCAAGCAAAGCGTGTTGAAGACCTTGAAGGCGGTTTGCGCACAAAGATCACAAGTTGCCAGATGAACCTCAATGGCGGCTTGCTGCTCAGGCAGCCAGCGCGAGGAGAAGTAGTCAACTAATTGTTCCGAATTGAGGTGAAACCATCTCATACCTCTAATACGTCCTTATCACCCATTTCTCGCACCGATTGACAGGTAAATATTCGCTTTGTTTTCAGTGACATGCAAAATTCACTTCCCTTCGACGATCTGGCGAACGACTTTGCGGCGCACCGCATAAATCCAGTGAGAAACACTCTGCTCGGGTGCTTCCTGATAGTAATCGCTCGGTCGCGTGTCTCCTGTTTTCCGGTCGAGCAAATGCCTGTAGGTGGCAGAGGTAGCCGGTTCACGCAGCACAGCCGACAGTGGATACTTGAGGTCGAAGCGGAGGGCACTTAAGGCCGACTCAATCTCTGCAGCCTGCATCGGAACCTCGGATTTGTATTCTGCTTCAAATTGTTCCGCCAAATGATCCAAGGTGACCTCAGAGAAGGCACTGACGAAATCCCGTGGCGTGCGCTCGAGAAGTTTGCAGAAACCGAACGCAAGGAGTTGATGAGGAGGCGCATGGCTTCCAAACGTGCGGGTAAGCAAGTTCCTGTAGTTCTCCGCTGCCTCCATGGAGGCAGGGATGTCGGTGTTGATGATTTGTCCTGCGCGAGCAAGAATCTCATCTACCGTCGCGTCTCGTTCAAAATCGGTGCCTCTTCCCTCGATCTCGGAGAAAAGTAGTGAAACCTGTGGGCGGTTTTCCCACCGATCGTACCATTGGAGCAGTTGAAGTCCGGCCCAATATTTGGCGAACGCTGCAAAGTTTGCGCGCTTGGGGTCATATTGCGAAATCTTCTCCCAAAGCACTTTCCAGGTATTCAGGGCGATGTCTTCTGCATCTTCTTTGCGAGCACAACGCGCCCTTAGGTATCCCAGAACCTCTTTCTGATACAGCGAACGAAACTCTTCGAAACGCTGAGCGGATCCGACGGCATGTGTTCTCTCCCACACTGCAATTTCTGAATCCGGAACCTCCCTCACGACCTGTTTGGAGGGTTTTGCGCTCGCTCGGTGAGCCGTTCCGAGCAACACGAAGTCGGCGTTGCCGGGCACGCCATAAATAAGGTCCCCAGATGGCTCACTCGGCGATTCACCATAAAAGGTCGTGTAGGGTTGGTTCCATTCCGTGGCTGCAGCGACTTTCGCAATCCGCTGGATGTCGTACTCCAACGATTTTTCTGCCTTCTTCTCATCAATGGAGCGAGAAGCCGATATTTGATCCTGCAGGAATCGCAGACCGCGTCGATAGACCGGGACTCCGTGATGAGTAGCTTCATGCAACTTTTTCCTGGCTCCTTCATGATCGCCTATGATGAGTGATGCCATGGCGCTGACGACCCACGCGTCCGCCAGCCAGGGATAGTGCTTGACGAAGTCGTTAGTCCAATCCACGTACTTGTTGAGCTGTTGAGTTGCTCCGAGATAGTAGAATGCCAGCGCCGCACCGTTAGCGTCCTCGACCTTTCGACTTGCGTACTCCTGCGCGCGCGTTGATAACTCCTTCCACAACACCGACGCCGAAAAAGCGGCACCCGCAGCTTCATAGCTCAGGAAACTATCAAGAGTGCCGTCTCCCGCTGTCAGTCGCACGGCAAGTCCGCCAGTAAGGATTTGATTCTTGCGGGTATATCGGATCATGATCTCTATCTCATCCGGCGCCGGAGGTAGGGCGATGAAACGCCAGGGAACATGTTCGCCTCCGATCTGGAGCAGCATCAGACGATCGCGGGGCATCTGCAGTCGCCCTACAATGGCCGCATCTTCTGCGCGCAAAGGAGAGCCAGGCCACCCTTCATCCTTCCACACTTGAGCAGCGAAGGACCAGACTCGCACCCATGCACCATCGAGCGACTGCTGGGGTAAGGCACGTAAGTGATCGGAGATGTACCCCAAGTAGTATTGCCACGAGAGGTCCTTTGGCGGTTCATGGGGAGTCGAGAAAACGATTTCTGCTCTGGGTTCATCCTTGGAGATGAGTAGGTTGTTGCGCAAGATCTTTCCCGACGGCAATTTGACCTGAACCAGGTATTTCCCGTGCGGAAGCGAGAACAGGTTCGTGTCGTTGACGGCAATTGGCTCGGAGAGAACGGACTGCAGATTCGTATCGAACACTTCCACCACGGCGCGTGCGTTGATTCCTGTGGGAATGACGTGGTCGAAGCGAATGTTCAGATTCAGATCGCTCATTACTTAATCTCCACGGTCTGCGACCACGGCCCCGGCGGGTAAACCCATACCTCGAATTCGGATTCCTGGTACTGCCCTTTTGGAAAAGAGGCGGCTGCAAGATAATGATTCGCGGAAGCTCGAAATTGCCAGGGCCCGGCAACGGGATAGTCATATGCCGGCTTGTGCGGAGGCATTGAGGCATGCATATGAAAATTCGCAAGAGCATTGGCGGCGTGAGGGTCGCATTTGAGAGAGACGTCGATGTCGGGAGCGCAGTTGAGTTCGTGCAGTACCGATTGGCCGTTATGACATCCATCGGTTGGGTGGATCTGGACTCCGCCCGGAACCGGCAACTCTGTGGGTGCTGTTCCCAGGGCTTCGCTGAGAGCCGCAGTTGTTACCACCCATTTCCCGTCCGTTTTGCGCCTAGTGCCTCTTCGGGCAAAGCAGTCGAGCAGGGCTGTGGTAAATACGGTCATGCCATCCTTAACCCCGAAAGCCGCCAAGCTCGGCGCGGTCGCCATAAACTTCGGAGCATCTCCGGTATGAACGATGCCGAACCTGGGGTCAGCTAAAACCTTGCCTGGCTCGTATGTCTGTTGAGACATGATCCAGGTTGCCTGTTGACAGCAGTCCAAGAAGTAACATTGTGTTCTTGCTGCGCATCGCGCCATGCCTTCATAGGTCTTGCTGATATTCACGGCTGTCTCAAAAGGCTTCAGCGGGTTAGCAGCGAAATCGGACAGAAGAAGATTGAGGTCTGCCTTCATCAGGCCGTGACCGCAAAAATAAAAAAGCGCGATGTTGTCAGGGTTCGAATTGGCGCGCCCCATCCATCGTCCGAAGGCTGTCTCCACATTGTTCATGGTTGCGTCGAGAGTCTGCCGCTTCAGGCTGGGGGAAACAACGAACTCAACGGGAGGAGAGGTCAGCAGTTCGACAGTTCCGAGCGGCGCGCGCGGATTGTTCATTTCTTCCATGACCCAGCGGGCAAACGCCACCGCCGCAATTGAAGAGCATGTCGGCTGCTCCAAGTCAAATTCCGGGTTGGGTGGCCCCGATCCACCGGGAAGGTGTCGATAATGGTTCACCCCGATGATGAGCGCGTGTGTCCGCGCAGTTTGCCCCGGCGAAATTGATTTGCCAAGAGTTCCATCTCGTTCACTGTCGTATAAGGTCATGACTTAGGTCCGTGATTTGCTCGTAATGCGGGTTCGGACAGACGCCGCTCAGGTCACGCGCTGAACGCGAACTCGCAACTTCGCTGAATCCGACGTTACGGGACAGCTCTCCATGTTGATGTAGTCACCGCGAGTAATGTGCCCGTCTCCGTCGAGGTCCAGGAGCACGCTAACCGTAACGCCAGGCCCCCTCGCTGACTCACTGATGGCCACCGAAAAGTGCAACGGCTTCCCTCGCGCGGGATCGTATGAGATGCCCGTTTGAATATGTCTAGCCAAGATTCGAGCCGGGACATCAGCCTCCCGCGTATCCTGTAGTTCGACAATAAGAGTGGCGTCCGAAAACGAAGGTACATCCGTGGGAAGCAGAACCTCGCCTTCGATCAGCGCCACCTCTGTTCTCCAACATCACAAGCCTGCGTTCTAATAGATCGCTTTAACTGCCGCGATATCTCCATCGCTAAGGGCATTCCGTTGTCCTATCGTCACTCCAGACTTCACAATAATCGTCGGCTTGTTTGGATCCTTGGCAAATGCATTGGCCGGATAATGCATGATTGAACCGAAATCATATTCGCCCACGTCGTCTCCATCAGTCACGTGTTGGAGGAAATTATGCTCCAGACCCGGGATGATGTTATCCCACGCAATCGTGACGTGCGAATCTCGGTCGATCCTGCTCTGTTCGTGCCAGAGTCCAATGGTGTGCCCGATCTCGTGAATCGCGTTTCCCTTTGTGCAGTACGATCCTAGATTCACGTACTGAACGCCGCCCTGCATCCCCACGTATGAGCTACAACCATCCGAAGGTCGAAAGATCACGTAATCCTTTTCGCTAGTACGGCGTGCAAATGTCAGTTTCGTGTTCTCCTGCCAATGCGCTATAGCCTGGGTCACGCGTTCAGGGTTGGGGAGGTCCGGTTGAATCTGATAGGGGATTCTTCGCCCTGGCCAGCGGTGCCCTTTGATTACCGACCCCAGGGTCTCGATACCTGCCACTGCAGCCTGACGCGCAGTTTCGACGCTTTCCAAAGTGCCGAGGATGATGTCTCCCTCGAACACCGCACTGCCGTTTATAGCCGAGTACTGGACGCCGAAATTCTTGAACCGATATCCTGAAATGACCGCCACTTTGGGCACTGCAGTGGAACGAAATTCCCCCGAGCCAATCACTGCATTGTCTGCCATTGAGTGTCGCCTCCGCATAGTCGTTGTCATGTAGCGGTAGCCATTCCGGCAATATAAACCTGGCTATCCGCAGTCCGGTTCTCGCCAACCATTCGGGTGAAATGCAAAGACGCGACAGACGAACGGAAACTTCATGAGGAACCTGCTGACGCATCAGTCCTGCGCTTCGTCCAACGCATGCCGTCGCCCCGACCTGGTTACAGGGCCGCGCGCACCAGAGGTGCATAACCGGATCTGCTCGCGAGTCCGGTACACAACAACTGGCACTTCAAAAAAGCTCTAAGTTCTCTGGGGATCGTCGACGGGTAGAAGCCCCCTCGGATGTGAAGCTTGGTGCAAGCATCACTCTTCCGTCCGCCGAACTCAGGAACAATGTATGCCGTGCATTTTGCGGTGTCAAGAGAGAAGCTTCCTAGTGAAGACTTGCCGTGCTAGGCAAAGCGAGCATTAAGTAATAAGCGTACATCCTAATCACTTGCCCCACACGTGTGTCGTAAGAAATGCAAACATTTGAGGAAAGTCTCTCCCCCAAACAGTGAACCGCAGGCGAAAGCCCCTGGATCGGGCGCTAGCATCGATGGCACTTCAGGCACAGCGACCGGAAGCTGTGGCCGATTCCCACGGGCCCCGATTGCTGTTCGCTCAGTCCTTTTTTCATCGCCTATTCCCGCATTTTGCAGTACTTCTCTGTCCCGCAAACTAGGATCTGAGTGCGGCCGACGCCTTGACATGGCGAGAGAGGAAGCTTATGTTTTACGCGATTCCGGCGGATAGGAGATGATCTCCGTCATGAGCTTCTCATCCGAGAGGCTTCTACGCGCCGATTTCCCCAAGCAAAGGGTCCGGGTGTTGCGAGTCACAACGTTTTCAGACCAACAGGCCACAGAGAAAAATATGGGTGGGACGTAGGAGGCCAACATGACATGCCGACTTGGAACTCTACTGACTGTGTTTTGTCTCGCGTATGCCGCACAGGCCCAGCAACCGACTGTGACGCTGGAACTGATCCCCAGTGGAATTCTGGATCATCGTCAAGCACAACTCTATATTACTGTCGAATCACCGCAGGAATTGAACAATGCAGCACTTGAAATTCATGGGTCCACGGACTTCATAATTACTCCATCCACGATCACTCTTCCAGCGGTGACGCGAAGCGTGATTGAAAATGTGACAGTGAGCCTTGTCAATCCGCAGCTGCTGGCAGGCGATCAAGGTCTGACCGTTACTCTCTCTCAGTCGAATGACCCTGCAACGCGCAAGATATTGGTCAGCAAACTAGTGAAGTTTGCCTACACCCCAGAAATTTCTCTTCGCACGTTCTTTCTGTTTGCCGTGGTCGGTGTGGTGATCGGATATTGGGTAAGGCTCATTGTAAGAGTCCTGGGTTCGATGGAGCCTCCTCTTGCGGACGCCGTGGAAGGTGCGGCTCAAACAGGCCCCATCACTAAGTTTGTCAAGGGGCATTACTATACAGTGGACTTCTTAGTCACCCTGGCCCTGGCTTTTGTTGTATTGGCGACTTTTATCCAAGGCGGGCGCCCACCGCAAGCTGGTGCCGCATGGTATGGGGCATTGGCAACCGGCGTCGGCATTGGTTTGTTTACAAATAGCGAGCTACTTACACGTCTGAAGAAATAGTAATCTCAATACCGGCAGAAAAGCCGAAAAACCGTAGCCGGCCGTAGAATCCATGGTGGTTCAGGAATTCCGCTTCAGAGGCTTAACTACCCCCACAAAACTGGAGGCCCTGTATGCCCGGACCCCGTTCTCACGGACTCCCAAGCCCCGGTGTTTGCGCCGTGATTGTCATTGCCATGTTGGCGATGATTATTATTCCCACGGCCATTACACTGCGAACTGTCCAAGCCCCCGGTCCGCTGTTGCCTGTCAACCAGAACTCCACGCCGCACGGCTACACCTTGAGCCTTTTGCTGTTCATCTTTCCCATCGCGTTCATCGCAGGATGGTTTCTGCCCAGTGAGGGTTTGCACATTCCACAGCGCGCCTTCTGGTGGACACTTGCCATCCTCGTTCCGCTAGGCTTCTTGCTCGACTTCGTTTTCGCGCAGTGGTTCTTCGACTATCCCAACGTAGGAGCGACCCTGGGTATCCGTGCTCCCGCTTTCGGCAGACCCGTTCCCGTTGAGGAATATGTTTTCTACCTGACTGGATTCCTCGCAGTTCTTCTTCTATACGTGTGGCTCGGCGAGTTCTGGCTGGCGGCCTACAATGTGCTTGACTATCCCAGCGAAGCCCGCAAGGTGCGCCGCCTGCTGCATTTCCATCCCACCTCTCTCATCCTCGCTGTGGTCCTGATTGGAGCTGCATGGTTCTACAAGAAGCATCTTGCCCTTCCAGAGGACCAGGCAGGCTTTCCCGGCTATTTCACTTTTCTCGTCACCGGAGCCCTGCTTCCAGCAGTGAGTTTTTTCCCGGTCGCGCGGCGCTTCATCAACTGGCGCGCACTCAGCCTCACGCTTTTCTTTATGCTGCTCGTCAGCATGCTCTGGGAAGCCACGCTGGCCGTCCCCTACAACTGGTGGAACTTCCAGCACCGTCAGATGATGGGTCTTTTTATCGGAGCTTGGTCCCGCCTGCCAATCGAAGAAGTTTGTGTCTGGATCGCCGTTACCTACGCCACGGCTATCGTCTTTGAAGTGGTAAAAGTCTGGTTGGCATCAGAGCGCTCCGTACGCGACGCCCTGCTGGGTACGACCCAGCCAGAGAAACTGGGGCGCCAGTCCGGCCCAACAGAACCCGGAATCTCCTAAAGGCAAAATCTTTCCCGTAATCTTTGATCGGTTCCGCTGGTTGCGCAGGCAGGATTTGCGCCTGCGTCTAGAGGCTATGAGAAGTACGTGTGCAGCCGGTTTTCATCGAAGGAAGGAGTACGAATCGTGTTTGAAGAACTAATGCCGTTACTTACACAGCGCGTGTTGGTCGTGACCTTGTCCCGAGTCAGCGCGGAGGAGATTTGCGTCAACGTTATCCCGAAGCCGCTGAAATCTGATCAGCCGGATCATGGTGCGGCGCTTACCACGCCGCTCAGCGTCACCGGCACTCCCAAAGAGCTTGACCAACAACTACCACGACAACTGGTGGAGTTTGTGGAGACCCACCTGGGGCTGTCCTCAACCTTGAAGAGTGCGAAAGAACAGATGGAGGCTGCTGCCAAAGCAGCAAGGGATGCAGCCAGGAAATCAACGGACTCGAAATCCAAGAGCGGGTCCAGCAGGAGTGCGACTCCAAGCCCGGCGCAAGTGCAGACAGAGACGGGCACGAAAGAAAGCTCAGATGATTCACAATCGAGTCCCGAGCTAAACCATGCACTGACTGCGGGCACTGGGGGCGGAGGCATTGGCGCGAGTACCGGAAGCCTGTTTGACCTTGAACTGAAGAACGGCGAGTGAAGGTTGGCCGACTGCCCGGTCCGCGTCCTATTGCTGCTTCCGGCGGCGGGAGATCATCCTTGAAAGGAGTAGTCATGGAAGTACACGTTCTGGCACGAGAATTTCTCTACAACGGGGTGAAGCTGCCTGATACTACCCCCACGATGACCCCTGAACAGGTCAGAGAGACGTACACGCACTTGTATCCAGAAATAGCTACGGCTGCTGTTGAGGGGCCTGAAACGGTTTCCGGCAAACTGGTTTACAAGTTTGTTCGCGCGATCGGAGCAAAAGGGTGACGCGCCACAGAAAGGCTGCCCCGTAGAAAAAAACGACAGCATTCTAGCTTTGAACATAGAACAAGCCGCCGTCTCAGGGCGATTTGATGTTGCCGACGGCGGCTTGACCCTCAAGCCGGCTTCTCCGGCTCATTCATCGCAGACCGAAAGCCACGAATCCTTTCTCCCAAACTCTTGCCAGAGCGCAGAGTTTATTACGCAACTTGCAGCACTATCTTGCCGCGTGCGTGCCCCGTCTCGCTGAGTTCTTGGGCGCGTCTGGCTTCCGACAGAGGCAGGACAGTTTCGACTATTGATTTCACTTTTCCTGAATCCACGAGCTTCGCGATTTCGGCCAACTCTGCTGCGTTCGGCTGGACGAAAACGTAGCCTGATCGCACTCCGTGGTTCGCGGCTTCTTCTGCCGAAGGTGGGGAAATAATGGAAACGAGGATTCCGCCTTTCTTCAGCACTTGCCACGAACGTTGCTGGGTGTCCCCGCCCATCGTGTCGAATACTACGTCCACGTCGTGGGCTACATCCTCGAATCGCGTCTTCTCGTAAGCTATGGGTTCATCGACCCCCAATTCTCGAAGGAACCGTTGATTATGCGCCGATGCTGTCCCGATGACATACGCTCCCTTCCACTTCGCGAGTTGCACGGCGAAGCTGCCCACGCCCCCGGCTGCGGCGTGGATCAGAATTCTCTGACCTGCCTTCAGACCCGCCACATCGAATAGCACCTGCCATGCGGTCAGGCCCGCCAAAGGAATGGCAGCAGCATGCACGTGGTCAACCGACCCTGGCTTAAGCGCCGCCTCCGATTCCCTCACCACGATATATTCCGCGTAAGCGCCGTTACGAGCGATGTCCGGCCGGGCGTAAACCGCATCCCCTTTTCTGAATTTCGTCACACCGGGGCCTGTCGCTTCGACGACTCCCGAAACGTCCCAACCCGGAATGAAAGGCAGCGGATACGGGATGCGGTCTTTCAAATAGCCTGCGCGGACTTTCCAGTCCACAGGGTTTACGGCCGCAGCATGGATTTTTATCAACAATTCACCGGAGCCCGGTGTGGGGCGTGGCGCATCTTCGAACCGGAGCACTTCCGGCCCGCCGTAGTTGTGGATTCGCACTGCTTTCATATTTTCCATTTCGCGCATCTCCTTGGAAGACATTATGAATCAAGACCACAGGGTGAAGTCCAAGATGTTCTGCGCAAATGCCTGTTGAAGCTCGCTCTTAGCATCCGGTCCAGCTCTTGGTGCAACATCACGATTTTTGCAGAACGCACGCGATCGTCAAGCAGGGCCGAAGCAAACAAAAACGACGGTTGTAGCAGTGTTTGGATCTGCAGATCAACCAACTGGTGACCTTCACGTTTGACGGCGGAGGCTGGGTGCGTCATTCCACGGTTCCTCGGCGTGGCTGTGGCTTGCACACAGCAGACTGCCCAGCACGCAAATCACACCCGACCCGCGTGTGCACTCAGCTACATTGCGATTTCCGATTCCAGTGACAACTAGAGGTGCATCAATGCGCAACCGCGCTGTACAAGCTTCCACAGCTCGCCGGCCAGAGGGACATGATAAAGGGGACTCCCATGAACCGGGCGAAGCGAGCCGCCGCAACCTGCCGAACCATCGATGAAGAGGCGAAGCGAGTCCTGAGAGCGTTGGAAGAAGCCATGCACGGCCCTTTCAATACGAACGATCCGATCATGGAGCAACTAAGACAATGTCCAGAAGCCTTCAAAGTCGGCGAGATTCTCGGCAAGGCGTTCGACTCGCTCAAGTACGTTCAAGAGGGAGCCGAACTAGGAGACCGATACCTACCGCCCGGCGGCGCAGTTCTCCCTCCGCTCGTGTGATCGGGCTGCCGCTGGAGGTCGCCTTCCCAAGACTCAAGGGAATTCGATTGCGGTACTGCACGAAGTGGGATGAAGGACCGGCCGCCGTTCTGGGCATGAGCCTGTTACGGTTGGGAATTTGCCAGCCCAACGACTGGTCAGGCAGCGCGGTGGACTTCGTCGAACGCGGCTTCAGAAGGTTTTGCTCCCAGAATCGCGCGGTGGATGCGAAGAGAGTCTGGGTGGGCGACATGCGCATTACGGACAGCCTTTTCGATCTGACCGAGCAAGCACGAAATCAGGTTGAAGCTGAAAGAGAAGGGATGACCGATCATTTGTATCTGGTCGGCGACTTCGAAGCGGCTGCTTCCATTCCAATTGGTGCGACGCTCGCCCGCCTCGAAACCGAGCATGGTATCCTGCCGGCCGCTTTTTACCAGGTCTTCACCACTAATCTGTATAAATGGATGCGCGTGTATGACTATCTCGATGCCCAGGAGCACGCCGAGATGTGGATGGAGGGTCTGGAGAATGAGGAGTTGGAAGCATCGATCTATCGCAAAGTGGATATGGAGATTCCCGCCTGCATCAAGAGGCGCTCTAAGACGCTCAAATACGGGCGAGCCAGATCCTTCCTTGAAGAGATCCGGCCGCATACAAGCGTGGCTCGCGAGCTTATCCGGCACCTGCTCGAGATGGATGCTGACGGTCAAGGGCAGGAGCACGCGTGGCCCGGCCAGATCAGTGACAAGAACGTACCCGGCATTGACGCCTGGCTCATGGATGCCGAGTATTCCCGGCCGGGATGTCTGATCACCTGGTACGAGAATGATGCGATCAACGCCTGCTTCGATGAAGAGGCGCAGCACATGGGCGAAAACGGTCCTTGCCAGCCGAATGTTGCCCTCCCTATCCACCTGGACAAACCAAACAAAGAGCTAGATGAAGAAGTGCGGCGGGTCTTCGATCACGCCGGCGCGATGCTCCGCTCGTTGGCTTCCGCTGCCAAGATCGTCGAACTCGTCAGGGACCTCTACGATGAATATCTCCGTGAACATCGGCTCAAGTCAGGACTTCCGGTTGAGCCGGGCGCTGCTGGTCTACGGGAAGAGCAGCTATGACGGCTACCCGTATCGCCATCCTTTTGCAACTCTCCACGAAGTAATCCATGACGGCGAGGTGGCACAACTAGCGGAAGGCCACTTGATGACGCCGCAGATGCTGATCGACCTGATGGCCGGTCTGGGAAGGTCGGTTCCAGCCGAGATCTTGCCGGCGCGTGTGCTGGTGCGCACGGCAGAAATGATCGTGTGGTGGAGTCCAGCCCGCGAGCGCACGATGTTCTTCAGCGATCGCGGCGACAATCCTGCGTTGAAGAACATGAATGGCAAGCTCTATCCCCACCCGTCTCTGGCGTTCAAAGCTTGCGGACTCATTTGTGGGTCCGTGCGCTCGCCAAAGGCGAACGGCCAACAGCGGATACCAAGCTGAGTATGGCTCCATACTGGAACTGTTACGACAACGGCGTGTGTTGCACCGGGAGCATGAGGATTCCGCAGGAGAAATCGGTCACGGCCATTGACTTGTGGGAAGAGTCATTCTTCCAGAGCGAATTCACCCACGCCTCCGGAGTTCGCAAACACGTCCGGTTTCGGGGTGGCTTCCTGGCGATGTGGCAATCCCTGGCGGGACAAAAAGCGTTTCCAGAGAAGTACCTGGTGAAGCTGCCGCAGACGCTCGCGGAATTCGTGAGGGACGATGACCACAGCTATCGAAACGACAATCGGCACGAAGACTGAACATCAGATTCCTGGTGCACTGCTGCAGAAGAAGGTTTGCGTCACCGTAGTCGGTTGCGGTGGGACGGGAAGCGCCGTTGCCGCCGGATTGCCGTATCTGCACCAGGCCATGGTGGCGTTAGGGCATCCGCATGGGCTGGATGTGACCCTCGTCGACGGCGACAGGATTTCCCGCACCAACTGCGTCCGCCAGCCTTTCAGTGAGAGTGAGATCGGACTGCATAAGGCGACGGTACTCGCCACGCGGATCAATCTGTTTTGGGGCCTGGGGTGGAAAGGAGTGGCGCACTTCGTCGATGAAGGTTGGAGCCAGGAAACCGACATTCTGATCGGCTGCGTGGATTCTCGCGCCGCCCGAAACGCAATGACCCGCACGCAAACCTACTGGAATTGTCGTTATTGGCTGGATCTGGGCAACAATGCCGATAGCGGCCAGTTCGTCCTCGGCCAGCCGGAAAACCAGAGAAACAAAGAGCGAGATTTGCGTTTGCCGACGGCTTCCGAACTTTTTCCTGAACTCATTAACCCGAGGCTCGACAAAAAAGACAGACTCCCCCCGTGTAGCGCATTAGAAGCGTTGGAGCGGCAGGAGCCGTTTGTGAACCAGACACTCGCCTACCAGGCGCTGGCGATGCTTGCTCGGCTATTCCGCCATGGGAGGCTCTCGTATCATGGCGGCTTCATGAATCTGCGCACGGGTCGCACCACCTCGCTCCCTGTCGATCCGGCCCTGTGGCAACGGATGAGGACGCAGTCATCAGATTCCGAATATCGCAAGAACAAAAGGCGGAAAGGTGGTTAAGCAATGAGCCAAAATTTTCGGCCCGTAAAAGAAATATGGAATATGCACTCCTCCTGCTTCGTTGAACCTGGAGAGTTGATTGCGCTGCTTCACGACCTTGCCGGCAGAGTGGGCACGGCCAGCGACGAACATGAATACGGAGACAACGAGGCAGTCTGGCTCGAAGACGGCAAAAAGGTTCTGGACTACATAGAAGCCGATGAGCGCTTCAATGCCGCCAGTTTTAAAGACAGCATGGAAGAACAAGGTGTAGCCATCAGCAACAATGACTTGAGCACTCTGATCGACAATATGAGGAGCCTAGTAAAACAGTGGCGAAGTTCGATCGGAGAACACGGAGAGCTGGTGTTCTACATCGATGCTTGTTGAACCCAGCAGACGTGACATTCCACTGACAAGTATGTCAGTTTGGCTGGATGCTGTGATTCACCAGAGCCACGCCATAAGTTTCGTCGGCGAGTAGCTTTTAGGGCGATGGTGCGACTAGATTGAATGGCGGTGGGAGCGGGATTCGGACCCGCAAAACCCCGCTAAGAGTTTGGCTGCTTCGTAGGCAGCTGGACTTGCCAATGTACCAACCCCACCACATTATGCGTGGCGAAGTCGGGAAACTCAGAACCAATTGGCGAGTTTCAGGAAGTCCACTGGAATCAGCCACTTACCGAGAGCGCTTAGACAGTGAAGTTGGCGTTGTTCCATGGACCCAAGCAAGCTCGATTTAGCGCGTCCGGCGGAGGGGGCGACTTGATCTCATTCAGCGCATTACGGGCCCTGCCCGTGCCCGATGCCGCTTTTACAAATCAAAGGAAGTTCGACCGGGCGGCGTTGCCGAGATGCTACCTGTCCGAGATCGAAGGTATGTGCTGGAAGGAGCTCCCTAAAGCCAGAGATTTGGAGACGGAGATTCCATCATTCCATCCGATCGGACTGCCAGGTTGCTGGAGCCGTGGCGCACAGTCCCGCGCGGGACAGACTCCGTTTCAACGGTCTATGTCAGAAATCCGCTCATCTAGAAATCAGATCCGCAAAGGCAAAATGATCGCGAACCACAGTCACGCCCACTGAAATCGAGAGAGCAGCATTCAACATGGGCCCCGCGTATACAAAGGAGTGAAACTCCCCGCGTTCACCGCAGGGATCCGTTCCATCGGGTAGCGCCGAAAGAAACGTCTGATCGAACTCGCGGCCTGCAAAGGATTGCTCGAGCTTCCTTGTGTCGATACAAGTCAACTTCGCTCGTACTCCGGATGCGATCATCTCCTGCGCCAGATCCCACGTCGGCAGCCCCCACACGGGAAATATCGGTTCTAGTCCCGTGCCTTTCATTTGCTTTTCCCGGTAGGCACGTACATCCTCGAGGAAGAGATCGCCAAACGCAACTCCTTCGATTCCTTCCGCGACTGCCTTGGCACAGGTTTGAGCCATCAGCGACTCATACTGCTCGTTGGGACATGGCCAAGGCAAGGGAACGGCCCAGAGCGGAAGTCCGGCAGCCGCAGCTTGCTGTTCGACCAGTTCTCGTCGAACGGCATGCATGGCAACGCGGCCCGCGGCTTCGTTGAAGGTAGTCAGCAATCCTGCAATTTCATACTCTGCGCGCTGCCGGAGAACATGAAGGCTCCATGCACTGTCTTTGCCGCTGCTCCAGGAGAGAAGAATGCGCTTCATGGCCGATTGCCCACGCGAAGCCCCACGGGTGGTTGGCGGACGGGTGCCGCCGACTTTCTTGCGAGCTTAGTCTGGCGGAAGAGATATTCCATAGCCAGAATTCCTTCTGCGATCCTCGGACCCGGACGCGAAAAGTGGCTGCTTGCATCCATCGCAAATACGTTGCGGTTCCGCACGGCCTTGAGCGAATACCACTCCGCTGGAAATGGTACTTCCTTGAGCTCTTTTTGAACCTCGTGCACATGATAGCCACAGGGCATGGCAAGGATCAGATCGGGATCACTGTCCACTACAGTTTGCCAGCTGAATCAGAGATGGATAGCCTACGATCATTTGCTTACTTGTTCAGAGCCACCACAGCGACCTTGTTTACTCCACTGCATGCCAGATACAGCCGCCGATCGGGAGTTGCCACCATGTTGCGGACTACGCCGCCCCCGGATGGAATCGGCTTCATACTGAAGGTCTCCGATACAGGGTCGAACCGGACCAAGCTATTGGGCTTCACACCCGATTCGCTATACCAGACCTCGCCATCGTTTGTGATCGCGATTCCATACGGTTCTGACTCCGAGCCGCCCGGCGACAACCATTCCTTGAGCAGCTTTCCGCCAGACGGGTCGAAGTGTCCCAGATACCCGCGGGCGAAGTCGGAATAATAAATCGTACCGTCCGGCGCCAGCGCGATCCGCCGCGGGCGCGCACTCGCCGCCGGCAAGGTGTATTCGCGGATCTTCATTGTGCTCGGGTCAATACTGGCCAGCTTGTTGGTACCGAACTCGCAGAAGAAGGGCGTGTTGTCCTGCAAGATCACAATGCCGTAGGGCACAGCATGCGGAGTCGGTGATTTGGTCAGAGTCATCTTGCCGGTTTTCGGATCGAGACGCCCGATATAGTTTGTCTCTTCGTTCGTAAACCACAGAATGCCATTTTGGTCGAATACAGGCGTGTGCGGGTCGATTTTGGTGCCATCGGCCGGGCGATACTCGGCGATCTCGCCAGTCTTCGGATCGAGCTTGCCGACGTAACCCCCGGAGATCGCGGTGAACCAGATGTTGCCGTCTTTATCGGCGACCAGCCCGTGCGGACCGGAATTGGGTGTCTTCAAGGAATACTCCTTAAATTCTCCGGTCTTCGGATCGAGTCGACCCAGCTTGTTCGCCCCCTGTCCGGTGTACCAAAGCGAGCCGTCAGGCGCGAGTGCTGGATCGTGCGGCCGCGACTGCGGCGTCGGTACCTCGTATTCCTGGATCTGTACGTCCAGCATTCCCACCGTCGTGGAGCCAGCAAGCGTGGCGGCTAGCGTGAACAAGCACAGTTTGAGTAGAGACATGGCCGGTCTCCTTCGCAGAAAATTGTAGTCCTTCGTTGCGGGTCTTTCCCCGTTGGCATCGCTGTTCGCGATCCCGCAGACCTTCAGTACTGACGTGGGCGGGATGGAGTGTTGCAGGATTCGCACATGGGGATGCAGCGAGCGAAGGAAAGCTAAAAGTGCTGTTGGGCCGGGCGCGCGCGCACATCGCGAGTGTATTGGTGGGGGTCGATGATAATTTTTTTGTCATCGAAAACCGAGCGAGGAAGTGAGAGAGATCGAAGTCAAGGAGTCAAGGAGAACGGAAAAAGCGCCGAGCGGCGTCTCAGGGCTTTGGGGTCTTACGATTCGGGTCCGGGCTTCGCGCGGGGGCGGCCCGAGGGGGCGAGGCACATCAGGAGGCTCGATATCCGAATAACTTTCGGCACTCGAGTCTCAAAAAATTGTCGAAGACGGGAATGTGATGGCCGCCCTTTTCAAGGACGAATTTGCATGAAATCAGACAGGCGCGCCATTTGAATTCCTCGGTACCGTGTTTCTTGCCGTAGGCGGTGATATCTTCTTGGGAAACGCCAAATACCACCGCGCCTATTTTGGACCAGACGCAGGCACCGGCGCACATCGCACAAGGTTCGTGCGTGGAATACAAGACGAAATCCGGTAGATACCGGCCGTAGCCGGAGGAGACATATTTCAGGGTTTCAAGCTCCACATGCTTGATGGATGAACCCGAAGTTTTTACCCGGTTGCCGGCTGACGCGATAACCACTTCGCGTTTCCCAATAAGACGCGTGATGACCGCACCGATAGGATAGTCGCCCCGGTCGCGGGCGCGCTTTGCCTCCGCGATCGCAAGCTGCATAAACTTTTTCTTCGGTTTGTAGGTGGGAGGAATCATTGTTTCTCCCGAGTCCGAAGGTCCTAGGCTGCTTTCTTCGCACGGACCTTTGCCCATCGTGCCCGCTGTGCCGCCGCGATCTTCCTACGGGCTGATGCTGACATCGTGCGCTTCGGTTTCGGCGCGTGATCTTTCGCCTTTGCCCATCGCGCTTTCTGCGCGAGGCTCATCCGCTTGCGAGCCGACGCTGACACAGTGTGCCCCGGTTTCGTGTGGGAACTTCTACCGTTCAACTTGCCAAGAACCGAAAGGGCGGCATCAACGTGCCTAAGCCGGTCTACCAGATTCGTTCGCTCTGCCCTCAACTCCGACACAAAAGACGCCAGCCCCGTTAGATTTGCCATGAATTTCCCCCTCAGCAAGGGATTCTAATTGATCGGCTCAGCTGAACGACTGGTGCCACCGTGAAAGAGCAGGAACTTTGGAGGAGTCGAGATCCGAAAAACCGAACGCCGCAGGGCGCAAAGAGGACCTTGAATCCGCCATTCATCGCCCGAAGCTCGGTCATAGTCAGAATTTTCTGCGATCCCTCTGTTTGGTTGCGGACGACTCCTCATGGATGATGATGGGTTTGCCTTCGGCGAAGTTCTTTCAGCTCATCGAAACAGGGAGCACACTGTCTGATGTGAGCCAATGTGGAAGGGGAGTGGACGGCTTCGGGCTCGGCCGCTAGTTTCCGGAGGACGGAAGGTCCGGGACAGTTGATCCGCTGCGGGTTGGGATGGTCTTGGTGCACAACCCGGTCGAATGCCTCAAATAGCTCGTGCTCCAGATCCATTAATTCAATCATCCTGTCTGAATCGAGTGAGTTCACAACGATGATGCTTCCGCGGGCGATCCTATCGTACAACTCTTCTTGGGGCAAAACCGAGGCTGTTTTTCAACAGCCGGACCAGAAATTGAAGCTCCTGTAGTAGGACGCAACCGGAAACTTCTCGCCCGACGGTTACAGTCGGCCGGCTTAGCGCATGTCTCCTATGGGGATTCACTCGACCGGGCTCGAAAATGAAAAATTCCGCCTCACGGGTGAGACACATTTCCGTCTCGCTGCCATGTATAGATAGAAGGGACTGTGGGGTCTGGATTCCAGATCATGATCCGACATGGAGGAAGCCAACCAGTCGAGGAAGCGCCGTGTCTTCCGTTGGTCAGGGGCAGCAAGAGAGACCGCCAGAGCCTACCTGCATGCAAGGAAGCACTCGGAAGAATCCCGGCAAGGCATCCCAACCGATCTGAGAGCTCTCATCGCGCACCTCGTTGAAGTCTCTGGAAACCCCAGAGACGCTTGTTGGAGATTCGTGCGCCAGTTCGGTATTCGAGAGAAGCAATCGTATCGGCCGTGGACCAATAAGGAGCAACAGAAGTTGCTCGACTTGATCGCGTCGCATCCCCTGCATGAAGTGACGCTCCTGCTCCGTCGTTCGCCGGCCTCGGTCCACTCCATGCTGCGGCGGCTGGGTGCGAATGCTCGCATCGGTCAGGATTGGTTCACGAAATACACTCTGGCAGAGGCTCTTCATGTTCGTGCTGAAGAGGTGCAAAAGTGGATTGACCGGGGATGGCTCAAATGCCGAACCGTCGAGACCGGGAGGCTCAAGAAGGAAATCATTGATGCAGCCGATTTCTGTGAGTTCTGCAAGCGCCATCGTGCTGAAATTGTCGGACGAAGGTTGAACTCTGACCGGCTGAGCTTTGTCCAGACCTTTGTGTTTCCTCCCAGCCATATGGAACTTCTGCCGGTGAGAGAAGCCAAGAAAGAACAAGCTGAGTACGAGGCACTAATGAAAGAGGAAGCTGAGCGGGCGGAGCACGAGGAGAGAGACAAAGGCCTCAGCATCTCAGCGTAGAGGCGGATACGTCAGGCAAACATGCCACTTCCATACGCTGCCGCTCGATTTTCGGCGTACTCATCCTTGTGCTTGGCTGGAACAGCGGGTCCCTGCGACGTTTTGCCGCCTGCCGCCGCAGAACTGTACCACGCAGCCACGAATTCCAATTGGCTTTACGAAGAGCCCGATGCGGGTGAGTTTCGCCCCAACTGGGCTGGAGATAAGGAGTCAGTGAACATGGTTGCATTATTCCCACTTGGGCAGGTTGTGGCCACGCCAGGGGCGCTAGGTGCACTCGAGAGAGCGAAGCAGCCGGCTACCTGCTTCTTGGATCGTCACGCAATCGGGGACTGGGGTGAACTGGACCAAAGCGATGTCGCAGAGAACGAGTCCAGCCTGATTCACGGGTTTCGGCTGCTGAGCAGCTACCAGACGGACGCTGGCGAGAAGTTATGGATAATCACCGAAGCGGACCGGTCCGCAACCACTCTGCTGTTGCCAGAGGAGTATTGACGAGTTGCACCAAGGATGCCTTTCGCCAAGTTTGCACAGGTGCGTGAGTACGAACCGTGTTTGAAGAACTGATGCCATTACTCGCACAGCGCGTGTTGGTCGTGACCTTGTCCCGCCGCGTAACCAAATGCCGAGATCCCGGCGTCATCAAGTCTCTTCTGGATAGGCGGGCCTTGAATCTCCTTGAGAGACACAATGGTCAATGCGATGTCTCTGTTTTCCGTCAATGTGGAGCTTCCGCTTCACATCTCGTATTTCCCGCCAAAAGCCGTTGCGAGCCGTGGCCACCGATATTCCGAGCAATTGGGCGACTCCCTCCCAATCGTAGCCGGCGACTCTGAGAGCCAAGATGGTGCTGTTTCGTTCACTGAGTTTTCGAACGACGTTTTCCAGATCCAATCGCGCGTCTACTTGACGGCTCCAACCATGGTCTACGGCACGACTCGACAGCTCAATCGCCCCACCAGCCGGCTCAACGCGACTGGACTTGGTGGCGAGTCGCCGAAGCGCCCGCGAGAAAGCCAGCAAAAGCAGTCCGTTCTTTCGCGATGACTGGGGAGCCCCGATGCGGTCCAGGTAGCGAGAAACCTGCGCAACGGAGTCTTCCATCAGATCGGCGGCTTGCGCGGGATCGGTAAGAAGCGCATGCGTCCGGCGGCATGCTTCTTTCCAGACTTCATGCGCTGCAGATCGCACATCAGTCCGGATTTGCCTACCCTTACGATCGACTTCTTGATCCCACCAAGAAAGAATTCTGTCTGGCCTTCCCATACTGCACCCTTAAGTAAAGACGAAGGGCTAGAAGAAAACACCTCCGGGCCAGGCGGAGGCAGCAGACTTCGAGCGTGACGACAACAGGCTGCGGCGGGATGTCATCACGCGGCAGCCGTTGGCTCGCCCTCTGATCTGCAAGCAGATCGCGAGGGCTTGTTGCGGGTGGCAGGCAGCGTGGAAAGGACGATTCCGCAGCGGTCGGGAAACCGGACAAAACCCCGCTCTGTAATGTGATTTGAGGGTATTTCCGCGCGCCGGAAAAGGTCGCTTGGAGCGCGGGGCCTCGTCTGAAAACTGCGCTGCTGCGGCTCGATTGCCGGTCCATTGCGAAACTCCTGCCCAATACCGGTTTGCTGGTCAAAAGAAATCGTGCATTTCTAAAGACTTGTCAGGGGCGGCCGTACAGCTCCTTTAATTGGAGCCTCAGTCGCCCTGCCGTTGCTGTCTCCCCACCTACCCCACGATTGCACGTACGCCGTCGTCCGACGTCAAAGGATGAGAACCATCGTGGCGTACTTCCATCCCTGGGTGGTGATTTTTCTTTTCCCCGGTCGGAATTTCGGACAGCGGGGGCGTGAAAGAGAGAGCATCGTCAGAGCACGCAATCAGTCAGTTGGCTGCGAATCGAGGGCGAGCGTTCGACCAACGCATCTGCTTGAGGAACGGTATCCATCCTGAAGTGGGGATGAACGGAGAATATAGGGTGGCAGTGCGGAGAGTCGGCTTATGAGCTTACTGGGCGAAACTCTGGGGATTTCACCTGGAGCAAATGGTACGCCTCGTCCATCGTACGAACCACCTGCAAGTCAGGGCGAGTCTTTTCGCTAAGTATCTGAAACATGCGCGCCATTCCGTAAATGAAATCTTTCGGAGTCACCAAGACCAGCATGTATCCGGACCGGAATACGGGCGGAGCCGCTGCCACTTGCTTTATAGCGTCGCCCGAAACTTCAAACCCTGTCACCCCCGAGAAGTCAAGAATCCCGCGACTCGGCGGATGGGACGCCATATACTTTGCCGCTAGCGCGTAGAGATCCAACAGAATCCCGCGGGTCATTCGGCCGTCCATAGTCCCGCGCAGGATGTTGTTCCTTGCGTCGAAATCCACCACAATCGCCACAGAGAGCCTCGCCGCAACATTCTAGTCTAGCAGTCATTTCAAACGTCTCAGTTGCTTGAGCGCCGTTCGTATTCCGGCAGGTCTTCTGATACGGCCAGAACGCATGTCTGGCCTTCAAACTGAATTTTGTCCGCGGAATAAGCCGTGGTCTTGATCTCGCCGGACTTTGTCCTAAGCCGGGTGATGACATTCCGAATGGGACCGCGCTGGAGTTGCGCGATCATCAGCTTGCGGTCTGACGGATCTTCCCAAATCCTCAGTTCATGGACTGTGCGGCCGAGTACGTCTGCCCGGGAATAGCCGTACCGGAGCTCGAAAGCAGTGTTTACATCCAGAAACCGTCCTTCTGTCACGGTTGTAATCGAGAACGGGACCGGGCTCGAACGAAAGACCTTCTGGAACTTGTCCTCTGAAACTCGGCGTCCCTCCTCCGATTGCAACAGCGCCGCATGGGTCTGGCGAAGGTCCTCGATCCGCTTTTCCAGTGCCTCCCCATAAATCGCAGCACGTTCGTAAAGACGGGAATTCTGGATGGCTGCTGCTGCAGGGATGGCCAACAATTCTGCCCGACGGAGATGGTCCTGAGTGAAGCGGTTCGGTTCCGTGTGGCCAACGGAAAGAAATCCAAGGTACTGCCCGGACGCGACCAGCGGCGCGCTGAGCCAGGAGCGCAGATGAGCGTGTCCGTCGAAGGTTTGCCACGATTCTTCGTGCTTGGTATCGGAGATCAAGACACTTTTCTGGCCAGTCAAGACGCGCTGCAGGAACGGAGAGTCGTCGGCATTGAGCGTGAGAGGAAAATCCGAACGTGGCTTGTCGGGGCAGAGTTTCTCTCCCAGCGACAGCACGTGGGGGCCGCCTTCCGGGATCAAGACCCGAGCGCACGTGTACGGTACCAGGTCGGCCAGCGATTGAAGAAGCGCATCGAGAACGAAGTCCATGCGGAGATCCTGGGTCAGTCCCAGAGTCGCCTTACGCAATGCGTCGGCTTCTGCCGATGAGGATCGTGCCAGGACAAGATTGGTTGCGCCTTGCTCTTCCGCTTCCTTTTGCGCCGTGATCTCAAGGGCGGTGCCGACGAGCCGGCCAATCTTGCCTCGGGCATCCCGCACCGGAAAACCACGCACCCATACCCACCGCACTTCGCCGCCGGGCCTTACGATCCGGAACCGCTCATCAAACTGTCCGTTCCGTGCCGCTTCCGCGAGTTTCCCAAGTACGTGGACACGGTCGTCGGGGTGGATGACTTCTTCATAAGAAAATGGGTTCTCGATCAAGGACTGGCATGAGCGCCCGGTGATGGTCTCGTAGGCCTGGTTGACGTAAAGAGCCTTCTTACTCTCGGCATCAATCATCCAGAAGACTTCCTGAATATTGCTCGCCATCTGGTGGAATTCATGCTCTGCCGTTTGGAGGACGCTGGCCGCGTTGCGTTGGTCACGGTGCAGTTCGAGAAACACATTGGCCAGAAGAAGGCTGAAAATGCAGAAAGCCGCCGTCATCGCAACCAAGAGCACTACGGACACCTTTGGCCTTTCGAGGTTGGAGACCAATACGGCAACGAAGAGAATGACGGAAAGCACCATGAGGGTGATCGAAGCTAGCTGCCAAGCGCGCTGTGGCCCCCATTTAGAAAAAGGTTTACTGCGGAGTGGGTCAACTTGATCCATGGCTTTACCAAGGATGAACTTCTGGAAACGGACACGTGGTTATCAGGTGTCCCGCAATCAGACCGTATTTGCGCTGGAACGGTCTGTTCTGCCACGTTTTTCGAGCCCATGCTACCACAAGAATTTACGGCTGCAGGCTGTTTAGGCGGACCTACTTCAACATGGCCCAGATAGACAGGATCTCATTACGAAAACTCAGAGCGCGCAATCAAAACCGAAGTTTCCCGTGGTTGGATGCGCGGCAAGAACGCATGTCTGGCCGTCAAATCTGGGATTAGCAAAGTCTCCTGCGAGCGGCCGCGCTGGCCAGACCATTGGCCTCCGTATTGTGCTCGCGACGAACGTGGGAGATCGAGAAATCGAGCGACCGGGCCAATTTTCGGCAGAGCCAATTCAGGGAATAGAGCCGCGGACTGCGGCAGCTGTACTCACCGCTCATCTGCTTGACCATTACTTCGGAATCGGAAAATACGTGAAGCGTCTCGGCCTTAAGCCCCAGGGCACATTGCAGCGCCTCCAGCAGAGCAAGGTACTCGGCGACATTATTGTCCTGGTGTCCGATCCATTTGGCGATTCTGATGGTGCCGTCGGTGGGGCCGTCAATTACCACTCCAATGCCAGAGGGGCCCGGATTCCCGAGAGAGCCGCCATCGATGTAGGCCACGAGATCTGACATTGCATTGGGTGAAGTGATAACAAACTATGCGTGATCTATTTCCCGCCGTCAAGATGCTTAACGGTTCCTCTACACATTCCTCGTAGTTGCACCGCGCCTTCAGCACCTGTGGATGTTCCTGTGGAAAAATGGGAAAAATTAATCTTCCACTCATTAACCAACAACGATTCAATGGGTTGCGTTTCCGGGTTTTGATCCGTCACAGCAGGCCGATTGCACTGAAAACGGGCATTGACAATTTTCGGGCAACTCTCTAGGGTTGCTTCCGTCGACGGCTGAAAGGGTTGGCTTAATTAAACTTTTGCCAGTCCGAAGTAGGCTGAGTGATCAGCTCGGCGGGGTAACCCGAAGAGCAGCCAGACCGGAAAAAACCGACGGCTCTGCGAGGAGTAGTTGGGGTTTGGGACCGCGAAAGCGGTGATCGCATCAAGGGCTGTGACGGTGCACGTCTCCACGCTATTGGCTCCCTCGCAAGAGCGAATGGCTAGAGCGTAACCAATGTCACAGCCTTTACCTTTTCCAATGCTTCCGCCTCTCCAACCTCATGCTGACACTGGGGTCCTGTCAGGAATAAGCTAAGTTCATTTTTCAAGAGCCGGAACCGGAAATGCGGCAGATTCCGAATTCGAGTCGTCGTCTCGACGAGCACATTGCACGAGCGCTGAACCAGATCAGGAAACCGAGCACGCCCGAAGAAATCA
The DNA here is from genome assembly GCA_050012595.1 of Terriglobales bacterium. Taxonomy (GTDB): domain Bacteria; phylum Acidobacteriota; class Terriglobia; order Terriglobales; family Acidobacteriaceae; genus Acidiflorens. Next base: position 69,991 of record JBEKGW010000001.1, read on the forward strand.
CGGAGTTGCTCAATCGTGATCTTGAGCCCGAAGACCGGCCCTTCCAGGTAAAAGAAGTCGCAGAGCGGTTGCGGAATACCGGGGACACAGTGTTGACACTCTATTGGTCAAAAACTCGTCCCCGCAGGTAGCCCGTCGGGGGGGCAAGGGCCCGCCCGAAACAACAAGCCCTCGCGTCGTCACGCTACGCCGCTGAGCTTGGATCTACGGTGATATCCCACTCCTCGAGCAGCCATTCTGGGACATAGCACCGATTCCTATTTTGCTCACACCAGGCGCGGAGCGCAGCTGACGAGCTATACATCCCTGCCCTGAGCTGCAGTTGCCTGACCCGCAGTTCGAATTCAGTAGGGAGAGCGGGAGCGGGCGGAATGGGACGGCCCCAATTGGGGTTTCCGCGTTTGCGAGTGAGCGCGACCAGTATCGCCATAGGCCCCGATCATACTCCGCCTCAGGTGGCTCAGCCGGCAGAATCCTCGCATGGTGGTACGGGGTTTGCGGTAGCTGGGAACACAGTGATATTTTCGGGCAGTATGGCAGTTTCAGTGGAGATGCAACACACGGGAGATTCCGGTCTGCAAGCAGACGTTCGAGCGATCATCGAACATGTGCTTGCCGATAGGCCGGGGGCTTGGCGAGTTTCGATCCTCGGCTCCCAGGGCAATGATCGGTGGGAGATGAAGATTATGGGCCCTCATGCCTTCGAGCGGTCGTATACGCTGGAGGGTTCTGCTGGCGAGCATCGGCCGGAAGTGATTCGGGTAATTCTGAGTAAGATGTTGCCGGGAAGAAAAGCTTGATTGAAGCAATTTCGCGTGGCTATACGAGGCTCGGCGGAAATGGAGAACTCAGCGAAGGAAAAGGCGGTTGAAATTCTCGGCCACGACGGGCCCAACGTTGGAATGGAAAAGGGCTGGTACTACTGATGATTCGCAGAGCGACGGGAAACCTCCTCGATTCGGATGCAGAGGCGCTGGTCAATACCGTGAACTCGGTTGGCGTAATGGGTAAAGGTATTGCGCTCCAGTTCAAGCAGGCGTTTCCTGACAACTACGCCGCCTATGCTGCCGCCTGCAAGCGGGGCAGCAGCGATTCAGCCCTGAAGCCCTGCGGAAAACGTGGGGATTGACGAATCGGAGCCTCTGGAACTGGGCCGATTGGCAAGCGGATTTCCGGATATCGCTCCGTTCTATTTGTTCTCCTAAATCAGACTCAGGAACCTTTGCACGAGTTCAAATGCCCGCCGCGCGTTCATCGCTTGGGTCTCAGGATCGGGCGAGTCGAAGAATTCGACGACCTGTCTAGGGCCGAAATCCTCCACGCTCGAAAATTTCGCTTGCAGAATTGCCATGGCCTGCTTCACGTCCTTTTCCTCGCCACGCAGTTTCCATGCAGCTGCCAGTTTCTCTAATCCACCCGGATAGTTGTCGAGGCAATAACAGAGGTCGTAGGCGTCCTTCGGTTTGTCCCTCCCCGCCAGGGCGTGCGCCTTCATCACGAGAAAATCCGGCAAGGAAGCGACACGAAGACGTACCTTGTTCTTCGCGCCAAGGATGCTCTGACCAGCAAGTTCAATCTCCACGGGCGCATGGAAAGCGGTGCCGCAACCATCTGCCTGTAAAACACGAAAACCTTCCAGAAGCTTTGGCCGATTCTTCTTCAGCTTTACCTCTTTTGGTGCAAGGAACTCCACTTCCACCTGCACTGGTCCGCCACCGTCACCGAGGTCAACGTCAGTCAGAAGCTGAAAGGATTTTGCTCCAGGGCGATAGCGGCGTGTATTCAGTAAGAGCGTCAGCAATTCGGCGTAGCGGCCATCGCTGAGCTTCTGGGTGTCCAAGGCCAGGTCAACATCGATGCTTCCGACGTGGGCCTCCTCGACTCCCGGAAGCAACAAATCCGGGACCCAGCCGCCAACCACGACAAGGCAATCGTGGAAAGCGGCCAACACCTGACCAAGATCGACGAGCACGCGGCGGGCAGCTTCCGTCTGGCGGGAATCGTATTCGCTTTGATGCCTTGGTTCCTGGTTCATAGCAGTCCGCGTCGACTCCACTCCGGTTTGAGCTTCTGTTCCAGCAACGCCTCGGCTGCCTCTTCGCCGCGTCCGCCGCAGTGGGAGAGGTCGACATAGGTCTGCACCGGGTTCGTACAGGCCATTCTATGATCGCCAACCAATCCGCCATCAGCCAGATAGAAGACGCCGTCGTCATCCGGTATTAGGACGACCACGTTCTCGCCGGACTCTACCGGCTTGGCTTCGATCCGTTGTTCCAGGCTGCTGAGATATTCCCGGCCCACATAAATCCATGTTTTCGGCTGGCGCACGTGGGGTGCCTGAAAATCTGCCGCTGAAAAAGCGGCATACGCCGCGAACCCGCCGGTTTCCAGGTCAAAGTTGGCCAGGGATTCACTTAACCGCTTTCCCTGCAGCAAGGTGAAATAGCCGCGGCGTTCGTTCCGGTCGAAGCGGTAGGCGTCCCGCCAGGCGAAGAGGAGTTTGAGCGGATCGCGTAGCCGAAAACCACCCTCCGGCAGTGCTTCAATGAATGCCTCCTCCTGGAGGTGCCTGACAACCTTGTTCACCAGGCCAAGACTAGGTTTCGGCGTCGGGTTCTTAAACTCTCCGAAATGAGTTTCCATGCTTCTCTGCGTCCAGCGCTTGCCCGCGTTTTCCGGCGCCAGAAGCGCACGAATGATTCGTCCCGCCTCAGGCGTGCTTAGATTCGCAGTTGGCCGAGGCCGGGAATGCACCGGTGCATAGCCATGACGCTCAAGGTGGATTGCATTCGGCACGTCAATATGACAGTTTCCCGCAAGATCGTACCAACTCCAGCCTCTCTGAATGCACAGGTCGGCGAGGCGGGACGATACAAATGGCATGGCCAGCACAGGCACGACCACTCGTGGACGCCCGGGAGGGGCAAGCCTCCTCTCGGCTAATACAGGAAAAGTGCTTGGGCGCAATTCTTTCTTGCACACGACACACAGCGCTGCTTTGCCCTCGGGTAGAGGTAGCGTGGCCAACAGATCAAACCCGGCATCCGGCGTTCCAGCAGCACGCTCTACTTGCCAGTCGTGCAACCAAGCGATGCCGCTCAGCAGTTCCCTGAGTTCCGCACCGAGAGCCTGCTCCAAGGCCGCACCGCCGAGAGCTTTCATGTTCACGATAGGTTGTATGTTCACGACACCGTGAACATAGCATATTTCGTGAACACGAGTCAAACAGGACGCCACTCTTGCCGCTCGGAGATCATGACCTCGTAGCCGAGCACATCCATGCTCGGCGAACCGGGTGTGATGTTTTCAGATATTGCCCGAGGTATACATGAGGTGCTAGGCTAGTGAGCGAACAAAAAGCGAATCTAGTTGGAGCGCTGCATGACCTCTTCTCAGGCCCTTGCCCCACGATCAAGTACAACTCTCGACACGGTTCAGGAGATCCTGGGAGTGCTGGTTGCACGCTGCCATGGCGACGAAGTGCTGACCTCGGTGCGGCAGATTCCGGCCCGTGAGGCTAAGTTTCGGCCGCTGCCGGGCTGGGTGACAAGTACATTGTCTGAGGCGTACCGCGCGAAGGGAATCCAAAAGCTGTATTCCCACCAGGCCGCCACTGCTGAACTAGTGCACGACGGTCGAAACGTCGTGGTGGTAACGCCCACCGCGTCAGGCAAGACCCTCTGCTACAACCTTCCGGTCCTGAATGCAGTCCTGGAGAATCCCGACACCCGTGCTCTTTACCTGTTTCCCACCAAAGCACTGGCCCAGGACCAACTTGCCGAATTGCACGACCTTGGGGAACGGCTCGATGACCGCTTTGGAGTGTTCACCTACGATGGCGATACACCGAACGACGCTCGCAAAGCGATCCGGGAGCGCGGCCATATCGTCCTGACGAACCCGGACATGTTGCACGCCGGAATCCTGCCGCACCATACAAAATGGATGCGGCTGTTCGAGAACCTGCGCTACATCGTGCTGGATGAATTGCACACCTATCGTGGCGTGTTCGGTAGTCATCTGGCGAATGTGCTTCGGCGCTTGAGACGCGTGGCGCAGTTCTACGGTTCGAGCCCGCAGTTTATCTGCTGTTCCGCCACGATTGCGAATCCCGGCGAGCTGGCTTCGCAGCTGATCGAGGGCGAAGTCGACGTTGTCGACGAGAATGGTGCGCCCGCTGGGGAAAAGCTTTTCGTTTTCTACAATCCGCCGATGGTCAACCGTAACCTGGGCATTCGGCGCAGCTATATCAATGAAGCCACACGCGTAGCCAAGGAGCTGCTTGTCCGCAAGCTGCAGACGATTGTTTTTGCCAATAGCCGGTTACATACAGAGATCCTGCTCACTTACTTGCAGCAGGCGAATCCGCCAAAGGCTGGCCAAGCAGAACCTGTCCGCGGGTATCGCGGGGGCTACCTGCCTCGGGAACGGCGCGAGATTGAACGTGGCCTGCGCGAGGGCCGGATCCGCGGAGTGGTGACCACGAATGCACTGGAGTTGGGGATCGATATTGGCTCACTCGACGCTTGTGTGATGGCGGGTTACGCGGGCTCGATTGCTTCCACCTGGCAGCGCGCCGGGCGGGCCGGGCGTCGCAGCGGGACCTCCTGCGCGGTATTCGTTGCTTCTTCTGCGCCGCTCGACCAATTCATCGTGCAGCATCCGGACTACTTTTTTGGCAGTTCGCCCGAGCACGCACACATTCAGCCAGACAACCTCGAGATTCTCATAAACCACTTGAAGTGCGCAGCGTTCGAGCTGCCACTCTCGCCCAATGAGCGATTCGGCAACGTGGATTTGCCGGAGCTTTGCGAACGACTTGGCGAAGCAGGGTTTCTGCATCGCAGTGGCGGGAATTGGCACTGGGTCCAGGAGGCATATCCGGCGGACACGATCAGTCTGCGTTCGGTGACGTCCGACAATTTCGTAATTATTGATACGACGGGTGAAGAGGATGGTCAGCCGCAGGTGATCGGAGAGGTAGATTTCTCTTCCGCGCTCACGACGGTCCATCCGAAAGCAATCTACATCCACCAGGGCCAGCAGTACCACGTCGAGCGGCTCGATTTCGACAAGCGCAAAGCGTACGTGAAACCCGTCAATGTCGACTATTTCACGGACGCCATCCGCTACACCCAGGTACGGGTCCTCGAAATCGCCGAAGAACAGAGCATCTCCGGTCCGGCAGCACGTGCGCATGGCGACGTGCTGGTGCGATCACAGGTCGTCGGCTTCAAGAAAATCAAATTCTTCACGAATGAGAATGTAGGCTCCGGAAAGCTTGAGTTGCCGGAGAACGAAATGCACACCACCGCGTTCTGGGTAACACTCGGACACGATTCGCTGGCGGCACTGCCCTTCACGCTTTCCGAGCGCCAGAGCGGCATCTTTGGCTTGCTCTATGCCCTTGGGTCCGTGGCAACGCTCTTGCTGATGTGCGACCGTCGCGATCTTGGCACAGCGGTCGGAGAACGGCCACCAAGTGCTGGTATCGACATTGAATGGCAGGACTTCGCGACCACGCAGGATGTTGAGAAGGAACTCTTTGAGCCGAACTTGTACCTGTATGACGCCTATCCGGGAGGGATTGGATTCAGTGAACCGCTCTACCGCATATGTGACGTGCTCTTGACCCGTACACGTGAACTCATCGCGGCCTGTCCGTGTGAGAACGGATGCCCGTCTTGTGTCGGCCCCGCAGGGGACAAGAGCGAGCGCTCCAAGGAAGTGGCTCTTGCGATCCTTGAACTGCTGTCTTCCCGCGGGACCCGCGTCGCGCCCAAGACGAACAAGGAAACTCGGTATGCCAGTTAGCGCGAGTCGCACAACGGTAGATCGCTTTGCCCGGCTGAAGGCGCTGCAGCGTCCGCTGACCTTGCGCCCATCAGGAAATGAGGTCGAGCCCGGGCAAAACCGGGCCGAAGAGAAGTTTCTCGGGCGCGCGCCGATTGCTGCCATTGAATCGGAGAGGCTTGCGCTGATTCTGGGCGCCTCGGTAAAGCGGAACGGCCACGGCGAACATCTGTCGCTGCACTGCTGGCATGGTGAACATGCCCCGTGCATTCCAGATGCGGCAGCACTGAAGTTGCTCGCGCCAGATGCTCGGGAAGAAGTTGTCGACGCCGAGCAGTGGCTTTTTCTCGACACGGAGACAACGGGACTGATTGGCGGCACAGGAACGTATCCGTTTCTGGTTGGCCTGGCATGGTGGGAAGGCGGCGGCCTTGAAGTCGAGCAGTTGTTCATGCGCGAGTACAGCGAAGAACGTTCGCTGCTGGCGGCGCTTGCCGAGCGGTTGGCAGAACGGACGGTGCTGGTCACGTTTAACGGCAAATCGTTCGACTGGCCACTGCTCGAAACACGGTATCGGATGACGCGGACAATTCCTCCGCCGGCGCCGCGGGCCCATCTCGACTTTCTTCATCCAGCGCGGAACCTCTGGCGCCTGCGGCTAGGCTCCGTAAGCTTGTCGCAACTCGAACGTCACGTGCTCGGATGGGACCGAGGCGCAGATCTAGTCTCCGAGCTGATCCCGAAAATCTATCTCGATTTTGTGCGCGGCGGGCGTGCAGAGCCGCTGGTCCCGGTCTTCCACCACAACCAGATGGACCTGCGCGGACTGGCCGGACTTTCGGGCCGCATTCTGACACTCCTTGGTGAGGAAGCGAGCAGCCAGGACGGACTCGAGCTATACGGTATATCGCGCATCTGCGAGCGACGTGGCGAGGTGAAGCGTGCGCGCAAACTGTACGAACAGTCGATTGCCTCGGCGCTGCCGGCGGAAACCGATCGTGCTGCCCGTACGGCGCTCGCACGACTGGCAAAGCGCGACGGGGACCTGGCATTCGCGCGGGAGCTCTGGGAAAGCATGCTGGGAAACTCTCGCGAGGGGTACGAGGCTTACGAACAGTTGGCGATCTACTTTGAGCACGAAGCCCGAGAACCGCGGCAGGCGCTCGTGATCGCACGTGAAGCGCTCGCCGAGCTCCGTCGTGCGAACCAGGTAGGCACGATTGCGCCAGCCACGTATCGCAGGACCAAGGCGCGGTTCGAGCATCGGCTGGCGCGCCTCGAACGTAAGGCCGGACAGACGCTCCTCGACACGTTTGACGCTTAGCCTTGGGGTGGCCCGTTCTTGGGGAATGGCAGCGGCTCAGAATCAAACTGGTGAACACTACAGAATGGATGAAGGACGCAAACGCGTGCTGGCCATTGTGGCCGGGATCCTGGTGGCGCGGCATCTCAAGACACCGGAGGATCTGGGCGACACTCGTCCCAGCCCGCGAACGGAGTACCTGATCTCATCCGCAGTGCAGTGGGCCGATCGAATCATGTGCAGGATCGACGGCGTGTTTGGAAATTCACCTGGGGACGGGAAACGATGACCGCGAGCTTAGAGGAAACTCTGATTTCCGTGTGGCGGCAGGGGCTGGCCGAAGACGCGAGGACGGTTACTCTCGAAGGTGGGCGCTATCCGGTCCGCCGTACCAGCCGATCGAAGCTACGCGAGGTCGATTTCTGGTTCGAAGAGCAGAGGTTGCGAGGGCTGGAGCAAAACCCGAATACGAATTCCCGCTGGGCTCGACTTGCAAGGGAAGGGAAAAAGGTCATGCAGTTCCTAAGCGACGGGCGATACATCGCCAACGTCGTAGATGGGAAGGTGCAATTCTATGGACGCGATGGTGATCGGGCCTTGAATGGGTCAGAACGAAAATAAATACGCTAGCTGCGGGTTCTTGGTGAGGTGATCTGATGAAGAATTCGGGTGTGGACGGTGTTTCTCTAGTGGGTCGGTGTTTAAACGCAGTGGCCCTGCAAAACGCAGTCCTGTGTGCGGAATGTGATGTGGTCAGCGACAGCCCCCATGATCATTGTCTGGTCTGCGGCAGCCGCTCGATTTTCAACATAGCTCGCATGCTCGGCGGAGATCTTCCCAAGGATCGTGCTGTCTTGACTAATCTCGAGAGACTAAACCCAGCGCCTCGGGAGATTGTTGTGACCTTTCCAATGCGTCATAGGCTCCGCACCAAAGCAGTCAGTTGACGGGCGCGTTGCCCAGAGTGGCGAAAATCATTCATCGCGACATGGACGTGTTTTGCGTTTCGGTCGAGCACGCGATGCGCTGCCGGATTCCCGGACCTAATTGCAGAGTAGATGCAGTGAATGCAAATCAATGGGTCGTGCCTGGTCGCGCTGGCGACACCGCCTCTTCTTGAACTCGGAATAGTATGGTTGCGAGCTGACTGTGCGAAAAATCATCCATGTCGACATGGACGCGTTTTACGCCTCGGTCGAGCAGCGCGACGATCCGCGGCTGCGGGGCAAGCCCGTGATCGTCGCGTGGAACGGCAACCGCTCTGTCGTTTGCGCTGCTTCGTACGAGGCGAGGGCTTTCGGAGTGCGCTCGGCCATGCCCGCGGTACGCGCCGAACTCTTGTGTTCCGCTGCGATCTTCGTCACTCCGGATTTTGCTCGCTATCGTGCCGTCTCGAAGAGAGTGCGAGAAATCTTCAAGCGTCATACCGACCTGATCGAGCCTTTGTCGCTCGATGAAGCCTACCTCGACGTTACCCTGAACAAGACAGGCTTACCGACCGCCACGCTTGTGGCGCGCACGGTCCGCGAGGAAATTCGCCAGGAATTGAACCTGACTGCCTCGGCCGGCGTGGCGCCCAACAAGTTCCTGGCCAAGCTTGCCTCGGACTGGCGCAAACCGGATGGGCTCTTTGTCGTCAAGCCCGATGATGTCGACGCATTTCTCCTGCCATTGGCGGTTGGCCGGATACCCGGCGTGGGCAAAGTTACAGGTGAGAAGCTCGCGAAACTGGGAATACAGACTGTGGGGGATTTACGAAGACTGGACCTGTCCACACTCGAAGGGACTTTCGGCCGCTATGGCCGGCGCTTGCATGAGCTGGCGCGGGGCATCGACGACAGTGAAGTCGTCCCGGACCGGCCTACTCAGTCCATATCAGTCGAGGATACGTTTGAGCACGATGTTCTCTTGGCAGAAACCGAGGCAATGATCCGCGGCCTGGCAGACAAGCTTTGGTCTGTCTCGCGCAACGAATCACGGATAGCCCGTACCGTGGTTCTCAAACTAAAGACGAGCGAATTCAGAATTCTGACGCGCAGCCATACACCAGGCGCACCTCCCTCATCCTGCCAGGGGTTGACAGACATCGCCCTGAAGCTGCGAGAGCGAGTGGACCTGGGTCCACATCAACGTTACCGGCTAGTTGGGATTGGCCTGAGCAACTTTCGGGAACCCGAAGACACTGCTCGGCAACCCGGGCTTTTCCGGCGCGATTCGTGAACTTGCTTCGTTCTGTCCCAAGTGTCAGAACCGCGAAGGAAACCTGCGTAGCGTGCGCAACATTCCGTCGCACTATGCCCAGTCGCAAAGGATGTAGAACACCGGGAAGTGTTCAATCCAGCAACCTTCGGCAAGCACCAAATCGTACCTGTCCATCAGGACATCTGGGTTGTGCCAACTCCGTAGTGCACAGAAGACAAATTCATTCTTTGGAAGTAGCCAGAACGGCTCCTCGACGGACGAGTCTTCGGATAGAACGCCGTCGGCAAATGGATTCTTGACTACGAGACCGGAAGCAAAGCTCTTGCCCTGTGAATTCGAGATAATCGTGGCGACTGGCTCTACCTGGATCCCTCGACGAAATCGTAGCGTCTTAACAGGATTTTCCCCGACAATCGCTAGCTGCGCTCGCGCGTCTCCTGCAAAAGCACAAAATCGCCTAATCCCCGAAGCTTCCAAAGGAACGCCAGGGAGAAAGATCTCAATCCGGCTGGAGTGCAGATATTTTCCCTCCCTGGTATCTTGTCGAGAAGTTAGGCACATGAGGCCACCCTCCTCAAGACGATCGACGTAGGCTAACTCCTCGGAATGATGGTAGCTTTCCCAGTTCAGACCGTCATAACGCTCAGCCTGGCTGCGGACGGCAGAGATGAAATGCTCAGCGCCAAATCCGAACCATCCCGCACTGCGCTGATGAATGGCGAACGCTCCCTCGTCGTGCAGCCCGACGTGCTTCTTGACGACTTGCAGGGCTCTCTCCAAGTCGTCAGCAGTCTCCAAATCAAGCGTTAAGGCCAAGGAGACCACCGATGAGTCGTACCGGCCAGCAAAATCGAGCCCTTCGTTGGTAAAAAGGATGTCGTTGTCACCGGTGCCAGAGAGCATCCATTTCTTCAACTGTCCGCGAAATTGAATCATGTCCGCTGAAGAGCGCAGGTGCGTCGCGCCGCGATCTCCCGCAACCCATGGAGTGAAGCAGGTGTCTGCATGCGTCCGGAAGGCTTCTCTCTTGCGAACAAGAAGGTCAGTGAAGGAAAGATCGCCCGCAGCCAAGCCACGAATTTCCTCGCCATCGAACAGTATGATTTCGCGATTTCGCTCGCGGCGTATCTCTTCGAGCGCCCCGACTCCATAACCCGACGTACTAAATACGCAGGCAAAAACGTCGGGCGGTGTCAGTCGCAAGCGTTCTCTAACGGCTGACACGTACCCGACGTGAACGCTCTTGCGCATCCACTTCGCCTCGATCAGGAAGTACAGTTGGTCGCGGCTAGCAGAGAGATCGGTCTGTCGAGGTGTTGCAGCCTTCGGATTAGAGTTCACTTTGAAACCGTCCTCCTCCAGCAACCTGGCTAAGAAGGACTCAAAAAGCCTCCCCCGACGATGCGGGCTCTTCACTTTTTCCAGACTGTGCAACTCTTGCTTTAGTGTCATATTCGAGCCGTGTGCACGACAGTCCATCGTGTCAGGAAAGCCGATCATCATGCCCGACTTCCGGTATGGACGTTTCCGAGTATATGCGATACAACCCCATGCCATATTCCTATACACTTCGTCCTAAATTACATTCTTCGTTTGGAGTTATGCACTGATGACAATTGGCATTAGCGCTCTTTGTGAAAAAAGGAGAAGCATAGTCTTGGCAGCTGACAAGAGGGTTCAGCTTCGTGACCGTCGCTTTAGAATCGATGATTGCCAAAAGATTTTCGATTTGCCCTATGGCTTTTTCGGCGTCACGGCTGCGAGTCCAGATTCCCAAAGACTGGTGTTGGAGATTTGCATGAGGCTGTCGCGCCTGCCGAAACACCGTTTAGGCCTGCCCGGTGTTGAGCGCATCGTCCGGCAAGCGCAAAGATACGTGGCGAGGCCACGGCCCCTTGGTTTGGATATGCAGCTGATGGTTGCGGGTTTCGTTGGTGGCTATCCGTTCCTTTGTCTTGTGCAGGACGGCATTCCGCCGGATTTCGATCTAAGTCCAGGCCATTTTGTCATCGGATCGGGAGCGACACTCGAAGTTGCGGCACGGGAGATTATGTGGATCAAGCGGCAACAGACAGAAAAAATGTCGTGCCAACGGACGGTTTTTCACGTTCATGAGTCCGTCCGCATCGCCAGGAACATGTCAGAAGATATTGGACCGCCGGCCAATTACGTTGTAGTGCAGCCGTCGGGGACATTTGAGATTTCACCCGAGTGCAGCCTTCTGGCGAGTTGGTCCGAGCGGTTCGTAGACGATTCCTCTCCTCTTGATGCCCGAGAGTTCAAGGCGGAACTGATGGCAGTGGCGAAGCCGCGTGAAACGCCTGCTACGTACTAGCACAAATTGGCGACCCCGGACGAGCATGTGGTTGGCAAGCTAAGAGTCTGGTCTCGATGTCATCCAGGGGTGGATTTACAACCGGTTGTTACTAGGGTCAGACGCAAGGGCGCAAATTTGTTGATGGCGGCCGCCGTGAAGGGTACATTCAAAGGTTCGCGGGCATTGGCGTGGCTATGTGGCAATGTGAAATCAAACACGACGGACTTCATAAATACAGAGTTGTAAAGGGCGAAACCCAGGCGATCATGCAGTTCCGGGCCGAGATGCAGATGCGGTCTTGGAACGAGCAATGGGAGCGGGTACAAGCCTCGCGAGCGAAATCACAGGCTCAACTCAAAGCAGCTCACGCGAAAGAAACCAACAAGCAGACCGCAGCGGAGCGCAGCAGAGAGGCGCAGGAAGCTCTTGATGCCCTGGAAACTCTTCTTACGAATATCCTCGAAGTAGATCACACGATCAACTGGGAGAAGCTCAAAGACCACTCACCTTTTCCCGTTCCAGAACCCGTCCGGTCTAAGGACATCCCTGTACCAAGGGAGCCAGATGTCAACGACGAGCAGTTCCAGCCAAGACTCAACTTCATTACTCGCCTTATTCCTCCCATTCGAGACAAAGAGCAGGCACGTGTGACACGCATTTTCTACGGTGCTCGCCAAGCGTGGCTAAGCGCGAAGGCTGAAACAGAACGACGGAACAAAGAGCAACTTCAACAATTCGAGAAGGCTCGCACGGCGCGGGAAGAGACGAAGGCAGGCTGGCTGGAGGACCGTCGCAAGCGAGATGCTGCACTCGACGAATCGAGGCAAGCATATTTCGATCGCCGCCCGGAGTCGATTCCAGAATATTGCAAGATGGTTTTGAGCGCCTCCCAATACCCGGACACTTTTCCGTCTGATGCTTCGGTTGACTTCGTTGAAGACAACCACACGGTAGTGGTCGATTACTGTTTGCCTGACATAACGGCGGTGCCCACTCTGAAGGAAGTGAAATACATCGCAGCTCGGGACGCATTTCAGGAGGTGCACGTAAGCGAAGCTTGGCTTAACCGCACGTACGACTCGGTCCTGTATCAAATCGCGCTGCGTTCACTCTACGAGTTGTTTCAAGCAGATGCCGCGGGTGCGATTGACTCCATTGTCTTCAATGGCTGGGTGAACTCGATCGATAAGGCCACAGGCAAAGAAGTAAATGCCTGCATTCTGTCAATTCAGGCGACGAAGTCAGAATTCATGGACATTAACCTCGCTCAAGTGGACGCGAAAGCATGCTTCAAGAAACTGAAGGGGGTGGCGGCTGCAAAGCTAATTGCTCTCCAGCCAGTCAGGCCGATATTGCAATTGAACAAGGAAGACAAGAGATTCATTCCGGCTTACAACGTAGCCGAAACACTCGACAGCTCCTCCAATCTCGCTGCCATGGACTGGGAAGACTTCGAACACCTAATCCGGCAATTGTTCGAGGAGGAGTTCAGTACGGAGGGCGGGGAAGTAAAGATCACGCAAGCTAGTCGGGACGGGGGAGTCGATGCCGTCGTATTCGACCCAGACCCGATTCGAGGCGGAAAGATCGTAATACAGGCGAAACGGTACACAAACACGGTGAGTGTCTCTGCCGTGCGGGATCTGTTTGGCACGGTCCACAACGAGGGTGCCAACAAGGGTATTCTGGTCACAACCGCAGACTATGGCCCCGATGCTTACGAGTTCGCCAAGGGGAAACCAATCACACTCATCAGCGGCAGCGAGCTCCTATATCTTCTTGCGAAGCATGGCCATAAGGCTCGAATAGATCTGCGGGAAGCTCGATTCCTGGCAGCCGAAGCCGAGAAAGCTTCGAGAGCAGCGAAACCCTAGTTTGCGTTGCTTTCGGCCGGTTGCGGCCGCATTCAATCAATTTGCACATAGGTCTTCTCTTTGCTTGTTCTTGAGTGATCTCTGTCACCGAGAATGTGCTGCATTTTGGCGTATGCTCACTTGGTCTGCGACTGAAGAAGATTGCTGATATATGAAAGCTTCTTCCGGCGATTTCCGTTTATCCGCAAGTGACCTAAGCAATCATTTGGCTTGCCGCCATCTGACTTCTCTGGATTTCGGCGTTGCTACCGGCGAAAGGTCCGCACCGACATGGCGCTCGCCTGACCTGTGGGTCCTTCAGAAGCGCGGACTGGAACACGAAAATGCCTATGTTGCCTATTTAGCGGCTCAGGGATTGTCTGTTGTTGATTTGCGGGACACGACTCAAAAGGAACCGAGCCCTGGAGTCGGACTGGAACACGAAAGTGGCTATGTCCCGTATCTAGCGGCTGAGGGATTGTCAGTTGTTGATTTCTCGGTTGCGGGTAAGGAGCAGTCGAGCGGCGAAGTTGAAAGGGCGATGCAGAAAGGTGTGGATGTCATCGTCCAGCCAACGCTTGTGAGCGGCCGATGGGTTGGCCGTGCCGACGTGGTGCGTCGAGTAGAGCGAGCCAGCAAATTCGGGGCGTGGTCCTATGAGGTCCACGATTGCAAGCTCGCGCTGGAAACAAAGGCGGCGACGATCCTCCAATTGTCCCTTTATTCAGAATGTCTCGCGGCCATTCAAGGCGAATGGCCGGAGTACATGCACGTCGTTCCACCGGGTGACGGATTCCGTTCTGAACCGTACCGGGTCCTTGACTATGCGGCCTACTACCGGTACGTAAAGAACCGTCTCGAAGACGCGGTGGAGAATCACGGCAGTGTAACCGCGACCTACCCTGAACCAACGCCACATTGTTCGATTTGTCGCTGGTGGGCCGACTGCGACGGGCAACGGCGGAAAGATGATCACCTGTCGCTGGTGGCAGGCATTAGCAAGCTGCAGCAGAAGCAATTGCATGCGTGGGATGTCAACGCCGTAAGAGATCTCGCAGTCCTTCCGCTACCCCTGGAAAAACGTCCGGAGCATGGATCCGCGGGCAGTTATGTTCGCGTCAGGGAACAAGCGCGCGTCCAAGTCGCGGGCCGCACGCAAGATAAGCCCGTACATGAAGTTCTTGATTTGAACGACGAGCATGGTCTTTTCCTTCTGCCCGAGCCTTCGCCCGGCGATATATTTTTTGATTTGGAGGGTGACCCCTTCATTGGCCGTGGCGGGCGCGAGTATTTGTTTGGCTTTGTCGCCAACGATGGCACCGGAAATCCTGCGTATAGCTCGCAGTGGGTGGTGAACGCGGAGGAAGAGAAGAAGGCATTTGAGGGGTTTGTTGACTTCGTGATGGCTCGTCTGGCGCAGTATCCTGCGATGCATGTCTATCACTTCACCGGATACGAATCCGGTGCGCTCAAGAGACTGATGGGCCGCTATGCCACCCGCGAAGATGAGATCGACCGGATGTTGCGGGCGTATTTATTAGTAGACCTGCACACGGTGACAAAGCGAGCTGTCCGGGCCAGCGTTGAGCAATATTCCCTTAAGGCACTAGAACCGTTTTACGGCTTTCAAAGAAAAGTGCCTCTAGAAGACGCACGCACCGCTTTGCGCCAAGTACAGCACATGCTTGAGCTTGGCGAAGCGTCGCAACTCGACGCGGCACTGCGCAACACCATTGCTCTGTACAATGCCGACGACTGCAATTCAACGCAAGCACTCCGCGATTGGCTGGAGAGTGAGCGGCAGCAACTGGAACGCGCCGGAAATCAGATGCCCAGGCCCGCACGGGGGGATGGAGCACCGCCGGAGGCGCTAGATGAGCGGCAACAACGCACCGCCGCACTTGCCGAAGCTCTTCGCACAGGTGTGCCGGACGACCCCGAACAACGCAGCGAAGAACAGGCCGCGCGCTGGTTGCTCTCCCACTTACTGGATTGGCATCGGCGGGAAGTGAAATCGGAGTGGTGGGAGTATTACCGTCTCGGTGAGCTGTCGGATGAGGAACTCCTTGGTGAACGCTCTGCCCTGTCAGGGCTTCGTTTTGTAGGACGGCTGGGTGTTCAGCGCAAGATACCAACGGATCGCTACGCTTTCGAAAAACAAGAAACTGACATCCGCACAGGAGAGGAACTGTGCGCCAAGGAAGAAAAGATCGGGGAGGCGGTTGGGATTGATCTTGCGGTGCGGTTGGTTGACATCAAGAAGACCAAGAAGACGGCGGAGATCCACCCTGCCGCCGTGTATGCGAAAAAGATAGGTCCTCGCACGGATGTTCTCGCTGACGCCCTCTGCCGCATCGGGGCATGGGTTGCAGCAAACGGAATGGACGCGGCGGGATCGTATCGCGCAGCGCGGGACCTGTTACTCCGGCGTCCTCCTCGCCTGGTCGGCGGTTCTAAAGCCCTCGTTATCCCCGGAGAAACAACGCTAGATGCGGCCAAACGATTGGGCACGATGCTCGATCATTCTCTACTCCCGATTCAGGGACCGCCAGGAGCGGGAAAAACGTTTACCGGAGCGAGGATGATCTGTGAGTTGGTACGAGAGGGCAAGCGTGTCGGAATCACGGCAACGAGTCACAAGGTAATCAGCAACCTGCTCAGGGAAGTCGTGAAAACCGCCGCTGAAGAGAAGCTCTCCAACCTAAAGTGCGTTCAGAAGGTCAAAGAGGAAGACAAACCAGAGCAGGACGTGCCCCATATTCAGACGACGATTGATAACAAAGAGACGCTCGCCGCCTTCCTGAATGGTGCGAATGTTCTGGCGGGAACACAGTGGCTTTGGGCGCAGGAAGACCATTTTGAAGCAGTAGATGTACTTTTTGTGGATGAAGCGGGGCAGATGTCACTTGCAAACGTACTGGTAGTCTCGCAGGCCGCCAAGAGCTTGGTGTTGCTGGGCGATCCTCAACAACTGGAGCAACCGCTCCGGGGGAGTCACCCAGAAGGCGCGGATGTTTCGGCATTGGAACATCTACTCGCTGGGGCAAAGACTATCCCACCCGATAAGGGTCTGTTTCTGGAAAGGACCTGGCGTCTCCATCCCAAGCTCACTCAGTTCACGTCGGAAGTGTTCTATGAAGGACGCCTCCAGTCTCGCGACGGCCTCGAAAATCAACGCATCGAAGGACATCGCTGGCTGGGAGAATCCGGTCTCTACTACCTTCCGGCCGAGCATCAAGGCAACCAGAATGCATCGCAGGAAGAGGTTGAGATTATCGCTGGTCTGGTAAACAGCCTGACAGAGCCGAACGTCAGATGGATCGATGACAAAGGAAACAGCCGCCAACTACAGTTAGGCGACATTTTGGTTGTCGCACCGTACAACACCCAAGTCTCGGATCTTTCTGTGCGGCTTCCCAATGCTCGGGTAGGCACGGTGGACAAGTTTCAAGGCCAGCAAGCACCCGTCGTCATCTATTCGATGACCACGTCATCACCCGAAGACGCGCCACGAGGGATGGAATTTCTCTACAGCCTGAACCGGCTAAATGTGGCGACGTCGCGGGCTCAGGCAATGGTCATCGTGGTGGCGAGTCCGCGCCTTCTGGAGCCTGAATGTCATACTCCACGGCAAATGCAGCTCGCCAATGCGCTATGCCGGTATGCGGAACTCGCAGCGATCGCGGAATAGACCAGAATATCTGATACGCCGACTATCCTTGGCCGGGCAGGATGTCATGAGGTCTCTTTGTTCTAACTGCCACAACCGACCCTACCTGCGCGAGTGCTCGCGGGACCGCAGAGGAGAGACAAAAAGGCTGTGACGTGGTATTGAGGTATAGAAGACTTTAGGCAAGCGAGCGCATGACAACCTATTCCATGAACGGACTTTACGAGGGCGAGCAGCTTACGTTGGACTTCGGAACGGGAAGCCCCGTCGTCCCGCACGATAGGAGTTCGATCAACGCCAAGTACGTCAAAGGCGAAGTGCGCATCATCACGGAGCAAGCGCGCTATCCGCTGCCGAGCGTTGTTGGGATGTACGAGGATGGCAAGGCGTATGTGCTCAATCCCGATTTCCAGCGGCGGCACCGATGGAACCGGCAGAAGCAAAGCCGGTTGATCGAATCGTTCATCATGAACGTACCTATCCCCCCTATTTTCCTCTACGAAGTGGAGTATTCAAAATACGAGGTCATGGACGGCTTGCAGAGAATGACGGCCATCTTCGAGTTCTACAAGGATCGATTCCCACTCACGGACCTAGAAGAATGGAGAGAGCTGAACGGGTTGCGCTATTCTGAACTTCCCGAGCAGGTGCAGAAAGGAATAGATCGCCGTTACCTCTCTTCCATCATCTTGCTGCAAGAGACCGCGAAATCACCCCATGAGGCCCAGCGCCTGAAGCAGCTGGTGTTTGAACGGATCAACAGCGGCGGAGTCCAGCTTGAGCCGCAAGAGTCTCGCAACGCCATCTACGACGGGCCGCTCAACCGACTCTGCATTCAACTCGCCCGCAATCCGTACCTCTGTCGCATGTGGGACATTCCGGAACCTACGGCGATTGAGCTGGAGACAGGTGTGTTTTCCGATGAGTTGTTGGAGAACGAGACGTTCCGCAGGATGGAAGACGTGGAACTGGTGCTGCGCTTTTTCGCGTATCGGCAACGTTTGCTCCACGACCAGACCGCCCTCAACGTGTATCTCGACGAATTCTTAAGCAGAGGCAACAACTTCCCCCCGGAGCTGATCGCCAAATACAAAGAATTGTTCCAAGAGACTGTGAAGCTCGTATTCGAGGTGCTGGGCGAGGATGCGTTCCACCTGTGGCGACAGCGTAAGAGCGGTTGGAATTGGTTCGACCGGCCAACAAAAGTCGTCTACGAACCGCTGATGTATGCATTCAGCCAGCGGCTGGAGCGCAAGACGGAACTTTTGCTTAGGGCCGAGCAGATTCGTGCCGCCTTGCCGGGGTTTTACCAGACGAACTACGCAATTTTCGAGGGCAGAAAGGTCAATCGCGCCGATATGAGCGCGAGAAACGAGGCTGTGATCGCGCTACTCGATTCAATTCTCCCTGCGCATCCTTAGATATGTGGGTCTGTATCGGCAGTCTGAAGGAAGGCTTGACTCTGCTTCGGCACTACCTGGACGGGCTTGACAAGCAGGATCGCTTGCTCGCTCTTCAGTCCGAGGCATGCGGCGACGGCCGAGAGCAAATCAAGGCGCTTCAGGATCACTTCCGCACAAAGAACAACAAAGCCCGGTACGACTACAACACCATCGTCATCTCGCTCTACGGCTACCTGGAGCGGTTCATCGAGGACCTGATTGGCGAATACTTAGCGCTGGTCTCCAGTAATGTGCCGACCTTTGCGGAGCTGCCGTTACCCATTCAAGGGAACCATTTGGCACTTTCCCTTGAGCTCGCGCGCAAAGCGGATTACCAGAGATATGCGGGCAGTGTGCGGGTTGACGACATCGTCGCCAGACTGCACGCTTGTTTCAACACACCGGACAAGTATCAATTAAACGACCAGGCGTTCGCGCAACATAGCGCCAACTTTCGTCAATCCGTGGTCGCGGCTACCTTCACCCAGTCTGGGATTGCGGATATCGGCCAGTCCCTCCGGCAAGCAGAGCCATTCACGGCTTTCTTAAAAGAAGAAGATCCGGAGCGGGACATGCAGACCTACCTGGCCGGGGGAGATGACGTTGTATTTGCCCGGCTAAATGACTTGGCGAACCGCAGGAACGACGTGGCTCACGGAACTCCCGTGGACGACATTCTCTCGCGTGACCTTCTTCGCAGCTACATCGGATTCATAGAAGCCTATGCGAGCGGCCTTGCGCTCGTCGTATACGAGCGATCATTGCCCTTCATGCTCAAGCGGGCCGTGGCCCTTGGGGCAGCGATCACCGTGATTGATCACCGGATTGTGTGTGTCAATCTTCCAGCTGGTAAGATAACGGTCGGCGACACGCTTATCGCAAAAACGCAGGACACGAGCCGTCCCTACAAGGGAGGTCCAATCAAGGAAATTGAACAAAACCACGTTCAGGTCAACACGATTGAGGGCGGACCTGGAGTCCAGATAGGGATGCTCATTGAATTCGGCGCAAAGAACAACCAGGAATTCTACTTTCTGAACGCAGCGGAGTAATCTCTAATCGAGAGTGTTCTGGGAAGTCGGCGCCAGACCCGGCTGGAGCTTGCTTCGCGCGGGATCTCTCACGCTGCTGACTGTCGGAGCAAATCCATCGTCCAGTCGCTCCTGCACGAGTTCAAGCCTAGTCTTAATCTCCTCGAATGGAAGCTGCTCTGCGGAAGAGGCAATTAGCGTCTGTGAGTATGCAATCACAGAACGATCCGCACGCGAGATCTCCATTCCCGCGTCCACCAAGGTCTTGGCAAGGGCCTGGGAGCTCTCAAGCACGGCGGGGATGTCGAATACTTCGGTAGGGCGCGTGTGCTTGCGGCATACCAGAATCGCATCCAGGCTGATAGGGTCTTTAGCTGCCGTCTTTGGGCTGGCTCCCCGCTGCTCGGCATGGACAGGGTGTGCGGCGACCACTTCAAGCCCGGCCGTGGTGATGGCCTCGTAAATGGCCGCCCAGCCTTCCGCACGTGAATGATGAAAACTGAATGCAAGAACACCGTCGTCTTTGAGGACGCGGCGGCATTCCGTGAGCACAAAGGAGAGCTGGCGAGCGAAAGTACGCGGGTCTTTGTGTTGCACTTCGCCGGAATCCGAGGAGTCCGGCCTGTCAAACCATGCGTAGCGATGGCGAAGCACCGGCGAGAGCCACGCAAAAAAGAAATCGCTCAGCTCGCTGTAATGGACAAAATCGAAATACGGAGGGTCGGTTACTACCGCATCGACGGACACGTCCGGTATCGGAAGGCGCGAGCTATCACCGTTGAGGATGAGCGCCCCGTGCCCCCCCCTCCCCAGTTCGTCCCATGAACGCGCTTGGTGAACGTCAATCGGGTCGCTGGCGACAATCTTGCGGGCCTGGGCCTTGTTGCCGAGCAGGTCTGCGTCGAGTGTCACCTCGAATGGTTCGTCGAGATAGCGTTTGGCGCGTATGAGCCTTGATTCAAATAAGGAACAGAACGTGCCACTACTTTTGTCGGTTCCCCACACGGAATTCTCAAGGGGCGTGCGCTCAGGCTTGAGGATATGGTTCGAGAACATGTGCCGCACCGCCCCCGTCCCCTCCCCTTTGAAGCTGCAGAAGAGGTTGTTGAATTCGAGCGTGCTGGAGAATAGGCACAACATTTGCTCCTGCACCGCCTGGTCTTCGAGGCGAAGGATTTCCTGCAGCAGCAAACCGAGGCACAACAATTGCCGGGCGTTGAAGAAATCGCGCCAGTGATGATAGTTGTAACCGCGCGCCTGGTCCGTGTTATGTCCTGGCCGTACCGAGAGCGTTGGTAACGGAAGGTCTTCGGTAGCCAGGCGTGTTTCCGCTTCGACATAGAGGGCCAGGTCTTCTGGACCGGGCTTGAGATAGATTTTTTCACCCGAGGCTTGCAGCGCCATGATTGCGTATAAACGATGAGGCAGGGGCGAACCGTCTACGGGAAGCAATTCTTTGATGCGGTGTTTCTGCCCGCTCGCGGACGTGACGTGCTGGCCGGTGGCCCTCCCCTCTTGCGGATTGAATTGATGCTTGCAGGCCGGGCACACAAGGCTGGTGCTGTCGTAGCGATCCTCGGTAACGCTCCAGCACTCAGGGCAGACAATTTGCGCCTTGGGCTTCTTTTTCGGATAGGCGTCGTGCGCGAAGACATAGCTACTAAACAAAGGAATGGTCTCGCCCTCGGGAGTGCAAACCGTCTTCACCCAGAAGAAATACAAGACGGAAATCAGTTCGCCTGTGGACGGGTCCTTGGTCTGGTAATAGCGCCGTACAGCGGGAGCTGCGGTGCGTTCCAGATGGGAGAATGCGTCACGTAGCGCGCTCTCAGGAACGCGGGCGAAGGACTGCCGCACGAGGAAGGTACTGACGGGGTTGATGTCGCAACCGACCACGTTCGCTCCCAGCTTGAGCGCCTCACCGAGAGTCGTGCCGCTACCCATGAAGGGATCGAGCACGATTTTTCCCTGAAGATGATGGCGCTGATAGAAGGCATCCCATATCCGCGTATCCTTTGGGCTGAGCGCGCCAAGTATAATCGCTCGAAAAACCGATCCGAGCCGCGTCGCCCACCATTTGTGGATATGGTAGAGCGGACGGTTGATCTCCTTGCGCCAGCTCTCATGCTCCGCCACTTGGCTGATTTCCGGGATGGGGAAGCCATGCTCAAGAGCGGTTTCTTGACGCTCATCGTCGAAAGCCAGTTTTGCAGCGAGCGGATTCATTCCTCTTCCATTTCCTTAACGGTTTCAAGGATGGCTGCTCGCGAGAGCATGGAGACAGGTTTGGCTGCTTGAGACTTCAGACGGTAGGCCGTGAAGCGATGCTCCGTGCCTGAGCGCGGATTGGGAATCTTCTCGGCTTTCAACTCGTTGGTGCGAAGGTCAAATGTGTAGCCGACGACGAGCGTGTCCGCTTCGATGCGTGTGAGCTTGCCGACAACGACAAAGCGCGGGTCGGGGGCAAAGTTCTCCGGCACGATGAGCGTATGCAGTCCTGTGGTTCCCTCGGTCAGGGCAAACGGGGTCGGCGCGACATACATTTTGCGATCGCGGATCATGATGTCGCCGTAGGTGCCGAATCCCTTCACGCTCTTGTTTTTGTGAATATATTCGTGATCGGCGTTCAGGAAATCGCCGTGACAGACAACCAGATCGACCACGGGATACTTCCTGCGGCCGTCGCCCTGGTCGGGGTAGACAGAGAGATCCGCAGGGTAACGTCCGAACACGTAGAAGATTTGCCGTCCGTTGTGGTATCCGGTCGGTACCTGGCTGTTTGAATCGTAGTCGCGCTCGCGGCCTGGCCAGGCGAGGCCCTTGATTTCGTACCCCTCGGTGTACTCGACCAAGCAAAAGTCCGGGTAAGTATTACGTCCTGAGCCCTCAAAGTGAATGCCCAGCTTCTGGAGGCGTTTTAAAAACCAATTCTGGAAGTGAAACTCCTTGTCCTTGGCGCTTACAGACTCGATGAGTTCGCCCGCCTGGACGGCGAGGACGCACTGCTCGAACACATCAAAGCATGTGGTTTTGGGATCAGCCTTCATTCTCTCAAGCCCTTATTGTACCCCGCGTTGGAAACCCTAGCAGAGGTAATGTCGGCTGTCACTGGAGATGTCTTCGGCGCTCAGCCCTGCCCTTCCGCTGCCCGCGCGCCGCTGCCGCATTCTGTGCAGTGATGAATGCATAGCCGTCATCGCTGAGACTCAATCTTCTGTGACGGTCCGGAAGGGTCCGAGATAGCGAATGGATGTCTGGTTCTGCGGAGGCAGGAGCCATCGCCGAGAGGCCCACGTGCGAGGAGTGCGAGCTGCGAATTCTGTGCCAGGTTCGCTGTACGCGCCCTCCCGAGCGCGCGTCGGGAGATCTGTGTTTTACCTTGACAAAGATTTACATGGACGTCGGTCAGGCGACATGTGTCACACTCGGGCGTCGCGGACTGACCTGTGTGCCTGCTGTAAGCGAGAGCTGGCCGGATGGACGACGTTCTTCTCAATCAGGTTCCAGTGCTCCCGCATTTGCAAGTGTCCACGTTCACCGTGAACGTGATAAGACCGCGAAACGCATTTCAACCTCCAAGCAATGTCCTCTGCCAATACGTCACCAACAGAGGCCTTGCTCACCGCACGACTAACCCTTAGAAGTCAGCTGAAGTAGGTCAAAGTCTCACCCCCGGAGGAACGTCATGAAACTCCGTCGCAATGAATACTGTCCCATCCATAGATCGGTCCGCTGCTGCGGTCGCGAACCAACGCATTATCCCCGAAGATTACAGCCTGGTGTTCGACGCATTGATGATCCGCATCATCCGAGGGGGTATCGAGAACTCAGGTCCCCCGCTGAAATGCGGAAACTTCTGAAGCGGAAAGTCGCCGAGCAGAACAGAATATGCGCAATCTGCCACGAAGAGTTCACAGACTACAACGACGTTGTGCCAGACCACAAAGATCCCAAGGGGATGGGAGGAGCCTGGAGAGATGACCACCCGGACAACATTCGAGCAGTGCACTGGTGGTGCAACTCTGAAAAAGGATCAACCAGAATTGCCGAATGACGGCCGATCAGTCGTCTTCTTCTCCAGGTGACAGACAACTCAATCCGGTAGTTACCGCCATTACGCCTCTGGTGTGCCGGAGTCTGCACGGGATCGAGTCCTGCCTAGTGCCCACCTTCATGATGCGCGTTCGAAGCCAATCCAATGCCCTCACCCGAGTCCTAGGCTCTCTTCAGTTGACGAGTTGACTGGGGATACCGTGCCGGGTTGTGACACATCCGGTACTGACTCTCCCAGCTCTCCTAGTGATTCCGCAGCCGGTTTAGCGACAGGTTTCGCCGCGGCAGACACGGCGGCCTTCTTGCTTTCCTTGTGCCTCTTCCGGAGATCGTCATATGCATCGATTTCTTCAAGGAGCATCTCGGGCGTGGGTTTATTCGCGGTGAAAGCGTCGCTATGAAGATGTGCGTCGATGTGCCGTGACAGCGCGCCCAACTTATCGACTACCTGCTCGACAACGTCGCGATCAAGGGTGACCTCTTTGAGCTGATCGAAGCCAACGCGCTCCTCGAATCGCTTCACGACGCCATTGAACAGATCGTAGATCACGAACGCTTCGTAGGTTGTCCGCAAAGCCCCGAAACCCTGTTGGAGTAGGCGCTCTTGTTCCGCGGGAGCAGCGGCTTTCGCCTTTGCGTAGCAATCCCGAGCGATCTTCGCGGATTTGTAATCGCCTTCGCAGATTGGGCTGTTGTCTAGATACACATACCCAGGCTGACCCTCCTCGCAACGAATCCAGTGTGATACGACGCCGACGCTCAACTTCTTCGCACATACCTTGAGGGCGTGAAGGAACGCGAGGTCGTGCGTGAACACGATGACCTGTCGTTTAGTTGCATACTCGGCGAGCAATTGGGACACGGCCTCTTTCGAATCGGAGTCGAATGACGAAACGGGGTCGTCGAGAATGATGGCATTGCTGGACACGTTCAACGACACCTCGGTGAGGAAGTCCACCAACGCGACAGCCCGCTTTTCTCCATCGCTGAGGATCTTGTCGATCGCGACCTTCTGCGCAAATGCGTCTGGGCTAAGAACGATTTGGCGCACCGTTTCGCCTTTATGCCCTCTGGTCTCGATGGTCAACTTAAGATTGCGCTTCAGCTTGCGGAGCATTGCCTGAAAAACGTCACGGTATTGGTCTGTAACCAGAAGTTTGAACAACTCGTTGTACTTGGCCGTGATGTGATGAGTTGAGCCTGCCGCTTTCTGCGCTCGTGCGGTCCATTGCTGTCCGTCCACCCAACCCTTGATTTCGGCGAGTCGCTCGCCAAGCGTGCGCCGGTGCTGCAGCTCACGCAGTTGCTGTTCTACCTTCTCAAGTTCCTTGTCAGCGTCGGTCGTCTCGAGTTTACTGATTTCGGCCTGCCGCCGTTCAATCGTCGCCTGAACCAGCGCGGCGTCGGGTGCGGTCGCCGCGGTGAAATCCGTCACCGTTGCCGTTGTGAGCGCCGTCTGCAGATCGCGCACGCGTGTTGAGCATGCCTGAATGTAGGCATTGATCGCCGCAACGGCCTCAGGCGCTTCGCCTTCGAGAATGCGACGGGCCGCAGCGTCCACTCCGAAATATGTAAACGTCACACTCTGCAACTGCTGGGCACGCTTGCTACATTCCCGTCGTACGGATTCAAAGCGGGCCGGTGCGTCAGATGTCAGGAATTCCCACATCCGATTGATGAGGTTGATCGACTCCGGCGACAAGGTCTGACGGCAGAACAGGCATGGATCGCCGGCTTGTGGGTAAGGAGTTCCGAGCTGAGCCTCTGCATCGGCCAGTGCCTTGGCGCTGCCCATAAACTCACGCCATACGTTGGTTCCAATCTGAGTGAACTGTGCGAACCTGAACTGGTCGGCGCCGACTCGCTCCGCTTCTTGACGGCGCGTTCCGAGGGTTTCAATGAGAGCTTTAACTTCAGCTTCTGCCGCACTTCCGACCGTAGTGGCGGCAGCGTCTAGCTGCGTGAGCAGCTTTTGAAGATCTTTCACCTCTTGCCGAAGCGTGGCAATGCGTTTGTGCACATTTCGAGACTTCAGCTCCGCGATCTGCTGGTCCAGTTCCACCATGAGCTTCCTATCTGCGGGGCTAAGTACCGCGGATTTCTCCAACCCTGCAATGTCCGATGTCGCACTCAGGTTGGTGATCTCGCGGCTGATGGACGAGTCGCCAGGAAAGAATGGGTTGAAGTTAGGCGGCCCTGACTTTAGTTCGATCAGTTTGCGGAGCCGCTCACGAACAACGTCGGTGACTTCGGCAAGCTCGGTGAGGAGCGATAAGCCAAAGGGCGAGAAACTGAGAGCGTTGGGTCGCGTCAAATGTGCGTTCATGCTGGTACCATCGAACACATAAACGCCGGATAGATCGGGACAGCGTGCGCCATTGGCCCAGGTGACGGTCTTTTTCGTGCCCTTCTTGCTGATCTCGATGTCAGCCTGCGGCAACGCCTTGGTGCTGACTTTGCGCGCGTCCGTGAGCACCTCGCGTTCGCCCCTGGCGAAAGCAGCGCACCCGAGCGGACGCGTGTAACTGGTTTTACCGGAGCCATTGGGACCGTAAACCACAGTGAGCTGTGGCCCGAACCTGATTTCCTGCTCTTCCGGAAGCGCATTGACGTTTTGCAAATTGAAGAGTCGCTCGACTGTGTATCCTGCGGTGTCAGATTTGTCGGCCAGTTTCGTGGGAAAGGTGAGTGCCGGCCGAGACCCGGCGG
Source organism: Terriglobales bacterium (assembly GCA_050012595.1). Taxonomy (GTDB): domain Bacteria; phylum Acidobacteriota; class Terriglobia; order Terriglobales; family Acidobacteriaceae; genus Acidiflorens. The sequence goes on from JBEKGW010000001.1 coordinate 96,364, forward strand.
GCACGGAAATTAGCCCTCCATCTTGCAAGCACAGGTCGAGCAGGCCCTGGTAATCCTTCTCGGTGAGCGTTGCACCGGATGCGACTCTCTCCAAAGCAGCCTGTTCCCAATAGGGAAGTTGCGCCGCCCAGTCACGAACTAGCTCAAGTACCCCGGCCATCTAAACCCTCCCTATGCAGCAGTGAAGAGGGTCGAAGAGTTGCGTCGAACGGCAACTACCGGCTGTCTTCATTGAAGCCCTGAATACATCTACTTCGGTACAACAGGGGAGCGACCGCTTCGGAGCTGTTGGAATCCGTTCCCTGTCTAATTTGCACGCTGCAATCTTCATCACAAAAAGCATGACCGTTCCTGGGGGTCTCCAGTCGGACAGTATTGACTGATGCTAGGCCAGCTGCAGGTCACCACAACCTCCTAATTGGCCCCCGAAAGTATGCCCACTTGGTACCGCTTCTGCAGGGCGCAAGTGCTCTCTTTGTATCTTTAGGCGCGAGCTTTCGGACAGCCCGCGTGTAGTACGTTCTAATGGTGTTTCTCAACAGGTGCTAAACTCGGGAGCACCAACGGTTCCTCAAGAGCTATTTCAACCATGCGCGAAGGTAGGGATTTGCTGGGGGTAACTCCCAATTCCTTTAGCTTTTCAGCCCTTCGTATAACGTTCCCGTTACCTTTGCTGAGTTTGTTGAGCGCGCTATCGTAGCTTTCTTTTGCCTGCTCCAGTCGCTCACCAATCTTCTCCACGTCGGCAACGAATCCAACAAGCTTGTCGTAAAGTTCTGCGCCCCTATTGGCAATTTCCTGAACGTTTCTCGCCTGATCCTCCTGTCGCCAAAGGTAGGCCACCGTGCGAAGAACAAACAGAAGAGTACTTGGACTCACGAGCAGTACGTTTCTTTTCCATGCCTCTTCCCATAGGCTACTATCCTCGGCAATTGCGAGCGCAAAGGCAGGTTCGACGGGCACAAACATGATGACAAAGTCTAGGGAGTTCAGCTCGTGGAGAGCCTGATAGTCCTTCTCGGACAGTTCCTTCATGTGACGACGGACGGAGGCAAGATGACGATCGACGGCAGCCCGCCGGTCCGTGTCGCTTTCAGCGTTGACAGATTCCTCGTAGTCTTTCAACGACACCTTGGCGTCGATTACGAGATGCCTTTCCTCGGGGAGGAAGATCACAACATCCGGTTGGCCCTTATGGCCATCTTCATGCCAATACGTTTCTCGAAGTTCGTATTCGTGCCCTCTTCGCAAGCCCGATGCCTCCAGCACACGCTCTAGTACCAATTCACCCCAATTGCCTTGTGTTTTGCTCGACCCTTTAAGCGCATCCGCGAGGCTTTTAGCGTCGCTGGACACCCTCTGGCTAAGCGACATGAGCTGCTTGACCTGCTCTCCAAGTGCGCTGCGATCTTTGCTTTCCTGTACGTAGACCTGCTCGACCTTGATCTGGAACTCCCTAAGCCTGATCCCCAGTGGCTCCAAGATCTGCCCGATGTTTGTCTTGTTCTGCTCGGTAAAACGGATTGATTTTTCTTCGAGAATCTCGCTGGCCAAAGATTTGAAAGTGTCAGACAGTTGTTCCTTCGCTTTATCCAGAAGTGCGAGTTTCTCCGTTGTCTGCTCACGCTCGGCAGCAAGAACTGTACTGAGTTCGGCCAGCTTAGTTCTGAGCGCCTCCTGCTCCTGAAGCAAGTGATCACGCTTGGCAGATAGCTCTGCTCTCTCCGCTTCAGCACGTTCAATAGCCTTGCGCTGGACTTCCGCTTTGGATTCCGAAGCGCCCCATTTCTCGCGGAGATCGGCAGTTTGCTTGTTTAGTTGCTGGATTTCAAGGAGAGCGTTTTGCTGGCTCTGTTGCAGTTCCGGCACTCGCGCGGCCTGCTCAGCCAGACTAGATGCCCGCGCGCTTTCCTGCTGCACGCGCGTCTGTAGAGAGGAGACTTGGCTTTCTAGGCTCGGGATTCTGGACGCGCGCTCTGCAAGTTGAGCGCACTGCGCCTTGGAAGCATCGAGCTGGCCGACAGACTTAGCCAGTTTTGCCTCCAAATCTCCAATCTGTGCCTGCTGTCGCGCGACCTCGCTGTTGACTGAAGAAACGCGCTCTGTAAGACGGGCGATCTCTAGTTGGCTGTCACTCTTTGCCTCAATTGTCGCTGTTTGAATTCGGTGCTTCAGGGCTAGACGAGAAAAAATCGTTCCGCCGACTATACCCAACAGCAACGCAACGGCCAGGGGAATCATCCCGGAAAGTTGTTGCACCATACTGCCTCCATAAGACCCGTTCCATGAAAAATTCCCCCTCAGCAACGGAGTATAGCCCTAGCGTCTGGAGACTCCCGGCAGATTAGGGAGAACTAAGAAACGAAAGTAATCGATTGTGGCGTGCTCGCTCGCCAGGCAAGAACGCACTTTTGCGGTCTGTAAGAATTGGGCTACGCGCTTCACCGCCTGCAGGCCGTTGTGCCGCAAAATGGGCCATTTGGAGATTGGAGGTATGAATGAATGTAACCGCAATCGTTTTCTCTTTGGAGCTACACCAGCGGACGTTCCACAACTGTGGATCATCGCTTACTTACCAATTCCCGGCTGCACGGCAAAGTTCGACAAACTACTTGAGATGTTTCAGAACGCCGCTGCATTTCCTGGTCCGGGTGGCTCCTTCGGGAGTTGGTAAGACAAAAGGTCGTGCCGGAAGATACTTCGATACTTCGGAAGCGAAGAGGGTGATGTGGTGGACCAGGTGCCCAGAGTGGCCCGGGCAAGCCCTTCAGATCATTGCGAGGTATCGTCTTACGCTCAGTCGACCAGTCGACCCACATTGGGAGAGGGTCGTCAATCCTCGGCTTGAAACTGCGAACAACCCAACCGGGTCAGTCAACTAGCAAGAGGCGACACGGAGTGGGGTCAATGGCTGTTTGCAGCGGACGCGCCATGCTGGTAAAAGACACAATCGCCTGGCCGGGCGCTAACGCGGGCAACCGATCCCAGAGACCCTCATCAATACCACCTATAGACTTGCGCAGGCGCGCCACTACGTGTGCATCATTCACCTTATGAAGGACCCAGTTGTTGATGAGACCCAGTACCTCATCCGGGAGGTGCTGCGGCAACTGGGTGATGAACCCCAATCCAAGCCAGCGCTTACGCCCGCGACGAGCTATTCGCGACACTTGTTGGAATAGGACTGGCATCTGCGAAATTCTCGGCGCTGACAGGAATTCATGAGCTTCTTCAATGAATATCATCACCGGCGTTGGCGGATGGTCTTTCGTCACGGCTTCGGCGTAGTTGTCCTCCTGCCGTTGCTGCAATCCGCGAAGCAATTGAGCGATTACCAGATTGTTGATCTGGGGGGAGTCAGTATCGCTGAGGTCGACAATGGAGACGCGCCCGGGCTGTAGCATCTCGGCATAGCTGAGAGTTCCGCCAGGCGTATCGAAGATCTTCAGCCGCTTGATACGACCTATTTTCCCCATCACCGCGCGCCAACTGATCACGTTCTTGGGCACCTGCGATTGGTCGATGATGCTTTTCAGTTGCGCACAGTTTTTGTTGAAGTCAGGCGTCTCAAGGTACGGATCAGGCTCATCGGCGATTTTTGCAGCGATCAGCCTGATGACATCGTAGATGTGGGTCAGAGTCATCTTCGGGTACCCACTCTCAAGCTCGTCGAGCTCAAGTAATAGCTGCTTCTGTTGATCATTTGCTGGAAAGATTTTCACTCTTTCAAGCGCGAGCTTCGTGACATCAAACGCCTTCAGGAAGCGTTCCTGTTGTGCATCGCTAAGGTCCAATATTTCGATGACTGCATACGGCGACAGTTCAGAAAAAACTAGCGAGAACTGTTTCCTGCTGGGATGGCTAGGATTACGCGTTTCCCGACCAACTAGATGATATACGTGGGTGTTGTCAACTCCAGAAGCCTCTAACCCCCGACGCTTCAGAGCGTGCAACATCTGCTGGTCGCGCGTGGGCTCGTGGATAGCTGTGTACTCGCCTTCCGTGTCGAGGATCACGACGGCAAAATTGGCCTTTTGCAGTTGGTGGATCTCTCCTGAGACGGTCGTTGATTTTCCGCCACCGGTAGTACCAAGGTACCCAACGTGACGTGGCCACACACTCTTGACGGCAGGAACTCGAACTTCGACGTCTTCGTGGCTATCGGCAATTCCGATGCGAATCTCGCCATTCAAGCGGAGGACGCTGGCCGTGTCCTGGCTTGACAGCACAAAGACAGGGCTGTTGGGAAGGGGGCGCCGGCGCGGTGGAACCAGAGAACCATCTTCAAGTTCCTCCCCCAGGATTTCGACTTGGAGCCGCCCGTGGTACTTGGGTGTCATGAGCGCACCATTGACGGCTACCGATACCAGCATGGGTGAGTCGCCACGTAGACCGTCGGGCTCGGCAAACGGGCCTCGAACCACGACGCCCAAGTAAGCACGCTTATCGGTGCTCTTCACTCGTACCAGAGACTGACGCGGAAGGTCCTCCAAGTGTAGTCGTGGCAGCAGAACGGTAATGGTGCCATCGTCACTGGACGGCATATCAAACATGGTGCGGCCGAGACTACCCTGATATTCTGGCGGCTGTTTCAGTTCGCCCCCAGCTGCCGCGATCTCGCTATTGATGTCTGCCAAAACAGGCTCTGGGACGGGTTGGATTGCATCGTTTTGCTCTCTCCTCCCGTTGACGTTAGAAATCGTTTCCTGGGCCAAGTTACACCTCTCAGTCTCAGCGTCGTGTTTGGCGCTCAGTCATATATCGGAATGGCTCGCCGGCTTCGGCATAAGCGGTCTGTGTGGAGCCAACCAGCGACTCTCGCCCAAAAGTTGCACGGCAGAGGGTGTCAGCAAGATCGATCAACATGGGGAATCCGCGGTCGTCCTGCAAAACACTATCCCCCATGGCAATCAAGGCTGCTTCGTGCGCGTGCTCCTCGTGCGCATAAAACATCTGCGCCGGTGCCAAGTCGGACGAGCGGAAAACACCCTTGACAATCTGTTTGCCCATCGCGTGGCTAAACGCCTCCACCCGTTTCTCCATGCCCGGCCAGTAGTGACCAGTCTGGGCGACGCGAAGAATGCTGTCCTCCAGAGTATCGACGATCGCGAATTCGAGCGGTCGCAGGGCGTTACCTATAGTTAGCGTCAAGCGGTCACTGGGGCTACTGGGAACAAACACGAATTTTCGGTGCTCGACGAGCTGAGTGAGCAGATCCAGGCTCTTCTCCAGAAGTTCCTTCATTCCGGAGCCAGTCAGCAGCTCATAGGGCACAGGGTTACCATGCCCCATACGCCAAGGAGCGTGGCACATGTTCATGAGAACTGCCCGCTCTGCGAAGGTCATGATTCCCCGACGGGCTAGATCACTTAACTTATCCTTCCTGCTGGACGCGTCATAGCCGCTTCGCTGCTGACGCTGTTCGAGAATATGCAGAGTCTCTTCCACGGGGTCGAGACCACTACCTACTCGCAAATCACGTCTATAGAGACGATGGACCCAAGAGCCGTGATCCCCGCGATAGGAAACCGTGCAGACGCCAATCTGTACGATGGTTATCGGTAGCGTGTCGAAGGGCACGCTTGTTCCGTCGCAACCTTCCACTTGGCCGTTGAAAAGCAGGCCGCGATGAATTCTCTCGATCTGCTCAACAGTTGCCTTGTACACCCCCGCGCATTTCGGCACCCCAGGGCCACGGGCGATACGAGGAAAGACGATTTGACGAACACGCTCCCGAAGAGCATCTTCCTGCTTGACCGCACCAGCGATTTCTTGCTCAAGTCGTTCATAAAGATTTGCCAAGTCTTCGCCATGATGCCAGGTTTTCAGGTCGAGGGTGTTTTCGAGCGGCTCACCGAATCCCGTTCTGAATTCGTCCGAATCGGTGGTCGGCGGACCGACTACATCCTCTTGCGAGACCGTTACACGGCCGGCTTCTTCGTCAAAATGGTTCGCATTCACTATGCCGCTCCTGGCCCATCAATTGCCTAGTTCCGCGAACAAAGTTGAAGTTCGACGGCAGGAGAAAACTATTTACACGGAGGGCGTGCGCAGACAAGCATGCGGGGGAAAGCACGCGGGGAACTCGTAAACTATAGTCCATTCAGTCACTTAATGCCAATTACTTACGTAAGCCCAGCCTATCCCGAACCGAGGGACCGCCAAACCAGGAACGGCATAAACGAGCAGCATGACTGCGGGCAATTGAGGGAGGAAGTCCAAAACGACGTACAAGTATTCCGCTCACGCTTGCGACCCGTTTTGAAAAGGGCCTCTCCCCGAGATCCCGCGGCAGGGCGCGCCATAAGTTTTCTTCCGGGGCCAACAGCTCGATCGCAAGGCCATTCGCCTGGGATTCAGAGTGGGACACGATTGACCCGGTTCCGCTTTCACTGTCGCGGTGCATGAAGTGTGAGTACATACCGATAGTGACAGCCGCTAGAATCGCATCCACGCGCTCCTCGGTCGTTGCTGCCCGTAGACCGTCGAGGACCGTAGTAATGGAGACACCAAGCTTTTTGATCGCACGTTGTCTCGGTTCATGGTAGTCAAGCAAGAAGTGCGACACCTCATGTGCGATGGTGAATCGAAGTTCGTGGGTGGCATCGCTGCCGTCGACGATAATTAACCCCTTCCCAGCGTACGCGAAGATACAGCCATGGAGGGGACGATCCTCCGCTTGTGCGACAAATGGCAAACGGCGTTGCCGGAAGCTGGCTTCAACATCGCTGATCCACAGGTTCGGAATTCTCAAGATTGCCAACGGAAGAGCCCAAGCTATAGCTGCTTCTATGTCTCGGGGGAACGTACAGATCTGGCCGCCAGCTTCCCAGAATGCCATGGCGGTGTCTCTGATCCATGGCTCGACCATTGTCTATTTGCGCCCCCGCTTCTTACTAGGGTTCCTGTGAATGCGGCGGCGCTTTCGATCCCGAGCAGCCATGAGAAAGGCGCTACGAGCCCGAGGCAGCTGTGACTGCAACTCCGGAACTGTGCGCATTGCGCGCACAGCTTCGACTTCCCGCACTAATTTTGCCAACTGTTGCGCACTCGTCCTGCAATGCAATGCAATCTGTTCAACATTCGCTCTGAACGATGGGCCGTTCGGATCAGGGCGACGACAAAGCGCCAGCGACACCAAGGCGCCACGAGAACAATCGAGGAACTTGGCAAGACCTTCTTCATCAAGCTCTGCCAGTTCCCGATATTCACGCAAGTCATGCCCTAGGAAGAACGTATCGTCGCTTGCTCGCCCGGCAGCGTACACGACAATATCCCTGTCAGTCACTCTGTTTCTTCCTCCAGCGCTTGAGCTGCTGCTTCAGACGATCTTTATGTTGCTTCACCACATGACGTTGCTCGGTCAAAGACAAATTGTCAATCTTTAGTACTTTGGCAAACCGGCGCGTCCTTCGCTCGCCGTTAGCCATTAGGTTCAGGAACTCCCGATCACGCTCGTCGGAAATCACTCCTATCGCAGCCCTAATTGTGCCTCTTTGTTGAATGCCGGCGATTGCTTCACCCTCCGCATCACGTCGAATATTCTCGATTTCACTGGGCTTATTCCTGCGGATGATAGAAACCTCGACATCCGAAGTGAGATCTTCACCCCGCTTGAGACGTCGATCTTTCGCAACTGCGTTGATTAGGTCTCGCTCTGCAGCCAGCTTCAAATATGAGAGCAGACTAGACTTTTGAGGGGTGAACTTCTCTGGGTGACGAATGTAACCGAACACTGAATCAACAGTTGCATCATTGATCAAGTCCAGATCATGGATACCATGAGCGTGCCCCCTTGCTCGTACGTGACGATAAACGGGATCGAGGTACTTGCGCGCGAGTTCTTCCGGTGCCGTGGCGTCAGCCGACAGCAGTCGGGCGTGAATGCTGCGCTCAAATTCAGAATCTGACTTCATCTCGCAAGAACGTGAAACAACAGTATCCGCCTGAATTCGGAGAACTACCTGTGAAATGTGAGCACGACCTCGGTCCGCATATGGTCTCTCTCCAAATCTTTCCCGGACCTGTGATGGGAGGAGGTAGCGCTGTTTGTCGGGAATTCGTCGACCGCGCCCCGGAAACAAGTTTCGGGTTGTGCTGCTTCGCAAGCAGCCACACAGCGACAGAGTTCCGCACGTAATCGCCGCGAAGGTTGGAGTCCCCCAGAATCAATAATGCATGACCCCCGGGAAATTTCCCCAATGACTCCCGCCCATTTCTGTGGGGTCCCCAACAGCGGACAAGCGTCTGTTTTGACTCCAGTCGATGTTGAGGATGCTTGTCTAGGTCTTCTTAAATTCAACGACAACTTCTCGCCGCATGCGCCCGTCCAGACAATTCTTGGCGGTCACTCGCTTGGGTGGCGGCAGATATCGGCGGTTGGCGGGCAAACGTCTGGATTGGCGCGAGACGAGTGAGAGCCCCTGCTGTTGCGCGACAACGGCGACAATAACCGAGTTGCGTATGAATGTACCCCTGATTGTCGAGTCACCCACAACGTATACCGCCCGTCCTCCACGTCGCAAGACACGCGATGCTTCGCCAAGTGCGTGCCCTATGTCCCACACGTACCTAGCCAAGAGACCATGGTCGCGGCTAGAGAGCGCTGGCCTGAGCTTAAGCTCCTTGATAATTGATATCACCCGATCAGCATCCAATGCTTCCTCAGTCGATGCTTCCGCGCCCACGCTCTGCCCTCGAAGCCGGCGAATCTCGCTGATGCTGTAGCCCATCCACACGAGCGAGAATTTACTACACCTCATGTAATCAATCGCGTTGAGATAAGGCGGAGAAGTCAACACCAAATCAATCGACTCGCTCTCGATTTCCAATTTTCGTGCGTCACCCTGCCTAACCACTGCAACAGGCCCAAGTGGCTCAGGTCCTGGATGGGGACAGTTGGATATTACCGTTTCCACTGCGGATATGAATCGATTGAAAGGTTTGATTGGCGCGCGCGCAAACTGTCGATGAGGGCGACTATGCGACAAATCCATCGCCAAAGATGCCCCAGCCTGTTTGGTTATGATGAGGCGGGAGAATGCACACCAAAGCACCTCGCGGGTGGCTTGATCCTGAACCCGCCCAATTGCCCTGGAGAGTGCTGCCAATTGCCTGCGCGCGTAATCGTCGAACCAGTACCGGATGAATTTGCGAGTCTCATCGTCACTGCCGAACGGATAGGCATCACGGACCGAGACCATAACAAATCCCTCCTTGGCTCGGTCCAAAACTTCAGCCGCCTTGTCTCTTACCCGTTCCCCGTCGACAGTCCGCGTCCAAACATGGGCGATGAGAACAGCCAGGGGATCTAGGTCCACGCCAAAAGCCCAATGCCCATTGGCACGTGCGACTGCGAGCACGGTGCCCGAGCCAGCCATCGGGTCCAGCACCCGGAGCGCTCTCTTGCTCTGGCCTAGGGCTTCGAGTGCAATACCTGGCGCCATGCGCGCGGGAAACGGATGAATCGGACTGCGTCCAAGCGTTTCAAAAATCGTTTTCTTGTGCGACCTCAACATGCGTTACTGGACCCTTCGGAGTATTGTGGCGTCGTGTATGCGACGGAATACATCAGTTTTGTCCCGCGAGGTATGCCTTGGTCGCCGACTCTATCGCTGCAAGAACGTTCGCGGGGCTTTGGTTCAACTCAACGGTTCTGTCGGTGGCGGTAATTTCGTAGCTCGCCATCGCAGCCATCGCCTTACACAGTTCAATCAAGTCATCGTTGGTGCTCACTTTGTACGGCGGGGTATCCTTGCCCAGCGCTACTCGCAGCGCACCATACTCGACTGCTGCCTGGTCATACTCCTGCTGCAAAGCATGGATCGCTTTGATGATCTTCTCATATGGTGGCTGGGCCACAGACTCCTTTTCTAGCTTGTCGATCCATGCTTTGCACTGCTCCGGCAGACCACAAGTCTGAAGCAAGTCACGGATTCTCTCCAGTCCCAATCGCTTGACCGGTCGCAATTGGACCAGGCGGGCTAGGTCATCGACATGGATTGCAGTGATAGTCCGAGGCTTGCCATTCGCAGCGGTGCTGTCTCGATCCGACTTGATTTCCTTGGCAAGTGCCCCGTCTTTTCCCGGTGTGTGGTCGAATGCCGGCGCGACGACTATGGCGTGTTCGCATTGCCAATCGTCACGCTGCCGTGCAATCGTTGACACGCCAAAGGTCTTTGTCTTGAGCTTGGTGCCGTCCTTCTTCTTGCTCTTCGCTTCCAGCGTCGTCGCGTACCGCCGGGGCTTGCTGTTTGCATCGGGGCTGAGATGGGCTTTGGCAACCCCGTCAGGTTTACCTTTACCACCAACACGCGTCGCGTCGAATCCTAGACTGCGGAAAGCCTCCACGACCTCAATCTCTAACCTGTCCTCATCATTCCGAGCGTTCCGAAGAGCGTTGGCGACAGTCAGCGCAGTTCTTCGCCCCGACTCCTGGGCAACATATCTCAGCAACTGATCGCGCGCACTCATCACCGCGTCAATCTGATCCTGTTTCAGGGCAGCTTGATAAAGATTCGATTCTAGAAGCACTTCTGCCATGGCAAAAATCTCTAGCGGAAGGCCATTGGTCTTGCTCGTAAACTCGTCAAAGAACGCACCCACGAAAGGATGAAGGCCGTTCACCCTGAGAAGGCCCGTGACCGCATCGTACACGGCAATTCCGTCATTCGACGTTGCGTCGTAGACAAAGTCGATTCCTCCGACGAACTGTTCCGGTGTTTCGCCCCGCGTCTCAAGCGCCGCGACTAATTTATCGCGCTCATTGGGCGTGGTTGCAAGGGGAAGCGCGATATACCGCGACTTGATCTTGCCAGCCAAAGCGGCCCGCGCCATTTCGATAATCGGGCGGCGGACCAAACTGCCGGGGCTGGCGGCGAATTTGCGGGCGAGCTTCGCGCCCGCGTCGTCTTCTGCGTCCGATTTTTCCAACGCAGGGCGGATCTTGTTAAAGATTGCACGGAGGATATTCTGAGCGTCGTTGAGAACGGGTCCTTCGCGGATGCGCTCGCGATCCGACTGAAGATGGTCGTCAAGCCCATCCATATGAACGACGATGCGGATACGACCAAAGGTGCCGTGCCGCAGTTCATCTGGGGAAATACCAAAGTGCCCGTCCTGTACATTGATAAGACGCCCAAATACATATACGAAAAAACCATGACTCCGACCGAGTTCGTCCGACTTGCCCGTGAGTAAGTCCCGATACGCTTCGGCGTATCCTGTTATCCGACCGAGCGCCTTATACTCCAAGGCGAAGCGGGTCTCGGAATCTTTGGACTGATTCTTGTCCTCGGTCGCCTCAATCTCGTCGGGAGCTGGTTTGGGCAATTCGTCGATATCTTTGCCAAGAACCCACTTCTTGAGGCGGCCCTTGCCAGCCTTGCTAGGTTCAAGTTTGGCCCCGTCCAAATGGATCGAAAAGTCATCACGCAGAGGCAGCGCCGTGCGCAGTACCCACTCCAGTGTGCCCCGCCGAATCTCGTGAACTTTATCTTTGAGGTCAGACAGAATCGCAAAAGTCCATGACTTCGCTGCCCCGGAACCAAATACCTTGAGCCCAGACTTCGAAAACGCCGCTGTATCCGTCCATTCTTTCAGTGCGCCTTTGGCTTCGGTCTCAGAGAGTTCGTGGAGGCTGATCTTGATCGGAGTCTTCGGCTCTACTTCTTCGTCGCCCCTGTCATCGACCGTCTTGAAGTTCATCGAGGTCGAATAGTACTTGCTACCTTTCTTAGAGATGTGGGTTAAACGGTTGGCGAGAACGTAAGTCGCAAGTTTTCCAATACCGAACTTGCCAATCTGTTGCCGGCCAAGTGGCAGTTTGGCCAAGTCCCGTTTGAGGCTCTTGCCTATCAGCCAGTGAAGCTTCAACCCCTCCGCGTCCATTCCTTCGCCGTCATCGATAACAGCGATTGTTGCGCCTTGGTCGTGGAAGTCCGCTGGCAGCAAAACGGCAACACGTAGCGCCCCAGCGTCGAAAGCGTTGGCGACTAACTCCTCAATCGCCTTATTTGGACTGGCGTACAGACCCTCCGAAAAGAGACGGACGATACGATAGCTCAACCGGACGTCAATCTTGTCCGTCTCATTGCCAGCGGTCGAATAGAGTGGATCAATCGTCATGAGGTGAATCTTCCTCTAAACATGCCGTTTCTGGAGGATGCGTGTATCGCCCTTCGAGAAAGGCAGTTGTCTTGATTGTCAACACACTACACCATCACCCATAAAGAAAAAAAGGACTTCGCGGTATCTGATGGCGGCGGATGGAGGACAACGGTACTTCGTGCCTGCAGAAGATTGCAGAGGTGCTGCGGCCTAAAAGCCTCGCCAACGAGAAAAAGCAACAGGATCACACAGCGCGCAGACTGCCAGGTCCTGCCACTGACCGACTGAGCGACGGAGATGAAACTCCCGAGGCTCCCTTCTGACTGTTTCAGGACTGGCAGAGAACACACACTCAATCTTCTGTGACGGCCTTCGGGCCCGAGACAGTGAATGGATGTCTGGTTCTGCGAAAGCAGGAACCACCGCCGAGAGGCAAAATGCGAGCTGAGCGGTTCTGCATCCGAAAATTGCGCGCTCTCCCGAGCGCGCCTGGGCAACCGTGTTTTTCCTTGACAGAAGACTTACCTGGATGTCGGTCAATCGACGGTATCGCTCTAGCAGGGGCTAACGCTGATTTGTGCGTTTGATGTGGGCCTGGCGGGTTACTCTTCGTGAGACACAAGCAGTAGCCGGTAATATTTGCGCAGCTGCTTTGGGTCATCGGTCTGGATTAGACGTTGGATTTTGGCACGTAGTGTCTCGGCGCTGTCGTCCACGCCCTCGAAGAAATAGAGGTCGCTCATCGACACATCCAATGCGCGGGCAATCCGAGCAGTCAAATCGATCGGAGGGGTATCAATGCGACCCGTCTCGACGCGCGTGATGTAGTTCTCCTCCTTGCCAATTCTTTCTTCCAACTGGCTCTGACTCAAGCCTTTGGCTTCCCGGAGCATTCGCAGGTGTTCCCGAAACAATTTGGCTTCGTCTGAACTCATCCTCACCGGACGTTACTGGCCGCGCGAACGGAACTGAAGTAGGCGATCCGTACTTTGTCATTGCTTTTTCATACGGATTAGGCTATTAGATACTATCTGAGGAGCGATCCCGCGACCTCTCGCTAGGTCGAGTAGCGCGGAGACTGCTCCATGCGTCGCACAAGCTCCGAGGGGCGAACCTTCAGGCAGTTTGCAAACCGCACGATCATGCGAATGGTAGGGCTTTGAATGCCACGTTCTACGGCACTGATACACGTCCTGTCGATACCGCTCTCCATGAATAGTCCCATCTGCGACATCCCGCGGCTTTTGCGAACTTGCCGTAGTGCTTCACCAAACGCCCTTTCTGGTCCAGATCGAGGCTGAACTTGTCTCCTACGCTTGGCCATCTCGATATCATTGTTCGGCCAGTGACGGTTATAAGCCAACGGATCATAACCAACATTTCAATTGACCGGAGGGCGGCATGAGTTCATCAGCTGCCCGTTATTTTCCCGGGGTCTTTGGAAAAGGGATTACGTCAACCCCTGCGGAGACCCAGGCCTCCCAATCGTCGTCGACTGAGGCAGCAAGAGTAGGTGGCTCTGGGCAGCTAAGTTTGCCGTCTGACGAGGCCCTAATGGCTTCCATCTGCAATGGTGACACAGAAGCTCTCGCATTGCTGTTTCTCCGCTACGCACGAATCGTGCGTGGCGTAGTCTACCGAGTTCTGCGAGACACATCCGAGGCGGACGATCTGCTCCAGGATGTATTCCTCCTGATTCATCGCCTCTGTAAGACTTTTGACAGCTCCAAAGGTCCAGCACGCTTCTGGATTCTGCAAATGGCCTACCGCCGAGCCATCTCACGACGCCGTTATTTGACCTCTCGCCACTTCTACACACGGCTTGACCTCGACGACGCGGCAAGCCAGTTAGCGGACCCGCGGCTGAGCGCTGGCCAGTTTGAAGATTCAATCGACGGAAGGCTCGGAAACGGCGGTCTCCAGCAGGTATTTGACGCACTCTCGAAGAACCAGCGCCAAACGCTACGCCTCTTCTTTATAGAGGGCTACACTCTTGAGGAAATTGCCGCCAAACTCGGTCAATCCCGAGGGAATATCAAGCACCACTACTTCCGCGGACTGGATCGGCTCCGAAAGGAGCTTTTTGGTGGTAAATTGCCGGGTGAGCGGGCAGTATGATAAAAGGTCTTGTCCAAGCTAGGAGCAGGGGCGTTGTCGCGAACCGAACCCCATGACGAGTTCCTAGAGCTCTGCGCCGTTTCGACCTCTGGCCAGCTCACTGAGGAAGAACAGAAGAGGCTACAGGATCATCTCGCTGTTTGTCAGTCTTGCCGGGAAGCCCTTCAGCAGTACGAAGCGGTCGTTGGCCAAGCGATTCCCGCCATTGCCGCCAACGAAGAGCCTGAGAGTGCAGAACCCGGCCCGGCCTGGTCACAGGAACAGGCTGAGAAGGCTTTCTTCCAACGCCTGGCACAGGAGGAAAAGCACACGACCCGCAGATTCGGCAGCATGAGCGATCTTCCAGCGCCCCCCCATCGCCTTCCCCGATTCTCCAGCGCAGTGGCGTGGCGACAGGTATGGATGCTCTATGCCGCAGGGATTCTGCTTTTCCTCACCCTTGGCTTCTACGCTTATCGCCTTGGCACGCATCGCCCGCCCGAGGTTGTCCAGCCTGCCCCTCCTCATCCCGATATACAAAACCAAGTCCCGCTGGAAGAACAATTGAGCGATGCGAGTCACGATCGCGAAGTTGCACGCGCTCAAATCCAGCAACGTGACAAAACGATCGCGGACCTCCGCCACGAATTGGCTGAGCAATCGGCCCAGATCAATCAGATGAAAGCGGCGCAGACGCAACTGGAGAACGATCTGCACGCCGGCGACGCGAGCCGACAAGATCTCACCCAGCAGCGGGCTGATTTGGTCCAGAAATTGGACGCCGCCCAAGACAGTTCTCATGCGCTCCAGGAGAAACTGGATTCTTTGGCGCAACAGTCTGCCCAGGACGCAGTTCGTGCCAAAGCGCTGGAGGCCAAGGCCAACGACTTAACTCAACTGCTGCACGACCGCGAAGGCGCGCTCGACCAGAAGGACGAACTCTTAGCGCACGACCGCGACATCCGCGACCTCATGGGTGCCCGTGATCTCTACATCGCGGAGGTTTATGACGTCGGGCGCGCCGGCGAGACCAAGAAACCGTATGGGCGTGTGTTTTACACACGGGGAAAGTCGCTGATCTTCTACGCGTACGATCTGGACCAGCAGAAGGAAGCAAAGAAGGCAACTGCGTTTCAGGCTTGGGGCCGACGCGGGCCGGACCAACAACAGGCGCTGAACCTCGGCATTTTCTATGAAGATAACGTCTCCAAGAAACGGTGGATCCTGAAGTGTGACGACCCCAAGACACTCGCACAAATTGATGGCGTGTTCGTGACTGTCGAGCCAAACGGCGGCAGCCACAAGCCCAGTGGTAAGTCTCTCCTTTTCGCCTACCTAAAAGTTGACCCGAACCATCCCTAGCCGGTCGTTCCACCACCTCCAAATCGCTGATTTGTCCTAAAATGAGGACAACGTGGTACCCGCGCGGATTGTCCTGCGAACAAGTAGGAGAGGGGACTGAAACCCCGGTTGGTCGCTGGAGAGCCTAAATGCGCTTCCCCTATGTCGTCCTGCTTTCCGCTTGCGCTTTGATGTTGGCCTTACCCCTTGCTGCGCAATCAACCAACGGGGGTATCAATGGCCTCGTTGTCGATCCCTCCACCCATGTAATCGTCGGCGCCGATGTGGTCGTTGTGAACGATGTGACCGGCCTGAAGTACACCACCAAAACGAACGAAGACGGCATCTACGTGCTACCGAATCTGCCTCCCGGTCCTTACCGGCTTCAGGTTTCCAAGGTGGGGTTCAAGACACTCATTAAGCCCGATATTGTTCTCAACATCCAAGACGCGCTGTCTATCAACTTCACTCTGCCGGTCGGAGCCGCCTTCGAAAGCGTGACAGTGGAAGGCGGCGCGTCGATGATCAACACCACGGACGCATCGGTCAGCACCATGATCGATCACACCTACGTGGAAAACATGCCACTGAATGGCCGCAGCTTCCAGGATTTGATTTTGCTTACGCCGGGGATTGTGACGAATAGCCCTCAGAGCGCTAGCGGGCTGGGTGTCACTGGCGAATTCAGCGTAAATGGCCAGCGCACCGAATCGAACTACTACACCGTTGATGGCGTGAGCGCCAATGTCGGGGCAACTGCGGGTAGTAATCAGTACACGACTTCTGCCAGTGGTTCGGTGCCGACGGCAACCGCTCTGGGGACCACGCAGGCTCTGGTTTCTGTAGACGATCTTCAGGAATTTCGTGTGAACAGCTCGACCTACTCCGCGGAATATGGGCACAATCCAGGTGGGCAATTTGCGTTTGAGACGAAATCAGGTACGAATCAGTGGCACGGCACGGCCTACGACTACCTGCGGAACGGCTACTTCGATGCCCAGGACTGGTTTAACGACTACTTTGGCACACCGAAAGCTGCGCTTCGGCAGAATGATTTCGGTGGCACGTTTGGTGGCCCCGTAGAGGTTCCCGGCCTGTACCACGGAAAAGATAAAACGTTCTTCTTTGTCTCCTATGAGGGGCTGCGCCTGACTGCGCCACAGGCAGCCACGATCAGCTACGTGCCGGATAATTGCCTGCGAGGTGTGATTGCTGACTGCGTAGGAGCGAACACTCCGGGCGCTGCTGCGCTCCAACCCGTTCTGAATGCCTTCCCTGTGCCTAACGGACCCGATTTGGGAAATGGGACTGCCGAATACATCGGAAGTTGGTCCAACCCTGCTGCGCTCAACTCCACCAGCGTTCGGTTTGACCACGTCGTAAACGATAAGCTGAGGCTCTTCTTCCGCTTCAGTGACACGGGTTCCAGTTCGGCGAGTCGGGGAACCTCCGCAGTCGGTTCGATCCCAACGGTGGAGACTATCGCAGCTTACAAGATGCGGACCTACACGGTGGGCGCCAACAGCATTTTCTCAAGTCGGTTTAGTAACGAATTCCGCCTGAATTACAGCTCAAACGATGTGGGCAATCCGTCTGTCATTGAGTCGTTTGGAGGAAGCACGGCTGTCGACCTAGCCGAGCTTACAGGGCTCACCGCCGGGTCGGCTGTCGGCATTGGGCTTGACTACAGCGGATATCCATCCTTCCTATCGCAGCAGCAACAGTTTGGCGCTCAGAGGCAGTGGAATGTTGTGGATACTGTAGGTTTCTCCTTGGGGCGTCACCAATTCAAATTCGGCTTGGATCATCGCCGGCTGGCACCCAGAGCAATCCCGAGCTTTGATAATCTCGATTACTATTTTGGTTTCATTGATGGCATAGAAGATGTCAGGACGAACACTGCTTTTACGGTTCCGGTGCTCTACCCTCCCGGCTATCCGTTGTACACAAACTTCTCGGTTTTTGCCCAGGACGAATGGAAAGTATCGCAGCGTTTGAGCCTTTCGTTGGGATTGCGTTGGGAGGTGAATCCCGCACCGGGCGTGACGCAAGGACTTAGACCGTACACGGTCGACTTTGTCTCCTCCAACCCCAACACATGGACGCTAGCGCCACAGGGCACGCCGCTCTGGCGGACCACTTGGTTCAACTTCGCGCCTCGGCTGGGCGCTGTCTACATCCTTCGTAATACGCCTGGCGGGGAAACGGTTGTCCGCGGCGGGGGTGGCGTTTTCTTTGACACAGGTCAGCAGACGGGATCAGAAGGATTCGATGGCCCTGGCTTTCAAATATTTGGGAGTCCTGTTGTTGGATCGTTTCCAATCGTTCCTGCATTTCCTACTATTGTGAATCCTCCTACTCCGCCGTTAGGTTTTATGTACACCTTCGCCCCCCATCTTCAACTGCCCTATACGATTCAATGGAACGCCAGTATTGAGCAGGCGTTGGGCAAATCCCAAGCACTGACTGTTACCTATGTTGGGGCACATGGTGTTCGATTGTTAAGGAACAATTCAGTCATACCTACTGACAACCCAATACTCGGTACAGGTGGAAATTTCTACTTCTTCGATAATGGACTAACGTCAGACTACGACGCATTGCAGGTTCAATTCCGGCGGAGATTGAGCCGTGGCTTGACAGCCCTGGCTTCCTACACGTGGTCACACTGTATGGACTATGGGTCTCAGAACCTTGTATATGGCGATTACCAGCGCGGTAACTGCGATTTCGATGTCAGGCACAATCTTTCCACCGCGTTCTCTTATGATCTGCCGCATGTGGGACAGAACGGATTTGTGGACGCCGTCCTGCACCACTGGGGTCTCGATGACCGCTTTACCGCGCGAACGGGTTTTCCGGTGACTCTCAATGGGAGTACTGCGGTGAACCCGGCGACGGGTCAGCTTTTTAATGAGGGACTCAACTTTGTTCATGGCCAGCCGGTTTATCTCTACGGCCCACAATGTGCCTCGGTATATGCCGCCCTCTATGGCAATACGCTTCCGTGCCCCGGCGGGCGGGCGATCAACCCAAACGCATTTGCGAGCGTCAATTCTGGTTACGGAGATGCTCCCCGTAACTTTGCGAGAGGTTTTGGAGCTTGGCAAATGGACCTAGCAGTCCGTCGGGAGTTTCCGATCCATGAAAGGCTCAAACTGCAATTCCGAGCGGAGGCCTTCAATATCTTCAATCATCCCAATCTGGGAGCTATTAATTCGAACTTAGGCCAGAACACTTTCGGTCAGGCGACTGCCTCGCTCGCCAGTTCGCTCGGAGTCCTGAGTCCTCTCTACCAGATGGGCGGCCCGCGCTCGATGCAGTTCGCTCTCAAGGCCGTGTTTTAGTTTCGTAACTGCCGTCATTCTGAGCGAGAGAGAATTCTCTCTTCAATTCCATAACTCCAAAACAGCACAGCGGCCTATGTTCCGGACTAACCCGAAAGTTGTCTTAATCGCCTCTCTGACATGCCTGACCGTTACGACCATGATTGCGGCGGCACAACAAACGAAGCATGGCTTCACGGTCGCTGACGAAATAGGACTGGAGCTTTTTGACGATCCAAACGGCGCGCCTGCTGAGGTGTTGTTCTCACCTGACAAAACGTATCTTGTCGTCAAGACGGAACGCGGACGGTTGGACATCGACCGTGTCGAGGACGAAATCCGCTTTTACCGCAGCAAGGACGTCAAGAATTTTCTGGATCATTCTAATGAGCCGCAGCCGTCGCCGGTTTGGACCGTCGCGCGTACTGGCAAGGAAGGCGACGTCATTGGGGGATGGCGGTGGCTCTCCGATTCCAGTGGGATTGCTTTTCTAGAACCCAGCGAAACCGGCAATCATCGGATTGCTCTGGCCGATCTTCAAAAGAAAACAGTCGAGCCACTGACTTCTGAAACGGAGGCGGTCGTGGCTTTCGATGTCCGTGACCGGCAGCACTACGTTTACACCGTTGCCGACCCGGCAGCACAAGAGAAAAGGAAAGCGGAACGTGAGGCAGCCTCTGTTGTGGGCACAGGGCGGTCCCTGTTTGAGCTGATTCTTCCCGACAATCCGATCACCGCGCGCATCGCTACATCCACCATCTCCCTTTGGGCGGTTGTTGGATGTCAACGCTTCGAGGTGAAAAACGATGGCGCGCCGCTCGCTATCTTCGGAAGCTTCGCGTTGTCGCCCGACGGAAAGTCCCTGGTCACGACGCAGCCTGTTCTCGATGTTCCATCCGCATGGGAGACGTTCTATCCTCCGCCGCCTTCATCAGTCTCCACGAACCGCATCCGTGCAGGCCATTACGATGCAAAGGGGAGCCATGTGCATCAGTATGTCCGCGTTGATTTGCAGACGGGCGCAATTCTATCCTTGGCGGACGCACCGCTCGCGGATGACGCAGGATGGCTGGCGGCCGGCGATCCTAGTTGGTCGAACGACGGTCGCGAAATCTTGCTACCGAATACGTTCCTCAAATCGAAAGAGAATGCACCGTCGCGTCCGTGCGTGGCCGTTGTGGAAGTATCCTCTGGCGCAAGCACATGTGTGGAAGTATTAAGGGCCCATAAGACCGAAACGATTGTAGAGGAAGGCTACCACCTAGTTATTGGCGCGCGGTTTGCTGGCGGCAGGGGCCACGTCATGGTGGCCTTTATCAGCCATGAAGACCAGTCATTCAGAACCACCGAATACCAGCGCACAAACGGCACATGGCAATCCGTGAGGGAGCTCAACGGCTCATTCCCGGCGAAACAGAACGGTCTGGAAGTGAGCGTGAAGCAAGGGCTCAATGAGCCTCCGGTGCTGGTTGCCACAAACAAAGAGAGATCTCAAGTCGTCTGGAACCCCAATCCACAGCTTAAAAACATCGAACTGGGGCAAGCCAGCGTTTACATCTGGAAAGATAGAGAAGGGCGGGAATGGAAAGGCGGGCTGTACAAGCCCGTGAATTACGAACCGAACCGCCGCTATCCGCTCGTGATACAGACGCACGGCTTCAGCGAATCAGAATTCAGGCCCTCGGGTGTATTTCCAACAGCGTTTGCAGCGCGAGCACTGGCTGCGGCGGGAATCATGGTTCTACAAACCGCGACCGGGGTGGCCGGAAGCAATTGTTCCATCATGACGCCTGAGGAAGGACCCTGCGCCATCGCGATGTTGGAATCCGCTGCAAACCGATTGGTGTCGGACGGATTAGTAGATCGGGAAAAAATAGGTATTATCGGGTTCAGCCGCACTTGCTTCTCGGTGATGGAAATGCTCACGACTAGTTCGCTTCACCTGAAAGCAGCATCGATCACGGACGGACTGATGTTCGATTATTTGCAGTACATACTGTTCACGGATCGAATTTCAAGCGAAGCGGATCGAGTGATCGGTGCGCCGCCATTTGGGACAGGCTTCCAACTGTGGCTGAAACGATCTCCGGGTTTCAGCCTTGATAAAATCACCGCACCCCTACTAATCGTTGGAGAAGGTCCCATCAGCTTGGTCTCTATGTGGGAACCGTACGCCGGCCTTCGCTATCTGCATGAGCCGGTAGACCTGATAATGCTGAACACTGACGAACATGTTCTAACTAATCCAGCGGTACGCATGGAGTCGCAAGGGGGCACGGTGGACTGGTTTCGCTTCTGGCTCAAGGATGAAGAAGATCTTGATCCTGCCAAAGCCGACCAATACGCCCGATGGCGAGAGTTACGGCAATTGCACGAAGAAAGGGAGAATCCGAAATGATATTGGGTAACTCGCATACGCCAAGCGCTGAATGATAACTTTTTAGACTGCCGGAGCGCCCGTTAGTGCGAGTGCTCCGGCAGAGAGTTACTTAGCTTTCCCAGTCTTGATACCCTGGGATTCCTTCATTGTCTACCGTACCGTCGACTGCGTAGTGCTGGGGCTTGCTTGACGTAGCCTGAATGGTATTGATCGCAGGCGTCAATGCGGTCAGCTCCGGGGTTTCGTATTTCATGATGTTCGTCTCCTTTCGTAGAGATTTACTTATCGTAGAGACTTACTTAGCTTTCCCAGTCTTGATACCCTGAGATTCCCTCATTGTTTACATCAACGCCGTCGCCTGGGTAGCTCAGGAACTTATTCATCGTACCCTGAATGGCATTGATCGCAAGGGTCAATGTGGTCATCTCCGGAGTTTCGTATTTCATGGTTTTCACCTCCTTTCTTTGTGAAGTGTACGTACATAGTTAGCTAGCTAAATGTTTGGACTGCGTCGGCACTTGGAGTTCTGTCGCTTTAAGAGCCGACGAGTTGGCTTGTTTCTCTGGCGTTATCGGGTTCGTGAGGATCCCTTGGAGCGTGAGGTGCCGGAGCCAGGACTCCAACGTCAGTGTGCGCTTCAGGCCATCGAGGGAGACTTCCTGGTTGCGCCGAGCTTTCTGCAATACTTCCCCAAAGCGATCGGGATCAATAATTCCCACAGAACTGCCGACGATGTGCTGTCCTATCTCCGCCAGGCTGGGCCATTCCGTTGAGCCGTCTTTTTGTGGCTCTGGCGGAACAAACGCCTTTCGCCTTCTATTGAGGAGTTCGTCGGGAATAGTGCCAACAAGAGCACGCTTCATCAGGGAACGGCGCTGGCCCACGCGGACAATCTGTTCCCGAGGGATTGCGTACATAAATTCCAGAAAGTCCCGGTCATAGTAGGAATAACGTATCTCGCGAAGCAACTCTGAGTGGAGGCTACAGCGCGCAACGAATCTCCGATTGGCCTCCAACTTATCAATGTGGTCCTGAAAGCTGGGCAAAGGACCGAACAGCCGCACCCGGATTGGATAGGCGCAAAAGGCGAGGTGATTCCGACGGACGAAGCCGGATTGGAGCCATGGAGCGGAACGCAACTCGTTGACGTCCACGCGAGCAGAGAAGAATCCTTGCACGACTTCCCATAGCAAAGGAAGACGGGGTTTTCTCATCTTCGTGGCCCAGGCGCTGAGCTGGCGAGCAAGGGTGACGAACCGTGCTCTTGCCAGGAGATCTTGGAGTTCTGGCGTTGGTGTGGGCACGCCGCCGCCCGTGGGTTCGTCTCCGCCGATTCCAGAGAGAGTAACGCGATGTCCCTGTGACTTCATGTATGCTGCATACTGCTTGAAATGTTCAGAAAGACCCTTGTTGGGTATGGGAGTTGCTGCAAAGCGATCACTGTCGAACTCGGACTCAAATGATTTCCCTGAGCCTACTTCGGCGTCCTCTTGTCGTAGTGCACCAATATTTATATGGAAGCCAGCCTTGCCTCGTTTTTGTTCAACTTTGGAGATCCAGTGGAGTTCGTTGGAATCGGGTTCGAGGTGGTCGTAGGAGTCGTCATACCACGAGATGGTGTCGAGGCGGGGGCATTCAGTGTCGCCTCGAGCGATCACGGTATCCGCCATGCAGACGATGGAGGAGGAGTCCATGCCGCCGGAGAGTTCGGCGAGGACGGGGCGGTCGGAGCGGAGGCGGCGTTGGACGGCTGTGGCCAAGGCGGAGCGGAAGTGTTCTTCGTATTCGGCGTCGGTGCGGTAGCGAATCCGCTTGCCCGGATCAAAATCCCAATATTTGCTGACGATATGCTTTCCGGGTCGGAAAAGCACGAACGAAGACGGTGGGACGGAGTGGATGCCAACATAGGGCGTCAGATGCGCAGCAGGGAATACAGGTATTGCCAACCAGCCGGCGATGTACTCTTCACAGATTTCGAAGGTTCTGCCCGCGAACCGGACGAGTGGATCGAGGATGGTGCTCCAGGTTAACTGTTTTCCGTCAAACGAATAATAAAGATGCTTCGTGCCGATCGGGTCTTTGGCGAGGATCAGCGAGCGGTTGCCAGGATTCCAGATGGAGAGTGCCCAGTCTCCGATGAGCTTTACAAAGCAGTTAGCGCGCCATCTTTCGTAGGCCGCAGCGACGATGGCAACGTCGGTGGAATCACGGGCCAGAGAGTCTCGCAGCTCGCTGATCAGTTCAGCGCGATTGTCCAAGCGACCGTCCCAAGTGATGACAGCGTCAGACGGAGAAATACATGGCTGCCTCTCGCGACGCGATTCCTTCGTGGTGTGGAAGGCGCGATAGAGGATTCTTATGCCATCCTTGGAATAGGATTCATTGCTATCGGGTCCATACGGCGCGAGAGTTGCACTGACTTTCTCGATGTAGTCCGGGGCGGGCGGCTGGCCTTCGAAATTCCATATTCCAAACTGGACGCTCATGATTTGCTCCCTCGCTCCCCGTTCGAACTCGATATGTTCCTCGCGACTGTTTTTGTAACCCCTACATGGGCTAGCTTTCGATCGAAGGCTGCCATCTCAGCTTGGGCTTCAACGTTGTATCCAGGTTTATGATCCGCAAGGGGCCAAGATCCTTGAGCCACTCTTCCAGGCAGAACGTACGCCGCAACGCGATCATGGGGACCTCTTCGCCACGACGGATCTTCTGCAATGCCTCCGAGACACGTTCCGGGTCCACAATTCCGAGCGAACTGCTCAGCATGTTCTGAGTCATCTCCGCGAACCGGGCCCAGTCGCTTGAGATAGCTACCATCGGTGCCCGGGCAACAAATGCCTTCCCCTTCCTATTCAGGATCTCGTCCGGCACGATGCCGACGAGCGCGCGGCGCATGAGCGAACGTCGTTGCGTCGGGCGGACGAGTTGTTCCCGCGGGATCGCAAACATGAATTCCAGCAAGCCGCGATCCAGATAGGGGTAGCGTTTCTCGTAGGGTGGTTCGAATGGCAAAGCGGTGCGCGCCAGTTGCCTTCGCAAGGTGTCGAGGGTGCTTACATTTTCCTGGAAACTCGGCAGAGGACCGAACAACTTCATCCTGGAGGGGTAGCCGGTCAGCGCGGCTCGGTAGCGCTTCACAAAATTGGACCGCAGCCATGGGGCCGGTCGCATGTATTTTGGGACACCCACGAGGGCGGGAGGGCAGAATCCACGCACGGCTTCCCAGAACAGATGGAACCAGGGCTTTCTCTTTTCCAGCGCCCAGACTTTCAGCTGATGAGCAAGGGCACCGAATTGTGCTCTTGCGAGAAGATTCTCAAGTTCGGGTGCGGGTGTGGGCACACCGCCCATGACTTCGTCGCCACCGATGCCGGAAAGCACGACACGATTTCCTTGCGAGGCCATACACGCCCTGATCTGCGGAGAAGTGCGGCCATCGTAGCCGGGAGTTTGCACAAAGCGGCCGTGAGCAGATTCGGGTAGTGGTTCGGGCACGCGGACTTCTTCCGGATCTTGCGCCCCGACGTCGACGTGCCAGCCGGTGCGACCACGTTTTTCTTCGACTTTGGTGAAGTAGGGGCGCTCGTTCCAGTTGGGTTCGGAGTCGTCATAGTAGGAGATGGTATCGAGACGAGGCGTGTCGGCGGCGCCGCGGGCGAGAATGGTATCGGCCATGCAGACGATCGACGAGGAGTCCCTGCCACCGCTGAGCTCGGCGAGAACAGGTCTATCCGAACGGAGTTTGCGCTGGACCGCTTTTGCGAAAACGACGCGGAAGTGCTCCTCGTATTCAGCCTCAGTGCGGTAACGGATTTTGTTCTTTGGGTCGAAATCCCAATACTTGCTCACTGCGTGTTTTCCGGGTCGGAGGAGCACGGATGAAGACGGCGGCACGGAGTGAATGCCGACGCAGGCTGTTAGATTCGCGGCCGGAAACATAGAGAACCAACCGGCGATGTATTCCTCGTTGAGGTCGAAGCTTTTACCGGCAAGCCGGACGAGTGGATCGAGAATCGTGCACCAAGTAACCTGATTGTTGTCGAAACAGTAGTAAAGATGGCGCGTGCCGATGGGGTCTTTGGCCAGGATCAGCGAGCGGTTGCTAGGGTTCCAGATTGAGAGAGCCCAATCTCCGATGAGCTTGGCAAAGCAATTGGCGCCCCACTTTTCGAAGGCCATTGCGACGATGGCGACGTCCGTGGAACCATTGGTCAAGGAATCGCTCAGTTCGCTGATGAGCTCAGCGCGATTGTCCAAGCGGCCGTCCCAAGTGATGACAGCGCCAGACGGAGAAATACATGGCTGCTTCTCGCGCCGTGCCTCCCTCGTGGTGTGGAAGGCGCGATAGAGGATTCTTATGCCATCCTTGGAATAGGATTCATTGCTATCGGGTCCATACGGCGCGAGAGTTGCACTGACTTTCTCGATGTAGTCCGGGGCGGGCGGCTGGCCTTCGAAATTCCATATTCCAAACTGGACGCTCATGTTCGCGTTCCTTGCCGGTTTCCCGATTGTTGTTTTGGGTGATGGTGCGCCTTGATCAGCGCGCAGTAAACAGGAAACAGTTGGCTCTTTCTGCGATAAGGCTAGCCTTTTCTGCGAACTTGTATTCAGGTTCTGTGACATGTGCTTCGCGGATACAGAGCGCCACCGGAAGCCTGACCGATCTGGAGAACGTGGAGGTCGTGCTGATCCTGAATAGGAGAGAGTGGCGAAACCTATGTCTGAATAGCAGACGGGAACAACATGCTATGACGAGGTCGTCGAAGGGCTGGTCGTGCATTGCTCGTCATCAAGAACAAGACAACGCTTCTTGAGTACTTCGATGAAGTTCGTTACGTCACGCTTGGCTTGTTCCTGAGAGGCCCCAAACAACGCCACAAGTTGGGCAACGATCATTTCAGCGGACAGATTACTCGCCAGTTGTTGCCAAATAAATGCTGCGACCGGGTTGAGCTCAAACATAGGCCGACCAGCAACTTCTAACTGAGCCTTGCCAGTCGAGCCCGACACTAGACGCGCCACACTGGATACCTTCATATTCACGCTGCCGCAGCCTGTAATAAACCTCAGAAATCCGGCTGGCGACGATCCTCACTAGACATCACTAGGCCGTATTTGCATAGCCGTGCGAGAGTCCAATGGATTTCGTTGATAGATATCGAAAAGCCATCAGAGCAGGCCAAGTCGACCACCATCTTCACCGGGGTTCCGGGACGCTCGTCGATAATCCGTAACAGGTCACTAAAATGCTGCGGAAAAAAGCGACCGTGCAAAGGACAGAGGAAGTAGAAGCGATCGGGTCGTCTCAACCACTCTCGCCCCTCTGCGGTTATAAAGCACTCAGATTCGGAGCTTCGCTTTGCGCTCGCAAAGTGTCCGAAACAGTCTTCCAGTGAAACACTGAGTATTGGGCTTCTGGTAGTCCCACCTCGACATGCCGCCTTTGCCATTTGGGCGGATTCGTGCCACAACTCTTCATATCGATTGACGATGACCCTCCAGCTACAGCGGTCCTCTGCAAATTGTCTTCCGGCTCGCCCCATTTCCCTCCGAAGTGCTGAATCCAGTACGAGCTTCTCCAGCTTTTCACATAGGGCCACGAAGTCGATAGTCGTTGATTGGGCCAATAGGTCTTCCTCCAGCATTGAACTCGTGCAATCAGCCAGCTGCAGGCGACCGATGTCCGCCGGGAAAAACGACCGAACCAAGAATCCGGTTTCACCATCGGTGACTAAATCTCGATATCCGTCCCAGTCTGAAACGACAGCGGGGAGTCCGTAGGCGAGCGCTTCAGCGACTGCTAATCCGAAAGTTTCCTGTATGTTGTCGCTGGGTGATATGAAAATGTCTGCCCCGGAATACAGCAGATGTTTATCATCTGCTGTCGGATTTACCCATACCGTTAAGTTCGTGAGACAGTTAAGATCGGCCGCCAGTGCTGTGAGCCGGGGCGCTTCATTCATCTGCGTGTCGTCACCCGCGATGACTAAGTGGAACACTGTACCTCTGCGCGACAGTATCGATAGGACCAGCAGCAAAGGTCCTAAATCGGCTTTGCTCATCTGGGATAGACGACCAAAGAACAAGGCTATGGTATGCTCCGGCGCCAGTGCTAATCGTTGACGTAGCAGGACTCTAGCTGTGGGATCCACGGTCGGAATCCTCACACCAAGTGGAACAAGGACGCGACGCGCTCGATGCTGGATGTTCGCTGGCAACAACTGATCAATCTCTTCGACGTAGACCTGTATCGTCTTCATTCCGGCCCTGCTTGAGCAAAGGAGTAGATCATATTCAGTCAGCCCCGCAAAATATTGCTGCAAAATATTAAAGACCATTCGCGCAGAATTGATGGAGTGGACGAATCCGCATAGAGGGACGTCATATCGTTGGAGTTTATGGCGTATTGTCGCTAGAGTACGCAACTCCGGGCCCATGGTAGCTAGCACGAGTTGATCGGAATCATTGGGCAGCGGTTTGCTCCCCGCAGAAACGGGGACTAGCCTGTTAGCCTTGTCCGGAGCTAGGCCCTCTGCTATCAATTCGTTCTTTTGTTGGTCCGTGAATCCTGGTACAAAATATGCGTCGTAAGTTCCGTATGTGAGAAGCGCGCAGAGCGCATTCCAGGCAAATACCCTGGCCCCCAGGATCGTTGTGGGGTCGCTCTGCTTCGGCCGGAGTTCGGGATTCCTGGGAAGGACAGGAATGTAAAGAGCCTTCATCTACTTCTTTCGAACAGCTTAGTTCCTCGAAACATGACATTGGTTCGTCCTGCTGTTCTGTCAGCAGGGGTCGCATCCTTGGTGTGCCGGTCTGCGCTTCATAGGTGAAGGTGCGCCCGAAGCAGAGCGGAGTAAACCGGAAACACTTAGGCTTTTCTGCGAAGCAGCTAGCCTCTTCTGCCTGTTCTTAGGCTCCAGACCCTTCGCCGGCAGACTAGAGTCAGAATCTGCGCAATCGGATGATGGGCCGTCACGCAATGCTAGTTTGCGAAAATCGGTGGGACTCAGGTGGAACTGCTCCTTGAATCTGCGTGTGAAATCAGGCGGACTGCGATATCCAAACTCGATGGCGATCGCTTTCACGGAGAGGTCCGTTGTCCTCAAGAACTCTGCCGCGGCCGTCAACCGTTTCTTTTTGGCGTATTCCCTAACGCCCAGTCCCCTGGAAAGTTTGAAAAGTCGAGCTGCATAGGCGCCCGAAATATCTAGCTTGAGCTCTCGGCAGGTGTGTTCAAGATCCCAACCGATGCGACCATCGTGGCTGTCGATAAAGTCTGTCAACTTCGCAATCCTCTGGTCGCCGTCATTCCGCACCGCAGGAAAGCTGGGAAGCAGGCGATCAAGAAGGTTATTGAGACCGCCTCTATATCCGAGTGGCGGTGATTCGTGGTTCATGGAATTGAGTTTCCGATGCAAGATTTCGTTCTCGGTTAATTCTTCTGGAAAAACTTCCACCCGGAATTACTGTTCCTGCCCTTCAACTTCTTGTTCATTAGCATCGATCCAAGACTGCGTACATTTCCGGCACGTACGTTTTGTCGTTGACCACGCGACCATCCACCTCGACCCAGGCATGCGCCTTGAATGGCAACTGTTGTGTGCCGATTACCATTTGGGCGAATATCCCGTGGCTCTTGAGGAGGCAACTCGTCGCTGCCGATCGCTGCAAACAAAGCGCCTCTTTCCAGTACCAGATACAAGCCATGTCAACTGCCGAACAAATGCGTTCCACTGCGTCGAAAGCAGGCGTCCTCTTTCCCACCGGATAGTTGCGAACCTCGTCGTAGAGCGCCGCGAAATCACCTCGCGCCAAGGCGAGATCGAACTGAATCAGCTTTAAGTACGCCTTCAAAACAAGAAACGACATGGTGCACCTCATTCACACCGTCAGCTGCAACTGGCGCAAAGAATCTTGGTTCGAGCTCAGACCGCCTCGCCCGGTTCGTGCTCTTCGACGAGGTGACACTTCTTCAAGTTCTGGAGAAACTCCTGCACGTCGTTCTCAGCAAGGTCTCGGCTGATGCCGAACTCGCGGCTAATCTGATCGACGATCGCTGACTCGGTGGAGCCACTTTTGAGGAGTTCGAGGATTCGTGACCCGACGAAGTTGAGGTTGAACATCTGACCTTGCCGGACATCCAGCACAATTGCGCCGTCCTGGTTGTGGGTGCTACGAACTGTGTCGGAAACCCTATACATCCGAAGCTCCGTTCGGTTGCCGAGTCACGTGGGATTGTCTGGAGCGCACTTTGACACCCTTGGCCAGTTGAAAGCCAGTAAAAGGTGAAAACTTTCGGTAAAGCAACATAGCGGGAGAGATCTTACTGCGGGTCAACAACATGCCTCTCCTGTTTCTCACGCGGAAAAAATCAATCTGTCCACTCTTGGCCCCTATTCGCTGCAGGAGTCGCGCCCGTGTACATTGCTCTGCAGGAGATAAGGTCGCGCTTAGCCAGCACTCACGACGACAGTTCGCTGAGATCTCTCCCCAGGGTCGAAGCTGTGGAAATAACCAGCCGGGAGTGAGCGCCACGAGCAATCATGTACGAATCGGGCGGACCGTCGTTGACGATCCGCCCACCCGAAAGAATGACAACCCTTCCGAATGTAGAGAATGTCGTAAGCCGATGGGAGACGACAATGAGCGTGGATGCGCTGAGATTACGCCGAATGTTCTCAAGAACAAGCGCTTCCGAACCAGGATCAAGACAGGAAGTTGCTTCGTCAAGAATTAGAACCCGAGGTTGTTGCAGGAGGGCTCTGGCAATAGCAAGCCGCTGGCGCTGACCACCGGAGAGTTGGCAACCCCCCGGCCCGATCCGTTGGCGGAGTCCATCGGGCAGAGCTGAGACAAACGATGAGAGTCCGACGCTCCCAATGACCTCCCGCAATTCACGTTCAGTGGCCGCTGGCTGCACAAAGCGAAGGTTGGAGATGAGCGTCCCGTCAAACAGAACCGGGTCGCGAGGCAAATAGCAGATGTGCCGGCGCAGACTCTCCAGTTGAATGTTCCGGATGTCTTCGCCTCCAAGTCGGATCGACCCGCGAACTGGGTCATAGAGCCGCGCTATCAGTTTTGCGAGAGTGCTCTTGCCGGCCCCGTTCTCGCCGGCCATGGCGACGTGCTCGCCCGGCAGGATCCGAAGCACAGGGATGTGAAGCATGTCCTTCTGTCTCTGATACCCAAACTCAACAGCAGCAAATTCGATCTGTGGCGGGTGTTCCTTTGAAATGTGGACGGCGGCAGCGGCATTTGTCACGCTCGGGCACAGTGCAAAAGAGGACTGCACCTGCCGGATACTGGCGAAGGTTTTCTGGGCCCTCGCATAGAGGTCAGCGGCGCCACTCAGCGGCTCAAACAGTTGAGTGACGAATCCGTAGAACGCTACCAAACTGCCAACGCTCAACCTTCCCGCGAGGACGCTCTCCCCGCCGTAGCCGATGACTGCGCACATGGCCAGAACAACCGCCAGGGAACTGCACACTGTAAACCAAACACCAGTGGTGAATAGCGTTTGCTGCGATCGGACCGCATGGGCCAGGAGCCGGAAGGCCCTTCGCTCCTGGCGTTTTTCCTGTCCCAAGAGTTGTATGGGAATCACCGATGAAAGATGTTCCTCCAGGAAACTGTTCCATGCGAGTCGATCGCCCTGCACTGCGTCGGCGTTAGCCGCAAGACGGCTCCTGAAGTGTTGCCGTGTGATCAGAAAGACCGGCACAAGAGGAATAACGGCCAGCGTCAACACTGGACTGAGCAGGAACATAGTCGCCAGTGTGAAACTGGTCGTCAGGAGCATCCGCAAGATCGCCGGCAGGAGGTCGGACCCAAAGTACGAGACTTCTTCGATCGGTTCTTTGAGGGGATACATCACACTACCCACAGGCGTGTTCTCGTAGTAGTCGGCTGAGAGCGTGTCGAGGTGCCGCAGCAGGCTTACTCGTAATGTGAGGCCCATTTTTTGGGCCGCGCTCAACATCAAGTAGTTGCCGAGGCTCGTGAGTGCCATCCTGCCCTGATAGCCCAGGAAGATCAGCCCGACCGCCGGCAGAAGCAAGCCCATCTTTTTCTGTGGAATGATCTGATCGATCAGCCACTTGAGCACGAGCGGAGTGAGAAGGGCCAGAAGACTCCCGGCGGTGATGCACAGGAAACTGGCCACGTGCCAGTGCAGAAGCGGCCGAATCTGTTCTGAGAGCCAGCGGAGTTCGCTCGGAAGCCAGGACGACCAGCGGCTTCGCTCATGCGAGAGACAGGACAACGACTCCACCTTAGCGTGAGAGTAGGCAGGCGCACTCTGGTCTGTCCAGAAAATGAGTAAAGTGTTCGCCTTTCGATCAATCCTGCGAGTTTTCCCAACAATGAGCAGGATCTTGAAGCAGAGCGACCAATCGATTCGTTCGGAAATTCGACAACTCACACCAGCTTTCTTGCGATCATGACAATTTGCCCGACCACTTCGACCTCGTGGTGGTAACGGAACTGTTCCGGACGATGAAAGTGCTGGGAGTAGGGATGGACAACCAGGGTGCCGTTCTCAATGCCGCAGCATGCGCAAAGATATGTTCCGCCACGCTTCAAAAGGACATACAGTGGTTGTTGCCATAACGGCTTTGACGAGAAATGGAAGGGCTTCCTCCTACGGCGATTCACGAGGGCCAACAGCCCGTTTGCCAGATAAGGATGGAGAACATCGTGTTTGCCGCCAATCCAGAAGAAATCGTCCAGCGAAGCGTCTTCCAAGCCAGAGAGTGGCCCGATGGATTCACGCAGGAAAAACGGCACTTCCTCGCACCGTTCAATGAGCTCCTCAAGGAATCCCCCACCCGCCAACTTGTTGTCTTCGGCGGAATCCGGTTGCGGGAATCTGGCAACGAAATGATCGGGCATCGGCTCGCTGCCGGCTTCTTCTGGGACAATCCCGAGTGCCTTCAGGAATGTTTGAAATTGCAGGCCGTAAAGCGAGCAGAGAGTAATGGCCTTTTGAAGGTGACGCGGCGTCGTGTTGAAAAGTTCGTAGTCGCAGAGGGAACTGGGGGAGATGAAGTATCTGTCATCACCAAGAATATCCGCGATCTTGCGGCTCACTCCCGATGCTTCGCGCAGTGACAAGCGCATTGTGATTCGCGCGCCGCGCAGCAGGGAGCCAACCTTTTCTTCGTGGGACAATGGGCGCGGTTTCCACTGTTTTGCCAGTTCCTTCGGAACTTCAGGCTCTTCGGCCATGAGCAAAGGCCGAAGTTCGAGATCCACTATGCCCAGAAGCCTTGCCTCTTGAGGACGCCGCAGCTCGACCTGCGCGTAGGAAAGCTTTTTACTGACCGGCACGATCACACTGTCTCCAATGGCACGCAGGCGGCAACAAAACAGACCCTTGCAGTGCTCAATGAGGAATATACGGCTGGATATACCATTCGCCCGAAGGACAAGTTTGTCGGGAATATCTGGGTTCACCCGCACGATGCTTCCTGGCAGCAGTTCTGGAAAAGCAAGTGCGTCTTGGTATCCGATCTTTGCGTATAGGAAACCCCGATCGTCGGCTTCTGACAGGGAACGAAGTCGCCTGGGAGGAGATGGCTCGAGCAACTGACCGAGCGGCGCCATCGGGGGCGCAGGAACGTCCCCGATTCTGTTTCGCAGCCAGGGGACCCAGGCATCGGGGTCAGCCAGGGACGAATCCAGAAGGATCGTGCGGCTTGATGGCAGCGAGATCTGCAACCGTGCGATGTCTTCGAGGTCAGCCCCGAACACGCGCAGCCAGTCAGACAATCGATAGCCGGTAATGCGACTGAAGGCAGCAAACTGGTAAATGCTTGGGCTGAACGTTCCACCGCGGAGGTCGTAGTAGAGATTGTGTGGAAGAAAATATGGGGAAGAACGGCCATACAATTTCGCCGATCGCTGCGATGCCTGGTAGAGGGTAAGATCCTTAAGCGCGAGGATGGAGTGGATCCTCTCGGCAAGGCCTCTAGTGGCTTGCGACTTCTTCCTGCGGCGTGCTGGCACGTCTCTCGCTGCTTCTTTCCTGCGAGAATTTCTGGTTTGCGCCGATCATCGGACGCCCCGTGCTAATACCAGAAAAGTAGGCGCCTGGTTCTGGGCCTTTCCCCGAGGCGCCTTCTGGCTTCTGCTCGCAGAGATTCAATCTCTATAGGCATGATGAACCGCAATTGCCACAACTATCTGTGGCGTGTCCGGAACTGCGACCAGGCAGAGGCAATTCCCTAACAACACTCGATACATACGAAGTTCTCAGGTTGTAAGGTGCTAGTAGAACAGTGGTCGGAGTCCCGAACAGCCCCGAATGGCGACTATATCCGGCTGTTCGGGTTTCCGTAAGAAATCATTTACTTTGTGGATAAAGGGACCATTTGCGGTAACATAAACAAAATTCTGTAAAGATTGGCAGTGCGATGTTTGCCTCGTCATCCAGCCTGGAGTTCGGTAAGCGGCTGAGAGCTGAACGGGAGCATTTGCGCTTGTCCCTTCGGCAAGTGCAGGAGTTGAGTCGCGGCATAGCCGAACACCGTAAGAATCACGAGTACTGTATCCCCCACTCTTCGCTTGCGGACTTCGAGAATGGCAAACAGTTACCTAACATTTACAAACTCTACAGCTTGAGCGTCATCTACGGACGCCAATACGACAAACTTGCAACCTTCTTCGATGTTCCCGTTGGTGAGGCCGAAAAAGACCACAAGGCGTTGGCTTTTCCGCAGACGTATTTGGTAGGAGCTGCCTCGGAACTTGGCGAGTCCGCGATCTTGTCGCCGCTCGAACTCCGGGAAAGGTTGCGGTTCGAACGAACCAACCTCGTGTCGAAGATAGTCGAAAATTGGAAAGATGTTCCTCCCGCTTTGCTGCAGCAGATGGACTGGCGCGATTCCCTTTACGGGTACATCGGGATGCAAGATCACACCCTGGACCCTATCATTCGTCCGGGATCTTTTGTGCAAATCGATTCCCGGCAGAGAACGGTCCCGCCGGTGAACTGGCATAGCGACCATGACCGTCCGATCTTTTTCTTCGAGCTTCGCGATCGCTATGTGTGCACCTGGTGCGAATTGCACGGCAGTCAATTAATTCTGGTTCCGACCCCACAGTCACGAGGACAGGCCAAGCATATCCGCTATCCAGGCGATGCCACCATAGTCGGACGGGTCACGGCGGTCACCATGCGTATTGCAGAAACGCGCGAAATCTCGATGAAAGGATCTCCGCTGACGTGAACCCGCATGCAGCCTTTCAGTGTCCTGGCAGCAGTTTTCCTGTTGCTCGACCCGAAACACCCCTCACTGACTCCTAGTTGTTTGGTCGTCAACCGGCGACGCTCGCACCGATGAAGCCATCTCGCGAGAGGCCTCCGGGACTGGAGGCCTTTTGTCCGATGTCTAGGATGTCCGCGATCGTAAGCTCGCGCAGCATATCTTCGACGATCTCGCTCACCTTCCAAAGGGCGTGGTAACCGGGGACGGGTTCCACGTGCTGGCATGGTTCTCCGTGAATACCGCTTCGCCGCGGTTCCTGGCTGGCCTTGATCACGTCGAATACGGAAATGTACCGCGGGTCGCGGGCGAGTGTGTATCCGCCCTTACTACCATGGTGGGACATCAACACGCCGGCTGCGGCAAGTCGCTGGAGGATCTTGGCCAATGCTTCATGGGGCAATCCATAGAATTCGGCCAAGCCATTGGCGGTGAATGAACCCTCGCCACCGTGTTCTGCCAGGTACTGCGCAGCGAGGAGACCGTAACACGCTCTCCGAGTTAGCAACATAACGAATCCCGCTGGTCTGGCCGATTCGGACCGACACCCCGCCCGGGCCGCCTAGCCCAAGCCGACGTGCGATTGCAACAGAAGCCGCCTTCTTGGGGGTTGCCGGGCCTTGCCAGCCGCGCCATCGAGGTTTTACAATTAAATTGTACCAAATCAGTACTATTTAAATCTACTCATGTAGGGCGGTTCGCAAACCTCTGAGACAGGGGCATGGACGGATGATCCGACTAGGCAAATTGACGGACTACGGGTTGGTCCTGATGACTCACATTGCGCAGAACCATGATCGGTTGCTGCACACCGCGCGCGACCTCGCTCTGGAGTCGCAGCTTCCGCTGCCCACGGTGAGCAAGCTTTTGAAGGAGCTTCTGCAGGGTGGGCTGCTGGTCTCGCACCGTGGCATCAGAGGTGGCTACAGTCTGGCCAGAAAGCCGCGAGAGATCTCGGTGGCTGAAATCATTGCTGTACTCGAGGGTCCAATCGCGCTCACTGAATGCAGCACTAACGTCTCCGGGCAGTGCGACTTGGAGCCGTGTTGTCCCATCAAGGACAATCAGCGGATTATCAGCCAGGCGGTGCGCGGGGCACTGGAGAAGGTGATGCTTTCCGATCTCAGTCAACCCTTGCACCTCGCCGCCATCAGGAATGCGCGCGGGAACCTAGTGCCCACGATTGGTTTTGTATCCGGGAGAATGCAATGAGCACCAACCTGAACACCATCCAGGATCTTGCCGACCGGGAGTACAAGTGGGGCTTCGTCACTTCCGTCGAGGAAGAGAGAGTCCCAAAGGGACTCAACGAAGACATGATTCGCCTGATCTCGGCCAAGAAGAATGAGCCGGAGTTCATGCTCCACTGGAGGCTGAAGGCCTATCACCACTGGGCATCGCTGGAGAAGGCCCAAGCGGAACCGAAGTGGGCGAACGTCAAGTACGGGCCGATCGACTACCAGGAAATCGTTTATTACTCCGCGCCCAAACAGAAACCCGGCCTCACGAGCCTGGAGGAACTGGATCCCGAGATCCTGCGCACCTACGAAAAACTGGGTATTCCGCTTGAAGAGCAGAAGCACCTGGCGGGTGTGGCTGTGGATGCGGTGTTCGACAGCGTCTCCGTGGCCACGACCTTCAAAGAGAAGCTCGCTGACCTGGGAATTGTCTTCTGCTCCTTTTCGGAAGCGGTGCAGAAGCATCCGAACCTGGTGCAGAAGTACCTTGGCTCAGTGGTGCCTTATACCGACAATTTCTTTGCCGCCCTGAACGCGGCCGTGTTCACTGATGGGTCTTTTGTCTATGTCCCGAAGGGTGTTCGCTGCCCGATGGAACTTTCCACCTACTTCCGTATTAACGCGGCGAACACCGGCCAGTTCGAACGCACATTGATCGTCGCCGACGAGGGCTCCTACGTCAGTTACCTCGAAGGCTGCACGGCGCCCATCCGCGATGAAAACCAGTTGCACGCTGCCGTGGTCGAGTTGATCGCCCTCGACGACGCGCAGATCAAGTACTCGACGGTGCAGAACTGGTATCCAGGCGACAAAGAAGGCAAGGGCGGTATCTACAACTTCGTGACCAAACGAGGCAAGTGCCTGGGTGTGAACTCGAAGATCTCCTGGACGCAAGTGGAGACCGGCTCAGCCATTACCTGGAAGTATCCGAGTTGCATCTTGCAGGGTGAGAACTCAGTGGGCGAGTTCTACTCGGTTGCCCTCACCAACAATTACCAGCAGGCCGACACCGGCACCAAGATGATCCACATCGGCAAGAACACGCGCAGCACCATCGTCGCCAAGGGCATCTCTGCCGGCCACGGCCAGAACACTTATCGAGGGCAGGTGAAGATCCTGAAGGGAGCCGCTGGCGCACGCAACTACACCCAGTGCGACTCGCTACTGATCGGCGACAAGTGCGGGGCCCACACCTTCCCCTACATTGAGGTGAGGAACTCCACTGCCCGGATGGAGCATGAGGCTTCCACCTCGAAGATCGGCGAGGATCAGCTCTTCTACCTGCGGCAGCGTGGTCTGAAGGCAGAAGATGCCGTTTCCATGATCGTGAACGGCTTCTGCAAGCGTGTGTTCCGCGAACTACCCATGGAGTTTGCGGTGGAGGCGCAGAAGTTGCTGGGCGTCAGCCTGGAAGGCAGTGTCGGGTAAGGCTGAAGTCCTGCTAGGAGGTAAACAACGCAGCGTGAGAGGAAAGGGAATGAGCTTACTGGAAATCAAGAATCTGCACGTCAAAGTGGACAACCACGAAATCCTCAAGGGCATTGACCTGAAGGTGAACGCCGGCGAAGTGCACTCCATCATGGGGCCGAACGGCTCCGGCAAGAGCACACTGGCGCAGGTGCTGGCCCGCCGCGAGACTTACGCGGTCAGCGCGGGCGAGGTGTCTTACAACGGGAAGGACCTCCTGGCCATGAAACCGGAGGAGGCCGCCTGTGAAGGTATCTTCATGGCCTTCCAGTACCCGGTGGAGATTCCCGGCATCAGCAACGCGTACTTCCTCCGGTCCGCGCTTAATGCCATTCGCAAGTATCGTGGGCTGGATGAGATAGATGCCATGGACTTCCTGCCCATGTTCCGGGAGAAGCTGAAGCTGCTGGACATGGACGAGAAGCTGATGAACCGCTCCCTGAACGAAGGCTTCTCCGGCGGCGAGAAGAAGCGCAATGAGATCCTGCAGATGGCGGTGCTGGAGCCAAAGCTGGCCGTCCTGGACGAGACCGATTCCGGCCTGGATATTGACGCGCTGAGGATCGTGGCCCAGGGCGTCGATGCCATGCGCAACCCGGAACGAGCCATCGTCGTGGTAACTCACTACCAGCGCCTCTTGAATTACATCGTTCCTGACTTCGTCCACGTGTTGGTGGATGGACGCATTGTGCGTTCGGGCGGCCCCGAACTGGCCCTGGAACTTGAAGAGAAAGGCTATGGCTCGATGGAAGCCGAGGCGCGGCATGCTACACCCGCCTAACGACAACGAGGGAAGAACAACGTGATCACGGCAACTCAGCAGTTGGAAAGTTACCTGGAAAGCTTCAGCGAGTTCGAAAAGTCTGCCGCCGGACGTGACCTGCCATGGTTGCGGAAGCTGCGCCGGTCTGCGTTTGCGCGCTTTTGCGAAGTCGGGTTCCCGACCACTCACGACGAAGACTGGCGGTTCACCAACGTCTCTGCCATTGCGCAGACTCCCTTCCGGCTCGCCCGGAACGGCTGCTCCCGGCCGTCAGAACAGGAACTGGAGCCGTACCGGGTTGCGGGCGCTGCCTGTCAACTCGCGTTTGTGGACGGGTGCTTTGCGCGGGAACTCTCGTTGCTTGGCAACCTCCCTGCTGGGGTGAAAGTCAGCAGTCTCGCCGCGGAGATTGCCAGCAATTCCGGGGCGATTGAAAGACACCTCGGCCGCTACCTTGATATCCGCCGCGATGCCTTCTGTGCACTGAACACCGCTTTCGTGGAAGACGGAGCGTATGTACACATCCCCAGAGGCACGCTGGTGGAAGAGCCCATCTGTCTGCTGTTTGTCTCGACTGGGGACGACGCCCCATCCATGAGTCATCCGCGCAACCTCATTGTGGCGGAAGAAGACAGCCAGGCCACGTTCGTCGAGGACTACGTGTCGCTCGACGGCGGCGCGGTGTTCTGCAACACGGTCACGGAACTGGTCGCCGGCGACCACGCTGTGCTCTCGCACTACATGCTCGAGCGCGAGCACAAGCAGGCTTTCAACGTCTCAACGCTGCGTATCCAGCAGGGAAGAAGCACCAATGTCGTGTCGCACTCGCTGCTGCTGGGCGGAGCCCTGGTGCGCAACAACGTGCACCCGGTGCTGGCGGGCGAAGGAGGAGAGTGCTTGATCAATGGTCTCTTCCTCGGCAACGACCACCAGCACCTGGACAACTACATGCTGGTGGAACATGCCAGCCCGCGCTGTGGCAGCCGGCAGTTCTACAACGGGATCCTGGATGGCCACGCACACGGCGTTTTTCACGGCCGGATCATCGTGCATAAAGATGCGCAGAAAACCGATGCCAAGCAGACCAACCGCAACCTGCTGCTTTCTGACGACGCGCAAATCGACACCAAGCCGCAACTCGAGATCTACGCCGATGATGTGAAGTGCACGCACGGGGCCACCATCGGCCAGATCGAAGGGGACGCCCTGTTCTACCTGCGCTCTCGCGGAATCGACGAGGTGTCCGCGCGCAAGCTCTTGCTCTTCGCCTTCGCCAGCGAGTGCCTCGACCGCATGAAGCAGGGGCCCGTCCGGAAGCACGTGGAAGGGCTGATCAACCGCTGTCTGTTCCAGATGGCCAACTCTGCGCCTGATGTGTCGCGCGGGAACCGCCGCGAGGACACCGGAAGAAGCTGGGAGGAAGTTGGATGACCACCGCGGCCAATCGATTGCCCAGAGACTTCCGTGCACCGCAGCTACGCGAGGCCGGTGGGGAGTTTGACGTGAATAAGGTCCGCAGTGACTTTCCCATACTCCGGCAGAGAGTTCACGGCAGGCCGCTGGTTTACCTGGACAATGCAGCCACATCCCAGAAGCCGCAGGTGGTCATTGATGCGATCGGTCGGTACTACGAGCGGGACAACGCCAACATCCATCGTGGCGTGCATTTCCTTTCCGAACATGCAACGGAAGAGTACGAAGCAGCGCGGAGGACGGTGCAATCGTTCCTCAGCGCTGCTGATGCGAGCGGGATCATCTTTGTTCGCGGCGCCACGGAAGCCATTAACCTCGTGGCGCAGACCTACGGCCGCACTAACATTCACGCCGGCGACGAAGTGCTCATCACCGCCATGGAGCATCACTCCAACATTGTGCCCTGGCAGATCCTGTGCGAAGAGAAGGGCGCAAGGCTGCGAGTTGCGCCAATCAGTGACAGTGGCGAGTTGTTGCTCGAAGACTTTGAGAACCTGCTGGGACCGCGAACCAAAATCGTCGCCGTAACGCACGTCTCCAACGCGCTGGGCACGATCACTCCTGTCCAGCGCATGATCGAAATGGCACATCGCGAGAACATCCCGGTGCTGGTCGATGGGGCCCAGGCCGTGCCTCATCTCAAAGTGGACGTTCAGGCTCTGGATTGCGACTTCTACGTTTTCTCCGGTCACAAGGTGTACGGTCCAACTGGCATTGGCGTTCTGTACGGCAAATCTGCTCTGTTGAATGCGATGCCTCCGTACCAGGGTGGCGGCGACATGATCAGTTCCGTAACCTTCGAGAAGACGATTTACAACAAGCTGCCCTACAAATTTGAGGCTGGCACGCCCCACGTGGCGGGCGCCATCGGCCTGGGCGCAGCCATCGAGTATATGAATGGCCTCGGGATGGACAACATAGCGGCGCATGAGCACGAGTT
The DNA here is from genome assembly GCA_050012595.1 of Terriglobales bacterium. Taxonomy (GTDB): domain Bacteria; phylum Acidobacteriota; class Terriglobia; order Terriglobales; family Acidobacteriaceae; genus Acidiflorens. Next base: position 136,765 of record JBEKGW010000001.1, read on the forward strand.
GCTGGCCTATGCCACTGAAACCGTTTCAGCAATCCCGGGCATTCGTCTGATCGGCACCGCAAAAGAAAAGGCTGGCGTGCTCTCGTTCCTGCTGGACAGCATCCACCCGCACGACATCGGGACCATCCTCGACCAGGAGGGAATTGCTATCCGAACAGGACATCACTGCGCCCAGCCGGTGATGCAGCGCTTCGGCATCGCGGCCACGGCGCGTGCTTCGTTCGCTCTCTACAACACCAGAGAAGAAGTGGACGCTCTGGTCGAGGGCATCCAGAAGGTACGGGAGGTGTTCGCCTGATGCCTGATCTACGCGAGCTTTACCAGGAAGTGATCCTGGAGCACAGCAAGGCGCCTCGCAACTATCGCGAGCTGGCGACGGCGAACCACAGGGCGGAAGGATATAACCCGCTCTGCGGTGACCACTTCACCGTCTACCTGGACTTGGAGGGCGACTCGATTCGCGACATCAGCTTCCAGGGCTCAGGATGCGCGATTTCTAAGGCGTCAGCATCCCTGATGACGCAAAGCGTGAAGGGTAAGACCAGAGAGGAAGCGGCAAGACTTTTCGAACACTTCCACAAGCTGGTGACGGGCCAGTCGCCGGCGAACGGGAACCGGGCTGAACTGGGCAAGCTGGCTGTTTTTTCCGGCGTCTCGGAATTTCCTGCGCGGGTCAAGTGCGCCACCCTTGCCTGGCACACGTTGTACGCTTCGCTGGAAGGGAAACAGGACACCGTGTCGACGGAGTAGCCCGCCCACCCGGCGTGAGGAGAAAGAACAGCTACGAGGGGAGTTCTATATGGGTGCGAGTGAACCGATCACGGTGAGTCGAGCTTGTGAAGTCATCGAGATCCCCAGTGGGATTCGCGCTACCCTCCCGGCCGGTGCCGTCGTAAGGATCTTGCAGCACCTAGGCAGCGGCTTCACGGTGGCTACCGATCACGGCTACATGTACCGTGTCGATGCCAAAGATACCGATGCCCTGGGGCTCTCCAGCGCGGCGACGGCACAAGAACTTGCGGTCCGGGAAGGGCCTTTCAGCGAGCAGATGGTCTGGGATCAGTTGAAGACCGTGTACGACCCGGAGATTCCAGTCAATATCGTGGATCTGGGTCTGGTTTACTCGTGCGAGATTGCGCCCCTGGAGCAAGGGGGAAACAGGATTCATATCAAAATGTCCATGACTGCGCCCGGTTGCGGTATGGGCAACGTGCTCAAGGCCGACGTGGAGAGCAGGCTCTCGCGGTTGCCCGGTGTCAAGGAGGTTCATGTTGAAGTCGTGTTCGATCCGTCATGGCATCCGGGCCTCATGTCGGATGCGGCCAAGCTCCAGCTTGGCTTCGACCTGGATTACGGCGCGACACAGACCTTGCCACCGATCCGAAGATAGTGATCGTCAACATTTGGCCCGTAAGATCCTGGATCCCGACGAGTCGCTAGTCGGACGCCAAGCAGCATTCGGGACCTGAGTCCCCACCTCACTGTTTGCCGACCATCCGCCCCGTTGTAACACGAGATCACTTCCGCCGAGGCCGAAATTTTATCCGAGTTGAGAATTATGGTTTACATTGAACGGTTTGTCCGTCAATTCCGTAATGCGTCGAATGGCTACCTGTGATTAAATTCAGCACAGCATGAAAGCTCTTGAACTCTCCACCGATGACTTTCGCCGTTTGGCTGCCAGCGTCGTCGACCTCTGTGATGGGTATTTGTGCACTCTGGACGAACGTTCCACATTTCCGCAGACAACTGGTGCAGAAAGCGAGTGCCTCTTCGATCTCGACCTGCCAGAGCGCGGCATGGGCGATCAGGCCCTTGCCGCCCTTACTGATGTTATTGGGAACTCGCGGGTTCAGAACGGTCGCTTTTTCGGATACGTTCACGGATCGGGAGAGCCAATTGCCGCACTCGGCGATCTTTTGGGGTCAATTCTGAACCAGAACATTACGGCTTGGCGGTCTTCGCCAGCAGGTGTCACCATCGAGCGCACTGTCGTTCGCTGGCTGTCAGAAGCAGTCGGGTGCCGCGGTTTCGTCGGGACGCTGACTAGCGGAGGCTCCGCCGCTAACCTCATGGGGTTGGCCATGGCACGCGAGAGGAAAACTCCAGCCAATGAGCACGGTCTTTACAATAGGAGCGCGGGCGTCATCTATGCCTCAGAGCAAGTGCACATGGCCGTGCCCAAAGCCGTGGCAATGCTCGGAATCGGGCGCGAGAACCTGCATTACGTCCCATGCGATGATTCCTACCGCATGATCCCGTCGCTATTGGAGCGAGCGATCTGCCAGGACGAGGCGCAAGGCCGTGAGCCGATTGCGGTGGTCGCATCGGCGGGCACAGTAAACACAGGCTCAATCGACCCGCTGCGAGAAATCGCCGCTATTGCCCGCTCCCATGATCTCTGGATGCATGTGGATGGCGCCTACGGGGCCCTCGCTGCGATTGCAGCGCCCGAAAAGTTCGACGGTCTGGCTCTGGCGGATTCACTTTCCCTCGATCCTCATAAATGGCTGTACCAGCCCCTCGATTGTGGGTGCCTGCTCTATCGAGATGCCGGCTCGGCGCAAAATACCTTCACCTTTACCGGCAACTATGCCAAGCAACTCAGCTCTGATCCCGTGGAGGGCTTCGCGTTTTTCGAAGAGTCGATCGAGCTTTCCCGCCGCTTCCGCGCCCTAAAGATCTGGCTCTCTTTGCGCTACCACGGGCTGCACGCTTTCCGCGCCGCGATCCGGCAGGATCTCGACCATGCTCAACGCCTGGCGGCGGCAATCGAAGACGCTGCTTCGCTTGAGCTCCTTGGCCCCGTGGAGCTAAGCGCAGTTTGCTTCCGCCACCTCCTAAACAAGGATGCTTCCGAAGAGACACGGAATCGCTTCAATCTTGCCTTACTTAAACGCATTGTCGCCCGTGGAAGGGTCTATCTCTCTAACGCGGAATTGAAGGGAAAGTTCTGCCTTCGCGCCTGCATCGTGAACCACCGCACAAAGGAAACGGATATCGATGCAGTGGTTCGCGAGGTTCTAGAGGTTGCGCCGGTTGTCACCTCAGAGCTGGCAATGTGAGCTAACTGTCAACTTAGTCATCCGTTAACGAAAGCATTGCGTTCTCGTGTTCAGGAGGCGCAGAGCTCGCGTTTATTTACGCTGCGGCAATGACTTCAAGTATTCCACGACATCGCCGAGTTCCTGCGCTGTAAGACCGAGGCTGAAGCAAGAGTCGTAATGATTCACAACGTTGGCTAGTGTCGCGAAACGGCCATCGTGATAGAAGCCACCCTTGGTGTGGGTCCACAGACCGTTTAGAGGTGTAGTCCTGTACGCATGATCGGGCGCACGATTCGCTTGGAAATCATCCACACAGATCTCTGAAGCTTTATGCATGTTCCAGCCGGGTTCCGTGAAAATAGGGTCGGCGTGACAGGTGCTGCACTTCGCCTTACCAATGAAGAGTTCTCGGCCACGATCGGCAGCAGTGTGGTCGAAACTGCCGGGGGGCGGCGCCGGAGCCGGAATTGAGAGTTGGTAAAGGTGCAGAGCAGGCAATTTGGCGGTGATCAAATCCGGGCTGTTCTGGACGTGGCCGAAGTGGTTAGCGGCTGCAATTGGAAACTGCGTGGCGTTGTCCAGGCGTGAATCATAGAAGTCCCCCTTGCCACGCATTTCTAGGTTCGCAACTAGCGCGTTCCAGTGTGGCACCGAGCCCCATCCCGTCCACGTGTGCAAGTTGATACCTGCCAATCCGAAAGCGGGAGGAATCAAGGTTGCAGCCGGCTTTCCATCAGGACGGAATGCCTTACCGTCCAACAGCAATTCAGCATCGAACTTCCCCGGGCCCCAACTGTTTAGCACCGTGCGCACGGTGGCCTGATCCGTGCTGAGCAGGTCAGCAATCGGCTGCAGGTTGGGAGCGGCGGCAATGATCGCTCCTACATTCAGGTCGCGGTTGGCCCAGCCGTCCAGTCGGTGACCGATTCCGGGAGCGAGCGCGTTATCGACTGTGGAATGACACAAGGCGCACTGAATTCCGACTGATTTCAAGTTGCCGCCAGGATTGAAACGCCCGGTCACGCCCACCACAGCGTTGAGTTGCAGCAGGGCCAGCGTCACGGCAGGATCGTTCAGGTTTACTTTACCCAACTTGATCTGTTGCACCAGCGATGGGGGTAATGCGTCCAGATCGACCTTAAGTCCCAAAGACAGTGCTGTGGCCGGGCTGATACCTGGACCAATCCCACCGAACTTGACTCCTTCGATCGCCTCATGGAGGTGCAATGTATCGCCCCACCAGGCTTCATCTCCAAAGTCGTCGAAGCGGAATGTCTGTTGCCCATCCTGCAGCGTCCGGTCCGAGTTGTCAGGAACCACGGTAGCGAATCCCGAGAGAGATGCGCCAGTCTCCTGAGTTTGGGCTGAGGCTCTTTGTGCTCCAATCAGGCGATATGAACCGACAGCCAACCCTGTGAGAAGGACGAGACCGACCGCGATGTTTAGGTTTTTCATGGAACTGCCTCAAATGGAATTGCCCAGCGTCGCTCACTCTTTCAGAGCAGGAAGGATACGAGGCATTTGACGAATATCACCTGAGAACAACGCTGTCAGTTACGCGGGTAACAGTGATCAGTATTTGACAAATGAGTAAGGCTGGGTGATCGATCGACCTCAATCCCTCAATCGGCATAATTCTGGAGAGCCTTCAAATCGAGAACCAGATAACCCCGGTGGGAGTAATCTACCATCCCGCGATTGCGGAGGAAGTTCATCGCTGTTGACACTCTTTCCCTCCTCGCCACCACCATCTGAGAGATTTCTTCCTGAGTGAGATAAGCCGACAGTTCGGTCCTTTGCCCTGAGGTGTGGCCCAGTTGAGTCCCGAGTCTCAGAAGCACTCTAACCAGCCGATGGACGGTGTCACTAGAAGCCAATGTATTCAGTTGATCGTATGCGTCGGATAGAGACTCGCAAAACATCTGCACGAGTTCTTGCAAAAGATCTCTGTTCGTCTGGACGATCTCGAGAATCTCGTCGAGAGGCACAGCGATGACCTCGGTTCGTTCAAGCGCCACCGCACGGTCCTGACGCGGCTGTCCGGAAGCACAAAGCTCTCCGACAATATCTCCGGCTTTGCGGACATCGTAGATGAGTTCGTGGCCATCTTCCGTGATGCTTCCGACCTTCACAAACCCCTTCTGGAGGAAGAAAAACGTCTGGTTTTCGTCCCCCGCATCGTAAATTACCTGATCTTTTTCGAAGGTTGTCACATTGCGATTCCGCAAGATGACATCACAGATCTTTCCTCGGAACGTCCTCGTCAATGCTGAGGAGAGAGACCCATGATGTATTCCCGAGTCAGCGGTTAGATGCATTTGGCCCAAGCTCCATAAAGTTCGCGAAAACCCATCTTCCGAACGAGAACAGCAAGCGCAGATGATCCCGTTCACACTCGGCGCGCCGCGAGTCTGGTACTCGAATTGCTGATTTCTACACTAGAACACACTGGGCTTTGCTTGAATAAGCGCGAGAAACTCGTCTCGGGTCTCCTTCTCACGGAACGCACCCAGCATGGAAGACGTTATTGTCGAAGAGTGCTGCTTTTCGACTCCGCGCATCATCATGCACAGATGTCTCGCTTCAATGACCACCCCTACGCCTAGCGGGTCGATTGCACTCTCAATCGTTTCAGCAATCTGTGTTGTGAGACGCTCCTGCACCTGCAATCGACGCGCAAATACGTCCACCAGGCGAGGCACTTTACTGAGCCCAATCACTTTCCCACGCGGAATGTAAGCGACGTGGACCTTACCGAAAAACGGCAGAAGGTGGTGTTCGCAGAGACTAAACATTTCAATATCCTTGACAATCACCATCTCGTCATAAGCCACGTCGAACATCGCGCCCAGCAGAATTTGCTCTGGGTTCTCCTGGTAGCCTTTGGTCAGATACTGCATCGAGCGCTCCATGCGTTCGGGAGTCTGCAACAGGCCATCGCGCTCCGGGTCCTCGCCGAGACGCAGTAATATTTCTCTCATCAGTTCCTGCAGGCTGGTATTGGCTAGCGACTGGGTTTCGAGTATGGTTTGCATCTCTTCTCACAATCCAAAGGCGGCTTAGAAAATTATTGACTGCTTTGCAGGCGTCACAATTCCTGATGCGGGAGCGCTCTCATCAAGCAGCGACAATCGCTTTTGCAGGCCGTTCGTTTGGTGCCTCGCTGTGGAGAGCGTTGCTGCGGACCTCAGTCATGCGCGCCAGCACAAAAGCTGCCAAGGCCATCTCTACGTCTCGCACCGCGATATCAAAGAACATTCCCGTCGAGACCAAGTTGATGGCAATAGCTACCAGCCATGCTGAAGCCACATACGCCCCCATGCGCGTCCATTTGGTCAGAATCGCCAGGCCCACGATCATCTCAATGACACCGACAATGTGCATGAAGGTTTGTCCGCTGAACGGCAATATCTTGAGGGCGAGCGGACTGATGTACCCGGTCCAGTTGGTTAAGAGGTTGAAGTATTTGTCGAGGCCCGCCAGGAACGGTCCGACCCCAAGTCCGATCCGCAGTACCCACCAGCCCTGCTCCAATCGTGAATCAAATCCCTTGTTCATGTGTGCCTCCTCCAAGAGAATGGAGTTGGCAGGAGCGAATCGGTTACAGGCTGACGTATCCGTTTCTCTTCCTGAGCCGCGGCGGTTTGATCTGTAACCTTTATTGTTGTGGTGACTCCATCATATGGAGGGTTTGTATGGTGAACCCAGCGGAAGTGGCCACTTCGCAAGAGCCCTTGAGTGACGAAGACGTTGTGGCCCGCGTGTTGGCGGGTGAGACGGGGATGTTTGAAATCGTCATGCGCCGTCACAACCAGCGCCTCTACCGCGTGGCTCGGGCTATTCTGCGCAATGATGGCGAAGCTGAGGACGTAATGCAGGATGCCTACGTGCGCGCATACGAACATCTGAACCAGTTCGCCGGGAGGGCGAAGTTTTCCACCTGGCTGACACGGATCGCGGTACACGAAGCTTTAGCGCGACAGCATCGCGGGAACCGATATCAGGAGTTGGAACCAACGTCAGAACGGGAGGGAGACCCCATGGATAGGTTTGCCTCTTTGGCACCGGATCCAGAACAGCAAGCGTCAAACTCGGAGATTCGCAGGTTGCTGGAAGAAGCGGTCGAAAAGCTGCCGGATGCTTACCGAACCATTTTCATGCTGCGCGACGTAGAGAACATGAGCACGACCGATGCCGCGGATGTTCTCGAAATCACTGAAGACAACGTCAAGGTCCGCCTCCATCGAGCGCGGGCGTTGTTACGCAAGAGTCTTTACGTGCGTGCTGGAATGGAAAGGAAAGAAGCATTCAATTTTCATGCCCTTCGGTGTGATCGAGTGGTGAAGAATGTGTTTGAAAGGATTCAGAAGCAGGCCCCGAAACCGGAAGACTTGGAAGCGACCATCCAGTGACAGTCTGCACGGTGCACCATAGGGCAGGCTGGCGAAATATGCTGAGTCGGCCCTGCTGCAAAAGTTGGTGCCGGTGTTTGTATCGGTGCGTGAAGTGGTTATCGCGTCAGCCGGTAACCGGGTAAAAACTTCGGGTTCATCCATCAAGCATGTGAAGCTTGAAACTTTGAAAATATGTTTCCTCCGGTTACGGTCGGTATCTACAGGATTTCGTCTTGTATTCCACGCATGAACCTTGTGCTATGTGCGCGGGTACCTGCGTCTGGTCCAAAATAGGCGCGGTGGTATTTGGCGTTTCCCAAGAAGACATCACCGCCTACGGCAAGAAACACGGTACCGAGGAATTCAAATGCCCGTCTTCGAACAATGTTTTGAGACTCGAGTGCCGAAAGTTATTCGGATATCGAGCCTCCTAAATGAGCACTTTCCGGCCTCTGACTTAACCGCCCCGGTCAATGAGCGCAAGGCCGATTTACGATGATGGGCTGGCTTTGCGCTTTGGTTCTTGACGATCACCGCACATCGAGAAGTCACCCCAATTTCACTGAAACGCTGCTCTCATCCTGTGGCATAATACGTCCCGCCTCCCCGAAGAGCAGTTCCCGCCGTGGGACGCAACTCCCTGTGAGGCGAATGACCCGAATTCGGCGAGGTGGGTCGTGAAACTGAGACCTCGGATGTGCTACCTGTTGTCCCTCCTGAGAATTCACCATCCAGACTGTGACCATTGCAATGCTCGTGCAACGTGCGGAGACGAGATGCGGAAACGGCTGGAAGAGTTGAACTGGCGGACGCAGCCGGCTTCGCTCAACAATGGGGATCATGAAGAAGTAGTGAAGGTCTTCAATCCCAAGCCCGGCGAAGTTGTAGTAAGTCCGCCTATTTCGTTGAAGGCAAAGCAGCAGAAGAAGGTCGCTTAAAAAGGCCCAACGGAACGTGCAGCCGAATGCGCGGCAGGGCTTTCATGCTGGAAGTCCATCGTTCAAAGCCCTGCTTGCCCCCGCTAAGGTTGTTGGTGTAAAAGGCGATATTTCAACACTTGGCGGCTATGGAATTGTGAAAAAGGCTTGCCCAAACTCAACCCAGTACGAACTGGTTCGTCTTTTTGAAAATGGAGTACGATATCGGAGTCTGCGATATGGTTCATTCCTAGGATGGCTGCAAACAGGAGGAGCCATGCCCGATTCATATAGGACCAGTCGGAAGTCGATCTTTCTGGCGATCGCAATTCTCTCTGCTTTGCCCTTGGTTGCGCAGAAGGCCCGAGAAACGAACCGGCCCAAATACGACGTCAACACCGAGACCAAGATGAAAGGCACCGTCGAAGAAGTGAAGCTGCCTCCAAAAGGCAGTGAAAAGGAGATCGCTCACTTGCTGGTGAAGACTGGGACGGACACGGTCGACGTGTACCTCTGTCCTCAGTCGTTTCTTGACGACATGGGCGTGAGCTTCAGCAAAGGGGACGAAATCGCCCTCACCGGATCAAGAATTAAACAGGGCGAAGCCGACCTCATTCTCGCCCGCGAAGTCGTGAAGGGCGCGGACACTCTCGTTCTTCGCGACGCGAAAGGCAATCCCGTCTGGAGCTGACTGGCCGTGCCGGCCTTGAGAAACCGGTTCGGTCAATGTGTGCTATAGCGACATTTCGCAACAATCGCGTCACGATGGACCGCTATGTCCAAGCTGTGATGCCAGCGAAACGCGCTGTGCCTCATCAGCGCTTGCACCGTTGCCACATCCGTACCATCACCTGGCACTGATTCGCAGCCACGGACGGCACCAGGATTATTTGCGACTTAGCCACACGAGCACGATACTCTAGAAAAAGAATTTGGCAGCCAACTGAACGAGTCTCGGAGGCGCTGCATTCACCACCTCCCCGAAATTGGCGCTGCTGATGTTGCCATTCACGGTCGCGGGCCCGTAGAACTGCGCATGATTGAAGGTATTGAAAGCCTCCAGCCGGAATTCCAGCGCTTTGGATTCGGAAAGCCGCATGTCTTTTTCCAGCGCCATGTCAAAATTGTCGACTCCTGGCCCGCTAAAGAATCGCCTTGGCGCAGTGCCGACTTGCCCCAGTGCTGGGAGGCTGAAAAGCGAGGTGTTGAAGGCAGGGTTTCCGGTACGCGGATTGGTGTTGATCTCGAGATTGCCAGAGGTAAAGTTTGGCGTGTCGACGCCGTTGTTGTTGATGCCGTTTGGTATGGTGCCGAGTAGGGATGTGTCGTTGTTGTTGTAAAGAGTTACAGGAAACCCGGTTGTGAATCGGGTTAGCCCAGAGATGGCCCACCCTTCGGTCCAGCGGTTCTGGCGACGGAAGAGATTGCTGACCGGCAGCCGGTACCTGTAGCTCGCCACGAAATTGTGACGCATGTCAAAAGCAGAGAGGGCCCTGCTTAACCGTGGATCGATCGGATTGACCGCTTCCGCGAGACTGGAAGATTGGTCGAGAGACTTGCTGTAGGTGTAGCCAACCGTGAACTCCAGTGGTCCGGAACTGTGACGGAGATTGATCTGAAGTGCGTTGTAGTTCGAATTCGCAATGGTTTTCTGGTAAGTGATGGCGGCGAACTGGGAGCTGAAGGGTTTTCGCGTTCCTTGAATGACTGCGCCCGAGGGCGTGGTGTAGACGCCGCTTTCGCCAAATGGCCCGCAGGTCGGTGTGCCCGGCATGACCTCGTTCGGCTGACTGAGGCTCAAGCATAGCGCGGGATTACCTGGATTTGCTGAAGTGAGCACCAGGAGATGATGCGCCTGCGTACCGACATAACTGACGCTGAGGGAGGTCTTCGTCGAAATTTCCCGTTGAAGTGAAAGCATGTAGCTCTCGGAGTACGGCGGCACATTCCTGTTAGAAAAGGACGGCACGCCAGTGATCGGCAGGTATTGCGACCAATTGATATTTGAATCTGGGTTGTTCGGGGAAGTTCCAAAGGGGGGAAACGTTAATGGGAAGCGCTGGCCGACATTCTGGCCGCTCGCTGCCGTGACAAAGGGCGTGGCAAATAACGGCGGGGCAAGACTCGTGTAGGTGTAGCCGTAGGGCGGGTTGGCGCTCATGATGCCTGCGGATAAGCCTTCGAATGCCGTGTAGAACAGACCATAGCCCGCTCGGAGGTTAGTCTTGCCCGGTCCGCCGAACATTTTCGCGAGCAAGCCATTCTGCCGATCCGGGGAGTAGGAAACGCCAATGCGTGGTGCGAAGCTGTCGTATTTCGTTGGCGCAAGTGTCCGGGGGACACCGGGGTCGCCGGGAAATACCAGTCCAGCCGGCGCACCGGGATAAACGCGGGACTGCTCGCCGAGAACCAGGGTTTGAAGCTGGTTGTACTTCTCGGACCAGGGTGAAATCACGTCCCAACGCAGACCGTAGTTCAGGGTGAGATTGGGCTTGATTCGCCAGCTGTCCTGGACAAACAGCCCGGTGTACTTGTTGCGGTTGTAGAATCGCTGGGAATCGCCCTGGTTGTAGCTGCTGGCAATCCCCAGCAGGAAGTCTGCCAAGTCCGCGCCGGTTTCGGTTCCCTGGAACACGAAAGCACCATTAAAGATGACATCCGGATTGGTGTTGATCTGGTCCAGGTGGAATTCTCCGCCGAGCTTGATTGTGTGTCTGCCGATGACCCGGGAATAGTTATCCATCCACTGGAATGTATTGTTGACCTGTGTGAGTCCCGTGATGTCCTCGCCGAAGGTAAAGTCGTTAAACGAAACGTTCTCGATGCCTTCAATCCCTGGGGCTAGCGGAATGATCCCCGGTGCACCCGTTGGGTCAACGAATCCCTGCGAAGCCAAACTCGGTCCTACGCCACCTACCGGGTGTCCTGCGTGGTTCGCATCGCGCATGTAGCTGAAATGCAGTTCATTGACTGCATTCGCCCCAAACGCCTTAGTGATGCCGAGACTCAGCAGTTGTGCCCGGCCGAGCGTCGTGGCGTTGAACCCCGGTACATTCGCCCCACCCTGGCCTGTGGGGTACGGGTTGTTTAGAGCGTAGTCATCGAAGAAGTAGTACGCGGCAAGCGATCCCCAGCGCGGGTTGGCATCGATTCTGATCGCTCCTTTGTCATCGCGAAGCGTCTCGTTGTACGCCGAAGTAGAAAATGCATTTCCTGCCTGATTGGGTTCGGGAATGTATTGCAGCAAGGCCTTGGCTGGGGCCGACCAGGCACTCTCCGGAATTTGGGCGTTGGGCAAGACGCATTGCGACGAACTGGCGCAGCCCGATGTGTAGTAGGGCTCACCGGGATGGACGGGATACCCCAGTTTTTGGGAAAGCAGGTCAGCCCAATATTGGCCGTTCACGATTCCGGTCAACGATCCAGCCAGGTCAGATAGATTGCCAGTTCGATCCTGCAGAGAGGGGACCGAAATCCGGCCCGTGTCGATGCCCTGATTCAGACGAGTGCCTTGATAGTCGGCAAAGAAGAAGATTCTATCCTTACGAATGAGCGGACCGCCGAGTGTTCCTCCAAATTGGTTCTGCTCGAACTGCGCGCGCTCGGCGGAGAAGTAGTTTCGCGCGTCCAGGTTGGTATTGCGCAGAAATTCGAATCCGTCCCCGTGGATTTGATTGGTGCCGGACTTGGTGAGAACGAGAATCTGCCCACCGCTGTAATTGCCGTATTCGGCATCGAAACTGTTCGTGAGAACGCGCAATTCCTGGATCGAATCAAGATTGGGAACAATGGCGGTCCCCATGTTGACGTCCTCTTCCACGTCGCTGCCGTTGATGCGGAACCCATTCGCGGTTTCGCGCTGGCCGCTGATGGACGTGTTTCCTGCGTTTAAGTCGCCAGACGGGGACGTGCTGGTGACGCCGCTCATGACCACGGCATTGGGCTGCTGCGAACTGGTGGGAACGATGCCAGGCTGAATGGCCACCAGATCCGTAAAGCTGCGCCCGTTCAGTGGGACGCTGGTCATCTTGTTTGCCGCGATGGTTTCGCCCATCTGGGTGGTTGAGGCGTCAACCTGGACGGTGTCGCCGGAGACCTCAACAGTCGTACTCTCGGAATTCAGCTCCAACGTAGCGTCAATCTTAAGAGCGTCGGTTGCACGAAGCTCCAAGCCAGTTCGCAGATAGGGCTTAAATCCCGGAGCGGCGATTTCAATCCGGTAGTGGCCTGGCGGAACGACGGGAAAGGAATAAGTGCCATCATCGTTGGTGATGCAACTTTGTTGTTTACCGGTATCGGAGTTATGAATGATGACCGCCGCCGCGGGGAGGACAGCACCGCTAGGATCGACGACCGTTCCTGAGATTCTTCCTCCGTCGCTGGCCTGGCTCGACAAAGACAGGATCAGAAGAAGCGCAGCCCAAAGCCCGACCAGGATTGCCAACCGCTTTTTTACGTGCGGAAACGACCCGCTTTTCCGGTTCACGTGCCACTCCTTTCTAGATGCGACTCAGTCGCATATAATGCTGCAAAAAAAAAGAAGACTTCGAATCCCTCCAAAAACATGATGTGAAGTGTGGAAGCAGCGTGCGCCGCGGTGAGGAGTCGGTTTGCTGTCTCACAGTTTTTCTCCCGCAAATGCTTGTTGCAAATCAGTCGCAACAAGCCTTATTATCTGAGCTTACGGTCGCCCAGCGTCCAGTGTCAATACGAGAGCGCAAGATTCTGTCGCAGCGTGTTTGCGATTAGGTGCAACTCAAATCGAGAGGGACCTAACCATGCCACTTCCTCAAACCGAAATTCCGGGCCGCCTGCAGGCCCAATTGGCCGAGCGCGGGATTCGCATGACCGATTCGCGCCGTGCGATCCTGAGCGTGATCGAGACTGCCAAGAAACATCTGGACGCGAGCCAGATTTTGCGCAAGGCGCAAAGGGTAGACGCTTCGGTGGACCGTAGCACGGTCTACCGCACTCTGGAGCTTCTAAAACGCCATGGAATGATTGACGAACTCGACTTGATGCATATGAAAGGCGAGGGCCACTATTATGAGCGCAAGTTGGGCCGGGATCACATTCACATGGCCTGTCTGCGTTGTGGAAAGGTCAGCGAGTTTGTGAGCGAGATCTTCGAGTCGTTGAAGCAGCAATTGGAGCGGGATTGCCGTTTCCATATTCTGGTGGCGCGACTGGAAGTCGGAGGATACTGCTCCGCTTGCCGCCATTGAGTTGCGGCGGTTCAGTCCGGTACAGTGATTACGGGTGCAGTCCCGATCTGGGTCGGGTCGGTCAGCGGCGCGACTTTGACGCCATCACGAAAGTTGAATGTGAGGATGTGCTTCGATGAGCACTCCTCACATAACCAGAAAAAGACAGTTGCTTGTGATGGCTTTAAACCACAGATGGCGTTGGAGACATCGATACAGGGCGTACTCGGATGCCTGATATCGAACCGGTACAAACGTCCGCCCCTCAGGTGATGAAACGGCCGCATGCAATCCGGATTGGCACAGTGAGAAATCATGACAACGACTCCTGCGGCGGTTGAGGAACCGCCTAGTCTCTATTTGGCGCTTGTTGCGCTGCGGTCGCAATGGGACAACTGTACCGGTGATGTGAAATGCCTGTGATTGGGCGCGGCATGCCGGGGGATCAGTCGGAGAGAACCCAATTAGGGCACGGCTCTCATCTGCCCGGGGAGGACGGTGCATTGGGCCACGCCACAATTTCAGAAAAGCCTTCTCCTCAGCTAGTTCAGCTCACCATTGCCGGGCCGTTATCAGATAGCGATGTGGCTTTGAGATTCAGATCAGTCTCCGCTGGATGGCATTCATGACCGCTTCCAAACGGTTGTGGGTCCGCAGCTTCTGGTTGATGTGATGGAAGTGGTTGCGCAGGGTTTGCTGACTGATGTCGAGAATGTGAGCGACCTGACCGCCGTCTTTGCCTTGCGCAAACATGCGCAGAATGTTTTTCTCCTGCTCTGACAGCGGAGATACCGGATCGGCATGCACCGGACCTGCCCCCAAAGAACTGAGTTGCTTCGATAAATCAAGCATCTTGCGCATCAGTTCCTCACTCTTTTTCTGTTCAGTGATGTCATGGGCGAGGTGAATTAAGAGTCGGCGGCCGGTGCGCTGGTTGTCGAACACAAGTGTGGACATGTTGATCCACAAGCGCTCCCCAGAACGCGTCTTTACACTCATGTCGAAGTTGGGAATTTCGGTACCGTCAGGGACGCATTCGGCCACGCTGCAGTGCTGATGGCACACACGCGTGCCCAATGGTCCTATACCTTGGAGGGTTTCATAGCACGTCTTGTGTATCGTCTCAGCGGCCGGATATCCGAACAGCTTCTCAGCGGCTTTGTTCCAGGAGATGATTTCGCCATCTTCGGTCACTGAAAAAACCGCATCGGTCGTTCGTTGGAGAAGAGCAAATAGTTCACTTTCCAGCATTTACCTCACCCTGCGACAACTGTCTATGTGAATAGTACGAATGGTCCATTGAGACCTCTCGCCTCCCGATACGAGTATAAGTCAGCCGCCAAACCAGGATCCCAAAGCGCGAAAGGCTGGGCCGACGGGAAGAGACGGGAAATGGAAACGAGAAATCATAACGAAAGTCCATTCATGAAAGCGATTCAAAGCTGGTCCAGAACTGCTGAGCGGAGCAACAGGCGAGGACGGCCGCGAGAAAGGTGCGGTGCAACGTGATGACAAATAGACCGAAAACAAAGATTCTCGTTGATGGCGGTGATCCGGAAGAGACTCGGCGGGTCAAGGAGTTGCTTGGTTTTGTTGATGGCCAGACCACCAATCCTTCCTTAATTGCGAAGAATCCTGAAATTCGCCACCTCCTGGCATCTGGCCGCGGTCTGAGCGCACAGGAGGAGAAGGACGAGTACAGAAAGATCGTTCAGAGCCTCTCCCCTCTTGTTGGGGAAGCCGGCATTTCCATCGAAGTGTTTGCCGATGTCAGTACGACTGCCGAGCAGATGTTTTCGCAAGGACAGGAAATGTTTTCCTGGGTTCCCAATGCGTACATCAAGTACCCCTGCACGCATGAGGGTTTGCGGGCTGCGCGAATGTCGGTTCGACAAGACATCCGAGTCAACATCACCCTGTGTTTTTCGCAAGAGCAAGCGGCTGCCGTGTATGCCGCAACGAAGGGATCAAAGGAACCGGTGTACGTATCGCCATTCGTGGGCAGGCTCGACGATCATGGCGAAAACGGCATGGATCTTGTTAAGAATATTAAGGAAATGTACGAAGCAAGCGATGGTCATGTGTACGTGCTGGCCGCAAGCGTCCGCCATCTTGATCACTTGCTTTGTTCTTTTGCTCTAAACGTTGAGCTTGCTACAGTACCGGCGAGAGTTTTAGAGGAATGGGCAGCAAAACGCTTTCCCATGCCGGACCGGAATTTCAGCTACAAGGGGGAAGACCGGAGCGGCAAGCTCCTGAAAGCGATTCCGTACAAAGCTCTGAACCTCAACCGTCCGTGGGACAGCTTTGATATTGCGCACGAACTCACGACCAAGGGGATTGAGAAGTTCGTGACTGATTATCAGAGTACACTGAGACGATCGGCATGATGATCAGCGCCTGTTTTGAGGGTATCTCTGCTACGTTGTTGGTGGGACATTATGTCTATCGTAAGACTGAAGGTTGATATTTCCGGCACTGTCGGCGATCAAGTGTGGCGTAACCTCCAGCGGTTCGAGCACATGGAACGACCATGCCGGAAATGAAGGGCAATCATGGTCAGACGCTGGCGAAGGCTCCGATTTTTCTCGGGCTGACAGAGGACGAAATCGCTTTTCTCCTGCAGCGCGCGGTGCCGCGCCACTACGCGGCGGGCGAGATTGTTTTCGGCGAAGACGAACCCTGTTTGGGGTTGTATGTTGTCGAATCCGGGCACATCCGTATCTTTAAGAGTTCTTCTGGTGGGCGCGAGCACGTGCTCAGCATTGACGGACCGGGAAGCTCGGTGGCGGAGGTGCCGGTCTTTGACGGCGGAAACTACCCGGCATCGGTGGCAGCAATCGACGACGCCACACTTCTCTTCGTGAGCAAACAAGATTTTCACGCCTTGTGTCTTGCCCATCCACAGGTTGCGCTCAAGGTATTGCGGGTCGTGGGTGCACGCTTACGGCGGCTCGTCGGGATTATCGAAGAGCTTTCGTTTACGACAGTGCGTCACAGGCTCGCGTCGTTCCTACTGCGACTAGCGCAAAGGGAGGGCAAGCATACCCGCGACGGTATCGAGGTCACTCTACCGGCGAGCAACCAGGAACTGGCCTCACAGATCGGAACCGTCCGCGAACTCGTCTCCCGCAATCTCAGCCGGCTGCAGGCGCAGGGAGTAGTGCGGATCGATGGCCGGAGTGCATTCATCCGCGATCTGAAGGGCCTCGAAGCAGAGACTCAAGCTCCAGAGTAGCTGCGGGCCATGGAGTTCACACGTCTTTGAAGGCTGGGTGCGTCTCAAAACTCTCCAGAGTGGGTGCCTCAAGAACGAACACGCTTGGATCGTGGTACGTTCGGCGGGTGCTGCAACTTCCGCAATGGACTTGAAGGCAGTCGAGAAATGAACCACTGGTAGACCTTCGGTCCTAAGATCACTTCCACCCGTGTAATGCGGTTGTCACGCGAGCGACACCCCATACACCTACACAGGGTAGTGAGCGGAAGACTAGGTTCTAGCACATGACCAGCCAATGACGTTTGTCACAGCGAACGGTTCTGGGCCTCCGTGACAAAAGTCATCGTAATCGATTCCTGGCGGCACTATCTTCGGATGAGAAAGGCGGCCTTAGGGGCTTCTGCCAGGGCTGCGGAGAGAAATCAATGAGCTTGACTACTGCAAAAACTGTGCGGGAACTTGCGCTGGAGTTCCCGAATGCGACCCGAGTGTTTGAAAAGCTGGGCATCGACTACTGCTGTGGCGGAACCAGATCGTTGCAAGAGGCATGCGCCGCCGCCAATCTATCGGCAGACGACATATTGGATTCGCTGGAAATGGCCGAACAGCTGTCCCGAGCGGGCCAGAAGGAGCGCAATTGGCAGGTGGAACCTTTGGCCGACGTGATCGCTCACATCAACAGCACGCACCACAAGTACACGCGTGAGGAAATCGCCCGGTTGGGCCCGCTGTTTGACAAGGTGTGCTCCGTGCACGGGAAAAACCATCCCGAACTGCCGCAGGTTCAGGCCAGTTTTCAGGGTCTGGGGCAGGAACTGACCATGCACATGATGAAAGAAGAGAGGGTCCTGTTCCCCTACATAATAAGGATGGAAGAGTCGGTCATCCAGAAAGAGCCGGTCCTGCCACCGCCTTTTGGCAGCGTGCAAAACCCAGTTTCGATGATGATGCAGGAGCACGACTCTGCCGGCAAAGCTTTGCGCGCGATGCGTCAGGCCAGCGCGGGTTATACGCCGCCGGGCGATGCCTGCATCAGCTACCAGACTCTGTACAAAGCCCTGGCAGACTTTGAAACCGACCTCCATCAGCACATTCACCTGGAGAACAACATTCTGTTCCCGCGTGCGATCGAGATGGAACGAGGGCACGGAGAGGAACGGAGACAGGATGCCGGCGCAGGCAACCCGCATTGAGACCCAGGTTGGTCGCGCGCTCACCCCAGGGGAGATCTTCGAGATCACGCGGGCAAGGGAGACCAGCCTGTCCCGCTTGCTCATGCTTTACATCACGACTGGCTTGGTGTTCATGCTTCTCCCGGGAACCTTCCTGGGGGTCTGGAACCTGCTGGCGATCAGCAGCCATCATGCGGCGAATTCGGTCTCTGCCGGATGGATCCAGGCACATGGACACGCGCAGATCTTCGGCTGGATCGGCACGTTCATCTTAGGCATCGGCTTCTATTCCATTCCCAAGTTGCGGCGCACGAATCCGTTCGCGCTGTGGGCTGCATGGGTGTGCTGGGTGCTTTGGGCGTTGGGCATCAGCCTACACTGGCTGACCGGCGTTTACCTGTGGCAATGGCGCATCGTGCTGCCCGTCTCGGCGGCACTCGAAATAATTGCCTTCTCAATTTTCTTGTATTCGGTGTCGGGTCATAGACCCCAGGACTCCGGTAAACAGAAGTTGGAAGAATGGGTTTTTGTAGTGATCGCGGCCTCCGCAGGTCTGCTGCTAACGCTGCTGGTCAACTTGGGCGTGGCGTTATTCCTCGCTTCTCGTGGCGTTTCACCTGATCTCCCAACCCAATTCGACCAGCGGTTCCTGGTACTCGAGACCTGGGGATTTCTCGTTCCATTTGTCTGGGGGTTCAGCGCCAAATGGCTGCCGGTTTTCCTGGGGTTACGCCCGGTACACGGGCGCATACTGCTCCTCGCAGTCGCGGTGAACTCCGCCGGTGTGATTGCTGCAATGATGGGCTGGATGAGATCAGCTGTGCTTCTGTTATTGGGCGGGATCATCGTCGCGGTTTGGGCCCTCCGCTTACTCGAGCGAACACAGCAGTCGGCAAAGGTGAAGGGAGTGCACACCACCTTTCCGCTTTTTGTGCGCTTGGCGTACCTCTGGGCCATCGTCGCAGCGGCCCTGGGAGTCTGGGCTAGCTGGGTCGAGGGTTCTCACGGGATCTGGGGTGCATCGCGTCACGCGTTGACTGTGGGTTTCCTGGCCACGATGGTGTTCAGTGTGGGCCCGAGGATTCTGCCGGCATTTTCCGGAATGCGCTTGCTCTTCAGCACCAAACTGATGTTTCTTTCGTTGCTGCTACTGGGGGCAGGGTGTCTGCTTCGTGTCAGCTCCGAGATTCTCGCATATCAAGGCTTTGCGAACTGGGCATGGTCGTCGCTCCCATTGTCGGCTGTCATAGAGATGACCGCAGTCACAATTTTTGCGTTCAATCTGCTGGTCACCTTCACGGGCCGTCCTCCATCACAATCGGTCGAGCGGGGCACTGCACATTAAGAGCACAATGTTCAACACGAGTGGGAGAGACTTGCCTCTAATCCGAGACGAAGTTGGTCGAACGTTGGGGAGAGACGGGCCATGCCTGGTTCCTGGACAATACTGCAGCACGTAGCGTGGGAGGGCCCCGGGTTGATCGCGGGCGAAGCTCAGGCGCGAGGCCTGCATACAGACATCCGACGCCTCGATCTGGGGGCCGGCCTTCCGCAACCCGATGATGTTGAGGGCCTGGTTGTGATGGGCGGTCCCATGGGTGCTTATGAAACCGACAAGCATCCCTTTTTGGCCGAAGAATGCAGCCTCATTGCAAAACTGGTCGGGCGCAATCGTCCTGTGCTGGGCGTGTGTTTGGGCGCCCAGTTGCTCGCGCGAGCGCTCGGGGCGAGAGTGTTTCCCGGACCGGGCCCGGAAATCGGTTTTGGATTTGTCGACCTGACGGCGGAGGGGAAGCGAGATGCTCTTTTCGGACCGAACGGACCGTCCGTTTCCGTATTCCATTGGCATGGAGATACCTTCGATCTGCCCGCCGAAGCCACATTGCTTGCTTCGAGTGCGGAGTACCTGCACCAGGCGTTTCGCTTCGGAAGCTGTGCCTATGGGTTGCAGTTCCACATTGAGCCGGACTCCGATACCTGGTCGGCTTGGCGTGAGCACCTGCCCCCCGCTTTGCTTGCGCGAGCAGAGCAGGGGCGCTACGTGGTCGAACGAGTTGGCAGAAGCATAATTGCTAGATTCTTTGACGTCGCCTTGGGCGGCAGGCTTGCAATCGGAGGAAGGCGCGAAGCCTAAGTGGGTCCGTTGCCGCCAGCAACCACTTTCATCACTGTGAGACTTTTGTCATAGCGGTATCGAACCGGGCCGGTAAACTGAACCTATGCCTGTCCAGATTGGAGCCAAGACCCACAACTTTACTGACCCCACCGGCCTGCTCTCGGACTGCCACCGGCGGATCGAAATGTTTCTCGGTACGCTCGAGGCGGTCGCTACGTTGATCGACCGCCCAGCCACGGAGGAAACCCGCCGAGCGCTGGAGTCTGCCTTGCGCTACTTCGCGCAAGCTGCACCAAAGCACACTGCTGACGAAGAGGAGTCGCTGTTTCCCCGCTTGCGCCAGATCCACCATCCTGAGATCCAGGCTGCCTTGTCAGGGCTGGAGCAACTGGAGGAGGAACATCGCTGGGCAGCCCCATTGCATGCCGAAGTGGAACGTCTGGGAGCGCAATATCTTTCGACGGACAATCTCTCCAGTGATGAAGTCGACGGCTTTCGCAAAGCTGTTGCCAGTCTCGCAGCCATGTACAAACTGCACATCAGTGTCGAGGATAGCGTGGTGTTTCCTTTAGCAGCCCGGATGTTATCCGACGCCGAGAAGGTCGGCATTGCTGAAGAAATGGCGAGCCGGAGGAAACTCAAGCTTGTGCCAGAGAGCTCTGGAGCTGCGAGTCGCTTTTGATCGTGAGCCTCAAAGGCTAACCCATCGATGAAAACGTACAAGTCGCTAAAAGGGGTGAAGTCCTGATGAATCGATTACACCGATGGTACTGTCGATCGGCGAAATGGAAGCAAAAGCTTGAAAACGAGATTCTCCCCTGGTCGTTGAGTGGAGTTGATTTGGGCAATGAAGTTCTGGAACTAGGGCCGGGCCCAGGCTTGACTACCGATTGGCTGCGACGTCTATGCCAACAAATTACTTGCATCGAAATCGACCCAGGATTGGCCAGCTCTCTCAGTCACCGCATGGCCAACACCAATGTCAGTGTGCAATGCGACGATGCGACGGCAATGCCTTACCGTGAGCGCACATTTTCTGGCGCCGTGTCGTTCACCATGCTGCACCACGTACCTTCACCGGCTCTGCAAGATCGGCTGTTCGCCGAGGTCTACCGGGTCCTCAGACCGGGTGGCGTTTTTGCCGGAACGGACAGCATGCGATCCCTGGTGTTGAGGATCTTTCACATTCGCGACACAATGGTTCTCGTGGATCCGGCTACGTTGCCCCTCAGACTGGAAGGCGTCGGTTTCAGGGACGTGAGGATCGAAATTGGCGCTGGAAGATTTCGATTTTCTGCACGACGTCCGTTCGAAATGCCGTCCTGACAGTGTTTCGAGGCTGCAGCAGACAGGTCGCAACCCCGGCAGCGATTTCGGGCTTCGATTCGTCTCGCAGAGACTTCGCCGCACACAGGTCTTGATTACCTCGACTGTCACACAGGCGTGATGAGTATCACGGCTCCGGCCCAGTGGTCCCCGCGCTCTGCGATTGCGAGTGTCAGGACTTGTGCCGCGGTGTGTCCGCTATTCAGATATCTGTGACTACACTTGGGTTGCCAGCGGTCATTCGTGCCTTCACCATTCCTATGGTGACTTTCCAGGTTGTCTGAGGCGGCAGATCACCTGTGGCATCAGTCATCGTCTGACCGCATCCATGCTTTTCTCATTGGCCTGCAAACTGATGGAGTACTGCTGAGCGGGCTCCGCACATGCACACGTGACGCAGATCACGTCTGTGACAAAAGTCGCAGACTCTCTTCTTTTAACTCCCGGATAATTCGCAAGGATTCCAGGAGGGCTTCATGAACGTTCGAGTGCTGCCAGTGATAGTCGTCACTCTTTTCGTCGCTTTCATTGCTGTTACCATGCAGGCCACCGAGCAGCCAGCGGCGGCCTCTCAATGTCTCGATTGTCACAGCAAGGTCACGCCCAATATCGTTTCCGACTGGAAACTGAGCAAGCATAGCCAAGTGGAGGTGAGTTGTGTCGCCTGCCATGGCGATCAGCACATGTCTGCAAGCGACGTGGACAAAGTAAAACTTCCCACCCCTGACACGTGTGCCGCCTGCCATCAGACTCAGGTCGAGCAGTTCAAGAAAGGAAAACACTCGATGGCGTGGGCCGCAATGAAGGCCATGCCGACAATCCACTGGCAGCCGATGGCAATGATCGAAGGCGAGAAAGGCTGTGGCGGCTGCCATAAGATCGGCGTTCAGAGTCCTGCCGAGATCGCTGATTTGCGCCAACATGGCTCTGGGTTCGGAGCGGCGGCTTGCGATTCCTGCCATACGCGCCACACTTTTTCGATTGAAGAGGCGCGGCAGCCCCAGGCATGTGAGAGCTGCCATATGGGATTTGATCACCCGCAATGGGAGATGTACTCCTCCTCGAAGCACGGGGTACGAAACGAACTTAAACAGCTCAAGGTTTTGCCCGCAGATGCCGCCGCGCCCACCTGCCAGACCTGCCACATGCAGGATGGGAACCACGAAGTGCGCACCGCCTGGGGCTTCCTCGCCGTTCGCCTGCCGATGCCGGAGGACAAGCAGTGGGCCTCTGATCGTGGCACCATTCTGCAGGCGCTCGGAGTTCTCGACCCAGATGGGAAGCCGACGCCCCTCCTCGAAACTGTGAAAGCCGCAGACGTTGCCCGCTTGACCCAGGAAGACTGGCAACGCGAGCGCGACAAGATGATCAAGACTTGTAATCAATGCCATTCCGGAAACTTTGCCAGGCAACAGCTGGAACAAGGCGACGGCATGATCCGCAACGCCGATCACCTCATGGCCGAAGGCATCCGGGTGGTTGAGGGTCTTTACAAGGACGGGGTTCTCCAAAAGCCAAAAAATTACAGCTACGCTTTCCCCAATCTCCTTACTTTTCACGATGCTCCAACCGTGATCGAGCAGAAGCTCTTTGTGATGTACCTCGAACATCGCATGCGCACTTTCGAAGGCACGTTTCATGCGAGCCCGGACTACGCGATGTGGTATGGCTGGAGCGAGATGCAACGCGATCTGACGGAGATCAAGGAACTGGCCGACAACATGCGGCGTAATCGTACGACGGCAGCGACCAAGCCTGCAAAGGATACCGCGTTGCAGAAGCTCAAAGGGCAGACGCAGTGACTCTCCAAATTATGGTACTTGCTATGATCTGTTCGTGAATGAGAAGACCGTCTGAGGGGCCCTCGCCCATTAATTCCTGCTCGGAGATCAGGATCGTAGGGCCTTCGCCCCAAGGTATTTGCGTTCCATTGCTCGGGACGAATGAACCATTCCAAGGAGTCGTGAATAGGTGTAGTAATGCAAATTGAGCGGTCCCCAATGTCGGTTGCAATCGATCCTGGAGCGGAATACCGGGAGCCGAACCGGCAGATGGAGGGACGTACGGAGTGTTGATCATGAACCCAAACTCGAGTTCCTGCCATCCCGGCGACGGTACGAAGAGCCTGAACAGGCTGCCAAACCTAGCTGAACCCCTGCTACGATTCGACCTTCATCAAGAACTCGAAGAGCTTCGACGAGAAGATTCGTGGCAGCGCGAGACAGGACGTAGTTCGAAGACATTGGCAAAGTACCCAGACTTTCGAATTGTTTTGGTTCTCATGAAGGCTGGAACCCTTATGAATGATCACAGAGCCGAAGCCAGGATCTCGATTCAGGCTCTGCGCGGCAAAATACTTCTCCACGTGCCCGATCAGAAGTCGGTTGAGCTCTCGGCGGGACAACTGCTAACGCTGGACTGTGGGATGCACCACGACGTCGAGGCGCTGGAAGAGAGTGCGTTTCTGCTTACCGTGGCGTGGCCGAAGGGTGCAGCAAGGTCCTAGGGAAAGTTTTCTGTCTCTTCGTGCAGTCCTTCTGTTCCTGAAGGATTTCGAGATTGAGGTTTTGCTTACCGCCAAGTGACCGATGATTCTTCTGACAAAATGAGTTTGGGTCCAACCCTTGAGGAATTCGCAAGCCAACACCGATTGCCTCCGCGGTGGCTGGAACTGAGTAAAGCCTGCGAACGGCTCGTCGTCCGATCCGATTTTTGGTATCGCGCTGATCTTCGTGATCAGGCACGACAGTTGGCCGTCGAAGCTTCCGATATCCTCCAGTCAGCACTCAAACAAGAGGACCAATCCGCGCAAGCGAAATAACTCGGGTGGGCCCGCTAGACACCGATGAAAGCGTCAGCCGAGATTGTTTCGATTCGCCAAAAGATAGGTCCGGGTTGATCATGAAGGGTTGAGCTTTCCGAGGGACGGCCGTGTTGCAGCAACCAAGGCACCGGCGCGGAATTTGCGACCGAGCATGGCCTAAGCAGGGGACGATAGGCTATTGAGCTGTGGCTCCAAGTCCACTGTTGCGAGAATAGAATTGCTGATCATGCACGATTCCGCTGTTTGTCTGAGTGCGTCACGTGCTGCCTCAATATCGTTTTCCGATTTCAGGGATATGCGAGGTCGAACTGCAATCCGAGTGACGCGGTACTTCCCATCGCTGTGCTCCAGCGTGCCTTGGGCACTGCTTTCGTACGCAACAACTTCCAGTTTGCGGAGCTGCATCTGGTACAGGAACGTCAACATCAGGCAAGCGTTCAATGCTCCGATCAACAAGTCTTCTGGGCCCCAAACGTCAGGAGTCCCTTTGAATGCCGGTGGGTTTCCGATTTCGATGAGGGCGTGCCCTGAAGCCGACAGCGTTCCTCGAAACTTGGACTGCCAGGCGACAACGTTTTCGAACTCAAACGTGCGATGGGTCTTTTTCTGTTCCATGGAGCTCCTCCTCCATTGTTTGAAAAAAGTAAGGGAAATTCTTCGAGGGCACACACCGCCCACCACCACCTGGGCCACAACACGGTGATGAAGCTCTTGCCGTGCTATCCAATTCTGATCGTATACTGGTGCAAAGACAGATTCATTCTAATGGATCGTTTCGTGCTACCAGTCACCGCCCACGGGGTTCAGGAGTCTGGGGATGCTTGAGAACGAGTTGTTTGAGTTCCTTGAGGGGACGACAGATGCTGCCTTTAGCGTGAACCGGGCGGGAGAAATTCTTTCCTGGAACAGCGCAGCGGAGCGATTGTTCGGGTATTCCTCTTCGGAGGTCCTCGGCAAAGGCTGTTACCAGATTTTGCAAGGCAAAGGTGCTCTTGGCACGCAGGTGTGTCATGAGGGTTGCAGCATTCTGGAGTGTACCGCCAGACAGACGGAGATCCCAAATTTCGATCTGCAGGTCCGCTTGCATTCCGGGAGACGGTTGTGGGTCAACGTATCTACGGTCGTGTGGGAAAACCCACGGAACCAACACGTCTTAGTGGTTCATCTTGCACACGATATCACGCGGCTGAAGAGAACCGAACGAGCGACGGAAAGAATCCTGCAGGTGTCCCGTCGTTTCAATGAGATTGCGCAAGAAGCCGCCCCGGCAGCTGCCCCCGTGCTACCGCTTTCGGAAAAGGAACTGCAGATTCTGAGGCTATTTTCCGCTGGAAAGAACTCTCCTGAGATCGCCAAGAGTCTGCAGATCAGCCTCCAAACCCTGCGCAATCATCTTCACCACATCAACCAGAAGCTACGGACTCACAACCGTCTGGAAGCCGTGACGCACGCCATTCAACGCAAACTGATTTAACTCCTCCTCTTTCCCCCGATCCGTCTTGACGAAGGGCCTTCCTCCATATCTATATCTATCGTTTTTCCGCCGCTCCTCTCTCTCCCATGATGGTTGTTTCTATTACGAGTACGAACGGACTATTTCAAAAGACTGGCCAGAGTGAGGAAATAAACAGTGGAAGCAGGCTATTCAAGTAGCACAAAGCGATTGCGCAAAAACTCCGCGCGTGATCGTTGCTGTAGAAAACGCAACCAGGTCTCCTATTGGCGGGGCATGTGACCTGGATTGAAGGTGGACGATGAAGACGCATTTGCGCGACTCAATAGTGCATGCAGAGGGCAGTCTGAGCCAAGTGGAACAAATGGCAGACCTCGTGGATGGAGTTCGCTTTGAGACTCTCGGTTTCGATACTTGCCAGCAACTCAAGATCCGGATCTTGGACTCGCTTGGTTGCAGTCTTGGCGCACTGCATGCTGAACCCGTACGCATGATACGCGGTTACATCAGGGAACTCGGCAGCAGCGGCAGCTGTACCTTGATTGGTGGTGGGTCTACTGACGTCGACCGGGCTGCTTTCTACAACAGTGCACTCATACGTTACCTTGATTTCAATGATAGCTACCTGGCCAAGGGGGAAACCTGTCATCCCAGTGACAATCTGGGAGCGATCCTGGCTGCAGGTGAATACATCGGGGCCACGGGCCGGGACCTGATGACCGCTCTGGCGGTCGCCTACCAGATCCAGTGCCGGTTGTCCGATGTTGCTCCGGTCCGGGCGAGAGGATTCGACCACACCGTCCAAGGCGCGTACGGGGTGGCCGCAGGGATTTCCAAGATCCTGAAGCTTGATCCATCGCAGACCGCCAACGCAATCGCCATCAGTGGGACAGCCTTCAACGCATTGCGCGTGACCCGAACCGGAAAACTGTCACATTGGAAGGGACTCGCCTATCCGAACCTGGCGGCCTGTTGCGCTCGTGCCGCACTGCTGGCCAGGCACGGTATCACGGGTCCACTTGAGGTTATTGAGGGAGATAAGGGTCTCATGGACGCCATCACCGGCTATTTCCAGGTGAGCTGGTCCGGGGAAGACCTCGGGTGTGTGGGACGCACCACGGTAAAAAAATACAATGCAGAGATCCATTCACAGACTGCCATTGAAGCCGTCCTTACCTTGCTCCGGCGGTATCAATTCTCGAGTACCGATGTCAACCGAGTGGACGTGGAAATCTTTGATGTGGCCTACAACATCATCGGTGGGGGAGAAGAAGGCGACAAGAGCATCGTTTCCACCAAGGAACAGGCCGATCACAGTCTTCCGTATATACTCGCCGCAGCGATTCTTGATGGACAGGTGATGCCGGAGCAGTACGCCCCGGAGCGCATTCAGCGGGCAGATGTGCAGGCGCTGCTCAGCAAAGTCTCGGTTCAACCGCGCAAACTCTTTTCGGAACGCTTCCCCGATGAGATGCCGTGTCGCGTGAAGATCACGCTGAAAGACGGGCGCGTCCTCGAACAGGAAACCAAGGATTATGAGGGGTTCTTCACCCGGCCGATGTCATGGGAGACGGCCGTTCAGAAGTTCAACCAGATTGCCACCCCCGGTGCAAGTGCGGGTCAACGTTCCAGTATTGCTGACGCGGTGGCCAATTTAGAACAAATCTCGGTCCGCGAGCTGATGGAACAACTGGGCGCTGTAGCCCCGGATTCTGATCGCCCGCGGATCGTACCCATTAATAAGGAGAATTGAAAAATATGGCGAGCGTGCAAGTGATCGATGAACGTGCTTTCTCTTTCTTGCGGGTGAATGAGCGGCAGCAGAAACCCCGGACTGAAGGAATTACGGAAATACGTGGACCGTATTACACCCCGATGGGAAGACATTATCTCGAGGACGTCCTGGAAACTATGAGCAGCTACGTGGATTCACTGAAGTTTGCCGGGGGTTCCTTCACGCTGATGCCGCGTCGCGCTGTTTTGGGAATCACAAAGTTGTGTCATGAACACGATGTCCTCGTCTCGACCGGAGGTTTTCTGGAACATGTGCTCACGCAAGGCAAGGACGCAGTGAAGAGTTACATCCGGGAGTGCAAGGAATTGGGATTTGACATCATCGAAATTTCCAGTGGCTTTGTCACCATACCCGCCGACGACTGGTTACGACTCGTAGAGCAGGTACAGAAGGCGGGGCTGAAGGCCAAGCCAGAGGTAGGCATCCAGTTTGGGGCTGGCGGCGCCACACGTGCGGAAGAACTGGAGACGGAGGGGACGCGCGATCCCGAGTGGCCCATCCGACTGGCACGGCGATTTCTTGACGCTGGGGCCTACATGATCATGATCGAATCCGAAGGCATCACAGAGAGCGTGAAACAGTGGCGCACGGATGTGCCGGCTCGTGTTATCAACTCGCTCGGCTTGGAGAAGGTAATGTTCGAGGCGGCCGATCCGGAGGTGTTCGCTTGGTACATCAAGAACTGGGGTCCCGAAGTAAACCTCTTCGTGGATCACAGTCAGATTGTCCAGTTGGAATGCCTGCGCTCCGGCATCTGGGGAACGGCGAGCCTCTGGGGGCGGGTAGTGACGTACAAGGGATGAGAACTCGTCTGGAGTAAAAGGAGACAGTTTCATGCACAACGGCAACGGGAAGGCGGACTTGGGAATGGCTGCGTCAGTGGCTTTGACCTCACCGACAGACACTCCGTCAGTTCATGCGCTTTTGGGCGCTCGGGAACAGGGTGCACCTGTCGACCCCTTGCGGCCCATCATCAGGATGTTGCTGTCGGACCTGGGAGTTGACGTTGACGGCCAGCACCTTCGTGATACGCCGGCTCGCGTCGCCCGGTTTTTCCGGGAGTACACGCGTGGCTATCACTTTGATCCAGCGGAGATCCTGAAGACCTTTCACACCCGCAACAATGGACTCATTGTGGTATCTGACATCGAGTTCTTTTCTCTGTGTCCCCACCACCTGCTCGTATATGGCGGCAAAATGCACTTTGGCTATATTCCGGATGGGCGGATCGTGGGCATTTCCAAGATCCCCCGGCTGGTACAAGGACTAGCCGCGCGCCTGGTTGTGCAGGAGGACCTGGTCGCCGATATCGCCGATGCCTTTATGTCGGTGGTCAATAAGACAAAAACCTTGCTGATAGCCAGCACAAGAATGCTTGTCGTCGTGGATGACCTACAGAAGTCCCAACGACACCCCGGAGGTGACCAAAATGGCGCAATGGCAATACTCGATGTTCTCTACGGAGCTTAACCGTAGCGTTGACTTTGATGAGGAACTTCGGAAGATTCTCGAGGATCGCGGCATGAAGGGATGGGAATTGGTGCAGGTGTTGCAACCACAAAATGACGCCCGCTACCATTTGGTCTTTAAGACTCAAAGGCCGTTATATCCGACTCTCGAACCGGCAAAGCACTAACGCAGGAGGTGCAGGCGCGAAACCGTACGCAGGTGTTCGTAAAAGGAGAGGGATGATGATCAAGCTTAAGCGTGCTTACGATTCTGCCAGCAGTGACGATGGTATTCGCTTTCTGGTCGAGCGACTCTGGCCGCGCGGCGTAAAGAAGAACGCCTTGCTGCTCGACGCCTGGCTCAAGGACGTGGCTCCCAGCACCGGGCTTCGCCAGTGGTTTAGCCATGATCCGGCCAAATGGGCGGAGTTTCAACGACGCTACCGCCGTGAACTGGACGCAAAACCCGAAGCTCTGGAGCCGATCCTCAAAGCCGCTCGCCGTGGCCGGGTCACACTGGTGTATAGCTCCCACGATGCAGAGCACAACAACGCAGTTGTCCTGAAAGCATACGTGGAGGCTCAGATCAGTGGACGTCACAAGGGGCAGCGAGCCGCGTAGCCACTCGGGAACGTGCAACGAGGAGCATGGCTGGCAATCAAGAAGGAGCCCTACGATGAATAACACAAAATTGACGCCAGAAACATTCACGCCCACAGATGACTGGTTGTACCAACATATCGTCGAGGACAGCCGCGTCGCAGTGATTTATGGTGATACCGCCGGTATCATGCGGCTATGGAACAAAGGTGCGGAAGAGATCTTCGGCTGGACGGCGGAAGAAGCGCTGGGACAATCCATGGACCTCATTATCCCCGAAAAACACCGCGCTGCGCATTGGGAAGGATACTACCGCGTGATGAAAACCGGGGTCACCAAGTACGGCCGTAATGTGCTCGCTGTGCCGGCACTGACCAAAGGTGGCCCTCGTGTCTCGATCGAATTCAATGTCGTGCTGCTGAAGGCGCCGAGCGGCGAGGTAGTCGGCATCGCTGCCATTCTCCAGGACGTCACCGCGCGTTGGGAACGTGATAAGGCACTCCGCCAACGACTGGCAGCAGCGGAAGCGAAGGTGCAGACAGCGACACATTAAAGTGCAAGGTCGCTTCTCGCTGATTTCTCTGACTGCTTGCCTTAGCGAAGACTTGGTCGCAGACCGCATGGCATCGAATCCTATCCCGAACTCATTCGTTGGCTCGCGGACAACGATCCAGCGAGCAGGCGCATGATGGAAGGGATTCTCGCCAACGAGGAATAGCAGGCCGAAGACATGAAGAATTTGCTCGAAACCATCGGCAAAGAAGAAAAAACAGGATTATCGATGAATAGGGCGCGCAAGAAGGTTCGGAGAGTTCACTGAACGAGCAAACGCTGGGTGCGGCCTGCATTACGGTGCGTGGCGGTTGAAAGCACGACGTAAGGCTGGCAATCAAGAAGGAGCTCTACGATGAATAAAAGAAAACCGACAGAAGAGTTGGAACACGACCACCGCATCATTGAGCGGGTTGTCGCTGCCATGGCGATTCTCGCAGAGAGGTTGCAGTCGGGAAAGGAAGTTGAAGCTGGAATTCTGAATGACCTCGGTGAATTTCTGCGTGTCTTCGCTGAAGACTGTCATCATGGCAAAGAGGAGCGGTACCTATTCCCGCTGTTGGAGAAGAAGGGAGTGCCGGTGAGCGGGTGTCCGCTGGCGGTCTTGCTCAACGAGCACGACAGGGGTCGCCGTCTGATGGCGGATTTGAAGCAAACTTCCGAGGCGTATTTCCGATCTGGAAATACAGACGAGGAAGCCTTGATTGGAACCTTACACAGACTCATTGAGCTCTATCCGGCGCATATCTGGAAGGAGGACTACCTGCTCTTCCCCATGACCGGCAAAATTCTCTCCGACACAGACCAAGAAGCTCTGGCGCGTGAATTCGAACAGCACGAGTCTGAAATCGGCTCCGATGTGCATCATGGGTTTGAGCAACTGGCAGAAAGCCTCGTCACGAGAATCCGCACCGAAGAGGGGAATGCAACCGTCTCTCCGGCTGCCTGAGCACCTCCGACACGGGCGGACTTCAAGTTAAGCCACGGCGGCCCGGTACCTTACCCCTACGCAATAGCTATGGAAAGATCGTAACGTGGGTTGGAAACTCTACCGATAGTGACGACCAGAAGCGGTCGCGACAAGTGTCAACGGAGTTCATTGACAGGAGGGAACGTTTGGTGCGTACTGCTATCGCCTGAAAGACGACCGATAGTTTCAAGCGACCCCGTGAATCTTGCAGTTGAAATCAAGACAAAACAGTTCACCACTGCAGCATCCAACACTCCTGTAACACTTGTTCCCCCTCTTGGTACGAACAGACTATTGAGACGAAAGCCCCACAGCCTAAGAATAGGAAGGTGGCGAACTGTAATGCCTGCTTGCGTCTTTGGTGCTCCGCCGCCGAGTCGGGCTTGAGTGCACATTTCTGGACCGCAAGCACTGTACATCGAACCTGAGGAGCAAGGAGCCTCGACGCTTGTTCCGAGACCGCGTGCGGGACTAGGGATACAAGTGCATTTTCAGATCTGTGAGGACAAGGACACCGCTGCTGTCGTGCGAGCAGCTCAAGGTTGTGATTGTCTCTCGGCGGCTGCCGCGCGGGTGCGAGTGTCCCATGAGTACCGATATGAGTGAAGTTCGCACTTACAACTGCGAAGTGTGTGGAGCGGAGAAGGGCTCCACGAATCACTGGTTCCTCGTGAAAGAAAACCCTGAGGAGCAAACTTTAACGATCTCCAGATGGAAGAACGAACTCGCGAGCGATCGGAGGGTTCACCATGCCTGCGGCGAGCAGGACGTGGAGCGCCTGGTTTCACGCTGGCTAGCGTCAGGGAGGATTGCAACTGTGCCGTCCGAGTTCTACGTCCGCCAGATATGGAGCTCAGATCGAAAAGGAATGCTAAGCACGGAGCCCTGATCGGAGGAGGGGGTCTGGAAGATAGATCAACAACAAGAATTGCAAGGAGGAATTCATGGAAAGAACAGCCAGTGCGATTTGGAGAGGTGGCTTCAAGGGAGGCAGTGGGACCGTATCTACTTTAAGCGGCGCTCTTTCGAATATTTCGTATTCGTTCGCAACCCGCTTTGAAAGTCAACCCGGAACCAACCCTGAGGAGTTGATTGCTGCCGCCCACGCGGGGTGCTTCTCGATGGCTCTCGCAGCGCAACTCGACAGCAGAGGGTTCAAACCAGAGAGCATTCATACGTCAGCCGCACTCACCTTGGAGCAGCAAGGCGGAAAATGGGCGATCGCAGCCATTCACTTGGCGGTCAGTGCACGCGTCCCGGGAGTTGATCGGGCAACATTCGAGAAAGCTGCGCAAGAGGCGAAGCGGGGGTGTCCGGTCTCACGGGTCTTGAAAGCGAAGATCACAATGGAAGCGACATTGGAATCCGAGTCAAAGGCGGCGGATTGAGGATCCGGATCAGCAGATCGCCTACTTGCGACTTGCTGCCTCCACAGTTTGCGTCGGATCGGCTCCCTTCCAGGTTACATCCGCGGTTGGTCCGTAAGTGGAGGGGACAGTTTTGTTCATCATCCTCAAATAGACCGTGAGTTGAGTACGATGATGGCAGGTGTGAAGAACGCGTCGCCAAAAGACCCAGATTCGCTCCCTGACCACGTCGAAAAAAGGAACTGGCTCCGTCCACCATGCTTCGGTTTGTTTCGCAAAGAAGCTGAGTCGGGGTTCGGCTAACTCCTGCATTCTCGCGGCATAATCTTCTGGGGTTTCATGCGCTGGCAACACCTGTGCGGCCGGAGGTTCCGGCACGCCCATGAACTCGCCAAAGAAGCGCCGCTCGGAGAGCAATTGATGTTTCATGATTTCCAGAACTGTCCTCGAGCGCGGGTGAGGCCGAAAGGCCATGTCTTCCGCGGAGAAACAACGCCAAACCGAGATGACCTTGTTCGTCTCACTGGCGTAGGCATCTAGCAGGTGCTGGAAAATGGGAGAGGAGGCTCTGGGAATGTACGAGTCGGGGATAGCGGTATGGGCGTACTCCATAGGCATTGGGGCACCTCCGCGAATCAATTATCGTACAGGCACAAAACGGGGCCAAAGCGTAGCAAAGCCGCGATACGGTCCGTCAATTTTCCGGTTGTGTTTCTCTTGCGGCGATCGACTGGGATTAGAATCAACCCATAAGGTCCAAGGAGGAAAGTCATGGTATTGGAACTTACGATAATACCGCTTGGGCGGGGCCGCTCGATCAGCAGCGACATGGTTGACCTCATCAAGATTATCGAGGGCAGCGGCCTGGACTACCGTATGACCGCATTTGGCACCTTGATCGAAGGTACGTGGGACCAACTTATGGATGTATCGAAGCAATGTCACTTTGCGACTCGCAAGAAGACCGAACGGGTGTTGACCATGATGAGACTGGACGATTATGGTGAGCGAGCTGGCGAAATTGAAGGTGCCGTGAATCGAGTCGAGCGGAAGCTTGGCCGAGCCGTAAAGAAGTAGAAAGTCTTTGTCCCGCATGTGACTCTCGTAGTGTGCCAGATTCGGCTGCATCATCTTCGTCCCGGCTCTTTTCGAGCGCTG
This sequence comes from Terriglobales bacterium, assembly GCA_050012595.1. GTDB lineage: Bacteria > Acidobacteriota > Terriglobia > Terriglobales > Acidobacteriaceae > Acidiflorens. Next base: position 170,328 of record JBEKGW010000001.1, read on the forward strand.
GTGAGTTCCGGCTTTTGGAACAAATCTCCGATCGCCTGCTTCATTACTTGGCCATCAACAATGGAAATGGACGTTGTCAATGGAATGTTCTTGGGGCAGATTTGTACGCAGTTCTGAGCGTAGCTGCACTCGTGGATTCCGCCATCGCTCATCATCGCTGCTAAGCGTTCGTGTCGGAGGTGCGCCCCAGTCGGGTGGAGGTTGAAGAGCCGTACTTGATTGATGATTGCTGCCCCAACGAATCGCGTCGGTTCTGTAAATTGCGGGCAGACTTCCATGCACAGGCAACAGGACATGCAACGGGACAGCGGATAGGCCTGCTCTTGCACTGCTGGGTCGACGCGTGGGCCTGCGCCGAGGTCATAGGTCCCGTCGATGGGAACCCACGCCTGCACTTGCTTCAGGTTCTCAAACAGCACACTGCGATCGACCGCCAGGTCGCGGACAACCGGAAATCGTGACAAGGGTTCGAGGCGAATCGGTTGTTCCAGCTTGTCGAGGAGGGAGGAGCAAGCCATCGCGGCTCGGCCGTTGATCCGCATGGCACATGACCCGCAAACTTCTTCGAGACAATTCGAATCATATGTAATCGGCGAGGTTTGCTTTCCATGACGATCTACAGGGCTTATGGCGATGTCCATAAGTGCGCTGATGACATTCACGCCAGGTCTCCACCGAAGTTCAAACTCTTCCCAGTAAGGTTTCGAATGGGGATTGTCCTGTCGCTTGATGTTCAGCCGCACTGTTCTTTCCGCCACGCTACCTCGTGTCTCTACAACCATTCTCCAGTACCTCTTAAGTGGATGCGAGTTCCGGCCATGCTGGCAGGTATTACGCCGCCCTCTGGGCAACGGCATTCGTGCGTTTCGGGTTGGCGGGGTAAGTGAGTTGCTTTCCTCTCACGCGGGCCCAGGCAGTGAGAGTGTGAGGACGAGTACGCGTCCGGCTGGCGATTTCTTCTACTCGAAGACCTCGAACCAGGAGCGCATCGCCGATCAATGAGCGATGGCACCGCCACGGTACGGCTTCGGCGCACATGATTGCGGTTCGTCGCTTTTCGGCCAAATGAATGAGCTGGTCCAAGGCCTCCTCAAATTCCGGCGTCTGCATGTAGTCAGCGAATCCGCGGAAGCTGGCATTTCTCCAACCTACATTGATCGAGTCGTGATGCGCATGCCGCAGACCGCCAAGCCCGGGCATGTGCCGATACCGAATCGCAGCCTTCTGAAGCGAGCCGGGCAGCCGGCTGAGGTTAAACTGCGGGTTGTGTCGCGAGCGTGGGATCGTTCGCACATCGATTAACTGCTTAACATCGTGCGCAAGAAGTAGAGTAATGAATTCGTTCAAGGTCCGGGTCGAGTGCCCCACCGTCAAGACGATGGGACTCGGATCCAGTCGTTTGACTCTTCGCGAGATCCTGGCAGGAGGGCCTGATGCCGTACGGGCTCGCCCTGGAATATCACTGGCAGTCTTAGTCATCGGCTGCGTGCTCCGCCTTCTCCTTAGCCGGAGAGCCATGGGTTCCCGTCCTCACATCATTCTGGGTAGCAGGCCGGTAAGTGCCGGGCACAGTACGAAAACTAATCGCCAGGCGGTTCCAGCCGTTGATAGCGATGATTGCCAGGGTCAGATCAACCAGTTCTTTGTCGCTGAAATTGCGACGAGCTTGCCGGTACACGTCATCTGATACATGTCCTTGACCGACCAGCGTTACTGCTTCGGTCCAGGCGAGCGCGGCTCGTTCACGCTCCGTGAAAAATGGCGTCTCCTCCCAGACAACCACAGCGTAAAGTCGCTGTTCAGTCTCACCCTGGGCGCGAGCGTCTTTCGTGTGCATGTCCACACAATAGGCACACCCATTAAGCTGGGACGCCCGCAACTTCACCAACTCAATCAAAGAGCGCTCTAACTCGCAGTGGCGGACGTAGGTTTCCAGGCCCAGCATTGCGTTCATGGCACCAGGAGCCACCTTTGCGTATTCAATCCTGGGCTCCATCACAACCTCCTCAGCTACTCGTAGGTTCGTTGGGTACTATCGAATCAGGCAATAGGCTATTTGTACCACCCATGGAGACGAGCGTCACAGGACGAACTCAAACGGGGTCTGTGGATTCCGGGGCCTGGAAGGAAAGGTGAGAATCCGCACAAACTGGATAGCCCGCTCGGAACATCGTGGCCAGCTGCTACGGTCCCACCCCGCCAGTGTGGCAGTCGCTACACGTCACTTGCGTCAGATCTCCGATATCGACAGGGTGTTTGAATGGAATTCCTCCTTCGTGACGGATCAGTGGTGTTCCGCTCTTCAGCTGAGCTTGCACAGTGTGGCAAGTATTGCAGTCCTTTGGGATCACCTTGCCATCTGCGCTGACGTGCTGCCCATCATGACATCGGAAGCAGCCCGGCGTGTAGAAGTGACCGATGTTATTGGGGTGTGTCCGCCAGTCCACTTTCATATAGGGAAAGATCGTGGACTGATAGATGCGCTGAAGATCAGCAATCGCAGCCTGAATCGAGGTTCTCTGGCCGGCGTACACATCGGGGTACTTGCTGCTATAGAACTGCTGTATATCCGCAGCAATCCCCCGCGATGCTTCGTCAGTGCTGTTGTAGCTCTTGGTGAGCGCCGAAACTCCTTGTTGCTTGATGAAAGGCAATGATCGGTCAATTCGCCCCGCCAGCAAGGAGTCATCTACGGAACGATCCGGCGGCGTGAAGATATGGCTCGGGCGGTCATGGCAATCAATGCAGTCCATCAGATGTTTGGTTGCCTTCTCGATCTGCCCTGATGTCAAGCTGTCGTCCTTTGCCACGTACACCGTGGTCCTGCCTTGCATGTCCGCGGATTGGACCCACGGAATCACCTGATGTTGCGCATCGGTTGCAATGTAGCTGATGCGGTTCTCAATGACGTGCCAGTGGATGCCTGAGGGTATGTCGGTATTGGGCTCCGCCCCGCCGGTGTTGATCAGCATGCGAATCTGGCGAGGTGTGTTTTGCTCGTCTTCTGTGTAGTGGTAGAAGACTTTGAGCTGCGCTCCGTAGAACTTTCTTGGCCAGTGGCATTGCTCGCAGGTTTGCTGGGCCGGGCGCAGATTCGCGATCGGCGTCGGTATCGGTCGTGGGTACCTGTGAAAGATTGCGGCATAGACCTGGTAGGAACCGGAAAGCTTGGAGCGCACATACCATCCGGCGCCGGGCCCGACGTGGCACTGAACACACTCAACCCTGGCATGGGGCGACTGCAAGTACGTTGTGTACTCAGGTTGCATGACGGTGTGGCAGGTTTGCCCGCAGAACTGCACCGAGTCGGTGAACTCGTAGGAACGGTAGCTGCCCATGGCGCTTATCAGCACGAACACGAAAGCGAAGCTAACAAAAAAGGCAAATGTGCTGCGCTGCGCCGGGACGTTTAGGTCAATCCTGGGAAACCGTGGAATCACGCCCGGCTTTTCCTGGCGTCTTCTTCGCCTCTCCAGCAGCAGTCCGAGGAGGATGAGCAGGAGTCCCAGAATCAAGAAGATCGGGGCTACCAAGAAGAGGAGGACACCGATGTAAGGACTCGGCCGGACCGAGACGAAATCTACAAACAATAGGAAGGCTATCGTCGCGAGGCTGGTTGCCGCGAGGGCCGCCCCGATGAGACTGACCGGGTTGCGGATGAGACCGATCTTGCGTTCTTGTGGTCCTTGGAGATGGGGCCGCTCAGTGCTCATCCAGTTTGCTCCCGGCATTGGTCATGTAGAACTCGTGGCACACCACAAGAACAAAGTCGCTGGACTGCGTGAGAACCTGGCCAAGTGAAATTATTTAACCCACTAGTCACTTCCACGCATATGGGACATTGTGTTCAACCGTTGGTACAACCCTTCTATTGTGTATTGGAGCGCCAACAGACAACATCAAAGGCCGGGTGCAGGAAGCCAAGGCATCACTGGCATGTGTGCGTGTCACGATTGCCGGTATCCGTCCGAATTGTTCAGGAGGTTCTGGCGGAGGCTGGTGACATCAGTTCGTAGAAAAAGCGAACAGACAACCCTCACGGCCGAAAAGCAACCTCTGAATCGCAGAAACGGAGGAGGAGCCTCGGTTTTACTTTCAAGAAGCGCACCCCGAAGGAGAACCACGATGAAAAAGCTTGGGTTCATTGTTGTGATGTTGATGATCGCCGCGCCTGTTTCGTTTGGAAAGAAGGCCGACAAAATCTACACCGGCGAGATTATGGACAGCCAGTGCGCCAAGATGGGTAATCATGACGCAGGGTACAAGCTGACGGGTACGAACACGCCGAAGGACTGTGCCCTGGCCTGCGTGAAAGCAGGTGGCAAATTCGTACTCTATGATAAAGCCTCGAAGACCGCCTACGAACTCGATGACCAGGACAAAGCAAAAGAGTTGGCTGGGCAAAAGGTGAAGGTTGAGGGAGCGCTCAATAATTCCACCAAAACCATTCACGTTGACAAAATACAAGCTGCTCCCTAGGGCTCGCTTGGGCACGACTGGAATCTGAACTCTCCGCAGGAAGCCCGCGGTCAGGAGGAAGGGTGCGTCACAAGCCCAGGTTCATCGTTGTGATCATCGTCGTACTGATCATCATCGTTGCAGCCTATGGAGTGATGCATCTGACCATTAGCGCTCTTCCCGAACCGGGGCAATTCGAGACTTCGATCGCCACCAAAGCGAAAGACTGGTACATCAGCCGGGAAGTGCGCAATTCGGTACCCCCAGCACCCGAGAACAGTGTCTCCAGCGTCGCCTCGGGAGAAACACTTTTCGGCATGGGCTGTGCAACATGTCATGGCCAGGACGGGCGCAAGCCCACACCCATCGGTCAGTCGATGTATCCCCGGGTCCTCGATCTGGGCTCGCCCGAAGTGCAGGGGATGTCCGACCCGGAACTGTTCTGGGTCATCAAGAACGGCATCCGGTTGAGCGGGATGCCAGGCTTCGCAAATATCGAATCCGACGAACAGATCTGGGAGCTGACGTACTACGTGCGTAGTCTGGGCAAACAGCCGAAACACTGAATCTATCTCGGCCACCATCGGCGAGCACCGGTGCGTGAGAACGACCGTCGGATCGAAGTTTCGCAATTATCTGTGCTCCATGCTCGCTTTGCACCAAACCCCGGTCCAACAGGCTATCTGCGCACAAGTCCAAGCGCGGGGTAATAGGTGTTTCTGCCGTTGGTACAAACGAACTATTGAGCTGCTGGCACTTAGAGACGAGCATTGACCAAGAAACACGTGCTGATATGTATAGAGGGGAGGAAATCATGAGCACCGCAGTCGCTGACTGGCCGAAATTTTTCGTGAAACTTCAGGACCAGCAAGAAATAGCTGAGCGCACCATGGCATTCCGCTTTGAAAAGCCATCCAGCTTCAAATTCACTCCCGGCCAGTTCATCGATATGACCCTGTTAAATCCGCCGGAGACAGATGCCGAAGGCAATACGCGCGGGTTCTCAATCGCGAGCGCACCCTATGAGGACTTCATTATGGTTGCGACCCGTTTGCGGGACACCGCGTTCAAGAGGGTTCTTAGGAGTGTTCCCTCAGGCACCGAGGTGAAGATCGAGGGACCATTTGGGAACTTAAGACTTCATAACGACAAATTGCGAGCGGCGGTGGTTCTGACCGGTGGGATCGGCATTACTCCTTTTCGCAGCATCCTTTTGCATGCCGCAAAAGAGAAGTTGCCTCACCGCATTTTTCTTTTTTATGCCAACCGGCGGCCAGAAGATGCCGTGTTCCTTGATGAACTCCAGCAACTGGAAAGACGGAACCCTAACTACAAATTGATTGCTTGCATGACCGAGATGGAGAAATCGTCGCGCTCCTGGTCAGGGGAGAGAGGTGTGATCAACTGGCAGATGCTCGCGAAGTATCTCCAAGGAGTTGCTTCGCCTGTTTATTACATCACGGGACCGCCGCCCATGGTCCAGGCCATGCACATGATGCTCGTGGATGCTGGAGTGGACGACGACAACATCCGCATTGAAGAGTTTGCTGGCTATTAGTGGCGTCCATCCGACCCGTATTGCGCAAATTCATTCGCAGCATGTCTGATCGGCTTCGACGCCGACAATGCTGCCAACGCGGTGGCATTTGGCTTGCAGGAAAAGGCGGCTCTCGTGAATGATCTGGATCAACTCTGCGTTAACACACTGCGCTTTCTTGCGGTGGATCAGGTGGAAAAGGCGAACTCGGGACATCCGGGCCTGCCTCTAGGCGCGGCTCCCATGGCCTACGTTTTGTGGAGCCGGTTTTTACGCCACAATCCACTCAATCCAGCCTGGCCGAACCGTGACCGCTTTCTTCTGTCGGCCGGTCACGGCTGCGCTCTGCTCTATGCGCTGCTTTACTTGACAGGTTACGACTTGCCCTTGGAGGAGTTGAAGCGGTTTCGGCAATGGGGTTCCAAAACGCCTGGACATCCGGAATACGGCCTCACTCCAGGTGTCGAGGCCACCACTGGTCCCTTGGGACAGGGCTTTGCCATGGGCGTGGGGATTGCGCTGGCAGAAGCTCACTTATCAGCCTGCTTTAATCGTCCTGGTTTTACGCTGATCGACCATTACACATATGGCATCGTGTCCGATGGCGACCTGATGGAAGGTGTGGCGTCGGAGGCAGCTTCTTTAGCGGGTGCTCTCTGCCTCGGAAAGCTCATCCACCTTCTTTACGTCTTCTACCGTCAGTACCTGCCAGCCATAGGCCTCAAAGCGATGCTGAACACTCTCCGTGAAGACATTGTCCGTTTTGCCTTCGATCGAGATGTTGGAGCACGTCGTATCGCGGGCTATGAGGCTTGTGAGAAGACGCCGGAAGTTCGCAGCCTGAGACGAGAGAACACCGGCGATTACGAGAAAAGGAGAAGAGAAGGGTTTCGCTCTTCGCAAACTGCGTAGACACGATCGTGAACTGGACAGTGGAGGAGAGGAAAGGGTGTCACTCCACAATCCAAAGAGTGAGGTTTTTCCCCTGTTGCACCAGTCTCTCGGTGGGATCCTTTGCGGCGGTGATCCTGCGCAACCAGGGCAGAGATCGATGTCCCATGACGATGGTGCGGCACTTGTTACGTCGCGCTAATTCGAGGATCTCCTCACTGACGCTGTCCTGTCCGCTAGCTGGATCGGAGAACTGGGTGGTTAGAGAAGTTGCTGGCAGCCCAGCTTTTTGCAGTCTAGCGCGGGCCCAGTTCAAGGCCGGCTCAGCTTTTTTTCTGGCAGCTGCGATCCATTGCTGCTGGTCCGTTTTGAGCTGAGCGTCGAGTCGCCTCTCCTTGTCCGGATCCTCGGCGCCGCCAAACTCCAGCAACATGGGTGGCAATGGCGGTAGGAAATGAGCCAGGCACAGTTGAAATCCCCGCCGGCGTCGCAGTACTCTCGCGACATATTCCACTGCGGCTTTCGATGATGAAGACTCATCGACGACCACGAGTAACCGGTTGTCACTTGTCTTACTCCTCGTAGCACTACTGGAACGGGTTCGTCGTGATATTCGGACCATACAATTTTCCTCCGCAATGTCTAAATTTTATCTGTGCCTGGCACCGTTAACGATCATCTCTGGCATACCAGGCCTCTTGCCCTGCCTTCCGAACGCCATCACCCCGATCATGGATTGTCACAATGCACCGACGTCTGCGCAGACTACGGACATATCCGTCTTCGAGTCTTATGGTGACTTCGACATCTTCGTCCCAGGGTTCACGAGCGAACGAGCGTGAGTCAGCGTTGGACAATTTGTTGTCTTCGTTAATGGGAGAAGCATCAACGTTGTCAGTGTTTCGGCCAAAGCACACGAGGATGCCACTAGCAATCAGGACGAAGGTGGTAGTCCATGCATTGGCTGGCAGGGAGGCAATATGAAATTGCGGCACCAGGAAGCTCGCCGCGAGCGTGCCAAGTAAAACCAGAGCAGCTGCATACCGCATCAGCCAGCCCACCGCGATGGCTGCACCCAGAAGAAGCTCAAGCGAGAAGGCGAGTTGAGCTCGGAAGGTAAACTGAAAAACGCTGTCGAAAGCACTGAGGAGCAAATTGACCGCGAGAAAGGCTCTGGCAATTGTTGCAGCACATAGAGTCCTCCTCTTCCATGTGTCAACCGCCATCGGGTCCTCACAATGTCAACGCCAAATGCCACATGCGACTCCCGCACACATCGACGTTATAAAGATTCGTTCACTTCGCCCTCCGCGGCAATAGATCGTCCATACTCGTTTCCATGACGAAAGTGACATGGCCAGCCGTTTTGTGCATTCGGAGCCTGAGCTTTGGAGCTCATTGTTCCGGCGACGTTTCTGGTCGCGCAACCGTCAGCAAGAAGGCGCTGTCGACCAAAGCTTCAACGTCGTGGAGAACCGCGCGATCTAGCACCAGCACTCGCCCTTTTGGAAGATCGAAAGTCTTGTCTGCGGCATGCATCTGGATGTGGCCATCGACCGTCTGCACTGATATCCGGCCAGGGTTTTGATGCGTTTCAATCCGCGTATTTGCTTTCATTGCGGTCAAGCTGATTCGAAAATCCGGGTACTGGACAAGTTTCTTCCGGCTGATCCCTGTCCGCCACGCCTCAGCGCGATGCAGCATCTCGATTTCATTCATAATGTCAAAATCCAGGTCTGGGCTTGGCGTTGCACGAACAGTCGTTTCCTGGCTGGTTTCAGAGGGATTGGAATGAGCATCCGGGGTTTGCATAATTCCTCCAAGTCGCTGCACGAGATCTTCACATTTCAACATTATGCATGGCGAGGACCTCCGGCAACATGGGACGCCCGTACTGACGGAAGCGACAAATTGCTCATTTGACCCGCGGGCACCCAACTCCTATGTTTTGGAAAACGAATTCCTGCGCTCGTCTCCGCAGAATCAATGGTCGAGCACTGGAAGTAATCCTTGTCCACCTACGTGAGTCGACTTGAATACCGCGAAGAGATCTGTGAAGGGACGATCGCATTTGGACTGCAAAAGCCGGTCGGTTTTCGGTTTCGGGCCGGCCAATACGTCGAGATAGCCCTGATCGAGCCAGCTAAGCGGGACATCGGCGGCGACACCCGGACCTTTTCCATTGCCAGTGCGCCATTCGAACGCGCGCTGCTGTTTGCAATGCGCCTGAGCAATACGGCATTTAAGCAGGTGCTAGAGGCTCTGCCGGTGGGGTCCGAGATTGAAATGCGTGGTCCAGCAGGCACCTTCGCTCTGCATGAAGATCCCCGGCGCCCTGCCGTCTTTCTGGCGGGCGGAATAGGACTCGCACCGTTTCTGAGCATTTTGCGCCAGGCGTTTCACGACCGGATTGGAGGGGACATCTACCTTTTCTACTCGAACCGTCGCCCCGAAGATACTGCTTATCTCGGAGAACTGCAGGAGTGGGAGAAGACCAATCACAGCTTTCGCTTTATTCCCACGATGACGCGCATGGCGGAATCACGAATCCGGTGGAATGGAGAGATCGGCCCCATCGACCCGAAGATGTTGAAGCGTTTCCTGCCCAATTTGATCGCGCCAGTCCATTACGTAGCCGGCCCTTCGCGCTTTGTGACCGGCATGATTTCCGTGCTCACGGTTCTCAACGTTGAAGAAGCGAACATCCGCACTGAAGACTTCGGTGAATATTGACGGCACGCCAGGAAGAGTCGACCCTACGAAGGAAAAGCGGGCTGAGCGTTTTGAGGCAGCAAATCTTCCGGAGGACTGGAGCGATTATTGTCCCAGGTGCAGGTACAAATCATCCATTGCACGGACAGTGCAGGCGGCGAAACACTTGATTTAGACAGGATCGTGGTGTGGCAATGCGGTACTGAGAACATTGCCAACCCGGAGCGACGACCATGACCGGAACACCACCCATTACGCCCACGGAAGATCAGAGCCAGGTGGCAGCTTTTGACAGCCATGCACCGCTGAAAGAAGCTACTCTGCGGCGGCTGTACCATTACATGCTGAAATGCCGTACTGTGGAGGAGCGAATTCGCCTCTTGTTTCGGCAGGGCCGATTCTCAGGCAACTACTTCGCAGCGGTCGGCCAAGAAGCAACCGAGGTTGGCGCGACCATGGACCTTCTCCCGGAGGATAGCATTGCGCCATCTCACCGCAACTTCGTCACCCACATCATGAAGGGTACGCCCCTGAACCTGATGTTCGCTCACATCTTTCTGCGGAAAGACAGCCCTGACCAAGGACGTTGTGCGCAGGCGCATTGTGGGTATGCTCCGCTCAACATCATTACGCCCGCATCGACCATCGCAGCACAACTCGCGATCGGCACCGGCGTTGCCCTTGCCAACAAGATGCAAAAGAAGACGAGTGTGGTAGTTGCCCTGTCAGGCGAAGGTGCTACCAGCCTGGGCCTCTGGCACGAATCATTGAACTTCGCCGGTGTCCAACATCTGCCGATTGTCTACATACTGGAGAACAATCTGTGGGCAGAATCGGTCCCGGCCCGGCTCCAAAGTGCGGTCGAGGATTTCAGTATCAAAGCGCAGGCTTATGGGATTCGTGGCATAACCGTGGATGGAAACGATGTGGTGGCGGTATACAAGACTGCACAAGGAGCCATACGGAGGGCGCGCCAGAGAGATGGACCGACGCTGATCGAGTGCAAGACCTACCGCTGGTATGGCCATTCGGAAATTGATCCTGCGAAATATCGCACTGTCGAGGAGCTGGAGTACTGGAAATCTCGCGATCCCATCCCTGCCATGGAGCGCTACCTGCAGGAACGCGGATTCTGGGCAGAGTCGTGGAAACAAGAGTTACTGGCAGAATTCAACAAGGAGATCGACGAGGCCATCGATTTTGCGGAAAAGTCCCCTTACCCTGAACCTGAGGAAGCCCTCGACCACGTGTTCTCGTTCAGCATCCGTGAGCGCGAGCTGAACCGCAAGGTTTGGGTCCCAAAGATTTCCAGGCCTGTGTAGACGGCCAGAGGAGGAAGTTAGTATGCCTCTCATGACATATATTGACGCCATTACCAGCGCACTCCGTGAGGAGATGGCGCGGGATGACCATGTGTTCATCATCGGTGAGGATGTTGGGGCAATGGGTGGCGTATTCAAAGCCACCAAGGGCTTACAACAAGAGTTCGGGACAGAGCGCGTGATCGATTCCCCACTTGCTGAGGGCATCATCATCAGCTCTTCCATTGGCGCTGCCATGGCGGGCATGCGTCCGGTAGCAGAAATTCAGTTTGCGGATTTCATTGCTCCAGCGATGGATTCGATTGCAGAACAAGCAGCAAAGCTGCGCTATCGCAGCGCTGGCACGCAGATTTGCCCCCTCACCATCCGGGTCTGTTACGGCGGCGGAGTGGGAGGCGGACTCTATCATTCGCAGACGAACATGAGCTGGTTCATTCACACGCCTGGACTGATGGTGGTCGCGCCCTCGTCACCGTATGACGCGAAGGGACTCTTGAAGGCAGCAATCCGCAATGATGACCCGGTCCTCTTCTTTGAGCACAAAAAACTTTATCGTTCGATAAAAGAAGAGGTGCCGGCCGACGACTATACAGTCCCGCTCATGAAGGCCGCGATCAGGAGGAAGGGGCGCGATGTCACTGCCATTTCACACGGTTACACGCTGCAACTAACGCTGCAAGCGGCTGAGGAGATCCACAAGAAACTCGGTGCTGAAGTGGAAGTGATCGATCTCCGTACACTTGTTCCCCTCGACAAGGATACGTTGCTCGAATCCGTGGCGAGGACGAGCCGGGTGGTGGTGGTACATGAGGCCAATCGCACGCTGGGTATCGGTGCAGAGGTCTCAGCGATCATTGCCGAGGAAGCGTTCGACTGTCTAGACGCTCCGATTGCCCGGGTCACGGCTCCGGACATCCCCGCGATTCCGGCGTCTCCTCCTTTGGAGAAATTCTACATGCCATCGGTGGAAAAGATCGTCACTGCCCTGGAACAGACATTGCAATATTGAAATTGATCTGTGGTGAACTTGGTTAATTTGGATCGTTCACGGGTTCGACCGGCAAGCCGGTCCGTTGCCACGCCTTGAAGCCACCCCGTAACGGATAGACTTCGCGAAAACCGCGGTCCATCAGCTCGCGCGCCACCCGGGCGCTGGTTTTCTCGCTACTTCAGGTGCAGTAGGTGACGAGCGTGCGGTCGTGCGGCAACTGCTTCACGCGCTGATCCAACTCTTTGATCGGTATCTGAACGGCGCCCGGCACCCGGTATGGGTTCCGGTGCAACGCTGCAGCGCTTCTCGTGTCCACGAAGAGAAGATCCCGCATTCGTTGTTTTGCCTCATCGAGGCTGATTCGGCGGATTGGCACTCTGGTTTGAGTTGTCATGTTTGTCTGAAGCCTCCTTAGGAGATTTCCACCTCGCCCGCGATTGTGGGAAACAACGTTTGCTCTTCCTTGAGTAAATGAGCGGTCATTGCCGAGTTCAGCTTGGAAAACCGGGATTGGATTTGCCGGAGTTCAGGGTGCCGCTTGCCGTGCTTCCGCACGAGTTCATTTGCAGTGGTCCCAGGCGCACAAGTTCCTGTCGGCAAAACGTATGGTGTTTGTCCACGATATGCTTCATCAGATCGCATAATGAAGGCTCCGCCCAGGTCGACGCTGGAGAATGAATTGTATTCCCAGGTTATGTGCAACGAGGCCTCCCGCAACATGGGATGCTTGTACTCATACACACGACAAATTGCCCATTTAACCGAGGACACCGAACATTCTATCCTCTCCGGAGGAGTGCCAGTGCTCGTCTGTGCAGCATCAGTGGTCAAGCAGTGGTAAGCGATCCTTGTCCACCTACGCTACTACGTGGCTGGTCCCTGGCGGTTTGTGACGGGCATGATATCTGTGCTCACGGTTCTCAACATTGAAGAAGCGAACATTCGGACTGAGGACTTCGGTGAATATTGACGGCACGCCGGCACGATCCAGCTCTGCGAAAAGAGACGTTCTCGAGCGCCTTGAGGCAGCAGATCCATGGAGGACACCACTAAACTTCGTGCCAGCTTTCGCGGCCAGTTCAAGCGACTCAGTAAATTCAGTATTGTTCACACCGGCGCACAGGTATATGACAGGTTTGCGCGACGTCCGTTCGAAATGCCGTCCCGACAATGTTTCAAGGCTGCAGCAGACAGTAGCACCCCAGGAGCGATTTCGAGCGCTTCGATTCGTCTCGCAGGGACCTTGCGGCACACAGGAGAAACGACGAACGCCGCCGTGCTCTGCTTCCCATCGCATCGTGATCTCGACATCGCAGCTACAGTGCTTATCTCTAAGATACGTACTCCGGAGTTGTGACATTCATCACGCCTGTGCGTGACAGTCGAGGAATCAAGACGGGTTTAATATGGTGCCGTTCTTGAGATCGAAAAGGAAATTTCGGTTCAGATGAAAAGCGTAACGACCGTAATTCTTCTCGCACTCCTCGCTTTCCCCTGTGCGCTTGCCGGGAGCCAAGGAAATGCAACGGCGGGGAAAGCGGTGTTTATGGACCAGTGCTCCATCTGCCATGGTGCGGATGCATCGGGAAGAACCCCCGTGGCCAAGTCGCTCGGGGCCACCATCCCGGACTACCGCTCGAAGCAAGTCCAGAGCCTCACTGATCCGGACATCCGGAGAGTCATCACCGAAGGCAAGGGGAACATGCCGCCTGTAGGAAATCTGAGTGAGGGGGATGTCACGAACTTGATCGCTTTTATTCGAAGTTTCCCCATTGAACAGACGGAGGAATCCATCGAGCAGGGATCTCCGCAGCGAGGAGAGCAGCTCTTCACCGGAAAGGTCCATTTTCGGAATGGCGGTCCGCCGTGTTCCACATGCCATAGAGTTTCCGACCTCCCTTTTCCAAGTGGTGGGACGCTCGGACCGGACCTCACGCGAACGTATTCGAAACTCGGGTCCGAAGGCCTGGATACCGCGTTGCATACCCTGTTCTTCCCCGCCATGGCCCCGCTCTATGACCCCCACCTCCTGACAGTGTCCGAGCAGGCGGATCTCAAAGCATTCTTCGAGGAAGCCAACTCCCGACCCACGACGAACGATCTGACACCAGTGGCCGCGGCAATTACTCTCATTGGCTTTGCCGTCCTCATATTCATTACCTGGGCGGTGGGGCGTAAACGTCTGCAAGGGGTGCGCCGAACCCTTGTGGAAACTGCCACCAGCAGGAGGAGCGTGCGCCAGTGAGCTGGATCAAAGACATCGTCAATCCAAATGCCCGACTCTGGGAAGAGTTTTATAGGAACCGCTGGCAGCACGACAGGGTCGTCCGCAGTACCCATGGAGTGAATTGCACGGGCGGTTGCTCATGGAATGTTTATGTAAAAAACGGGATCGTAACCTGGGAAATGCAAGCGCTGGACTACCCGAAATTGGAGCCGGCGCTTCCTCTTTACGAGCCGCGCGGTTGCCAGCGGGGCATCGTATTTTCCTGGTACATCTACAGTCCTCTTCGCATCAAGTATCCCTATCTGCGCGGCGTGTTGATGGACCTCTGGCATGAGGCGCGGGCCAAGCATGAAGACGCCATTTCCGCTTGGGCCTCGATTGTTGAAGACGAAGAGGCCCGCTCTCGTTATCAAGCAGCAAGGGGGAAAGGGGGATTCCGGCGTGCGAGTTGGGACGAGTGCCTTGAACTGATTGCCGCCTCGATGCTCTACACTGCCAAAAAGTACGGGCCCGATCGCGTGATCGGGTTCTCACCCATTCCGGCGATGTCCATGTTGAGTTATGCGGGGGGTTCCCGGTTTCTTCAATTATTCGGAGGGGTGCTTCTCAGCTTCTACGATCTGTATGCGGACTTCCCTCCCGCCTCGCCGGAAACTTGGGGTGAAAAAACAGACGTCGCGGAAAGCGCCGACTGGTTCAACAGCAAATACATAGTGACGTTGGGAAGCAACCTGAGCATGACGCGCACTCCGGATGTGCACTTCGCGGTCGAGGCGCGCGGACACGGAGCCAAACTCGTCGTCCTCTCCCCGGACCTCAGCCAGGTTTCGAAATTTGCCGATTGGTGGATCCCCGTTCACGCGGGCATGGATGGAGCGCTGTGGATGGCAGTGAACCACGTCATTCTGAAAGAGTTCTACTGTGATCGGCAGGTTCCCTATTTTGTCGACTATCTGAAGCGTTTCTCCGACGCACCGTTTCTGGTCGAGCTGAGGAAGGAAGCCAACGCATATTCCCCGGCAAAATTCCTGCGCGCGAACCGGCTCACCCGTTATCGCGACGTCGAAAATGGCGAATGGAAGCTGTTGGTGTTTGATGCGGCCAAGCGAGAGCCCAAAATGCCTCTTGGCGCGATTGGCTTTCGCTGGCAGAACGCAAAGGGCCAGTGGAATTTGCAGATGAAGGATGGGCTCGACGGCTCGGAAATTGATCCGCAGTTAAGCCTTTTCGACGGACATGACGAAGTTGTCTCCGTCCAATTCACCGACTATGGAAGCGGGCGAGTCTGGGCGCGGGGTGTCCCGATCCGTTACATAGAGACGGAAGGAGGCCGCGTTGCGGTTACAACTGTTTTCGATCTGCTACTTGCCGAATTGGGAGTTTCCCGCGGGTTACCCGGCGAGTATCCAGAGGGTTACGAAAACGAAGAGAGCGCTTATACACCCGCCTGGCAGGAAAAATTCACCGGCGTGAGCCGCAACACCGTTCTTCAACTGGCAAGAGAATTCGCGACCACGGCGGAAAAGACGAAAGGGAAGTGCACGATCATCGTCGGGTCGGGCGTAAATCATTGGTATCACAGCAATCTCTATTATCGCTCGGCGATCACAACCTTGGTCGTGTGCGGTTGCGTGGGGGTCAATGGTGGCGGGCTGAACCACTATACGGGCCAGGAAAAATTAACGCCGATGGCATCCTGGTCCACTCTGGCGATGGCGCTGGACTGGACGCGCCCTCCTCGCCTCCAGAATGGGCCATCGTTCCATTACGTTCACAGTGACCAATGGCGTTATGAAAAAGGCTTTCCGGATAGTCCCCCTGCCAACGGGTCGTTTTCGCGGAAGCACATCATGGATATCCAAGCCGCCGCTGTGCGCCAGGGGTGGTTACCGTTCTATCCGCAGTTCAACCGCAATCCGATTCATCTCGTCGAAGAAGCCAAAGAATCGGGCGCCAGCAATCCCAAAGAGATTCAGGACTGGACCGTCGAACAGCTCCGCACCGGACGGGTTCGATTCGCGGTGGAAGACCCCGATTCGCCGGAGAATTGGCCGAGGGTATGGATCATCTGGCGCGCGAATGCTCTGCACGCCAGCGCCAAGGGACATGAATTCTTTCTGCGGCACTATCTCGGCACCCACAGCAACGCCATCTCGGAAGAAGTGGCCGAGGGCTCGGTGGAGGATGTAGTCTGGCGCGATGGAGCACCAAAGGGAAAGATGGATCTGGTCGTCGACCTGAACTTCCGGATGGATACTTCAGCATTGTATTCCGACGTGGTACTTCCAGCGGCAAGCTGGTACGAAAAGAACGACCTGAACACGACCGACCTGCACTCCTACATCCACCCGCTGGGAGCCGCGGTTCCACCCTGTTGGGAATCGAAAACCGATTGGGACATTTTCCGTTTGCTCGCGGAAAAAACGAGCGAACTGGCGCGTGTGCACTTCCCGAAACCTTTTCAGGAAATTGTTGCTACCCCCCTTCTGCATGACACGCCGGACGAAATCGCGCAACCAGAGGTACGCGACTGGTCGAAGGGGGAATGCGAGCCCACCCCGGGCAAGACGATGCCCCATCTCAACGTCGTGGAACGCGATTATCCCAACCTCATCCATCGCTTCAATTCGCTGGGCCCGGAAATGAAAAAAGAAGGTATTGAAGACCACGGTATTCATTTCCCAGTCGCTGACCTCTACGATGAATTTGCAAAGATGGTTCCGTCATATGAATGGGACGGAACGAAATATCCGTCTCTGGTTGATCCCTTGCACGCCGCGAACATGATCCTGCATTTCGCGCCGGAGACGAACGGCGAGGTGGCCTATCGTGGCTTCAAAGCAAGAGAAGAGGATGTTGGTCTCCCGCTCGCGGATCTTGCCGAGCCCTGCCGCGGAGTGCGCTGCGATTTTGCTGCAGTGGTGCAGCAACCGCGGCGCATTCTGACGAGCCCATGCTGGTCTGGAATCGTCAACAACGGGCGCGCTTATTCCGGCTATGTGCAGAATGTCGAGCGGCTCGTTCCTTGGCGAACCCTGACTGGCCGCCAGCACTTCTATCTCGACCACGAAGCGTACCGCGCGTTCGGGGAGTCGCTGGCCACGTTCAAGCCGCCAATCACCCTCGCGAACACACTCAATCTGGTTACGAGCCTGCCCGCAGAGAAATCGATGACGCTCGCATGCATCACGCCGCATGGGAAATGGCACATTCATTCGACCTACTCGGACGATCTCCGCATGCTTACCCTATCCAGGGGAATCGAGCCCTTCTGGCTCAATGACCAGGATGCTGCCGAAATGGGAGTGCAAGATAACGATTGGGTGGAGACTTATAACGACAACGGTGTCGTGGTCACACGCGCGGTCGTGAGTGCGCGAATCCCTCGCGGACTCTGCATCCTTTATCACGCGCCTGAGCGCACGATCGCCGTTCCGAAAGCTCCCGCGCGAGATCTGAAACGCGCCGGTGGAACCAACAGCCTGACCCGGCTGCGAATAAAGCCGGTTCTGATGGTGGGAGGCTATGCGCAACTGACGTACCGGTTCAACGATTATGGTCCCCCGGCCTCAGACCGCGACACTTTTGTGATCATCCACAAACTGGAAGGCAAACCGAAGTGGGATTGAACGGAAAAAGAGGGCAGCAATGAACGTACGTGCTCAAGTCTCCATGGTCTTTCACCTGGACAAATGTATCGGTTGCCATACCTGCAGCCTTGCCTGCAAGAACCTGTGGACCGACCGGCCCGGTACGGAATACATGTGGTGGAACAACGTCGAGACGAAGCCCGGAACCGGCTACCCCACACTTTATGAAGATCAGGACCAATACGCAGGGGGATGGGAACTCCGCGATGGGCAGTTGCACCTAAAGCTGGGTAGTCGGCCTACCGAACTTGTGAACATCAGCTTCAATCCCCGCCTACCCACCCTGGACGACTATTACGAGCCGTGGACCTATCGCTACAGCGACCTGATCCATGCCCCTCTCGGGAACGACCAGCCGGTAGGCAGGCCCATTTCGATGATTACAGGAAAGGAGATGGAGATTGAAGCTGGGCCGAATTGGGACGATGACCTGAGCGGCTCACCAATTTATGCCGCTAACGACCCGAATCTTAAGGTTCTCAGTGATGAAGAGCGACGTCAGTTCTTCGAGATGCAACAACTGGTCTTCTTCTACCTGCCACGAATCTGCAATCATTGCCTCAATCCAAGTTGCGTAGCGGCGTGCCCCAGCGGCGCTATTTACAAGCGGGGTGAGGACGGCATTGTTTTGGTAAGCCAGGAGAAGTGTCAGGGTTGGCGGATGTGTGTTTCCGGGTGTCCATACAAGAAGGTCTATTTCAACTGGAACACCGGGAAGGCCGAAAAGTGCATCCTTTGTTATCCGCGCCTGGAAACTGGGCAGGCGCCTGCCTGCTTCCATTCCTGCCCGGGGCGAATTCGCTATCTCGGGATGGTTCTTTACGATGCGGACCGCATCGAACAAACAGCGCTGCGACCGGACAAAGATCTCGTTGAAGCACAGCGGGACATCATCCTTGATCCGTTTGACAAGGATGTCATTCGCCATGCCCGCGAGAACGGGATCGAAGATGGCGTGATTGAATCAGCGCAGAAATCTCCTACCTACAAGTATGTGAAGCGATGGAAGATCGCACTTCCCTACCATCCCGAATGGCGGACGCTGCCCATGCTTTTCTACGTTCCCCCCTTGCTTCCCGTAACCGCTACGCTCATCGAGGGGAACTACGAACTGGCCTCGGATTTCTTCAGCTCGATAGCCAGTGCCCGCCTTCCCATTCGCTATATGGCGCACCTTTTCTCGGCAGATGACGAGGAGACCGTGATTGGGGTGTACAAGAAACTGCTGGCGGTGCGGATGTTCAAACGTGCCCAAACGGTCGGAGACATGCCCCAGGAAAAGGTTGACGCGGCATTAGCGGAAACTCAGCTTACTCCCGAAGAGATCGAAGAGATCTATTACCTCACGTCCGTCGCGTCGTTCGACGAACGCTTTGTGATTCCTCCGTTCTACCGCGAAACAGCCATTGAAATGGTCGGAGACCCGCACGTCTTCCAGGAAGAGCGAGGCGCGGGTTTTGTTGAGTTTCCCAAGCGAGGTTGGTAAAGGATGAATCTGTATCTTCTATTTGCGGAACTCCTCGATTATCCGAACGACAGCCTCCCACAGCGAGCAGAGGAGTATAGCCTGGAGATCGCAACCGCGTTTCCCAAAGCGACAAAACTCCTCAAAAGCTTTCAGCGCTCTCAGCAGGAGCTTGGAATCACCCGTTTGCAAGAAGCGTACACGAGCACTTTTGACCTGCAGCCGGAGTGTACATTGAATCTCGGCTACCACCTCTTCGGGGAGGACCAGAGGTGCGGGATGTTCTTGGCAAAATTGAAGGAATTGTTCCAGGAAGCCGGGGTCGATACGGGCAAGGAACTGCCGGACCACCTGTGTTATCTGCTTCGGTATGTCGCGGCCAGGCCAGGGAGCGATAAGAGCAGCGCGATTATTTCGGATTGTTTGCTTCCAGCGGCCTCGAAAATTGCCCAGGGCATGAATGAAAAATTAAATCCATACCGGCCTGTTGTGGAGGCACTGCTCTTATGGTTGGAAGGAGAATCGCAAAGCGAAGCAGTTTTAAGCGGGATGCATATCGATTCATCGCATGTCTCTTCTTGAGAGTGAGAAGCGCAAATGGACGCCTTTTTCTTTGTCGCAATTCCTTATGTTGCCGTCGTGCTGGCTGTGCTCGGCGGATTCTACCGCTTTTATGCCCACCCCTTCACGTATTCGAGCCTCTCTTCACAGCTTCTCGAAAATCGACGGCTGTTCTGGGGTTCGGTCTCCTGGCACTACGGGATAACTCTCATCCTGCTGGCACACTTGTTGGCGGGGCTCTTCCCAGGAGTAGCGGCTTACCTTCTGGGAGGTCGTATCCGCCTTATGGTTCTGGAATTCACGGGCATGGCGCTGGCCCTCTACGCCATCTTTGGCATTCTCGTCTTGATCCTCCGGCGACTCCCAACGGACTCCCTGGCTCGCAGCGTGACTTCCTGGATGGATGGAGTCCTGCTCGCGTTTCTTCTGACTCAAGTAGCCACGGGCTTCAGCATTGCCCTGTTCGACCGGTGGGGCAGCCAGTGGTATCTGAAGACGGCTGTTCCGTGGTTCTGGTCCCTGGTTCGTCTGCATCCCGATTTCAGCACGGTGGCCTTTCTCCCGCCGTTTGTGAAGTTTCATTTCGTTTTCGGGTTTCTGATCATCCTCCTTTTCCCCTTCAGCCGCCTAGTGCACATTGTCAAATTTCCCGTGTATTACCTGTGGCGGCCTTATCAGGTGGTGATTTGGAATCGCCGGCCGCGCGGCACAGCTCATGAATAGGGGAATCTGAAATGGTTGAGAACCCGCAATCCGAATGCGAAACCTCGGAACTGAACCGCCGATCCTTTCTAAGCCGTCTGAGCATTATCTTGAGTTTGATCGGCGCGGCGGTGGTGGCCATCCCAAGCGTCGGCTTTCTGTTGGGGCTGCGCCGTCCCACCAAAGTGTGGCGAACCGTAGGGAAACTCCAAGAGTTTCAAATAGGCACTACATTGCAGGTTTCTTTCGAGGATCCCTCGCCGCTTCCGTGGTCCGGAGTGACAGCGGAGACGTCGGCCTGGCTTCGGCGAGTGAATCAGGAAGAATTCATTGCCTTCTCGGTCGACTGTACCCATCTGGGATGCCCAATTCGTTGGCTTCCAAGCGCCAATCTGTTCATGTGCCCATGTCACGGCGGTGTCTTCTATGCCGATGGAAAAGTGGCTTCCGGGCCACCTCCGCGGCCGCTTTTTCGTTACCCAGTACGTGTCCAGGATGGCCAGGTTCAAATCCTGACGAGCCCGCTGCCAATTGCGTAAGAGAATTGAAAGGAGAGTTCCAAGGTATGTGGAAACGGTTGTGGGCTTGGTTTGATGACCTGACGGGGACCTCAAGCTGGCTCAAGCCCATTTTGCAACATCCGGTCCCACACGCAAAAAACTCAGCGTGGTTTTACGTTCTCGGCAGTGCGACCTTGGTCGTTTTTATCCTGCAGATTGTTACTGGAATTGCGCTGTCCAGTTCCTACATCGCTTCTTCCGGGCAAGCATACCAAAGCTTGCTCTTCATCAGCGGTACGACCCTTGGCCGCATCGTGCGGGGGATCCACTATTTTGGCGCCTCCGCGATGGTCATTCTGATCGGCTTGCACGCCGTTCGCGTGTATCTCATGGGGTCATACAAATACCCTCGCCAAGTGAACTGGCTCACTGGGGCCGGATTGCTGTTCCTGACTCTTCTGATGGCCTTCACGGGACAGTTGCTCCGGTGGGACCAGACTGGTTTTTGGACGGCGGTTGTGGCCGGGGAACAGGCTGGTCGAACTCCTCTGATCGGCAACTGGTTGGGCCATTTCATTTTGGCTGGTGACACCGTCGGGGGGGCTACGCTGAGCAGATTTTTTTCTGCGCATGTCTTCTTTATTCCCGCGCTGATCTTCCTGCTCTTGGGATTTCACCTCTACCTCGTCATCCACAATGGCATTTCCGAACCGCCCAAGGCGGGGTGTCCTGTCGATCCAGAGACGTATCGCCGCTCGTATGCGGATCTGCTTGCTCGCGAAGGCCGACCCTTCTGGCCGGATGCCGCGTGGCGAGACGTCGTTTTCGGTTTTCTCGTCGTCGTGACAATTGTGACGCTGGCGGTGATCATCGGTCCTGAGCCACTGGGCAAGCCGCCTGACCCGACCATCATTGGGGCGTCGCCCCGGCCTGACTGGTTTCTTCTGTGGTATTACGCGTTGCTTTCCGTCGCCCCCAGGTGGTCTGAAAACGCCCTTATTCTACTTGGTCCGCTCATCTTCGTAGTTACTCTGATTTCTCTGCCTTTCGTGGCAAGCAAGGGAGAGCGAAGTCCGCTGCGGAGGCCATGGTCCGTTCTGATCGTCGCGGCAATCGTCACAATCATTGCTTACTACGGAAATCTGGGGCACTTGGCGCCGTGGTCTCCGCGATTGGAAGCGGAGCCCTTACCCGTGGCAGTCGTGGGGTTTCCAAGCGGTCCGGTGGCTGACGGTGCAAAGGTGTTCTACGAAAAGGGCTGTGAATTCTGCCACACCATTGCCGGATACGGAGGGATTCGCGGACCGGACCTAACCTATGTGGCCGATCGCATGAGCACCGAGCAAATCAAGACGCGCATCTTCAGTGGGGCCGAGAACATGCCCTCCTATAATGGCAACTTGACCGACGAACAATTGCTCTCTTTGCTGACATTTCTTGATACGCGTCAGCGCAGGCCCATTGCAGAAGGAAAAAGACCCTGACGGCTGCGAACACAGAGAGATGTGCTGGAGAGGTGGAGGAGGCAGGTATGAACTCATCAGATGTTTTGAAAGCTGCAAAAGGAGAACTTCCGACTTCGCTTGAACAAGTGGAGAAGTCGGCGGGCTCAAATTCATCGGCAGATTGTGCGGATGGATCGCTCTCCAGCTTGATGGCTCATATCGTTGAAAAGCATCACGCGTATTGCCGCCAGCAACTCGACCGCATGGAACAACTCCTCCAAACCGCAGTGCGGACGGATGGAGAGCGCCACCCCGAACTTCGCCAAATTCAATCTCTTCTTGCCAAACTCGGCCGCGACTTGATGCAGCATTTGCTTAAGGAAGAGCAAACATTGTTCCCAATGATCGCCCGCATGGAAGACGCTCACCTCCGGAAGGCGGCTTTGCCGCGGCTTCCGTTCGGAACGATTGCCCATCCAATCCGCATGATGGTTCTGGAACACGATGTGGGAGGCAAAGAACTCGAAAAAATTCGCGAACTGAGCTCTGGATATACCGTCCCACCCGACGGCTCTGAAAGCTACCGGGTGCTGTATCAGGAGCTTAAAGAATTCGAGGAGGACATGCAGCGGCATGTTTACCTCGAAGATCAGCAGCTGTTCCCTAGGGCCGTTTCTCTTGAACAAGCAAAAATCGGAAACTCGGGATCGTGAATGTTTTCGGACCCGCGCAATGCACGACAAGCTGACTTTCCTGATTCATGCATTGCAGGCGCCCGGCGCTCTCCTGATTCTCATCTCCTCATGACCACTGATCACACACAAGAGGCCCACGTACTTTCGAGTGTTCTAGCCGAGGGAACGCGAGGATTGAATCCTGCCTATTTTGCTCTGGTCATGGCTACAGGAATTGTGGCCATCGCCGCGCAGATCGCAGGTTTGTCGATCGTTGCCAAGGGTCTTACCTGGCTGAACGTGATTGCCTTTGTTGTCCTCTGGTCGATGACCCTCGCACGAATTCTCATCTATCCTCGTAACTTTTGGAGTGATCTCGTCGATCACAAACGAGGGACTGGATTCTTCACAATCGCGGCCGGCACGGCCCTTTTAGGGTCGGAAGTCGTCGTAGTCTTCGAACAAAACCATCTGGCGTTCATCCTGTGGTTCTTTGCAGCTTCTCTCTGGGCTTTCTTGACATACGCAATCTTTACGGCCTTTACCGTCAAACAACAAAAGCCATCCTTGGCCGAAGGCATCAACGGAGGCTGGCTGCTTGCCGTCGTTGCGACCGAGGCCGTTTCTCAGTTGGCAACGCTACTCTCGCCTATGTTTGGTGCCCTGCAGTGGAAGATCTTATTTTTCTCGCTGTGCTTATGTCTGTGCGGAGGAATGTTGTACGTCTGGATGATTTCGCTGATCTTTTACCGCTATACCTTCTTCACTTTTTCGTCTTCGGACCTGATGCCGCCGTACTGGATCAACATGGGCGCCGTGGCGATCTCTACGCTCTCCGGCTCACTTCTGATCCAGCGCGCCCCCGAGGCTGCGTTCCTCACCGCAATGCTCGCTTTCTTGAAAGGCCTTACCGTGTTCTTCTGGGCCGTGGCCACCTGGTGGATTCCTATGCTGATTATTCTGGGTATTTGGAGGCACGGATACCGACGCTTCAGTTTCAGATACGACCCACTTTATTGGGGATTGGTATTTCCCCTTGGCATGTACGCAGTATGCACAGTCCGGCTTTCTGAGGCCATCAGCTTGCAGTTTCTCCTTGCCGTTGCGCATGCCTTCACCTACATTGCCATGGCTGCATGGCTGATCACATTCATCGGTTTACTTCACAGGCTGGTTGAGGTTTTCTCTGCGAAACTGCCCTTTCAGGGCGCTGGCCACTGATTCGCCGGGAATTCCTGCCCGAAGTACGTGATCGTGGGCAACAACTGGCTGGTCAAACGGTCAAATAATCCTTGGCTATGAAGGCGTCTACCCACTTCAAGCCCTGCTCAGGAACATCCACTGCTCCGGATAGCATGATGATTGACGCTTGCGGCCTGAGTCGCCTCATCTCGATGGCAACCTCTTGCCCGTTCATTTCGGGCATGAAGTAATCCAGGATTACAACGTCAACCGAGTGCTTGGAGGCCAGTTCCAGTCCTTCGCCACCGCTTGCAGCGGTAAGAACGGGGTCTGTGGGTCTATGTCGTGGGTACCCGTTAGCGGTTGCCCTCTGACAGTTCTTCTGAATGACCACCGCAAGGAACAAAGTTTGGTGGAGGATTTGCGACAAACGTCTGAGGCGTATCTCCGGGCACGGGATACCGACAAGGAAGCCCTGATTGGGACCCTATACCGGCTTGTCGAACTCTATCCAGCACATCTCTGGAAAGAGGACTACCTGCTATTTCCAATGACGAACACGATCCTCTCCGACGGCGACCAAGAGGCTCTGTTACAGGGGTTCAAACAACAGGAGTCCCCAATCGGTCTTGATGTTCACCACGGCTTCGAACAATTGGCGGAGAAGATTGTGGCAAAGGCCCATGTCGAGGAGGACGCGTCGAGCGCGTTGTCCGCTGCGTAGACACCTCCGACGAACCACGAATTCGGATCGGAGTTCGAGCGATCAGATAAGGTTGCGGTGCATGGCATGCATGACGGCCTGGAGTCGATTGTGGGTACCAAGCTTCTCGTTGACGTGGTGGAGATGGTTGCGGAGCGTTTGTAGCGTAATTCCAAGAGATCTTGCGATTTCGGAAGAATTCTTTCCGTCGGAGAACCGGCGGAGTATGCTCTGTTCCTGTTCAGAGAGGCACGAAACGGGAACCAGATGTCCCATACCGTTTCCATTACCGTTTCCACCTGACATTGCAACGATCTGCTTCGAAATTTGAAGCATGCCGTGAAGTAGTTGCTCCTCCTGTTTTCTCTTCGTGATATCACGCGCCAAGTGTACGACTAAGCGTGGGTGAGTTCGGCCATCTTTGAAGATTAGAGTTGACAGATCCACCCATATCCGGCGACCTGAGCGGACTCTAACCTCCAGGTCGAAATTGGGGACTGTGGCGCCGTCTACCGCCACTTGCCGAGCGTAAAACTCCGGGGTGCAACCCTTGGCGCCGAGGCTTCCGCGGCCTTGTAGGAGTCGATAACAGGATTTGCCGATGGCCTCTGAGGATGAGTAACCGAAAAGCTTTTCGGCCGCGGCGCTCCAAGAACATATTTCGCCCTGTCCGGTCACGCAAAAAGCCGCATCGGCTGTTTGCTCGAGGAATTCAAGCAGTTCGCTCTGCAGCATAACGAAGTTCCTTAATTAGGGTAGATGCATGCCCCAGGCCGTGAGGTGCAGGATGATTGCAGGGAGCGCTCAAATGCATGTCCCGAGGCTGCCGACGGCCAGCATAGGCAACATCAAGGACAGAAAACTCGTCAAAAGTGCACAATCTTAGAGTCGGGGTTGTCAAAGGCATCAGTCCGGAGAGAACGTGAGCAAAGAAGCCAACGAATGACATAGGGGATGCTACGCCAGTGTTCGGGGCAATAGATCATCCATACTGGTTTCCATGACGAACGTGACATGGCCAGCTGCAAGGCGGTTGTGAGTCCGCATGCTACCCACCGCGAGCTAATCTAGGTCCTCACATTTCCTTCCTGTCGCGAGGGATCGAGGCAGTGTTTTCCGGTTTCCTCTCTCGCATGATGGTTGTTTCTGTTACGAGTACGAATGGACCATTTCCAGGAGGCAGGCACCAGTGAACAAATAGGGAGTGGAGGAGAGGAGCCAGGATGGTTAACGCTTGTGCCAATGGCGCTTGTGCATCCGGTATTGGCGGACGGGGCGGATGTATTCCAGCAAGAGTTCGGTGCGGTCGGATCGCACGGGAATGCAGTTTCATCGATGATTGGCCGTACGGGCACGTCGTCGCGGACAAGCCCCATTGCTGTGATTTACCGTGATGCGCCGGCTGTTTGCGGTTACAGAACACGGGTGCGGACCAGAAGAGAGAACTGAGAGCGGTAGCGGAGTACCCGGACAGGAGCAGCGCCGCTGACATTGTTCGACGAGTTAGCGACGCCCCATTGCAGCTTATCAGGTGTTTGATGGAGGCCAAGATGGCAAAAGCGGCAGTTGGTTTGTTTGAGAATTCGGGCTTGGTCGACGAGATCGTTCACGACCTCCAAGCCAGTGGTTTTCCTCGAAATGACATCCGCGTTTTAAGCGAGCCGCGGGAGATGGCGGGTAGTGGGATGATGAGTACCCCACACACTGATTTTGAGGTGGATTTGGTCCGGGAGTTTAGAACGATCGGGGCCGCCGAAGCGGACGCGGAAGCCTACGTCCAAGGAGTCCGGCGCGGAGGAGTCATCGTTTTTGCCACAGGTTCGGGCGAAGAGGTGAACGCAGCTGCTGAGATTATGAACCGACACCGTGCTGTTGAGCTTGAAGAGCTTGGCGTCTCACAACCGCATCTCAATAGTGCAGACCGCGACAACATGGCTCCCGGTCGCACTAGCTCTGGCCAAACTGGGCGGATTCGTTCTTCCGGAGGCGGTGCCCGGTTGTTTGTATGGTAGGTGTGTCACGAAGACAAATGTGCCGGGAAGCTGGTGAATTGGGATCCGATGAAGGTTAAAGGATGTTCTTGTGAGGTTCCGTGGCGAAACGTAAATCACGTGATAACGAAGCGCAGCTCGACGAACTTGGAAGCGATCCCGGGCAGGTAGGCTCGGACAGCGCGGGGCAATCAGGGGATACTCAGGGGCTCTCGCAAATCGCTGACGCTGCCGACGAAAGCGTCGAAGAACTCACCGACACTGAGCAAGCATATGAGGCGGAGGTGGTCGCCGGCGTCGAGGATGCTGCCGACCACCCCGAGAGACCTGTATGCACTAGTGAGGATTATGCTCGGGCAGCTGACATTCCGCCGGAGCGGGGAGAATAGCGGTCGTGGCCGGAGGAGCAATGGGCACCCACGAGGACAAACAGCTACGCGACCCGGAAGATCGCGTAATTGACGATTGCAACCAGGAGCAGAGAAGAGATAAGGCGATGGACAAGACCCTTGCCGACAGCTTTCCGGCGAGCGATCCGCCTGCTTGGCAATCCTGAATCGAGGTTGTTCCTGTTCGGGCTTTTTGCTGAACGGAAGGCATTGAACAGGCTGCCGCAGTTGGCCAAATATGCAGGAAACAACAAAACAGTAGATCTCATAAGCGGGAGGTGTTACGTGGCTGACAATGGCGCTGATCAATTGCGCGAGGCTTTCGGCCGACCGGGCATTCCACCCAGGTGGACATCTAGTTCGAAGAGTGGCGTGGGAACAGCTTATTCAACGTCAAGCCGCGTATGGTTCACGATCTCACACGGAATTCTCAACGAAATCTACTTCCCCACAATCGATCATCCGCAAACGCGGGACATGCAGTTCCTGATTACTGACGGCGAAACCTTCTTCCACGAAGAACGGCGCGACCTGGACAACCAAATTGAATGCATCGAGTCCAATGCGCTGGGTTATCGAGTGACCACGTCTGACCGCAAAGGCCGGTATCGGCTGGTGAAACAGATCATTTCTGATCCGCACCAGCCCTGTGTCCTTATCCATACACAAGTGGAAGGAGATCCCGCATTCCTGAAGAAGTTGCGAATTTATGTGCTGCTTGCGCCTCACCTGGAGGTCGGCGGTTATGGAAATTCGGCTCGCCGATTCAAGGCTGCTGGCCAAAACGTTTTAATCGCATGGAAGGCCGGCAAGTTTCTTGCCATGGGCGTTAATGTCGGATTCAACAAGACTTCGTGCGGTTACGTCGGGCACAGCGATGGGTGGCAAGACCTTCATAAGGACTTCCGCCTGGACTGGGAGTTCGACCAAGCCGAGGACGGCAATGTGGCAGTTATCGGCGAAATCAATCTGACTCGCAATCGGGAGTTCACGGTCGGCATAGCATTTGGAGACAGTCTTCACGGCGCTCTGACAGTTCTAGAGCAATCGCTCGCGATTCCATTCGTGGAACATCGCGAGAAATTTGTCGACCAGTGGCATCGCGCTTGCGCTCACATGAAGGCATTGGATGGAGTCTCGGGTGACGGGGGCGAGTTGTATCGGACGAGCCGAAACCTGCTGTTGGCGCATGAAGATAAGACATTTGCCGGTGCGCTGATAGCGTCGGCGAGTATTCCGTGGGGCAATGCCAAGGGTGACGAAGACCTGGGCGGCTATCACCTGGTATGGACTCGCGATATGGTGAACAGTTCCTTGGCCCTACTCGCCTGTGACGATAGGAGCACGCCGTTGCGTGCGCTAGTGTATCTGGCTTGCTGCCAGCAAGCCGACGGTGGATTTCCGCAAAACTTCTGGATTGACGGCGGCCCGTATTGGCAAGGTATTCAGCTCGACGAAGTCGCTTTCCCGATTCTCCTCGCTTGGCACCTGTGGAAAAAAGACGCGCTTAGAGATTTCGATCCTTACTCGATGGTTCGGTCTGCAGCGGCTTACCTTGTCCGACACGGGCCGGCCACACAGCAAGAGCGATGGGAAGAGGAGAGTGGATATTCACCATCCACGTTAGCGGTCAGCATTGCTGCTTTGACCTGTGCTGCAGATTTCGCTCGGGCAAGAGGCGAGCAGAACGCCGCGAGTTTCCTGCAGGACTATGCCGATTTTCTTGAGTCTCACATTGAGAGGTGGACTGTCACGACCAACGGGTCCCTCGTCTCAGGAATTCAGCGTCACTACATTCGCATTCATCCTGCCGCAATCGGCGATCCATGTCCAGATGAGGATCCCAATAATGGCCTTCTCTCCATTCACAATCGTCCCCCTGGAACGCAATGGCAGTTCCCGGCAAAAGAGATCGTGGATCCGGGTTTCCTCGAGTTGGTTCGGTATGGTATTCGCAAGCCGGGCGACCCACTCATTGAGGACTCGTTGCGAGTCGTCGATGCTGTCTTGAAGGTGGATACACCGTTCGGCCCTTGCTGGCGGCGCTACAACCACGACGGCTACGGGACCCGTCCGGATGGCAGACCGTTCGAGGGCTTTGGGCAGGGCCGGGCATGGCCGCTGCTGACAGGCGAGCGCGCACACTACGAATTCGCCGCAGGACGGGATGTTCGTGTACTGATCCGCGCTATTGAGCGCTTTGCCTTCAGAGGCCGGATGCTACCAGAGCAGGTCTGGGATAGTCCGGACGTGCGAGCCGCTGAAATGTATCTCGGAAAACCGGCAGGATCGGCGATGCCTCTGATGTGGGCTCACGCTGAGTATGTGAGGCTGTTGCGTTCGGTAGCAGACGGTCACGTTTTCGACCTGATCCCGATCGTGGCGGATCGATACCTGAAACGCCGCGGGAGGAAAGACTTGGAAGTCTGGAAGCCCGTTCGCCAGGTCAGGGAAGTGATAGCGGGGCAGGTATTGCGAATCCAAGCACCAGGCGCATTTCGGCTGCATTGGACTAATGACGAATGGGCTACGACGAGCGACACACTTTCCACTTCGACAGGAATCGGAATTGAATTTGCTGATATCGCTATACATGACGATCAGAGTGTCCCTGTGCAATTCACGTTCTTCTGGATTGCTCGTAATAGCTGGGAGGGACACAACTATGCAGTTCGCATCAAACAGAGGCGCGCTCATGCAGTAGCTGCCTGAGGCACGGAAACGCTGAATTGGATGCCAGAGAAGTGGGTGGAGGATGAAATGCAACTTGGAATGATCGGGCTGGGAAGGATGGGAGCCAATATGGTGCAGCGCCTGCTGCATGGCGGGCACGAATGCGTTGTGTTCGACACGAATCCTGCGAGTGTAAGCAAGTTAGCCAAGGACGGAGCGACCGGAACCACGTCGCTCGACGACTTCATTGCCAAGTTAAAGCCGCCACGCACCACCTGGCTGATGGTGCCGGCCGCGGCCGTCGATAAGACTCTGAGCGACCTTGCTGCTCGCATGCGGCAAGGTGACATCATCGTCGACGGGGGCAACTCTCACTACATTGACGACATTCGACGGGCCGGTGAACTCAAGCCTAAAGGTATTCACTATGTCGACGTCGGGACAAGTGGCGGGGTCTGGGGTTCTGAGCGGGGATACTGTCTGATGATCGGCGGCGAACAAAGTGTCGTCCAGCATCTTGATCCGGTCTTCGCCACCCTCGCCCCTGGGATTGCAACGGCGTCTCGCACGCCTGGCCGCGATAAGACCGGCGGCACGGCTGAGTCCGGCTATCTGCATTGCGGGCCTAGTGGGGCCGGACACTTCGTCAAGATGGTTCACAATGGAATCGAGTACGGCATCATGGCGGCTTATGCGGAAGGGTTAAACATCCTGCACCACGCCAATGCTGGGAAGAAAACCCTCGAGGTCGATGCCGAGACCACACCGCTGCGGCAGCCCGAATATTACCAATATGACTTTTGCTTGCCTGACGTCGCAGAGGTTTGGCGCCGCGGCAGCGTGATTGCTTCGTGGCTGCTGGATCTCACCGCGACCGAGTTACTGAAAGAGCCGAGCCTAAAGAGCTACGCTGGACGTGTGTCAGATTCGGGCGAGGGACGCTGGACAATCAAGGCCGCTATTGATGAAGCCGTTCCCGCCGGTGTCTTGAGTGCGGCACTTTATGAACGCTTCAGTTCACGCGGCGATGCGGACTATGCCGATAGAGTTCTGTCCGCAATGCGGCATGAGTTCGGCGGGCATGTGGAAAAAGCTGCGTGACGGGTAAAAATGACGACCGATCATTCGGATGCATTCGTCTTCTTCGGCGCCACCGGTGATCTGGCGTTCAAGCAGATCTTTCCTGCGCTTCAAGCCATGATCCGTCACGGCCACCTGGATATGCCGATCATCGGAGTCGCAAGGTCTGCGAAAGGCCTTGACGGACTTCGGGCTCGCGCACACGAGAGCCTTGAGAAACACGGCGGCGTGGATCTTCGTGCCTTCGCAGCGCTCTCGGCAAAACTCCAGTATGTCAACGGAGATTACAACTCGCCGGACACATTCCGCGATTTACGAAAAGCGCTGGGCGCCGCGTCCCGGCCCCTGTATTACTTGGCTATTCCGCCGGACTTGTTTGAGACCGTAGCCCAGGGCCTGGCCAATGCGGGCTGTGACAAAGGGGCGCGCGTGGTCGTCGAAAAGCCTTTTGGCCGCGACCTTGCGTCCGCGCAGGCACTCAATCAAACACTGCATCGTTCCTTTCCCGAGTCGGCGATTTTTCGAATCGATCATTACCTTGGCAAGGAACCAGTCCAGAATCTGCTCTACTTCCGCTTTGCCAACTCGTTCCTGGAGCCAATCTGGAATAGCAACTACGTACAGAGCGTGCAGGTGACAATGGCCGAAACCCTCGGAGTCGAAGGGCGGGGAGTTTTCTATGAAGAGGTGGGTGCGATCCGCGATGTCGTGCAAAACCATATGTTGGAGGTTATTGCGCTGCTGACGATGGAGGCACCCATCGGCCACGATCCCGACGCCCTTCGGGACGCGAAGCAACGGGCTTTTCGAGCCATGCGGCCACTTGCTCCTACTGATGTCGTCCGCGGTCAGTTCCGTGGTTACCGCAACGAGGACGGCGTCGCTTCGGATTCGAAGGTGGAGACGTTCGCCGCGATCAGGCTCCACATCGACACATGGCGATGGGCAGGCGTTCCATTTTACATTCGAGCTGGTAAGCGAATGCCTGTCAGCGCAACCGAAGTACTGGTTGAGCTCAAGCGTCCTCCCCAGGCGGTGTTCGACACAATTATCCAAAATCAGGCGGACTACTTTCGCTTTCGTCTTAGCCCAAATGTAGCCATCTCCCTGGGAGCACGGGCCAAGGTGCCCGGAGAAGCGATGGTTGGCGAGGGTGTGGAACTCGTCGTACGACAATCCTCAGCTGATGAGATGACGCCATACGAGCGTCTGCTCGGCGATGCCATCCGAGGAGATCCTACCTTGTTCGTTCGTGAGGACGGCGTAGAAGCGTCTTGGTGTGTTGTCGATCCGATCTTGGGGACCGTGACACCAGTCCATGAGTACGAACCGAATACCTGGGGGCCCACTGAGGCTGATCAGATCATTGCGGGCGACGGTAGCTGGCGCAATCCTCAGCCGGCCGTAGATAAAGTGCCAGGGAAGACAAAAAGAAACCAGGAGTGAAGCGATGACAGTTGAGACCTCAGAACAAGTTGCATTGGAAACCCTGCAGGACAAGGCGACCCGCTTGCGCATTGACTCGGTCCGTTCCACGACTGAAGCCGGCAGCGGCCATCCTACGAGCTGCGCTTCTGCAGCAGAGATTATGGCTGTGCTTTTTTATTCCGTGATGCGTTACGATCCTCGCGATCCGCACAACCGCGACAGTGACGTCTTCGTGCTCTCGAAGGGGCACGCCGCACCTATCCTCTATGCCGCGTGGGCGGAGGCAGGCGCCTTCCCGCGAGAGAAACTGCTGACTCTGCGTAAGATCGACTCTGATCTGGAGGGCCATCCCACTCCCCGATTACCCTTTGTGGACGTAGCTACTGGTTCTCTAGGGCAGGGCTTGTCTGTGGGAGTTGGCATGGCCCTCGATACGAAACAATTCGAGAATTCCGACCAGCGCGTTTTTGTTTTGATGGGCGATGGTGAATCGGCTGAAGGCTCGGTGTGGGAGGCTGCACAATGGGCCTCCCTCCACCGCCTCAATAATCTCTGCGCGATCATTGATATCAACGGGCTGGGTCAAAGTCAGCCAACGATGCTGCAGTACCAACTGGAAATCTACAAGGCTCGCTGGGAAGCATTCGGCTGGCAGGCGCTGATCGTTGATGGACACAATATTCCCGATCTCATCGCAGCATTTGAGACCGCCAACCGAGTTAGCGATCGTCCGACGATCGTGCTCGCGCGAACCCTGAAAGGCAAGGGTCTGACCGGCATCGAAGGTCTTGAGCACTGGCATGGCAAAGCTCTGGACCAAGATACCGCGGCTAAGGTCGTGGCTGAGCTCGAAGGGCAGTTGACGGGAGCCGACAAACAGTGGAAACCCAACATTCCTCCAGTACGACTCAGCAGTTCCAAAGCAGTGACGGCTGGCGGCAGTCCGGCCAAGAACCCCCCTTATGCGATCGGGGGTAATGCAGTCGCCACGAGAAGAGGGTTTGGCGACGGCTTGGCTGCTCTAGCGACGTTCGATCCTCGGATTGTTGTGCTCGACGGGGACGTAAAGAACTCTACGTACACGGAAGAATTCGAGAATGTTGCACCGAATCGGTTCTTCCAGGGTTACATCGCGGAGCAGAACATCGTCGGAATGGCCATGGGACTCGCGGCACGGGGCAAGGTGCCAGTTGCTTCCTTGTTCTCGTGCTTCGTGACCCGGGCGTACGATTTCATTCGCATGGCGGCCATCAGTAAGCTCAATTTGAAACTCGTTGGTACGCACTGTGGGGTATCGATCGGTGAGGATGGCCCGTCGCAGATGGGGCTCGAAGATCTTGCCATGATGTGCGCGGAACCGGACTTCACAGTGCTCTATCCTGCCGATGCCACGAGTGCCTGGAAAGCCACGACAATGATCGTGGAAAAATCCGGCCCCTGCTATCTCCGGCTCGGGCGCCCGAAATCCCCGATTCTCTACGGTCCGGATGAGGAGTTCGCAATTGGGAAATGCAAAGTTCTCCGAAAGAGCGACAAGGACAGGGCACTTGTTGTCGCGGGTGGTATCACCGTGTTTGAAGCTCTGGCGGCGTACGACCAGCTCCAAAAAGACGGCGTTTCGGTTCGCGTCATCGATCTATTCAGCGTTCAACCAATCGATCGCGATGAGCTAATCGCCTCGGCGCGAGCCGCGGGCGGGGTCGTCATCACGGTCGAGGACCACTACGAACACGGAGGACTCGGCGACGCCGTTCTCTCCGCCCTGGCAGAAGAGAGCGTTCGAGTTTACAAACTAGCCGTGCGGGAGATTGCGCACAGCGGGAAGGCCAAAGAGCTGATCGAGAAGTTCGGTATTTCTTCCGGGCACATCGTGAATGCGGTCAAGTCCGCTTTACGGGTCACTTCTCGCAGTACTCTCCGCGTTTCGCGGTCAAAGGGATCGATGAACAGGGGGCTTGGCATTGTAGTTAGAGGAAAAGATATGAGGCTAACCCAACAGCTTCACGATCTAGGCCAGAGCCTCTGGCTTGACAACATCACCCGCGGGCTCCTGACGAGTGGGACGCTCCGCCGCTACATCGACGAACTGTCGGTCACTGGGCTCACTTCAAATCCCTCGATCTTCGACCACGCGATTAAGAACTCGAACTTCTATGACGACGCCATCCGCCAGAAAATGAAGGAGGGCAAGTCGGGCGAGGGGCTCTTCTTCGAACTTGCGCTCGAGGATTTGACGCAGGCCGCCGACCTCTTCCGACCAGTTCACGACCGGACCAATGGTACTGATGGGTGGGTTTCGATGGAAGTGTCTCCTTTGTTCGCTCATGACACGGCGCAGACAATCGCTGAGGCTAAGCAACTCTATGCCCGCGCTGGGCGCCCTAACCTCTTTATCAAGATTCCCGGTACCCAGGAAGGTTTGCCGGCCATCGAAGAGGCCATCTTCGCCGGGGTGCCGGTGAATGTGACGCTGCTCTTTTCATGTGAACAGTATCTGGCGGCTGCCGATGCTTATTTCCGCGGCGTCGAGCGACGAATTCTAGCCGGTCTCAACCCGGCCGTATGGTCCGTGGGATCGGTTTTCATCAGTCGCTGGGACAAGGCGACAATGGGAAAGGTCGGCAAAGGGTTGCAGGACAAGCTCGGAATTGCCGTCGCCAAGAGGACGTACAAAGCCTACCGTCAACTGCTCGATTCGGAGCGCTGGCAGCGCCTGGCCAACGCCGGTGCGCATCCGCAACGCCTACTCTGGGCGAGTACAGGTACCAAAGATCCGGCCGCGTCCGATTTTCTCTACATCAAGGCGCTTGCCGCACCCTTCACGATCAATACGATTCCAGATGCGACCCTACTTGCCTTCGCTGGCCACGGCGAACTGAGTGAGCTTCTGCCCGTCGACGGCGGCGATGCTGAGAAGGTGATTGCCAAGTTCGCTAAAGCGGGCATCGACCACGACCAACTCGCTGCCGATCTCCAGCGTGAAGGCACCGAGTCGTTCGTCAAAGCCTGGAACGATTTGCTCGGCTCCATCGTGTCGAAAAATATTTTGCTCAAAGCTGCCGGGTGAGATGTGCATCGATCAAGTCAACTCAGGAGGGACCAGAATTGGCCAGGTTCGAAGAAAATATGCTGTCCCTCTTGACTACACCCTAACTGTCCAGCGGAGGAATAGAAATAATGACGACGATCGCACGATCGCAAGCAATAATCAGTCCGCTCCGCGAGCGGCCGGCTTGGAAAGCACTGCGGCAGCATCATGCCAAGATACAGAATCTGCATCTCCGCCAACTTTTCGCCGAGGATCCGCAGCGCGGCGAGCACTTCGCGTTCGAGGCGGTAGGTCTTTACTTCGACTACTCAAAGAACCGCGTCACCGATGAGACGATCCCGTTGCTCCTCGAACTAGCGGCTCAGTCGGGTCTGCGTGAGCGGATCGACGCCATGTTTAGTGGCGAGAAGATCAATGTCACCGAGAAACGTGCAGTTCTGCACATCGCGTTGCGAACTATGCATGATGACTCGATCATGGTGGATGGCGTGAACGTAGTACCCGAGGTCCACGCCGTCCTTGACCAGATGACGGCATTTGCGAATCACGTCCGCAGCGGCGGTTGGAAAGGGCATACCGGCAAGCGAATTCGCAACGTGATCAATATCGGCATCGGCGGCTCCGACCTTGGGCCTGTCATGGCCTACGAGGCTTTAAAGTACTACAGCCAGCGCAACATGAATTTCCGCTTCGTCTCAAACGTGGATGGCACGGACTTTGCTGAGGCGACGCGGGACCTCAATGCGGGTGAGACCCTATTCATCATCTCCTCGAAAACCTTCACCACGCTCGAGACAATGACCAACGCACACACGGCCCGCCAATGGGCCCTCAATGCTTTGAGAGACGAGAAGGCGATCGCGCGTCACTTCGTTGCAGTCTCGACCAACCTGTCCGAAGTCAAGAAGTTCGGAATCGACACCGCCAACATGTTCGGGTTCTGGGATTGGGTCGGCGGACGCTACTCGATGGACTCAGCGATCGGTCTATCGACGATGATCGCGATTGGCCCCAACCAATTCCACGCGATGCTCGCCGGCTTTCATGCTATGGATGAACATTTCCGCCATGCCCCCTTCGACCGCAACCTCCCGGTACTGATGGGGCTGCTTGCAGTCTGGTACAACAACTTTTTCGACTCTCAGACCATCGCCGTTCTGCCCTACGAGCAATATCTCAAGCGCTTCCCAGCCTACCTGCAGCAGTTGACCATGGAGAGTAATGGCAAGCACGTGGTGCTTGACGGCACGCCCGTGGATTACCAGACAGGCTCGATCATCTGGGGCGAGCCGGGAACCAACGGCCAGCATTCCTTCTATCAGTTGATCCACCAAGGGACGAAGCTCATCCCATGCGATTTCATCGGCTTCTGCGAGGCGCTGAACCCACTCGGCAATCACCACGACCTGTTGATGTCGAATGTGTTCGCCCAAGCGGAGGCGCTCGCGTTCGGCAAGACCTCGGAAGAGGTCCGAGCGGAGGGAACGCCCGACTGGCTCGTGCCACACCGCACTTTTGAAGGCAATCGTCCATCGAACGTGATTCTGGCGGAACGGCTGACTCCGGAGACTTTAGGCAAGCTGGTGGCGCTTTACGAGCATAGCGTGTTTACACAGGGAGCGATCTGGCAAATCGACTCGTTTGATCAGTGGGGCGTCGAGCTGGGCAAGGTATTGGCCAAGCGGATCATCCCGGAACTCGAGGGAGAAAAAGACCCAGCGCTGGGGCACGATAGCTCAACGAATGCGCTCATTCGGCGCTACCGCAACCTCAAGCAGAGAGCAACATGAATGAACGAGGACGATTGATTGTGTACGGACCAGGGGATGCTGGGCGAAGGACGAGAGACCATGCCTGCAGCCATCGAACAATCGGCTCACCTGTACCGGTTTTCAGCGCAGCGCGTTAAACGTCGCAGCTTAAGGGAAAGGACAATTTTGCCGATGCGCTGCTATCTGCAGTGCGGCACGAGTGCGGAGAGCATTTGGAGCGCCCGGCGTGGCAGGCAGCAAAGAGCGAAGGGACGTACTAAGCTGATGAATCGACGCAGGGCTAGTCATCCGCCTGCTTGCACTGCACCGATGATTTGTTTGCTTCGCAGCGCTTACGCAATAATGAATAGCATGAAGATTTTGGTAATTGATGTCGGAGGCACTCACGTGAAGGTGCATCGGCCGGGGCACAAGGAACCGGTCAAGATTCCCTCAGGCCGGGCAATGACAGCAAGGAGGATGGTTGCAGACGTAAAGAAGGTCGCATCGAGGTGGAAGTACTCGGCAGTGTCGATTGGGTATCCAGGCTCGGTCGTTCACGGACGTCCTGTCAGCGAACCGTACAATCTTGGAGGCGGGTGGGTCGGCTTCGATTTCACCCGAGCATTCGGTCATCCCGTTAAGGTGGTGAACGATGCCGCCATGCAAGCGCTGGGGAGTTACGAAGGAGGGCGCATGCTCTTCCTGGGTTTGGGCACTGGACTAGGTTCTGCGCTGATCGTCGATGGAGTTCTCGAACCCCTGGAATTGGCACACCTGCCTTACAGAAAGAGACGGACCTTTGAGGATTACATCGGTTTAGCGGGGCTGAAGCGACTCGGGAAGAAAAGGTGGCGTCACCATGTCGCGGACGTTGTAAAGCGGCTCACGACGGCGCTACAGGCTGACTACGTAGTGCTAGGCGGAGGTAATGTCAAATTGCTCAAAACGCTCCCAGCCAAGGCCCGTTTAGGGGATAACTCCAACGCGTTCCTCGGTGGATCTCGACTTTGGCAAAGCCGAAGCAGCGACCGCCGCCGGACGAATCATCGCTGACGCTGCTTACGGTTGTAGCAAGGGACAAGCTCGACCGCGATTTCCGAAGCCCTCAAATGCTGCTACCTCACCAAGATGTCGG
The DNA here is from genome assembly GCA_050012595.1 of Terriglobales bacterium. Lineage (GTDB taxonomy): Bacteria > Acidobacteriota > Terriglobia > Terriglobales > Acidobacteriaceae > Acidiflorens. The sequence goes on from JBEKGW010000001.1 coordinate 208,847, forward strand.
TAAACAAAACAGGTTCTGTCTTGAGCTCAGCTGCGCAGAGATGTGCCTTGGTGGCAGTTTTCCTACTCCTGCTGTGGAGGATCCCGATAGCTGCGCAGCAGGTGCCTCCTTCGGAACTCGGCAATGAAGCCAGAGTTCCCGATTCCAACACGATTGTGCAGGCCATGGAGGCGGCGCAACGGAACAATCCTGCCAATTCCCGAGCTTATACGGTGACGCGACAATATAAGCTGTTCCACAACAATGACAAACAACCCGTCTCGGAGACCAGAGCAGAAATCAGTTTTGTGCCACCTGACACAAAGAGGTATGTGATCAAGCAGGTGAGCGGCAATTCGCACGGCCAGACAATCGTGCGCAAGATTTTAGATTTGGAAACCCACCCGGCCAAAGACAGCAGCGAGATCACCCGCCGTAACTACGACTTCGTTTTCCTGCAGGAGGAAAACCTCGGCATACTGCCCACGTACGTTCTCCGGATGATTCCCAAGCGAAAGCAAAAAGATCTATTGACCGGCCAGATCTGGGTTGATGAGAAAACGTTCCGGATCGAGCGGGTCGAAGGTGTTCCAGCCAAGAAGCCTTCGTGGTGGATCAAGACGCTTAACATTACCTTGCAATATGGGGACCTAAACGCCTCGTGGCTACCCACCTACATGGAGGCGACAGCCGCCATTCGTTTTCTTGGTAACTACGTGATGATCGGCCGGGATGTCGAATTGCGGACCCCCGCATCGATTGCCGAGAGGCGCTGAGAATCATTTCGTAGGCTCATTTGGATGTTCTCCTCCGCCCAATTGGCACAGCCTCTTCGCAATTGATCATGGATCTCAAGGAATGGCCTTTGCTCCGTCAAAGGTCGCGGGATCCGATGTAGCAAAACTAGTATGTGACAACCGTAATGCCAACAAGGACGAATGTAGGATTGCAAGAAGCCAGGATTCGGCCGAGCATGAGCTCATCAGGCGGCAGAAGTCGCAATGTTTGCACGCAACATGCGAAAGGAAGTTGAAGATGATTAGTACGACAACAAAAAGCAATCCAAGCAACTCCGTAGCCGCAGTTTTCAGTCAGCATTCCGGAGCCGAGAATGCGGTGAAGGAATTGAAAGATGGTGGGTTCGACGTCAAGAAGCTCTCGATCATAGGAAGCGATTACCATTCCGAAGAAAATGTGGTCGGTTTCTACAACACAGGCGACAGAATGATGTACTGGGGCAAAACGGGGGCGTTTTGGGGAGGCCTCTGGGGTTTGCTATTTGGATCGGCGTTCTTGCTTATACCTGGTCTAGGTCCGATTATCGCGGCTGGTCCGATTGTGACCTGGATCATCGCTGCCCTGGAAGGCGCAATTGTGATTGGCGGAGTGAGTGCCTTGGGAGCAGGACTGTTCGGCCTGGGTATCCCGAAGGACAGCGTTGTGAAGTATGAAGCCTCGATCAAGGCTGGAAAGTTTCTCCTGATTGCCCACGGCACCGCGGATGAGGTCCAGCACGCCCGCAATATCTTGCAAAACTCCGGGGCCGAGCAGATCAACATACATCACCCGGCCGTCGAGAGTGCTCGCGTCGCCTGAACCAAAGGAGAGAGTGATGTCATCAAGTTACTCCCACGGTTTGTGCGCTTCTGTGGCGTTCCAGGAGAACACACTGGATCGGCTGGAACGGCAGCACCTAGAGGACGATGAATGCGACGAGAAGGAGAAACTGCAATGAAAAGCACACCGACAAGATTCCCCCAGCACACGACTCCCGTTCCCATCTCCAGACTTATCGAAGGCGACACTTTTGTCGAGCGTATGGGGCAGATGTCGGCTGCGATCGCCCGTCGTGCCTACGAACTGTTCGAAGCTCGAGGGTCTGAGCACGGCCATGACTGGCAAGATTGGTTTCGCGCAGAATCGGAGTTGCTGGCTCCGGTCCCGGTCAAAGTGGCCCAGACAGATCAGGAGCTTCATGTCCGAGCCGAAGTGCCCGGTTTCACAGACAAAGACGTAGAGGTTCGGGTCGAGCCAAGGCGATTGATCATCTGCGGCAAAAAGCAGCAAACCTTAGAACAAGACAAAGGAAGAGCAGTCCGCAGGGTTGAAAGATCCGATGAGATTGTCCGAGTTGTTGATCTGCCACATGAGATAGATCCGGACAAAGTAAGGGCCACTCTGGAAAACGAGATGCTGACGATCACGTTGCGAAAGGTCAACCCGAGCACGAAGGCTCCAGTTGCCACTAAAGCTGCCTAGCAGTAGGTTTCGCCTCGGCCGTCTCCGAAATTGCGTCAAAACGAGAAGGATAATTGGAAACACTCATGAGCATCTCGGCAGGGAAGATTGCGGGCCTGGCCGCCGTTTCCGACAAATACGGCATCATTGCAGCAGTTGCCATGGACCAACGCAACTCGCTCCAGAAGGCTCTTGGCGATGATGTTAGCGACGAGCAACTAGAGGAGTTCAAGGTCGCAGTCACCGAGGTCCTGACGCCCAATGCGAGCGCGGTTTTGCTGGATCCGGAGTGGGGACTTGCAGCATCCCGGCGACGCGCAAAGAACGCCGGTCTGTTACTCGCGTATGAGAAATCTGGGTACGATTACAACCGCCCGGGCCGTATCCCCGAGCTGCTACCCCACTATTCGGTCAGGCGACTGAAGGATGCTGGTGCAGATTGCTGCAAGGTCCTTCTCTACTACTCACCCCTCGAGAAGACGGAGATCAATGACGAGAAGCATGCCTTTGTCGAGCGGGTGGGCGACGAGTGCCGAGGCTTCGATATTCCTTTTTTCCTGGAACTCGTAACTTACGATCCAGCGGGCGGCAACGAGAAAGGACCAGAGTACGCAAGGCAAAAGCCAGATATCGTGGCGAAGACGATGGCCGAGTTCACACGCGATCGGTACGGCATTGATATTTTGAAGGTCGAGATTCCTGTGAATCTCAGATTTGTCGAGGAGACCCGAGTGTTTAGTGGAGACAAAGTCTACAGCAGAAAGCAGGCTATGGAGCACTTCCGGGTTGCGGCTGCGCAGGCGACTAAACCTTTTATCTACCTGTCAGGGGGAGTGAGCACGGCCGAGTTTACTGAGAGTCTGGAGTTGGCGGCTGATGCGGGGGTGAAATTCAATGGAGTGCTCTGTGGCCGGGCAACGTGGAGAGGCGGCATAGCCGTGTATGCGAAGGGCGGAGTTGGAGCTTTGCGAACATGGCTTCAGGATGAAGGCTTGAAAAATCTCGCCAAAGTCAATGAATGCCTGAAACGTGCCAGCCCTTGGTCCACGATCTATCAGGTTCGTGCCGCCTAGCCCTTCGTTCTTGTGAACTCTCACCTGCACGGCCGCAAAAGAGAAAAGGAGCACCATGTCAAGAGAGTTTAAGGTGGGCGACCATGTCACCTGGAATTCGGAAGCCGGCCGTGTGAGCGGAGTGATCGCCAGGAAAGTCACGTCGAACACTCGATTCAAAGGCTATGTTCATCACGCCTCGAAAGACGAGCCGCAGTACATCATCAACAGCGACAAAACCGATCATGTAGCTATCCATAAGGGGACGGCGCTACACCATGTATCGGCTCAAACGGGGAACGCAAGCAAGCCCGGAATCAAAGGAAAATGAAGTGCTAAATGGATCGTTGCGATTTGCGGAGCAGAGCGACACAGACTACCCAAACCCTGCATGGAGACAAACTCGAGCACGCAAGATCGAAGTCCGTATATCCATCTGTAATGCAGGCCGGCATATTGGCATGGTCTGGTGTCAGAAAGTTACGCAGATCCACATGAAAAGGAGCTTGCAATGATCAATCTGAAGCGCGCGTACGACCCAGCCACCAGCACAGACGGTATTCGACTGCTGGTGGAGCGGTTGTGGCCTAGGGGAGTAAAGAAGACCTCGCTCAGGGTTAAGAGTTGGCTTAAAGATGTGGCCCCCAGCACGGAGTTGCGGAAATGGTTCAGTCACGACCCTGCTAAATGGGACCAGTTCCGCAGCCGGTACTTTGACGAATTAAGGGCCAAACCCGACGCTTGGCAGCCGATCCTCCAAGCCATGCGACGCGAAAAGGTGACGCTGATCTACAGCTCGCATGATTCCGAGCATAACAATGCCGTGGCGTTGCAAGAATTCCTGCAACGGCACAAGCGTAAGAAGACTTCTACACACAGGTCGGCAGCGTGAGGTGGCATCGACCGGTGCCGGAAACGAAGAACACCCGTGATTCATTGGGTGAGGTCGAAATCTAGGAAGACGCTGTAGAGTCCAGCGCTCCCATGCAAGAGCCGCATTGGAACTTTCGCAATCGCTGGGAAGGGGCCCGAAAGGTGAATCAGATGGAAGGCAAGAAAGAAACCGCGGAAGATGTACGCCTGGTGGTGGCAGATGTTGATGGGGCGCTGGTCACTCCCGACAAAGTCGTGACGCCGCGCGCACGTGCCGCCGTTCGAAGAATCATAGACGCGGGAATCGCTTTTACCATCACCAGCGGCCGGCCTCCACGAGGCATGAAGATGTTGATTGACGATCTTCAGCTTCAGGACCCAGTCACTGCGTTTAACGGTGGTCTGTTTCTCAATCCCGATCTTTCTGTCATTCGCGAAAACCTCCTTCCCCGCGAGGCGGTACAACCCGTGATCGACATCTTGACCAAACATAAGCTCGACGTCTGGATTTATAGCGATCAGGACTGGTATGTACCATCGCGCCATGGCCCTCACGTGGACCGTGAAGAGTGGACGGTCAAGTTTCCCCCGACCGTGGTGTCGAGCTTTGAGGGTCTGCTGGATCGAGTGGCTAAGATCGTCGGCGTCAGTGACGATCTTGAAGCGGTGGCCGGCTGTGAAAAGGACGTGCAAAAGGAATGCGGGGAGCACGTATCGGCTGCACGCTCTCAACCCTATTACCTGGACGTAACTCATCCGAAGGCCAACAAAGGAGAGGTAGTGAATGTCCTTTCGGAAATGCTGCATGTCCCTACCGCAAATATCGCAACCATCGGAGATATGCCGAACGATGTATTCATGTTCAAGCGCAGCGGGGTGAGCATCGCTATGGGCAATGCGAGTTCAGACGTGCAACATAAGGCCAGGTTTGTGACCAGTTCCAACAAAGAAGAGGGCTTCGCCCTGGCTATGGAACGGTTTGTTCTTCACGCTCAGGTCGCTTGAAGGTGGTCGAAAGAGAAGCAGTTCTACTGAGTAGGCAGGATTCACCGATGATCGTCGTGATAATGGGTGTTTCAGGATCGGGGAAGACAACCATCGGCACCATTCTTGCCGATGCGATCCACTGTCCATTTCTGGAAGGAGATTCACTGCACTCCAAAGAGAACATCGAGAAGATGAGTCATGGTATTCCGTTAACTGATTCTGATCGTGCCCCCGTGGTTAACGGCCATTCGTGCTCACATTCTGAAGTTCTCCAAGGGTGGGAAGGATCTTGTCGTCGCATGCTCAGCTCTGGAGCAGAAGTACCGGGAATTTCTCGCAGAAGGAATTCCGGTCGCCTGGGTTTACCTAAAGGGCTCAGCGGAACGCATTCGTTCGCGCATGAAGCATCGGCCGAGGCACTTCATGAAAGCGGACATGCTTCGTAGTCAGTTCGAGGCGCTGGAAGAACCGTCTGATGCCATTGTCGTCGACATATCACAGCCGTCCTCGGCCATCGTGGCGCAGATCCTCGACCAGCTGCGGAGACTACAGCCCACCCTTCAGAACGATGCCGCCACTCAAGAGACACAGAGAAAGCGTGTGCTTGGGTGAAGAATGCGAGACGTACTCCGTCGCTGAGCAAGAGAACTTTGCAGCGAAGCAATGCCAGCCAAGGAGGTAACGAATGAAAGCCATTTCGGTTGTGCCTGGTACCAAGACTGTCCGGTTAGTCGACCGGCCGGAGCCATCGATTTCCGTGCCTGACGAGATAAAGGTCCGTGTGCTACGGGTTGGCATTTGCGGCACTGACCGCGAGGAGGCTGCGGGCGGTCGCGCCCAGGCGCCACCGTCGCACAAAGATCTGGTGCTAGGCCATGAAATGTTCGGCCAGGTAGTTGAAATTGGTCGCGGGGTGAAGCAGGTCAAACCTGGCGATTATGCCGTGTTTACGGTTCGCCGAGGCTGCGGAAAGTGCCGTCCCTGCGCCATGAACCGTTCTGACATGTGCCAGACCGGGCTCTACACCGAGCGCGGCATCTCAGGCATGGATGGATACCAGACGGAATACGTGGTAGACCACGAACAATACGTCGTACGAGTGCCGCCTGAACTGGAGGCGGTGGGAGTGCTCGCCGAACCTTTTTCAGTGTCAGAGAAGGCGATCGCCGAAGCCATTCAGTTGCAACTCATTCGTCTGCCGGAGTCCTCCGCTTCGCGGGACTGGGTATCTGGAAAGCGTTGTCTGGTAGCGGGACTGGGGCCGGTCGGCCTGCTTGCGGCCTTGGCGCTGCGCCTTCGTGGTGCAGAAGTATGGGGTCTGGACGTCGTGGACGCAGGGACAGTCCGCCCGCAATGGTTACATTTGATTGGCGGCCAATACCTCGATGGACGTCAGATTACGCCGGAGCATTTCATCGACCAGATCGAGTTGTTCGACCTGGTCTTGGAGGCTACTGGGATCGCCAGCCTCGAATTCGACCTCATTGATGCGTTGGCCATCAACGGAGTGTACGCAGTGACCGGCATACCATCGGGTGACCGGCGGCTGAAAATAGATGGTGCGGAGTTCATGCGGCGCCTCGTGCTGAAAAATCAGGTCATGGTAGGGAGCGTCAATGCATCGCACGATCACTTCGAACTGGCAGTGAACGACCTCGTTCAGGCGCAGACTCGCTGGCACGAACAGGTAGCAGACCTCATTACGCACCGGCACAACTACACGGAGTTCGAAAACGCGTTTCAGCATCACGGTTCAGACGAAATCAAGGTCGTGCTGGAGTGGAGCGGGGATCGAGTGTCCACGCAGGAGAAGGTCAGCCAATTGTCATATCACGAAGCATAAATGGTCTGGTCGTTGTAAAGCGCTGGGACTGCGCTGATTTTAGGAACCAAAGAGCGTGGCGAAATGAAACCCGATGTACGTGTATTTGTTGATGTGAACGAGATCAGCCTTCACGTGGCCGAAGCAGCGGTCAGGACAATCAACGAGTCCGTGCACACCAATGGCACTTGTTCCGTTGTCCTCTCTGGTGGGAGCACGCCGCGTACCCTCTACCGCATGCTTTCTTCGCAGTTTCGAGACCAGATCCCATGGACAAAAGTGCACGTTTTCTGGGGAGACGAGCGTTACGTGCCGCTTACCGATTCCCACAGTAACTACCGCATGGCCAGGGAGACTTTACTGGATCACGTCCCATGTCCGGCTGGCAATGTGCATCCGATGCCGACGGGAGTGCCTGACCCCGAAGTAGCTGCTCGGGATTATGAAGAGACGCTGAGAACCTATTTCTCCAAAGGCTGGCCGCGTTTCGACCTGGTTCTCCTCGGGCTCGGAGACGAGGGGCATACTGCATCGCTATTCCCCGGTTCACCTGCCTTGCAGGAAACAAGGCGCTGGGTGGTAGCAGTAAAAGCCTCGGCCGAGCCGCCTCTGCGCCTCACCCTCACGTTGCCAGCACTCACTCAAGCAGCCAACGTCTACTTCCTCGTGACAGGATCGAACAAGGCACAAGCCTTACATCACGTTCTCAATGGATTGCCCGATCCGAAGAACTACCCGGCGTCCGGTGTCCGCCTCGCTCGGGGGACTGTGATCTGGTGGGTGGATCGGGAAGCAGCGGCACTAGTCAGGGAGCCGGTGGCGTAGTGCGCAGGAGCGGGAACAATCACTCGTCAATCGAGAACTTGCTGATCGATCAGCAAAGAGCGCATCCTAGCCCACTTTCTCTTCATGCTGATCATTGTGCGATAGACACTTTAGTGCAGGAGTACGAATGATCCCGTTCGACGCGGCCCATAAAGCTGTTCATTATCCGCCAGACCGGCGCTTTCGGGTCTGGATCAGGCCCTCGTTTGTCGCAGGAGCAGTCGTGTTGATACTTTTGCCCCTCTTGTTTGCTTGGGGACAGGTTGCCATTTTCGGGTTTCCGTATATTCCGCCGGTACCACAGTTTAACGAAGCGTCTCCAACTGGACCGCATGGCTTTCCGTTGTGGCTCCGCTATGCACACTTCTTTAATTTTCTCTTCTTGATGATGCTGGTCCGCAGTGGTCTTTCAATTCTCATGGATCATCCGCGGCTTTACTTTACTAACGACTGCACACCGGGCACCGAGTGGATTCGATTCACGCCCTTAAGAGTCCCGAAAGACCGAGTGTGGACGGCCAAGGACGATGCGCGTTACATCTCGCCAGTGTTTGCACTGCCGGGGTATCGCCATACCGTTGGAGTGGCGCGCTCCTGGCACTTCATTGATGTTTATGGATTCATCATTACGGGCCTGATTTTTATTCCACTGCTTTTCATAACAGAGCAATGGAAACGGGTGGTGCCGACATCGTGGATAGTTCTACCTCAGGCCTGGAACACGTTCGTACATTATGCGAACTTCCGTTTCCCGCCTGAACCTAACGGCTTTTATGGATATAACGCGCTGCAGCAATTGGCCTACTTTGCCGCGATTTTCTTGTTCGCACCGGTATCAATTCTTACCGGCGCCGCGATGTCCCCGGCAATGGTGAATCGCTTTTCTTGGTTCCCCCGCTTGTTTGGTGGAAGACAGGGGGGCCGTTCCATCCACTTTCTGATGATACTCGGCTGGGTCGCATTTTTGATCGTCCACGTGACGCTGGTGGTTTTGAGCGGATTTAAGCGGAATATGAACCACATTGTTCTCGGAACGGATAATCTTCGGCCGCTGGGGATGATTCTTGGCTTTGCCGGTATTGCGGTGGTGATTGCCACCTGGGTTGCCGCTCACTACACTTCGTGGAAGTTTCCACGCCTCTTGCAACACCTCCAAAAAGCGGTTTCTCAACCGCTGCGCCTCGCTATGCTGAACCGGTTCGCTCCCAGCGAGCGATATACAAAAGAGCAGATCTCTCCATACTTCTGGCCGAATGGCAAGAGGCCAGAACGCGAGGATTGGAAACAACTATCTGCGGAAAAGTTCCGCGAGTTTAGGCTCAAGGTCGGAGGGCTCGTGGAGAGACCGGCGACACTTTCTTTGTTGGAGATCCAGGCGCTGGGAAAAGACGAGCACATCACTATGCACCACTGCATTCAAGGCTGGTCGGGTATTGCGCAGTGGAGAGGTGTGCCGATGAAAACGCTGATTGACTTGGTCAAGCCAAAACCGTCTGCCAAGACAGTCGCTTTCTTCTCCTTTGGGGAAGGCCTGTATGGTGGCGTGTATTACGACACACAGAGCCTGGAGAACGTGTTAAAGCCAGAGTGCCTGCTTGCTTATGAAATGAATGGCAAACCGCTTCCGGACGAGTACGGTGCTCCGCTGCGACTACGCGTCGAAAACCAACTGGGCTACAAGATGGTCAAGTGGATTGAACGAATAGAGTTCATCGAATCCGAGAAGCAACTCGGCGAAGGCGAGGGCGGGACGAACGAAGACGATGAGTACTTCGACGAGCTGCCGAACATCTGATAAGCAATGATCAATAAAGCGCGTGCGTGACGCAGTTTCCAATCGCTTCGTTTTCAGCAGCACCACTGCGGCCTCACATCGGCAGGACCTTCCTGACCACGTTCACCAGAGGACCCGGGTACACACCCAACCAAACCAGCAGGATCGTAAGAGCCACCAGGACATAGTTCCCGCCAATTGCGTGGACTTCGGCATGCGGTTCTTTTCCTTGCACCCGCGCATACATCGTAACTACAACCCTGAGGTAGTAGTACAATCCGATTACGCTGCTAATGACGAGGATAAGGATCAGCGCCCAGATACCTGCGGAAGCGCCGGCGACCACCACGTAGAACTTGGCCAAGAATCCAGCGGTGAGTGGAATCCCGGCGAGAGACAGCAGCATCAGCGTAAGAATACCTGCCAGCATTGGTCTACGCCAGAACAGGCCGGCGTAATCCTCCAGGGTGTCAGCGTCCCGTTCTTCTTCGGAAAGAACTGTGACAACTCCAAACGCGCCGATTGTAGTTATGAAGTACGCCACCAGATAGAAGGCGACAGCTTCAGAAGCCGTGGCGCTGCTTGCCTCGAAGGCCACCAGCAGGTAACCCATATGGGCAATCGATGAGTAAGCCAGAATCCGCTTGATGTTGTTCTGTAATAGGGCCAGCAGGTTGCCGATAAGCATTGAGGCAATGGCGATAATCGCGAACAACACGAAGACCGGCCGGAAGTGTTGCGCGCCGGAACTGTAGAAGTACCGTAACAGTAGAGCAAAGATCGCGCCCTTGGAAACAGTAGCAAGGAAAGCAGTGACCGGCGCCGGCGCTCCCTCATAGACATCCGGTACCCAGAGATGGAACGGCACAACCCCGAGCTTGAAGCCGATGCCTGTCACGATGAATGCCAGCCCTCCCAGTACCAGTGGGCTATTCTGCGCGTCAGGCAACAACGTGGCCAGACGGAACAGATCCATAGTGCCGAGTTGTGCATAAATGAGGGCCATCCCAAAAAGCAGGAAAGCCGAAGACGATCCGGCCAGAATCAAATACTTGATTCCGGCCTCCAGGGAGCGGCTGCGGGTGTGCAGGTAAGCGGACATCGCGTACAGCGCCACGCTCAGGATCTCAAGTCCAAGAAAGAAAGAAACGAAGTGGCTGCTCGCCACCAGAACCATCGAACCGAGCGCTGCCACCAGGAGAAGAACGTAGAGTTCTTCGCGAGTCTCCGTATGGCCCTGGAGATACCCGTAACAGAGAATCGCGATGGCGAAGGTGGCCGCAGTGATCAGGCCGAAATAGAAGAGTGCGTAGTGGTCCAGGATGAGGAGGGGCGTCACCCGACGAGGTGCCAGTGGTGCTACAAGCCACAAAGACCCGAATGCTGCCGCTATCCCAACGAGCGTCATGCACAGGGTTAGCCAGTGCTTGCGCCACGTTGCGATTGCGAGCATGACTGAGATGGAGGTTCCGGCAATCAGCAGTAGCGGTAAAAGAGAGAAGAGATCAGACCTGTTCATCCTTATCACCGCCGTGCCTGCATGGTCTGCCCTGCGTGTTGTTGCAGCGTTTCCATTGCCGGATTGAAGGTGTTGAACACAGGCTGTGGATAAAGCCCCAGCCAAAGGAGAATAACGATCATGGGGGTGACAATGATGGCCTCACGCACTCCAAGATCAGGCAAAGCCCAGTGGTGGTCGTTCGGCCCGTGGAAGGCGTACTGGACAAACTTCAGTGCGTAGAATGTGGACGCGAGGATGCCAATCGCAGCCACCGCCGTCAAGACTCGGCTCTTTTGGTAAACACCCAGAAGGATCATGAACTCACCGACAAAGTCGCCCAAGCCTGGCAATCCCATGGAGGCGAGGGCGAAAAAGAGTCCCGCCCCACCCAATCGTGGGACGGTCTCCCACAATCCGCTCATTCGCCCGAGCTCCCGGGTATGAAGTCGCTCCTGTAAAGCTCCAACGAGCACGAACAATGCTCCAGTACTGACTCCGTGGCAAATTATGGTGATCACAGCACCTTGGAGCGCGAGCTTGTTCCAGGCAAAGATTCCCAGCAGGACAAACCCAAGGTGGCTCACGCTGGTGTACGCGACCAACCGTTTCAGGTCGGTCTGAGCAAATGCCAATATCGCCCCGTACAGGATCCCGACCACTGCCAGTACTATGGCGACAGGCGCGAAGGCGCGCGCGGCTGCCGGAAAGAGCGGCATTACGAAACGAAGCAGGCCGTACGCTCCGGTTTTCAATAACAGTCCGGCCAATACCACGCTGCCCGCGGTCGGCGCTTCGGTGTGAGCATCCGGCAGCCAGGTGTGAAGAGGAAACATCGGCAACTTCACCGCAAAAGCCACAAAGAACCCCAGCATGATCCACACTGCCACGTGTGGGGAGAGCGGTGTGCCCAGCAAGTCGGCATATTCAAACGTGTAAATGCCGGTCGCAGTGTGATGGGCGAAATAGAGAGCCAGGATCGCGATCAGCATCAGCAGCCCGCTCAGCTGTGTGAACATGAAGAACTTCGCCGCCGCGTACAACCGCCGTTCGTGACCCCAGATCGCGATGAGGAAATACATGGGAACCAGCATCAGTTCCCATGCGAAGTAAAACAAAAACAAGTCCATCGCCAGGAATACGCCTGCGATTCCAGCCAGGACCCAGAGGAGGTTGAGGTGGAAGAACCCCACGGCTTCCTGGATCTCGGTCCAGGATGCCAGCACCGACGTTACACCGAGGAAGAACGTGAGCATGAGCAGCAGCAGGCTCAGTCCGTCCAAGGCGAGGTGGAAATGGACACCGAACTGAGGAATCCAGATCCAGTTCAATTCTCGCAGCCAGGCTTGCTGCTGAAGAACATCGACGTGACCTGCAGAAAGGATCCAGACAATAAGGCCGATGACAAAGTCCGTGCTCACCGCGATCAACGAAATCCAACGGGAAGCCAATGCGCTCCAGCGCCCGGTGCCCCATGCCAGCAGTCCGCCAACCAACAGAATGACGATCATCGAAAGCAGGATCATAGGAATAACGCAATCGCGACAAATACGACGGTTCCAGCTGCAATTCCCGCGGCGTACCAGCGCACCTGACCATTTTCCGTGCGACTAAGACCGCGGTACATCAGTTCATTCAGATCAGCGACCCCGTTATAGAGGGCGTCCACCACATCGCTCCTATCAACGTGCGCAAACCACAGGACCGGTTGCACGAACAGCTTGTCGTAGCACCAGTCGAATCCCCAATCGGCAAACCAGAACTCGTGCACTGCCTTCCCCACACGAGTTGCGGTCAAAGCGTCCGCCCACTGGCGGGTGCGAAGGTATAACAGATATGCGAGACCGAGCCCGATGAGGAACGCCAACGTCACAACCCCTTCGGAACGTATTTCCGTGAGCGGACCGAGGCGAGCTTGCTCAACAGGCGGCAACGCCGTTTGCAATAGGCGCGTGAACAATGGCACATTGCCCAGCTGAGGAGGGAGATTAACAAATCCGCCTACGAGCGAGAGGATGCTTAGAACGACGAGCGGAATCTGGATCTTGAACCCGGGGCGTTTAGCTACGTGCGACTTCACTTCACCAAAGAAGACGAGAAAAATAACCCTGAAAATATAAAGCGCGGTCAGCAGGACTCCAACCACGCTCCCAACCCACAGCGCAGCGCCACCCCGTGGGGATGACCACGTCTCCCACACGATCAAACCCTTGCTGTAAAAGCCCGCGGTGATCAGCGGCAGTCCGGCAAGAGAACAACCCGCGATCAGGAAGGCAACGAACGCCAGCGGCAGTTCTTTTCGCAAACCGCCCATCTTGAAGATGCTGTGTTCTTCATGCAGGGCTTGAATCACGACGCCCGCAGCCAGGAAAAGCAGGGATTTAAAGAAAGCGTGCGTCATGAAGTGGAAAATACCTGCCGTCCAAGCACCCACGCCCATGGCGAGGAACATGTATCCGATCTGGCTGATCGTGGAGTAGGCCAGTACCCGCTTGATATCCCACTGCGTAAGCGCGCTGAATCCCCCAAGCAGCAATGTGGCTGCTCCGATCACTGCCACGGCAAACTGCACCGGAGGAGCCAACGTAAACAGCACGTGAGTACGCGCGATGAGATAAACGCCGGCAGTCACCATGGTCGCTGCGTGAATCAGAGCGCTGGTCGGCGTGGGGCCGGCCATGGCATCAGGAAGCCAGGTCTGCAACGGGAGTTGTGCGGATTTACCGACCGCGCCTCCCAGCAACAAAGCCGCAGCCGCGATCGGAAGCGCTGAGCCCACCGGCCACTGCTCGGCCGCACGGCGCATCAGTTCCTGGATTTGCAGCGTGCCCAGGTGCTGAAAGAGCAGAAACAAGCCGATGATCATCGCGGTGTCGCCAATGCGGGTAACGATAAATGCTTTGCGCGCTGCGAGTCCGTTTGCCGGGTCCGTGTACCAGAAGCCGATCAACAGATAGCTGCACAGCCCGACGCCTTCCCACCCGAGGTAGAGCAGCAGCAGGTTGTCCGCCAACAACAAAGTCACCATGGAAGCTACGAACAGGTTCATATAAGCGAAGAAACGGGAGTAGCCTTCGCTCTCAATCATCGATTCGGCGGAGTAGAGGTGAATGAGGAAGCTGACAAAAGTGACCACCAGCACCATGATCAGCGAGAGCGCATCGAGGTAGAAGGCAATCTGCGGGTGAAAGCCTGCAACATCGATCCACATCCACAGCACCTGAGTGTAAGAGTCTCCTGGCGGCGAAGAAGTCAGGAATCTCCAGGTGATCAAGATGGAAATTACCGTGGAGGCGGCGATCGCGGCGACACCGATCGCAGCTGCCAGTTTTTTGGAAATCCGCGAGCCAACGAGGGCCAGCACAATGAAGGTGGCAAACGGGATCGCCGGGATCAGCCACAACAATCTGAGCACGTCACCCTCTCATTTGGCTGGCTGCGTCAGCATCCAGGGACTTGTACTGGTGGTACAACTGCAGCAATAACGCCAGACCTACCGAGACCTCGGCCGCCGCGGTGGCCAGAATGAAAATGAACATCACCTGGCCGTCCGGTTGTGCCCAGCGCGAGCCGGCTACGACAAAAGCCAGGCCCGCGGCATTGAGCATCACCTCAATCGACAGGAGGGTGAAAATCAAATTACGCCGCACGAGAAGACCCGCGAGCCCCAGGGCAAACAGGATTCCCGCCAAAAGCAGTCCGTGTTGCATCGGAATCGATGACATCTTGAGTCTCCAGTCGTTCTCGCTTGCCCACGCCCAGGTGGTAGGCCCCGACCAGAGCGCCTAGCAAGAGCATGGAAGCGAGTTCCACACCAATCACATAAGGTCCGAACAACGCCACGCCTACCTGTTTGGGCACAACCGCCGCCGCACCCTGCGTGGCAGCACCCGCCTTGAATAGGAGGTATGCGACTTCGGCAATCAGGATGGCGGTCAGGATGCATGGCCCCATCCACATCCTGGGTCTCAGCCAGGTTCGTTCCGTGTCCATCGTCTTGGTGCCCAGATTCAGCATCATGACCACAAAAACGAAAAGGACCATGATGGCCCCGGCATAGATGATCGCTTCCAGGGCTGCGATGAAGGGGGCACCCAGCGTATAGAAGACCACCGCTACCGAGAGCAACGATACGATGAGGTAAAGCAGTGCGTGCACGGCGTTCAACCGCGTAATGACCATGATCGTGGCCAGAATCGCCACCGCCGCCGCGATATAGAACACTGCATCCATAAACGCTCTTAGGGCATTAAAGTGTGGAGGTCCGTAACCGGCGCCTCGTGCTCGGCCTCACCTTTGTCCTTCCCGCGGATCGCGACACCGCACACACGCCAGTAGTTGTAACCGGGGTATTTGCCGGGACCATTGATCAATAGATGTTCTTTCTCGTAGACCATGTTCTGCCGGTGGTACTCGCTCATCTCCACATCTGGAGTCAGTTGTATGGCATAGGTGGGGCAAGCATCTTCGCAGAACCCACAGAAAATACAGCGCGAGAAATTAATGCGGAACCATTCCGGGAAACGCCGGCCGTTTTCGTCCTCCGTGGCTTGCAGAGCGATACAGTCCACTGGACATACGGCAGCACAAAGGTAGCAGCCCACGCAGCGTTCCCCGCCGTCCGGATCACGAGAGAGAATGATGCGACCGCGATAACGCGGAGCCAGGTAGGCTTTCTGTTCGGGATACTGCACCGTCACTCTGTGATGAAACATATGCAGGAGCACATCCCAGATGGTTCTCAGCAGACTCAGCATGGCAGCCTTCCTTCCTGATCAATCTCCCTCGGGCAAGGGCTTCTAGCGATGCGCAAGCACGACCGCACCGGTCACCAATATGTTGGCCAGCGCCAAGGGCAGCATCAGCTTCCATCCCCAGGACATCAGCTGATCAAATCGGGGCCGGGGCAACGACGCACGCAGCAGAATAAAAAAGCAAATGAACAGAAACATCTTGATGAAAAACCAAACGATTGGCGGTAACCACGGACCCAGCCATCCGCCAAAAAACAATACTGCGATCAGGGCTGAGATCAGGGTGACGCCCAGATACTCGCCTACGAAGAACATTCCAAACTTCATTCCGGAGTATTCCGAATGGTAGCCGGCAACGAGCTCGCTCTCGGCTTCGGGCAGATCAAAGGGCAACCGCCGGGTCTCCGCAAGACCCGCGATGAGGAACAGTACAAAACCCAGGAATTGGGGAATGACAAACCACATCTTCCGCTGCGCTTCGACGATGTTGGCAAGATCGAAAGAACCAGCCAGCACCACGACTCCCATGAGCGAGAGACCCATGAAGACCTCGTAGCTCAGCATCTGAGCCGCGGCGCGCACCCCGCCCAGCAAGGAGTACTTGTTATCCGAAGACCAGCCCGCGAGCACCACGCTGTAGACGCCGAGCGAAGACATTGCCAGGAAAAAGAGCAGGCCGATGTTCAAGTCGGTCACGATGATCCTGGGGGTAATGGGAAGCACCGCGAAAGTCATCAGCACTGTCACTACAATGATCGCGGGAGCGAGCACAAAAACTGGCTTGTCGGCAAAAGGAGGAATCCAGTCCTCCTTGGTGAAGATCTTGATCATGTCCGCCACAACCTGGAGAAGGCCAAAAGGTCCGACGCGGTTAGGCCCGTAGCGGTCCTGCCACAAGGCGAGTAGCCGGCGTTCCAGCCAAATCAGCCCTGAGGCAATGCTCAACGCGACTATGAGCACGCCGATGATGGTCGCGATGGAATATAAACTCGTCATGATGTGTGTGAGGGCTTATCCTCCCGTTCCAAAACACTTCGGACTGGGAGATTGATTCCTGCCAAGCCGGGCAGGCCAACCGGCAGACCCGCAATACCAAGAGGCAATTCAGGCTTGATCTTGACGGGAAGCCTGTAGGCCGCACCCTCAAGCTCTATCTTGATTTGCTCACCCGCTTCGACTCGAAGACGTTTTGCGTCTTCCGCATTGAGCGCCACGTAAAGCTTGGGAGCAAGCTCAGCGATGCCCGGCGAGGAGAGACTCAACTCTTCCGAGCCAAAGACGTGATAAAGAGGTACCAAAAGCCAGTCGTCACGACTGGGCGCGAACGCCTTCGGGACTCGGGTGAAGTACTTGCTGCTGGCCTGCGGTGTGGGTTCAATCAAGCGGACTCCCGGATCGCCTCCGCGTAATGGGCCAGCAATTTCCGTTTGATAGAAATTGGTTGCCTGGATCGAATTCCAGCCTGGCGACCAGAAGAAGGGAATGAGCGCGCCGGGAGGTTGGCCGGGAGTTCCCTCCATGGAAAATGAAAGCGGCGTATCGGGATCCTCCGGCGGTTTGGGCTCGTGCACGCTGATGTTCGCCAGCATGGCCGTGCGCCCGCTGGAGCGTTCCGGCTCTCGCGGTACTTTCTCTCCAGCCATACGGAATGACGCGGAAGGTGCGGCTCGTGGGACTTGAGCTAACGCGGGGATCTCTGTCGCCATCGCGGCGATCACATCATCGATGTGCTTCCATGCAGTGCTTTCCCGCCGTCCGGCGGCCGCCATAGCATCGAGTAGCCACTGCCAGCTTGCCTGAATATCACCTTCCGGTAGGAAGACCTGATAGAAGCGCTGCGCGCGCCCTTCGCTGCTCACCAGCGTGCCGTCCGCCTCTGCGAATGTGCTTGCTGGAAGTGTGAGTGTTGCTCTTTCCGCGGTTTGATTCAGCAAATGGTCGAGGACTATCACAGGCGGCATGCCGCTCAATAGTGCGTCAACCGACTGCGCCGGCGCTCGCCGGTAGAGATCGTTTTCCAAGATCACGATCGCGTCAACTGCTCCGTCTCGCACAGTTGCAAGCGCTTGGCTGAGAGGTGTGCCACCCAGCAGCGCCAGTCCGAAGCTGTTGCACTCCGGTGCGCTGAAACTCAGCCCAGCCGGCAGTCCAGCCATACACAGGGCTCGCGCGACGTTCGCTGCAGACTGGATGACCACCTCGCTGTTGCAACTGGGGCCTGAGATCACGAGTGGCCGTTGGGCCTTCTTCAGTGCCTGCGCGATCTCGGCGGCAAGTGCATGCAGGTCGGCAGGCAAATCCGGAACCTCGGGAGCACTCTCATCGAGCAGGTGGGCGATGGCAAACCCGAGCCGCGCCACGTCATCAGGAGCGGCATGGTAGGTGCGCGTTGCGACGTCATCTAAACGGGTGGTTCCCGGGCTGGCAATAAACAATGGTCCTTTTGCGTCCCGCAGCACTTCGCGGACGGCATGATCGTTCCAGCGAGGAATGTGAATTTTGTCACTGCTTTGCATGGGCTGCTGACGCACCGACTGACGGAGGCTCAATGCCATTCTCGGCGCAACGTTGGTCACATCCTCGCCGAGGATGAGCACGGCGTCCGAGAGTTCAACTTCACGCAGTGACGGAGAACGGCATGAACCAGTTCGCAAAATGTCAAGCATGGTCAGCACCAGGCGGTATTGATGATCATCTACGCCAGCGTAGAAGTGGTCCGGACCGACCAGCGCGCGCAAGAGAAAGTTAGACTCCAGCGACGCCCGGGGGGAGCCGATCCCGATCGCTCTGGAACCTTGCACAACGAGAGAGGCGAGATGTTGAATAGCTTCTGCTTTGGTTATGCTTGCGGCGTTCTTATCGCGGATGATGTGGGCTTGGCGAATCCGGCGATTGCTGTTGACGAACTCATAGCCATAGCGCCCACGGTCGCAAAGGAAGTATCCATTGACTTCTCGGTTGTAGCGAGTCACGATCTGGCGCAACATCCCGTACCGTTCTCCCGCGGTTGTGTTGCAGCCCAAACCACAGTGGACGCAGACCGACGGCGCCATCTGCATATCCCACTTTCGCGTGTAATGCCGCTTCAGGGTTTTGTCCGTGAAAACTCCCGTCGGGCAGACCTCCACTAAATTACCGCTGAACTCGTTCTCCAGCACGCCGTCGGCTTGGCGACCGAAATAAACCTGGTCCCGTAGGCCGAATACATCAAAGTCCCTTCCTCCCGCATATTCGCGATAAAAACGCACGCAACGGTAACACTGGATGCAGCGGTTCATTTCATGATTGACCAGCGGACCCAGGTATTGATTGCGGAAAGTGCGTTTGAGGAAGGAGTACCGGCGATAGTCATGACCAGTCATCACTGTCATGTCTTGAAGGTGACAGTGGCCGCCTTCGTCGCAGACCGGACAATCGTGCGGGTGGTTGACCATCATTCCCTCAATGATCGCAGCTCGGAAGGCGACCGCTTCGGGATCCTGGATGGAGATCCGCATCCCCTCCGCAGCCGGCGTCATGCAAGCCATCACAATCCTTCCGTGCGCATCTTTCTCATCCTTGAACTGCTTGACGGCACACTGCCGGCAGGCGCCCACCGAGCCCATTGCCGGATGCCAGCAGAAGTAGGGCAGGTTGAATCCGAGCGACAGACACACATGCAACAGATTCTGCTTGGGATCCGCTTTGTAGGCCCGATCGTCAATATGAATCGTCGCCATCTCTATCTCCAGGGACAACGGTGCTCGCGGATATGCTGCTCAAAGTCTGCGTGGAAATACTTGAGGGCACTCTGCAGCGGCTCCATGGCTCCCGGCGCGAGCGCGCAAAAAGTGTGCCCAGGAGCGTTAAACTTGGTCTGAAACTCCAACTTCTCCAGGTCTCCTTTCTGTCCCCGGCCTTCCTCCATTGCTCGCAGAATCCGTTCTGCCCAGTTGAGACCGCTCCAACAGGGAGTGCACCAACCACACGACTCTTGCGAAAAGAAGCGCTCCAGGTTCCAGACCATGCCGACAGGACATGTGTGATCATCCAGCACAATCATGGTTCCTGTACCTAGGCGGCTACCCGCTTTCTGGACTTCGTTGAAATCCATGCGCACATCCAGATGTTGTTCGGTGAGAAAGTCAGTCGAAGCGCCGCCGGGAAGCAGGCCACGAAGCTTCAGACCATCGCGCATCCCTCCCGCGTGTTCATCCAGGATTTCGCGGATTGTTGTGCCCAGGGGCAGCTCCCACAAGCCCGGGCGTTTGACCTTGCCACTTGCACCATAGAGCTTCGACCCGCCATCGGCTGTGAGGCTAAGGCTCTTGAACCACTCCGGACCGTTGTTCACGATGTGAGGCAGGTTGCATAGCGTTTCTACGTTCTGCACGATCGTAGGTTTTCCCCACAGTCCTGAGACTGGGGGAAACGGTGGCTTGGAACGGGGATTCGCACGTTTGCCTTCCAGGGCGTTCAGCAGTCCAGTTTCTTCGCCGCACATGTAGCGGCCAGCACTGACATGGAGGTACATCTCGAGGCTGTAGCCTGAACCGAGAATATTCCTACCCAGATAACGGCTCTCGTAGGCCTCAGCAAGCGCTGTGCCTAGGCGTTCCGCCGCTAGTGTGTATTCGGCGCGCAGGAAAATGTAGGCGATGTCGGCCTGGATGGCATACGCTGCCACGATCATGCCTTCAATGAGCTGGTGCGGGTCTCCTTCCAACAGCAGCCGGTCTTTAAAGGTGCCCGGTTCCATCTCATCCGCATTGGCGACCAGGTATTTGGGATGAGGTGCGTCCTTACCCATGGGGACGAAGCTCCACTTCATACCTGTCGAAAATCCAGCACCGCCGCGGCCCCTCAACGTGGACTTTGTAACCAATTCGGTGATCGCGGCGGGTGCCATGCGCACAGCCTTGCGCAGACTTTCATAGCCACCTGCTTTCTCGTACGCCTTCAGGGGCAGCGGCCCGTCGCCGTTGGACGGGATGTTCCTGGTAAGAGGCTTCTCCATGAGCTTTGCCTACTTGTACTTCTCGAGCAGTTCGTCAATCTTGTCCGGATCAACATCGCGATGCAGGTCGTTGTCCACCATCATCGCAGGCGCGTGATCGCAGGTTCCCAGGCAAACAATAGGCAAGACAGTAAAGCGTCCGTCCGCAGTGGTCCCGCCAAGATTCACTCCCAGCCGGGAGGTGAGACGCTGACACAGCTTTTCGCAGCCCATGATCCAACAGCTCACGCTGTCACAGATCAGTACGACATGCCGTCCCACCGGCTTGCGGAAAACAAGATTGTAAAAAGTGGCGACCCCATCGAGCTCATCGGTCGTCATCTCAAGCACCTCGCCGAGATCACGCAGGCCCTCATCCGATACCCATCCGCGGTGCCGCTGAATGATTTTCAGCGCGTCAATACAAACCGCCCGCTTGTTGGGGTAGCGCGGGAATTCTGCTTCGATCTCCTGTCGCTCTTCAGGTGTCAGCATCTTTGAGAGCTCCTCATCGGTCTATGTCGGCCAAAACGAAATCAATACTGCCAAGAATGGCGAGCAAATCCGGGATCATCAGTCCGCGGCAGATCACTGGAAGCATCTGGATGTGCGGAAACGAAGGGGTACGGATTCGGGTGCGATAAGAGACTGTGCTACCGTCGCTCACCAGGTAGTAACCGTTATTTCCCTTGGTTGCCTCGATTGCACCCAGGGCCTCGCCGGGCGGGACGACCGGCCCCCAACTCACGCTGAGAAAGTGCGTGATCAGGGTCTCGATGTCGTGCATCGTACGATCCTTGATTGGAGGCGAGGCCAACGGGTTGTTGGATTTGTAAGGTCCCTCGGGCATGTTCTTCACGCACTGTTCAATGATGCGCAGGCTCTGCCGCATCTCTTCCACGCGCACCACCGCTCGGTCATAGCAATCGCCGTTGTGACCAGTGGGAACCTCGAACTCAAACTGGTCATAGCTGGAATACGGTTGCTTCTTGCGGAAGTCCCAGGCGAAGCCGGTCGCTCGCAGGTTTGGCCCCGTAACGCCCCACTCGATTCCTTCTTCGGTCGTGAAACTCCCCACTCCTTTCGTGCGCGCCTTGAAAATCCGATTGCGCAAGACCATGTGGTCATACTCACGCAGGCGAGGAGGGAAGTAGTCAACGAAGTCACGGATCATCTGCTCCCAATCGTGAGGTAGGTCCTGGGCAACACCTCCAATGCGGAACCAGTTGGGATGCATGCGAGCACCGGTCACCGCTTCAACGATTCCAAACGCACGCTCCCGATCGTTGAAGGTAAAGAACACCGGGGACATTTGTCCCAGATCCTGGGCAAATGTGCCATACCATACCAGATGGCTGATGATGCGAAACAGCTCCGCCATCATGACCCGGATCACTTGGGCTCGAGGAGGCACTTCGATTCCGGCAAGTTTCTCCAGCGCCATGAGGTAGGCGAGGTTATTCATCACGCCGCCTAGGTAGTCGACTCGATCCGTGTATGGGATGTACGTGTGCCAGCTCTGGCGCTCACCCATTTTCTCGGCGCCACGATGGTGGAAGCCGATTTCGGGGACCGCATCAACGATGACCTCGCCATCAAGTTGCAACACAATGCGCAGCACGCCGTGTGTCCCGGGGTGCTGCGGTCCCACATTGAGGAAGATAAAGTCTTCATCGTCGCGGGTCCGCTTCATTCCCCATTCCTCCGGGCGGAAGCGCAACGCCTCCTGCTCTGCCTCCTCTTTTTCTTCGGATAGGCGGAAGGGACCCATTTCGGTTGCCCGCGCTGGATGATCCTTACGTAGAGGATGGCCAGTCCAGGTTTTCGGCATAAGGATCCGCGTCAAGTGCGGATGGCCTTGGAATACGATTCCGAACATGTCCCAGACTTCGCGTTCATACCAATTCGCCGCAGGCCAAATGTCGGTGACACTATTCAAAGTGAGGCGATCATCGTTTAGCGGGACTTTGATCCGGACGTATTGGTTGCGGTCGAAGGACAGCAGGTGGTAAACAACCGTGAAGTCGCTGTTCGGCTGGCTATCGCGGTGCTTCCGTGTCCGGTCGTCAATCGCAGTCAGGTCGTACAGCATCCGATACGGCTGCGAAACTTCATCCTTGAGATAACGCAGCAGGTCGTGGACGTTGTCCTTGGTTGCCCAGTAGGTAGGAACGCCGTCGCACGTCGATTGTGGTGTGAGCACGCCTTTGCCGATCATGCCCTGGAGTTCTTCATGAATGGCCGGATTGGCGATACTGGGCATATTCAAATTTCATCCGGCGAACGAAGGGTCGCCACTTTCTCTCGTTCGGCCCGTTTGAGGTCGCGCATTGACGGGAGCTGCGGCCGTTCGACTCCTTGTGGTCCGACCACCCAGCTCAATGGCCGGCGTTCGCCACCCACCGCCTTTTGCAGCAGCAACAGACCTTCCAGGAAAGCATCAGGACGCGGGGGGCAGCCCGGGACGTAGACATCGACGGGCAGAAACTTGTCAACTCCCTGCACCACGCTGTAAATGTCGTACATGCCACCCGAGTTCGCGCAGGAGCCCATCGAGATGACCCAACGAGGTTCCATCATTTGTTCGTAGAGCCGCTGGATCACAGGGGCCATCTTGATGAAAACCGTTCCCGCAATCACCATCAAGTCGGCTTCCCGGGGCGTTCCGCGAATCACTTCGGCGCCAAAGCGGGAGATGTCGTACTTGCTGGTGATGCTGGTGGCCATCTCCACGTAGCAGCAGGACAGCCCGAAATTAAATGGCCAGATGGAGTTCTTGCGGCCCCATGCAAGCAGATCCTCCAATCGTGACAGGACCAAGCTCCGACGGACTGCTTGTTCCATCGGCACACGGTCAGCCTCAACCAGGTGTTGGCGAGAGTCCGGTTTGCTGATCCACCAGTGCATAGGATCTTATCGACGCACTCGGAGGGTGCGACGACTTGGGCCCCAATCGAGTGCTCCTAAACGCCATAGATAAGCCAGGGCAGCCACCAAGATCGCGATGAAGACGAAGATTTCTGAGTAACCGGCCCAGCCGAGTTCACGGGCAGCAATTGCCCAGGCAAAAATGAAGACAGCTTCCAGATCAAAAATGACGAAGAACATCGCTACCAGGTAGAACTTGGCGGAGAGACGAACTCGGGCTGAACCCTCAGAAAGAATCCCGGACTCGTAAGGCGATCCAGTGGCGTGCTCGTTATGCCGCTGCCCCAATACGTAGGAGATGGCAAGCATCGCCGCCACAAGCAAAAGAACGACGACAAAATAAACACCCAGCGCCCAGAGCTTCTCGGTTTGGCCGTTCACAAACATTTCGTGCGCGGTACCCAACCAGGGGTGTCTTGACCGGCTTGGGAGGGTAGCGGTGCTTTCCGAAGCAAGGTCCAATACCCGGTGTGCCGAGAAAGAGAACTCCCTTAAGAAACATCATCATCAGACCCCAAGACCTTTCCCAACAATGGGTTGTTCGTACTACACGTGGAGACAATCGTAACGAGGACAGATCGATGGGAGAGGGTGCAGTATAAAGCGTGCACGAATGTTAGAAGTTTGCGTTTTGTTGCCAGGTGAAGCGTCTTCCTGCTCCGAGGGAAAGGGTAAGCGCTCGTGAAACGGATCGTGTTCTCGATTGTCCCGGTTCAACCCTTCCGGCTGGATCTCACAGCCTGGGCCCTGCGCAGACGGCCAGCGAACACGATTGACTGCTGGGACGGAAGTACTTTTCGGCGTGTACTGACAATCGAGAGTCAACAAGTGGCGGTCTCCGTCCAACAACACGGACAACCAGACCGCGCACAGCTCGAGGTCAGCTTGACCGGCCGGAGGCTCACCCAGCACACACAAATCTTAGCGAAGTCTCTGTTGGAGCGAATGTTGGGGCTAAACCGGGACTTGGTGCCCTTCTACAAACTGGCGAAGCGTGATCCGAGCTTGGCCCCGCTGGTCGAAGAATTCCGTGGCCTCAAGCCACCGCGGTTTCCCACCGTGTTCGAAGCGGTCGTGAACGGCATTGCCTGCCAACAACTCTCCCTTCTGGTAGGGATTCTGTTGCTCAGCCGCCTGGCGCACAAGTACGGCCGCGCGGTGGGAAGCCCGGACGACCCATTGCACGCCTTTCCTGGTCCGGCAGACCTGGCTGGCGTTCGTTCTCGGTCGTTAAGAGCGTTAGGTTTCAGCGGTCGCAAGGCAAGTTTCATGTTGACACTGAGTTCGGCGATTCGCGATCGCAGCTTAGACTTGGAGGAGTTAGCACGCCTCGACAATGAAGCCGCGGTCGAATTTCTCCAGGGACTAGCAGGTGTTGGCCGCTGGACAGCGGAGTACGTTCTGCTCCGTGGCCTCGGACGCCTCGACATTTTCCCGGGCGACGACGTCGGAGCTCGCAACAACCTCGCACGATTGTTGGGACTACGAAAGCCGCTGGATTACCGGGATGTACGTCGTGCAGTTGCAGGGTGGAAGCCGTACGCTGGTTTTATCTACTTCCATCTTTTGCTGGCAGGGATAAGAAAAGCGGGGTGGCTGGAACTAGAGAGAGGGGAAAACGTTCTCACTCAGGGCAACGCAGCATAGAACTGGTCACGAGTAATTATGGAACCCGCATGTCCGCAGCAGCACGGATGCACTGATGAAAACATTGACCGATCATTCGTAACCATCGGCGGGAACAGACCGGATGAAGCCGCCACTCTGGGCGGAGACCTTCCGGATGCTTTGAAGCGACGGAAAATGAGAATGATCGTGGTTCGAGGTATGGCATGAATATTCTGGACGCAGTAGCCATCAGTCTGCCTTGCCACTCGTGCGGAGGCAATTACCAGGTGCCTCTTAGGGACGTTCTTCTCTCCCACAGAATGCTTCACCAAGGCTGTCCGGTCTCCCAGGAAACAGAGTGTCCTCCGCTCTTCCAATCACGCCTGTTTGAACGCGGGGACATAGAAGAGCTTCAGCGTGCATGGAGTCAGCTGGAAACCCGGGCACAAGCCGATGGCGGTGAACTTGTCGTATTGGGACCGCATGATTCAGTAGACCCACCATCTGCTGTCCCGACGCGGACAGATGCTGAAACGGCACGGCGACGGAAGGCGGCGCAGCTGACAATGGTCCCTGAAAAGCGCTCTCGGAAAAGCACTAGAGGAACGACTATGAAACTGACGACGAGAGGAAGGCAAAAGCGAGTCCGCACAAAGATGATAAAAACAAAGAACAAGAAGAGGGCTTGAAGGGAGGCGAGGGACCGACTTCAATTTGTTAATCTGTCGGATGCTGTATGGGACGTTTAAAGGACACGTCCAAGGAGGGCGGTAATGGCCCGCTTCGCGCAAGGATTAGATAGTACCACGCAACGACATTTAGCCTTTGCTTCAGAATGTCAAATCTGTAACTTCCAGTATCCGTTTAGATCCGTTTCTTCTGCGCGACCTTGCAAATGCAATAGCGACAGGGCTTCTTGAACTGTACGTCGGCTCTCCCTAAATCTCAGCGCTAATTCTCTTGTATCCACTATTACTGACGAAAACGCATAATGACTTTTCATCATACGACCATAATCGATTATCCCTGTGGCAAGCTGTTCGAGCTCCTGGCGAGGCTTGCTAGCCCTGGTGCCCGTGAGCAGTGACAGCAAATCTTGTAGTAACTCCTGTAAGCGATCGCGGAGCATGCTGGTCCGAAGTGTGCTCATTCCGCCTTCTCCTCCAATTCTGCGATCACATGAAGCAAATGGTCAGCAGTGGTGTCGCCCGGCAGAAGCTTTGCGCGTAGTTTTGCTTCCGCCAATGTCAACTTATGAAATGTCGGAGGAGTGTACAACTTCTTCGGTGTTCTGGATGAAGAGAACGAAACCGGTACTTCTTCAGACCCATCTGATTTCATCGTCATTTGTTTGTCTTAGTGCCATGCTGAGTTTTCTAGAATGTATCATACGTGTGGAGTCGCATAACAGATACTGTGTTCTGATTGTTGGAAAAGCCGGCTGGCGGCTTTTCACTAGGTGTTACGATTGTGTATCTACGTCGCATAAATGCGGAAAAGGTCTGATCAACTAGAGTTGGTGCCATAACTACAGCACACGGGGAGATAGGACATGGTCAGCTTGAGCCCAGGAGAACAGTACAAGGCGATCACTAGGGTCAACAGAGCCGCGATCACGAAGACCGCACAGGACGAGGTGTTCCGTGAAATGTGCGGGGTGACGAAAAACGTTATCCCTTACGACCGCGCAGCCTTGTCCCTTTATGAACCGGAAGGGGACGTGCTGAAGTTGGTTGCCCGCGACGGCAGTTTTGGGGATAGCTTTTTCAGTATTGGCGCAGTCTTCCGTCGCAACGACAGTCACCAGGGCTGGACGTTTGAACGGCAGAGGCCAATCGTTAAACGGGATGTGGAAAGGGAGTATGAATTTCCCATAGAAAAATACACCGTCCTGGAGGGGGTTCGGTCCTACTGTGCCGTTCCACTGATTCTGCGGGGAGCGAGCATTGGGGTTGTCACATTGCTGAGCTATCGGCAAGGTCAATACTCGCGTAAGGATGCTGCGTTTCTGCAGGAACTCTCAAATCAAATCGTCCTTGCCATCAAGTCGTTCATGCCTTCCTGTGCCAGCCACGTATATACGAAATTAATCTGCCCGCGTTGTATTGCGTCATCCGGGGGGAAGATTACTACTGCCCGATACAAGAATCTGTTATCAGACTGGGGTAAAAAAGGTGGTAGGGGAAAGAAGCAGCAGCCGGAACATAGCAACATTGTGAGCCAGTGAAACTTTAGCGTGAGAATCGGATGATAAACGTGAGTGAGGGCCGAAAGCACGTGCTGCCGCCGGGAATGAACCGCTACCACGGGACTAAGCATAGCTATGTTATGAACTGTCCCGTGGCAGCGGCGTCTGGGGGAGGCGCTATGCAACCTTCGTGCACCATAGCATAGGTGCACGAGGCTGTCACGACTTATGCTTGAAAGCCAGCAGCTGGCTATATCCAAGCGAAGCTATGTCTTATCTGGCCGAAAGTACTGTACCGTTCATTGTGCGGTGCCATTGAGAAGAACAGTGACCATCAAGTCAGTGAGGTAACGAGGTAACACAGGTCGCTGTACGGCGGAATGTTAGCGAAGAGGGAATAGATGCAACGCGAGCCTGGCACGCAATAGATGCACATTGAGGTCGATCGATTATTTGCTGCACGGCGAGCTAACAGAAGTTCAGACATTTCACGGCAATCCTCCCAATTAGTTCTGCCTTAATCGATTGCGAACAGGTCTTTCCCGGGCGGACAAATACTGCTCGTTCTCTGCTATTTTGTTCGCGTATCGACTGGCAAGCCCGGAGCATCCTTACACCTTGGTGGTGACGTCCGCTAGTTCGCTTCTCTGCCAGGCTCCCACCTGCTTTCGCATCGGCACAAAGTTTCGCTGCATTCAATCAATGCCAACTGAAGTGCAACCGATGGGAAGCCAGCACGGCACCGGTCATTGCTGCGTGCGCTGAACCGTGGGAGCGTCGAGCTGGTGAGTCACGATCATGCAAGGTCTCGAAGAAAGCTGCACAATTTTCACGGATTATGGCCGACTGCTCCCGAATCGATGCAGAAATGCGGGTGCGCTGGGAATCGCCACTCCGGACCGCTCGAGTCTTCGCTGATGCATTCTGGAGGATGTATGGATCTGGAACCGAATTGACCATTCCCCGCAGTCGAGACAGCACATTCAAGACGCTCCACTTAAAAGAGCTACCGTGACAAAAGTCATCGATTTCCTGAGACCAAGAATGTCAACTAGACGGTTGTTTCAGGAATCCTGCCTTGCTGTTGAACTGCATGCGCGGAAAGGATCTTGACTGTGATAGCTGTCACGGC
Source organism: Terriglobales bacterium (assembly GCA_050012595.1). Classification (GTDB taxonomy): domain Bacteria; phylum Acidobacteriota; class Terriglobia; order Terriglobales; family Acidobacteriaceae; genus Acidiflorens. Next base: position 237,480 of record JBEKGW010000001.1, read on the forward strand.
AGGTTGTGAGACAGATCATGGTCATGTGTGGCGGAGCTGGCGTACCATGCGTCGCAACGGGTCTTCGCGAACCGGCAGGCGCCGTCACCGCACGCTGGAGATGGAGAGCTATGGCGGATAACCCGAGATATCGTGTCAGCGTTCCTGATGCCGAATTCTTCAAGCAGTTGATTCCATGCCAAGCTGCCTGTCCAGTTCACACCGACGCCGGCCGCTACGTCCAATTGATTGCACAAGGAGAGTATGAGCAGGCGTACCTGACTGCCTGTTCTCCGAATCCATTCGCTTCAGTGTGCGGCCGGGTCTGCGCGGCGCCTTGTGAAGACCGCTGCCGCCGTGGCGTCGTTGATAAGCCCGTTTCCATTCGCGCACTGAAAGGATTCGTCTGCGAACTCTATGGGCCGGAATCGTCCGCGCCGTTAGCAAGGCAGGCTCTGGCGGGTGGTGCCACCGAGCAGGGCAACAAGGTCAGCTGGCATTTGCCGATCCTGGCTGAAAGCCGAAAGCAGGTTGGCGAAGGCAAGAAGGTAGCCATTATCGGTGCAGGTCCTTCTGGACTTTCGTGCGCCCACGACCTGGCTGTAATGGGTTATCAGCCGACGGTGTTTGAGGCCTCAGCAACTGTCGGAGGAATGATGGTGCAGGGCATCCCCGAGTTCCGGCTGAATCGCGAGTTGCTGCAACGCGAGATTCAAACGATCCTGGATCTGGGTGTTGACGTCAAGCTGAATACTCCGCTGAGCCGGGATTTTGGAATCAACGAACTGCGCCAGCAAGGCTTTGAAGCAGTCTTCTTGGCGGTGGGAACACAGAGCGGGCGTGACGTTCAAGTAGAAGGCTCGAATCTGGACGGAATCGTCAAAGCGGTGGATTTCCTCCTGAACATAAACCGCGGGTACAAGGTTACGCTAGGCCGCCGGGTGGTCGTGTTTGGTGGCGGGTTCGTGGCATTTGACGCTGCCCGCGCGGCGTTACGGACGGCCGGTTCCACACCTCCTGACTCTGAAGGCACGATTGGCCCCAACGGTAGCGGGAAATCCACCACCATGAAATGCATCGCCGGACTGCTGTTTCCCACCCGCGGAGAAATCGTCGTCGATGGTGTACCTGCGCCAACCCGCAACCGGGACTGGCTAAGCTACCTGCCGCAGCACGTCAGCTTTCCTGAAAACCTCACCGGCAAGGAAGTGCTCGATTTCTATCGCCGCCTGCGCAAGCTCGATCCCGGTTTTGGCACACGCGCACTGGAGATATCGAACTTGAATGGATTCAGCAATCGTGCCGTGCGGCAATACTCGGGGGGAATGGTCCAGCGTCTGGGCATTGCGATCGCCCTTATGCCGGAGACCCCGGTAGTGCTGTTAGACGAGCCTACCGCCGGACTGGATCCAGATGCGGTATCGCACTTTCGGGAGTTGCTCACGGCTATGCGCGGCCGGGGAAAGACCATTATTGTGTCATCCCATGCACTAACGGAAGTGGAGGCCTTGGCCGATCGCGTCGCGATTCTGGTAAACGGGCGCCTGGCCGCTTGTGAACCTGTCCGCCATTTCCGCGAACGGCTTGCCCAGCACGCCCTGATGCGAATCACCCTGCGAGAATCACAAGCCGACTTTTGTGCGCTTGCCTGCCGTTCCGGCGCGGTGTCAGCGGAAATCATCGGCACGGAACTGGTGGTCACCGGAGCTTCTGTAGGTCGATTGCAGATCCTGCGTGCGCTTGAGGCTGCCGGAGCGCACATTGAACACTTTTCCACTGAGGAACCGACTCTTGAGAGTCTTTACAACAGGTATACGCGTGAGAATACTCGCAATCATTCTGGCACTGCTGCTGACCGCGTGTCAGTCTAAGCCACGCGGCCCGGTACCGATCGACAGAGACGATACATGCGCCTCATGCCGCATGGCAATCTCTGAGCGTCGATACGCAGCTGAGCTGATTGACCAAGACGGAAATATCTACAAGTTCGACGACATCGCCTGCATGTTGCGCTTTGCGCACGCTCGCGGTTTCCAGCCCTCCGAAGCGAGCTTCTATGTGACGGACTATGCGACTGGCATGGATTGGGTTGACGCTCGCCACGCGCATTTCGTAAGGCTGAGAACTAGCGTGTCCAGCCCTATGGCCAGCGGATTGGTTGCCGTCGTCGACTCGAACAACGCCGCACAACCGGCAGGGCCTGAGGCGGAGCCCGTGCTCACCTTCGACGAACTCTGGAAAAAGGACGTCAACGAGTTGAGCGCAAACGCGAGCGCGAGATCGTTAAAGAACTAGAACGAGGCTGTCATGGACCGAGGAAACATCGCTGTAATCGCGGGCCAGGAGTTGCGCATAACTCTTCGCTCCAAATGGATACAAATCTTTGCCGTGGTATTCGGGCTGTTGACCATCGCCATCTCCTACTTCGGCATGGTCACTTCAATCGTGGTTGGTTTCGAAGGGTTCACCCGCACAACCGCCAGCCTTCTGAACCTGGTCCTGTACCTCGTACCGATGCTGGCGCTGGCGGCGGCAGCCTTGAGTTTCAGCGGAGACAGAGGTGCAGCCGAACTGCTGTTTTCCCAGCCCGTGTTGCGCTCTGAAGTGCTTCTTGGCAAGATCCTCGGCCTCTTTATCTCTCTCGCCACTGCAATCGTCTTCGGTTTTGGTATTTCTGGATTCATTATCGCCGCCGAATCAGGACTGGACGGCGTCACGCGATACCTCGGTTTCATCGCGCTCACTCTTCTTCTGTTGCTGACCTTCTTATCTCTGGGTGCCTTCGCGTCCATCATCAGCGACGGGCGGTCGCGCTCATTTGGTGTCGCTCTCGGTATGTGGTTTGTTTTTGTGTTGTTTTACGACCTCATCACGATGGGCGTCGCGTGCCTCGTGAATCCACACACTGCCAATACCGTCATCCTGTTTTCACTGTTTGGAAATCCCGTAGACCTGGCCAGAGTATGCGGTCTCCTGATTTTGGGTGGTCCAACCATATTCGGCGCCGCCGGAGCCGCACTGGTAAGAATGTTTGGCAGCGCCACGCTGACGATCGTAGTCCTTTCACTTGCTGCATTGTTCTGGAGCACCCTCGTTCTTGCGGCAACGAGCCGTATATTAATTCGTCGAGAGATATAGGGATCACTCGGGCCCAACCGGCAAGAAACCAGGAATAACCGATCATAAGGTAGACTCCAGAACATAGTTGATACGAGTCACTTCGAAGCAGTTGACCAACCGGCGATGTGGTGCGAACACAGTGAGCTGAGCGACGCACGACTGAAAACTCAGGCGGCAAGGCAAAACGGTCCGGTCACTTTGTCGAGGGATTGTGCTCGAAGCTGATGACACGAGTGAACTTCCATGCTCCATCTTTCTTTGTTTTGTCAGAGCGGAATGAACTTCGCCTCGACGACTGGCTTTACGTCCTCCTGCCCCGGGTGGACTCAGAGGCGGGTAGCAGAGGTGCTGGGCCTTCGTCGTGTGCGGCACCTGTTATGCGCGCTCGGCTGAGTTCCTGCAGACTCCCATGCTGATCCGGATGCGCTAGATGCGGATGTTCGGCGACACGCTCTTTGCCTTCGGAGCGCTCGTGCTCGCCGGTTCGTTCTGGGTCTGATCACGAGATATTCCTTCGGTGGCATGGCTACGCTCGATGAGGGAGAATACTCACCGTGCCCGCTGGAGATCGTGAACGCTTGCGATTAACTCTGGAGTCCAGGTCCGAACCGATGCTGCCGGATTTCTCCTGCACCAGCAGCATTTTTGTTTGGAATAACAAACAGAGTGCCACTCAGAGGCACTTGTCGCTACAAACATGGGCAGTTTGTGACCTAAGTCATAGCTGTCCGTTTGCGATCCCGTTACTCTGCAGGCAGATGGAATCAGCCATGCCAGTCGTGCAGCAAAACATTTCCGGATCACCAGTTTTGGTGCCGAATGAAATCGAGGAGGCGGTCCAAGATGCCATCGTGTCCATCTCCCCTTTTCTCGCAGATACCGTGAACGTTTCGAAGTTTGCGCGCAAGAAGCTCATTCGCCGGGGCGATCGCGAGTACTCGCAGCCGCTGCGTCTCGCCGTGCAGCTTTTTTTCGTGGCGCTGAACCTGTGGATCGGGATGCAGTTCTATCTCTGGGTACGCTGGGCGGAAAGCGGTGGGCGCGCGTTGGAAGTCTCGCGGCCGGCCGGGGTCGAAGGCTGGCTGCCGATCGAAGGTCTGATGCAGTCGAAGTACTTCTTGTTCACGGGGCAAGTGCCGCGCGTTCATGCCGCCGGGTTTTTCCTTTTCGTGTCATTCCTTATTATTTCCTTCGTCTTTCGCAAGTCGTTTTGCAGTTGGCTGTGTCCGGTGGGGACCGTTTCCGAATATCTATGGAAGTTCGGTCGCTACACCTTCCGCCGGAATTTCCAGTTGCCGCGTTGGGTCGACATCGCGCTGCGCTCCCTGAAGTACATCCTGTTGAGCTTTTTCGCCTATGCGGTGGCGAGCATGTCCGCAGGGGACATCGCCAAATTCCTCGCCAGTCCCTATGCGCTTGTCGTCGATGTGCGCATGCTGAATTTCTTTCGCTACCTCGGTGGCACGACAGCATTTGTCGTTCTCGTATTGATCATCGCGTCCATCTTCGTGCAGAACTTCTGGTGCCGTTATCTGTGCCCCTATGGAGCTCTCCTTGGACTCGCATCTCTGCTCAGCCCGGCGCGGATCACACGCAACCTGGAAACCTGTATCGACTGCTCAAAGTGTGCCAAAGCGTGCCCGTCGACTCTGCCGGTCGACAAGCTGGTGCAGATTCGCTCGGCCGAGTGCACTGGATGTCTGGAGTGTGTGGCCGTCTGTCCTGCGAAAGATGCGCTTACCATGAGTGTGCCTGCGGGTTTGCGAAAGCACCGTGCAATTCCGGCCTGGAGCATGGCCGCGGGAATTGCGATCGTTTTCTTTGGCTTGGTCGGCTATGCCAAGATCACTGGCCACTGGAACACTGAGCTTCCGCAGCAGGTCTATTTATACCTCGTGCCGAACGCGAACGGGCAACACCACCCTACGGTAGGAGGAGATTAACCAAGGTTGACGCTGCATCATGCTAGTCATCCGTCGACTCGTTCGCCAGGTCTCGCAAGATGTACGCGTTCACAATGACACCACATTCCTCAAGGCACCGATGACAGTACCGCGCGCCACAGGGAAGCTTACCCTTTCGTGAATTGTCTCGAATGTCAATGCCGCTTTGGCTGTCTGTTGTGCCGATCTTGGGCTCTTTGTTCCGCATCCGTGACACCTTCTGGGAGCACTGTAACCGCTCGTTTTCTAGATCTCCTGGCCGGCCTTCGCGGCGAACTCAAGCCGTTGTGCCGCCGCCGAGGAACAATCCGAACGAGGGCCCGTCTTCGGATGTAATGTCGGCTGCCACGTGCAGCAGGGTTCCTCAGCGAATGCATCCCCCATGACTGCATAAGCGCGCGCCCGAGAACCACCGCACACTTCACGGAATTCACAGACTCCGCATTTTCCTTTCAGATTCGCACTGTCGCGTAGGGACACGAACAGCGGGGAGTGCCGATAGAGCTCTGCTAGCGAGTCTTTGCGCACATTCCCTGCCGAGACGGGTAGAAATCCGCTGGGAAAGACCTCTCCCAAGTGGGAGACGAACACAAAACCCTTACCATCGTTGATGCCGCGCGGGGCTCGCCCGATCCCGTCGGGTGTGCTCACGCCGATCATTGCCGGTGCGAGCTGGCCATTGCCTTTGCGTTTTTCCTCCGTTCTGCGCTGCAGCAGAAAGCGGCGATAGTGTTGGGCCTCGGTGCTCTTAATATCAAACTTCACCCTTCGCGAGGTTTCGTAGAGCTTCTCAAAAACCTGTTCGAACTCCTCCGCCGAGATTAGATCGATGGCAGAACCACGGCCTGTTGGCACCAGAAAGAAGACGCTCCAAAGAACGATGTCCAACTGCTTCAGAACCGCGATCATCGAATCGAGGTATCGCAGGTTGTGGCGGGTGATGGTGGTATTGATCTGTACGGGAAGACCAATCTCGCGAGCCCACTGTACCGCTCGCAATGTCCAGTCATAGGAGCCGGTTACGCGCCGGAAGGCATCATGAATCTGGGCCGTCGGCCCATCCAGGCTGATTGCCAACCGCGCAAGCCCACACTGCTTTAGCTTCAGAATTGCCTCCTGCGTGAGCAAAGGAGTCGCACTCGGAGTCAGAGAAATCCGTACACCGCAGGCTGTCGCATATTCGACCAGTTCGAAGATATCGGGACGCTTCAGCGGATCTCCACCGGTTAGAACAAAGACAGGAGTCCCAAGTGCGGCCACTTCGTCGATAAGACGCTTGGCTTCATCGGTGCTCAACTCCAGGGCGCTGCGCACCGGTTGCGCACAAGCCCGGCAATGGACACAAGCCAGATCGCAGGCCTGAGTGGTTTCCCAGATCACAATGAATGGGCGCTCGTCGAAGTCGAATCGCGGCTCCACCTCGTCCTCCCGCAGGCCTAATCAGCCACAACCCAAGCGTGACAGACTGATCACAGCCTGCATGTGACTAATGTCACGGCGGCTGCCCGGCGTATTTGAGGAGGTGCGGTGGACGTGCGAGTCAGCGTCCTTCGCCCGGGCGGTGAACCTCGGAACCCACTCCATCAACGAACGGATAGAGTCCGACGCAGATTAGAAACATGACGCCCGAGAACACGGCAGCCGGCAAAGTCGTATGGTGATTCCCCGCCAGAAACGATTCCAGCGCTACGTTGGGAAGCCACCCACAGCGATCACTTGTTCGCCGCGAGTTTCCAGAACGATCCGCGGCAATGGCCGCGACGGCGGCCCTTGCAGAACGGCACCGTCCTTGATTGAGAAGAAGCCCTGGTGACAAGGGCACTCGAGCCGATTGCTTGCGAAAGTGGAACCTAGTACAGATTTCGAATTGGAAAAGGCACTCGCGGTCCCAAGCGTCTGGCTGCCAAAAGCCCTTTTCGATGCGGTGGTGGGCTAAAGTCTTGTTCCTGTTCCACCGCCAAGGTCAATAGAGGAAATCTACTTCAACTGCCACAAAGGGCGCAGATACCCCAAGGGCTATCAGCAAATACCTGGCCGTTATTCCCTGTTTTTCTCACCGTTGGATTCTACCTGTTGGTCTTGCCGTTCTACCCCAAGCGCCGCATTACATGTGGATTGCGGAAGTCCGACACTCAGCTCAGTGACATCATACTGCCCCTGGCATAGGCCGAATGCGAAGCTTATTCGCTGTTCGCGCAATTCTTCTTCGGTTATGGGAACATTCCGCGGTGCCTCCGGTATTTTCTTCAATTCTGGATCTGGCTCCCCTGTCCGAGTAAACTGCTGCCGATCTGCCATTGGGCTACCTCCTGGGGAAAACAATTTAACTCTCTCGCTTTTGTTGATGCACCAGGCACGCTCAGGGATTCGGCAATAGGCTCAATTCGGTAAGAGCCCACAATCGCCGCCTCCGAACTGATGCCCTGCGCAACTCGCCGAGTAAAAGACCCGGCCCAAAACCCCGTCTAGACAATTTTGGGGTGAGGCGGTTAAGGCCTTGCTGCTGGCGCTGAGTTTGTGAGCCGCGCTAGATTTTTTACCATTGTTTCGTTCTCCAACAGAGCTGGGGCCTTTCGGCGTCTGGTGCTTCACGACGCCGAAAAAGTCATGCCTGGTTTATGACCGGATCATGGTCAATACCATCTTGAAACGAGTGGTTGCCTTGACAGCGTGCGGCTTCTCGGCGGGCAACAAGACGATTTCACCTGCCCTGAGCGCTATCGGCGTACCAGCGACCGTAATCACTGCTTCTCCTTCGATCGCCTGTACGAGTGCGTCGAATGGGGAGGTATGTTCACTTAACCCCTGCCCAGCGTCAAACGCAAAAATTGTAACGTTCCCCTTCTCCCGCTTCAGGACAACTCGGCTTACGACGGATCCGTCCTGGTAATTGACCAGATCGACTATTGGAAGTGATTGGGCTCCGGCAATTTCTGAATGTGTTGCATTAGTTGAACTCACTTTGTACCTCCTCGTTGTTCCATTGGATGCGCGGGTGGTTGCCAGGACAATGGGGATTTATGCTGCGATTCGCAGTAACCCAGAGTGTCTGGAGTTTGAGAACCAGTGAACTGAATCAGGCATGCGTTGACTTTCGTTGCCCGACCAGAGAGATGGCACGGAGGTGCTCCCGATACTTGGTGAAGAGCTGCCGCATGGCAAAGATCCGGTGACGTAGCTTCGGGTTTGTAGCGATGTTGAACGCGACTCTCAAGCTACCCCTTAATCCCTCATCCCGCAGCACGCGCTGCGGCTCCAGCAGATGCATCGGCGCTTCAGCGCTCCAGGTCACTTTCAGTCCGTTCTGTTCGAATAATCCTATCCATTCACTCTGCGATAGCGGTTGCACTCCGACATGGATCTCTTTCGAGAGAGCCGCTTGAATTTCGTGACGAAGATGGTCTGAAAGATTGTCAGGCGAGTAACACAGTTCGTGGATTCCATATCGTCCTCCCGGAGCAAGAAGCCGCCGGGCTTCTGCGACAATTCGATTCTTCTGTTCCGGGCTCTGCATACTCAGCATGGCTTCGCCATAGACCACGGTCGCACACGCGCCGGGCAGACCCGATTGTTCTGCCAGTCCCAGCACGATCTCGGCTTTGGTCCCTGCCAGCCGGTCTCGAAGACATTGTGCTGCTGCCGGCTCGCGCTCCACTCCCCAATAAGCCACCGGACGACGTTTCAGAACCATTCCAGCCGTGATGCCAAGTCCTGGAGCGAACTCAACCACGCTGTCCTGTGGATTGATTGCCAACGCATCGAGCATCTGCCGCGTAAGTTTAATCCCGCCTGGTCGCAGCACGCGCTTGCCGGCACGCGCCAGTACCCAATGTCCCTGCATCTTGTCAGGGTGTTGCCCTTCCCCAACCAATGGAGGGCTAGCTATGTTCTCTTCGCTGGTGTTGACGTACGACTTTTGCATCATTGGCTCATCCCCTTCTCAAGTACCGAGCCTAGAGAAGCGGAGCAGGTATGACGATGACTTTTGTCACGGTGTCCTCACCCGCGGTAAGTTGATCCTCGCGCGCCTTCTCCCATTTGTTGAGGCACTATGCCGCGCGCGCCACAGGCATACGCGCTTCTTCCTTCTGCCTTGGCCGCTTGGCGACAAGAGGTAGGATCAGCGATACCGCCATCACGAGTGCGATCACGTAGATCGAGGCGTCGAACCGGCCGGTGGCCTGGTGCAGGCGAGCGATCATCATGGGCGAGGGAATCGCGGCCGCGCCCCAAGCCAGCAGGATGATGCCGTAGATGCCGCCCATATATTTTGCTCCGAAGAAATCGGCCGTGAACGAAGGCATGGTGCCGAAGCCTCCGCCGTAACACAGCCCGATAATGGCGAAGGCGATACTGAACAGGGTTAGGTTGTGGATCCTAGGCAAGGAGAAGAAGATCACCACCTGGATTAGGAAAAGCAGGAAGTAAACCCGCGCTCTTCCCAAGTGATCGGAGACCCAAGCCCAGAAAACTCGTCCCAGGCCATTGAAGATCGAGATCAGGCCCACCATGCTGGCGGCTGCGATTGCCGTCATGCCCACCATCTGTTGCGCCATTGGCGACGCTTGGCTGATGATCATGATCCCGGCGGAGACGTTGAGAAACAGCATGGCCCAGAGCAGCCAGAATTGCCAGGTGCTCATGGCTTCCTTCACGGTATAGTCATAGGTCGTGGCTGCCTTGGCGACAGCCGAGCTCGGCACCCAGCCTGCGGGTTTCCAGCCGAACGGAGGATTGGCATAAAACTGTGCCGCCGCTATCACCAGGATCAGGTATACGATCCCCAATGCCACAAAAGTGTAAGGCACGTTGTGGGCGATGATCAGCCGCGCCGCAATCGGGCTCATCACCAGCGCACCGGCTCCATAGCCGCAGACCGCAACTCCGGTCATGAGACCACGGCGCTCCGGGAACCATTTGACCAGGGTGGCGACCGGGCAGATATAACCCATGCCCATGCCCAAACCGGTCAGTACGCCATAGGCAAAGTAGAGCCCGTTGAGGTTATGGTTACTGGCGAATAGCCCGGCCAGGATGTAGCCGATGCCGTAAACCACGCCGGCCACGGAGGCCACGAGGCGAGGTCCTTTGCGGTCTTGCCATAGGCCGCCAACGATCGTCCCCACCCCGAGGAAAAAGATGGCCAGGGTGAAGTTAAGCTGCACCTGGGTTTCGGACCAATGCTGGGTGTGCATGAGCGGAATCTTGAACACGCTCCATCCGTACACGGCACCCAGACAGATTTGCATGATCACTGCTGCCACTGCGATTCCCCACCGATTAGGCAGTTGTTCCGATGCCATAGTCATCTCCTTTTGCGGCCGGGGTCCGGTCGCGATTGTCACTTTGCGTAACTGGATGTCCCGTATGACCAACTGAAGCCGGAGGGGCGCTTTTGGGGCCCAGACGTTCCTCTCCGGAATACACGAGGAAGCGACGGCCGCGGAGGAAACCCACCAAAGTCAGTCCGGTTTCCCGGGCTAGGCGTACCGCCAGGCTGGAGGGCGCGGAAACCGACGCCACGAGCGGCACGCCCGCCATCAGCGCTTTCTGAATGATCTCGAAGCCACCGCGACCGCTGACCATGAGCGCGTAATCGGCCAACGGCAGTTGAAGCCGGCGGTTAAGCAGAGCCCAACCCACTACCTTGTCTACCGCGTTGTGCCGCCCTACATCCTCACGCAGCACCATCAGTTTTCCTTGGGCGTCGAACAACCCGGCAGCGTGTAGCCCGCCAGTGCGATCGAAGATGCTCTGCGCGGTCTTCAAGGTGTCGGGAAAAGTGCAGAGCACCTCGGGGTCGAGAAAGAAGGTGGGATTGGGCCGTTGGATGCCGTGTGCCTTCACAGCTTTGATGGAACCCTTGCCACAAATGCCGCAGCTGGAGGTCATGAAGAAGTTGCGGCGAAGCTGCTCGGGCTCGCACGACGTGCCTGATAGCTGCACTTGCACGATATTGCCGCTGGCTTGCTGGTTCTTCGTCTTGCCGTATTCCGTCTTTCCGTACTCCAAGGACACGATCTGTTCGCGTCTTCCGATCAAGCCTTCGGTGAAGAGGAAGCCCGCTGCTAATTCCAAATCGTGTCCCGGAGTGCGCATGGTAACGCTGAGTGGAGTTTTACGGAGACGAATTTCGAGGGGCTCTTCGGCGACAAGGTAGTCTTGCGAGCGGCGTACCTTCCCATCCCGCCATTCCGTGACCTGGGTGACGTCGATGCTGCTTGGTTTATGCAGCATGGTTCTCCTAGTCGGCGGCAGCGGATTCCGGTTCCGCGGACAGGCAACCCGCACCGATTAGCTCTACGACTGCGTTGTAATCTGGAACGCCGCTCGGATCCAAGCGTCCCGCGGGAATGATCACGTTGGCCTCGGGCCAGTGGGCTTGCAGGCAACCGGGCTTGATGCGGTCGATCTTCACGCGGCCGTGCAACTCGCCCAGTTCGTTGCGCAGGTTGATGGAGTCGCGGTTGTGCAAACCGAGCCGCTCCGCGTCTTCCGGCGACATAATGATGTCGTCGCGCCGCGCGCCGGTGAGGGGATCCTTTCGGTCCAACACCATGCTGTTGAATTGTTTCCCGCGCCGGGTAGCCAACAGAAAAAGTCCCTCTGGAACGCGCTCCTCGGGGAGCGCGACTGCGGTGAAGTGGCCTTTGCCGTCGGGTGTCAGGAACTTTTCCGCCAGAAGGCGGCGCCCGCCGTATTGGAAGTTGTCGCCTTTCTTGCGCATCCGGGCGATGCCACGATAGGTGGGGCAAACGCGATCGATCTCCGCGCGGATGTCCTGCGTGTCCTTCCAGGGGAAAATGTTTGCTGCACGTTCAGCATCGAACTTCCTGGCTACCAGAACAGGGATTTCCCACTCGTCGAGCGCCTCCGCCGGACGCGGGCCGGGAATCTCTGGGCTGTAGATGATGCGGCGCTCGGTACTGGTTTCAGTGCCGCCGCCGCGTTGTTCGTAACGCGTTCGCGAAGGGAGAATCACGACCGTCTCCTTGGGATCGACGAGCATAGTGAGGTTGGCCACGATGTCCTGATGCACGCGCAGCTTTATGCGGCCTAAGGCTCGCTCCACCAAGTCGGGCTCGGGCAGAGTCTGTTTGAAGTTACCACCGGTTTGCCACAAGGCGTCAATCTCGCCGCGCTCGGCCGCCAGCACCATGTGTGCGGCGCTTAATCCCTTCCACGCGGGTGGCTCAAATCCCCACACCTCTGGCGCGGCAAATTTCCTCGCGTTTTCCTGGTTGGCCGGGAAACCCATCACGTACGCGCTCGGCATCCCGCCCATCTCTGCGCCACCCTGCACCCCGCTGTGTCCGCGGATGGGCATCAGCCCAGTGTGGGGCCGACCCACGTTGCCCCGGGCGAGTTGCAGGTTGACGATAGCGCGAACATTGTCGCTGCCATAGGCGTGCTGTGTGATCCCCATGCTCCAGGTGATGATGGCGTGACGGGCCTTGCCGAAGGCTTCAGCGAAGCGGTACATGTCGGCGCGCGTCAGTCCGGCGCCGCGCTCCAGCGCCTCCCAGGAAAAGCTCCGGGCTTTGTTTTCCGCATCCCCCCAGCCGACCGTGCGCGTTCTGATAAATTCGCGATCCGTCCAGCCGTTTTCAATCACATGTTTGAGCACACCGTAGAAGAAGGGAATATCGCCACCGGCATGAATCTGGAAGAAGTCGTCGACGATCTTGGTGCCAAATAGTGCGCTCTCGACTACCGAGGGCACCCAGTAGCGCTCCAGTCCGGGTTCGAAATAGGGATTAACCATGAAGACCTTGGTTCCGGCCTTCTTGGCATAATGCAAATACTTGGTAGCGACCGGCTGGTTATTGGCGAGATTTGTACCCACCAAAACTACAAGGTCAGCCCCCACCCAATCGGAATACGAGCAGGTAGTCGCGGCACAGCCCACGGTCGCGCTCAACCCGGCGGTGGAAGGCGCGTGACAAATCCGGGCGCTGGTGTCGACGTGGTTGGTCCCAATAAAACGCGCCACTTTCTGGTGAGCGTAGTAGGCCTCATTGGTGAGCCCGCGCGAAGTCATGTACCAGGCGATGCGCTTGGGATCGATTCGACGCAGCTCCTCGGCGAGGAAGCTGGTCATTTGATCCCACGATATTCTCTGGAAACCGTTGTCTCCCCTGCGCCGTATCATCGGCACGGATAGCCGCCCCAGTTGGCGCAGTTCTTTTTCGCTCTTGTCTTGTAGAGTACGGACATCTTCCAGCAGGCGATGGTCCATGGACGGCATGGTGTTCAGGCGCAGCAACTCCAGGCGGACGTTGCAGAGGTGAACCCCTTTCATGGTCCAGTCGTGCAGGCCGCTGGTGCCCAGGGAGCAGCCGTCGCAACAGCCGTCACGCAAGATGCGCCACGCATAACCGAGATTGTCCCGGTTCTGGACGGCGCAGCGGAGGATATCTTTGTAGGCATTCGGGTGCTCCTGGTTGACACCGTATGGGATCAGACTCACCCACTGCTTCCGGTCCCAACCTTTGGACTTGGCTTCTGCAAGGACATCAGGATTGATTTCCATCGTGACCTCCGTACCGCGCAACAGATCGTTCAGAAGCGGCCCCAGACTCACGCAGGCTAGGAAAGGGTTTCGTAGCTAGCAAGCACGAGAGCCCCTATCTCAAAGCAGATGCAAAGCGGCAGTCCCCGGTTGCAAAAGATATCGTGACACGATATACATGCGCAAAAACAGCGATTTTGCGGATTTGGTTTCCTCGGCCCCCAAATTTCTAGCCGAAGGGCGGTCCCACGACGACCGCCCTGTGCAAGTCCGCCTCTTCACCGCTCCAGTACGACGTGATCACGCCGGTTCTGCTGCCAGCATTGCTCGTCGTCTGCAGTACAGAAAGGCTTCTCTTTGCCGTAACTGATGGTGTTGATCCGGTCGGCGCTCACCCCTTGCTGCTCCAACGATTCCTTCAGAGTATTGGCGCGGTTGACGCCGAGCGCGATGTTGTACTCCTCCGAACCCCGGTCGTCGCAATGACCCTCCACCGTGATCTTGATGTCCGGATGCTGGTCGAGAAACTGGGCATCGTGGTTTGTCACAGGCATTTCGTCAGGGCGAACCGTGGCTTTGTTGAAGTCGAAGAACACGTCCTTGACGTTCTTGGCAAACAAATCCGCCTCGCTGGGCTGTGGCGCTACAACCTTAGCTGCCGGCACCGGATTGACAGTCACGCGTGCGCTTGTGTCATTCGTGCCGCCTGCCCCCTTGGCTACCAGCGTGTAGGTCGTGGATTCGTTCGGCATAACAGTGCGCGAACCCGACGCTGTCACCGTGCCCAGTCCTTCAAGAGTGATGTCGTTCGCGTTAGCAGTTTGCCAAGTCAATGTTGTCGATTGGCCCTGTTGGATTACGTTGGGGTTTGCGGCCAGAGTTACAGTTGGGGCCGCGGGCGGGGGTGGAGGTGGTGGAGTTACTTTGGCCATATGCTTACTGCATGCAGCCAGCAAAAGCATTCCAGATAGCGCTGCAATCGTGGAAAAGATCTTGAACTTTCCGAGTGTCATGTCATCCTCCATAGAATGAGTCGACTTCCGACCGGATCGGCCCGGTCTCGCAAAAGGGAAATCGGTATTGCTGCTCTGAGTGCTTGCAGCAGCAGGAAAGAAACCAGGTGCCAGGAAATTGGCCTGGCGGCTATGCCATAGACGTACCGAGTATCAGCAGCGAAGGACAGAGACATGCTCGAGAGTAAATGCCAGCGGCAGCAAGACCTGTTGTCGAGCTGCAAGCCAGTCAGTGGAACGATCTGGCCGTATGTAGCTCAGCACGTGCAGCGCGGCAAGCACTATGCTCAACCACAACCTGAGCTTCACGCGAAGCGTAAGTAAGGCTGTGACCGGCCCGTGGACCGCAGAGTAGGAGCCCCGCGCAGCCGGAAATAAAAATATGGCGACGGTGCAAATGATCACCAGGATGGCGAATTCGTATCCCAAATCTCGGGGAAACATCGAGTCGTTGCCCCCATGTGAGGATATCCCGCTATGGCCCCCTGAGTAATTGGATGATTGCGGCAATCCCCAGGTTGGCCAGATTTGCTGTCAATCACATTATATCGTGACACGATACAACGAAAATATCGCTTCATGGAATCTACTCCTATGGAGGCCGGCGGATTTGAGCCGGTTGCAATTCCACTCGCACTGCTTCCTCATCGCTTGAGCTTCAGTAGGAACGCAGCCCTGGGCAGCCGGTCAACCCTGTTCACCTCCACCAAGTCGTCCGTTGTACTGATGGGATCCCAGTAGCTGGCCCTCAAGTGGGTTGTCCAAACTCGAGCTCATGATGTACAGCCGGGATCCTGCCAAAGGAAGGAGTTAACGATGACAAGCTCGGTCTTTCCGATGCCTCGACACCAAGGTGAAGGCACGCCTGTGACGCGCACCCACCCGGCGGCGAGCGCACTGCCGCCAATCCTTGGAATGTATTCTCTTGCGGCCGCCACGTTCGTTGTGGCCGCACACATGGCGCACTGGTACGGCAACGCACAGAGCGCGGCCGTACTGTTTCCGTTGGTGTTGATTCTTGGTGGCCTGGCACAGTTCTATGCCGGCGCCCGGGCTTTCCGGACAAACGATGCTGTGGCGCTGGCCATGCATGGCACCTGGGGTTCGTTCTGGACCGCCTACGGGGTCCTGGAAATCCTGTATGCGAGCGGCCGGGTGATTCGTCCGCAAGGCGCGTTCCCTGAGCTGGGTTTCTGGTTTGTGGCGATCGCGGCCATTACGTGGGGCATTACTGCAGCCTCACGAAAAGACAAGGGAGTGACTACGGTCCTGGGGTTGCTCGCGCTTGGGTCAACGCTGGAAGCCATCGCTGAACTGGCAGGCATGGATTGGGTGCGGATACTAGCTGGGTACTTCCTGATCGCATCGGCGCTCGTGGCCTGGTACGTGGCGAGCAAACTGATGATGCGTTTCGGAAAGATGGACAAGACAGAGGCCGCAACCCCGGCGGTACACAACGAGTCCGTGCGCGTCGCGTGAACTGAAGGCTGGGGTCGGCTTCAGCTGCACCGACCTGCGCGGTGTTCCGTGGCATTTGTGGGGACAGCGACGTTCCTCCTCGCCGCTGAATCCCTGCAGGCCACAGGAACCTTATCGTAACGATTCGATTACCAAAACCTGAAGAAAGGAGATGTTGCAAGATGCACAAAATAACGAGGCTCGTTCCAACGCTTTGCACGTTCGTGTTGATGCTCGCCGTCGGAGTATCTTTCGGGGTCCCGGCTTCCGGGTCAAACAACCCGACAAGTAAGGCCACTAGCAAGGCTGTGACGAAGGCGAAACCATCCGCGAACAAGAGTGCTATGAAGTCTACAGAAAACCAGTCCGCCATGAGGGCGAATCATGTGCTGGCGGCGGCCGAGGATCTTAGCGGAACCATTACCATGATTGCTCCCACGGACAAAGAAATAACGCTGGTCGGCTCCAATGGCGTTCCCTACGACTTTGAGTTGACGAAGAGAACGAAGGTTGAACTCGCCAACAAGAAGATCGGTATGAATGAATTGGCCAGCGAAAGCCACAAACAGGCAACCATCCACTTTGTTCCAAGGTCGGATGGCAATCTGGCCGCAAGTATCCAGATCAATCCTTCCTAATCCTGTTGCGCGCTTTGTAACTAGCCCCCGGCAGAGCCGGGGGCTTCTTAGTTGTAATTCGCTCAAGCGTGAGGCAGAACCCTGGCGGCTGACAGAGCGGTCAGTATGAGCCAGGGTTCGATGAGAAGGTCCATGACCAAATGGCACGTGACTACCGGCATCATGCTGCGGCGGCTAGCGAGATATGCAATCGCCAATGCTCCGCCGAGAACCGCGGTACCAATCACCGAACCAATCAGTACCCTCCAATCGGCATGGCTCGAAAAAAGTCCCCAGCCGGAATGCGAAATGCCGAACAGAATTCCGGACGCAATTACCTGAACCGTGCCACCAAGACCAGCCCATTTCAGTTCGCTCATGACGAAGCCGCGAAAAAATATCTCCTCCACGAACCCTGCGACAAGCCTGCGACGAGGGAGTTGTAAATGTGAAAAAAGCTCATTTCGGCTAGTACAGTATGGCCACGCAATGCACCGGCGAAGGTCAGCCAAAGGAAAAGGGCGGTGAAGAGGGCAGCCGCGATCCACCCACGCACAGGCGCAGGTCGCCATAAGCCCAAGTCGCGCAGCGATTGCCCGCGGCTGCGAAGATACAAAGTGAGGATCGCCAAAACGATGATTTCGCCGATCATGGCGCCGGTTATCGTAATCGTGGCGCGTGCCCGGAGCGATCGGGAAGCATAGTCATGCAGCACGCGACCCAGGCACCGGTCCACAATGCCAACGACCAGGAAAAATAAAACAGTTGCGACGATGACCGTAAGAAAGGATTGAAGCCGGGAATTGCGTGTGATCCCACGGAGTTCCGGCATGCTATCCCCTTTTGCGGCTGGGAGTACCCGTTTTCAAATTGCTACTCGACCTCCGGATGCTGCAGCCTTTTTTGCTCACCTTGTATCGACCGACACCACCACGAAAGGCACGTGTTGGATCGAGAAGCACGTCACGCATGGGGGCTCGACCTTGCTCTTTCCGCCCTCTGAATCAGCGGGATGAGCTGAGGTTCGAGATCCTTAAGCGGCTGGACAGCGAGCGCGCTAGTGAAATTATAGTTGGCAGATGTCTTGCCAGGAACGAAGGCGGTCACCGTTCCATAGAAACGATCTCCAATCATGAAGACAAAGGTAGCAGTGCGGTTCACAGGGCGCGAACCAAGGGGATGACCTGCCGCGTCAAAGACCTTGAACCGGTTATCGCCAGTGCCGGTCTTTCCTCCGATGGGGAGAATCGTTCCATCGGGAAGAGCCACTCCCCCATGGGCGCGCCGACCCGTCCCGTTCTGTACTACGCCTACCAGTTGTGCCCGCACGAGCTGCGCAATTTGAGGGGCAAGGATCGATTGGGCACGGTTGGGCGCGCGTGTCAGCACTGTATCCACAGGAGTGTCCTGAGCAAAGTGGAGCTTGCGAATCGTGATGGTGGGATTGCGCCCGCCGTCGTTCAAGATGATCCCCATCAATTCCGCCAGCGCCGCCGGCGTGTCGCCGGAGACGCCGATCGCCGTCGCATAAGAAGGAACCAGTGAATCAAAGGGGTAACCCAATTCTCTCCAGTCGCTCCAGATATTGTGAAAGGCTTCTTCTTCGCGGACGGCCCGGATGCGCAAGTCCTGCGCTTTCCGGTACTTTGTGCGGAAGAGCCACCAGTAGACTTCCTGCCGCTGCGGCGCACTCTGAGCAACGACTTCCGAAAGCGTTGCTCCTGGGTGCAGTTGAAGATAGTTCATTAGCCACAATTCCAGCGGATGAATGCGTGCCAAGTAACCACGATCTGAGAGGTCGAACTTGTCGGGGCCATACTTCGCGTAAAGCTGCTGCAGATCCTCGCCCGCGACAGTTCCAGGCGGGAAGTGAGACCGCATGAACTTGGAGAACTCGTCCATACCGGCCTCAGGACGCACAGAACGATAAATGACTGCCACGCGTCGCGGCGTCGGATGGATGCCGCGCAGTAGTGTTTCCATCGCTTGGTCTGGAGATTGGCCGCGGTACTTCCCATAGAAACGGGCAAGAAAGGTCACGCCTTCCTGGTCGGCAAAGCGAGCGAGATAGCGCTGGCGTGTCTGGTCGGCTGGATCTGTAAACACATTCGGCGTCGCGTCCGGTGTGTGATACAGGTAGTACCGTTCGATGTCCCGCATCAGACGAATGAAAACCAGGTTCACAGAATGCTGGAAAGCGTCGCTGATGGTCAGAACCCGATTATTATCCGATGATTCGAAGTTGGCGAAGTAGTGCAGGCCTCCAGCGGTGAAAAATCCTTCCGACGGGCTGGCTGAATATTCGCGAGTCAGAGCTGCCGTGAGCATAGACGGCAAGCTCTTGTCAGGCGCGGTCGAAAGATATTGGATGGACCACTGGGTTAACTTGTCATCCGGCTGAACCGGAATCGATTCTCGCTGAGTCGGGGGCATTGCGACATATTTGTCATGCAACCGCTCCACGATCTGCAGATATTCGATCAGCGTGCGCAGCTTCGCGGTTGATCCCAGTTGCAGTCTGGTTCCCTGGTTGATGCTGAGCGGTTCGTTGTAATTATCGGTTTGCACGCGGAGAACATTAACGTCTGGGTCTCGCTCATAGAGTGTAAAACTGTAGATCACCGATCTGGGATCGCCTTGGGCCAGCAGCTGATATTGGCTGAGATTTTCCTTTTCCACCTCGGTAGGATTACTTAACTGTTCGAAGAATCGCGTTATGTTTTGCTGAACGCTGCTATCGATAGTGGTGTCGATGGAGAGGTCCAAGTGGTCCAACGCGTAGATGTCTTTCAGCCCGAGCAGGGGAAGCAACTGTGCCCGTACCAGGTCAGAAGCTTTATTGGCGACGAAGTTTGGTGCTTGTAGGCTCCTGGCTCGGGGCTGAAGCGAGGTACGCTCTTTTAGAGCAAGATTGCACAGCGAGGTAGAAATGATTCCTGCGGTGTGCAAGGCCCGCAGGTAGCGGTCGGTTTGGCGGGCCAGGCGCTCTGGATTCTGCACCAGGTAGCGATATGGAGCGCGTGTCGCCAGAAGCAGGGAGAGCGCTTCGCGATACGCGCGTGCTTGCTCCTTCTGCTCTTTAGAAGTCAGACGGCGTTCAGAAATCGCCAGGAGACGATTTGTCAACGCAAAGTCCGCGCCGTACCATACCCACAAGCCGTCTCCCAAACCGGTAACTTCACCCTGAGTAGAAAAGGCCGCGAGCGGAATGGAATTAATGTAATCGCGCACAATCTCCCGCCGGGCCGCGACGGTCTTAGAACCGTCTTCATAGGCGCGCAGGGAGGCAGAAGCCATCTGCCAGAGTTTCTCCTTTGGAGAATGGGTCCGGCCTCGGGGGGAGTGGCGAATCTTCTCCAATTGTGTGGCCAGCGTACTGCCTCCGATAACCGGAGTGCTGCGATCCACCTCGTGCATGGCATAGACCGCTACGGCGCGGCTAAGACGGCTCCATTGCACAGCCGGGTTGCGGTAAGGATGTTGCAGGTCCAGGATGTCACGGTTCTCAATAAACAGTGCGGTGTTCACGACTAAAGAAGGAATCTCGGAAACATCGGAATAGGTCCTGGCAGGATAACGAACCGCATAGAGGGCCATACCGTCGCGATCCAGGATCTGCAGTCCCGCTTGATTTTTCTCATGGTAGACGGGATAGAGTCCTAGGCGGGTTAGCAGAAGATAGAGCGTGGAGTCGCGGGCCTGCGCTGTAACCCGGTAGCCGGAGGCTTCCACGCGACGCACAAATCGAGGCAAGTCAGCATAGCCGAGCCGATGATCGTATGGTCCCGCACCCGGATAGTGGATGGCTCGGCTGGGACCGGGCGCGACGAAGAATTTCATAGAACGGGCGGTCGCGGCCAGCACGTGAGCCTCAAGCCATGAGGAATGCAACTCCAAGGCGACCAGCGCACTTAGAATTGCCGCAGCGAAAACCGGCAAGCGAGAGCGATGCCGCCGACTCCGTATTTTTCGCGCTGAGACATGCGAAAAATCCAAGCGATGGATCCGGGCTCTGAATAGATCGCCCGAACTCGAGAACGGTTCGCGACGGGTCCCCCCGTTTGCAGGGGCCACATTCCTATGCATGTTGATACCTTTCGGGAAGATGCGCCGCATATTGACTGGGAACGTCCACATCAGAGGCTCTCTGCTCTACTCCGGCTGCAAATCCGTCAACTTGACCAGCACGCAGGGTTCGCCCCGCGATTTGTTGGGACACCATGAGAGGCAATCCCGGATTTATGGGACGTCGACTTCCAACTTTGCTTCCGCGCCCAACTCTTTATACTGAGTGTTTACCAAGGAGACGGTAATGGTGTGCTTCCCAGATGTCAGACCGCGAAACATTACCCGCGTGTCGGCAGTAGCCAAAACTGGAGCCTGGTCCACTTGGTACTCCAAGAGCCCCATATCGTTTCCTTCATACGAGGAGACATCCGAAGTCACCAAGCCAATGTTTTGGGTTTCAACTTCCACTACGGCGGCATGTTTTTCCGAGTTCTTGTCTTTGTTTTTGAAAGTGGCGCGCAGCATCGGATGGTTTTGTTCCCCCTGCCAGACTCCCTCCTGAGCTGCCACCACGCCCGTGAGAAAAACACCCGATAACAGAGCGATCGCCAATCGTTTCCCCCAACTTGCGTGCATATGAACCTCCTCGCTCGACGAACTGCTCCCTGACCCAATGAAAGCGATGGGGATCGAGAGTTTTATTCCGCCCGGTGATCTGCTCAGTCTGTGAAAGGCCGTCGCCCGAGAGCATGGTTCGTCGCAGACGTTGACCTGAAACGGGCGGCTGATGGCAAAGAACTCAGTCAGCCCAGTTCGCGAGCCCACTAGTAACAGATTCCCTTGCAGGAGATTTCGTTGTATCGTGATACGATATTATATGATTGGTCAGACAACCCTGAACCTTTGTGGGATCGTCGAAGGAACAGCGGTAGAGCTCGTTGGCCGTCCATGGGGGAGGTTTTCCATCGTGGCCCATGCACAACAGTCTTCAGGCGAAGATAAGAGCGTGCGGATCACGTTTTATTTGCTCTGCGCACTGCCCTTTGCTATCTTAGTCGGTTTGTTCTTATACACGATGTTTGCTGGGACAAATTGATTGAATCTCTTGCAAGGCGTAATGCCTCAGTTGAGGCTGCACGTTTTTCACAAAAAACTACTCAAGGCTGCCGAAACAAGCCGGAAGGACACCGACCAGCTCGCGGTTGGCTTTGTTGCCCGGTGGCAGGAGGCTAATCGCTCCTCGGCCATGTCCTCGCTTCCTCTAGGCTACCGCAGAATGACCCACGAACTCAGCAGCGGTTCGAGTTCTGCTGATCTTCGCCTAACGGTTCGCGAACGGAAGCGCCGTTTGCACCACGCCTTTCTCAAATATCTCCTGGAGGGGCACAATCGCTATCCTGTGGGTCTGTGCTTCGCAAACTATAGTCATTGTTGAAGCGCATGAGTCACACAACCAGAAACACTCGATCTTCCGCATTGGTTTGTCGTTGTGACTCGCAGTCGAAGGGGCGATGAGGAGCTCGTCGAACAATTTCATCTCAAACTGGAAGAGCTTTCCGTCGTGCAGGAATCGGAAAGTTGCGGTGCACTGCGGATTGGCGCACTTTGAGATCACACTTCCACAACACTCTAGTAGTGGACCGGTGACACTTCCGGCTGTTATCCGATGTTCCTGGAGCCTGAGCCAATCGTCGCAAGAGGACCCCGAGGCGGTTCTAGTCACGATACCAGTCAGCACGTGTGAGAGGCATACCGCTCTCTCCGTGCAAAGGCTTGGCCAATAGCACCTGATACAGGTTCAGCCGATTCGAGCGGAATCCATGTGCAGAGGCAGCCATATATAGGCGCCAAATGCGAAATGTAGTGTCGTCGGTGATACGGCGTGCCTCCTCCGCGTGTGCTTCCAGCCGACGCACCCAGTGATGCAGGGTCAAAGCATAGTGCTCGCGCAAGCTCTCGACATCTCTCACTTCGAAACCGCTCCGTTCCGCCGCACCCAGGCTGGTGTTGATCGGGACCAACTCGCCATCCGGGAACACGTAGCGGTCAATGAAGGAGGGTCCTTGTCGCTTGTAGGTAGCAGATACGGCAATCCCAGTGTTCATGAACGCGCCACCCGGGCGCAGCAATTCCCAGGCTCGCGAGAAGTATTCGGGCAGTTGCTCCTCACCGACGTGTTCATACATCCCAACGCTAACGATCTTGTCGACCTGGTGACCGAGTTCGAGATCGCGGTAGTCACACACCTCCACCCGGCAGCGATCGTTAAGACCCGAGTCGCGGATACGTTGTCGTGCTACCTCCGCCTGTCGAGGGCTCAATGAGATCCCCAGAACCTGTGCGCCATAGCGAGCGGCCGCGTGGATCATCAGTCCTCCCCACCCGCAGCCAATATCCAGCAGGCGGTCTCCGCGACGGAGCCGCAGTTTTCTGCAGATGTAATCCAGCTTGCGGCACTGTGCTGTATCGAGATCGGGTTCCTCTCCGGGTGCGAAATAGGCGCAGGAATATAGCATGCGCGGGTCCAGCCACAGCGCGAAGAACTCGGGAGGAAGATCATAGTGATAGCGGACTGCCTGGCAGTCTCGTTTCTTTGAATGAACCGATCCGTGCAAAGTAGGTGCACGATGAACTCGGTTCGTCTGTCGATTGAGAGCTAGGTTCTGCAGCAGGGTGGGGAGGCGCAGACTCTGAAGGACACCGCGACGGTCGCTCTGCTCAAGCAGGTAGTCCGCCAGGTCAAGAGCAGCTTCGATATCGCCCTCGATATCGAAGTCGTCGAAAATGTATGCCTCGCCCAGGGTCAACTCGCTGGGCAAAAAGAACATATCGCGCAGTGCTCCGGGATGCTTGAGAACCAGCGTAAACCGCGGGTGTTGGTCTGAACCCCAGGTTCTGCCATCCCACAGCCGGACCTGAAAGTTGCGCTTCGAGTAGTCGGCTAGCAGATTCTCAAGAAGTTCGGGTCTGACTTGAACAAGTGCTTGGGTAAGAGCAGAGTTCGCGGTTGCTTCCATGATGTATCCCCCTCTCTGGCCGTCACCGGTTAACCTGCGCTTGAGTGAACCTTCAAGAATGTTGGCTGGGCCTAAGCTCGGCGAGCTTTCTACGTGCGACCGACTTCTTATGAGAGCCGACCCCCACCAGGCCCACACCCAGCACACCTTCGCCCAGCACCCACCACAAGAACATATGGGAACCGGCTTGCAGGCCCGAGTAGACAAAACAGGCCAAAAGCAGATCCATCCAGAGCAGCACGTTGCCGACTGTGATTAGGACCAGGCCCTGACGCTGCTCTTCAAACGCCTCTATTTCTCGCTGAATGACATCTTTTCCAATCTCCTGCATGACAACTATGCTCCCGGTAACACGACGTTCGACGCCACCTTCACGGGCTGGGTCACTACGTCTTGCTTGGCGTCACGCCTCAGTTCTTTTTCCTCTCTCTTCGGGTACAGGAATTCGTGCCCCGTCAAAAGTCCCGGATAATACCATTTCAACAGAGCCTCTGGCCGGGAGTGGGGGCGCTCTGCGAACTTGATTTCCGTGTGGTCCGTTGACTGCATTCGCTCCGCCGACGCAGTGAAAACAGTTGCGTAAAGTGTCGATCTATCGCTGCTGAAGATCTGTACGATGTTCCGGTCGCCTTGATCGTCGAACAGGACAAACCAATACGTACCGGCAGGTACCACGGAACCGGGAATTTCCACCGGTTCGCGAAACATCAGTTTCGTCGCTTCATTCCATTCGTCCGCGCGGGCAGCGGGCAGGAAGGCCATGCAGGCCAGAATGAGGCAGACAACAATCGCTAGCGACCCGCTCAAACTCATAGTCTTTCTCCTTCTGTTCTTTGATCCCTACAACTGGGAATGCAGAAAACACAGTCAGGGTTGTCCGGTCAAATAGATCGTTAGACGATACAACGTGTGTCATTCCAGTCTCATCTAATCAAGAACGGGACCTCCACGATCACAGTGCAAATGGTCTTGAGGCGATATAATTTGCGCTATGGAAGGGAAGCTTACCTTGGCCGACTACCAATCGCTGGCGGAATTGCGCTATCAAATCCGCCGTTTCCTTCACTTCAGCGAGCAAGCTTCCCGCATGGCTGGTCTTGAGCCTCACCAGCATCAGCTCATGCTTGCCTTGAAAGGGCTGCCCAAACAAGTACGCCCGCGGATACGAGAGCTTGCCGAACGGCTGCAGATTCGGCATCACAGTATGGTTGAGCTGGTAAACCGTCTCTCTGCTGGTGGCTATGTCCGTCGACATCGCGGCGGTGAAGACGCCCGCGAAGTATTACTTTCCTTGACTCCGAAAGGTGAAAAGGTACTGAAGGAGCTTTCTCTGCACCATCGGTCAGAACTTCGCATGCGCGGGCCAGCTCTCATCGCGGCGCTCACAAACGTGACTCACAAAAGCGGCAAAGGATTGCCCGCCCGAGCATCTTCGAGAGTCGGACAAGAAAAGTAACGCCGGTCGAGAGCTCAACACTGCGAGGATTCTGGCACGCCCCGCTTTTCTAACAAGACCGCATCGATTTGATGAAATCACTTGAGCTTATCAAACGGGAACAAGCCTCCGTCGTCTGCGTCGGACTGTTCGACATGTTTACAAGCTCTTGACAACTTTTTGACGGCTTTCCTCCCGTTATTGACTAACTCTTGTCGCCGCACCGTGTACACAATGTTGAGTCAGTCGTGAACTTATTAAGACCAGCCATTAGATACGGGACCCAATGACCACCGCTCACACAATCGCAAATCCAAGCCCAATGGGCGATGTCGTCTCCAGGCTCCGAGATTACTACTCTCTGACCAAGCCCGAGGTGAACCTGCTCATTCTCATTACGACCTCTGCAGGCTATTACCTGGGGTCGGACCGTCCTTTCAAAGTAGGTGCATTTGTGAGCACGCTGCTTGGAACTTTGCTGGTCGCGAGCGGCACCGCTACGCTCAACCAACTCATGGAACGACACCACGACGCTCGTATGCGGCGCACCGCAGGCAGGCCCCTCGCTTCCGGCAGACTCACGGCTCCCGCTGCCGCATGGTTCGGGTTCTTGTTAAGTGCTGCCGGAGGCTTGTACCTCGCCAAGACTGTAAATGGGCTTTCGGCTCTGCTCGCCATCTTCACACTGCTGGCATATCTCTTGGTGTACACACCGCTGAAAAGGATCACATCGCTCTGCACTGTTCTGGGAGCCATCCCAGGAGCGGCGCCGACCCTGATCGGATGGGCCGGAGCTACGGACAGAATCGACCCGCAGGCTTGGGTTCTTTTCGCTATCTTGTTCCTCTGGCAATTCCCCCATTTCCTTGCGATTGCTTTGCTGTACCGTGACGACTATGCGCGTGCTGGCTTTCGGATGTTGCCTCGGTTCGATAGCGACGGTCGCTTCACGAGATCTGAGATTGTTGCCTTCACAATCGTGCTGGTATTGGCAACGATGCTGCCTTTCGCAGGACACGGCGGCGCTGCCTACCTTCTGTGCATGTTTGTGGCTGGGGTGTTCCTTCTGTATCACGCCACTAAGTTGACAAGATCACCGTCCAAGGCCCTGGCGAGCCGGGTTGTTCATGCCTCGGTGATCCATTTGCCCATCGTCCTTGGCGTTATGGTCACATCGAAAGCGCTCAATTACGCCCTGAAGGGCTAGGTGTATCCGAGAAACATGCGACCCGAAATAGCAAACTGGTTATGCCCCCAGACCCACGGCTAGCTGACAGCAGAGGTGCTCACCGGTTGGTCCTTATTACGATCACGATGGTGGCCTGCCGCGTTGCCGCCCGACTGGCTGCAGGCAAGGAGGCGTTCAGTCGTACACATACGATAGACCCTTCGCCGAAGTGTTCGGAGACTCTGTCGCAAAACAAATCACCTGAATTCGAGAACGGTTTCCTGGCGGGAACACGCGTAGCGATTGTCGGCAATCTCACGCCTGTCCCGCAGGCAACGACGTAAGTGACCGAGCGAGCGCTTTACCGACCTAGCTACGATCCGGCCCACAAGCGGTATCCGATGCCTGGTTCTGTTCCGATGTAGCGCGGTTGCGCCGGATCGGCTTCGAGTTTCTGCCGAAGGCTGTTGACAGTGCCGCGCAAGCAGGCTAACCACTCTTCGCTTGACATCTCCCCCCAGATTTCGCGAATAAGGCGCCGCTGGGGGAGAAGCCTCCCAACATTGATGACTAGAAGCTTAAGGAGTTCGTACTCAGTCGCCGTGAGGTGCACCGGCACTCCGCCCATTTGCACTGCGCGGTGATTCAGGTCGACCGTCAGATCGCCCACCCTAAACACTGGGGCGTGTTCGATGGTTTCGCGCAGCAGCGAGGCACGGATGCGTTCCAGGAGCTTGGCAGGTTCGCAGGGTTTGGTCAGGTAGTCATCGGCGCCGGCATCGAGCGCGGCAAGTTTGTCGGACTGTGAGTCACGCACCGAAAGGATAATGATGGACGTCTGGACGGAACGTCGGAGACGTCGGACGACCTCGATGCCGTCAATATCCGGTAGGCCAAGATCAAGAAGAATCACGTCCACCGGGGTAGCGGCTGTGACCGTTTCAAGAGTCTGTTCGCCCGTTACAGCTTCATAGGCAGAGTAGCCACGCGCAGCCAGCCAAGCGCAAATTGGCCGTCGTATCGAGTGTTCGTCGTCAACTACCAGTACTGTCGGTCTGTGGTCGCCCAAGTGGGATCCTATCGATCAAGTCACTTTTCAATCCGACCGCCATTTTAACGAGCGCGATGTCTAGAAGGTATCAAGAAGAGGCATCTACCCGTCAAAAAGCCGTCAAGCACCCTTGGAGACTGCGTCCGCGGGATGCTCGACCTGTAACCGATATCCAACGCCGGGCTCAGTCACAATGTAGCGCGGTCGGGCCGGGTCCGCCTCGAGTTTGCGCCGCAAATTGCTTATGTTAACGCGTAACAGATGCTGCGTGTCTTCGTAATGGGCGCCTCCCCACACCTCGCGTGCTAACCCACGATGCGTGAGAAGTTTGCCCGCGTGGATCACCAGCACTTTTAACAAGTTGTACTCGGTCGGGGTCAGCTGCACTTCATCTTCGCCGAGGCGGACAAGCCTTGTGGAGAGGTCGACGGTCAGGTCGCCGGTGATCAACACAGGACCGCTTTCGTCTTTGTAAGCCCTGCGCAATGCCGCCCGGATTCGCGCTTGCAGTTCGCCCAAGCCGAACGGTTTTGTCAGATAATCATCAGCGCCAGCATCTAACGCAGCGATCTTGGCCGATTCCTCGCCTTGAACTGAAAGGATAATGATCGGAATCTGAGACCATTCGCGAAGGTGGTTTGCGATCTCCAATCCCCCGATGTCCGGCAGACCTAGATCGAGAATAATGACGTCGGGATGTACTGCCGGAACCACTTGGAGTGCTTCTTCTCCCGTGGAGGCTTCGTGGACGGAGTAGCCGTGTGCGCTCAACGAAGCGCGGAGAAATCTCCGGATAGCCGGCTCGTCGTCAATGATGAGCACCCGTGGACCTTGTTCCGTCATGTCTTCTGCTCCGCTGGCAAAGTGAATTTTACGGCTGTTCCGCCTTGCGGGCGTGCTTCTATCCAGATTCGCCCGTGATGGGCTTCTATGAATCCTTTGCAGATGGAGAGGCCCAGGCCAGCTCCTTTTGCGCCGCCAGCCGAGGTACCGCGGTAAAACTTTTCAAAAACGCGCTCGCGGTCTTCCTCCGAGATACCATTTCCTCGATCGAGAACGCATAGGAGTAGTTGGTCACCAGCCACGTGGGCTTCAATCCCAATCGGCGACGCAGCTTCAGAATACTTGATCGCGTTCTCCAGCAAGTTCACGATAACTTGCACGATCAACGCTGAGTCCATTGGTATCAGGGGCAAGTCGGGAGCGACGCCTACGGAAATCCCGCGCAGCCTCACCGCCTGCCCGAGTTGTGCCAGCGCAGCGCCGACGACGTCCTGCACATCGCAGGGTTCCTTCTTGATGTGAATGGCGCTGCCTTCGAGACGGGTCATATCGAGTAGGTCCCGTACAAGGCGATCCAGCCGCCTAGACTCCTCACGCGCCGTCTCCAGTAGCTCTCGTTGCGTAGATGCGTCCAACAGGTTGCCATCTTCGAGGACACTGTTCAAAGCACCCGTCACGGACGCCATCGGCGTACGCAAGTTGTGGGAGATGGAATTCAGCAAGGCTCTCTGGAGCTTGTCGGTCTCCTGAAGAAGCTCGGTACGTTGAGCCTCTTCCGCCAACAGTGCTCGCGTGATCGCCAATGCAGCCTGATTGACGAAAGAACCCAGCAGTTGCTGTTGGTTTGCCGAAAGCAGTCTGGCCGACCTTTCGAGCTGGAATCCAACTACACCGACTGTTCCTCGCCACGTCTTTAAAGGTAGGTAGTGCGATTGCGCACCCGGGAACATTCCACTTCCTGCACCGGCGGCTTGTCCATTTTCAAACACCCAAGCTGCTGCCGTACTCTCGTTCTCGTCAAAAACGAAATCGGCGCTGCAGAAGCGTGCCGCCAAACCCTTCTTCCCGGGCAATAGAATAACGAGTGGGCGATGAAAGGCATCTCGCATGTGGCGGCCGATGGCTTCCAAGACCGGTTCCAGGCTGCCCGCAGCCGCCAGCGATTCCGTGAAGGCGTATGCTGCTGCTGTGTAAGCCTCCCGCTGCTGCGCCAAAGGAGCCTCCTCTCTTGCCTTGGCCGCCAGACCAGTGACAATGAAGCCCACAGCGAGAAGACTCAGCAGCGTGATGGAGTACCGAATCTCAGTAATGACAAAACTTCCGTGGGGTGTCACGAACAAATAATTGAAGAGAAGCGCGCTCAATGCTGCCGCCACAAGAGTAGCCCAGCGTCCCCAGCGCAACGCACTGATTACCACCGCGAGCACGTAGAGGATTCCAAAATTAGGCTCACCCACGATCGGTGCGACCCTCAAAGCTGCCAGGGTGATCAGGGCGACCAGCAGAATGCTGGCCAAGCAAGCGCGCCAGCTTTGCCCCTCGGCATGCAACCAGGTAAATTGGGGAACGTAATCCGCTAGACCGAGGCGAGGTCGGCCTACGGCATTATCGCCGAAAGAAAAGCCCGGCCGCTCACTCGCGTAGGTGCCAGATCGGATATTCCTTTGCCGCAGCATCTCGTCATCCGACAGACACCGACAGTATATCGTATGACGATATTTAATGAAAAGTCGTTTTATGCATCCACCGTTGCCGGCAGCCACATCTAAGCATTTGGAAAGATCGTGATTCGAATCATTACCATCGAGCGGGAATACGGCTCGGGAGCGTCTCAGATCGCCGCAAAACTCGCTGCCCGACTGGGCTGGAAACTGTGGGATCAACTACTCACACAAGAGATCGCCCGCCTTGCGCACTGCGAGCAGTCCGCAATTGCGAAACGAGAAGAACGTCAGGACCCGCTATACTACCGGCTGCTCAAATCGTTCGCGCTAGCCAGCTATGAGGGCGCCAGTATTAGCGTGCCTGTAGATGCGCTCGACGCCGACAGTATTGTCCGGATTTCCCGACACGTAGTCGAACGAGCCGCGGCCTCGGGCAATTGCGTAATTGTGGGGAGGGGATCGCAGCACTTCCTTCGAGCCCGTGATGATTCGTTGCGGTTCTTTCTCTACGCTTCTAGAGAAGAAAAAATACAACGCCTAGTTTCGCAAGGCAATACCGAAGGCGGCGCAGAAACGCTAGTGAATACGATCGACACTGAGCGTGCCGCATTCATCAAGAGGTACTTCCACGCCGAGTGGCCCAACCGTTCCGTCTACCATGCCATGATCAATACTGCTTCGGGAGACGAGATGGTGGTTCGGGCGATCTTGAGCTTTTTCCAGCAACTCGAAGGAGGGCCTCAATAATCACGCCAGTATTTTCGTCTATCGTGTTTTTCCGTCCAGTGCGCCAGTTGCTTACAACAACAATCAACCGATTTGAGCAATCCAGAGTTCGCCAGGCCTGCTTCCTAAAAGAGAAGTAGAATTCCGATGGTAATGAGCAAAGCGGCGATGACCTACCCGACCAATGCTGCTTGCCGTGTCGAGCACGTCATCCATCGCTCAGCAATCGAAGTTCTTCGGAGCGAATAAAGTCGCTAAGCTTGGCCCTGGCCACAATGAAACGCCTGGCTTCGCGTTTCAGGAGGCCCATGCGTGTAAACTTGCTGAGTTGGGTCGTGACCGTTTCCCGACTCGTCCCAATCAAGTTGGCCAGATCTTCATGGGTCAGGTGGACGTTGATTAACGTACCACCAGGAACCTCCTGTCCGTATTTTTCGCTTAACTGGAGGAGCACCCTAGCCAGGCGGTGATAGGACCAGGTGTGGCTGAATTCCGCCAGTCCCTTCTCCACTGTGGCCAATCGTTTCGAAAGCAGCCGAATGAAGTTCAGAGCGACGGTGGGGACTGCGGACAAGAGTTCCACAAAGGACTCCTGGGAGATGATCGTGACTAGAGAATCCTCAGCAGCAATGGCCGTGAAGGCTCTCTTCTCCTCGGAGAGGAGAAGTTCGCCGAAGACCTCATCGGGCTTGAGGATGTGCAGAATGGTTTCCCTTCCCTGATCCGAGAGGGAAATCAGCCTCACCATACCTTTTTTCAGGACGTAAAGGGAGTCGGCAGACTCGCCTTCCCGGAATATCGTTACCCCGCGGGAGAACCACTTCTCCGCGCAGAGGCTGGTGATCTTTCGCACATCCTGCCGCGCGACCCCATGAAATAGGTCCAGGGCGGTGAGGAAACGTGGCCCCACGTACTTCGCGCTGACTGATTCTTGCACCGAGTATGCTAGCACCAGACTGCACGATTAGTGAATTGAGTTGATCGCCTGATGGACGCGAAATTTCGCGCTTTCGCCAATACTCATTCAGCGATCGTCCGATTGCACGTTGATCGCACCCGCTACTAAACATCGAGAAGAATGGTTAACGCGGGAATACACCGAGATTCAAAGTGAAGAAACGGTTAAGCTCTCGGGCGAGTACCACGGGAATGTCTTTTTGCCGCGAAGAGTGCAAGAAGGTGAAGATGCCAGTGTTCTCGAAAACGCCGGACCTATCGACCTATCCAATATCGACGCAACCAGACGGCTAGCACTCAGGCTTGTGGTCCTGCCCTAGTCAAAGGGCTCAACCGACTTCTCACTACGCCACGTTCAGCAATCCGGTCCGAGTCGCGACACTATTATCCATGCCCGTCGCGGCGAGCGCGTTCACCCCGCCACGCGCACGAGGCTGGCACGGATTGAAGCTGGAGCGTGAGCCTTGCGAGCGCACCGAAACCAGCCCACCGACAATGCGCGTAAACACTAATATTATATCGTAGAACGATACAATTAGAATGTTGGCATATGGCATCTATGTCTTAAGGAGGCCGGCGGATTGAGCCGGTCAAGCTCTAATCGCGCTGTTTTCTCACCCGGCACCTCTCTCCTGAGAGGCGGCTTCGGCGCGGCCGTATCAAACCTGTCCACCTCCACTAACGCAGAAAGTTGTCTTTGCCAAGGCGGCACAAACTGTCAGCCTGGTTGTTCAATCGGGCCCCCGGCCCGCAGCCGGGCCCGAAGATAAGGAGTAGACCATGACAAGTGCGGTTGTTTCAATGCCCAACACATCGAACCGAGTGGTTAATGGGCCACGCCAGGAAGATGAAACATGGGACCGAGTGGTCAATGGACCGTGTCAGGAAGATGAAACATGGGACCGAGTGGTCAACGGGCCAAGCGAGGGGGATGAAAAGAACGAACCTGTTGCCTGACCTTCTCGCCTCAATGCCCATTTGATGCACTCAAGGGCTGCTACCGAGGAATTGCTGTGTGAGAAAAGTGGAGATTCTTCAGCCGAAGCTCTTCGGCGCGAATAAAATCGGCAAGCTTGGACTTGGCCACAATGAGATGCCTGGCTTCGCGTTTCAGGAGGCCCATGCGTGTAAACTTGCTGAGTTGGGTCGTCACCGTTTCCCGGCTCGTCCCAATCAAGTTGGCCAGATCTTCATGGGTCAGGTGGACGTTGATTAACGTACCGCCAGCAACCTCCTGTCCGTATTTTCTGCTCAGCTGAACGAGCATTCTAGCCAGGCGGTGATAGGACCAAGTATGACTGAATTCCGCTAGTCCCTTCTCCGCTGTGGCCAATCGTTTCGAAAGCAGCCGAATGAAGTTCAGAGCGACGGTGGGGACTGCGGACAAGAGTTCCACAAAAGACTCCTGTGAGATGATCGTGACTAGAGAATCCTCAGCAGCAATGGCCGTGAAGGCTCTCTTCTCCTCGGAGAGGAGAAGTTCGCCGAAGACCTCACCGGGCTTGAGAATGTGCAAAATGGTTTCCCTCCTCTGGTCCGAGAGGGAAATCAGCCTCACCATGCCTTTCTTCAGGACGTAGAGAGAATCGGCAGACTCGCCTTCCCGGAATATCGTTACCCCACGGGAGAACCACTTCTCCGCGCAGAGGCTGGTGATCTTTCGCACATCCTGCCGCGCGACCCCATGAAACAGGTCTAGGGCGGTGACGAAACGTCGCCCCACGTTCTTCGCAATGACCGGTACTTGTACCGAGGATGCTGGCACCAGAATGCTCGATAGCTCAACGTCCGGCCATAAGAGTGAACCTAGACTCTTAGACCTCAGGATGTAACATCGTCCAGCGAGGAGCTCGCTAGCTCTCGGTAATGTCTATGACCTGGACGACCAACATTAATAGGGCTGCTGCGCCAACGAGAAATCCCATTGTCTTTATGTCTAACGATACAGAGGGCGTTGTCGCCAAGCAGGTCAATTCGCTCCCAATCACGGTTACAAAGAACACGCAGAAGATGATGGTTGTAACAGTGTTCAAACCTTTCTTTAGCTTCTGTAAGGCTGAGAAGGGTGACTCTGGGAGGGGAACGGGACTGCAGAGCGGCTCTTTCTCGGGGTTTCCCATGGCGAAGTCCCTCAGTCAGGACTTTACGTTGGGTCTAATGCCAGTTCCGTGAGAGGTTTCACAGTTTGAAAGAAATACATCGTCAGGCGATGTAAGCCCCACTCAGAAACTCGCGTCGGAAAGTGATATTTTCTTGGCGATTTGTGAAAGGTTTCACAGCTATCTGTTAGAGGTTTCACACACAATTTGTACGACCTGCCTGAGAAACGCGGAGCGCGACGTGCGGCCAACCAAGGCGCGCCATGTTGATCTATGGGTGGCAGAAGGGAGACGGAACACGGCAGAACGGGAGCAGATAGAGGTCATTCCACCAAAGCTGGATAACCCTGGTCCTCTCGGTTTCGGATAAGGAGAACAACGATTAAGGAGAACAACAATATGGCGGAATTAGCAGACAGTGGTATCTGCAAGGAGTGGTGGGCGAACCCGGCCGTAGTGGGGCTGATGGGTTTCGGCTTGACGACGATGGCGACAGGCTTGCACAACGTGGGATTCTGGAGCGCCGGGCCGACCCTGGCGCTGGCAATTTGCTTCGGGGGCACGGCCCAATTCATCGCGGGGATCGTTGACCTTCGAAAAGGAAGCATCTTCGGCGGGTCTGCTTTTATGTCCTACGGTGCCTTTTGGTGGTCACTGTTCGTGCTGCTGTACGTGCAGCCGAAGACGGGCATTCCTGCTGGTCATCCCGAGGAACTTGGTTTCTTCCTCATGTGGACTTTGTTCACATTCGCTTTCTGTGTTGCGGTCCAGGGTGTCGGAAAGTTCCTGGCGGTCCTGTTCTGGCTGCTTTTGCTGGCCTTCCTTCTGCTGGACGGCGTGGTTATAGGTAAGGTACCGGCGCCGGTGGCGGGGTGGGAGATCTTCATTGTCGGCCTGATCGCCTGGTATATCGCCATGGCGACGTTGGCGAATACCGTTTACAAAAGGAAGGTTCTACCGCTTTCTTAGAGTCTCGGATTTGCGTACGAAAGAGCAGATCTATCTTCTGCGCATGCACGGCTTGGTATCTGATGGCCGCGATTGTGATCATTGACTCCATCGGAATGGTCGTACTGCCGGTCGGGCTGATCCAGAAGTAGACTTTGAAAGGTAGGTCGCTGCTTTGCGGGCAAATAGCTAGTCCTACTCATTAGAAAAGGAAGGTGCCAAACCAACGACCGGATGCAATTTTCCGTCCGCAGATTCCTTTGTCATGCAGTCCGCGGCAAGCTCGGAGGCAACCTTAGCTCCGCGCGTGCTTGCATTACCTGAAGCACGTGCGCACGAGACAAAATACCCTCAACCCGGCCATCCGACATGACCGGCAGTTGATTGACATCCTTGCGCCCCATGGTTTCCAGCGCATCCATCGCAGGCATGTCGGGCGAAACGAAATGGACCTCGTCCGCAGACCGCATCACCATACGCACAGCCGTAAACGGCCATGCGCGCGGCTCCACCATGCGCACTTCATTCGGTGTTATGAGTCCGAGCAGGCGCCCATCTCGAACTACCAGGAAGCAACGCCTACCCGTAGGCAGCAACTGTTTGTGCACAAACTCCTGTACTGAAACCTCGGGATCTACCGTATAACAGTCTGTCGACATCACATCTTTCACGCGTAGGCCGCTTAGAAGCGTACGTGTCCGGACCTGCATGTACGAGGCGCCGGCCGCTTGCAACAGGAACCAACCGATAAAGGCAATCCAGAGTCCCGCCAGACCTGCTCCCTGAAAGAACCGCAGAATTCCGAAGGTGATGAACAAAACGGCGATGACCTGCCCGACGAATGCCGCTGCTCGCGTTGAGCGCGCAGCGTCATCCATCGCCCACCATAGGATGGCATGCAACACTCGCCCACCATCAAGAGGAAAACCCGGAATCATGTTGAATGCTCCGAGGCCCAGATTGATGTAGCCAAGCCATACCAGGAGCGCGGTTCCGGGTGTTGCAGGCGAACTCCACGGAACCCAGCCGAAGAGCCAAGCCAATGCAAACAACATTAGTCCCAGGGCTCCGCTGGTCAAAGGCCCAACAATGGCCATCCAAAATTCAGTCTTCGCATCGGACGCTTCTTTCTCGATTTGGGCGACACCCCCAAGCAAGAACAAGGTGATCTTGTGAATCGGAATTCCGCGAGCTTTGGCGACCACGGCGTGCGATAACTCGTGCGCGAACAAGCAGGCAAAGAAGAGCATGCCTGTGATCACGGCCGTGCCCCACACGACTGCCTCACCGCAATCGCGGTTTACAGCGTGGAATTGCGCGGCCAGAGAAAAAGTGATCAGCAGCGCTATTGCGAGCCAGCTGTAGTGCAGTCCCAGTTCGACTCCGAAAACTGTGCCCAGCCTAATCTGCGATTTCATGTTGTCTCCAACTGAAAGCTTCAGGCTGCCGGATTGGGCCGTCGACAATCGCGCCTGCGGCGGACTACGTTCCGTAATCCGCTGGTCGGCGGACTCAAGTATTTGTAGCGCACTTACCCGAGATCTGCTGCCGACGCCTCGTCGGACGCCCGCACAATTCCAAAAGATCAATCAATTCACTCTGGCTCCTAAGCTTTCTCGAAAAAGTGGGCGACCTTCACGCCCGCGTCTTCACTGTAGTAAACGGTAACCTTCCTGCCCTTCGCGATCCCCTCCGCGATATCTTTCCCGCCATCTTTCGCAGCGTGGTCGGTGAGTCGGAAAGTTGACTCGATACCATCGCTGGTCTTAACAATAAGCGTCTTCCGGCCTCGATCAATGTCTTTGACACTGCCGTCCACCGTCTTCAGGCCGCCCTTACCCACTTTGTCAAACTCCAGAGCGGTGTCCTCGGCCCCACGCGCGGAATAGTGGGCAACCACCTCGGTTCCTTCTTTCAAACCGTGCCAAGATTCTTTCGTGGCTTTCGCTGAATCGTCTGCACCGTGGACCACCGTTCTGTCGAGAAAATGCAGCGAGTGTTCCGTCCCATCGCCGGCCCTCACTACTATGGTTCTAGTGGCCGAATCGACCTTCTGGACTGTTCCGTGGACGGCACTGACTACATCCTCTGCGGCGTGTGCAGACGATACAAGCAATAATGCAAGGATCAGATTTCCAATCGTTTTCATTCTCTGCAAGCTCCTATCTCCAGCTCTTCAGAACTGGTTTGTCATTTAAGCCGCCCCTACAATTCTGTCAATGCACGCTGAACGGCTCAACGATCAGTGCCGACAGCGCGCAGATTATTGGTCAGGATGGCAGCGGAAGCGACTATTCGGACATGCGCCTTCCGCCTGCATGGCGCCCTAGGCGCTTGATCTGTGATTGGGATGTCCCCACTCAGGAAAACCTCCTGCACGTCAGTTCCGACGCTCAAGCGATCGGCTTCGGCCGGTTAGGATCACCGTAGAGTTAGATGCAGATAACATGCATTACCGTTGGTTTATGCCGGCCACGAATTGGCGACTTGAAGATAGGCTCACCCACGGGGACGAGAGTGCGCCATCCACAGATAAACGAGAACCTAATCGATGGATGAAACGTTTACATTCCCAGCTGCGTTAGACCGGCATGCCTGTCTGGCAGAAACTTTTGAGTAAACGAGGTGGGAAGTGAGCTACAGGAGTCGGAGGCGAACGCTCACTTTTCAACGCTGAGATTAATTGGGCTGGCTTTTTGATACCCATAATACGTTTCGTCTGCCTGCGACTTCCGCGTGAAAAAGAAGAGGACCTTGGCCTGCGACTTCATGGCAAAATGTTTGGGAAGCCAGACAGCGCCGGTCACCGGCATCTTTTCCAGTTCGAAGCGTGTGCCCGGTTGCACCTGCGCGAGAAAGGCTGCGATGGAAACCGGGCGTATAACGCTCGCTTCGACCTTAACCCATTGGAACGTCTTTTTGTCGATCCAGAGTTTGCCTTCCATGCCCGTCAATGCCTTGGCTTCATAATTGGGAGGCTCATAGCCGGGGCGAGGTGTCGCTTTGAGCACATAAACTTCGTACGGCCCCAAACGCTGTTCGCCCAGGAGCTTGAACTCGAACGCTTTTGTCAATTGCTCCATCAATAGATGATCGCGCTTGCGTTCTTTTTCATACCGTGCGATGCGCTGCGCCCGTTCCTGCTGGGATTCTTTCTGGCGCTCAGCGATGGCCGCTTCCAACTTTTGTTGTTCCTCTGCCTGTTGTTCCGGCAACAGTGACTTGCCCTCAACGGCCACCAGGCGCTCGTAAGGAGAGCCGAGGATCATAA
The DNA here is from genome assembly GCA_050012595.1 of Terriglobales bacterium. GTDB lineage: Bacteria > Acidobacteriota > Terriglobia > Terriglobales > Acidobacteriaceae > Acidiflorens. Next base: position 275,249 of record JBEKGW010000001.1, read on the forward strand.
TCTCCTCGTGCGTTTTCGTCTGTCGGTTTTCCTGATCACGCTCAAAGTAATCGTAGAAAGGGGCTGCGTTCCAATCGGCATTACTTGCTTCGACGGAGCGTTGAAGGATGGTAGGCACGTCGTATTGAACGGAAGTCCCTGCGGAAGACAACATGAAGAGAATTGCCAACCACAGAAGTGCCATGCCGTGCCACCACTAAGACCTAAGGCCTCAAGCTGAGGAGCAAGACAGAGATCAGACCTGAAGGGCTTTTCTCGTCATTTCCCGCCAGGGTGTCAGGCGAGTTGATAAAGCCAGTTTCCCGGCTCTCCGCCGCTCCGATAAATCGCTCTTTGGGCTATCTTGCCGTCGCACCTCGTCGTACCCCAGTATCCCGTAGTACGCCGCGCGATCGAAGAACTGGTTCAGCATCTGGTACAACTCCAGTTCGCCGTGTAGTTCCACGATATTGTCGGCAAAAGCTTCCTGCTGAAGGAAATGCCACAAATGATCACGTGTGAGCGTAAGCGCCCACACGAATTGATGCAGGCCGACTCCCTCAATTGCTCGGCGTGCGGCGATTGCCCTAAACCGGCCCTCGATATCATCCTCTGTCTTTTGCAGCAGCCATTCTCCCAAGTTGCGATAAATCTCGGCCGCTGCCAGTTGTAAGTCCTTGGGTGGGATCTTGCGGAAGTCGCATGTCCGTTCCGAATTGCAAATCTCGGCAGTCAAACCACGTGTCAACGTCTCGGAGTGTCTTTCGATCAGACGCACCAATTTCAGCCCCAACATTTGCTAGCCTCCTTAACCTCTGTCTAAAAGGATGCGGCGACACGGGAGGAGGATGTTTCCCAGCGAAGCCAATTAACTATATTATATCGTTATACGATATTATTATACATCAAGAGTGCAGATTGTAGTAAGACCCTGTGACCAGCGACCTCCTGAATTGCCGGAAGCGTCGACATTTTGTGCAGTGGACAACTCCGAGTAACGTCGCGGTCGGCTAAAGAGCTCTTGTCCGGAATAGCCACGCAAGCTTGCGTCCCTTCGCTGCTAGCCCTTCAGCAGCCACCTAACCTAATTGAGGCACATAATTCCCGAAAGGAAGATCTGATCGGGCTGCTGCATCCTTTCAATGAGATGCTCCGTCCATAAGCGGGAAGACTCCAATCGGAACCCAGGTCTCTTCAACATCTCCCATCAGACAAGCAAAGCAGATTCAATCGGGGACAACCTTCACTGAAGAGGTGTAACGCATCGGAGCCTGATCGGTCTTGACGATCTTTTGACGGGTCCAGCGGGATTATTGACCCCGTTTTGACATGGCATGTCGCACAGTCAGAAGGTCTGGGCGGTACGAAAAGAGCTAATCACGAGAGGCAGAGTTCGGAGGCCGACATTCAGGTGGCGGAGGACGGGCGGTGAAAGCAGCTTTCAGTAGCGAATCTTGCCAAATAAGGGGTCCTCTTTACCTTGGAAACGAAGATGCACGGTACGCCGGACGGGGCGACCTTGCGGTCGTTACCTTCACAAATGCCAGTCCGGAGCAGGAGCCACCACCAGCCGTCCTCATCACACGAGAGGATGGTGTAACCAGAACAGAAATTCCGCGATACGGCAGTACTGTCGACTTTAGGGGCATCTACCAGTCGTACGCTCGAGACGTGTACTCACTGTGCTTGCGAGTGATCGGGGACAGGGCTGAAGCGGAAGCAGTCACGCAAGAAGCATTTCTCCAGCTTTTTCGCCGGATTGACACCTATCACAGCGAGTCGACCTTCGCGACTTGGCTCTATCGCATTGCTCTCAGTGTGCTGCTGATTCGGGTCCTCAGACGTGAGGAGCGATATCGTGCCTCGCCGGCCGCCAGCCCGAACGGAGAAAGTGGTGACACTTGCACGATTTTTCGAGTGCCGCATGCGTCATTGCTCGACGCTATTGATCGATCTGCTTTAGAAAAGGCAATCGTCAAGTTGCCGCTAGAGCTTAGGGTCGTGTTTGTTCTGCGCGATGTTCTGGGACGTGAACAGAGTGAGGTCGCTGAGATATTGGGATTCTCGCGCGCGACTTGCAAGTCACAATTGCTAAAAGCGCGGTTGCGACTGCGCGAGTTACTCTGCGCGGCAATCCGTGAACATCCCGCTAGCGAAGTAAAGAACCTAACGAAGGAACGCGAACCATTTGGTTAGATTTAGAGGCGGTTCTGCAACTCATTGTCGAGAGATGCGAAACGATGCCAAGGAATGACCCATACACCGGAATCAAGCAAGGAAGCCGACAACTATAGCAGTGAGCCTGTATGAATTCAGGTTTTCGTTGGATCACTGCCGCATGTGACTCTTTCTAGCAAAGGGCGCAATGAACAGGAGATCGGGCTTAGTATCCCCGCGGCGCAGAAAACCGATGCAGATTTTTCATCGAAGTACCAACACAATTTCGAGAGTGACGATATTTGGCGCGTTTTTTGTAGTGGCAGCGGCGCTCTGGGCGTGCATACAGCTTGAGCGTTCTCCGTATGTGACGTATGCCAAGGTGGCGCGGTCGCAGCCGATTCCTTTTAGTCACCAGCATCACGTTGCCGCGCTTGGCATCGACTGCCGCTATTGCCACACTTCGGTGGAAACGTCGAGCTTCGCCGGCATTCCGCCAACCAAAACCTGCATGAACTGCCACTCGCAGATTTGGACGGGTGCGCCCATGCTGGAGCCGGTGCGAGAGAGCTTCCGCAGTGGCCGGTCTTTGGTTTGGAACCGCGTCGATGATCTGCCCGATTTTGTGTACTTCGACCACAGCATTCATATCAGCAAGGGTGTGGGCTGCAACACCTGCCACGGTCCCGTGGACCGGATGCCGCTTATGTTTAATTACGCTTCCTTACAGATGGAGTGGTGTCTGGATTGCCATCGCGCTCCGCAGAAGTATCTGCGTCCTCGCGATCAGGTGTTCAACATGCGCTATCAGCAACCTTCGAGTGATCTACCCGTCATGCTGGACGGCAAAGACTATACCGACCAGGTGTCGCTGGGAACAGCTCTCGTGAAGGAATACAGGCTGCGCACTGAAGCGGACATCACCAGTTGTTCGACCTGTCATCGATGAACAGACTTACAGGGCGCTTGTACTTGAAGCAAGAGAGAAACAGCAAGCAATGAGCATGGATAAGGTGGGCAAACAGCATCGCGAAGAGATTTGTCCAGGCAAACGGAACAAGCTAGATCTGGAACAGGTTCGCGAGCGCGTCGCCGGGACCAAAGGGCCGGAATTCTGGCGCAGCCTGGAAGAGCTGGCAGGAAACTCGGAGTTCCAGGACATGATGCACCGCGAATTTCCCAAAGGCGCGTCGGAGTGGCTGGATTCGATTCCGCGGCGCGAGTTCCTGAAGCTGATGGGCGCGTCGCTGGCTTTGGCGGGAATGACCGCCTGTACCAAACAGCCGCTGGAGCCCATTGTTCCCTATGTAAGCCAACCGGAAGAAATGATCCCCGGCCGCCCGCTATTTTACGCCACCGCTTTCACGCTTGGGGGATACGCCAGCCCGCTACTGGTGGAAAGCCATCTCTATCGTCCCACCAAGATTGAGGGAAACGACCAGCATCCAGCAAGTCTGGGTGGAACCGATGTCTTCGCCCAATCCTCGATCTTGGGGATGTACGATCCAGACCGGTCAGAAACCGTCACCTATCTCGGAGACGTGCGCACCTGGGGAGGCTTCCTGGAAGCGATGCGCGGACCGCTCAACGCTCAGAAGACAGTGCAGGGAGCCGGGATCCGCATCCTGACGCAAACTGTCTCCTCGCCTGCGCTGGCCGATCAATTACGTGCGGTGTTCAAGCTATATCCGGAAGCGAAGTGGCATGTGTATGAACCGATGAATCGCGACAACGTGCTGGAAGGAGCGCGGATGGCCCTCGGTCAACCTGTCGAAACTCAATACCGGCTGGAAAATGCCGACGTGATTCTGTCGCTGGATGCCGATTTCCTGTACGCAGGATTTCCCGGCTTCTCGCGCTACGTACGCGATTTCGCGAAGCGGCGCAATCCCGACTCTCCCAACGACCTCGTCAAACGCGATCTGCATTTCCCCGAAATGACTCGGCTTTATGTGGTCGAAAGTACGCCGAGTTCCACTGGCGCAAGGGCGGATCATCGCTTGCCGCTGCGCGCCGTGGAGATTGAGGCATTTGCATGGGCCTTGGCGGCCGCGCTTGGGGTCGTTGGCTCTGTCGGGAAAACACTAGGCGGCGATCAAGGCATGTACTTAGCTGCGTTAGTGCGAGATCTGGTAAGCCACAAGGGTTCAAGCGTCGTGATTGCCGGCGACCACCAGTCCGCAGTTGTTCATGCCCTGGTTCATGCCATCAACCAGGCTCTCGGCAACGTCGGCCACAGCGTTGTCTACACCGATCCTGTCGACGCCAGCCCGGTGAATCAAACCCAGTCCATCAAGAACCTTGCAGCCGACATGCGTGCAGGAAAAGTGGACCTGCTGCTCATTATGGGCGGAAACCCTGTCTATGATGCTCCCGCGGACCTGGACTTTGCCGATGCGCTCAAGAATAGCAGCATCCCGATGTGCGTTCATCTCGGTCTCTATCAAGACGAGACCGCGGAACTTTGCCATTGGCACGTGAACGAGGCGCACTATCTCGAAGCCTGGGGAGATGCTCGCGCTTATGACGGCACGGTGAGCATCGTGCAACCGCTGATTGCTCCGCTCTACGGCGGCAAGAGCATTTATGAACTCACGGCGTTGCTTGCCGGACAAGCGGAGGCGACCGGCCATGAAATCGTTCAAGGCTACTGGCGAAAGCAGCGTCCAGGCCCGAATTTTGACGCCTTCTGGCGAAAGTCGCTGCATGACGGATGGATCGAAGGCACAGCGTTCACTCCGAAGAGAGTAACCGTAACCACCGCCGGATTTCGGGCAGCGAACGTTCAGCGGAGCGGCATCGAGATCAATTTTCGTGGCGATCCTTCCGTCTACGATGGCCGCTTTTCCAACAACGGCTGGTTGCAAGAACTGCCGAAGCCGATGTCCAAAATGACCTGGGACAATCCGGTGCTGATTGGCCCGGCTATGGCCGATAGCATGGGGCTGAAGTCGGAAGACCTGGTCGAACTGGAGCTCGGCGGCAAGAAGGTGACCGCGCCGGTTTGGATTCAGGCCGGCCACCCCAACAATTCTGTCACTGCGTTTTTGGGTTACGGACGCAGACGCGCAGGCCGAGCCGGGACGGGCGCAGGCTTCGACATGTACCCGCTTCGTCCCAGCGCAACTCCTTGGTTCACGACGGGCGTGACTATCACAAAAACCGGCGGCACATACACCCTAGCCTCTACCCAGGGCTACCAGACGATGGACACTGGCGACGGCGTGACCCGGCCCATCGTGCGCACCAGAAGCTTGGAGGAATATCGCCGGCAGCCGGACTTTGCACAGGGCGACAATCCTCCGGCGGCGCTGAAGTTATACCCCGGGTACAACTATCGTAGTGAGCCCTACGCGTGGGGCATGGCCATCGATCTGAATGCCTGTGTCGGCTGCAATAACTGCATACTTGCCTGCCAGTCGGAAAACAATATTCCAGTAGTTGGCAAGGAGCAATGCAATAAGGGTCGGCACATGCATTGGATCCGGGTGGACGCTTACTACGAAGGTGACCGCGATAATCCTAAGGCGCACTTTCAGCCGGTTCCTTGCATGCAGTGCGAAAACGCACCTTGTGAACTGGTTTGTCCTGTGGGAGCGACCACGCACAGTACCGAAGGCCTGAACGATATGGTCTACAACCGGTGCGTTGGCACCCGCTACTGTTCAAATAACTGCCCATACAAAGTACGGCGCTTTAATTTCCTGCTGTTCCAAGATTGGGAGACCCCGCAGCTAAAGATGATGCGCAACCCGGATGTAACTGTGCGCAGCCGCGGCGTGATGGAAAAGTGCACCTATTGTGTGCAGCGGATCAACCAACACCGCATTGACGCGGAGCGCGCAGAACGGAAGATTGAGGATGGAGAGTTGCAAACAGCTTGCCAGCAATCCTGTCCCGCCAACGCCATTGTCTTTGGAAACATCAACGATCCCGACAGCCGGGTGTCGAAGCTAAAAGCCAATGTGCGCAATTACGGGCTGCTGCAGGATCTGAATACGCGGCCGCGCACAACGTATCTGGCTGAAATTCGCAATCCCAACCCCGAACTGGAGGGCCAACGGAGCACGGTCGAGCATGGATGATCCAACTCAAGTCGAAATGGGGCCGAGGCGAGCGCCAGTTATTGAACCCGGATACACCTTCGCCACCATCACGGACAAGATCAGCGAAATCGTGCTCACGCGACCGACCTCCAACGGGTGGTTGATCGGTTTTGGTATTTCCTTCCTCCTTGTGATGATCATGTTGTACGCCATTGGCTACCTCTTCCTTCGAGGAGTCGGCATTTGGGGCGTCAACATCCCCATCGGCTGGGGATTCGCCATCGTAAGCTTCGTGTGGTGGATCGGAATCGGCCACGCGGGCACTCTGATTTCAGCGATCCTTTTGCTGCTGCGGCAATCCTGGCGCAACTCGATCAACCGCTTCGCCGAAGCCATGACGCTTTTTGCCGTAGCCTGCGCTGGTTTGTTCCCGCTCCTCCACTTAGGCCGGCCATGGCTCTTCTACTGGCTTTTTCCCTATCCCAACACCATGAACTACTGGCCGCAGTTCCGCAGTCCACTGGTTTGGGACGTGTTCGCGGTCTCGACCTACTTCACCATTTCATTGGTGTTCTGGTTTATTGGGTTGATTCCAGACCTTGGCACCTTGCGCGACCGAGCCGAGAGTCGCGCAGCAAGGATCATCTACGGGATGCTGGCGATGGGCTGGCGCGGTTCAACCCGTCACTGGGCCCGCTATGAGACGGCATACCTGTTACTGGCGGGACTTGCGACGCCGTTAGTGCTTTCTGTGCATACCGTAGTTAGCTTCGACTTCGCCATCGGCATTGTCCCCGGCTGGCATACCACCATCTTCCCGCCATACTTCGTGGCCGGCGCCATTTATTCCGGTTTCGCCATGGTACTGGTCCTCGCGATTCCGATCCGCAAATTTTACGGTGTCGAGGACTTCATTACCGAGCGCCACCTGGAGAACTCCGCCATGGTCATGCTGGCTACGGGTCTCATTGTGGCTTACGGATATGCCATGGAAGCATTTATGAACTGGTACAGCGGGAATGTGTACGAAAATTATAACCGCTGGAACCGGCTGCATGGGCCGTATGCGTTCTGGTATTACGCACTGTTGTTCTGCAACATCCTTCTCCCGCAAGTTCTGTGGATTCGCAAATTCCGGACTAAGCCGATGTGGCTGTTTCTGGTATCCCTGGACATCCTGATCGGCATGTGGCTGGAACGTTTCATTATCGTTGTGGTCAGTCTGCACCGTGACTTCCTGAACTCGGCCTGGGGCATGTATTACCCCACTCGCTGGGACTGGGCGGTTCTGATTGGAACGCTGGGGTTGTTTGCGTCGGCGATGTTTCTCTTCATTCGCATTCTCCCCATGATCTCGATCTTTGAACTGCGTACGTTGCTGCCCGAGGCGGAGGAGGTAAAGGCCGAATGAAACGAGCTCGGATTTACGGGTTAATGGCCGAGTTCGATACCCCCGTCGATATCGTCAAAGCGGCTCACCTCACCTACGAGGCGGGGTACAAGAAGATCGATGCCTACACTCCCTTCCCCATCGAAGAGCTGGCAGAGGCAATCGGTTTTCGCACCAATGGTGTACCGCTTGTGGTGCTGGTCGGAGGATTGCTGGGTTGCTTCGGCGGCTTCCTGCTGCAGTGGTGGATTGCGACCATCAGCTTTCCGATCAACGTGGGCGGCCGGCCGTACAATTCGTGGCCGGCGTTCATTCCAGTAACGTTCGAAATGACCATTCTCTTCGCAGGACTTGCCGCACTGTTCGGCATGCTGGCACTGAATGGTCTGCCGATGCCGCATCATCCAGTGTTCAACGTGCCCCGATTCGCATTTGCCAGCAAAGACAGATTCTTCCTGATCATTTTTTCGTCCGATCCCAATTACAACAGCATCGACACGCGCGCCTTCCTGGAGAGCCTTGAGCCCCGTTCGATATCGGAGGTTCCCGATTAGAGCCATGGTGACTTTGCGGCATTTCTCGCTATTGGGATGGCTGACAGTGCTCGCGCTGGCAGGATGCCGTCAAGACATGCACGACCAACCGCGCTTTAAACCGCTGGCCGAGAGTGACTTCTATGCCGACTTGCGCTCAGCGCGGCCTCCGGTCGAAGGTACTGTCGCTCGCGGACAGTTGCATGAGGACACCTATTTTTATACCGGGAAAGTCGGAAACGATCCGGGGGACTACATGCCGTTTCCTGCAACCAGCGATGTGCTCAAGCGTGGCCAACAGCGCTTCGACATTTACTGCACTCCCTGTCACTCGCGAATGGGTGATGGCAACGGAATGGTCGTGCAGCGCGGATTTCGGGCGCCACCTTCGTATCACACCGAGCGTTTGCGCAGGGCGCCAATGGGATATCTCTTCGACGTAATGACGAATGGATTTGGCGCCATGCCGGCGTATGCTTCGCAAATTCCTCCGCGTGATCGCTGGTGCATCGTGGCTTACATCCGTGCTTTGCAGTTAAGCCAGAACGCCACCATGGCGGACGTTCCTGCGGGACAACAAGTACCCTCCCGGCCGCCGGCGTTCCGAGGCGATCCAGGTTCTGGCGCAACCCTGCCCGAGCTTTTTCCAGCACCAGTGAACGGAACAGGAGAAGAGCCGAAATGAGCACGGTAAGCGTAAACAGTCTGGACCTGCTGCCGCCCCCGGTTACGCGGACCATTCAGCATCGGTCGCTTGTGGTCGGTGTGGTGTTCGGAATTATTTCCGCCCTGTTCGCCTTCTTCGTGCCAGACCAGTTCTTCCGCTCCTATTTGCTGGGCTACATGGTGTGGCTGGGTTTGACATTGGGCTGCATCGGCTTTCTCATGCTCCTCCACATGACCGGCGGTGCGTGGGGCTTGGTGATCCGGCGCATGCTAGAGGCCGGAACACGCACGCTTCCGTTGATGGTGGTGCTGTTCGTGCCTGTCGTACTCGGCCTGCGGCGCCTATATGTCTGGACGCACGCGGACGCCGTCGCCAAAGACGAGCGGGTGAAAGCGCTCACGCAGACGTATCTGACAAGCGGAGGATTCATCGGTCGGGCGATCCTTTACTTTGCGATCTGGGGGTTTCTGGTTTACTTGCTAAACCGTTGGTCGGCCGAGCAAGACAATCCACCCACGCGCGATCTTCCAAAGTTGCGCAAGACCAGTGCGGCCGGGCTGATTCTGTACGCGTTCGCTATGTCGTTCGCGGCGATCGACTGGGTTATGTCGCTCACTCCACCCTGGATATCGACGATTTACGCCATGATTTACCTCGTCGGCCAGTGTCTCGCGGCGATGTGCTTCATGGTTGTAGTGGAGACGATTCTTCATCGATACAAGCCGATTTCGATGCTATTGAAGCCGCGAGAAGTGCAGGACCACGGCAAGCTTATGCTCACCTTCGTCATGCTGTGGGCATACTTCAGTTTCTCTCAGCTGCTGATCATCTGGTCGGGGAATCTTCCCGACGAAATTTCGTTTTACGTTCGACGCTTCCACGGGGGTTGGCAGGTGGTGGGCCTCTTCTTAGCGGCGTTCCACTTTGCCTTGCCATTCTTGCTGCTGCTTTCGCGCAATCTCAAGCGGAATCCGAGGATTTTAGTCTGGGTGGCATTGTGGCTAATGTTCATGCGGTACGTGAATTTGTACTGGTTTATCGAACCCAATTTTCACCAAATGTTTTACTGGCATTGGCTGGATGGTGCGATTCCGATCGCAATTGGCGGGTTCTGGCTGGCCTTGTTTTTCCACAACTTACAAGGACATCCACTTCTACCCCTATACGCCCCGCGGGCCAGGGCGCTGTTGGAACCGGCACATGATTGAAGAAACCATGAACCAGCACCGGCAAACAGGCTTTGAGCGGCAAGATTTAAGCGCTCAAGTAGTGTTCGCTTTCCTCATTGGTTTGACCGCGACGGGGATGGTTATTTGTTTCGTGCTATGGGGTGTGTACCACTATGCGGACACGTACGAAAAAAGTCACCAACTCTCCGGAAGCCTTCTGGCACGAACGACTGAAACTGATACGCGCGACACGAATCCGGCGGTTGTGAGGGCAGAAATCGAAACCAAGTTTTCTCAGCCACGCTTGGAAGGAAATGAGCGGGTCGAGATTAACGACTTTCGCCTAAGAGAGGAACAGAAGTTAAACAGCTACGGCTGGGTAGACGAGAAGAGCGGTGTGGTGCATATCCCAATTGAACGTGCCATGCAGTTAGTGGCGCAACGCGGATTGTCCACGACCCCTAAGGTTGGAGTGATCCCTCCGTCCGAGGTGAACGTAGTGAATCAGGCAGCGGCACGTGCTGACGTTAGTAACAAGTCGCCCCAGTCGAAGCTGAAGTCGCCGCGGTAATGAAAAGGAATGAAGGAGCGTGCAATGCAATGAAGTCAAACATGCCGAAAACGGTGGCGGGCTTGCTGTTGGGAGGTTTGCTCACAATCCTGCCGGCTTGGGGGCAAGGCATGACCCAAGGTTTCATGGCGCCTCCCGCAAACATGCGACCGCCTGGACTAAAGAATGTCGGTATTGAGCAGCATCTCAAGGAACAAATTCCGCCTGATCTCAGATTCCGTGATGAAACTGGGAAGGAGGTTCGGCTCGGCAACTACTTCGGCAAGAAGCCGATAATTCTTAACTTGGTTTATTACCAGTGCCCGATGTTATGCGGGGAAGTGCTGAGTGGATTGACGAGCGCACTTCGGATACTGAAATTCGATGTAGGCAAGGAGTTTGACGTTCTCACCGTGAGTTTCAATCCCAGAGAAACTCCAGAAATGGCAGCTTCCAAGAAAGCCGAATATTTGAAGCGCTACGGACGTGCTAGTGCGACGCTTGGGTGGCATTTCCTAACCGGGCCCCAGACTTCGATCGACGTACTGACCAAGGCGGCCGGCTTTCAGTATGAATACGACCCGAAGACCGACCAATTTGCCCACGCGACCGCAATCATGGTGCTGACTCCCGAAGGAAAAATCGCGCAGTACTACTACGGAGTCGAGTACGCTCCCAAGGACTTGCGGCTGGGATTGATCGAGGCATCGAAAAGCAAGATTGGCACGGTGGTGGACCAAGTATTGCTGTACTGCTATCACTACAATCCCGACACCGGAAAATATGGAGCGATCATCGGCAGAGTGCTGCAAGTGGCAGGGGGCGTCACCGTTTTGGTCCTTGGGACTTTCTTGATCGTGATGTTCCGGCTCGGGTCGGCGCAAGATCACCTGGGTGTAAGGCGAGTCTCATAATTTATGTTCGATAACTTTCCACTTTGGCCCGCGCGCGCTTCCACCGGAGCCGGCAATGTAGATGCTCTCTACATTTTCCTCCTGTTGCTGGCGGCAGTCATGTGCACGGCGATCTTCACCATGATCCTGATATTTGCGACGAAGTATCGCCGCCGCCGAGGAGTCAAAGCCGAGCAGATCGCGGGCTCTAACCTCCTGGAAATAACTTGGTCAGTAATCCCGTTGGGAATTTTCATGGTGATCTTCGTTTGGGGCGCCGTGATCTATTTTGAGGAGCGCACCCCGCCGCAAGGAGCCACCGAAGTCTATGTTGTCGCCAAGCAGTGGATGTGGAAACTTCAACATCAGGAGGGTCCACGCGAAATCAATGAGTTGCATGTGCCTGTAGGCCGGGACGTGAAGATGATCATGACCTCGCAGGACGTCATCCACAGCTTCTACGTACCTGCCTTCCGCATCAAGCAAGATGTGCTTCCCGGGCGCTATACAACGGCGTGGTTCCGGGCTACAAAGCCCGGTGTCTATCACCTGTTTTGCTCACAATATTGCGGGACTATGCATTCCGGCATGATCGGTCAAGTGGTGGTGATGGAACCAATGCAGTATGAGTCCTGGCTTGCCGGTGGGGGAGCCTTTGGATCGCTCGCGGCGAGCGGACAAAGCCTTTTCCAGCAGCTTGGCTGCCCCACCTGTCACCGCTTCGATACCCAGGGGCGTGGCCCCAATCTCACGGGAATCTTCGGCAAGCCTGTACAGCTGGAAGATGGACGGACGGTCATCGCCGACGAAAACTACATTCGGGAATCGATCCTGAGCCCTGCCGCGAAAGTGGTGAGCGGGTTTAAACCCATAATGCCGGTTTTCCAGGGACTCGTCAGTGAAGAACAATTGAATGCGCTGGTTGAATACATCAAGTCGTTGAGCCCACCCCCAGTGGGAGAGCAAGGTGGGGTCAGCTTGGCTCCAAAACCGCAATACCCTAAGGAATAGCAATGGCAACCGCAACAGTCACCACCGAACGCGAACACTATCTGAACACAGAGTACGGCATCCGCTCCTGGTTGCTGACCACTGACCACAAGCGGATTGCGTTGCTGTATCTGGTCTCGATTACCTTCTTCTTTTTTATTGGAGGGTTCTTTGCCCTGCTGATCCGGCTGGAACTTTTAACTCCAGCAGGCGATCTGGTGCAGGCGGCCACTTATAACAAGCTCTTCACAATGCACGGCCAAGTCATGGTGTTTTTCTTTCTGATTCCTTCCATTCCAGCCGTATTGGGGAATTTCTTAGTTCCATTGATGGTTGGCGCCAAAGATCTGGCCTTCCCTCGTATCAATTTGCTGAGCTGGTATCTGTACAGCCTCGCCGGAATTATGATGTTGCACTGCATCTCCAGCGGTGGTGTGGACACGGGATGGACCTTTTACACCCCCTTCAGCACGGCTTTCAGCAACACCCATGTAATCGAGGCCGGGCTTGCGATCTTCGTTGTCGGGTTTTCCTCCATCCTCACCGGGTTGAACTTTGTCGTTACCATTCACCGCATGCGAGCACCGGGAATGACATGGTCGCGCCTGCCGCTGTTTATCTGGTCGACCTATGCCACCAGCATCATCTTTCTGCTGGGTACTCCCGTGCTGGCGATCACTCTGCTATTGGTTATCGCTGAACGCGCCTTCAACTTGGGAATTTTCGATCCAACCCGCGGCGGAGATCCTCTGCTATTCCAGCACCTGTTCTGGTTCTATTCGCATCCCGCCGTTTACATCATGATCTTGCCATCGATGGGCGTGGTGAGCGAGATTGTGCCCTGCTTCTCGCGCAAGAGAATTTTTGGTTACAGCGCGGTGGCCATGTCAAGCATCGCCATTGCCGTGTTCGGCTTTCTGGTCTGGGCGCACCACATGTTTGTGGCTGGCATCTCGTTGTATTCAGCATTGATCTTTTCGACTTTAAGCTACCTGGTTGCGGTACCTTCGGCCATCAAGGTCTTTAATTGGACTGCCACCATGTACAAGGGCTCGATTTCATTTTCCACTCCCATGCTGTATGCCTTCGGCTTCATTGGTCTGTTCACGATGGGTGGACTGACCGGGCTGTTCATCGCGGCGCTGGGAATCGACGTGCACGTGCACGACACTTACTTCATCATTGCCCACTTTCACTACATCATGGTCGGCGGCGCGGTGATGGGCTATCTCGGCGGAATGCATTTTTGGTGGCCCAAAATTTCCGGCCGAATGTATCCCGAAGGATGGGGCAGGCTGGCGGCACTGATTGTATTCCTTGGTTTCAATCTCACGTTCTTCCCGCAGTTCATCCTTGGCTACTTGGGGATGCCACGTCGTTACTGGCAATATCCGCCGGAGTTTCAGGTTCTAAACGTGCTTTCGACGGCGGGGTCGACCATTCTCGCCGTCGGATACCTCCTGCCCATGGTTTATTTCTTGTGGTCTATGCGATACGGAAAAATCGCAGACGACAACCCCTGGGGCGCTGCTGGTTTGGAATGGAAGACCTCTTCGCCGCCGCCGACTGTGAATTTTGAGGAGGCTCCAGAGGTCACCTGGGAAGCTTACAACTACGATGAGATTCCAGTCCCCGAGGAGGTGGTGCGTTGAGTGATACTCCGATTGCCGTCGAACCGCACAATCCGGCGTTGCAACACCACTTTTTCGACATGGATCAGCAGCGCGATGCGGCTACGTTGGGCATGTGGCTGTTCCTGGGCACGGAGATCATGTTCTTCGGCGGCATGTTCTGTGCTTATCTGGTTTATCGCTATTGGTATTACAACGAGTTTGCCATTGGCAGCCGAAGCTTGGATATCTACCTGGGTACAATCAACACCGCAGTCCTCATCTGCAGCAGCTTAACCGTCGCACTGGGCGTTCGCGCAGCGCAAATGGGAAAGCATGCAATGTTGGTCATCCTTCTGTTAATCACGATTGTCCTTGGTCTAGCGTTCCTGGGAATTAAGGGTATCGAGTGGTATACGAAGTTCGAAGAACACCACGTTCCGGGATACTCCTTCAATGCTGACGACCTCGTGCAGAAGTACCCTCAGATCCAGATTGACCAGCCCCGCACACAACTTTATTTTTCGTTGTATTTTGCGTTGACCGGCCTGCACGCACTGCACATGATCATCGGTGTTTTGATTTTCAGTTTTCTGACGTTTTATGCCTGGAAGGGACGCTATACTCCGGAGTATCACACGCCGATTGAAATTGGCGGCCTGTACTGGCACTTCGTGGACATCGTCTGGATCTATCTTTTTCCCTTGCTATACCTGATTGATCGAAAACCGCTAAGGTGATCAGCCATGTCTGCGCACATAATTTCGAGCAAGCTTTACATCACGATCTGGATGATCCTGCTGTGCTTAACCGTCATCACTGCGGTGGTTGCATTCGTCGATCTCGGACCGTTCAATACAGTTGTGGCCCTGGTGATTGCGACTCTCAAGGCCTTATTAGTGGTTCTGGTTTTCATGCACGTGAAGTACAGCAGTGAAAAGCTGGCCAAGGTGGTCATCGTCTCCGCCCTTTTCTGGCTGTTCATACTGCTGGCGTTGAGTATGGCGGATTACGTTACCCGTGTCATAGGTTAGGGCAACGCTGTGTTCATGCCAGCGTCCGCCGCATTCGTCGGTGTGCCATCTAACATGATCCCGGAAACGTGCGATCCGCTGGTACTCGCCCAGCGGCTCCAACATAGTTGTGCGATAATCTATCGCGTGACGATACACTGTCATGTCGATAAGGATTGCGACTGCCGATTACCGAGCGCCGGCCGCACTTCGATATTGGATACGCCTCTTTCTACGCGAAGGCGATGCAGCGTCACGCCGCCTGGGACTCGAACCGCAGCAGTATTCGCTGTTACTTACGATTCGGGGCCTCCCGGATGGTTCGGAAGCGACGATCCAAGCGCTGGCGGACCGGCTGATACTGAAACATAACAGCACAGTGGAACTGATCGACCGACTTGAAAAGCGCGGATATGTCTGCCGAAGCCGAAGCATGGATGACCGGCGATACGTCCTGGTGAAGCTGCTTCCGCGTGGGCAAAGATCGCTTGAAGGGGTAGCCCGGCAATGACTTGCAGAGTTGCGCGCGCGAGGCACAGCACTGGCTAATGCATTGGATACTCTTCTGGGGCGCAAGCCGGAATCACGAAGTGTGAGCAGCGGCACAGTATGACCAAACGAAAGGGCGTGGAAACAATCGTGCGCAAGGATAGCAAAACAGAATTGCGGAACAATGCAGCTGTTATCAACGAACAGGACCGCAATGATGAGTTGGGAGACTTCACGACGACATGGCGAGTCGTTCCAATCTCATTGCTAGCCATTGTGATTGGAGTGATCTGCGCCTTTGTCGCACTAGCGTTGCTCCGTCTAATCGGGTTATTTACCAATCTGTTCTATTTTGGCCGGTGGAGCACAGCGATGGTTTCCCCGGTGGGTAACCATCTCGGTGTCTACAGCGTTTTCGTTCCCATCGCTGGCGCACTGATTATCGGCGTCATGGCGAGGTACGGTTCCGAGCGCATCCGAGGTCACGGCATACCCGAGGCGATTGAGTCGATTCTGCTCGGCGGTAGTCGGATCGAACCGAAAGTTGCGCTTCTCAAACCAATCTCTTCTGCAATCTCGATCGGGTCCGGTGGCCCGTTCGGCGCCGAAGGACCGATTATCATGACGGGTGGCGCGGTGGGCTCGATGATCGCCCAGTTGTTTCACCTGACCAGCGCGGAGCGGAAAACACTACTCGTGGCCGGCGCTGCCGGCGGGATGTCCGCAACCTTTGCGGCGCCGGTGGCAGCGGTGCTGCTGGCCGTCGAGTTGCTACTTTTCGAATGGAAACCGCGAAGCCTGATTCCGGTGGCCTTAGCCAGCGCGATGGCTGCGGTTGTACGAAGATATATCTTGGGGTTCGGCCCGTTGTTTCCCGTGCCGGTGCACCCATTGTTCATTGGACCAAAGGGACTGCTCGGATGCGCCGTAGTCGGTCTTTTGGCGGGAATCCTATCGGCCCTGCTAACACTATCGGTATACGCAGCGGAAGACGGTTTCCAGCGCTTGAAAATTCACTGGATGTGGTGGCCCGCGATAGGCGGCTTGGCCATAGGCTTGGGAGGTCTGGTTTTCCCGCAGGCGCTGGGCGTAGGTTACGACACGATTGGCGCATTGCTGCAGGGGAGCGTCACCACAAGAGTGATTCTCGGAGTCCTGTTAGTCAAATGGTTCATCTGGGCGGTGTCGCTCGGCTCCGGCACGTCTGGAGGCGTCCTAGCGCCGCTGCTGATGATGGGCGGAGCGCTTGGCGGCCTCGAAGCGATGTTTCTTCCGAATGAGGGTGCGGGTTTCTGGCCACTGATCAGCATGGGCGCGATTCTAGGCGGTACGATGCGCGCTCCGTTTACGAGTATTGTTTTTGCTTTTGAGCTGACGCACGACGCAAATGTGTTTTTGCCCTTGCTGGTAAGTAGCGTCATCGCCCACGGGTTCACGGTCTTGACACTGAAGCGGTCCATCTTGACCGAGAAAGTTGCCCGCCGCGGCTTCCACCTCAGCCGCGAGTATGCCGTCGATCCGCTGGAAATTCTTTTCGTACGCGAGGTCATGCGAACGAAGGTTGTGGTATTGCCCGCCGCGAGTACGCTAGGCGAGATATGGCACTCGTTGCGGGTGGATCACCGCCAGGAGCAGCGCCTGCTGCCTGTTGTGAGCACAGAAGGACAGCTTGTCGGGGTGGTGACGCGCGGGGATCTAAGCGAGCGGATGGAGCAGAATGGAGATGCGGCCCTGAAATGTCCGATCCGTGATCTGGTGCGAACCGGCACGGTCGAGGCCTATCCAGACGAGCCGCTACGGGTGGTCGTATATCGCATGGTGGAAAAGAGCTGCACGCGAATGCCAGTGGTAGACCGTGCCACGAGAAGATTTCTAGGTTTGGTATCGCTCAATGATTTGCTGAAGGCGCGCTCGCGGCACTTGGAAGAAGAGAGCCGCCGCGAACGAAGTCTCAAATTTAGGTTCTTTCCTCCGGGGAAGACGGAATCCTGAGGGAAAGTTAGTCTTCTGACGCACCATAGCGTCTTCTCGCGATCCAGTTGTCGTTCTGTCTTTGCCTGCATTTCTAAGGCTTTGCTTCTCGGGGGTTCCATCATAAGAGTCGTTGTCCGCTCAGCAATCGGACTGAAAAACATCGCTCACAGCCAGTCCAGTTGCGTTATAACCATTCCAATGCCGATACGGCCCCAGCTGTGCAGCAAGAGGTGAGATTGATCGGGTGAGGTTTTATGTCGTTCGCTTTTCAGGAGGTCACGCAGTTTCCGCCTAGCACAGTCGCGATCAAAATCGCTATGTCTCTTGCGGTTGGCATGCTCGTCGGGTTTGAAAGGGAGTCTGCCAACAAGGACGTGGGGATACGTACGTTTGGGTTGACGGCGCTGCTCGGGGCCTTGAGCGTGCTGATCTCACCCCAATACGGCTTGGCTGCCATGGTCGGCGTAATCGTCCTGATCGCTTTCCTCAACGCTCGCAGCATGCTCGGCACTGGCTCTCTGGAGATCACTACTTCGGCCGCGCTGCTGGTGACCTATGCCTTGGGCGTACTAGTCGGACTCGGCCATACGTTCACGCCCGTCGCATCAGCCATCCTGATGACTCTGCTGCTTGCGTGGAAGGTGGAACTGCGCAGGTTTGCCGGGGGCGTGAGCCTGGAGGAGTTGCGCGGCGCGGTGCTTCTGGGCTTGATCGGGCTAGTCATCTACCCAGTCCTGCCCAACCGTTTCATTGACCGATGGGAATTGGTGAACCTGCGGCAGGCATGGGTCGCGGTCGTGGTGATCGCCAGCATAGCGTTCGTGAATTACGTTCTGCTGCGGTTGTACAGCGCGCGGGGATTGTACTGGACGGCCATCCTTGGCGGCTTGGTGAGCAACCGCGCCGCAGTCGCCGAACTTATGGCCGTCGTCACCGACGCGAGGATCGCTGTGGTAGTCCTACTCGCGACCGTCGCCATGTTCATCCGCAACCTCGTCCTACTGGCGCTGTTCGCGCCGCAGGCGCTGCTCACAGCCGTCGGTCCGCTCTTCGCGATGACGTGTGTCGCATTGTTGCTGCGCGGTGGCACCCCAGAGAGCGAGCCCGGTCAAGAACTGACTCTGCGTTCTCCCATCTCCTTGAGAAGAGTGTTGGGATACGGAATCTTGTTTCTCGTGATCCAAGTCACTTGGCACACTCGCTGAGAGGCGATTCGGGAACTTCGGCCTTATGGCCGCAAGCGGCATCAGCGGCATGGCCAGTAGTGCGAGTACTACGGTGGCAGTCGCCAACCTGAGCGCCAGCGGAAAAATCACGGCAGAACTGGCGGGAACGGCGGCCGTAATCGGATCCATGACAAGCGCATTGACCAATGTCCCCGTGGTGTTCAAACGTCTGTCCGGGATAGTCTTGTTCAGGATTGCCAGTTCTACCGTGCTGCAGATAATGGTCGGAATCACGGTACTTGCGGTACAGCACTATTTTCTATAGAGGAATCAAACCGTACCGCATGCCGCTTTTGTAAACTAGCGACATCATGCGCCGCATTTTATCCATCGTGGGATTCTCCAGATCCTCTTCCCTCTTCGCAGCCTTCAACCACTGCTGGTACACCTCCAGCCAACTTACAATCCTGAAGTCTGGTAGCGCAGAACCGACAAGGCCAACCGGTATTCATATCCAGCCTGTGCGTTTCCGATCTCGGCCTGAGTCTGCTGCAGCTGTGCCTGGCTGAGTTCTACAATCGAACTGAGGCCGAGCTTGTATCGTGTCTGCGCTAGCTCAAGCGCCTAGTTTGCCTGAGCCAACAACTGTTCACTCACAGTCACGCGGTCGAATGCCGTGCTTGCAGCCAGCCAGCTTGTGCGTACATCTCGCGAGATCCGATTTCAAAGATCAATCAGGCGTTGCTGAGCGGCCTGGGCCCGCAAATCTGCTTCGTGCGACTTGGCGGAGTAGAGGAAGCCATTGAAGACTGGAATTTCAACGTTCACTCCGGCGGCGGCATAAGGTCCATAAACGTGATCGTCACGGACGGGAGAATCTCCAAAAGCTCTGAGCGCACTGATCGTCGGATACAACTGGTCATGCTCCGCTCTGTGCAGTTTCTCCGCGGACTCCGACTGGAATTCCAGGGCAAGAATCTCGGGACGCTTGGCAAAAGCGTCGGCGATCAGCGGCTCCACGTCGGCTGGGGGTGGGGCCAACGGTTCGGAATCGTTCACAAGATCGAACGCTTCAAGGGTGGGAAAACCCAGAATCGCTGAAAGGCTCGCCATGGAAGCCTTGTCGTTGTTTAGCGCGTCCAAGTATAGGAGTTTCGCCTGTGCCAGATTCACGTTGGCGAAACTCAAGTCCAGGTCCGACCTTAGTTTGCTCTTGGTGAGAGCGGAAACCTGGTCAGATAACAACTGCCGCGAGGCTACGGTCTGCTCTGCTACTCGCAGCACAGCATGCGTCTGCAGCGCGTCGTAAAAGGCCTGGTCCACGGCCAGCAAAATGTCTTACTTGGTGGCGGCTGCGTTCTGTTCGTCGGCCTTTGCCTGAAGCCGGGCACCGGCGAAAGGTTGAAGAGTCTCTCGACTACGCATCCTGCAGCGGCGGACTTGTCGGCCAGTTTTGTGGGAAAGGTGAGTGCTGGCCGAGACCCGGCGGGCACGGGAATCAACCCTCCGTCCTGCAAGCACAGGTCGAGGAGAGCGTCTCTGCCGTGCGGGACCTGTTTGGCACGATCCACACGAGGGTGCCAACAAGGGCATCCTAGTCACAACCGCAGATTACGGCCCCGACGCTTATGAGTTCGCCTAGGGGAAACCAATCACACTCTTGAGCGGCAGCGAGCTTCTATATCTTCATTGCGAAGCATGGTCATAAGGCTCGAATAGATCTGCGGGAGGCTCGATTCCTCCGGCGGCCGAGGCCGAGAAAACTTCGAGAGCTGCGAAACCATAGTTTGCGCTGCTTTCGGCCCTGTCATGGCATTGGCCTGTTCGGCGGTGCCACTGACATTCCAACATTCCAACAGTGTTCGTCTGCAGGCCGACAGCAAAAAGACGGGCAGCTAGTGTCACGACAACGATCTGGTTCCAATCGATGCCACCACCGCCGAAGTCACAGGGATCACGGAGATAAAGGGGACCGGTCATCGATGTTGCATTCGGTACCATAAGCCGTGGCCACCCGTACTTCAACGTACTTCAAAGGGACAGCGGATGCCGTGAAATATCACGAGGTTAGACCAGAACTGTTTCTTGATACGGTAGAGGTCAGGGATTTCGCCCTCTCCTCTTCAGTAATACGGACCGACTGACGGCCGGTATGGTTAATAGCCGGCAGTTCCCGCGGGTTGAGGCGTGGGCTCGCAGAGAAGGTGCTCGCGGGACCATAATCTGGTTGCGAGGGCGAGTTGACGCGTGAAACGTGTAGGTCCAGCGCACCCCAGCGTGAATTTTACCCTTCGCCCACCGACAAAAATTTAAGCAGGTGCACTACCCGTGCACAAACCGTGCACCTATGAGCGGGGCCGAGGCCATTCGGGTTAACTTTGAACGAAAAGCAGATTCCCCAAATTGTTGGAAACAATAGAAATCAAGAAAAGGAATGGAACGGTTGGAAGGAATCATTCTGCGCCCAAGGCAGGTGCGCTACCAGGCTGCGCTACGCCCCGACTGTCGTTCGATTCACCGTGGTCTGATTCTATGAGATTCGATTATAAATCATGGGATGCGGGTGACCTTCGCGACACTCCCAAAAGGTGGAATGCCCTCGCAAGCCGCGCTCGGGCTATAATTTCAGCCTCGGGAGTCATGCCCAGTTCACGCTACGCGTTGGTGACGTACGTCCGCAATCCGGTTGGCGAGTTCGTGGAAGAACTGCGCCGGGAACTCCACCCGACTCTGCCGCACATGCCAGCCCATCTCACCATCCTTCCTCCGCGGGAGCTGACGGGAACGGAAGCGGCCGCGCTGGAATTTCTGGAAGAGGCTTGTGGCCGCGTGGTCCCGTTCAACGTCGAACTGGGAGACGTGGAAACCTTTCTGCCTACGACTCCAACCGTGTTCATCGAGGTCAAGCAGGCGGCTTATCGCATGGCTGAACTGCACGATGAACTCAGTGGGAAGGGGCTGTACTGCGAGGAGACCTGGCCCTACATCCCGCATCTCACGATTTTGAAAACCGAAACGAATGAACAGGCGCGGGCGGCGTGCGTGGTCGCGCGGGAGCGCTGGGCGCAGTTCACGGGAAAGCGCCAGGTCTATGTGGACAAGTTGATGTTCGTTCGCGAGAATGGCGATTGCTGGCAGGACGTGGCGCCGGTGCCGCTGGGGCGCGGCCAACTGTCCTCAAAGTCCTAGTCCGAGACAAGGTCCGAGACAAGGTCCGAGACAAGATCCGGGGACAAGATCCGGAGAAAACGTCCGGGACAAGACCGCAATATTATCCGCAACAAAAAGCCTGCAAGAACCCCGCAAAACCCGCAACTAGCGGCCAGTTTCGCTGACCGCCGGTACATGTACTTTCCACCCGTTGCCAAGTCCATGGGCCGGATTACCATAGATTCAACGGGCTGCAGACCGAGCGCCGGATCCCAGGCTGCGGGTTTGATCGGAAGAAGAGCATATGCAAATTGGGGTGTATGGATCCGGCTACCTCGCCACTGTCATTTCCGCCTGTCTCGCCGACTTCGGCACGCCGGTTTGCTGCTGTCATGCCGACGGCACGAGCATCATAGAAGCTGCCAAGGGCAACATACCTTTTTTCGAAAAGAATCTTCAGGAAGTGATTCGGCGTAACGTGCGTGCGGGACGCCTGGTGTATTCGGCGAACCCGGAAGATTTGGCTCGCAGGGCACAGGTAATCTTTCTCGCCGAAGATTCCCCGCAGGGACTGGAGGAACTTGCAGTCCGCGTGGCGGGCGCGGCTGGCCGCTTCCAGGTGCTGTCGATCGTCACGCCGGTTCGAGTGGGCTCGACCGCAAAAATTGAAAAAATGCTGAAGGAGAAGGGGCTGAAGAGCCTGCTGGTGTGCCAACCGATGTTCTTCACCAACGGATGCGCGGTCGAAGACTTCAACTGGCCTGACCGGATCATTCTTGGAACACCGTCGAGCGAAGCCGTCTCTTCACTGAAACAGATTTTTCATTCGCTGGTGATGCGCGGAGTTCCCGTGCTGGTTACGAATTACGAAACGGCGGAGTTGGCGCGCGAAGCGACCACGGCATTTGTGGCGACCAAGATTTCATTCATCAACGAAATCGCGAGCCTGTGCGAACACGTGAACGCCGATGCGGTCAGCCTGGCACTCGCCCTGGGGCTGGACAAGAAAATTGCGCCGCGCTGCCTGCAACCGGGCGCCGGCATGGGTGGAATTTTCGCCGAGACTGACATGGAGTCGCTGACCGGGCTGGCGAGAGAGAACCAGGTCGACTTGAAAGTGCTGAATGCCGCCCGCGCCGTGAATCTGGACCTGGCGAACCGGCTCCTGCAGAAAGTGGCCGCTGCGATCGATACCGTGCAGAACAAGGACGTCGGCATTCTGGGACTGGCTTTCAAGCCCAACACCAACTCGGTTGCGGGATCGGCTTCCGTTCAACTGGCGCAGAACCTGCTGGCCGGGGGAGCGCGCGTACGGGCTTACGATCCGGTGGCGATTCCCGATGCGCGGCTGCACCTCAACGGCATGGTGAAGTACTGCGAATCCGCCTACGGAGTGGCTGAAGGAGTGGATGCCCTGGTCGTGGCCACGGGCTGGCCTGAGTTCCGGACGCTGGATTTCGCCAAGATCCGCCACCTGGTGAAACGGCCGATCATCATCGACACCAAGAATCTGCTCGATTCGTCGCGTCTGCGCGCCATGGGATTCCAGTACATGGGCGTGGGCAGACCCTAGCGAGCCAGGGTTTCGTATCAGGGCATCGCTTCAGCGATGCCGAAAACTTCAATATTAAACCGCCCCTTCAGGGGCTGTGTGCCGGACTCGCGCCGCAATTGCTATAATCGTTCTCTGCGGTGGGAGTAGCTCAACTGGTAGAGCATCGGACTGTGGCTCCGACGGTTGCGGGTTCAATTCCCGTCTCCCACCCCAATGTTTCCGTGAGTTGTAGGGCCTTCCGCGACATTCCCGTGCTGTAAAGCCCACTGCGCTACCTTTCCATGCGCCTGCCGCAGGTCAGCGAGTGTAAACGCGATGTTTCAACAGCTAGCGATTCAATCCTGCCCGGGCGATGTAGGAGAATCGCGTTGTGCTTAAAGTCACGCACTCCCGATCACCCGAACAGGAGTAAACTGCAAGTAAATTCCCTGGGGTGGGAAGGCCATGGCCACTCGATCTGCCTTCCTTGTGCGGGCGCTGCGCATCCTTGCGATCTTGCTGTCCGTAATTTCTCTGCTCGCCCCCGCAGGGGCGCTACCTCAAAGCGGAGGCGGTCACTCCGGGGGCGGTCACTCCGGAGGAGGCCATTTCGGAGGCGGTCACTCTGGCGGCGGGCACTCTTCCGGCAGACACTCCGGCGGGAGCCACGCGGGCGGGCACTTCGGTTGGCTGCACTTCGGGTTGGGAAAGCACTCTGCCCGACATGCGGAATTCGCAGCGTCCTCTACTCCGGATATTGTGCCCCGTCTGGCGTCTGGCTTGTGGAACTTCTCCACGCCAGCCCGAGGGCCGACCATTCCGCGGACTGCGCCAACGCTTCTCTGGTCTCCGGCGCTATTCCAAGCCCGCCCCGACGGTCGAGTTTCTTTCGCTTCTTCTCACGTGCGCCGGCATCATCCTGGTTTCTTCCGCTACCGGCTTCCGTGCTTTTCTTCCTCCGGATGCTTCTTCAACGGCATGAGGGAGGTATGCTACTTCGAACCATGGTTGCCGCTGCTTTCGTTCTCCGGCGACTTTGATCCATTTGATTCCGGCTTCGGTGTCGGCGGAGACTTGCTGGACCTCGGCGGCGATTCCCAGGAGCCCACGCAGTTGGAAATGTCCGCGATCCCGCCCCCTGCCAATGCATGGGATGACGACACAGGGAATTCGCCGGTGCGTCCCGAACCCACGCCCGGTGCAGCGACCGAGGACTGGGACCTGGGCAAGGGAATCTTCGTGCTAGTGCTGAAGAATGGAACCAGCCGCGCCGTGACCGACTACTGGGTGGCTGACGGCTATCTCGAATACACCAGCCCAGACGGCACACGAAGCCACATTCCGCTTGAAGCTCTCGACCTGCAAAACACGGTGTTCCGCGATGCTCCCCGTGGCCTTCCGTTTGTCCTCCGCAACACGCCCGCACAGAATCGTTAGCATTCGCGCCAAGTTTCCGGGACGACGAGACGCGCAGGCCCTGCTTGGTTAGCACAACGAGGAAGTACTCGGTTAGCTGCGGCCCTCCAGCCGCAAATGGATGAGGATGATGGCCTCGTCGTTGGCCGGCGCGGTCGCTTCGTTTAGGGTGGGATAGTCGTCCCCGAATCTCTGCGGGGGCTGACTTAGAGTAGCTGGCAAAACAGGCGTTCCGGTGCATCTGGCTCCGCTGTAGTCCCTAAAGTCTGCTTTCGGCCAAGGCATTTCGCAGTGCTCATCTTCCACCACCAGAGGCCAAACAGAATCCAGCCAGGCGCTGCGCAATTCTGGGAAGTCGCGGAGATTGACCGTCGCCAAGGCCCATCTCTCATCTGGGGCGGGGTTGTGCATCGTCGCCGTAGTTTGGTTCGGCGCGTCGAAAACTAAGCTCACTTGGCGAGTTGTCGTCTGCGGCACCGGTGCGCCGTAATCGGGGCCGGAGTATGCGTTACTCCAAACGACACTTGCTTCACGTGTAACGTGCGTGACTGACAGTTCGCCCGTGACCGCGAGTTTCCCGGCGCGATTTGGTGTAACCCGGCTGGAGCGAAAGCTCATGAGTGTGTAGCGCGACAGATCCGCGAAACGGTCTTCCCTGAATCCTCCACTTGGGTTGAGCACACGTGAGCCCTCACCTGCCGGATAGATCACAAGATTAACGGCATCCTTGTCAGGGCCGTTGTCAAGCGTCACGGTCCCGCTGACCTTGGCAATCCCGACATTCCAGGACACTCCACTAGTCGAAGATGCCAGACTCAAGCTAGCCGTGGAATACCGGGAGTCAATTCGCGACTCCCCATTCTGAGCCCAGGCCGTCACAGTGACGAAGAGGCAAGCGAGCATCGACATGAACGATATCTTTGCCATACCTGAGCACCTTCCCTCCTGCGCGTTCCCCTCCATCGGACCACACAGGTCTTATGATTTAGATGCAAATTGACAACACAATTGCCCATAAAGTTCTTGACGTACCGGCGAAACGCGAGAATAAGAGCTAGCTTTTTTATGTAGACGCGAACAATGTGATTCCCGACCGACCTGCGGAACTGGTAAAACGAAGCGCGACAAATGCACGCCGCCTGATGTTTGGGCGGCTTTTCTTTTGCATCACCCGGAAGGTGGGAGCGGTAACTGTCGAAATCAGGCGATTGCACTTGTAACCGTTTGGTTACGAGTTATATAGGGATGTTTCGCCAACCATCTCGGGCACGGGCCGTTCTACGACTTGTGGAGACACCTCAGGCCCTTGCGACCACTTCTTCTTTGACTTTTTCTCGGGCCGCGTAGTGGGACTCGACGTAGTCGTCGAGAATCTTGATGAACTCGGCAACGATCTTGTCGCCCTTGAGGGTGGTGAACAAGCGGCCGTCCACGTAGACGGGAGCTTTAGGTTCTTCGGCTGTTCCCGGCAGAGAAATTCCCAGACTTGCATGCTTCGATTCGCCGGGTCCATTGACGATGCAGCCCATCACGGCGACTTTCATTTCTTCGACGCCCGTGTAGCGGTCCTTCCAGACCGGCATCTGCTCGCGCAGGTAAGTTTGGATCTGCTCGGCCATTTCCTGAAAGAAAGTGCTGGTAGTGCGGCCGCAGCCGGGGCAGGCTGTGACCTGAGGTGTGAAGCTGCGAATGCCCAGGGATTGCAGGATTTGCTGCGCCACGCGGACTTCTTCAGTGCGATCTCCGCCGGGAGCGGGGGTGAGCGAAACGCGGATGGTGTCGCCGATGCCTTCCTGCAACAGCACGGCCATCGCCGCGCTTGACGCCACAATGCCTTTCGCGCCCATGCCAGCCTCGGTCAGTCCGAGATGCAGCGGATACTGGCAGCGGGCGGCGAGGATGCGATACACGTCGATCAGATCCTGCACGCCGCTGACTTTCGCGCTGAGGATGATCTGGTCGGAGCGCAGTCCGTGCTGCTCGGCCAGCTTCGCCGAACTGAGCGCGCTTACCACAATTGCTTCCATCGTCACTTCGCGGGCGTCCTTGGGCTCAGGAAGAAGCGAGTTCTCGTCCATCATCTTTGTTAGCAGCGCCTGGTCGAGCGATCCCCAGTTCACGCCGATGCGCACCGGCTTCTGGTACTTCGCGGCAACCTCAATCATGGTGCGGAAGTTGTCGTCATTCTTGCGTCCGATGCTGGCATTGCCGGGATTGATGCGGTATTTGGCCAGACCCTCGGCGCAGCCGGGGTATTTGGTCAGCAGGAGATGCCCGTTGTAATGGAAGTCGCCGACGATGGGCACGCGCAAGCCCTGCTTCTCGAGTCCCTCGACGATGTAAGGGATGGCCTTGGCGGCGGCGTCATTGTTGACGGTGACGCGGACGACTTCGCTGCCGGCGCGCGCCAGCGCGGCGACCTGCTTTACGGTGCCGGGGATGTCCGCAGTGTCGGTGTTGGTCATGGACTGCACCATAACCGGTGCATTGCTACCCACGCGGACGCCGCCAATAGAGGCAGTGAAGGTTTTTCTACGCTGAATTTCGGCCATATCGGAAGCTTTATTTTAGCAGGTTACGGCGAGAAGATCGCTCCCCCCAATCGGAGAAGCGAGTGACGAAAAGAGTGCAGCCAACAGCGGAAACTAGGGCATCCGCGTAAGCCCAGGCAGCGTTTTGACCAGGTCGTTGTAGATCACCATGACGGCAAAGAGCACCAGAAAGACGAAAGCCGCCTGGTAGATGCGTTCTTTAATGGGCAGGCTGATTTCTTTCTGCATGAGGCTCTCGATGAGAAGGAGCAGGATCACGCCGCCATCCAGGATGGGAATCGGCAGCAGGTTCATGATGCCCAGGTTCAAGCTGATGGCGGCGGTGATTAACAGCAGGGGCATCCAGCCCTCCTCGCGGGCGGCCTGGCCAACCGCGCTGCCGATTCCGATCGGACCATCCACCTGACGCAGGGATACTTTGCGCTCCACCATCTTTTGCAGCAATTCCAGGATCAGGAAAGAACTCTTCTTGTTGTCCGACAGAGAGCGTTTCAGCGCGTCCGGGAAAGCGAGCTTCACAACTTTGGTCGGAACGCTGGAGATGCCGATCCGGTAGCGAACTTCTTGCGAGGGCCCTCCGGGAGCGAGGATCGGTTTCACCGTGAAGGTCTGCTTCTGGCCGTTGCGGAGCACCACAATTTCCAGAGGCTGATCCTTGGTGTGGTTCAACATCTGAACGAGCGCTTCCAGGGCGGGAATGTCCTGCCCGTTCGCGGTGAGGATCTGGTCTCCGACTTTGAGACCGGCCTTCTCCGCCGGCATCCCGGCTTCGATGGTGGTCAAAGTCACGCTGGGCTCTTTCGGTACCCAACCCATGGCGCCGTATTGATTGGGCCCGAACGGCTCCGGAACGAGGACCTTTTCTGTGATTTTGCCGTCGCGCTCGATGTCAAACTTCAAAGGCTGATTCGGGCTGAGCGCATCCTTGACGTCCACTTGCTCCCAATTCGGATTCTTAATGTCCTCGACCCGGACAATCTTGTCACCCTTCTGAATGCCGGCCTTTTCTGCGGGAGTGTCGGGATTTACCCATCCCACCACGGCCGGCTCGTCGAGCACGGCCGGGTATTCGTAATGCACCATGTACACGCCGGTAAGCAGGGCGATGGCCAGCATGATGTTCATCGCCGGTCCGGCCAGGGCTACGATGAAGCGCTGCCAGCGCGGATGCGACAGAAACTCCCCCGGATCGCCGGTGCGGTCGTCCATGGGGTTCTCGCCCGACATCTTCACGTAACCGCCCAGCGGAATGGCGCTGATGCGATAGTCGGTGTCGCCTTTTTTAAAGCCCAGCAGACGCTTGCCAAAGCCGATGGAAAACACTTCCACCCGGACGCCAAAATACTTGGCCGCAGCGTAGTGGCCGAACTCGTGAATCAAGATCATGAATCCGAGCACGATCCCCATGACGAAAATGGTGTGAAGGATGGACAAAAGCTGCGGCATAGTCCCAGATTACTCCAAAGTTCCTCTTAAGAAATGGCCCTGATGGGCGATACCTTTCGGCGGCGCTGCCTCACCATTTCTCTTGCCAAAAGGCGGGCCTCGGTATCCAGCGTAAGCACCTTCTGTATAGATTCCAAATGTCCGGCTGGCGTTGCAGACATTACTTCTTCGATGATCCGCGGAATCTCCTCGAATCCGATCTGCTCCTCCAGAAACGCAGCCACCGCGACCTCGTCGGCGGCGTTCAGGGCGATGGTCTTTGCCCCTCCGCCCCCCGCCGCTTCATAAGCCAAACTGTCGTAGGCTAAACCCAGACAAGGAAATTTAGCCATATCCGGAGGGCAAAAATCCAGATGCCTTAGGTCACTAATCGAGAAGCGCAGCTCCGATGGGATCCGCTCCGGATACGTCAGCGCATACAAGATGGGCAGACGCATGTCAGTCACGGAAATCTGAGCAAGTATGCTACCATCCACGAATTCGACCATGGAATGGATCGTAGACTGTGGATGCACAATGACTTGTACGCGGTCGGGCGAGACCTGGAACAACCGGCACGCCTCAATCACCTCGAACCCCTTATTCATCAATGTTGCAGAGTCGATGGTGATCCTTTTTCCCATTTTCCAGGTAGGATGATTGAGCGCCTGTTGCACCGTAATTGAGGCAAATTCCGACTTGGGCGTCTGCAGAAACGGACCGCCGGAAGCCGTCAGCCAGATGCGGGCGACTTCATTGACTCTCTCGTCCATCCGGCCGCCGCGCAGGCACTGGTGGATGGCGTTATGCTCGCTGTCGATCGGCAGCAGCGGCTTGCCCTGCTTCCGCGCCTCAGCGGTGATCAGCTCGCCCGCCACCACCAGGCATTCTTTGTTGGCTAAGCCGACGGTCTTCCCCGCGCGCACCGCTTCGTAGGTCGCCTCCAGGCCGCGGACGCCCACAATCGCGCTGACCACGAAATCCACCTCGGGATGCGTCGCCACCCGAACCGTGCCGGCGGCGCCATACACGACTTCGACTTCAGTCTCGCCTAAGCCTGCCTGCCGGAGCCTCGATTGGAGCGCCTGCGCGGCGCCTTCGTCGGCCAGCGACATCACGTGCGGCTTCCATCGTACTGCCTGCTCGAAGGCGAGCTCGGCATTGTTGCCGGCCGCGAGCGTCGAGACCTGAAAGCGCTCGGGATAGCTCTCGACCACACTCAAAGTGCTGCGGCCGATCGAGCCCGTCGAACCCAGGATGGCGATGCGTTTCATGCGACCTTCTTATTGTAAGGGAGGGACTGGTTTCTCAGGACCTCCCTGCTTCGCGTTCGTACGGTACGTACACTGGTTCCCAGATATTCGCTTGGAGTTCGCGGTTCAGGCTATCTTCGCCCGCAACCTGCGCCTGGCCATCTTGAATCGCCTGGCGACCTACGGCCAGCGCAATTGAGCGACTCAACTGACGCGAATCCGCAAGCGACGGCAGAAGGCTTGCCTTCTTATCCTTTCGTGTGGGAACCAGACGTGCCAATTCCTTAGCCGCGGCCATGACCATCGCATCCGTGACGCGTTTGGCTTTGGAGGCAACGATCCCGAGAGCAAGCCCGGGAAATATGTACGAGTTATTGGTCTGGTCGACGCGAACCTTCTTCCCCCAAATAGTCACCGGTTCGAACGGACTCCCGGTACCGATCAGCGCCCGTCCTTCGGTCCAATCCACCAAGTCCTGGGGAGTCGCCTCGCAGCTTGCGGTGGGGTTTGAAAGCGGGAAGATGACGGGTCGAACTGTGTTCCTGGCCATTTCGCGGACTGCCTCTTCTGTGAAGGCTCCGGCTTGACCAGACACTCCGATGAGGACCGAAGGCTTGGCATGGCGGATCACATCCAGCAATGTGATTTCTCCATTCGGTTGTCCCCAACCCTGCACTTCCTGTTCTTTGCGCGCGTAGGGTAGCTGCTCGGGCCGCACATCTTTGCCCTTTTCTGTAATCAGACCGTAGCGATCGAGAGCGTAGAAGCGATTGCGAGCTTCCTGTTCCCGAACGCCCTTCTCCTGCATGAACTGCATTAACAGGTTGGTGATGCCTATGCCCGCGGTTCCGAAGCCAAATACAACGATCTTCTGTTGCTCCAGTGGCACACCCGTAACGTTGATCGCGGAGAGTAGCGTCGCGGTCGCTATAGCCGCAGTGCCTTGAATATCGTCGTTAAAAGTGCATAGTTGGTTTTTGTAGCGAGCCAGAAGTCGAGCGGCATTCGACCCAGCAAAGTCCTCCCATTGCAAAAGAACGTGCGGCCAGCGCTTCTTCACGCTGTTTACAAAAACATCTACGAAAGCATCGTACTCTTCGCCGCGCACCCGATGATGCGTCCATCCAATGTAAATCGGACTCTTTAACCTATCCTCGTTGTCTGTTCCCACATCGAGCAGAATCGGAAGACAATGCTCCGGATGGATGCCGCCGAGCGCAGTGTAAAGGGCCATCTTCCCGATTGGGATGCCCATGCCTCCCGCACCTTGATCGCCGAGCCCCAGGATTCGTTCACCATCGCTGACCACGATGCATTTCACACCGTCGTAACGGCGATGACTCAGGATCTGATCGATACGATGCTTATTCGGATAGCTGAGGAACAACCCTCGTGGCTTTCTCCATATCTCACTGAAGCGCTGGCAACCCTCACCCACCGTTGGCGTATACACCACGGGGAGCATCTCTTCGATATTGCGCAGCAGGAGCGCATAGAACAGCGTCTCGTTCGTATTCTGCAGGTCGCGGAGAAAGCTGTATTTATGGAAGGCGTTCGGCTGCTCCCGGAATGCATGAAGCCGCCTTTCAATCTGTTCATCAAGACTCCCCACATGCGGTGGCAACAGACCGTGCAGGCCAAATACATCGCGTTCGTGGTCCGAGAAGGCGGTTCCTTTATTGAGACGCGGAGAATTGATCAGGTCATATCCCGAAAGAGAAACCTGAAAGGCCTTGTTACTTGCTGTCTGCTGTAATGGCTCGTTCATTTCTATCCCCTTCTAAATCCGGCTTAGCTTCATCAGCTTCGAAGCCGCGCGCTAAGGAACACGGAGTGATCCCTTTCGCCTTACTCCAATACGAAAAGCTCAGAGCCGGATCTCGCATCGCATCGGAAACCGACCCGCGAGCAGATACGTTGCGGTCCTGCCTACTGCATCAGCCGCCAGGCGCCATACGCCCACACCACCGGCACCGCGAACAGCATGGCATCGATGCGATCGAGCATGCCGCCGTGGCCGGGCAGAATCGTGCCGGAATCCTTCACTCCGGCGCCGCGCTTTATGAGGGACTCGACCAGATCGCCTAACTGCGCCGCGATGTTGACCACCGCCGACAGCAGAATGATCGGCCACAGTTGCGGCTGTTGCAAGCCGAACATTCCATCGCGGCGCTCGATCAGGCCGACGCGCAGCAGAGCGGCGCTGATTCCGGGCGCGTGCTGAAACCACAACGTGCCGACGATCACGCTGGCCAGGATCGACGCCACTGCGCCTTCCCAGGTTTTCTTCGGACTGATCTCCGGCGACATGCGGTGCCGCCCCAGCGACTTGCCGACGAGGTAAGCGAAGATGTCTCCCGCCCACACGGTGAGCAGCGTGTAAATCGTCCAGATCGCTCCCGCCGGCTGCTGCCGGATCGCGATCAGCAGCGCCATCGGAATCGCAATGTACGCGAAGGCAAACACCGAGGCCGCGGCCGCCGGATAGCCGCTGGCCAAGTCGGTGCGCCGCATGGTTACGGTCAGAAACACAAAAGGTGCGAGCGCCGTTGCCAATGCCAGCCCATAGAGCATGGCCGTAGTTTCAACCAGAGGCGTGCGATTGGCGGAAGCGACAATCACAAATGCAAAGAAGAGCGCGACGAACGCATACGTCGCCGGCCCCAGCGGCTGGACTCCATAGTGCGTGACCAGCTTCAGGAACTCGGCGATGGCCAGAAGGGCGACCGCTCCGGCCACCATAGCAAGCACATAAAGCGGCGCCTTCAGCACCAGCAGCAGGACCAGGGGAATTAAAACGACGGCGGTCGCGACGCGCTTGATCATTGTGGTTGGGGCACGCTTCGCTTATTGCGAATCCAGAGTTGCTGTAATCGCGGCAGCTGCCGAGCTGCGCTCGGCTTGGACGGCCGGGGGCGGCCGTCCCCACACGAGCAGTCCCCACACGAGCGAATCAACGCTTCGCCTCAGCGTGGGCCCGGAGCGGCACCTGCTGCGGGGCATATCCGTGATCCGGCCCCAGCCCGCCGTAGCGGCGGTCGCGCTTCTGATATTCTTCAATGCCTTCGAGCAGTTGAACGCCGCGGAAATCGGGCCACAGCGTCGGCGTCACATAGATCTCAGCATAGGCAAGTTGCCAAAGCAGGAAGTTACTCAGTCGCATCTCGCCGCTGGTGCGAATTACTAAGTCCGGATCCGGCAGACCGCGCGTGTAGAGATGATCACTAATCGCCTGCTCATCGACTGCCAGGTGATCGAGGCCGCCATTGCGGGCCGCAGCCTCCGCCAGCGAGCGAAATGCGTCGACAATCTCGCTGCGCGCGCTGTAATTCAGCGCCAGCGTCAGCAGCATCCCGGTATTCTTCGAGGTGGCGTCGCTCGCTTCGGCCATCTCACGCTGCACCGACTCCGGCAACTCATGCTTGCGCCCGATGTATTGCAAACGGATATTATTCTCGTTAAGCGTTTTGATTTCCGCTTTGAGATAGCGGCACAAAAGGCGCATCAGAAAATCGACTTCCGTCTTCGGACGCTTCTTCCAGTTTTCCTCGGAGAAGGCGTAGAGCGTCAACGCCGGAATTCCGATGCGCGCCGCGGTCTCGACCGTCGAACGCACGGCGGCGACGCCGGCGCGATGTCCCGCGACGCGTGGCATGTGCCGTCGCCGGGCCCAGCGCCCGTTTCCGTCCATGATGATGGCGATATGCTGGGGAAGACGCGCCGGATCGAGCCGCAGATAAACGTCAGTTTCCTTGCGCTCCATCCCAGCCGGAACCGTGTGTCGCAAGCGGACCTCTCGAAATCGAAGCTAACACACGAAATCCAGTGTGTGCAATGCGATAGCAGCGTCTTTGGAGCGCCGGGCGTCCCCGCCCGGCCACCATGCTGCGGAAGGCGCAGAAGGACGGGCGAGACGCCCGTCGCTCCACGAACCAGGGTCGCTAGCGCGCCTCTTCCGGAAAGATTGGCAGGATCAGCCTCTCGGTGTGGCGAATGACCGTCAGAGCGCACCGCGCACCCACTTGAGCATCGGTCAACAAACGGTGCAAGTCATCCACACCGGCCACTAGTTTCTCATCGAGCGCCACGATCACGTCTCCCTCGCGCAAGCCTGCCGTTCGCGCCGGACTTCGGTCTTCAATGCCAACTACCACTACGCCCGTTTCCCGAGCTAGACCATAAAAACGCACCACCCGGCGATGAATGGGAACCGTCTGCGCCGAGACTCCGATGTAGCTGCGCCGGATCCTCCCATCGCGCAGCAAGCGGCTGGCCACGAATTTTGCGGTGTTGATCCCGATCGCGAAACAGATTCCCTGCGCCGGCAGAATCGTCGCCGTGTTGACTCCGATCACCTGACCTCGGGAGTCGACCAGCGGGCCTCCGGAATTTCCCGGATTCAAGGCCGCGTCGGTTTGAATGACATCCTCGATCAGACGCCCCGAGTACGAGCGCAGCGACCGCCCCAACGCGCTGATCACGCCCGCCGTGACCGTGGATTGAAACCCGTACGGATTGCCAATCGCAATCGCCAGCTGGCCTGGCCGCAATTGTTGCGAATCTCCCAGCGGAACAGCCTGCAATGCGGAAACATCAATTCGAATGACGGCAAGATCGGTAGCAGGGTCATCGCCGATGGTGTGAGCCCGAGCGCGGCGTCCGTCCGCCAGCGTTACTTCGATCCGGGTCGCGTCGTGCACTACGTGGCTATTGGTGAGAATCAATCCATCGGGCGTGAATACGAAGCCGGAGCCGCCTCCACGGCGATCGCGTGGCTCGCCCGAACGAGTTCGGCCCGCCGTTTGGTGCAGAGCTTGGTGCACTTCAACGTTCACCACCGACGGACTGACTCTTTCAACCGCGGCGGTCACGGCTCGCGAGTAGGCGTCGAGCAGGGCCGCATCTCCAGAGTCGGCCGCCGCGCCACGCACCGGCTCCTCCGGCAAACCTCCCTCTGGCAAGCTTGCGCCCAGAGGCTGGTGCGAAGAGAGGCGTTCAACAAAAAGACTGTCCAAGTTCATGCTGCATAGATGAAGCAAGAGGTAACTTGGATTCTGCGACAGAATTGCCACTCTCAAGCGCCGCTAACCCCTATGCATCGCCAGCGCTTGGTGGATGGGCTCCCGTTGCAATCGTGAAGCAATGAAAATGAAAAAGCTCACCAGATTCGCAATCACCAGCGGGACGAGGGCCAGCCGCCTATTCTCCGCGCTTCGGCGGAATTTCCTCTGACCGGGCTTGATCCTCACGGGTATATACCGGCCTCTCCGGGTGGTCAGCAGCATCCTCGATGCCATCGACAATCTCCGCCTCATAGGCTTGATCCGTATCGGCGAGTTCTTCGACGCTTTCGTCGGCGGCGTCTGCGACTTGTGAGAGGCCCTGAGTATCCCCCGATTGCCCGGCGCTGTCCGAGCCCACCTGTCCCGGATCGCTTCCTAGTTCATCGAGCTGCGCTTCGTTGTTGCGCGATTCACGATTACGCGATTTACGTTTCGCCACAGAACCTCCCGAGAAGTCTTCGAATGCCATTTCGCGGTTCGCGACCGGTGGTGCAACTTCTCTGCGTACCGCGATTGTCGCATTGTACTGGGGTGGCTACAAGCCCGTCCGCCGCCACAAATAGGCGTCTGCTTGGCGGATAAACTGCTCTCTTGCGCCCTCCACAGATTCGCTCATTCCCTTTCGAGATACTGCGCAGAATGGCTCACTTCCGTACGGCGGGCTCACCCCAGCAGCGAATAATTCCCGCTGGCATTTTCGATCTCAACCATCTCTTTCAGTTCGGGATAGTTTTTCACCAGCACCTCCGGGGCGCGAACTTTTTTCCCCTCCAGCAGATGCCTCAATTCCAGCGCATTCACCGCGGCCTTCGCTTGGAAGTGATTGTTCGCAATCACGTACGTTGACTCGGCTCGGTTCGCGATGATCTCGACTTTTTCTTTCCACTTCTCCAGTTCCGCGGGCTTGTAGAGGTAGTTGTAACGGTCATCGCGACTGCGATTGTCGCTGTCGAACCCGCTCTCAAACCAATGCTCATAGTTGCGGCCATGCAGGCGGACGTACCCGACGCTCGACGTGACATGCTCGGTCGGCCCGAGCGAACGCCCCAGCAGCGGCTGATCGATGTTGCAGAAACCGACGTTGTTACGCATGAATTCGGCGATCGTTTCCGGCTGGTTCCAGCTCTCGTGCCGCACTTCGACTACTCGCGGATACTCGATGAACTGCCGCAACAACTGCTCCAGGTATTCGCGGTTCAGACTGGTGTTCTTGAACGAGACCGGGAACTGGATGAGCAGCGCGCCCAGCTTGCCTTCCGCAGCCAGCGAGTCCAGACCCTCCCGGGCAAGCCGCTCGTCCCGGTCATTCGGCCGGATGCTGGCCGCCGAAGT
Source organism: Terriglobales bacterium (assembly GCA_050012595.1). Lineage (GTDB taxonomy): Bacteria > Acidobacteriota > Terriglobia > Terriglobales > Acidobacteriaceae > Acidiflorens. The sequence continues at coordinate 311,600 of JBEKGW010000001.1, forward strand.
TGGTTCCATCACCGCCAGTGGAGAATGGGTAAACGACCGGTGCAGCTTCGCGGTAAAAAGAAAATTTGGATTGACCGCCGCTGCCTTCCGCGACCATAGACGCCCCAGTTCCGGCCGTATGTGTCCATAAAACGAGGTGTTGATTTCGATGACGTCGAAAAATCTCGCCAGAAATTCGACTGGATGCACCTTCTTCCGCGTCACTTCCGGCGGATACAGAATCCCGTCCCAGTCCTTGTACGACCAGCCGGCAGTCCCGATGCGGATTCGCGAAGCATGTTCCATACGGGCGGGCCAGAGGTTGAAGGACCAGATGCTCGCAGGTTAGCACACCGCTGGTGTGGCGCGGACACTCCTGTCCGCGACCGCCGCGGCGCGCAAATCGGAATCCTCCGGAAATAGATAAACGCAATAGAGAAGAATCAGTAGTGAAGAATCAGTAGAGAAGAATCGCGACCCAGTAAGTCCCCGTCGGATACGCCGCATTGCGCGCGTAGCAGGAGCCCACCGCAAACTGGCGAACCCCCGGATCGCGCAGCAGACGCAACGCCCCTTGCGGCAGCACTTCCGGACGGCTCTCGGTGTAGGTGATTATTTTTCGATTGTCGTAGGCGGTTGCAAGCAGGTGGGCGTTCGGACGGTTCTCTCTTGCCAGCGAGCAGGCGGCCTCGTCAAGATTCGACGGCTTCAGTTGGACGAGTTCCGGAAGCCCTGCCTGTTGCCGCATTTCATCGACGGCTCGGCCCACTAGTTTTCCGCTCTGCTGCGCGGAATACGACGGAACCTCGTGTGCGAAATCCTGGACTACATACAGGCGCCCTTTGCTCCAGATGGCCGCAACGCCAGCGACATTGAATCCGCGGTCGAGCAGGTTCTCCCGATGCGGGGCCGAGCGCATCAGCGCTTCATTCGCGCCCGGAGCGCACGTAGCGTAGGCGATGTTCTCGCCCGCGCGATCCATCTTCAGCGGGCTGACTTCGGCAATTCGTTGCAGCAGGGAGGGCTCACCGGACAGCTGATGCTCCAAACGCTCGCTCGCAATCATCCGCCGGGCGTGCGCTCGCGCCGCTTCGCGCAGACTTTCTTCCATCCGCAACGGCGGCACGCCGGCTAGTTTGCGGCTCTGGTTTGCCGCTTCCAACAGTTCGTTCTCGGCGGCGGAATCCTCACCAGAGGATGATCCGGCCGCCGAGTTCGAGTGGGGGGTGGGCAGCTTGCTGCTACGGTCAGCGCGAACATCGACTGGGGGCGGAGTGTTTTCTGCCGCGCAGGGTCCGGGATTTACCACCAGCATCGCGAATGAGAGAGCCAGGGCCCGGAGCATAATTTTTGTGGTTGGCGTTTCGGCACGGGGATCGCCGGTAAAGTTCCGCTTTCCATCTCTCACGCTAGCCTCTAAAATTCAGATCAGCCACTTACGATGGAGACCTTACTGCTGGTTACCGTGCTCGTCGGAACCCTTGTCCTGCTTGGGTTCTCGGCCATTCTGCTGCGCCGCGTTTCGGCTGCCGCGCAAGTGGATGTAAAAGCGGAAGTTGCAGGTCAGCTCGAAAGGTTCAATACCACTCTTGGCCAGAAGATCAGTGTCAGCACTGCCGATATGGCCAGTAGGCTGGAGCAGACTAAAGGGGACCTCCGCCAGCAGGTCACAGACCGCATCCAGCAAGGGTTTTCAGAGATTCGGAGTTCGGTCGAGCAGCAACTCGCCGCGGGAAGAGAAGAACAAAACCGAAGCTTGAGCGACGGGCGGAGCGAGTTGACCGGTTCTCTTCTGCTCACCACGCAGCAACTCAAGAGCGAATTTCAGAGCCTGAATCAGCAGACCGCGCAAAGCCTCGATTCGATTCGCGATCGCGTGGATTCGAAGCTGATGGCGATCACCGAGCAGGTGCAGCAGAAACTCGATCAGAACATTAAAGAAGGATTTGCGCAGTTCGAGAAAGTTCAGCAGCACCTGAAGGCGGCGGAAGAGCAGCTCCGTGAAGTCGGCGCGCTCGGCCATTCGATTAACGATCTGAACAACCTGCTTAAACTTCCGCATCTGCGGGGCCAGTTCGGGGAAGCGAGCCTGGAGCGGCTGCTCGCGGACTTCCTGCCCGCGCACATGTTCTCGCTGCAGTCGTCGCCGGGCGAGGGTGCAGGACGCGCCGACGCCGTTATCTATTTTCCCGATCGCAAGCTGCCGATCGACGCGAAGTTCCCGCGCGAGCAAGTGATTGCGCTCTTCGAGAGCAACGACAAAGCTGAGATTGAAGCGGCGCGCGTCGCGCTCGTGCGCGTGATGAAGGCGGAAGCCAAGCGCATTCAGCAGTACATCCAGCCGGAGAATGGCACCACTGAAATCGCGCTCATGTATCTGCCGAGTGAGACGCTGTACATGGAAGTGATTCGCAACCGCGAGCTGGGCGACTGGATGAATGAGCAGCACGTATTTCCCGTCTCGCCCAACACCTTGCTGATGACGCTGCACACGATTTCGCTGGTGCACAAGTGGTACGAAGTGGCCAGCCGCTTCGAGAAGAGCCGCGCCGAACTAGCCAAGGCGCAGAAGTCGTTCGACTTCTTCCAGAACCAGTTTGAAAACGTCGGCAAGAATCTGAACAAAGCGCAGGAGGCGTTCGAGACGGCGCAGCGCCACCTGAAAAGTTATCGGGGAAAAGTTTCCGCGCTCAGCGGGCAGGAACAGTTGGAGTTGGAGTCCGGCGGCAACCCGGTGCCTCTGATCGACAAAGCCAGCGCGTAATTTTCCTTTGCAAAAACGTCGGAGAGCCGGGCGCCCCGCCCGGCGGGACTACTGCCGGAGCGAAATTTGCCGGTGGGGAGACGCGGCAAGCCGCGTCTACTACTTGAATTCTAAGACTTCCTTTTCTTTGGCTTTGCTCATCTCTTCCATCTTCTTGATTTCGTCGTCGGTGAGCTTCTGGATTTCGTCGAGCGCGCGCTTCTCGTCGTCCTCGGTAATCTTCTTGTCTTTCAGCGTCTTCTTGATGGCATCGTTGCCATCGCGGCGGATGTTGCGCACCGCGGTGCGATGCTCTTCGAGAATCCGGTGCAGGTGCTTGACCATGTCCTTGCGGCGCTCTTCGGTGAGCGCGGGCACGGGCACGCGCACAATTTTGCCGTCGTTCATCGGATTGAGGCCGAGGTCGGCGCTGCGAATAGCCTTTTCGATCGCCGAAAGCTGCGACGCATCGAACGGCTGCACCGTGATCATTTGCGGCTCGGGCGCGTGAATCTGGGCGATCTGGTTGAGCGGCATCTGCGACCCGTAGTAGTCGACGGAAACCGTGTCAAGCATGTGAACGTTCGCTCGTCCGGTGCGCGTGGCGGCCATTTCGCGGCGGAAGTCTTCCACCGCTTTGTCCATGCGCGTCTTTAATGTTGCGTAGACTTCTTTCAGGGCAGGATGAGCCATCTTTCTCAGCTCCCAAACATGGCGATAGCAGAACCGTGAATTATAAACGCTTTTGGCTGTTAGCTTTCGGCTTTTAGCTAAAAGCCAACAGCTAAGGAGCTAATGGCTCTTAAGCGCTGACCAGCGAGCCGATCTTCTCGCCGAGTACGACGCGGCGAATATTGCCGCGCTGGTTCAGGTTGAAAACGATGATGGGCAGATTATTGTCCTTGCACAACGAGATGGCGGTCGAGTCCATCACCTTGAGGCCCAGCTTCAGAACGTCCATGTAGGTAAGTTGCGAAAACTTCTTGGCATCCTTCACTGTCATCGGGTCGGCGTCGTAGATGCCGTCCACTTTGGTGGCTTTGAGGATAGCGTCAGCTTTGATTTCCATGGCGCGCAGCGAGGCGGCCGTGTCGGTCGAGAAATATGGGTTGCCGGTGCCGCCGGCGAAGATGACGACGCGTCCTTTTTCCAGATGCCGGATGGCGCGGCGCCGGATGAAGGGCTCGGCAACCTGGTTCATCTCGATGGCCGTCTGCACGCGGGTGAAGACGTTCTGTTTTTCGAGAGCGTCCTGCAGCGCAAGCGCGTTGATGACCGTGGCCAACATGCCCATGTGATCGGCGGAGACGCGATCCATGTCCTTGGCCTGGTCGGCAACCCCACGGAAGAAATTGCCACCGCCAACGACGATCGCCATCTGGATGCCGAGATTGTGCACATCGGCAAGTTCGGCTGCGACTTCATGAATTCGTTTGGTGTCGACACCGAAGCCTTGTGCAGCGGCAAGGGCTTCGCCGGAGATTTTCAGAAGAATTCGTTTGAAGATCGGTGCGGGCATGCGGATTCAGTGTAGCACCGCTATCGTGCCGTTCAGGGCCTGGAATAATGGAGCGCCGGGCGTCTCCGCCCGGCCGCATCGCCCCTGAATTATTCGGCTGCTACTTGGCAACCGGCGCAGACGCCTCGCCACCCTCGTCCGCATGACCGTCTGGCTTGGTGCTGACGAAGGCGACGGTAGCCGTCGCGTCGCCGACTTTGAATCGCGCAAAACGCCGCACAGCGATGTTCTCGCCGAGTTTGCCCACCTTGGCGGCGATAAGCTGCGCGATGTTGATGGTCTGGTCCTTGATGAAGGGCTGCTCGAGCAGGCAAACCTCTTCGTAGAACTTTTCCATCTTGCCGGCCACGATCTTTTCGACCACCGGAGCGGGCTTGCCGGTGGCAGCGGCCTGAGCGCGATAAATGTCCTTCTCGCGCTCAAAAGCTTCCGGCGTGACGTCTTCTTTCCGGACGAACTTCGGATCGCTCGCCGCAATGTGCATGGCGATGTCGTGGACCAGCTCTTTGAAATCTTCCGTGCGCGCGACGAAGTCGCTTTCGCAGTTGACCTCGACCAGCACACCAATCTTGCCGCCAGCGTGAATGTAGCTCGCTACTGAACCTTCGCTGGTCACGCGGGTTGCCTTCTTGGCAGCGACGGATACACCTCGTTTGCGCAGCCAGACGATCGCCGCTTCCAAGTCGCCGTTCGATTGAGTCAGCGCCTGTTTGCAGTCCATCATCGGCGCACCAGTTTTTTCGCGGAGTTCTTTGACCTTTGCAGCGGAAATGTTCGGGCCCTTGTTGTCGTCAGGTCCAGGACTTACTGTGCTTGCCATGATTTTTGAGTTCCTTTGCTTCTACAAAACTTGACCCGCGCATCGACCGACCGCGCGGGTCAGATTCTTCGGTATTCGTCAGTAGCCCGTAGCCACGAGCCCGCCACTAATGAATATGACTAATGTTAGAACCGCCGCGTTTCCGCCTGTAGCTCGTCGACATCTTCGGTGGCGGCTGAGGGACGCTTGCGCGTGCCCTTGCCCAGCACGTCTTCCATGCGGATCTCTTCACCTTCGGGCCCCACAGCGGGGGCGGCAATTGCGTCTTCGGCTGCGACCTCGGCAAATTCGCTTTCAGTGATCGGAGTTGCGACAACCGGTTCGGGTACTGCCACCGCTTGAATGTCCGCCATCTGCTTGTCGTCCCGGGCATGGACGCCCTCGGCAATCGACTCCGAGATCTTCGAGGTAAACAGCCGGATCGCCCGCAACGCGTCGTCGTTGCCCGGGATCACATAATCCACTTCGCTCGGGTCGCAGTTCGTATCGACCACGGCGACCACGGGGATACCCAGCTTGCGCGCTTCGCGCACCGCGATCTGCTCTTTATTCGAATCGATAACGAAGATCGCATCCGGCAACCGTGTCATGTTCTTGATGCCGGCGAGATTCGCCTGCAAGTGCTTGCGCTCGCGTTCGAGCTTAATGACTTCCTTCTTCGGAAGCAGATCGTAACGGCCATCGGTGGCCATTTCGTCGAGTTCCTTGAGCCGCTTCACGGATTTCTGTACGGTGACCCAGTTGGTCAGCAGCCCACCCAGCCAGCGCTGGTTCACGTAGAACATCGAGCAGCGCTGTGCCTCTTCGGCAATTGCGTCCTGCGCCTGGCGCTTGGTGCCCACGAAGAGAATGATTCTGCCATCGGCAGCCAGGTCCTGCACAAATTTCGACGCTTCCTTGAACATCTTCAGCGTCTTCTGCAGATCGATAATGTAGATACCATTGCGCTCACCAAAGATGAACTCCTTCATCTTGGGGTTCCACCGCTTCGTCTGATGCCCGAAGTGAACGCCTGCTTCGAGCAACTCCTTCATCGTAATGTTTGCCAATCAACCTCCTCAGTTGGTCTGCATCCGGACACTAGAAGGCCCCGGATTGCCATTCCCACCCCGCCTCAAGGGGAGGTGGGGGGATGAATTGAACACCTAAAAATCAGTACCCGAAAATCAGTACCCGGTACTCGAACTTACCGCTTCGAAAACTGGAACCGTTTCCTTGCGCCTTTTTGTCCGTACTTCTTGCGCTCTTTGGCGCGCGGGTCACGAGTAACCATGCCTTCGGCCTTGAGTTTCTTGCGCAGTTCCGCATTGAACTCCATGAGCGCGCGCGTGATGCCCAGACGCACTGCATCGGCTTGTCCAGCGACTCCGCCGCCACACACGTTCGCCAGCACGTTGAAGTTGGCCGCAGTGTCGGTCGAGACCAGCGCCTGCTTCGCGCTGATGCGCTGCGAGGGCGTCACAAAGTATTCATCGAAAGCTTTGCCGTTGACCTTGAACTCGCCGCTGCCAGGACGAAGAAAAACCCGCGCAATCGCCGCCTTGCGGCGTCCGGTTCCGTAATATTGAACAGTTTCTGCCATTGTTAGCTTCTGGCTTCTAGCTGCTGGCTTCTAGCCCTTTGAGGGCGAAGACACAGCGCCATTGCCGATCAACCTTTCCAAGAATCTTTCGAAAACTCTCTCTTACCGCAACTTGCTCGCTAGAAGCTAGTGGCTAGTAGCCAGCAGCTTCTTCACGCAAACACCTTCACTTCCGGCTTCTGCGCTTCGTGCGGGTGCTTGTCGCCTCGGTAAACCTTCAGCTTCGTAAACATTTGCTTGCCCAGTTTGTTCTTGGGCAGCATGCGCGACACGGCGTCCTCAATCACCAGCTCTGGCTTGCGGACCATGCGCTTCTTCATTTCTTCCGAGCGCAGTCCGCCGGGATACCCCGTGTAGCGGTGATATACCTTCTGATCGGCCTTCATGCCGGTGATCTTGATCTTCTCGGCGTTGATGATGACCACGTGGTCGCCGGTGTCGATAAACGGCGTGTATTTCGGGTTCTCTTTGCCGATCAGAATGCGGGCTACGCGCGAGGCGAGGCGGCCGAGCGGCAGCCCGGTTGCGTCCACCACAAACCATTTACGCGCAATATCTCCCTCTTTCGGGAAATAGGTTGACATCGGAAATCTCCCAGAACTTTAAAGAACGCGATGAAGACCGCTGAGTGCCCTAAGCAATATCTATCCACGCAGAACGCGCGCTAGGTGTTCCAGGCGGGCAGCCGCAGGACTTCCACTTCACTTCCAAAGACATTTAGAATAGCCCAGCTGCGACGCGTTTGTCAACGAAGAGATTGGGGCTAAGCCATTGAATCATTAAATCATTGAGCCATTGAATCATTTGGACCGAGGGGCTTAATGACCTCAATGACTCAATACCTCAATAGGCTCACTTCCCACCGACCGACTGCAAACATCGGCCATAGAGTTCCAGCAGATGAGCGGCGTATTCCTCGGGCTTATCGGCCGCACCGGTACCTTGGAAGCCGACTCCGGCGCCAGTGGTCTTGCCGTAGCCGGTGGTCATGGCGATGAATTTCATGAGATCGAGCGCGATGTCTTCATTGCGGCGGGAGCCCAGGGGAAGAGCGGGCATTTCCATGATGAAAACTCCTGGTGAACAGTGTAGTCCGCCGGTTTTCCCGGCCCTGCCGCGATCATAGCAGAACCATTGCGGATGGAGCCCGTGAGCGGCGCTCTCCGCTGGCGGCGGAGACGCATACCAACTGGTGCTCTTCCAAGTCGCTCTTGGCGCGCTCCATATCGACGTTTTTGTAGGCCGCAAGCTCCGTACTGACCTGGTAATACGCTGCGGAGCGGGCCTCGACGTACTGGCTGCGCCTAAATTCAAAAGTTCGTTCCAGATCCTTGCAGATTAAGCAACCCATGGCTATCCCTCCGGCCTTTCCTGCAGATTCGCGGGCGGCGGTGGATGTGGCCACTTTACCGCTCCCGTTTGAGGATCTCCCGCTCGGCGCGGAGCCAGTCCTGCTCGTCCTGGCCGGGTTCACGACCACGGCTTTGATACAGCTCATAGGCCCGCACTCTTATCCTGTCTTGTGACGGGACGGTGTCTGACATTATCGCCACCTTGCCAATAGAGCTTCTCGGGGTAGAGCTTTTCGGATCAGTGCTTTTCGGATCAATGACAATCTTTGGCTGCGGTTGTTTCTGAACCTTGGAATCAATCACTAGGAAACCTCCAGTGCTGCGGACTAAGAGGAAGGTACTTCAGATGAACTGACTTAGTTCAGGGGACCTGAAAGAGGAGAGGAACTGCTCACTCACCTTCAATACTACGCTGAATCCTCACGCGTGTCCAATGTGGAGCTAACCACTTGATCCAACTATCGATCCCATTTTTGTCGGCGAACTATCGCGATAGCAGCACTAACGCTCAAACGGGCTTCTTCAGATGAAGAAGATGAAGATGAGTTCTATCCCACCTCAACTAACCCATAGCTGAGCGCCCAGCGAGACCGCATTTCCCTGAGCGCCCGATCGATCTCTGCTTTTGATATTTCGGGATTCGGCCCGGAGATGACAAACGCAGCCTCCCGCTTGGCGGCTTCCAGCAGTTGGCGATCACGGATGAGATTGGCAACGCGGAAGCTTGGAATGCCCGCCTGTTTCGTCCCGAAAAATTCGCCGGGACCGCGCAGTTCGAGATCGAGTTCCGCGATCTGGAAGCCATCGTTCGAGCGCACCATGGCATCGAGACGGCGTTCGCCTTCTTCGGAAACCTTTCCCCCATGCATGAGCACACAATAAGACTTTGCCGCGCCGCGGCCGATGCGCCCGCGCAACTGGTGGAGCTGCGCCAATCCGAAGCGGTCGGCGTGCTCGATCACCATGACGGTCGCGTTGGGCACGTCGACGCCAACTTCGATCACGGTGGTCGCGACAAGAATTTCGATTTTGCCCTGTTGGAACTCGCGCATTACGTGTTCTTTTTCGTCGGCGTCAAGGCGTCCGTGCAGCAAACCGACATGCAGGTTGGGGAAAATCTTGTCGCGCAACTGCCGGTGCATCTGCTCGGCGGCCTTCACTTCGCGCTCTTCTGTTTTCGCTGGGTTCTCCTCGATCACCGGATAAACGACGTAGGCCTGATGTGCGGCGGCGATCTGCTTGCGGACAAAGTCCCACACTTCGGGCGCGCGCTCGTCGGGCAGGGAGCGGGTCACAACCGGCGTGCGTCCCGGCGGAAGTTCGTCGAGCACGGAGAGGTCGAGGTCGCCGTAGAGAGTAAGCGCGAGCGTGCGCGGGATCGGCGTTGCCGTCATGACCAGCACGTCGGGCTCGGGGTCTGATTCAGTGGAGTGCCGGGCGTCCCCGCAAGCCTGCCCTGAAGGAAGTCGAAGGGGCAGGACAGGGCGAAGCCCCGTCACCGCACGAGCCCCGTCGGATTTCTTCATCAGCTTCAGCCGTTGCATTACTCCGAAGCGGTGTTGCTCGTCCACGACGACCAGGCCGAGCTTCTCAAATTCGACGCGATCCTGAATCAGCGCGTGGGTTCCGATTACCAGTTGCGCGTTGCCTTGGGCGATGTGGCGGCGAATGTCGCGTTTGCGGTCCTCGTCGAGCGAGCCGGTCAGCAGCACGATGCGATATCCGGCGCGTTCTAGAATCTGGCGGGCGGAAAAATAATGTTGCTGCGCCAGAATTTCAGTCGGCGCCATCAGCGCGACCTGGTAGCCGTTTTCGATGGCGATGATCGCCGCCTGAAACGCCACAATCGTCTTGCCCGATCCCACGTCGCCCTGCAGCAGACGCCGCATGGGGCAGGGCGTCTGCATGTCGGTGGCGATTTCTTTCAGCACTCGCTTCTGGGCAGCGGTCGGATGAAACGGCAGTATCTTCTTAATCGCCTCGCGCACGCCGCCGTCCAGCCGAAAGGCGATGCCGGTTTGCGCCTTCTGTTCGCGGCGTTTGAGTTCGAGCCCGAGCTCGATGAAAAAGAGTTCATCGAAGATCATTCTTATATGCGCTGCGGTGCGCGACGATTGCAGATCGCTAAAGCTTTCTCCCGCATCGGGCCAGTGCACCTTCCACAACGCTTCGCGCGGAGACATCAGGCTCAAATGCGCGCGCACCGCGGCGGGGATTGGATCGCGAAGATCGGGATTCAAATTTTCCAGCGCCCACCGGATAATGCGCCGGAACCAGCGCGGCGTGAGTTTCCCCTGGCCGGTCGATTCATAAATCGGAACAATCCGCCCAATCTCAAGCGAGGCGGCTGCCTTTTTCTCAGCCTCGTCGGCGCCGCCTTCTTCGTTGATATCGCCGAGAATCTCGAATTGCGGCTGCACGATCTGCAGTTGGCCGTCGCGGTCCTCTTCGACCTTGCCGTAGAGCGCCAGCATTTGTCCCGGCTGGAAGCGCCCTTGCAGATAAGCGGCGTTAAACCATATACACTTCAACCGGGTGCGGCCCTGGCCGACCGTGAGTTGGAAGATGGGCATGCGGCGCGTGCGAAACAGTCCCGAGTTGCGGACTTCGGCAATCACCGTCGCCATCTCTCCGGCGCGCAGTTCGGCGACTGAACGCGGGTTCAGCCGGTCTTCGTAGCGGAAGGGCAGGTAGTGCAGCAGGTCATCGACGGTCGCAATGCCCTTGGCGGCAAGGACGTCGGCCAGACGCGGGCCAATGCCTTTCACATACTGCACTGGAGTGGATGGTTCCAGCATCGTAAGCGATGTTAGCAGCCGGGACGCCGTTTTGAAGGGGCGCGGCTTCAGCCGCGCCGTAAGTATCGCAAAATCGACTGCGGCTTTAGCCGCTGAGGGCCGCCGGGCCGCCGCGCTCCTATGGTGAGTACAACGATGAAGAATTTTCTCGACGCGCTCGTGGCCGTGCTCGCAGGCAACGCGATCTACTTCCTGCTCATGCCACATCTGCCCGTCGTGGCGCGCCATGCGCTGTTCAAGGAAGACTGGGGCCTGCTGGTGGATTTCATAATCTGTGCGGCGCTCTTTGCCGCAGTGAAATATGCGCGGCGGGATGAAGAATGAGCTCGGCAACCCCAGGCTGCGATGGATATATTCGGATCACCGTCGGGACGCCCAGACAGACGAGCGGAGTCCAGCAGGCTATGCGCGAGGCGATCGCGGAAAGCCGCCGCTCTTGATCGTGGAGAGCCGGGCGTCCCCGCCCGGCCACCAAAGTGCCGGACCCTTCGGCTTCGCTCAGGGCAGGCTCGCGAGGCGCCCGGCGCTCCACTAGGCCCCGTCGGCGGTCCTTTGCGGGCTGGTTTTCGCGATGGCCGCGGCCGCGATCTGGGCGACGTCGAGCAACTCCGGCGGATTGTCAGTGGCCGCCGCCAATCCATCGCGCAGCATCGAGTTGCAGAACGGGCAGGCTGCGGCGACTACGCTTGCGCCCGTCGCCACCAACTCCTGGGCGCGCTCCAGGTTGACGCGCTTGCCCGACTCTTCTCCCAGAAACATCAAGCCGCCGCCGCCACCACAGCAAAAGCCGCGTTCGCGCGCCCGTGGCGGATCCAGCACCTGCCCGTAGCGCGCAATCACCTCGCGTGGCTCGTCATACACACCGCGATATCGTCCCAGGTAGCAGGCGTCATGAAACACCATGCTCTTCTGCTCGGTCTTCTGCCCTTCGAGGGCGGGCGGCAGCTTGTCCTGGTAGCGGGCGAGCAACTCGCTGTGATGCTCGATCGGAATTGTGCCGCCGTGCTCCTTCCAATCCACGCCAATCGTTCGCACGCAGTGCGGACAGATTGAAACCATTTTCTTCACGCCGGCCTCGCGGATCTGTTCCAGGTTTCCCTGCGCCAATTCGCCGAACAGATAATCGTTGCCCAGGCGCCGCACCGGATCGCCGCTGCACTTCTCCTGGCGCAGAACCCCGAAGCTGATCCCCAGATAATTCAGCACCTCCACCAGCGCCAGCAGAATCTTCCGGCCATTCGGATCAAACGATCCCAGGCATCCCATCCACAGGCAGTATTCCTGGGTTCCGTCGAAGTACGGCAGGCCACTCTTCTCGATGAACTTTTCCCGATCCGACGGCGGAAATCCCAGCGCGTTCCCCTGCCTCTCCAGCGTGACGAACATTTCGCTGCCGTAGCTGTTCTCCCACTTGCCGGTATTCACCGCGCCGCGCCGCAGACCCACGATCAACGGCAGGTGCTGGATGCCCACCGGGCACTGGAACTCGCAGGCCCCGCACGTGGTGCACTGGAAAACCGCCTCCATGGAAAGGTCCTTGCCCAGCAGCGGTTCGCTGCTCTTTGGCCCGAACTCTTTCAGGTAATGCCGGGTGCCCAAAATGATCTCTTTGGGATTCAGAATCTTTCCCGTGTTGTTGGCCGGGCAGTGTTCGGTGCAGCGGCCACACTCGACGCAGGTGTAGGCCTGCAGACTGGCGATCCGGGTCAGATCCGTGCCGGCGACGAGGCCGAAATCTTCGTCGCCGACCAGCGGCGGGATGGCGCTGAAGCCGTCGCGCTCCAGAAATATCGTCAACGGGCTCAGCACCAGGTGCAGATGCTTGGTGCCGGGAATCAGCACCAGAAAAAACAAGAGCAACAGCGTGTGCGCCCACCACACCGTCCAAGCCGCCACGCTGCCTTCCGGTACCCAGAACTGGGCCAGGTAGGTGATCATCAACGCGAAAATCAGGAAAGCGATCAGGCCAGATTCCGGAGACAGCGGCTCCAGCCATTTCGGCCGGAGCACGAACCGGCGGAAGGCCAGCCCCGCGATCGAGATGGCCACGGCCACGGCCCACACTCCGGCAAACACGAAATAAAAACGCGAGAAGCCGCTATGGGCGAGGAAGCCGTGGCCGAATCCCTCGGCGAAGTGGTTAAGCGTCACCAGGACGAAAACGCAGAAGCCCCAGAACACAAAGGCATGCGCCACGCCGGGCAACGGCCTCTGGGCAATAACCTGTCCCTGCGCGGCCACCTCCCAGAGCACTCTGCGAATGCGCGGGCCAATGGGCCGCAGGTGGAAGTCGGCGTCCGGCTTCGATGCCAGGATGGTACGCAGGGCTGCGCCGAACTTCCGCCAAAACAGAAACAGCGAAACGCAGATGGCAATGATCAGGACAACTTGTCCCGGCCAGCTCATACAGGGTTGCCTCCAGATGACCCAACAGTCTAACGTAGCCGCAGTTCCCGACGCACTAGAGCATCAGCGCGAACCACGAGAGGGCGGCCCGAACTACAACGGGATGTAAAGATCAAGATAAAGAGCGCACTTGGCAACTAGCCGCTCGCACGTAGCTACGTAGCTTTAGTCCGTCGGGAGTCCGCCTATGGCGGAAGCCGCGCCCTTAGATGCCAGGGAGTTATAAGGTCAATAGCTAAAGGCTGGTTCCCATTCCCAGCCGGGTATATACTGCTCCCGTACTTTCGCCGTAACCGGTTATGACCGGACACACGGGGCACATTCTTTTTTCATACGGCTCCGTGAATAGAACGCTGGCGCAGGGCTCCTAATATCATTCGCCCTGGGCGACCGGCGGGGGCGGGAATCGCTCGAGCGGTGCCTTCCCCGAGAGAGGTATTGCTCGTGGACGTCATACTTGTACGCCTTCTGTTTGTCCTCATCGTCGCTGTCGTCTGCTTTTTCATTCACCCCTTCAACCTGCCCTCGAACCTGGATGCCGTCGTCGGTGCCATGATCGGCGTCGCCATCGTCGTGTTCGAGTGGAGGTTGCGCGCCATGAGCCTGAAGCGCCTGATTGGGGCCGCCATCGGCAGCGTGCTCGGCATCGTTGGCGCTTATCTTTTCGCGCTTGTCATTGGCAACAGCATGCCTGCGAGCCCTACCCGGAGTTTCCTGCAGATCATGGTCATGATGGTCATGGCTTACGTCGGATTGGCGGTCGGCGCCAGTAAAGGCGATCTGCTCAATCTGGCCGCGCTCGGCGGGGTCTTCGGCGGCGAAAAGTCGGGCAAGAAGAGTTACAAGATTCTCGACACCAGCGTCATTATTGACGGCCGCATTGCCGACATTGCCGAGACCGGTTTCCTCGACGGCCTGATTGTGATCCCGCAGTTCGTGCTTCGCGAATTGCAACTGGTGGCCGATTCCGCCGACTCGCTCAAACGTAATCGCGGACGCCGCGGCCTCGACATCCTGCAGCGTCTCCAGAAAACTGCTTCGGTGCAGATCCAGATCGTCGAAGACGACTTCCCCAGTGTCCGCGAAGTCGATATGAAGCTCATCGAACTGGCCAAGCTGTATGAAGGCAAGATCATCACCAACGACTTCAATCTCAACAAAGTTGCGCAACTGCAGGGCGTGGCCGTGCTCAACATTAACGAACTGGCCAACTCGCTCAAGCCCATCGTTCTGCCCGGCGAAGTGATGCGGGTATTCATCCTGAAGGAAGGAAAAGAATACAACCAAGGCGTCGCCTATCTCGATGACGGCACCATGGTGGTCGTCGATAACGCGCGCAAAATGATTGGCAAGACCATCGACATCTCGGTGACCTCGGTCCTGCAAACCACCGCCGGAAAGATGATCTTCGGCAAGTGGGATGAGCGTGGCCGCCACGACGCCAAAGCAGTGGCGGCGCCTCCACTGCCCGTGCCTCCGGCGCCGGGAAGCGGCGGACCGCCCTCCGACCCGGAAAAAAAACAAACGCCGGCGGTGGCCGACCGGGCAGCCGACTAGGCTCTGGACTTTAGGCGTTAGGCCCAAATCCCAAAACCTGTACTATACTGATCGCCCCTATGAAGGTGTTCGTCATTGTTCCGGCGGCCGGACTGGGCACGCGCATGGCCCCGCCCTCAGCCGAAAAGGCCAGAAGAAAAGCGCCTACCAAGCAGTTCAAAGAACTGGGTGGCGTGCCCATTCTTGTCCACACGCTGCGTAAATTCGCCGCCGCTCCTGCCGTCTACGAAATCATCGTCGCTCTGCGTCACGGCGAAATTGCCGGCTTTCGCGCCCAGGTCGAAAAGCAGTACCCGGAATTCTTGAGCAAGCGCCTGCAGCTGGTTGAGGGCGGCGAGCATCGTCAGGACTCGGTGGCAAACGCTCTCGCCCGCACCGCTGCCGATCCGGAAGACATCGTTCTCGTGCACGATGCCGTTCGCCCATTTGTCACGCCCGCAATCATTGCCCATGTGATCGAGGCCGCGCACAAACATGGAGCCGCCATCGCGGGCTGGCCCGCCGTGGACACGGTGAAACAGGTAGAACGAACCGCGGACGGCGCGCTCATCAAGGCCACCATCCCGCGCGCCAGCATCGTGATGGCGCAGACCCCGCAAGGCTTTCGCTACAACATTCTGAAGAAGGCCTTTGATGACGCCATCGCTGACGGCTTCCTCGGTACCGACGAGGCTTCCTTGATCGAGCGCGCAGGCCTGCCAGTCGTAGTCGTAATGGGATCGCCGCGCAACATAAAAATCACGACGCCAACCGATATGGAACTGGCCGAGTTTTATCTGAAAAACACAGGCAGCTGAAGTTCTTGGAAATGGCACGGCTTCACCGGTTGCAGAAAAACTCGATTTGGCTCTTGATTTTGGGTGGCGCAGTGCTTCAGCGCTGCGGTACCTGCATTGTTTTGAATGCGGCTTCAGCCGCTGAGGGCAAGACCTCGGAGACGGGATCGAATCTTGAAACCTGAAATGCGCATCGGCTACGGTTGGGACTCGCACGAATTCAAGCCCGGCATTCCGCTCAAAATCGGCGGCGTGATTCTGCCGCATGATAAAGGTCTCGGCGGCCATTCCGACGGCGACGTGCTGCTGCACGCGATCACCGACGCACTGCTCGGCGCCATCGCCGGCCCCGACATTGGATCGCTGTTTCCGCCTTCCGATCCGCAGTGGAAAAACGCCGACTCCGCCCTGTTTCTGCGAGAAGCGTTGGGGCGCGTCAAAACCGCGGGCTATGAACTCATGAACCTGGATTCGACGCTGATCCTGTCCGCTCCAAGAATCGGCCCGCACGCCGACAAGATTCGCAAACACGTAGCCGAGTTATGCGGAATTCCAGCGGACTGCGTAGGTATCAAAGCCAAAACGCCCGAAGGTATAGGCACCGAAAACGCCGCGATTGCGAATGCAGTAGTCTTGCTGAAACGCCGCTAAGAGCTAGTGGAGGGACGGGCGTCCTCGCCCGTCCAAGCCGAGCGCAGCTCGGCAGCTGCCTGTGGCCACAGCAACTCTCAATTCGCTATAGGGCTATGGGCTGCTGGCAGACTCATACTCCTTCGCCAATTCCACATGCTTCTCTCTAGCCGCCTCAATAAAAGCGCGGAAGATCGCGCGCGCCGATTCTGCCACCTCCGGCCCGTCGTTCACACTCCGCTCCGGATGCCACTGCACCGCCAGCACAAAATGCCCGGGGGCGGTTCCTTCGAGAGCTTCGATGATCCCGTCTTCCGCGGAACGCGCCACCACTCGCAACCGATCGCCCACTGCGTCCGCGGCCTGGTGATGCGAAGAATTCACGGCCATCGTCTTCTGGGTGCCCGAGGAGGCCCCCACAATCTTCGCCAGCCGCGATTCCGGCTCGATCTTGACATCGTGCGCGTTCGCTACCGCCCGTCCGGCGCTGTGGTTGATCTTTGAATGGACGCTCTTCGAATCGACGTTCGCCGATTCGATATGCTGCACCAGCGATCCCGACCGATACACATTCAACGATTGCAGTCCGTAGCAGATGCCGAGCACAGGCTTATGCAGGTTATAGGCATCCTGCAACAGCAACTCGTCCACCATCTCTCGTTGGGCGTCCGCAGCTGCTGTTTTCTCGTGGCGATCGGCGCCGTACTTCTGCGGATCGACATCCGCCCGGCTGCCGGGCAGCAGAACGGCATCGCAGCCCTCGATCTGCTTAATCACCTGAACCGGTGTTTGATCCAGCTCGATGCGCACCGGCTCTCCACCGGCCCCGCGCACGGCTTCTTCATACGGCGGCAGCGCGCGCCCGGCGTACTCGCGATCGCCCGAATGCGGCACCGGAATGGCAATACGCGGCGCAACCGTCTTCAGCTCACTCATCTTCAACTCACCCACGCTTGCTGGTGGAGCGCCGGGCGTCCCCGCCCGGCCCCTGAGCTGCCGGGACGGGCGAGACGCCCGTCTCTCCACCGTATTATTTCAACTCACGCGCTCGATCCCGGCCAGCGTCTTCCGCTGCCGGTAGTTCCGAATTTCCATCACCAGCGACAGCACCAGCACGATCGCGCCCGCGGTGATCGCGCACGGAAACGCGATGTGCCGGTACGCAAACATCAGGTTGGGCGCGAGATGTTTCACCTGCGAGTACACCACGGTCCCCATAATACTCAGCAGAAGCGCGACCGCGAACGACAGCAGTGTGAACAGAAACGTCATCGCAAATACGCGCACCGGAATCCCTGTCCAGCGCGGCCCGCCCGAACTCGTTTTCCCCATGCGTCTAAGCTACACCATCGGATCAAACTAAGGTTAGACGCGGGGGTACCCCGGCCCGGGAGGCGAGTTAAAAGCCCCGCCCTTTCGCACTTAACACGAAAAGGCAGGACACCCTCGGGAGCAAGATTGCGGAGGAGAGGCTGGGTCAGCCCCCGTCCCTGCTAGACTGACGAATGACAAGGAGGCACGCTTCTGTGCGCCGACGCAGCAAGGACAAGAAAGATGACGCGGGACTTGGAACCCGGGGAGTGTGGGCTGGTGAGCAGGGCAAATATTGGGAACGCGCCACGCAAATCCCCGTGGCCCTCAGTGTCTCCTTCGGCTACGACGATGTGAACGACTGGCTCAAGGTAGCGCAAGGAAAGACGCCTGGCCATATCTATAGCCGGAACACAAATCCAACCGTAGCCGCCTTCGAAGAAAAGATAAGAGATCTGGAGACGGCCGAAGCCGCCACCAGTTTTTCGAGCGGCATGGGCGCGATCAGCAACACGCTCTTTGCACTCCTGTCTCCTGGCGATCGCGTCGTTTCCATTAACGACACCTACGGGGGGACGAACAAGCTCTTTATCGAATTCCTGCCCCGATTCGGCATCAAGGTGTCGCTCTGCGAAACGAACGATCACCAGGCAATCGAAGCGGCAATCGGCCAGGGGTGCAAGGCCGTGTATCTGGAAAGTCCGACGAATCCGACGGTCAAAGTTGTCGATCTCGCCCGCCTGTCCGCCGTTGCCCATCGCCACGGTGCCGTGGTGATTGTGGACAACACACTGGCCACGCCCATCAATCAGCAACCTGTGAAACTCGGCGCCGATCTCGTCATTCACAGCGCAACCAAGTTCCTCGGCGGGCATGCGGATGCGCTCGGCGGTGTGGTGTGCGGCCCCGCCGATCTCGTAGGGCGCATTTATCATTTTCGCGAGATCACGGGCGCCTGCCTCGATCCCATGTCCGCTTACTTGCTGCTTCGAGGCATGAAAACTCTTCATCTTCGGATCGCACGGCAGAACGAGAGTGCGCTCAAGATTGCGCGATTCCTGGAATCACACCCGCACGTAATTAAGGTCTTCTATCCCGGGTTGAAGTCCCATGAACATCACGAAATTGCTCGCCGGCAGATGCGCGGTTTTGGAGGCGTGCTCAGCTTTGTCATCCGAGGCGGTTTCGATTCGGTAAAAGCCTTTCTGCCGCGTCTGCGCTACGCGCATTTAGCTGCGAACCTGGGTGCGGTCGAAACGGTCGCTGGTCCCCCCTCCACCACCAGCCATGTCGAGTCCACCAAGGAGGAACGCGCGGCGAGCGGCATCCCGGAGGCCCTCATCCGTTACTCGGTGGGCATTGAAGACACCGAAGACCTGATTGCCGATCTGGATCATGCGTTAGGCAAGGTCATCCCCGCAAAGCGGCAGCCAAGATCGTGACATAGCAGCTTGCGGAAAAAGTACCCCAACCGTCACTTTGCGCCCATACGCTACAATACTTGGCATGTCGCAAACCGCCTCCGCGATCACCCGCAGCCCGGTGGAGATCGTGCAAAACAGCCCGGTTTCACAGGCGCCGAATGGCATCTGCTACGCCCGCTCGGGCGAGATTGCCGTTTCCGACAATGATCTTGACCGCATGATTGCAGCGGTGCCCGTGCCGGTAGCCGCCGCGCTCAGCCGCAAGGCGTACTATTTCGTGCCGCTCACCGTGACCCAGGGCGATGAGACCGTGATTGCCGACCGCTACGACGTTGCGCTCAGTGACAATGCGGTTTGCCATCGCAACCTGAATCTCGGCGATGCGCAGTGTGTCTTCATCTCGACCCGCTTGATGGACGACAAATTCTCGGTGGCATTCGAGTTCTACATCAACGTCGGGCACGCGCTCGTCGAACGCGCTGGCGTATCCCAGAATTTCGCCGACCTGGCCTGGCAGCAGGTGGAGTCCGGGGTGCGCGGCGAAACTTCACTCGACGCATGGGAGGCGCGCAAGTTCGCCACGGCCCACGGTCCGGACGCGGAGAAATTTAAAAACGACTATCTTGCAGCCAGCTTCGCGGATGCGATTTCGATCTACCTGCTCTCGCTCTACCTCGACGTCGATTACCACGACCTGCGCGAGCGCGACTATCCGCTGCTGGCGCCGGCTCCGATGGCCGAACGGCTGCGCAAGATCGCCGAAATCTTTCCACCGAACCCCGGATTCGAATTCAACATTTATTATCGCCGCCGCGTATAAGCCAAACCAGTTTTCGTCAACACTTCCTGTACATTCTTGCGCACCTTGGTGCCCTTGGCGGTCAGCGCGGTTACAGCTTATGCTGAAAGTAGACCGAAAGGCTCAGCTTCCGTTTGCCAATGATTTCACTTCGCCTCTACACACTCGTACTCGCCGCGATTGGCCTGGCCATCGCCGCCTATGCCCTGCTGCGCCGCAAATCCAAGAGCGCGGATGACGTCGAGCGCGAACGCCGCGCCTGGCTGAATACGGTCGGCCGCATCACCGATGGCACGGTGATTGATGTCCAGGAAATCACGACTGCCGCGAACCGCCCCGCCACCATGCTGATTTACCAGTATGACGTAGCCGGCGTTTCCTATGAAGCCTCGCAGGACGTCACCTATCTTCGGCAGTGGATCAATCTGCATTCCTGCCGGCTCGGTCTGCCGACCTCAGTGAAGTACGATGCTCGCAACCCCGGAAATTCCCTGGTCATTGCCGAAGGCTGGATGGGTCTGCGCCAGTAAGTAGCGCTTGTGGAGTGCCGGGCGCCCCCGCCCGGCCGCAATGCATGCAGGACATGCGAGACGCCCGTCGCACATTAATCAGAGTTTTCCCACCGCGACCAGAACCATATAGACAACTTGCGCGGTCGCCAGCCCGATCCAGATTCGCTGCCGAATGCGCGAGCGGCGGAGGTCGCGCAGCAGATCGGCGGCGGTGGGTTCCCTGACCAGAGCTTCGGCCAGAGCCTCCATCTTCTTCGCCGGCAACGCCACCGGTTGCAGATTGACTGACCTCACTGCATCGGCCGGCTTCGGTTTGTCGGGATAAAACACCTTCGGAGTGTCCACCACTTCCGACCACAGCGGCAGCAGGATCCATGACCTCGGAATAATGTCCAGAATCGGTTTGGAAGTCAGATTGAGAGCCGGCTGGGTTTCCGGCGCGACGCGATCGGCCAGATTCCGCAGTAGCGAGCCCCACCAGAAGTGGCTGAGCTGATCGGTGATGAGTTCTCCGACATCGACGGGTTGCGATTCCAGTTCAAGCGGCGGTAGTGTTTCCGGCGAGATTACGTCCCCAATGTTGGTGAACACGGTGCGAAACCAAGGCAGGCGCAGACGTTCGCCAAGCGCCAAGCCGACATTCACCGGCCGCGACGTGAGTACGAGCGGCGGCAACTTCTCCGGCGCGAACGTATCGCGCAGATTACCGACGAGCGACCTCCAGAGCGGCTGCGTCAGGTTCGGCGGTGGGAGCAAATCCAGCGGTGTATCCGGCTGTGCCGCCGTAGACTGCGGGTCGGGATCCCAGGCTTCGGCGGCATTTGAGCGGTAAGACATAAGCATTCAGATTACACCAAACGCGGCTCCGTCAGCGCCATCCTCAGCACCATCCTCAGAAGCCGACTACCAATGTTAGATGCCGCACCCGGCGTCTGTCACGCGTCTTTACGCAGCTTTACGCGTGAACCCCCGCCAAATGCCGTTCCCATGCCGCATCGAAAATTGAAAAAACATGCGCAATCGCGGCAATGCGGCCGACAGTCACGTCGCCCGAATGCTTACTTCATTGGTACATGGACTTTGATGCCGTTGAGGGCTACCCTTGCGTTCAAGCACAATCGCAAGGGCAAGAGTCGAAAAGAATATCGGAAATGGAGCAGCTGCATTGAGCGACCCGCAACCAGCGGCAGCCAAAACCCAGCGCCGTATGCGGCGGTTCCCCCGTTATCGTTTTGACGTGCGTATTCAGGGGTCGGTGTTTCGCGAAGGCCAGACGGCCGCATATTGGGGCCGAACCAACGAAGTTGGCCAGGACGGCATTGGGGCGACCCTCAGCGGCGAGTTGCAGGCCGGCGAAGTTGTTTCCCTCGAGTTTCCCATCCCGCTCCCGCCTCACGTCATGAAGCTGCGAGCGGTGGTGCGCTATAGCAGCGGCCTGCGCTGCGGATTCGAGTTTTTGGTTGTGACCGAGGAGCAGAAAGAGATCTTGCGACAGGTCTGCGTAGTGTTGGCGAACGCCTCCTGAACCTTTCCTTTGCCTCAAACCTCTCATTACTGCGGTAACTATCGGGGATAATCCGGCCCGCTTACCATCACACTATCCCCCATTGCACACTGGGAAAGGACCGTATGGGTGAGAAAATCGCCCCGGCAACAACTTCGACCGAATTGCCGCGGGTGAAGGCGCTGCAGGAAGCTCTAGCGCACGGCGCGCCGCCGACCCTTACCCACATCTCCGATCATATTTCCGATCCGGCCTCGGCCTCTTCGCCCACTAACGGCGATGCCGCCGAAGTCCCGCTCACGGTGGAGAAGGCGTACTTCGAACAGATCATCGAGAACGCGCCGGAAGCGATCAGTATTGTCGACGAGGAAGTGCGCGTTTTGCGTATCAACGGGGAGTTTACCCGCTTGTACGGCTTTACCGCGGATGAAGCTGCGGGAAAACGGCTCGACCAGCTCATCGTGCCGCCCGATCGCAATGCGGAAACCGCGTGGATCGGCGAGAGCGTCAAGACAGAACGCAAACTTTCGCTGGAGACACGCCGCCAGCGGAAAGATGGCTCACTGGTCGAGGTGCTGCTCTCCACCTCGCCCGTGATGCTGAACGGCAAAAGAGTTGGAGCCTACGCCTCCTATCGCGACATCACCGAGCAGAAGCGCGCCGAAGAGCTGAATGCCGCCTTGTACGCCATCGCCGCGCGCAGCCAATCGGCCGAAGATCTGCAACAGTTTTTCGCCGCCATCCACAACATCCTCGGTCAGTTGATGAACGCCCGCAACTTCTACATCTCCCTCTACGATCCGCAGTCTCAGTTGTTGAGCTTTCCCTACTTCGTCGATGAACAGGACTCTACTCCGGCCCCCAAGCCTCTGGGCCGCGGCCTGACGGAGTACGTCCTGCGATCCGGCGAGTCCCTGCTGGCGACGCCGGCAGTCTTTGAGGAACTGGTGCGGCGCGGCGAAGTGGAATTGATCGGCGCTCCGTCACTCGACTGGCTGGGCGTTCCCCTGAAAAGCGGCACGGCCTGCATTGGAGCGCTGGTCGTCCAGAGCTACAACGAAAACGCACGCTTCGGAGAGCGCGACCGCGAGATTCTGAAATTTGTTTCGCAGCAGTTGGCCGCGGCCATCGAGCACAAGCGCTATGAAGAGGCGCTCCGCCGCTCCGAAGCCCGCTCCCGCTCTCTGATTTTGAGCGCAGCCTTCGGCATTTGCCGCTGTACGCTCGCCGGAAGATTCCTGGACGTGAATCCCGCGCTCATCAACATGCTCGGGCATGGATCGGTCGAAGATCTTCTCCAACTCGATGTCAGGCGCGAAGTCTTCGTTAATCCCTTGGAGTTGGACCGGCTGGCCGAGGATTGTCGCCGCACCGGAAGCCTGAATGGCGTGGAGGTGCAGTGGAAACGCAAAGACGGCAGCGTCATCATCGTGCGGCTCAGCGGCTGTGCCGCCATTAGCGCCGATGAACCCGAGGAAGTATTGGAACTGATCGCCGAAGATATCACTGAACGGCGTCAGCTCGAAGAGCAGCTTCGCCAGTCGCAGAAAATGGACGCTGTCGGCCGCCTCGCCGGCGGGGTCGCCCACGACTTCAACAACCTGCTGATGGTGATCAACGGATACACCGAAGTATTGCTGGAGCAGTTGGAAAAAGGCAGCCCCATGCACCATAAGGTGCAGTCCATCCAGCAGGCAGCCGACCGCGCCGCTACCCTTACCCGCCAGTTGCTGGCTTTCAGCCGCAAGCAGCTCCTCGAACTCAAGGTGGTCGACGTCAACACTGTCATCGGCGACATGGAGCGCCTGCTGCGGCCCCTGATCGGCGAAAATATCGAATTGGTCACGCGGCTTTCCACCGAAACCGGACACACCCGCGCCGACGCCGGCCAACTCGAGCAGGTCATCATGAACCTGGTCGTCAATGCCAAAGATGCCATGCCCGAAGGCGGCAAGCTCACCGTGCAGAGCTCCGATGTTACCGTACGCCATAGCTTCAGCGAACACCGTTTTATCCAGCCCGGACGTTATGCCGTGATCTCGGTTGCCGATACCGGCCACGGCATGGACAAGGAAACCCAATCCCGCATCTTTGAGCCGTTCTTTACCACCAAGGAAAAAGGAAAAGGCACCGGCCTCGGCCTCTCCACCGTCTACGGCATCGTCAAGCAGAGCAATGGATACGTGTTCGCCCAAAGCGAGCCCGGAGCGGGCACAACTTTCTACGTTTACTTGCCCCGCGTGGAAGATGCTGCCGAACAGCTCAGTCCGGCCCAGTCCCAGCCGAACGAAGCCGGCGGCTGCGAAACCGTCCTGCTGGTGGAAGACGAAGAATCCGTGCGCGAACTGGTGCGTGTAACCCTTACCTCTCGCGGCTACAACGTCATCGAAGCCGAAAATGGCGAGTGCGGCCTGCGCGTCGCCGAGGCCTTCAAAGAAGACATCGACATTCTCATCACCGACGTCATGATGCCCGGCATCGGCGGCCGCGAACTGGCCAAGAAGCTGCTCTTGCTGCGTCCCGGCATCAGCGTGCTCTATCTTTCGGGCTACACGGAAGATGCCGTCGTCACCCCGGGCGCGCTCGGCCCCGGTACCGGGTTCCTGCAGAAACCCTTCACCCTTCAGAATCTCGCCAAGAAAGTCCGCGAAGTCCTGCGCTCCAGATCCGCCCCCACGCCCGTCCCAAAGTCCATCGCAAAATCGGCCTCGAACTGACCTCGCGTGCCAGTGGAGAGCCGGGCGTCCTCGCCCGGCCGCCATACTGCTCGACAGGCGAGACGCCCGCCCCAAAGTCCATCGCAAAATCGGCCTCGAACTGACCTCGCGTGCCGGTGGAGTGCCGGGCGTCCTCGCCCGGCCGCCATACTGCTCGACAGGCGAGACGCCCGCCCCTCCACCAGCGCTTGCAACTTTTCCCCCCTCCGCGCGTCCTATACTTGATAGTGGGGTGAACCATGTGTGGTGAACCATGCTGATCGGGAAACCGGCTGCGATTCCGTCTTCTGAAATTACTCCCAAGGCGATCTATCTGAACCGGCGCAACTTTCTCGCCGGCGCTGCGATTGCCGGCGCGGCCGCCGTCACCGGTGTCGCCTTCCCTGATCTGGCTGATCTTGTCGATCCAGCGCTCACCGTCCACGCCAACGCCAAGATTGATGGCCTCCAAAAGAGCCCCTTCAGCACGACGGAGAAGCAAACGCCCTACAAAGATGTCACCAACTACAACAATTTCTACGAATTCTCCACCGACAAGGAGGGGCCTGCCGACCTGGCAAAGAATTTCAAGACTCGTCCCTGGACCGTAACCATCGACGGCGAGGTCAAGAAAAAGCAGGTGCTCGACGTCGACGCCGTCATCAAAATCGCTGCCCCCGAAGAACGCATCTACCGTCATCGCTGCGTCGAGGGCTGGTCGATCGTCGTGCCCTGGATCGGATTTTCCCTGAGCGAACTGATCAAGCGCGCCGACCCTCTGCCCAAAGCAAAGTTTGTCGAGTTCACCACCTTGTACGATCCCAAACAAATGCCCGGCCAGCGCACCAGCGTATTGAAATGGCCTTACGTCGAAGGTCTTCGCATGGACGAGGCCATGCACCCGCTCGCCCTGCTCTGTTTCGGTATGTACGGCGAGGTGCTCCCCAATCAAGATGGCGCGCCGCTCCGCATCGTACTTCCATGGAAGTACGGATTCAAAAGCGCCAAGTCGATCGTCCGCATCCGCTTCACCGGCGATCAGCCCATGAACACCTGGCAGCAGTACGCCCCCAGCGAATACGGCTTCTACTCGAACGTGAATCCGAACGTCGACCATCCACGCTGGAGCCAGGCCAAGGAACGCCGCCTGGGTGAATTCCTAAAGCGCCCCACCCTGATGTTCAATGGTTACGATCAGGTGGCAAGCCTGTACTCAGGCATGGACCTGAAAAAAAACTTCTAGGAATTGTTCGTGGAGAGACGGGCGTCCTCGTGAGCCTGCCCTGAGCGAAGTCGAAGGGTCCAGCCGAGCGCAGCTCGGCAGTCGTCCGCAGTGACAGCAACTTGAGGTTCGCTGTAGATTGCAAAGTTACAAACCCAAAATGAAACTGCGTCTAACAAAAATCGCGATCTTCGTAGCCGCACTAATCCCGCTGGCGCGCCTGGCATGGAGAGCCCTTCATGACGGCCTGGGCGCCAATCCCATCGAGTTCATCACGCACGCGACCGGCGACTGGACGCTGATCTTTGTTCTCACCACCCTCTCGATCACGCCTCTCCGCCGGATCACCCGCCAATACTGGCTGATCGGCATCCGCCGCATGATCGGACTGTTCGCATTCTTTTACGGAACTTTACACTTCTTGACCTACATCTGGCTCGACAAGTTCTTCGATGTCCACGCCATGTTGAAAGACATCGCCAAGCGCCCCTTCATCACCGTAGGATTTTCCGCCTTCGTCCTCATGATTCCCCTCGCCCTGACCTCGACCGCATGGTCGATTCGTCGCCTCGGCGGCAAGAACTGGCAGCGTCTGCACCGCCTGATCTATTTCACCGGAATCCTGGCGGTGGTGCATTACTTCTGGCTGGTAAAGGCCGATCACCGCAAGCCTATCGAGTACGGCATCGTGCTCAGCATCCTTCTGCTTTACCGTGTGGGAGTCTGGTTGTCGGAAAAAGCTTCGGAAAGAGTGTCGGAAAAAGCTTCGGAAAAAGCGTCAGAGACGGCTTCCGAAAAACGCAATCATCCCGCCACGCCAGCCCCGGCCCCAAGTCGGGTGGAAGTTACCAAAGCCTGAGAAACTCCCCTGTCAATTTTTCCCACCGAATCTTTCTTCTACAATCCGGGTTAGCGCATCCTAAGAAGAGAAGACAGGAGTGTCTTATGAATCCCCTCGCCTCCACCAAGTGTGCCGCACGCCTGCTCATGGCTCTGGCGGCGATATCAAGCATCCTTTTGATGGCAGCCTGCGGCTCCGGAAGTGGGTTCGTCGCGACAAACCCCGTCGGCTTCAGCGACAGCAGCCTGAATGGCACCTACGTTTTTTCGTCGCAAGGCTCAGATGTCGCGGGAGCCCCCTTGAATATTGCGGGCACTCTCGTGGCCAACGGAAAGGGCGGTATTGGTAGCGGAGGCATGATGGACGTCATCGACCCAAGGCTCACTTCTATACCGGCGCAGGCAGCCCAGGCGATTACCGGCGGCTCCTATACTGTTGGCAGCGACGGCCGCGGACAGGCATCGCTTACGACGACTGCGTACGGAACCTTTGTCTTGGATTTCGTCCTGACCTCGAACTCTGGCGGGCTGGTCACCGAATTCGACGGCAATGGCACTGGCAGTGGCACCCTCGACTTGCAGACCCCAGTCACGAGTCTGAGTCAACTCGCAGGTCCCTACGCCTTCAGTCTTGCCGGTGCTGACGCTGCCGGTACTGCTCCCTTCGCCACGGCGGGGGCGTTCACGCTCAATCCCAACAGCGACGTTGTTGCCCCAGGCGTCGAGGACTTCAATGACGGCGGTGTCCCCGAACTCAATGAGTCCCTCTACGTCACAACCTTGGGTTCAGGGACCGGCCCTGGAACCATCACCCTTACCACTGAGAGCCACGCGCTCACCTATGATTTCTACCCGATTGACGCCACCCACTGGAAACTCATCGAGACGGACTATAAGGATTTCCTCGCCGGCGATGTCTTTACCCAAACTGGCGCTTCCTCCATCCCCACAGGGACCATGGTGTTCACAATGGCCGGCGGCACCAACGCCTCCGGTCCCATCGCGAACGGGGGCCTTATGACCTCTACCGACGGACTTGGCAACTTTAGCGGCGGCCTTGAGGATATCAACAATGCCGGTACGCCGGTGGCGCAAGTGCCATTCAGCGGCGTTCCTGCCGCGGCGCCGGGGGTGGGCGGCCGGGTTATTGTTAATCTCAGTGGCTTCGACCCCGCCATTCAGTGGGTTATCTATCCCTCGGGCGGCGGACTTCTGATGCTGGAAACGGATGGTTTAAACATTACCGCCGGCGTCGCCTACGCTCAAACCGCTACGTCATTCACTGCACCAGGGAGCTACGGACTAAACCTCACTGGAGCCAATGGCGGCGGCGAGGTCGACGACATTGCCCAGTTCAATGCCACCACCGCAGTATCACCAGCAACAAATATGACCGGCGCATTGGACGAAAATGTCATGGGCAGTCTGGCTTTTAATGAGCCTTTGAACTCCGCCAACTACACCCCGGATTCGCCTGCCACCGGCCGTGGCTCGATCGTTGCCACCATCCAGAACACGTACATCGGGGGGGTGACCCTGGAGTACTACGTGGTCAACAGCTCAACCGTCCTCTTTATCGACGTGGACTCCAACGCGAGCGGATTTCCCCAGGTCGCGGCGGGCACCTTCGAGGCGCAGAGTTCTGTCCAGCCTGTAGGAGGAGCGCGGTCGCACGTCGCGATCGTGCACCCTATAGTCCGGCCGCACGCAGCCCGGCGGCGCAAATAGACTCTGACCGGATCGCGTGATCGCGTAAATGACCAAGGGCGCGGCCCCCAGGCCGCGCCCTTTCTTCGAGCAATGTCCCCATGCACATGCAATGGAGCGCCGGGCGTCCCCGCACCGGCCACAACGCTGCTCGCCTTCGCTTCCGCCGCGATCCGCAAAAAATCCGAGATCCACCCCTCGATTCTAGAAAATCTTGTCAAGCCCCTGTTTTTGGCGATTTTCCGTGTAACTCAATGAATTAGCTGGGAAAATAAAATCGCGAAAGTTGTCCAGCTAGGTAGGTTGAAATTGATATAATAGAACTATAGGCAAGAAAAGGGTGCGGCGTCCCTCCCGCACCCTTTTTTATTGGCGAAGCAGAGCACGCTGCCGCCAGACTGGAACCTTGAAGCCCTGAAACTTTGCAGCCTGGTCCCTCTAAGTCCTTACCCCTGAGGATTTTCCATATAAGTCATTATTCTTGAGGAATTTGCAAAAACTCGCCCGCAACCCAATGATTCCAATAGATCGAAAAAAGGGGGGGTAGGGGGTACACCGAAAAGAGCGCCCACCACACTTACTGAGAACTGAGAACCGAGAACTGAGAACTGATTAGGAGCCATCATGCCAATTTACCCAGGCGAACGTTGCCAGCATATAAAAATGAACGGAGATCGCTGCGGATCGCCCGCCCTGCGCGATCAAAAATTTTGCTACTTCCACGCCCGTTGCCGCCCGGTAAAAGTCGATGTCAGCACCTCCGCGGCTGAACCGCCCGCTCCCTTCTTCCTGCCCGTCCTGGAAGATGTCGCTTCGATCCGGTTAGCGATTACGCAAGTTTGCGAGCACCTGTTGCACCGGCGGCTAGACGCAAAAAAGGCGGGAGTTCTGCTCTACGCCATGCAGGTAGCGTCGTCCAACCTGGATCGCCCGAGTAAGGACAAAACTCAGGATAAAAGTCAGGACAACAGTGGAGCGCCGGGCGCCCCCGCCCGGCCGGAGGAATGCCTGCGGGCGCCGGGCGAGGACGCCCCGGAACTCCACTGACATTTTGAGCCCAACAAGCTAACCCCTTATTCCGGAATATTTTACATATAACTCATTTAAACTCAAAGATTTGAAAGGAATTTCGGTACTGTCCTAAGAGTGCGTTGCTTTGGCCTCCTCCCACTCTCACGCAGCAATGTGATTTCAGTCCTAGACGGCGATATGACTCTAAGGTAATCTTCCATCTCGATTACTTTGGATTCCTTATGCCGACAGAAAAAGAGCCGGGATACACTAAAATTGATACGAAGCCCGACGATATCCTGTCAAAGGTCCTGCAAGAACAAGAGATTCATCAGGCGCACTTTGCGGCTCAGCGTAAAAAGCGCGTTGAACTGCTAAAGAAAATTGAAGCATACGGCAGGGCAGAAGGAACGAAAACCGGCGTTATCGCATTCATCTGCTCTGACAACGCAAATGCTTCCATCGGATCGGAGGACATTCCCGCCATCGGTGATGCTCTTCTCTCTATCGGCGACGTTGACCGTCTCGATCTGATTGTTGATGGGCCTGGTGGAGATGGAACAATCGCCGAGAAAATTATTGATCTCTGTAGATGCTATTGCAAAACTTTTCGGGTGATTGTACCGAATCGCGCGAAGAGCGCCGCAACGATCATAGCGTTGGGAACAGATGAGATTGTAATGGGGCACACCTCTGAGATCGGGCCAATTGACGCACAGGTTGTGATTGTGGCTGGCGGCGTCCCGAGATTCATTTCCGCCCAATCTTTCATTGATGCGCGAAACGGATTGGAGGAACGGTTTATCGAAGCGTCAAAGAAGAAAGAGGAGACGAAACATATTCTCCAGCAGATCGCCGCGCTTGATCCACCGTTCATAGATCACTGCGAAAAATTGATGGGTTTTAGTAAGCAAGTAGCAAAAGAGAAACTTGAAGCGCACATGTTTAGCGCTTTGAAACCACCGGAACGAAAAAAGCGCATCGAAAAGGTCCTTAAAGGACTCTCATCAGTAGAGCAGTTTAAAGTACATGGCCGAATGATCAATGCCAATGCCGCCAAGACGACGCTTGAGTTGAATGTGAATATAATTCCAAAAGACAATGCGTATTGGCGTGATGTGTGGCATTATTATTTGCGTGTAAACGTCATGATGGCAAAACAGGGAGCTGCAAAAGCTATTGAATCCCGAAACGAACTGTTAATGTTGCCGAGGACGACACAGTGAGAACTACGAAAAAACAAGTCCGAAAGATAATTAAAGATAAACTTTCCCCTCAGGGGCGCAATCCTGATAGCGATGTTCTAGAGATTCAGGAAGCTATTGAGGTGATGCGTCGATCTCAGCAGGTCCAGCGCGAACGGGTAGAACCGCTGCTGCGCCATCGCGCATATATTAGTTTTGAATCAGCAATTCGTTAAGTTTCCAAACGTGATCTGAGATGCCTGAGGCCATCGCAGGCGTTTTCTTTAAGGCCTGATTGACACGGCAGAAGTTGTAGAATGCGATGTAGAGCGTCACAGCCGCTTGCATGTTCGCCAGCGTCTTGCTGTGAGCATTCGTCAATCTTGTAAATCTGCGAAGGTGCATTCTCACGCTCAAGTTGGTCCGTTCCACGTGCGAGGTGGAAACCGAACAATGTTTGGAAATGGCCCTCGTATTCATATTTAGACTTCGATATATTAGGACAGTGCCCGAAATCCTGCGAGCGAGCCCAACAAGCTAACCCCTTATTCCGGAATATTTTACATATAACTCCTTTAAACTCAAAGATTTGAAAGGAATTTCCCGCCAAATCTATGATTCTAAAGGGAGGGATATTAAAAAAGTTTTGTGACGCCGAGTAAACAAGCCACCGGGTGCCCCATCCTCGCGCGTTCTTTGCGCAAGAGCCTGCCCTGAGCGAAGCCGAAGGGGTGGGATTTGACGGTCGCGTCTAGCGCGGGATTCGTAGTTGCAAAGCTCTTACTGAGAGCTGACAGCTGAGAGCTACTTAATCGCTTCCGCCGCGATTCTCTCGGTCACAAACGCCTCGATCACGTCGCCAGCCTTGATGTCGCCGTAGTTCGAGATGGAGATACCGCATTCCATACCGCTGTGCACTTCGGAAGCATCGTTTTTGAAGCGCCGCAGCGACCCGACTTTCCCTTTGAACATGACCACGTTATCGCGCAGCAGCCGCACTTCGGAGTCGCGCTTGATCAGTCCATCGGTCACGCGGCAACCGGCAATCGTTCCCACCTTCGGAATGCGGAATGTCTCCAGCACATCGGCGCGTCCCTGGTAAATTTCTTTGATCGTCGGCTCGAGCAGGCCGGTCATGGCGCGCTTGATCTCGTCCTGCAGTTCGTAAATGATCGAGTGCAGCCGTATGTCGACTTTTTCCTGCTCGGCCAGCTCTTGCGCCTTGCGCTCCGGACGCACGTTGAATCCGATGATGATCGCATTCGAAGCCGACGCCAGCAGCACATCCGTCTCCGTGATCGCGCCAATGCCCGAGCGCAGCAACTTCAAGCGCACTTTGTCGTTCGACAGTCTGCCCAGCAAATCGCCCAGCACTTCGACCGATCCCTGCACGTCGGCCTTCAGAATGATGTTCAGTTCCTTCGTGCCCGCCGTCTTCAACTGCTCGGCCAGGCCTTCGAGCGAGACGCGTGAACTCTTGGCGAGCGTGGCTTCGCGCGCCTTCTGCTCGCGGTATTCCGAGATATCGCGCGCCTTTTCGCGGTCGGTGACCACCACGAACTGATCGCCCGCCTGCGGCAGCCCTTCCAATCCGATAATTTCCACCGGCGTCGAGGGCGGCGCTTCCTTCAGCGGCTTGCTGCGATCATCGAACATCGCCCGGACTTTTCCGTACACGTTCCCCACCACGAAGTTGTCGCCCGCGTGGAGCGTGCCGTTCTGCACCAGGATCGTCCCCACCGGACCGCGTCCCCGATCCAGCTTCGCTTCGAGCACTACGCCGCTCGCCGCGCGTCCCGGAGTCGCTTTCAATTCCTGCAGGTCCGCCGTCAGGCAGATCATTTCCATCAGCAGATTCAGGTTCGTTTTCTGCTTGGCGGAAACGTCGACGAACACCGTCTTGCCGCCCCACTCTTCCGGGACCAGCCCGCGATCCGCCAGTTGCTTCTTGACCCGCTCTGGCAGCGCGCCCGGCTTATCGATCTTGTTGACCGCCACAATGATGGGAACTTCGGCAGCGTGCGCGTGGTCGATCGCCTCCACCGTCTGCGGCATAACGCCATCGTCGGCTGCGGTGACCAGCACCACGATGTCAGTCGCTTTCGCGCCGCGAGCCCGCATGCGCGTGAACGCTTCGTGACCTGGCGTGTCCAGGAACACGATCTCGCGCCCATAGGCCGGAGACGCCGTGTCCGTGATGCGAACCTTGTATGCGCCGATGTGCTGCGTGATGCCGCCCGCCTCGCCTCCGGCGACATTGGTCGAGCGGATCGAATCCAGCAGCGTCGTCTTGCCGTGGTCCACGTGGCCCATGATCGTAACCACCGGCGGACGCGGTACCGCTTCCGCGCCTTCCTCGCTGCTCTCGGTGGCTTCGGTGGTATCTTTCGCGGCTTGTTCCTCGAAGGTGATCACTTCCGTATCCGCTCCGAAGAAGCGCGCCATTTCACTGGCCAGTTCCGCATCGAGCGTTTGATTGATGGTCGCGAACACGCCCCGCACCACCAACCGCGCAATCACATCCTTGGCGCGGATGCCCAGCTTCTCGGCCAAGTCCTTCACCGAGATTCCTTCTGTAATCGTGATGTTCCGCGTGATCGGCGCCGGCTCGTTGCTGATGGTCATCCGCGGCGGCGGAGTGTAGCCCTTCATCGGGCCTTCCTTCACTCCTCGCGGCACATACCTCTGTCCCGGTCGCCGAGCCGGCCCGCCCGGACGGCTTCCCGGACGCGCTGGTCCCGGCGGCGGAAGTCCCGCTCCCGGACCTACACCCAGCGGACGCGATCCCGCTGGCGCCACTCGCGTCGGATGCATCGGTCGCCGTTCACCCGGACGCAGCGGCGGACGCGCTGCTCCCGGCGCTTGCGGTCGTGCCGTGCGCTGAAAGATTGGCTGTCCCGGCACCGGCCGTCCTGGCGCCGGCCGCGAAGCTGCACCAGGCGTTGGCGCTCCCGGCGCAGACAGAGGCGCCTTATATACCGGGCGCGGGCCGGTCTGCGGCATGATCATTCGCGGTGGTGGCGCACTCGGAGCCGCTGGCTTCGCGGGCGCCGCGCTTTGCATCTGCGCAACGTTATTATGCGCCGGAGGCTGCGCTGCTGGCGGAGCACTTGCGGCTGGCGCTGCAGGAGTCGTAACTCGGGGCGGAACTGCGATCGCAGGCGGCGCCGCACTCGTACTTGTAGCGGATGGGACCGCAGCCGCTGTGGTCGCGGAGGGTGGTGTCGCGGAACCTTTGGGCAGAATCACAACCACCGCCGGTGGCCGCTGCGCAGCGGCCACCGAAGCAGGCGTCACCAGTCTTGGTGTCGGCGGCGCAGGAGCAGGAGCTCCGCTCGCAGGCTTGGGCGGCACTGCCTTCGGCGCCACCGGAGCGGTCGGAGCTTCTGCCTTCGCTTCTATCGCCGGCGTCTTGACTACCGGACGCGCCGCAGGATGCTCGGCTACTTCTCTTAGCTGCGTGATGGCGCGCAGGACGTCTCCCGGTCGCGAAATGTGTGAGAGGTCGATTTTGGTCTTGATCCCTTCGTCGCCGTGAGCGGCACGCGAAGTCTTCGCCGAACCGGGCGTAGCCTCGGAGCGGCCGCGGAGATGTTTCCGCACCAGCTCCGCTTCGTGTTCTTCCAGAGAACTGGAGTGCGTTTTCTTCTCCGTGACGCCCACCGTGGTCAGCACGTCAAGAATTTCTTTGCTCTTGACTTCCAACTCACGGGCCAGATCGTTGATTCGAATCTTACTCATCCGCCGTCGTTTCCTCTTCTTGCGCCGCTAAGCTCGTATATCTAAGCTCGCATATCTGACCTCACAAAATCCCTGTGCAATCTCACTTCCGGGTGACGAAGCCCGCGCTTTCGGTTCGGATGCAACTCCGAACTCGCCACGCTCCCAGGTTCAGCTCTGCTTGTCTTCCGGGGCTTCTTCAGTCGCAGCTTCTTCAGTCGCGGGTTCTTCGGTCGGAGCTTCGGCGTCTTCTGCCGGCGCCGTTTCTTCCGCAGGCTCCGCTTCCGCGGACAACGCATCCGCTTCTACCGTGCCTTCTGCCAGCGATTCCTCGCTGAAAGCCGCTTCGGTGGCGGCTTCTCCGGCACCTTCTGCTTCCGCGTCGGCTACTGCCTCGCCGCCATCCAGACTGGCGAAATAATTATTGACCGCAATGCTGATTTTTTCCACCGTTTTCGGGCCAATGCCTTCAATCGCTTCCAGTTGCTCCGGCGTCATATCGGCCAGCGACTCCACCGTGTTCACGCCTGCCGCCTTCAGTTTCTCGACCAGCCCCTCGCCCAGTCCGGTGACAATCTCCAGCGGAGTTACGGTCTGCGTGACCAGCGCCGACATCTGCTGTTCCACTTCCTGCCGCTTTTCTTCTTCGCTCTTGATGTCGATCTTCCAGCCCAGCAGCTTCGCCGCCAGCCGCACGTTCTGCCCTTTTTTCCCGATTGCCAGCGAGAGTTGCGTGTCGTCAACGACCACTTCCAGATGCTTGTCCGCCGCGTCCACAATCGTCACCCGGCTCACTTTCGCGGGCTGCAGCGCTTTCTCCGCGAAGGTAACCGGATCCTCGTGATATTCGATGATGTCGATCTTTTCTCCGCGCAACTCGCGAATGATCGACTGCACCCGCATACCCTTCATGCCCACGCAGGCTCCGACCGCATCCACGTCCTTGTCCTTCGACAACACCGCGATCTTCGTGCGCTCGCCCGCTTCCCGCGCAATCGCCCGGATCACTACCGTGCCATCGTAAATTTCCGGCACCTCGGTCTGAAACAGATGTTGGACTAATTCCGGAGCGGAGCGCGAAGCGATCACGCCCGGCCCTTTCACCGCTTTTTCGACCCGCACAATCACTACGCGGATCCGTTCGCCCACCGCGAACGATTCCAGGCGCGACTGCTCCTTGCGCCCCATGCGCGCTTCGGCCTTGCCGATATCGAGAATCACATCCGGACCTTCGAGTCGCTTCACGGTCGCATTTATGATCTCGTTCACATGCCCGATGTATTCGTTGTAAACCGTGTCGCGTTCCGCCTCGCGCACTTTCTGAAATATGACCTGCTTGGCAAGTTGCGCCGCAATCCGCCCCAGAATTCCTTCTGTCACCTTCGGGATCAGCAGCTCTCCGCCCGCTTCCGCGCTCGGATCCAGCTTCCGCGCCTGTTCCACCGTCACCTGCAGATTCGGATCTTCCACTTGCTCTGGAGTCTCGACGATCGACTTCACCGCATAGGCATTGATCTTGCCGCTATCTTTATCGAGCACTGCGCGCAGGTTTTCCTGCGTCTTGTAGTACTTGCGCGTGGCCACCACAATGGCGTCCTCAACCGCGCTCACCACAATTTGCGGATCAATGCCTTTTTCCCGGCTGACCCCTTCGATGATGTTGTAAAGCTCGCTAGCCATAAAAGTCAGTTCTCAGTTGCCAGTATCCAGTTGCCAGTTCTCCGGACCGCCTACGAGCTTCGCACTGGGGGCGGCACTGTTTAGCCAGTCGCAATCGCCAAACATTGGCAACTGGATACTGGCAACTGGCAACTATATTTCCGGCACCAAATTCGCCTTCTCTATGTTGTCTAACTCAATCGCAACCTTCGCCGCTGCGATTTCTTTCGGACGCATCTTCTTCTTACGCGCCGCGCTCAAATCCAGCAGCAGCTTTCCGTTCTCGAAGCTTTCCAGCTTCCCTTCAAAATGCCGGTTGTCGTTCACCGGTTCCCGCGTCGTCAACTTCACGCGATGTCCGCGGAAGCGCTCAAAGTCCGCCGCTTTCGTCAGCTTGCGATCCAGTCCCGGAGAAGAAACCTCCAGCACATACGATCCGCCCGGCACTGCATCCTCAACGTCGACGATCGTCCCGAACTCCCGGCTGAACTTCGAGCAATCCTCGTGCGTTACGCCGTCCCGACGCTCTGCATGAGGACGATCCTCCGCTGGCACCGCCCCGGGCTGATCGATAAACACACGCAGCATGCGGTGCTTCCCTGCCCCGCACACCTCCACTTCGACTACTTCCAGCCCGTTCGAACCTGCCACTCGTTCGGCAATCTGCCGGACCTTATCCAGATCTAAAGCCATGTTTTCAGCAATTTGCGCCAGAATCGCCGCGCCAGTCCATCCCAGGCAATCGGCCCAAACTAAAAAGTGGGCTTTCGCCCACTGGTGTGCTTCGACAATCCTGACACTACGACACAACAGTTTTCATCAACAACTATACGCCGCCAATACGGAAAACACAAACCATGGTCGCGTACAACAGAGGCCGGAAGATTGCCTCTCTAACTCGCTCGGAACTTCGTCACGTGCCCGTATGGGGACACTCGTGCAAGGACAGGCGCGCCGCGCGTTCCAAGCCGAGCGCAGCTTGGCAGTCTGGCACCAGCGCCGCCCAGCGCCTTCTATCAGTTACGGAAGTATCTGAAGTAACCTTGCCCTCATCTCGCCCATCCCCCAAACTTCTCCTGATGCAGTTCTCCCGCGCCCATCTAGCTATCGCACTGGGCTCCGCTGGCTTGCTCGTGCTCGTGTGTCTCGGCTATCTCTACTGGCTCAGCAACCAGCCGCCGGTTCTCTCGCGCTCCGAAGAACGCGACCCTCTCACCCAGATGCCGATCAGCATCACCATGAATCCGTTTCGCGATCGCACCATCGAACGCACCGCCAATCGCTTCATCTCGGAGATGCGCGACGGCAATTGCCGCAAACTGCTCGCCCAGTGGGAAAAGGATTACCGCAAGAAGCGCGCCGCTTTCCTCTGCAACTCCGAAGCCCAGCATCCGCTGATTTCATGGAATCTGGTGGAATGGGAAGACGCGCCGCCGCTCGTGATTCTGCACTACAAAGGCCAGCGTTACAGCAGCCCCAGCCAAGATGCAACTTACAAAGACCTTTTCTCGATAACGGAAGAAAAGAAAGATTCTGGTTGGATGGTGATTAAGTACGACGCTTTCTACTGAGAGTATCTGGCAATCCCCGGCGCACTCTCCGTTTCGTCGGTGAAGCGCACTTCCTGACGGCTGAGCCTACCCTCCAATATGCACCATCGTCCGCGACGCCGGCACAAATCCCGGCTCTCCGATGTGGTGCCGCTCTTCTTTCTTCTCCACCACTTTCACAATGAACTCCGTGAGCTTCTCGTCGGTCGCGCCGCGCCGCATCAACTCATGCAGGTCGTGATCCCACACCGAGAATAAACACGTACGCAGCTTGCCGTCCGAGGTAATGCGAATCCGGCTGCAGTGTCCGCAGAACGGATGCGATACCGGCGCGATGATTCCAATCTCGCCCACGCCATCGGAGAAGCGGTAGCGCCGCGCCGTTTCACTGCCCTCGTGCGCAATCTCCTCCAGCGGCAGGTACTCCGACATGCGGGAGACGATTTCATCGAGCGTAACTACAATTTGCGGCGTCCAAACCCGGCCCTCTTCGAGCGGCATGAATTCGATGAAGCGCACCACCACCCGCTCTTCGCGCGCAAACATCCCAAACGGAATGACCTGATCTTCATTGAAGCCGCGCAGCAGCACGCAATTGATTTTCACCGGATCGAGCCCCGCCCGCCGCGATGCGCGCACTCCCGCCAGCACGCTCTCGTATCCATTCGGCACTCGCGTGATGCGCGCAAATCGCTCCGGATCCACCGCGTCCATGCTGACCGTCACGCGGTCGAGTCCTGCTTCTTTCAGCGGCTGCGCGATCTCGGCCAGCAGGTGGCCGTTGGTCGTCAATGCAATTTCAGGTTTCTTGCCCTCTGCAGTGCGCAGCCTTGCGAGGTCGCCGACGAACTCCACAATGCCTTTACGCAGCAGCGGCTCGCCGCCCGTCAGGCGAATTTTCGTGATCCCGAGCCCAACCAGAATCCGTGCCATCCGCAGATAATCCTCGAACGGAAGCTCGGCATACGCCGCGCCGTTGGTCCCCGTCCGGCAGTACACGCACCTGTAGTTGCAGCGGTCCGTGATCGAAATCCGCAGATCGTGAATCGAGCGCCCGAAATTGTCGGTTAGCTTCACCATTCAGCCGTTAGCACATAGCGAGTCTGTTGGTGAAGAAAAACAAGCGCGGCAGGAGTAAGCCGGGCGAGCGTTTCCTTTCCAACAGGGGAGGCGTAGACGTTTCCATCCGCACCCTCGAATCGCACCCGCAATACCGGCGCAACCCTCGTCCTCGCCGCCAGAAAATCGCTCAGGCCACGGGGATCGGAAACTCGATCAACATTATAGATGCTGCAGGCGAACTCCGCGAGTTCCTTGTCCGTGGAGAGCCGGGAGTCCCCGCCTGGCGGACGGGCGAGACGCCCGTCACTCCATAGGCCTGTTAAACTTTCCGCATGAAAGCACTCGTCATCACTCGTTTCGGCGGTCCCGAGGTTCTCGAATTGCAGCAGGTCCCCGACGCGCATCCCGCGCCGGAGCAGCTTCTGGTGAAGGTGGAAGCGGGCGGCTTGAACTTTGCCGATCTGCTCACCGCGCGTGGCGGATACGCCGGCACTCCGAAGCCGCCGTTCACGGCGGGCCGCGAATTCGCCGGACGCGAATTTACCGGCAACGCCGAGCCGAGCCGACGCCGCGTGATGGGTTACATGCAGTGGGCCGCCTTCGCCGAGAAAACCGTGGCGCAGCGGAACCTGGTTTGGCCCGTCCCTGAAAATTGGACCGCCGAACAGGCCGCCGCCTTCCCGGTAAATTTCTTCACCGCCTACTTCGCCTACTGGAAGGCCGGTTTGCTCGCCCAGCCCAACGTCCAGCCCAACGTCCAACCCAACGACAAGCCCGCCGGCGCCCGCGTTCTGATCCACGCCGTCGCTGGCGGAGTCGGCACCGCCGCCGTGCAAATTGGCAAAATTCTCGGCATCGAAATGTACGGAACTTCTTCTTCCGAAGACAAGCTCGCCCGGGTGCGCGAGCTCGGCCTGCAGCACGGCATCAACTACAAGCAGCGCGATTATGTCGAAGCGATCAAAGATCTGACGCACGGCGAAGGCGTCGACGCAGTTTTCGAAATGCTCGGTGGCGAACACGTCGCAAAAAGCGTGCGCTGCGTGCGCGACTCCGGACGCGTCATCGTTTACGGCTCCGCCACCGGCGAGACTCCGCTACTCGACACTCGCCTTCTCTACGCGAAAGGCGCGAGCGTACACGGACTTTGGCTGTCGTATCTGAGCGCCAACCGCCCACTCATGGAATCCGCGTGGAAGCAGCTTTCCGAATGGCTGGCAGCGGGCAAACTCCATCCCGTGATCGGAAAAGTTTTCCCACTGGAAGAAGCCCGCGCCGCCTACACGCTAATGCAGGAAGGCAAGAATTACGGCAAGATTGTGCTGAAGATTAGTTAGCACTTTATTAAATATAGATTTGTCATGCCGAGCGAAGCGAGGGATCTTGTAGTTCCTTCGACATAGCCTGAACTCCTGACAAAACATCCCCACCTTGTTACTCCGCCGACGTGCATCACGCTTTGCTAACGGGGCGAGCGCCCGCGCGTCCAATACGCATGCTTCTGTTCGCAAAGAAAAAAGACATTGGGAACTTACTCAGACCGAGATTCGTATCCTGTAGCGAACCAATGTGGGGTGGACGTAAACAAAATCGATCCACTTAAAAGAATTTGCAGGGTAACGGGACTGGCTCACACGTGGTTTGGCGGCCCTGCGCGAGCACAGTCCGAGCAAAAAGCACGAGTCTGAGGCCCGCGCTCTTTTGCGTCACCCTGACACGCGCATTGTAGGACTTTGCACGAAAAAGGCAAGCCCTCAGTCGAGCGCCCTCGAACCATCACCAGCCGCCCCTAACGTCCCGGCAGGAAACGGGGCAGAAAGCTAAGGAGCATATGAAACTGAACCATCTGGCGATGAACAATCTGGCAAAGACTGTGGTGCTCGGGCTGGCCGTGCTGCTCGCATCGAGCGCTTTCGCAAGTAACAAGGGTTCGCTGCACGTGCGGGAGCCGATCGAAGTCGCCGGCCAGCAGCTCGCGCCCGGTGAGTATCAACTGCGCTGGGACGGCACGGGATCGAACGTCGAGGTAAGCATCATGCAGGATAAGAAAGAAGTCGCAAAGGCGCCAGCAAAAGTCGTCGCACTCGACAAGGCCTATGATTACGACTCCGCGGTCATCGACCACGCCAGCGGCAAGGCAACGGTTTCCCAAGTACGCTTCGCCGGCAAGAAGTACGCCCTAGTCATCGGCGCTACTGAGAAGGCCGAAATGAGCGGAAGCAAGTAACTGACTAACTCGTGGAAAAGAAAAGCAAACGGGGGAGCGCTCCGGCGCCCCCTTCTGTTTCCCTTAGCCGCTCTCTTCCCGTAACTGCCGCGCCGGTGCCCCCAGTTCCTCTCCATCCTTCTATGTATTCCATGTATCGCTTTAGTGTGGCCGCGAGCTAACTAATTCGTCGATGGGTACCCCCTACCCCCCCCTTTTTTTTAATATATTAGAATCATAGAGTTAGCCGCACAATCCTCAGGAGTAAGGACTTATATGGAAAATAGTCAAGAATAAGGACTTACATTGTCAAAGAGCGCTGAAAATGGTTTTGGGGCAGCTTCGAGGACCGTCTTACTGGACGGCATACCTCGAAACTGCCCCAATCAGATTACTATTATCGCACGCGATGGGTTAGATGTCAATAATTTTGACCGCGATGTTAACGAAGCTGCTTGAGAACCTCCGGTGTGACTGTATCACTGTCGGGGAAAGATCGAGAACTGGCTATTATCTTCCGTGCAGAAACTATGACGACGCGAATTTGACCATTCCAGTGACCGCGCAAAGAAAGAGCGGGGTGCCGCGGGCCAAAGCTGAGTATCCTTACACACCCGGAGCAGAGAGAGTACCCGTTCTTCTTATTTTGGGAGCATAATAGGCAACCGGGAGGGCGTCATGCATAGCAGAACACCGCTAATGTGTTCGTATCTGGCCGCGCTCATTCTGTGTCTCGCGATATATCCGCTGTCTGCGCGGTCATCTACATCTCAAGCGAACAATTCAACCCAGGATCAGAACAAAGCCGCCGACGCGGGAAAACCAGCTTCCAGCGGCCAAGCGAAGGAGCTCGCTTCCGATTTGAAGTCGGCTCCGACGGACGAGGGACAACTCGCTAGCGTAAACAGCGCGAAAATCCCTTCATACGCTAAAGTCTACGTCGCCCCGATTTCGGGTGGCTTCGAGAACTACATCATTGCCGGATTACGAAATAAGAAAGTGCCACTGACCGTGGTGGTTGAGCGCAGCAAGGCTGACTACGAAATCAGTGGTGTCTCGGAAAGCGAGAAGGCCGGGTGGGCGAAGATGCTCTTTGCCGGTTCGCAGAATTCAAATGAACAAGCCAGCATCAAGATTTCCGACCTGAAGACCGGAGCAGTCATTTTCGGCTACTCCGTCCA
Organism: Terriglobales bacterium; assembly: GCA_050012595.1. Taxonomy (GTDB): domain Bacteria; phylum Acidobacteriota; class Terriglobia; order Terriglobales; family Acidobacteriaceae; genus Acidiflorens. The sequence goes on from JBEKGW010000001.1 coordinate 353,350, forward strand.
CAAGACCAACTCTGTGCGCGGCAGGCAAAGCGCGGGAGAGGCATGCGCCAAACATATCAAGCAAATTGTGCTTGAGTAGTCGGGCGGATTACCGGCTGCGGAAAGAGTGGCATATGTCGTATAAGAGAAACGTAGTGAGCTTCTTCGTGCTTCTGGTTGTAGCTGGTGTTTCTACAGCGCTGGCGGGCGAAAAGAACGCGCCCCCTTCGCAAAAGATACCGAAGGGAGCGAAAGTGTTTGTCGCGCCCATCGCGGGCGACTACGACACATACTTGAGAGACGCCATTGCGAAGAAAAAGGTTCCCGTTGAGATCGTCCCCAGTCGTGATCAGGCGGACTACGAAATCACCGGCACTTCCGAAAGCCAGAAGGCGAGCACTGCCAAGAAGGTTATCCTGGGAAATTGGCACTCGCGGGAAGAGGCCAGTATTACAGTCAGTAACATCAAGAGCGCCGAAGTGGTGTGGGCCTATTCCGTCCACGAGGAAGCATCCACTCACGGAAAGAAAAGTTCGGCAGAGGCCTGCGCCAAGCACCTGAAGGAAGCGATCGAGAACCAATGAGCGAGGACGGTAGGAAAGACCGCCCGCCAACACCAGCGGAAGCGTCTCAGCAACACCAAAAAAAGGGAGCGCGCAAGCGCTCCCCTCCAACAACTGAGAACCGAGAACTGCCGTCAGTACTTAGGCATCTTCGGATCGATTCGATCGGCCCACGCTAAGATGCCGCCGGTCAGGTTATAGACCTTGGTAAACCCCGCGCGGCGCAGGAAGTTCACGGCTTTCGCGCTGCGTCCGCCCATTTTGCAGTGGGCCACGATCTCGCGGCTGCTGTCGAGTTCGTTCACGCGCTTTGGTAAGTCGCCGACCGGGATGAGATATCCCTTCAAGTTACAGATCTGGTATTCGTGCGGTTCGCGTACATCGAGAATAAACACGTCGGCCTTCGCATCTAACTTCTTCTTTAAGTCTTCCACCGAGATCGCCGGAATATCATTTCCAGCGGGTTCTTCCTGACCGCGGATGCCGCAGAACTGATCGTAGTCAATCAGCTTGGTGATCGTGCGGTGCGTGCCGCAGACGGGGCAATCGGGATTCTTGCGCAGCTTCAGTTCGCGGAACTTCATGGCGAGCGCATCGACCAAGAGCAATCGGCCGGCGAGCGATTCGCCTTGGCCGAGAATCAGCTTGATGGTCTCGGTCGCCTGAATCACGCCGATCAGCCCGGGCAGAATGCCGAGCACTCCGCCTTCGGCGCATGAAGGCACGAGGCCCGGCGGTGGCGGCTCGGGATAGAGACAGCGATAGCATGGGCCTTCTTCAGTCGCGAACACGCTCGCCTGGCCCTCGAAGCGAAAGATGGAGCCGTAAACATTGGGCTTGCCAGTGAGCACGCAGGCGTCATTGACTAGGTAGCGAGTGGGAAAATTGTCGGTGCCGTCGGCGACGATGTCGAACTCGCGAAACAACTCGAGCGCGTTGGCGCTGGTCAGTTTCATGTCGAACGTCCGCAGGTTCAGTAACGGATTGATCGCCGTCAGTTTGTCGGCGGCGGAGTCGAGCTTCTTGCGGCCGACGTCGTTGGTGGTGTGGATAATCTGGCGCTGCAGGTTGGTGTAGTCCACGACGTCGAAGTCCACGATGCCGAGCGTGCCGATGCCCGCGGCCGTCAGGTAGAGTGCGAGCGGCGAACCGAGACCGCCCGCTCCGATGCACAGGACTTTTGCGGCCTTCAGCTTCCGCTGCCCTTCCATGCCCACTTCGGGCATGATCAGATGGCGCGAGTAGCGCAGGATTTCGTCGTTGCTTAAAACGGCTTCGGATTGGGCTTTGGAGGATTTGACATCAGTAAGGGTGGCCATAAATTCCTCTTCCAATTGTGATCAGTCGAAGGCGAGCTACAGACAACAGCGGCGACCGCGCGCGGGGCGGGACATTCGGCAATGTGTCGGTCCGCAAATCATACTCGGCAAATCATACTCGGCAGATCACACTCAAATCATATCGCCGCAGCCGCCGGCAATCGACGGCACGATGGAAATGGTATCACCCTCTTTGACCGCGGTGGCTTCTTTTTGCAGATAGCGCATGTCTTCGTCATTGACATAAACGTTGACGAACGCGCGCAGCTTGCCGTCGTCGGTATAGAGGTGGCGCTTCAGATCGGGATGCTGCGAGACCAGACCAGCAAGAGCCTCGCCCACGGTTTTTGCCGGGATATCGATCGAAGCCTGTTTCCCCGAGTATTGGCGAAGCGGAGATGGAATCTGGATCTGGGGCATACAAAGCAGATGCAATAGCACTCGCGAAAGATGCAAGTCGAAACGGAGCGACGGTCGCCCTCGGCGGTCCAGCGCGGAACGGACAAGGAAGATGGGCGTCGTGCGATTGCCGAAGGGACGCCCCCTTCCGGGTGGCAAGAGACTTCGGGCACTAATGCAGCACCGCCGCTTTGCCGATCCGAACACTAGGATGGTGGGGGCATGTCTGAAGCGGCTGGCGTGGCGAAATCAGTGTCTCGCGAGTGCCTCTGTGACAGGTATGCACGGGAAGCGAAACTCATCCAGTCCTCGCTGCTGCCCACGAAGGGGCTCTGCCATGAGGCCGTCGAGATCGCGTCCCGCTTCATTCCCTTCTCCGAGGTGGGGGGCGACTTTGCCGACTTCTTCTCTCTACCGAACGATCTCATCGGGATCTACCTCGGGGACGTGGTCGGCAAGGGCTTGCCGGCGGCCATGTACGGCGCGCTCGTGATGGGAACCCTGCGCGGGATTCACAAGGCGGGGACCGATACCGCTAAAGTTCTTGCCCTATTAAACGAGCGCCTGGTGCAGCGGCCTATCCCGGGCCGCTTTTGCTCGACCTTGTATGCTCTTTTCAACCCCGCCACGCGAGAACTCATCTTTTCCAATGCCGGAATGCCATTCCCCCTCTTGATCTCCGGAGCGGGGTGCCGTCCGCTAGGCGAGGGTGGTCTCCCTTCGGGAATGTTCCCGGGTACCAGCTACGAACGGCACGTGGTGCAACTAGGCCCGGGAGACTGCGTTCTGTTCGCAAGCGACGGTCTTCATGAATTGCGCAACGGGGAGGGAGTCGAATTCTGCACCGCCCAGATCGAGGAGGTGTGGGCACAATGCCGGTGCAAATCGGCAATCGAATCGGTGGATTTCGTCTTCGATCGCCAACTGGCCTTCTCCGAGGGCAACCCTCCGCACGACGATATTACTGCGGTGGTTTTGAAAGTACTGCCCTAGCGCCATTGTCATGCACCTCCGTGTCATGACACTTCAGTCTTCTCCTCCACGAATTTCTTGTCGGCCTCATTGGTACCCGTCAGTTCGAACGAATTCGTTATCGTCGCTGTGCCCTTGTCGACGCTCGTGATCACGTAGGAACAGCCGAACCAGTGAGCTTCCGCGAGGTCGGTGGGCGACCACTGCGCGGGATGGTCGGGATGAGAGTGATAGAAGCCGACGATGTCCTCGCCGCGCTCGCGGCCTTCGCGCTGGATGCGGATGAGATCCCGGGGATCGATGTGGTAACGGTTGTGTGGCGAATCCTCGCGCGTGTTGCCGCAGCGGGCGATGCGCGAGACGATCTTTGAGACGGGCTTGGAGCCGTTATCGTCGAAGTGCCCGAGCAGCACGCCGCAACACTCGTGGGGATAGGTTTCCTCTCCGTGCTGGCGAAGGGAGATATAGGCAGATGGAGAGAGCTTGAGCATCAGAGGTCAGAAACCATTTCACCACAGAGTCACAGAGACACGGAGAAAAATCAAAAAAGTTTGCTCTGTGTCTGTGTGACTCTGTGGTGGATTTTGGTTCTAGCCCTCATGCCAAAATCGTTCGCTCAGATATTTTTCGCCAGAGTCGCAGAGGATGGTCACGATGGTTGCGCGTTGATCTTCTTTCAGACGCTCGGCAACTCTTAGGCTGCCAACAATAGCCGCGGCGGCGGAGACTCCGACGAGCAGTCCTTGTTCGCGCGCCAGGCGCCGGGCCATGGCGTGCGCGTCTTCGGTTGCGATCTCCAGATTTTCATCGGCGAGCGACGGATCGTAAATGCGTGGCACGATTGCCGAGGGCAAGTGCTTCGCGCCTTCGATGCCGTGGAAGGCAGAGTCGGGTTGCAGCGAGATGCAGCGGATCTTCGGGTGCAACTCTTTCAAACGACGCGTGGTTCCGACGAAGGTTCCGGTGGTGCCGAGCATGGCGACGAAGTGCGTGATGCGTCCTTCGGTTTGCTGCCAGATTTCGTTCGCGGTGGTTTCGTAATGCGCGCGCCAGTTCGCATCGTTCGAATACTGATCGGCGAAGAAGTAAAGATCGGGATGGCGCTCGGCATACTGGCGGGCGATCTTGATGGCGCCGTCGGAGCCTTCGGCGGGGTCCGTGTAAATGATATTTGCGCCGTATGCCTGTAGAATTCGTTTTCGCTCGGGAGAAACATTCTCGGGCACGCAGAGCGTGACGGGAAATCCGAGCGCGGCGCCGAGCATGGCGTAGGCGATGCCGGTGTTACCGCTGGTGGAATCGAGCAGAATCTTTCCGGGAGCGAGTTTGCCGGCGCGGCGCGCTTCGGCCACAATGCGGGCGGCGGGGCGATCTTTGACGGATCCACCGGGGTTGTGCCATTCGGCCTTGCCCAATAGTTTTACGTTGGGAAAATCGCGGGCGAGCGTGTCGAGTGGCAGCAGGGGCGTATTGCCGATTCTCGCGAGCACGGCTTCTCCTCTCGGGCCAGACGCGGCTTCAGCCTGGGAAGCCGACTTCGGCGGCGCGGAGCCTGGAGCTGCTGGAGTCATTGCGTGTGAATGCTCTTGTGACTAGAGTAATGTGTCCGGAATTTCAAAAAGGTATATCTATACTAACGTTGTTGAAATTCTAATGTCATTAGATTCGCCGTGGACAGTTTGGTTCCATCGAATCCGTGAAAGCAGCATCTAACCTGATGCAACGAGAATTGAGTTCATAAAATGGCAGCGAAAGTCGAACAGCGAACCTACGAAGACGCAGTCAGCTGGCTGCGCGATCATGGCTTTGACCTGATTGAAGCTCCGGGCGCGCAAACGCGGGTGTTCCTGAAGAAGTACAACTGCTCGGCGGCGATCCAGAAGACGGATGACGGCGGCGTGAAAATTTTCGCGTATCCGGGATACATGATCGGCAGCGAGATTTCAAAGCTGGTCAATCGCGGCTATCAGCAGTTTATGAAGACGACGAAGACCGAAGTGCCGGCCACGGCCGACCACCTCAAAGCGCTGCAGCAGTTTTCCGAAGAAATGAAGGAAGCACTGGGACTGCCGAGCCTCTACAACGAATCGCTCGGAACGGTGAGCGATTCGTATCAGTACGATCGCATCAGGGACCGCGACGAGCCGGAGGTGGATCGTCCAAAGCGGCCGTGGGAAACGGTGAAAGTGAAGGCAGCCGCGGCGTCGAAAAAGAGCCAGGCGTAGGGCGGGTGCGCGATTAGCTGTGAGCCGTCAGCTATCGGCTTTCAGCGATCAGCTCTTGGCTTCTTGGGTTTTGTATCAGGGCATCGCTTTGGCGATGCCGTTAGTCTTCGAATTCAAATGCCCCTTTAGGGGCCGGACATCGCAAATCGATTCTTCTTCCCCGCTTTTTCTCTGTTTCAAAATATCTAGAAATGATCTCTTCCGTGCGCTGCACTGTCTCGACTGAAACTTTGAAACCTGGCTTGGCTTCACTGCGGCCAGACGGCCAAAATGGCTCCCATGGCCAGGTAGCAGACTAGTTGGTATCCGGTGTTGATCAGGTAGAGCTTGGTGGGCTGCTTGCCGAATAGTGCGCCGGTTAATTGGACGGTGGTTACGAATCCCAGCCAGACGGCGAAGCCGATTTTCATTCCGTAAGGAATCGTGTTGACGGTGGTGATGTCAATGATCTTGGCGAGCACTACGGCCGACGCGATGCTGGCGACGAAGGCGAGGCTGTAGATTTTGCCTGCGTTTTTTCGCATCTCGGCGATCTTGGCCTTGTCATTGGGGTCGAATCCCATCAGGCGCATCCAGGGCTTCGCGAAGAGGATGGGGGAATACCAGAAAAATCCAATCACCATGGTCGCGATGGCGGATACCAGCACGGCCCAGAAATTGATTCCAGCAAATGAGTGAGCTCCGATCATCGTGTCGTCCTCCTGTGGGTGGCGATAGGGCGCAATGGTAATCCGGCGGGCGGGTCCAGGGAAGGGGAATGTTTGCGGCATTAGTTGGGATTGTCATCTTGACCCTGAGCGGAGCCGAAGGGGAAAGACCTATGCATTGGGGCGGCTTCAAGTAGATAGGTCCTTCACTTCGCTCAGGATGACAGTTTGGATTTGGGTTCGCGAACTCGCGGGACACTGTACTATCGCCCTCTATCCATCGCCTCATTCGCCAGCCGATCAGCAATCTGGTTATGTTCACGCAGTGCGTGGCGGATTTCGAAGTGCTCGAGCTGGCGGATCAGTTGCTGCGCCTGGTCGTACAGCTTGCGCAGTTCGGGATGACGCACCTTGTAGATGCCTTTCATCTGGCGCACCATCAGTTCGGAATCGCTGACGACCTTGAGCGCTTTGATTTGATTTTCGGTGGCGTAGCGGAGGGCGGCGAGGAGTCCCTGATACTCGGCGTAGTTGTTGGTGTGGTGGCCGAGGTATTCGCTGAGCTCGGCGACCGGGTGGCCGGAGGCATCGTTGATGACAACACCATAGCCGGCGGGCCCAGGATTGCCGCGAGCGCCGCCATCGACGTGGGCAGTGTGGGCAGCGGGCGCGGATTTCGGCGCAGAGAAAAGATTGCCGGAGCCGGGAGAGCGCGAACGCATGGAGCGAGTTTACAACGTGGGCGGGGTTCAGTTGCTGTCACCCTGTTCTATCTTCCGGTGGCTAGCCGCGTGGCCAACCGCTGCGGCAGATTGGCGGCGAGGATTTTTTCCTGGGCTGCGCGGAGGTTGTACGGGACGCGATAGAAAGTCACGATCCAGGCTTCGGAGTCGAACATGGCAAAGGCGGCGCGCCAATCGCCATCGCGGGGCTGGCCGACGGAGCCGGGGTTGATGAGATAGCGGCGATCCTTGCGGAGGGGCCAGTCGGAGGACTCAGGCTGGCCCACGGTGCGATATCCGGGATGGTAGCCTTCGCTGATCTCGCCCGTGAGCACGAAGCCGCCCTGAAGGTGAGTATGTCCGAAGAACGTGATCGGGACGGGATTGGTGATGAGCGGTTCGATGGCGTCGCTGGCGCTGACCATGTATTCATCTTCGTCGAGCGAAGAGCCGTGAACGAACTGGATGCCGGGGAGTTCGTCGAGGTAGACGGGACCCTGCGGGAGTGCGCGGAGCCATTCGAGATTTTTGGGGGTGAGCTGGTCGCGCGTCCAGAGCGTGGCGAGGCCGGCGACGGGGTTGAATTCTTCGAGGTTCATGAGGCCGCAGACGGCTTTGTCGTGATTGCCGCGGACGAAGACGCGTCCGAGAGCTTGCGCGCGGGCAATGACTTCGTTGGGATTGCCGCCGTAGCCAACGGTATCGCCGAGATTGACGACGAGGTCGTGGGCGGGAGCGGCGGCGAGGCAGGCGTCCAGCGCTTCGAGGTTGCTGTGAATGTCGCTTAGAAGAAGGATGCGCACGGGGGAGGATTATAGCTTTTCTGGCGAGAAAAGGACGAGGCGGCGGCTAGTGTCGTGTTCCGCGAGTTCGCGGGACGCGACGCTAGGGCTGGCTATGGGGCCGCGGCGGATTCACGACCGGGCATCGGGCCCAGTGTTCGGGACGGACTTCTGGTTCGACTTCAACGAGCGGGGGGAGCTCGACGGCGCAGGCGGCGACGCGGTGCGGGCAGCGGGGTTCGAAAGGACATCCGGGAGGAAGTTGGGCGATGGACGGGACGGTGCCTTCGATAGTCGAAAGCGGAAGAGCGCGATCGGTCTCAAGAGTAGGAATCGCGCGCAGCAGGCCCTGGGTATAGGGATGAGCGGGCGCGTGGAAAATGTCGGCCTTGGCGCCGAGCTCGACCAGGTTGCCGGCGTACATGACGGCGACGCGGTCGGCGACGTGCGAAACGACGGCGAGATCGTGCGAGATGAAGAGCATCGCCAATCCGAATTTGTGGCGGAGGTCGTTGAGCAGGTCGAGGATTTGCTGCTGAATGGTGACATCGAGCGCGGTGGTGGGCTCGTCGGCAATGAGCAGTTGCGGGCGGTTGACGATGGCCATGGCGATCATGACGCGTTGGCGCATGCCTCCGGAGAGCTGATGCGGATAACTGCGGGCGCGCTGTTCGGGGTCGGGGATGGCAACGTCGCGCATGCCTCCGACCGCTTGGCGCCATGCTTCCGATTTGGAGACGCGGTGATGAGCGAGGACGGCTTCGGCGATCTGGTCGCCGACACGCATGACCGGGTTGAGGGCGGTCATGGGCTCCTGGAAAATCATGGCGATGCGCGAGCCGCGAAGCTGCCGCAGTTGGTCGGAAGGCAGCTTGGTGAGATGCGTGGGGACGCCGTCGCCGTCTTGGAAGCGGTTCTGGAAAATGATTTCGCCCGTGACGATCGCGGCGGGCGGAAGCAGGCCCATGATGGCGAGCGAGGTGATGGATTTTCCGGAGCCGGATTCGCCGACCAAGCCGAGCACTTCGCCAGGGGCGATAGAGAACGAAAGACCGCGAACGGCGGTCACGGGTGCAACGGCCTTCGCCTGCTGGGCGGGCGGAGGTGCCAGCCCAGCACGGGACTGCGGGAACTGGATGGTCAGGTCACGGACGTCGAGCAGCGGGCGCACCAGGGCTATGGTATCAGCGCCGAGACTACTTCTTTGGCCGCGATTCCGGCGGCACCAACCCGGCAACGCGGTAATACACTACCAACTGGCCATAGTGTTCTCCCGAGTGCTCAATAAGGCCCCACGCCATGTCGGAAACTCGCACCTGCTGATTCTCGAACGGATCGACGATCAAATCGTTCATCCCTTTATCGCCCTTTTTTTGAATCGCCGCCGCGCCGTCGGCGAACGCCTTCTTCACAAACTCAACCACCGCGGCTTTCGTCTTGTACTGCTCGCGCTTGGGATCTTCTTCCGCCGGCGGTTTCAGTCCCATCGCTGGGTTGGTGAAAAAATAATTCCCATTGGCCGCGTGCAACAGTTGCTCGGCAAAACTCCGCTCCGCCGGCACCGGCTTGAAGTCGTACTTGTCCTCGGGAAAGTCTTCCGCCATGGCAATCAACTTCCGCCCGATATAGTTCCAATTCTCCAGCAAAGCCTGCGACGGCCCCACCGCCGGCTTCGGCGCCGCGTCTCTTTTCATCGTGTCTTGCGCGCTTGCGAGCGCGACCAGAATCAATACCGCAAGAACTGCGCCAACGATTCGCTTCTTCATTTTGCAAATCCCTCCGATCATCACTTACTTACTTCAGAAGTCTTACTCCAGCCCAGCCTTGGCGAGCATCTCCAGAAACTGCTTCTGCGTCCGCATATCGATCGACTGCGCTACCAGCTTCCCTTCCCGGTCGTACACAAAACTCTTTGGAATCCCCTCCACCACAAACATTTCATTTACCTTCCGGCCGGGATCGAGCAGCACGGGAAACGAAATCTTGCGCTCGCGGATAAATGGCTCAACCTTCGCCCCCTCTTCATCTGAGATGCCCAGCACCACCAGCCCCTTCGAACTGAAGCGCCCGTAAAGCGTTTCCAGATCCGGCATCTCCTTGCGGCAGGGCGGACACCAGGTCGCCCAGAAATTCACCAGCACGACTTTGCCGCGCAGTTCCGCGAACGTCCAGGTCTCACCGGAAAGATCTTTCAGCGTAAACTCCGGATGTTCCCGCTTGCGGTCATCCGCCTCGAGTCGCGTCATGGCCGTCCGAAACTGCTCATCATTATTGAGATCGGGTGAAACCTCAACATGTTCGTAACGCACCAGGGTGGCCAGCTCAATATATGGACGCGCCGGCTCGCGTGCGGCGGTGGCTTTGCTGGCCGCGTCGGGATTCTTCGGCTCCGCCAATGGCACAGGTCGCTCACGTAACGTCTCGGCCAGCGTCGTCGCTACTTCCTGCAGCGTGTTGTGTCCGAAATCGCCTTCGGTGGAAAGCGGCGCCAAACTCACCGCCAACCGCAGCTTGTTCTCGGTCGCCGGCAGCTTCCGGATCTTCAGCGCCAGATCCTTCGTAGTCCCCGCCCGGACGTCATCCGCGAGGCCGCGCAGCCCATGGATCTGGTCCGCGAGTGGCTTCTCGTCCGCGCTCCACACAACTTCTTTCTTTTGCGCTGAGGCGAGCTGCAGCCCGAAGGTCACTACTGCGACCCACACAAAAAACATCTTTGTCCTACGAAGCGAAATCCTGGGTTTCATGTCCCACCAAGCTTAACAACGGACCACCTTCCGCACCAATCGCTTTTGCCCGCATCCTAATAAACTAATGACCGCTATACTGACAGTTCCTCCGAGGTGAGCATGCCGATCCACACAACCCGCTTCTACGCGCTGCAACTGGCGTGTTTCGTTCTTTTTGCTTTCACGCTTGCTGGCGCGCAGGCGAACCTGGATGGGCAGAATAAAGACGGGCAGAATAAAGATGGGCAGCATAAGGATCGGCAGAACCAGGCCCCGAGTCCAGCAACGCCCGGGGCGGATTACTCGGGCCTGTACAGCTTTTTGCGCGACGGCGAGTTTGTGCAAGTCACCATCGAAGACCGGGGACGCGTTACCGGCTTTGTTTCGCGCTACGGCGACTCGGAAAGCGATCGCGGCGTTTTTGTGGATCACTTTTTTAAGTCGGGCAAGCTCGATGGCAATCAACTCGCGTTTGCCACCGAGACCGTGCATGGCGTGTCGTTCGAATTCCGAGGAACGTTCGAGCGGGGCGAAGGCAAGAATCGGGGCGACGAAGCGTATTACGTGCTGAAGGGAACTCTCGTCGAGAACACAACCGATGAAGCGAAGAAAACTTCTTCCCGGCCGAGCGAGGTTGCGCTGAAAAGCTTCCCGCAGGATATGGCTCCCCACAGGTAGAAAAGAAGTAGGCGGTCAGTCTTCGATCTACTATCGATCAAATTATTGATTGTTCCATTTATTGATTGTTCCATGCCTGGGGTGGCAGTCACACCCAGGCATGCTGGATACGATGACATTCGGTCTAGGGGTACTTGACATCCTTAGCCCGCCGCCGCAGAATATCGAAAATTTAGGAAAAGCGCCCATTTCCTTCCGAGAGATGAAATAGTCGACAAGCTTATGACGCTTAGCCAGCCGTCGCAATCCCCCCAAAAGAAAGTCAGTCCCGAACAGTGCAAGCATCCTCGGGTACAGATCGTCTCCCGCGACGAAGAATCCGAATATGTGGAATGCCAGGAATGTGGGGACGTTTTCGAGTCCAGTGAATTGAAGGACATGGCGATCGAGGAAAAAAAGGAACCAGACGAAGAGTGAGCCGCGTTCGGGGGTGGCGCAGCAGCGCTGGGTCCCCAGCACGCCCGCTTTTAGCGCGATGGAGTGGAGGGCTTTTGGCGCTGCGGTAAATGGCTTATTTTCAGTACCGGCTCTAGCCGCTGGGGTCAGACTGCGTCCCAGGAAACACTTTTCCCGCAAGCACAGCAGCGCCTCGGCCTGTGCCCGAAACATAACCGCCTCCCGGCTCCGGCTGCCGTATTCTGAAGTAGTGAACGGCAGAACGTGGAAGGCATGGCTGGTGCCCGGCGGCTTGTTATTGGCGCTGGCGGCGACGCTCGTCAACAGCTCTCTGTTCGTCCAGGTCGCGCCCTCGCTGGCCTTCTATTACGTTGGCGTGTTCGCCGCCGGATTGCTTCTCGCTTGGCGTTTCAATTCCAGCCGCGTTCTGTTTTCCCTGCTGGTTCTGCTGCTCGCCCATCGCGCCGTCGTTTTCTTTTCCAATGGCCAGATTCTCACCGGACCCGGCCGCATGGCCGTCGCACTCGCTGCCCTGCTGATCCCGCTGAACTTCATCGTGTTCGCCTCGATGCGCGAGCGTGGCCTGATCATTGCCGGAATCGCACCCCGCTTTGGATTGCTGTTCCTCGAATCGGTTGTCTTCGCCGTCTTGTGCCGACCGGAAAACAGCCCCGCCAATCTCCATCATCCCGGCGCGACCGCGATCCCGCTCTGGATTCTGTTGAGCTTTGTCGCCGCCATCGCCATGTTCGTCCGGCGTTTTTTTCAAACTCGCAAGCCAATCGAGCCCGGCTTTGCGTGGTCCGTGGCAGCGGTTTTCATGTGGCTCCAATTCGCCCCGGTCGGCAAGGCGTCGGACGCCTACGTCGCCACCGCTGTGCTGATCCTCGCCGCATCGATGATCGAGACTTCCTACGTGCTCGCCTACCACGACGAACTCACCGGCATTCGCGGACGGCGCGCCTTCAATGAGTCCCTGCTTTCGCTCGACCAGCAATATGCCATCGCCATCGTCGATATCGACCATTTCAAAAAATTCAACGACACCTATGGCCACGATATTGGCGATCAGGTGCTGTGCATGGTGGCCTCGCGGCTTTCCCAGGTCGGTGGGGACGGCCAGGCTTTCCGCTGCGGGGGCGAAGAGTTCGCCATCGTCTTTCGGAGCACTTCGGCCAAAGACGCGTTCGAGAATCTGGACTCGCTGCGCCAGATCATCGAGAAATCCACGTTCCATGTGCGCGGTTCCGAGAGAAGAGCCAAGAGAGTTGCGGAGAGCGGAAGCGATCGCCGGGCGGGCGAGTCGGACCGCAGAAAGTCCGCAAGAAAGAAAACTGCTTCTGCCAGCCCGAACCAGTCGCCCGATCGTTTATCCGATCACCTATCGGTGACGGTCAGCATCGGCGTGGCCGAGCCGAGTACTCGTTACCGCCAGCCCGAGCAAGTGATCCAGGCAGCCGACCAGGCTCTTTATCGCGCCAAGAACAAAGGAAGGAACCGAGTGGAACTGGCTTCCACAGCCCCACTTCGGCTGGCGGAGGGCAAGCGCGCGAAGGCGTCGCGGCTTTGACCCGGCGCTTTTGCATGACCGGCCTTCAACGCCTCACCATTCAAAAAGATGGATTAGAAACAGGACCACCGTCGCCCCCAGCGGCAGCAGCAGCCCGGCGCGCAGACTCCCCGTGGCATGCGAGATCACGCCTACCATCCAGGGAATGACCGCCGGCCCTAACGCCGCCAGCGAAAACATGACCGCGCCAATGCTTCGAGCGGCAACGCCAAAGCGCTGCGAAAGCCGCGCCACGGTGATCGGATACAACGTTGCGAAACTCAATCCCGTAATCAGCGCCCCGCCAATCACTCCTGGCAGCGTCGGAGCCCACAGCATCAGCGCGATGCCCGCCGCTCCCGATGCATAGCCCGCCCGCAAAACGCGGCGCTCCGGAAAGTAACGCAGGAACGCGGTTCCCAACGCGCGGCCCACCGTCAGCGCCGACCAGAAAAACGCCGGCATCATGGACGCTATCGCCGCCCCACGTGATCCCAGCCGCGAAACATAGGAGCCGATCCAGCCTCCCACCGCGGTTTCGGCTCCCGGATACAGAAAGAAAACGGCCGCGAAAAGCCAAATCGTCGGACTCTTCGCCAGCTCTCGCCACGAGATCGGCGATTCCGCGGATGTTTCCGCCGCGGGAAAAGGCAGATTGCGCATGGCCAGCGCCAGCAATACGAGGAACAGCGCCACCGATCCGAGAAAGAATGGCAGCAGCTTGTGTGCCGCCGTCCACGCCACCATCAGTGAGCAAAACACCGCACCGACGCCCCAGAAAAAATTCAGCAGGCTCACCGCCCCGGCACGCGAACTCGGGCCCGAGCCCGTGCCGGACCCGATCTCTGCAATCAGCAAATTGTCAGACGGAACAATCAGCCCTAGTCCTAGCCCATACGCCGCCACCGATGCCAGCCCCAGCCAGAGCGATCCCATATAGATCGTCGCTACTCCGCACGCCATCAACAGCAGCCCCGCGAGAAACGCCGGACGAAATCCCCACCGCGCCAGCAGAACTCCCGAGACTTGCACGCCCCCGAGCGACGCCAGGAATTGCACCAGAAACAGGTTGCCGGCCTGAGTGTCATTCATCGCCCAGCGCGCAATCAGGATCGGCAGCATCGGGCCCAGCACGGTTGTGAGAATGCCCGTGGGCAAGAAAGCAATCTGGCCGGCCAGGACCAGCTTCCGGTTCGATGATGACTGGGAAAGTTCGGCTTGAGGGCTTGCCATGCGAAAGAGGAGGTCCCCAACCTTGTGTCAGGAACGTTCAGGATAACGCAACACGGCTTTCATTGACTTGAACGTTCCACCCACGTAAGATTTGCCCCTAATGATCGGGCGGACCATCTGGCACTACCGCAGCGGACTGAAAATGTTGGCGCATTTATGGTCCGATGATTTGGTCGTCACCAATCCGCTTTTGAACAAATTCGTACATTCGATTTCTGCGCTCTCAGAGGAAAAGCATTGTTCACGCCACATCCCAATCTGAGCGATGGCCTGAATCGCAACATTATCCTGTCGGAAATCGAGGGTGGCGTGTTCCTTGACCGGTTACAACCGCACTGTGTGCTGCTGATCCAAACTCAGCACCGCTGCTACACGGCAGTGATGCTGGGAGGAAGTCAAGCTCTAATTTCGGGTCATCCTCAATATTGCCCTACACCGACTTTGGTTGCCATCGCAGGATCAACCTGGGGCGGTTCCATGCTGAAGCGGCATTTTGTCGGTCGTGGTATGCACTTGGAGTTTTGTCATCCGGAATATTCCACGCCAATTGTCACGTCTCGCGTGCAGGAAATCCGGGAGTGTGCAGAGTGTGCACTCGTCTTGGGTCAAGCGGCGTAGCACATGGTCGCACACCAGGCGGTTCATTCATCAACCAAACGATGATCGACCAAATCATGATCGGCCAAATTATGGTCGGCCAAACCATCTTGCACTACTGCCGCACAACTCAGGTTTGCGGCTGCGAGCCAATCGCGCCTACGGCTGGGCGGGCGAAGCTTCGGGCTGCAGCGTCTGGTCGTTCTGGACTGCGCCGCTGTTGCTCAGGCTCGCGCCAAGGCCGAGATTGAATCCGCTGTCATCGTTCGCACTTGGCGTGCTCAGGTAGCTTGCCGACGAGTCGTGCTCATACGACGAATCCGGACGGTACGGCGGCGGATCGTCAGACCAGTCGTAGCTGTAATCCGGGTAAGTGTAAGCCAATGGAGCATACCAGTAAGGGTTGTACAACCAAGGATCCCAGCCGAACCCCCAGCCAAGTCCCCAGTACGGCCATCCGAAGCCGAAGCCCCAGCCACCCCAACCCCAGCCACCCCAACCCCAGCCACCCCAACCCCAGCCACCGCCCCAACCGCGGCCACCGCCCCAACCGCGGCCACCGCCCCAACCATAGCCAGACCGACTGAAGCCCGGCGTACTTCTGGAGGCTCCGCCGGAGAACCCGGACCCGCCTCTTGACGCGCCAAAGGACCCGGCACTGGAACGTGCGGAACTTCCGGAGTTGCCGAACGAATGCCACTGGCCATCGGCAATTGCGGGACGAATACTCGACGAACGATTTCCTAACGAACTGGAATTGCGACCGGCTTCGGACCCGCCGTAAGAACGGCTGCCCGCTCCCTCACGACCCGCCGCTGACCCGCCACGAAAGCCGCCGCCTCGGCCGTAACCTCCTCCGCCATAAGACCGCCCGCCGCCATAGTATCCGCCGCCACCATGGTAGCCGCCACCATAAGATCCGCCGCCATGGAAGCCTCCGCCGCCACCGCCGCCATGGAAGCCTCCGCCGCCACCGCCGCCATGGAAACCGCCTCCACCACCGCCTCCACCGTGACCACCACCACCGCCGTGCTGAGCGAAGGCTAGATTTGGCGTGAGAGCGAGACCGACGAAAGCAGCAAATGCGATGAGGAATCTGCAAAGACTGAATCTGCGCATAATCTCTACCTCCCTTTGAATATGGGAGTGCAGTTTCAAGCGAGCAGCCTGTACACAAGCACGTCGCTACTAGTTAGATTCTACTCCCCTGCAAGGGGTTGCACCCAAAGGTTCAGCAGCCATCGAGTGCCATCCTTCAGGCGCAGGTAGATACCGTCTTCCAGGGTGCCGCAGCCGGGGAAACGAATCGGCAAGTTGTTGGTTTGGTGCGTCAGAGTCGTCGGGATCACGCCGAGCTTTCTCCCGAACTCTCTCCCGAATTAAGATAATTGCCATGCAAAACGCAACGCCGGCGGCTATTGCGGTGCTTGTGCTGGAGCTCATACCGGCAGCCGCGTTTGGATTTGCCAGGGAGCGGGTCGGGCAGGCATGCGCCCGCTGGCCGTCAACGTTGAGAACCGCCTTACCGGCACTCTGCGCGCTACCTTACGTTCTGATTTCCTGCTCGCATCAGATGTTTTCATGGAAATGGTGTGCTCTGTATGCGGCGTTGCCGGTGGCGATCGCGTGGCTGCTGGGACGGGCCGCAATCGCCGATCCCGAACAACGCGGCAATTGGCGAGACGCGATCGTTCTCCTAACGCTGGGGCTGGCCGTTGATTTGCGCTGGTTCGAGCGGGCGTGGCCGAGCGGGCTGACGGGCTGGGGGAAAGTGCTCCTCGTCGATGCTACGTTGTATGGATTCCTCGCAATCCGCCGGCTCCGCGGGACCGGCTTTGACTTTCACTTCCGCTGGAGCGATTGGAAAACTGGGCTGCGGGAACTGGCTTTCTTTGCGCCGTTGGTTCTCGCGCTGGGGATGGCGCTGGGCTTTCTCCATCCGCATAGCAGCGCGCTGCGGTGGTTCTGGATGGTTCCGAAATGGATTTATATCTTCGTTTTCATTGCGGTTCCGGAGGAACTTTACTTTCGCGCGTTGGTGCAGAACCTGCTGGAACGGCGGGTGGGACGGCGAGCGGCGCTCGGGATTACGGCGGTGTTGTTTGGGCTCTCCCATTTCAACAAACGATCGGCGCACTTCAACTGGCGCTATGTCCTGCTGGCCAGCATCGCCGGGATATTCTACGGACGGGCATGGCGCAAGCGACGGCGAGTGGCAGCCTCGGCGATCACCCACGCCAGCGTGGACGCCATCTGGTCGTTCTGGTTTTAGCGACAGCTAAGGATCCGGCGCTTCCGGAATCTTGGCCGCGGATATGAAAATATAGACATGGGCAAAATGGCAATTGAGTCGAAAATTCCCCCCGCGGAAAGGGCCGGGATTCCCCCGGCCCTCAAGTTCCGCAGCCTTGCGTTTCCGGTCGCCTGCCGCCGGTACTTCGTTTGGGCCCAGATCATCGTCGCGTTCATTTTTCTGGAGTTGGCGATTTGGGCGCCGAGTCTGGCGATCAGGAACCGCTGGGGCGCCATCGCCATAATCACGATTCTGGTCCTCGTCGCGATAGACGTGTTGATCGACCGGCCGTCGCTTGCGCGCCTCGGCCTCGGATTGCCGAAGCCGTTCGGTGCCAGCGTGGTGCTGGGGA
Organism: Terriglobales bacterium; assembly: GCA_050012595.1. Classification (GTDB taxonomy): domain Bacteria; phylum Acidobacteriota; class Terriglobia; order Terriglobales; family Acidobacteriaceae; genus Acidiflorens. Next base: position 370,782 of record JBEKGW010000001.1, read on the forward strand.
TCGGTATTGCAACGGTTGTTTTCATGGTGACTCTGGTGAGCTGGACGGGCGGCCAAATTCCCGCCAATTCGACCTGGCCGGGTTTGGAGTCTGTGTGGGGGTACGTGATCTGGGCCCTGATTCAGGAATTCATACTGCAATCGTTTTTCTTCAACCGCTTTGAAGAGCTCTATGGAAGCTCAGCTGCGGTTTGGATGGCGTCCACGCTCTTTGCCGCCGCCCATCTGCCTAGTCCAGTCCTGACTACCGCTACGCTCATCGGCGCCCTTTTTTTCTGCGAAATGTTCCGCCGCTACCGCAGCATTTATCCCCTTGCGATCATCCATGCGATGCTGGGACTGACCATTGCCATCCTCACGCCCGACAGCCTGCTGCATCACATGCGGGTGGGGATTGGATATCTGCGATACCAGTGAGTGTGCGGCGCGTTTAGGGAAGACGTCACAAAACTCTACAGTTCAGGGTGGGTGAGAGCGGTATGATCCGAGTCAGGCAGCAGCGAATATCTGCGCGACGCTATGAGGAGTTCCAGTCTTAGCTTTGTGGTGGTCAAGGGCAGGCTGCGCCCGGAGTTCGTCTTTCAGTTCCTCTTCTTGTTTCAGGTTGTCATGTTTCACCCGCATCTGCTGCGAGGGCAGGCGGTTGCGCCAGCGGCTGGAGGTCGAACCATTCACGGCGTAGTGAAGTCGGGGAATATGCCGATTCCCGGCGCTGGAGTTTCCGCGGCAAATATATCCACGAAGGAACAAGTTAGTACCTCGACGGATGTGGACGGCAGTTACTGGTTGCGGATTCCCGCCGATGGGCACTATGCCATGCGGGTGCAGATGGCGGCGTTTGCCGGGAGCGCGCAGGAAGTGGTGCTGGACGCTACCCATCAGGACGTGCAAGCGAATTTTGAACTGGTGCTGCTGTCGCGGGCGCGTGAGGCCCGCAACGATAACGATAAAGACCAGCAGCAGCGCGCGAATGCGGGCGGCCGTGGTTTTCAGAGTCTTTCCGTGTTTCAGAGTGAAGCGGGGCAGGATGCGGCGGGTGCTTCCATGAGCGAGGTAGCGCCGTCCGGTATGCCGGTGCCCGGGATTGCACCGGACAGTGCAACGGAATCTGTCGCGGTTGCGGGCAACACTTCCAATTCGTTCAATGCCATGAGCGCTGACGAAATGCAGCAGCGCTTCAACGATGCCCGCCAACAGGGCGGAGGATTCGGAGGCGGATTTGGTGGTCCGGGCGGTGGTCGCGGAGGCGGAGGATTCGGTGGCGGCGGAGGTTTTGGCCGGCGCGGTTTTGACATCAATCGCCCGCACGGATCGTTATATTATGGCATCGGCGATTCGGCGTTGAACGCTTCGCCGTTTGCGCTCACCGGTCAGCCGACGGAAAAACCGTCATATTTGCAGAATAGTTTCGGCGGTTCCGTGGGCGGGCCGCTGAACATTCCCCATATCTTCCACGGTGGGAGCAAGACTTTTTACTTCATCAACTTCAACGGGCGGCACGGGGAAAATCCTTTCGATCAGTTTTCGACTGTGCCGACGGTGCTGGAGCGAAACGGATGCTTTTCCCAGACCCAGGCCATCTGTAATTCAGGAGCCGTGGGCGGGCAACCGATAGAGATTTTCAATCCTCTGACAAACACTCCCTTTCCCGGTAACCAGATTCCAGAAATCAACTCGGCGGCGCTGGGATTGTTGAACTATATTCCGTTGCCGAACTTGACGGGCAGTTATCAGAATTTTCACTACGTGACCTCAGCCAATAGTGACAGCGACGATCTGAACATACGCGTGAACCACAGCTTCGGCGCGGCGCCCGCACGCGGACGCCGGGGCGGAGGCGGAGGCCGCAACGCTCCGCGCAACAGCTTGCAGATTGGATTCCACTACCATCAATCGAACGCCACACTGACGAATCCGTTTCCGAGCGTCGGCGGCAGCACGACCGTTCGTAGCTTTGACATTCCCGTGTCTTACACGCGCAGCATCGGGAAGCTGACCAACATTGTTCGCGCCGACTTTAATCGCAACCGCACGCACACGCAGAATCTGTACGCATTCAATAACAACATTACGGGCACGCTCGGAATCACGGGAGTTTCATCCAATCCGTTCGATTGGGGGTTGCCGAATCTTTCGTTCAAGGACCTGGGGAGTCTTCAGGACACAACTCCTTCGCTCACGCGACCCCAGACCTACACTTTCTCAGACAATGTGATCTGGAATCACGGCAAGAACACCTGGCGCTGGGGCGGAGATTTCCGGCGCGTGCAGGTGAATACGGAAACGGACGGCAATCCGCGCGGCTCGTTCATCTTCACCGGCACCAACACCGCGCAGTCCATTAACGGAAAGCCGGTGGCTAGGACGGGATACGATTTTGCGGACTTTCTGCTGGGATTACCGCAGCAAACTTCCGTCCAGTTTGGACAGAGTGACTACTTCCGCGGCAATTACTGGGATTTGTATGCGCAAGATGAATGGAAGATGCGCGCGAACCTGACACTCAACCTCGGACTGCGCTACGAGTATGTTTCGCCGCTAACGGAAATCAACAACCGCATCGTGAACCTCGGGCTTTCCCCCGGCGTGCTGACGCAGACACCGCCCCTCAGCGTGATGCCGATTCAGCCGGGCTACAGTGGCCTGCCGGACAGCCTGGTGCGGCCGGATCGCAGAGACTTTGCGCCACGGATCGGCTTTGCGTGGAAGCCGCTCCCCAATACGGTGGTGCGCGGCGGATATGGCATCAACTACAATACCGGCGCGTACCAGGGCATCGCACAGCAGCTTGCGCTGCAGCCACCGTTCGCGACCACGTCGACGAACGTTCAGAGCGTCGCTGGCGACCTGACGTTGCAGTGCGGATTCCCGACGTCTCCCGTCGTTCCCCCGCAATGCGCATATCCCCCTGTGCCTTCGGGCACCATCACCAATAATTATGCGGTGAATCCGAATTACCGGTTGGGCTATGTGCAGATTCGCAATTTGGACATTCAACAGCAGATTCGCCCTACCTTGCTGTTGAATCTTGACTACACGGGGACTAAGGGAACGGATCTCGATATTCTGGAAGCGCCCAACCGAACCCCGAACGGAATTCTGATTTCCGGGGTAGACGCTTTCACCTACGAAAATTCAGTGGCGGATCAGGAGGCCAACGCGCTCTCGGTGCGGGTGCGAAAGCGCCTGGCAGCAGGATTCGCGATCGGCGGCACTTACACGTTCTCCAAGTCGCTGGACGATGCGTCTTCCATCGGCGCGGGCGCAACCTCGGGGGCGGGTACTCCCGGACTCGGCGCTGGCGGCACGGGTGCGGCCGGAGGCGGCGGCTCGTCAGGCGGAGGTGCGGCCAACGTTGCGCAGAATCCTCTCGATCTATCGGCGGAGCGCGGGCTCTCCAGCTTCAACCAGACCCATAAGTTCACTGCGGATTACTTGTGGGAGCTGCCCTTTGGCCACGACAAGCGCTGGCTCACCGGAAATAGTCCTCTGCGCGCCGTTCTTGGCGACTGGCAATGGAGCGGCGATTGGACGATCGCATCCGGGCTGCCGTTTACGCCACGAGTGCTGAATGACCCCTGTGACGTGAACGCCGGAACCAACGGCACGCTACGGCCAAACTTGACCGGGCAACCGATAAGCCTGCCGAATCCTTCGATTGCGGAGTGGTTCAATACGGCCGCGTTCTTGGCGCAGACCGCCTGCACGTACGGCAATGCGCGCCGCAACAGCATCATCGGCCCGGGCAGCAAAGTGTTTGACATGGCATTCACAAAAATCTTTCCCCTGAGGGAAGCGCGCGTGCTGGAGTTCCGGGCGCAGGCCACCAACATTTTCAACTTAGTGAATTATTCTTCGATAGACACAAACGTGACCTCGCCCACCTTTGGCCGGGTTACGGCGGCTGGGGCCATGCGACAGTTCACCATTACGTCACGCTTTCGTTTCTGAGGAGGTCGCTGCTGCGCAAGATGCTCCGGAACAAGACACTCTCGAAGAGGATAGCCATGACTCTCATTCCAAACCGATTCGCCGATAAAGCTGCAGCGGTGCTGCTGTTGCTGGTGCTCTTGTGTGCTGCTTTGCCTTCGCAGCAGCAATCGGACTATGTGTTTCACGCGGAATCGGATCTCGTGCTGGTGAATGTGACGGTGAGGGACAAGAGCGGAAAATTTGTGCCGGGAATGAAACCGGAAGATTTCACGGTTTTCGAGGACAACAAACCGCAGAAAATTGTTTCTTTTGATGTGGAGAACGTCGATGCCGTACCAGCGTTGGATGTGGCGCAGGCAAAGCCGCTGCCGGAGCTGGCGTCTGGGCAGGCGAGTCCGGCGGCATCCGGGGCGGATGCGGCGGCCCAGTTCGCCCAGTTCAAAGACCGACGTCTGATTGTTTTGTTCTTCGATCTCTCCGCCATGGAACCGGATGAAATCGATCGCGCGGTTACATCCGCCGAACGCTATGTCGATACCCAAATGGCGCCCGCGGACCTGGTGTCGATTGTTTCGCTGGGCAGTTCGCTGCTGGTGAATCAGGACTTCACTACGGATCACGCGCTGCTGAAAAAACAGTTGGACGGATTCAGTTCAGGCAGCGGTCAAGGTTTCGAGGAAGGCACCACGGGCACGACCGAGGGAACGCCCGACACCGGTCAGCCTTTTACCGCCGACGATACGGAATACAACATCTTCAATACCGACCGGCGCCTGGAAGCGTTGCGCTCGGTGGCGGAGAAGCTTTCGCACGTTCAGCAGAAGAAATCGCTGATTTACTTTTCCAGCGGCATGGACCGCACCGGCATCGAGAATCAGTCGGAACTGCGCGCGGCGGTGAACGCGGCGGTGCGTTCCAACATTGCGATTTACACCATGGACATGCGCGGCCTGCAGGCGCTGGTGCCGGGCGGGGAGGCACAGAACGCCAGCCTGCGCGGCGTTTCAGCGTATTCAGGACAGTCGACGCTCAATGCCTTGAATTCCAATTTTACGACGCAGGAAACGCTGGTAACACTCGCCAGCGATACCGGCGGACGCGCTTTTCTCGACTCCAACGACTTCAGCAAGATTTTCAAGGGAGTGCAGCAGGACACATCTACTTATTATCTGCTCGGCTATCACAGCACGAATGCCGCGCGGGACGGGCGTTACCGGCGCATCGTCGTGAAGAGCAATCTTCCGGGAGTGAAGATCGACTACCGCCGCGGTTACTATGCGCCCGCCGATTATCAGCATTCCACCAAGGATGACAAGGAGCGTCAGCTCGATGAGGAACTTGCATCGGAGTTGCCGGCCACGGATTTCCCGCTGTATCTGGGCGTTGCCTACTTCCGGCTGGAGGGCAACAAGTTTTTCGTTCCCATCTCGCTGGTGGTGCCAGGCTCGCAGATCCCATTCGTCCGCAGCAGCGACCGCGACAAGGCAACGCTCGATGTGATTGGGATGGTGCTCGATAACGAACACCACCCCTTGAACAGAATTCGCGACACCGTGAAACTCGCGGTGAGCACATCGGCCGAGGTGCAAAAGAAGAATGTGCAGTATGACACCGGAATGAGCCTGCTAAGCGGCAAGTATCACCTGAAATTTGTCGTGCGCGAGAATCAGACGGGCCGCATGGGGTCGTTCGAAACCGACATCGAGGTGCCGGAGTTGAAGGCATTGCCGCTGAAGATGAGTTCCGTTGTGCTGGCTAGCCAGATTCAGACGGTAAAAGTAAAGCCGAGTGCGGACCTGAACCCGCTGGTGCACGACGGTTCCGAGATCATCCCGAACGTCACCCATGTTTTCTCGGCCACGCAGCACCTGCTTCTTTACTATGAGGTGTACGATCCAGCGCGGCCGCCGGTCGCCGATTCTGCCAGAGGCGCGGATTCTAGAAAAGACAAAGACAACAAGTCCAGCATCCGACTTTTGTCCAACGTCGCTTTCTTCCAGGGTAAAGCCAAAGCCTACGAAAGCTCTTTGGTGGAGTTGACGGAATTGAATGCGCGAGACCGAAAGGCTGCCGTCTTTCAATTAGACGTGCCATTGACATCACTCAAACCGGGTTTTTATACCTGCCAGGTAAATGTGATCGATGACGCCGGTGGGCACTTCCTGTTTCCGCGGCTTGCCTTGCTGATCCGGCAAGAGAGTCGGAGCGCTGCGCGCTGAAAACAAATTCCCAATTGTACGTTCAGTCCGCTGTCATCCCTTGCGCTTCTGGCTCCCAACTCTCCCGATCAAATTGCGGCACTTCACCGTCACCGTTTTCACGCCGCAGATGAGCTTCGAGCTCTGCCACCTGGGCTTCAATTTCGTGCTCGGCTTTGCTCTTGCGAATGATCTCCTCGCGATAGCGGCGGAGGAAATAATCTATTGTTTCGACTCTGAGCTTTATCGAACCGGAAGGCTTATTTTCGTCGAGATCCTTGAAGCAGAAATACGGCGTGCGAGACTGCTCGACGATGCCCTCAATGACGCCGTAAATGGGCGCGTCGTGGCCACATTTGAAGCTGGACATTTCGAGCGCCACCAGGTTGGGATGCCGCGCCGTGAACTTCGCGGCCCAGACCTTGTGGTTGGTGCTGCATGAAAAGGAGTTCTTCCAGGCATCGCTGATGTCGAGTGGGCTGCTGATCGCACCCGCCCTCACTTCCTCGCCGAAGAGCCTTTCCAGTATGTCTTCATCGAGCGGAAGGGTATTTTGCGAGAAGATGGGATAGCCAAGCTTCTGGAATTCGTCCAGGATCTCGTGGTTCAACCCTGGATCGTGATGATAAGGACGGCCCAGCATGACGATGCCAATGCGGTCTTCGCGCTCCAGTTGATCGAGCGCCTGCCGCGCGCGCCTTCGAATGCTCGTTTCGTATTCTTTCAGCGCCGCAAATCCGGATTCGACGGCGCGATCGTTTTCTTCCTCCGAGAGGCCGAGGATAGGCTGCCATGCCTGCAGCATCTGATAAGCGAAAAGTTTGCGGTCGGCGAAGTTGAACATGGGATCGATATATTTCACGTTGTGCTCGGCGAATATGTCGTTCTCCTTGGTAAATGCCGCCTTCACCGTTTCCGGCGTTGCGATCGCGGTGGGGCAGGCATGCGAGTCCTGCAGCTTCACCAACGGACTAAGGAGGACGTCATACATCGGGAAGAATATGACGTTTAATGGTCTCTTGCGGTGCTTCTCCCGAATCAGATTGTACACATGTGAAATTCCGATCTTCGCCGGGAAGCATGGATCGATCGCACCGCGGCTGGATCCAGCACGGTACAGTTCCGAACTCGTGTAGTCGGAGTAAACGATGTTTTCGGGCTGCACTCCGAGACTTTCAAAGTAAGCATTGAACAGAGGCGCGTACGTGTAAATGTTCAGAACGCGTGGAATCCCGATGCGCAGATGGCTTCGGCTCCGCATCAATGCGATGCGCTCCTTGCCCGCTTTGGTCCACGCGCGGGCGGGAATCGGGTCGGCAACACTTCTGGCGTTCGCTGGACGAAACACTTCTTTCGACGCGATATCGGCAAAATTCGGATGCCGATCGCGAATCTGGTCCAGCCCGGCCTTGATGTCCTTCATATCGTTAAGGTCTTCTACCGCTCCTTTTTCGCAGGTAGCAATAATCAGCCGCTGCTCGCCTTGCATGAGCGGAACCTTAGTGACCCGCTGGACGGGAACAAAGATTTTGACGGGTTCGGTCCGGATGTCGACGAACGTGCGCAGGCAGCTGTTCTTGCAGAAATTGCAGCGCGTGGCTTCGCTGCGTGTGGTGCGATACTCGATGTTTCGCACGGCATCCAGGCCAATGAAGGTTGTCCGCTGGCCGTTTCGCCACAAGCGCAGTGATTCTTGAGCGGCGCCGATTGCGCCCGATTCTCCGCAATGTTCATGCACGATGATCTCCGGCTGCCTGCCAGCGCCACGGAAGCTGTTGCGGATGAAGTCTACTTCCGCTTTCACCACGGCAAGGTTATTTTGCGTCCCCCCTTGCAACACAAAGCGCGAGCCCAAGGCCGCTAGATTGGGAATGCTGGCGACATAAAGGAAGACATTCTTCGGCAACACCACTGCGAGGCCGGCAAGAATTTCCTCTGCCCGCCAGCCCTGGCGCTGGAAATTCACAATATCGGATTGCATGAATACCGCGCAGCCGTAGCCGAACACCGGCATAGCTTGCGCGGAGAAAGCAAGATCCGCATATTGATTTACATTCAGGCCGAAATCCTCTGCCGTGGATTGCAGGAAATACCCATTCCCCGCGGAGCACTGGGTATTGAGCTTGAAATCTTTCACGCGGCCGTCGTGCAGAATGATGATCTTGATGTCTTGCCCGCCGACGTCCACAATCACGTGCGGATCTTCGTAGAACTTCAGCGCCGATTCCGTGTGCGCGACGGTCTCGACGAGCGCCACGTCGGCTTGGAGAACATCCTTCAGAATGTCTTTGGCATATCCCGTGGTTGCGACCCCCAGAACTTCCAGCTTGGCGTTTTGCGCTTCGACCTGGCCGCGCAGGTTCTCGAACATCTCGATTGTGTCCTGAATCGGGTTCCCGTTTGAGAGCTGGTACGATTTGCAGAGTATGTCGCCGTTTTCGTCCAGCAGAACTGCTTTGGTCGAGGTTGAACCCCCATCAACCCCGATGAACCCAGCGACGGTGCTGCCTTTCCGAAACGCCGCGGGGGTGAATTTCTTCGGACTATAGGATTCTTTGAACCGGTCGAACTCGGCAGGATTATCGATGAGCGCCTTGCCGCCAGATTTGGCTTTCTCCTCCTGCCGCCCGTATTCGATGTAGTGAACCAAATTGTCATGACCGCGATAGCAACCCACGCAGTCGTCCTCAGTGCGTCCAAACTCAATCGCACCCAGGGCGGCAAAATATTGAGCATTTCGTGGAACTTTGATCAGATCTTCCGGCTTAGCGCCTTCTGGAATCGCGACCTTCCGCTCCTCCCACATCCGCGGAATATTTGCTTGCCAGGCTTCGCGCATGCCGCGAATGAAGGTGTTCGGTCCGCCGAGGAGCAGCACATGCGGCCGCAATGTATGGCCGCGGGTGAGAACGCTCAGGTTTTGCAGCACAATGGCCTCAAACAGCGACGCCATCAGTTCGTCGGGCGGCGTTCCAACTTTTTGCAGGCCGTTGATGTCGGTCTCCGCGAACACTCCGCATTTGCCCGCGACTTTGTGGAGCTTGACACCGAAATACTTCAGTTCCGCCAGTTCGTCTGCGGGAATCTTCAGCTTGGCATTAATCTTGTCGATGACCGCACCGGTGCCGCCGGCGCACTTGTCGTTCATCGAGGGGATCTTCTTCTTTCGCCCGGTTTCTTGGTTATCTTTGAAGACGATGATCTTGGCGTCTTGTCCGCCAAGTTCGATGACCGAATACACCTCAGGGTGTAACTTCTCCACGGCCAGAGAAACCGCGGTGACTTCTTGTACGAATTTTGCGCCGATCTGCTCCCCAATCACAGCGCCGCCAGAGCCGGTCATAAACATACGTGTGTTGTGGGGGGTGATACCGGCTTCGGCCTCCATCCGCCTCAGAAACTCCAGCGTCTTCTCCGGTTGTCTGGTTTCGTGGCGCTGGTAGTCCTGCCACATCACTTGGTCGCTAGCTGCTTCAACGACCACAGCTTTCACTGTGGTTGAGCCTACGTCGAGCCCCACCAGCAACTTGGTGTGTCGATCGTGAAGTTTCTGCGCCGGTTTGGTTTGCTGAACGGGCGGAGCCCGCGGATCGAGGGGAGCGATCTGAATGAGCTGCGAACCCGTGTCGTCGTGCATTTCTTCCTCTCTTACTCTGGAAGGACACGCTTTTCAGGCGTGCTCACATTATAGTGTGATGTGCGGGGTTACGGCGCGGCAGAAGGCCGCGCGCTTCAAATCAGTCGCTGCTCGCGGCCGCTGGCGTCGCCACGGAAACTCGAGCCCGCCTCCGGAACCGCGTCTGCTTGTTCATCCGATCGCTTACGTGCAGGACGAATTGCGCAGCCGTTCCGGCAACTCCCTCGCGGTGCGGCACGTGATAGAACGGCCGCTTCAGCTCTGGATGCTCCTCGATATACTCACGGATTTCGTTCAGGCTCTTACCCGTGGACTTGAGGCACTGCTCAAACTCCGTCTTGGCCTTCACCTTGGCCTCCCCAAGCGCCATCTGAACGCGGCTGTGCGCATTGACCTCGCCTTCGCCCGAAGTTTCGATCGGAAGGAAGATCATGTCCTTGAACTTATTGATCACGGCGGACTGCACCCCATCGGACTGCGAAGAAGGCATGCACCCGAACGGTTTCAGTGCCAGTACCATGTGGCAGAGTTTATGCACCGTGTAGTAAACGTTCTTACCGACTTCCAGGTGCCCTTCGCCCCCGCGCGCGAACTGGTTGTAGAAGGGATCTGCCAGCTCCGCCAGCTCGGTTTGCGGCGCAAGCTGGTGCGTGATTCCGCCCAGTTGCTTGATAGTGCGGTGGTAGAAGAAGTTCCACAGGCGCTCGCCCGCCCCGATTCCCCACAGTTTCTTGCGCAGGCCGATGTAATTGGCGAAGTGCTTCTTTAGCTCGTACCACTCCGGATTTCGGTGCGGGCGATGCACGGGCCATTTCGCTTTGGCCTCCGCCTTCGCCACGTACAACAGGTAAGCCACCCAGGTCGCGACGGGCTCGACCAGCACTTGCGCGCCCTCGCGCTCCAGGAATTCAAACATGTGGAAGTTGCCGTCGCCTTCCGTGGTTTGCGCCCAGAACTCGCCAGTGATTTTCACGAGGGGCTTCACGCGGGTGTGGTCCACTTCGATCGAGTTCATCTTTTCTCGGGCAGACTGAAGAGCATTCAAGTAATCCCTGCCCCACATGTGCTCGTGCCACTTACCGAACACATTGAACGTGTTCCGTAGAATCTTGTTGTTCTTGAACTTGGGTTTCGCCCAGTCCGGCGCCTGTTGTTCGATCTCAAACGACCTGCGATTCTTCAAGTCCTCGCACAATCCATCGACCGCCTGGCGAAAGACCCGCTCAGTTTCGCCTTCATTCACTTCATAAGGACGAATTTGGTAGATGAGATCGTTGATCACATCGCCCAGGTGCATGGCATTCAGCATTCCAAAGCCGAAATCTATCGTGAACTTCAGGCCGGGCTCTCCGGACACGGCCTTAATCCCGTCGCTGTCTTTGAACAGCAGGATGCGGAAACCGTCGAAGCCCGCGTTCTTCAGCGCAAAGCGGTACTCGGCTTCATACATGCCGAAGCGGCAGGGGCCGCAACCCCCTGCGGTGAAAAAAACGTAGTTATCCAGAATCTGCTGGCGCGGGAGACCCTCCCTCTCCAGAGACTGGAGATACTGCACGAGATTGCCAACCGTGAAATATGCCGGATTGCACTGGCCATTATTTCCGAATTCTTTGCCGGTCTGGAAGGCGGCGACGCTCGGCACGGGCAATTTCTCGCAGCGGTAACCGCAGCCATGGAAGACAGCACGCATCAGGTCTTCGTGCTTCCATGTAAGGCCACCGAACAGAATCGTCACGCGGCTGCGCTCTTCGGCGGCAAAGCCTCGCTCGATTGGACGATGGAAATGTTCGGGCTGGTCAAGTCCGGCAATCTTCCGCAGGCGCGCGCGTTCTGCTTCTAGGCGCTTCTTGATTTCCGAGTCATTCTCAATCGGGACGAAATTCGTCGCCATAAGTTCCTCCGGCAGTGAGCGCGGACTGAATTTTAGCGCTGGTTGTCCTTGAGATGGAGCTAACGACCCAGTTGCCTCAGTTCTTTTCAGATCCCCGCTCAAGGACGAAGATAATCCCACGCTGAAGACTCTTTCAATTGTATTCCAGTTCAATAGACCCGTGTGGTGGTACGCGCACTGTTCGTCGCGACATCTTAATAAGAGTGACCGCCGTTTCCTGGTTGGATAGCAATGAAGTTTGCGCGGTAATCACGTTCAGGTAAGGATCGATTCCTAATTTGTAGCGATCCTGGGCGAGCGCTGCTTATCTCTCTGTTGAATTAGTCCGTAGCACTGGGGGCTGGTCCGGCCCCATATTCAAGAATGTCATGCTGCTTTCCCTGCATCCGTAGCCGCAGCCGGTCGAACGCCAAATAGACGACCGGCGTGGTATAGAGCGTGAGCAACTGACTCAAGATCAGCCCCCCCACAATCGTGATGCCCAGGGGCCGGCGGAGTTCATACCCCGTGCCCGTCCCCAGCGCCAACGGCAAAGCGCCCAATAAGGCAGCCATCGTCGTCATCAGGATGGGACGGAAGCGCAACATGCACGCTTCAAAAATCGAGTCGGTTGGGCTCTTTCCCTCCTGCCGCTCCGCCTGAAGAGCGAAATCGATCATCATGATGGCGTTCTTTTTTACGATTCCGATCAGCAGCACAATGCCAATGATGGAGATAATGTTCAGATCCTGTTTAAAGAGCATTAACGCGAGCATCGCGCCTACGCTCGCCGACGGCAGCGTGGAGATGATGGTCAGGGGATGGACCAGGCTTTCATACAAAATACCGAGAACGATGTATACCGCCAGCAGCGCCGTCAGAATCAACACCGGCTCGGTGCCCAGAGACTGCTGGTAGGCGAGCAGCGTGCCGGCAAAAAAGCCTTGCAGCGTGGAAGGCGCGCCCAGCCGCTTTTGCATCTGGGTGATGCTCAATGTGGCATCGCTCAAAGACACGTTCGACGCCAGGTTAAAGGACACGGTGACCGACGGGAACAAGCCCGTATGGTTGATGGCCAGTGGGGTGGTGTTGGCTTGGCCCTTTGCCACCGCGAGCAGCGGAATGTTACCGCTGCCGGAGGTATGAAGGTAGATGTCTTTCAATCCATCCGGGCTTTGCCAATACTGGGGAGCGACTTCCAGCACCACGTAATACTGATTTAACTGAGTGTAGATGATGGACACTTCCGATTGGCCGAATGCGCCGTATAACGCCGAGTCCAGCGACTGTGCGGTAAGGCCGAGCTTTGCCGCTGTGACGCGATCATAGGTCATCAGTTCATCAAGACCGCCATTCTGCTGGTCTGAGCTCACGTCCTGCAGACCCGGCAAATGCTGCATCGCACGCAGTATGATCGGTGCCCACTGGGAAAGATCCTGCACCGTGTCAGATTGGATCGTGTACTGGTACATCGCATTACTGGACCGGCCTCCAATGCGCAGATCTTGCACGGATTGGAGGAACGCGGAAGCCACCGGCAAACGGTTCAATTGGGGGCGCAGGCGGTCGATGATCTGAGCCGCACTGACCTTGCGTTCCGCCAGCGGCTTGAGCGCAATGTAAAGGGAACCGCCATTGGTGGCCCCGCCGCCGCCGGTAAACCCAATCACATTCTCGACGGCAGGATCATTCTTGATTACGCGGCCGATCTGCTGAATGGAATCGTTCATCGCCGGGAAGGATGCATCCTGCGGTCCGCGCACGCTACCGGAGATCGCTCCCGTGTCCTCCACCGGGAAAAAGCCCTTGGGTATCTTGACGATCAGCACCACATTGAGCGCGATGGTGATGAAGAGTACGACGAGGGTGAGGGTCGGATGGTCGAGGACCCAATGAAGGCTGCTGCGATACACGGACAGCACCCACTCAAAGAACTTTTCGCTGGCCATGTAGATGCGGCCATGCTTTTCCGCGCGCTCGTTCTTCAACAGGTAGGCGCACATCATCGGCGTCGTGGTCAGAGAGATGAGCATCGACACGAAGACGGCGGTCGAGAGAGTGACGGCAAATTCGCGGAAGAGACGGCCCACGATTCCGCCCATCAACAGAAGAGGGATAAAGACGGCAATGAGCGAAATGCTGATACTGAAGACGGTGAAGCCGATTTCTTGCGCGCCCTTCAGCGCCGCGGCAAAGGGCGCCATGCCGTCTTCCAGATGGCGCGCGATATTTTCCATCACCACGATGGCATCATCGACCACAAATCCCGTGGCAATGGTCATGGCCATCAGCGAGAGGTTGTCAAGGCTGTATCCGAACAGATACATCACGGCGAACGTACCGACCAGCGAGACCGGCACCGCGACCGCCGGAATGAGCGTGGCGCGCCCGTTGCGCAGGAAGACAAACACCACAAGGATGACGAGGCCGATGGAAATGAGCAGCGTCCCCTCCACGTCACTGACCGAGGCGCGGATGGTTATGGTGCGATCTAGAACGATGGTGGTATCGATGCCGAGCGGAATGGATGCCTTGATAAGCGGCAGTTGCGCGCGTATGCGGTCGACCGTCTCAATGATGTTGGCGCCGGGCTGGCGGAAGATGATGACCGTAACCGAGCGCTTGCCGTTCAAATAGCCGGCAGCACGGACGTTCTGCACCGAGTCTGTCACCTCAGCGACATCGGACAAGCGGATCGCCGCGCCGTTCTTATAACCGACGATGAGCGGTTTGTAGTCGTCGGCGTGCGAGATCTGGTCGTTGGCAAGGATGTCCGCGGTTACCATGCCATCGGAGATTTGGCCTTTGGCCAGGTCGGAGTTCTGCAGGCTCAGCACGGACTGCAAATTTGCAACCGTCAGTCCATAGCCGGCCAGCTGTGTGGGATTTGCGTCCACACGCACCGACGGCAACGCGCCACCTCCGACAGAGACCTGCCCTACGCCCTGTATCTGCGACAACTTTTGCGCGAGGACGGTGGAGGCTTCGTCATATATCTTATCGGGACCGTATTTGTCGGAGGTAAGGCCAAGGATCATGATCGGCGAGTCGGCGGGATTGACCTTGCGATAGGTCGGATTGCCTGGCAGGTTGGCGGGCAGATAGCTTCGCGCCGCATTGATGGCGGCCTCCACGTCACGCGCCGCGCCATCGATATCGCGGCTGAGGTCAAACTGAATGGTGATTGATGTGCTTCCGAGTGTGCTGGCGGAGGTCATCTCCGTCACCCCTGCAATATGACCGAACTGCCGCTCCAGGGGAGTGGCGACGGACGATGCCATAATGTCGGCGCTGGCTCCTGGCAAGCCGGCACCGACTGAAATGGTCGGAAAGTCGACCTCCGGCAGGGGCGCTACTGGCAGCACCTCAAACGCAATCGCACCGGCGAGGGCAATCGCCACCGTCAGCAGCGTGGTAGCCACGGGCCGGCGAATAAAGGGTTCGGAGACGTTCATGCGGGCCCTCCCTGTTCTGCGCCTCCGGTTTCCGGCTGGTTCGATTTGTGCGCAAAGTGCTGCGCCAGATTGTCAAAAAAGATGTAGATGACGGGCGTGGTATAAAGCGTGAGCACCTGGCTCAGCAGCAGTCCGCCCACCATGGCGATGCCCAGCGGCCGGCGCAACTCGGAACCGAAACCAGTTCCGAGCGCCAGCGGCAGCCCCGCCAGCAGCGCGGCCATGGTGGTCATCATGATGGGGCGGAAGCGGAGCAGACAGGCATCGTAAATTGCATTCGTCGCGTTCTTTCCGTGCTTCCGCTCGCCTTCCAGCGCGAAGTCGACCATCATAATGCCGTTCTTTTTCACGATGCCGATCAGCAGAACAATGCCGATAATCGCCACTACGCTTAGATCCTGGTGGAAGATAAGCAGCGCGAGGAAAGCGCCCACGCCCGCTGACGGTAGCGTGGACAGAATCGTAATCGGGTGAATAAAGCTCTCATACAGAATGCCAAGCACGATATACACCGTGACCAGCGCGGCCAGAATGAGCAAGGGCTCATTAGCCAGCGAATTCGTGAATGACGCCGCGGTGCCTTGAAAACCAGCCTGCAGGCTGGGAGGCATGTGCATGTCTTTCTGCGTTTTGTCGACCGACGTAATGGCGTCTCCCAGCGCAGCATTCGGCGCGAGATTGAACGATACGGTGATAGCCGGAAATTGACCCTGGTGGTTAATGGAGAGCGCCTCGGTCGTCTTTTCAAAGTGCGAGAAAGCGCTCAGCGGCACGGCATTGCTTGTGGCCGAACTGGTGGCACCGGCAGAGTTTGCTCCCTTGCTGGACGTCGAAGTAGCGGTGCTTGCCGAAAGCGCGTTCAGAGGAGGAGCAAGGGTATTTGCCGCCGGAGTGTACTGTGCGGCGGCCGTTAGCGCATTGGACCCCGCGGACGACGATCCGGAAGACGCGAATGAGGACGAGGCTCCGGCACCGGTTGCGCCGGAAGACGCATTGGACTGAATATAGAGATGGTTCAGCTTGTTCGGGTCCTTCTGAAATTGCGGTTCGCTTTCCAGCACAACGTGATACTGATTTACCTGCGTATACATCGTGCTGATCTGCCGCTGACCGAAGGCGTCATACAGAGTGTTATCGATGGTCGTCGGCGCGATGCCAAATCGCGAGGCGGTGACCCGGTCGATCACCAGAGATACGGCCAGCCCTCCCAATTGTTGATCGGTGGCGACGTCTTCGAGCTCCGGCAACTGCTTCAGCCGGCCGACGAAACGATTGGTCCAGTCGTTTAGTTCATTCGCATCGGGGTCTTCGAGCGTGTACTGATATTGCGTACGACTCACCCGGTCATCCACGGTAATGTTCTGTACCGGTTGCATGAACAGCTGGATTCCCTGAACCTGGTTCACTCTGGAGTTGAGCCTGCGGATCAGGTCCGACGCGCTGATCTTGCGCTGGTCGAGCGGCTTCAAATTGATCGACATCCTGCCGCTGTTGGTTGTTGTATTGGTTCCATCGGCGCCAATAAACGACGAGACGCTTTCCACCGCCGGGTCACCCAGAACTGCTTTTGTGAGCTCCTGCTGCTTCTCTGCCATGGCCTTGGAGCCAATCGTCTGCGGCGCCTGCGATATGCCCTGGATGACGCCCGTGTCCTGTACCGGGAAAAATCCTTTGGGGATGACGATGTAAAGGAAAACCGTAAGCAGCAGTGTGAACACCGCGACCAAAAGCGTAATCGTCTGGTAGCGAAGCACAACTTTCAGCGTCCGGCCGTAGAAGGCGATCATCTCCTCGAAAGCACGCTCGGTGAATTTATAGATGCGTCCCTGCTGCTCTTTTGGCTGACGCCGCAAGATGCGCGCACTCATCATGGGCGTGAGCGTAAGCGAGACCACTGCGGAAATGACGATGGTGACGGCCAGGGTCACGGCAAACTCGCGGAACAGGCGCCCCACCACGTCGCCCATAAATAACAGGGGTATCAGCACGGCGATGAGTGACACGGTAAGCGAGAGAATGGTGAAGCCAATTTGCTCCGCGCCTTTGAGCGCCGCTTCCATGGGTGGATCGCCCGCCTCGATGTAGCGCGAGATGTTCTCGATCATCACGATGGCATCGTCCACCACGAAGCCGGTGGAGATGGTCAGCGCCATCAGCGATAAGTTATCCAGGCTGTAACCCAGGATGTACATCGCAGCGAAAGTGCCGATCAGTGACAGCGGCACAGCTACAGCCGGAATGATGGTGGCATAGACACTCCGCAAGAATAGGAAGATGACCATAACCACGAGTCCGACCGTCAAATACAATTCAAACTTAACGTCGGAAACCGATGCCTCGATGGCGGTAGTAAGATCGGTGAGCTTGGTCACCTGGATGCCCGTGGGCAGGTTGGCCTGAAGCTGCGGCATCAGTTGCTTGATGCTCTTGACCACGCTGATGGTGTTGGCCCCGGGCTGGCGTTGCACGTTCACGATGACCGCGGGGGTCTGATTCATCCACGCTGCCTGATTATTGTTCTCTATGCCATTCACGACGTTTGCCACGTCGGTCAGCATCACCGGCGCACCGTTACGGTAGGCAATGACAACCTTCCGATAGTCGTCGCTGGTGACCAGTTGATCGTTGGCGTCGATCTGGTAATCCTGGCGCGGCCCATCGAAGTTCCCTTTAGCGGCGTTCACACTCGCCTGGGTCAATGCCGTGCGCAGGTCTTCCAGGTTGATGCCATAGGATGACAGAGCCGTGGGGTTGGCTTGAATGCGGACGGCGGGCTTTTGGCCGCCGCTAATGGTTACCAGACCGACGCCGGTGAGCTGCGAGATCTTAGGCGCAAGGCGCGTGTCCACAAGGTCCTCGACCTGAGAAAGCGGCATGGAATTTGAGGTGATGGCCAGGGTGAGCACAGGGGCATCGGCTGGATTCGTCTTACTGTAGATCGGCGGCGAGGGAAGAATGGACGGCAAAAGACTCTGCGATGCGTTGATGGCAGCCTGCACCTCTTCCTCAGCCACATCAATATTCAGACTGAGGTTGAACTGCAGCACGATAACGGAAGTGCCTCCGGAGCTGGTGGAAGTCATCTGGCTCAAACCCTGCAGTTGGCCGAATTGACGCTCCAGTGGCGCCGTCACCGTCGTCGCCATCACCGTCGGGCTTGCACCTGGATAAAACGTGAGTACCTGAATGGTCGGATAGTCGACTTGCGGCAATGCGGAGACCGGAAGTTGTGTATAGCCAACAATACCGACCAAAAGGATTGCAGCCATCAGCAAAGAGGTCGCAACTGGCCGCAAGATAAACGGACGAGATGGACTCACGGGGTGCTGCTCCCGCTCGTGTTGGCCGCGGCAGGCGTGGTAGAAGCTTTGTTCGCAATGACGACCGCGGTCTTGTCCTGCAACTTATCGAAACTGCTGTTAGCGACAACGTCTCCCGGATTGATGCCGTCAACCTGCGTCATACCACCGTCTGTAACTCCCGGCTTTATGCTGCGCATAAGAGCGACATTGTTCTGAATCACATATACGAACGATGCCTGGCCATTTTGCTGAATGGCGGATGCCGGAATCAGCGTCACTCCCTGCAACGTATTCACCAGCAGCCGCGTGTTAACGAACTGGTTTGGAAAGAGTTCATCATTCTTATTGTCGAAGACGGCTCGTGCTTTTACTGTCCCCGTCGTAGTGTCAATCTCGTTGTCGAGCGTCAGCAGCTTTCCGCTGGAAATCTTCTTCAACCCAGTACGATCAAAGGCATCGACGGTGAGCTTAGCCTTCTTGTGCAGTTGAGCTTCAACCGGGCCCAGACTGTCTTCCGGGATGGTGAAAATTACTGTGACGGGCGTCAACTGCGTGATGACGGCCAGAGTCACGGTTCCAGAAGACTGCACCACGTTGCCCGGATCCACCAGCCGTAAACCCACCCGCCCGGCGATGGGCGCAGTGATATGGCAGTAGTCGACCTGAACCTGGTCAAATTGCACCGTTCCCTGGTCGTTTTTTACTGTGCCCTCGTCCTCCTGCACAAGCTTTTCCTGGTCATCCAAGACTTGCTTTGCAATGGCGTTGCGCGCCCATGCGTCACGGTAGCGTTCCAGGTCCATCTGGGCTTGTGCAAGCACGTTCTGGTCTCGCTCGAGCGCGCCTTGCGCCTGCAAGAGATTCGCGCGGTAGGTACGCGAATCGATGTCAATCAGCGGGTCGCCCTTACCTACCAGCTGACCCTCCTTAAAGTGCACGGCGGTGACCAGGCCATTCACCTGGCTGGTAATCGAATCGGTATAGACCGGAGTGACCGTGCCGATTGCGTCAAGGTAAACCCCGATGTCGCCTTTTTTAGCCGTCGCGCTCGTAATCGTGATCTTCGCCGGCGCGGGCGCGACTTTTTTCGCGGCAGCGAGGTGGCGCCATATCAGCACGACTGCAAGCACAAGGACGAGCAACAAAAGAATCCATATGACGACCCACATTACTTTATGTCCGTGAGAGTCCGCACCGTGAGCCGCGAGTTGATGGTCACGGTCGATGAAGGGTTGCTCATTTGCGTCAACGGTCAGAAGGGATCTCCTTTTCCGGCTCCGAATCGCTCAGAATTATAGTCCAGGAGAAGGGAGTGATTTTTCTTCCGCACTGGAATTGTGGAGAGGACGAGCGGACGCGGCAAACGTCTTTACTTGGGGAAGCAACCCTCGACCTTTCCCTTGCAACTAAAGAATTAGTTACTTTTCGCTCCATGAAGCGTCTAAGGTTCGAGGAGGGGCATCCGGTGCCGCCGAGACAATCAGGAACTTTGACCGAAGCCGAGCTGCGGATCATGAACGTGCTGTGGGGGAAGGGATCGGGCACGGTCCAGCAAGTCCTTGATTCTATTATTCAAAAACCTGCCCTAGCCTATAACTCTGTTTTGACCACCATCCGCGTCCTGGAGAGAAAGGGCTATCTGAAACATCTAAAGGATGGGCGCGCGCACGTCTATACGCCGCTGGTCGGTCAGGAGGAGGCAACGCGCTCGGAAATTCGGCACCTCGTGAGTCGCTTTTTCAAGAACTCTCACGAGCAACTCGTCTTGAACCTCCTCGAGGACCAGGGCATCGGACCAGAGGAAATCGGTCGCCTGCGGGAGATGCTGGTTCATCGGCACACGGTTCAGAAGGACACGATTCGGAGCGGCGCGAAATGAACTGGCTCGCCCTTCAGATAATGACGCAGACCGTGGCGCAGATCTCGGTCGAGCGCCTTCTCAATGCGCTCCCTGAAGGATTCCTGATCACCCTCTTTGCCTGGGCGTTGCTGCGTGTCTTGCGAAGGCAGAATTCGGGAACCCGATTTGCAGTCTGGTTCCTGGCATTGCTGACGGTCGCCGCACTTCCTGTGCTGGGCGATTTCGGCGCAGGACAAGGACGGGCGCTGATGGCGGCGGGGATGTCATCAGTGGCGGCAGGGGGCGTCTCTTGGGGAAGCCTCCGGCCTGCGATTACCATACCCGGCCGCTGGGCGCTTTTCGTCTTCCTTGCCTGGGCTCTGGGGGCGAGCGCGGCGATGTTACGTTTGGCGGCTGGGCTTTGGCGACTGCGCCAGTTGCGCCGGAGTTGCACTCCGGTCGTCGCCGCGGATCTCGACCCGGCGGCGCGAAAAACCCTTGACGCGATCGGCGCGTCAGGGTCGGTCGCCTCAAGGTCAATAACCATCGCCACGTCAGAGTGCGTGCGCGTGCCTGCCGCCATCGGTTTCTGGAAGCGGACGATTGTCCTGCCAGCCTGGGCGTTGCGAGAACTGCCACCCGAAGATCTTAACGTCATCCTGCTGCACGAACTCGCGCACCTGCGGCGTTGGGATGACTGGACAAATCTCGTTCAGAAGATTGTGCGCGCCCTATTCTTCTTTCATCCCGCGGTGTGGTGGATAGAGAGCCGGCTCTCGGTGGAACGCGAGATGGCTTGTGACGATGCCGTGCTGGCCGAAACTGCCAACCCGCATGGATACGCCAGTTGTCTGGTGTCGCTGCTGGAAAAGAGTCTGGCGCATCGTCTAGCGCACCCGCTAGCGGACAAACGACGGTCGATGGCCCAGGCCGCGGTCGACCGAGCCCGCGAGGCTTCGCTGCGGCTGGCGCGGATTCTCGACACAAAGCGCCCAGTGGCCACGCGAGTCTGGAAACCGGCGTTGGGCATGGTTGGCGCTTTTTCCATAGTCTGCCTCGCGGTGCTGCCGCACGCACCCCGGTTCGTCGCGTTTGATCGCGGCATGCTCGCCAGTAATTCCGATCATGGGTACCAGGCATCGGTCCAGCCTTCATTGCGAACGACGGCGGTAATTCCCGCCGCGTTGCGGACTGGCGAGTTTTCATCGGTGGGGACGACTGTCAAAGTTATCCATGCACGGGCAGCTGCCGGACGCCAGGCTAGTCCGGCTAATGTAGTTACAGCTCGATTGAACGCGGCACCGCCGCGCGAGCGAGTAGTCGCGATCAGCGCAACTGCAGATCAGGAAATCGTGCCTCAATTTCGAACCCTGGTCTTTATTGAAGCCACGCAGTACATGACCTCCGATTCGGCGGTGTGGAGCGTTCAGGTGTGGCGAGTGACGTTGGTGACTCAAGTCCGCGAGCGCTTGGCGAAAGCGCCTATAGCCAATTCGATTTAGGCCAAATTTTTTTGCAACCAACAACTAGATAATTAGTTGTACAAGGAGAAAAGAAAATGAAGATGTGGATAGAAAGTTGTAAAGCACGCTGTAAGGCAGTGGTGACCAGACGTCTGGTAGTGGCCCTGATTGCCGTAGTGGCAGTTGGGTCAGTGGCGACGTTCAACTTTACGAAGTCTGCAACCGCAGCGGCGGCTCCGGCACCAGCCGCGCCGCTGCTTGACGACAACAGCGTCGGAGCGTTGCTCACGCTCGACCGCGCGATGGAAACGCTGGCAGCACGAGTTACACCGGCGGTCGTGAATGTTACGGTAGCATCGAAGTCCAACGCGCCGCAGAGCGGTCTGGAGGGAATGCCCGACATGCAGCAATTCTTCGGTCCTGGCCCGGGCAATCCTTTCGGCCGTCAGTTCAACATGCCGTCGCAGCCTCAGAACCGGATGGAACACGGTCTCGGCAGCGGCGTGATCATCTCTCCCGACGGATATATCGTCACCAACAATCACGTGATCGACGGAGCTGTCGATATTCGCGTCACCATGAGCAACCGGGAGGTGCTGCCAGCTAAGTTGGTAGGCGCCGACCCGCTGACGGATCTCGCGGTCATCAAGGTAAATGCAAGTAACTTACCGAGCGTGCCTTGGGGTAACTCGACCGGCCTGCGCCCCGGACAGACGGTGCTGGCTTTTGGGAATCCGTACGGGTACCGCTTCACGGTGACGCGCGGCATCATCAGCGCGCTGAACCGTCCCAACCCTGACCCGAGCGATCGACGCAAGCCGGGTGAGTTCATCCAGACCGACGCTGCCATCAATCCCGGGAATTCCGGCGGAGCCTTGGTTGACGCGCGCGGCGAACTCATCGGAATCAACACCTTCCTGATTTCATCCTCGGGATCATTCTCGGGAATGGGTTTTGCGATTCCTTCCCAGATCGTCCAGCCTACCGTGGAGACATTGATTCGGGACGGCAAAGTAACGCACGCGTTTATCGGAATTCAGATCTCCGACGTTACTCCCGACAACGCCAAGTTCTTCCAGATGAATAAAGCTGAGGGAGCGGTGGTCTCAGAGGTTGAGCCGGACACGCCTGGAGCGAAGGCTGACCTGCGCACCGGAGACGTGATTACCGAACTCGACGGCAAGCCCGTGACCGACGCCGGACAATTACAAATGACGGTCGGACAAAAGCGGCCCGGTGACACGATCCATCTCCTGGTGGTGCGTGACAGCAAAACGACGAGCATTGCGGTAACGCTCGGAGCACTCGGCGGCGACAAAGGCACCGAGACCGCCGGCGGCGAACACGGGAAAGGGCGTTGGGGGCTGAGTCTAGCTGACTTGACTCCGGATGTCCGAAACGAAGTGCAAGCGCAACCGTCAGTTCACGGCGCCATCGTTGAGGACGTCAAGCCTGGCAGCCCGGCCGATAATGCGGGCTTGCAGCGTGGGGATGTCATCACGGAAGTGAACCGGCACGCGGTGAAATCCGCGGCCGAGGTGGCACAGGTGTTATCCAACGTGCCGAACGGTCAGGATGCACTCGTACTGGTGTGGTCGAACGGGGGTAGCACCTTCCGCGTTTTGCATCCTTCCCAAGGTTAGATAACTCTGCTGGTGGAGAGCCGGGCGTCCCCGCCCGGCCCCCACACTGCCGGAGAGACGAGTCGTAGCGCGCACTTTCTGCTCTCAGCACGTTTTTCTTGGGACCTGCGCCACGAGCTTTGTCAGCATCGTTTCCTCTTCTCCTCTGAAGAACAGATCGGTTCCGCTCTCGACCCGGAAGCGCGGCACGGAAGTCTGACTCCTAAAGTCTAACCGAGAGTAAAAGGTGGTGATCAGAACTCAGGAGCCCTCATCGCCCGCTAATGCACTCCATCAACAATTCGAATTGGACTCAGCGCGCACCGGATATTAAAGTCTTTGGCTCGGTTACATTATCGGGAATTGCGCAAGCGCGCAGCGAACTTGAGCCATCCGATGCGCACCGTGGTAATCAACAATTCCGCAGCCGATGTGTACCAGCTCCGTTCACCCGATAGAATGGCTGGAGGGGATGGTTTTTCCAACCGTCTTCGCGTCGCTGGGCCAGTGACTGGGTGACCGGTTGCAAGGCCTCAAGGAAGTCAAGCAAATGGAGACAAGATTGGACCGACCGAATGAGCTAGTTCAGGATCAGGAGCACCCTGCCTGTTCTCTCGATGCCAGCTATGTGCTGACGTGGGAGGAAATCGCGAACCTGGCGGCGGAGCCCGGCAAGCCAGCCGAGACCCTGATGAACGTTGTCGCATTGATTGCCAGGCGGTTTGGCACCGATGTTTGCTCCGCCTACCTGCTGGAGCCCGACCGCGCCAATCTCGTTCTGGCCGCGACGCTCGGGCTTCGCCGTGAATCTGTCGGCAAGCTTCGCATGGCCGTCAGTGAAGGACTCGTTGGCCTGGTCGCGGAAGAGGTCCGCCCCGTGGCCGTGGAAAAGGTCAGGAATCATCCTCGCTTTAAGTACTTCAGCGAAGCCGGCGAGGATGCTTACCAATCGTTCCTGGGGGTTCCCCTCATTGATCGCGGTGTGCTGCAAGGCGTTCTGGTGGTTCAAACCCTGGAGCCGCGCATTTTCCCGGAAAATGAGATTCGTTTGCTCACCGAGGCCGCGAACCGGGTTGCGTATGTGGTGAGCGAAGCCCGTACGCTCGACCGTTTCATTGCTCCTGTCCAGGAGCGGCTCTGGACGCTGGCCCGCAACCTGTGGTGGAGCTGGGATCACGATTCCGCCGGCTTGTTCCGCGATCTTGATCCTCTGCGCTGGAGCCAGCTTAATCACAGTCCAGTCTCGCTGCTGAATGAGTATCCTCTGGAAAAACTGGAACAGCGCGCCGCCGAACTCAACCTGCACGGTCGGGTCAACTACGCCTTTCGCCGCCTGCGCGAGTACCAGGATGCGAAGCGCACCTGGGGCGCGCGCCACGCCGGGGTGCTGCGGCCCCGTCCCGTGGCTTATTTCTCCGCCGAGTTCGGCGTGCACGAGTCTCTTCCCGTCTATTCCGGTGGACTTGGGGTTCTGGCCGGCGATCACATCAAGAGCGCCTCCGATCTCGGCATCCCCCTCGTCGGCGTGGGCCTGTTTTATGGCCAGGGATATTTCCGCCAGCGCCTCGATCGCGACGGCTGGCAGCGCGAGGAGTACCTCGAGACCGATGTCAATCAACTGGCCATGGAGACGGCTATCGGGACAAACGGCCGACCTGTTTTGGTGCAGGTCGATACCCGCCATGGTTCGATCTACGCAAAAATATGGCGCGTGAAAGTGGGTCGCTGTGATTTGTTTCTCCTCGACTCCGACGTGGAAGGCAATACCCCCGAGGACCGCGAGCTGACCTCGCGTTTATACGGCGGCGACGGCCGCGTTCGCGTGCATCAGGAACTGCTTCTGGGTGTCGGCGGTCTGCGCGCCCTGAAAGCGCTCGGCATCACGCCGGGTGTGCTTCACCTGAACGAAGGACATAGCGGATTTGCCGTCCTCGAAGCAATTCGCCTGCGCATGGAAGAAGAAGGCATCGGCTTCGAAAAGGCCGTGCCGCGGGTTGCCCGCGAAGTGGTCTTCACCACCCACACCCCCGTGCCCGCCGGCCATGATCGCTTCGATGCCGATCTGATCGAAGAGCATCTTGGACCTCTGCGCGAGGCCCTCGGTCTTTCCAAGGAAAGTTTCATGGCACTGGGGCGCGAGAATCCCGAAAGCGACGAACGCTTCTGCATGACCGTGCTTGGCCTGAAGCTCTCGCGGCGCGCCAATGCAGTTTCCTCCCTGCATGGTGAAGTCTCCCGCGCCATGTGGACCGGGCTCTTCCCGGGCAAACTGGAAGACGCGGTTCCCATCGGACACATTACCAACGGCGTCCATGTCCCCAGTTGGCTGGCTCCGCAGATGTTTCGCCTCTATGATCGCCATCTGGGCACGGGATGGCATCTGCTCAGCAGCGAGGCCAAAATCTGGGAGGGCATTGACAACGTTGACGACGGCGAGCTCTGGGAAACGCATTTCAATCTGAAGTCAAGAATGATCGAATTTGTGCGCCGCCGCGCCGTCACCCAGGCTGCGCGCCGCGACGAACCGCGCGGTGTGCTGCAGCAACTGGAGCGCGCACTCAGTCCCGATGCGCTGACCATCGGTTTTGCGCGTCGCTTTGCTACCTACAAGCGCGCCAATCTGATTTTGGCCGACATCGAAAAAATAGCCAGCATGGTCAATGATCCGAAACGCCCGGTGCAGTTCGTGTTTGCCGGGAAGGCGCATCCTCTCGACGAACCCGGCAAGCGCGTCCTGCAGCAGATTGCCCAGTTGATGCGCGACCCGCAGTTTGCCGACAAATTCGTCTTCGTCGAAGACTACGACATCAACGTCGGCCGCCATTTCGTGCAAGGTGTCGATGTCTGGCTTAACAATCCGCGGCGTCCGCTGGAAGCTTCCGGAACCAGCGGCCAGAAAGTCGTTTTGAACGGCGGCTTGAACCTCTCGGTTCTGGATGGCTGGTGGGCGGAGGCTTATGACGGCCTGAACGGCTTCGCTATCGGAAACGGCAGAACGCACTCCGACATGAATGTTCACGACGCCCGCGACGGGGATGACCTGCTGCGAGTTCTTCGTGATGAAGTGATCCCTCTCTACTACCAGCGCGATCACGACGGCCTTCCGCGTGGCTGGATCCAGCGCATGAAGCGGACCATCCGCACCCTCGGCTGGCGCTTCAACGCCGATCGCATGGTGATGGATTACACGACCAAGTGCTACGTTCCAGCAGCCGGCGGAACCTCGAGCGACATCCGGCTAAGAGTGTAAGCGCAATTTTGCGGGTGGAGAGCCGGGCGCCCCGCCCGGCCCTGAATTCAGTATGAGGCAGGGGCTACTGCGTCTTCGGGATATGCTGGCATCCCAAACTCGGGAATATCGAGACCCTCTTCTTCCACCTC
Organism: Terriglobales bacterium; assembly: GCA_050012595.1. Taxonomy (GTDB): domain Bacteria; phylum Acidobacteriota; class Terriglobia; order Terriglobales; family Acidobacteriaceae; genus Acidiflorens. Next base: position 397,482 of record JBEKGW010000001.1, read on the forward strand.
GGGTGGCACGCGCATGCTTTTCACTTTGTTGACGCACCAGAAGACAACGTAGGTTGCACCGAACGCCCAGGCGGCATACAAAGTTGCTCCCATGAGTTGGCACACGAACTGCCGCGTATCACCGTGGAGCAAGCCCGTCACCCCCTGGCCCGCTCGTCCCAGATAGGACGTTGCACCGACGCCGTTCCATCCGGCGCCATAGGCGCCGTCGGCAAAGATGCCCACGCTGACCGCGCCAAACCAGCCACAGTAGCCGTGCACCGAAATCGCACCACAGGGGTCATCGATCTTGAGGACCCGGTCGTTGAACAGAACCCCGCCACACACCAGCAGTCCTGCGAGCACGCCGATGATGACAGCCGAGGTGGGAGACACAAAGGCGCAGGGAGCGGTGATCGCGACCAGCCCGGCGAGCATTCCGTTGCACGCCATGGTGATGTCCGGTTTACCGAACAGGAAGTACCACAACACCATCGCGGCCGCTGAGCCCGCAACCGCGGCCAGATTGGTGTTCACCGCAACTACGGCAATGCGCAGGTCCGTGGCTCCCAGCGTGGAACCGGGATTAAATCCCATCCAGCCGAAGAGCAGAATGAAGGTACCCGTCACCACATACACGATGTTGTGAGCGGGAAAGACGCGGATCCTCCCGCCAGGCCCATATTTGCCCAGGCGCGGGCCCAGAATGATCGCCAGAGCCATGGCGCAGAAACCGCCCACCGCATGGACGACAGTCGACCCGGCAAAGTCGACATAGCCGTGACCGAGATTCAACGTCGATCCGATTTGCGAGAGCCAACCGCCACCCCACGTCCAGCAGCCGGAGATCGGGTAAAGAATCGCGCCGATGAAAAGTTCGCACAGCAAAAATGCCCAGAAAGTGATGCGCTCACAGATGGCGCCGACGATGATGTAGCCGGCAGTCTCCATGAACACGACTTCGAACAAGGTCAGGCAGTTGCTGGCACTGTCATAGGCCGGACCGGTAAGAAAGAACCCCTTGCCGCCCACAAGTCCCCACTGTCCGCTCCCAATCAGAAACTTGTTGAGCGTGGGGATGCCGCCCAGGTTGGTGGGCGCGGCATTGATGGCCACCGCTCCAAACTGGAATGCATATCCGACGGCGTAATACGCCAGGAAGGCGAACACGTAGGCCGCAAAGTTCAGCATCATTAAGTGTGCGACATTCTTCTTTCGCACCAGTCCGCACGTGAGCAGGGCGAAACCTGCCTGCATGAACAGCACGAGGTAGCCGGTATTCAGCGTCCAGGCAAAGTTGGTGGCCACGCGGACGTGCCCCACGTCGTCGGCGAGCTTCACCGCGAGCGGCTCTTTGGCCGCCTGAGCTTGATAGTCGTCAAATGCTTTCTTGTTCGTGGCATAGTCCGGAGCCGCTTTGTCGGTGGGTTCGGGGGCTACGAAGGGATTGCCGGCAGCGTCCACTGCGGTCGTTTTGTCCCCAGTTGCCGTGCCCGATGGATCTGGCTTCGGTCCATCGTCCGCGAGGCAGGGCGTGGCCAGCGCAGTGAACATTCCAGCGGCGAGAAGTAGGGCCAGAATAGCTGCAGATGCTGATACGGATGACGCCCGGCGTGGGAGGCGCCTCTCCATTTGCTTCGTCATGGGATTGCTCCTGTTTCTATGCGATAGATTATCCTTACGGAATAATGCGGCGTGGGGGAAGGGCGGCGTGAAATGTGGCATGAAATATCTTCGCAAGTCTCCAGCTCGCGTGCTGCAATCGCTCCCCACACTAAATGCCAATGATTCACTGAGTCCAATTGAAATTTCTTCTTGCAGGCATTAGAAAAGCTTTCGAAAAAGCATTAGCACAAAACGGGGCTTGCCCCGTCCTACACCGTTGAAAAACTCCGGGTTTGCTCAGGTTTTGGTTTCGACTTGACAGTTCGGCGAGACCGGTTAATATAGATGAATATTTATGCATAATAATGGATAAATATGCCTCAACGACGAAAATAAGGAAACGGGTAAATCGGTTAGGCTTAACGAAAATCTGATGGCGGCCAAACTTAAAACCGCGCTTCTCGGCGCGACCGGCTATTCCGGCCTCGAACTCGCTCGTCTCCTCGGCCGGCATCCCCGGACCGGCGCGCCCTTACTCTTGCGGCGCAGTGCAGAGATAGAGACAGAGATAGAGACAAAGACCGGCGAGTCCGAAGGGCACGCTGCTGGATTGCCGCACATTTCCGGCAATGGCAATTCGACGGTCCATCCATTTTCGTGGTCCGCGTTGGAGCAGCGTCGCGTTGAGCTCCTGTTCCTGGCCACACCGCACGCTGTTTCTCGCGAACTCGTTACCGAGGCGATGACCTCCGGGCTGATAACCCGCGGGCTGCGGATTGTCGATCTGAGCGGCGCGTGGCGGTTGAAACAGGAACAGCATCGTGCCGTCTATGGCTTCAAAGACGCCAATGCCCAGACCGCGGCGGACCTCACGGAGCGCGCCGTCTATGGTTTGCCTGAACTGAAGCCGAATGCGGACCAGATACCGTCCGCCGCTCTGGTTGCGAATCCAGGCTGCTATGCGACTTCAGTCATTCTTGCGCTGGCGCCCCTGCTATCGGCCAGCATGGTGGATTGCGATCGCGGCATCATCTCCGATTCGAAGTCCGGCGTATCCGGCGCCGGCAAGGCACCCACGGCGCGTACCCACTTCGTTTCGGTGGCCGACAACTTTTCCGCCTACTCGGTCTTCGGACACCGTCATACCGGCGAGATCCTCGAGCAATTGGCGCTCAATTCCTGCCAGTTGATCTTCACTCCGCATCTTTTGCCAATCCCGCGTGGGATTCTGTCCACGATTTATGTGTATTTGAAACGCGAAATGACAGCGGACGAAATCCAATGTTGTTTCCACGATTTCTACAAAGGCAAGCGTTGGATTCGCATTTTCCCAGCATCGACTTTGCCGGAAATCCAATTCTCCGTGCACACTAACTACTGTGACCTCGGTTTCTGCTTGGCGCGCGATGGCCGCCGGCTCGTGCTCGTTTCCTGTCTGGACAACCTGCTCAAGGGCGCAGCCGGTCAAGCCGTGCAGAATATGAATCTCATGTACGGCTGGGACGAGGCGGAGGGCCTGCAGTGAAAATTGTCGTCAAGATCGGTGGCGCGGCGCTGGAGGATAAGCCGACTCTTCAGAAATGCGCGAAAGCAGTGGTGCAACTCGCCCACGACGGCCATCAGGTCACGGTCGTGCACGGGGGTGGCAGCGCGCTGACGCGCACCCTGAAGCTCCTCGGAAAGACAAGTGATTTCGTCCACGGACTGCGCGTTACCGACGCCGAGACGCGCGATGTCGCCTTGATGGTGCTCGCCGGCATTGTGAACAAAAGCCTGGTGGCGGCGATCGCTGCTGCCGGACAACCGGCCATCGGTCTTTGTGGTGGAGACGGCGGCGTCTTTCGTGCTCGCAAGAAACAGGATGCGGAATACGACTTGGGATTTGTCGGCGAAATCTGCTTTTCTGAGCCTCGCTGGCTCAAAGCCATCTGGGCAGAAGGTGGCATTCCTGTGCTCTCCTCGCTTGCGCTCGGAGGCGACGGACAGTATTACAACGTGAATGCGGATCAGATGGCGGCTGCTTGCGCCATAGCGTGCGAGGCCGACGCGTTGATTTTTCTCACCGACGTGCCCGGAGTAAAACAGTCCGACGGTTCGGTGATACCTCGGTTGGATACCAAGCAAGTTGCCGGGCTCATTGAGGAATCCGTGGTCAGCGGCGGCATGATGCCCAAGCTCGAAGCTTGCACTCAGGCTCTCAAATCAGGTGTAGGGCGAGTGCGCATCCTGCCCGCGGCGCAGGTCGAAAGGCTGTCACTGTTTTATTTCACCAAGCTGGAATGCGGCACAGAGGTGCTGAGAGCATGAGTCTCGCCTCTCTCTCCCGCATGGAAGCGAAGCTCTTGCTTCCCACCTACGAGCGCCCGCCCATCCTTTTTGTTCGCGGGCGCGGCGTGTATCTCTGGGATTCTCGCGGCCAGCGGGTGGTTGTGGCCGAGCGCATTGACTCCGATTCCACTCAGGAAATCCAAGAAACGAAAGCCGCGACGGGGCGGCGCAAGGAGGTCCATGCGCACGCGTGAAGCGGTTCTTCCCGATGCCGAGCAGATTCACGCTCTCATCGCGGCCTACTCCGGCGATGGCACTCTCCTGCCTCGCACGCTGGCGGAGATCTGCGAGAACGTCCGCGATTTTGTCGTCCTTGAGCATGACGGACGCATCATAGGATGCGGCGCTCTGCACCTCTATGGCGTGCACCTGGCCGAGATTCGTTCGATTACCGTCGATCCCGCGAGCCAAAGCAGTGGTGGCGGCAGACGCCTGGTCAAGGCTCTTCTGGCGCAGGCGGAAAAACACAAAGTCACCTGCGTGTGCCTGTTCACGCGTATTCCAGAATTCTTCTCGCGCATGGGATTCACTCTCGCCGCTCACCAGGATCTTCCCGACAAGATCCACAAAGACTGTTATAAGTGCCCCAGGCTCTATCGCTGCGACGAAGTGGCGATGATCCGCGGCAATCTGCCCAGGTTTGCAATTTTGCCGCCGCCCAAAAACTGGTTGAAGATTCAGGCATGACCGCGCTGCGCCGTTCTCCCGAGAAGATTCGTTTGCCCCTGGGGTTCTCTTTCTCTGCGGTCGCCGCCGGCATTAAAGTCAGTGGCCGGCCGGACCTCGCGCTGGTGGAAGTGTGGGAACGGGCGCCCTCGCGAGCCTGCCCTGAGCGCAGTCGAAGGTTCCAAGCCGAGCGCAGCTCGGCAGCCGCGGGTAGCGCGACCGCTGCCGCGTTGTTCACGCAGAACCGGGTCGTGGCCGCTCCCGTGGAAGTTGGCCGCGCAGCGTTGCTTTCGACCGGCGGGCGCGTTCGAGCCGTCGTCGTCAATTCCGGGAACGCCAACTGCGCCACCGGACGCGCCGGCATTCAGGCCTGCGAACGGGTTTGTCGCGAAGCTGGAAGCCTGTTCGGCGTACCCGCTGCCGAGATATTTCCTTCCTCGACCGGCATCATAGGAGTTCGACTGCCGGTGGAAAAAATCCGCGCCAAGTTGCCGGAGCTGATCGCAGCGCGATCGTCCACCCAGCGTGGCGTCTTCGCCTTCGCCCACGCCATCATGACCACCGACACCCGGCCCAAGCTGGCATCCGTGCGCTTCCGCGCTTCGTCGACAGGGGGCTCGAAAGAAGTCACCGTCTTGGGTATCGCGAAGGGCGCCGGCATGATCCATCCGCAGCTAGCGACCCTGCTGGTGTATTTGTTCACCGATGTGGGCGCGACTTCGCGCGAACTGCAGCCTCTTCTGCGCGAGGCGTGCGACGATTCGTTAAATTGCATGTCCATTGACGGCGATACCTCCACCAACGACACCGTGCTGCTGCTCGCCAGCGGCGCCAGCGGTGTTCGGGTGCGGACCAAAGATGTTCGCACCCGCAGGAAGTTGTCGGCGGCGCTGACCGCAGTATGCCAGTCCCTCGCCGAGCAGATCGTCAGTGACGGTGAAGGCGTTCAGCACGTGATCCGCTTGTTTGTCGAACGGGCGCGCAGCCGCGAAGAGGCTTTACTGGTGGCGCGGACGATTGCTCACTCAATGCTCGTCAAAACCGCATGGGCTGGGGCCGATCCGAATTGGGGGCGCATTCTCGCGGCCGTGGGAAGGTGCGGCGCGCCCATCGATCCATCTCGCGTCCAGATTTTCATTGGCAGTCAGAAGGTATGCCGAAACGGAATTGCCTGCGCGTTTAACGAGCGTCAAGCTCACCGCACGCTCGCGCAGCCAGTATGCGATATTCGTGTGCAGCTGGGGCGCGGCCAGCACGCGGTGCGATTTCTTACCACCGACCTGACCGCCGAGTATGTGCGGATCAACGCCGACTATTCCACTTAGCGCAGACCCTCAGTACCGAGGCCGAGGGGAACTGCACGATGCTGTGTCGCCTTCGCCTTGCTAGCCTTTAGAAGCTGAACAGCGCCTGCAATTCAATTTTCCGATTTGCCGCCGGGCTTGAGAACGGCCCACCAGCCAGAGTAATCGACTTTCCGAAATCTGGTGAGCCTAGAACCCCGATGGGCGGTGCCGGATTCACCCGGTTCAGAACGTTCCGCGCATTCACGCTGAACGTCAAGTTGTAGCGTCGATTGGAACCCGGTCCGAGGTTAAAAGGGCTGCCGCCGCCGCCGGGGCGTCCCAAGCCTCCGCCGCCACCACCGCCGCCGCGTGGACCGCCACCGCCGCCGCCAGGAGGGCCACCGCCCGGCTGCGCCCCGCTCTTTCCAGTCTCCGGCCCGAAGCCGAACGTTTTCGCGAGGCGCAGGTTCAGGGTGAACAGCGACGGGCCGGTCAGGTAGTTGATGGGAATCGGAGTGTAGGGACCGGTCGGAACCATGAATTGGCAAGCGGCTTTCGTCGGAAACGGGCACGGGCCTGAAGGGTTGGTGTTGAATGCGGGGCGGTCATTGAGGAGGGAGTCGTTGCTCAAGTCCTGGCCCACGGTGACGTTGTAGGGCGAGCCGGAATTGAAAACCATAAACGGACTTAGGCGAAAACCCCGCGGCAGCCCGATCGTACCCCCCACGAACACCCGATCGTGGATAGCAAAGGAAGCGCGCCCATAGTCCACTTTCAAATTGTACTGATTCGACGGAAAGTTGGTTGCAAACGCTCCTGAGCTTGCGCCGCCGATCGGGTCGCTGTTGGCATAGTTCAGCGAGTAATAACCGAACAGGGAGAGCTTCGCTCCTGCCCGGATGTTGAAGTTCGCGATCAACTGGTTCTGCCAGAAAACACCATCCGAAGCGTACTGGTAGATTGGGCCAAACGCCGGGTTTGGAATCTTCGACGTCGGCGAGTACGGTGTGCCCGGCGGTGGGGCGTTGACGTTCAGGGACATCAACTGGTGGACGCCGCGTGAATTCAGATAGGTAAGCGTAGCGTTAGCGATCTTTGTAACCTGTCGCTCCATGCTGAACGCACTCTGTACGATGTAGGGCGCGTGCAGAGTCGGATTGATCTGGTAGATCGTCTGAGGCTCTGTGCTCAGCTGCGGTGGTGTCGGGTAGCTCGGACTGTCCACAATGTACTGTTGCTGCGTCACGCCGTTCAAACGGTCCGCATTGAGCACCATATCCTGGGTGACGCGATTGTAAAAAAGGCCAAAACCGCCGCGCAGTACCGTTTTCGGAGCGCTCTTGCCTCCTCCGCCAATGCCCCACGCAAAACTGAGGCGAGGCGCCCAGTCCGCGTGATCGTGGATTGCGTTCTGGGTCTCAAAGCGCAGCCCGCCACTCACGGTGATGTTAGGACGCACCTTCCAGTCATCCTGTACGTACAGTCCGGCATCCACTACGGTGACGGGCACGGTGGGCACCACGCCACTGTGGGTTGCATCGATGGAATACTGAATCGGGTTGGAAAGCTGGGTCGGGCTGCAACTTACGGGACTCGGCGGGCACAAAAAGGTGTAGGTGCCATTGAATCCGGCACCGGACGTGCTGACCTCGTGAACTGCGCGCAATCGCCCTCCGAATTTCACGAAGTGATTGCCCTGCGATATCGAGGTGTAATTCTGCAGTTCGTAATGATCCTGGTGATCGAGCTGGGTTCCCGAGGCGGCGCCTCCAGTCGTGTACGCTCCCTGCACATTGATGCCTACCGCCGTACTCACTGGATTCTGATTGCTGTTGTCGCGCAGGTATTGAAAGCGGGTTTCATTTATGGCCTTCGTACTTAGGACTTGCGTATCGGTGATCTGCACGGTGTGTTCGGTGGACAAGGTGTTGTAGCCCGCATCCGGCAGCACGAACCCGCCGACGCCGTTGTTCTCCCATGTATCACGGTAATACTGGTAGCGGGCGGTGAGCGTGTTATTGGTGCTGACTTGGTAGTCGATACGTGGAGCGATGTTGGTGCGGGTGCGCGGATTGGAAACGCTTTCGCTCAGGTCCAGCGTGGGCGCGTTTACGACTGCGATTTCGTCGATGTTGCGCCGCTGCACGTCGAAGAAGAATGACGCCTTCTTGTTGATGGGGCCGCCGACGTTTCCCATATAGATCACGGAGTCGTATGGCTCCTGCGTCGCATCGCCGAGGAAAGGATTGCGCGTGTTTAATCCCGAGTCGTTCCCGACGACTGAAAGCTGTCCATGGAACTTGTCGGTGCCGGGCTTGGTGAAGATTTCGATGCGTCCGTAGCCCAGCTTGTCATATTCGGCCGAAAACGGATTCTGATTGATGCGAATCTCGCGGATCGACGATTTCGGCGGAAGCTGTCCCGCAGTGAATCCATCGATGTAAAGCTGACCGCCATTGGGACCAGCCGAAGGTCCAGCCAGCGCTTCCAGGTCAGACTGCAATTCATCGGGATCGTCGGGCAGCGCTTCCAGATCCTTGCCGCTAAGCACGATCGCACTCGCATTATTCGCAGGGTTGACGTCGACTTGAGGAGTCTCTTCCTGGACATTGACCTTTTCCTGCTTGACGCTGATGTCGAGCGCAATGTTGAATTGCGCGACCTGGCCCGCCGCGACGTCCACGTCGTTCTGCACAAAAACGGCGAATCCTTGTGCATTCGCGGTAACTGTGTACTTGCCCGGCGCCAGATTTCCGATTTCGTAACTGCCGGTGCGGTTGGTCGTGGCCGAATGCGTTTGTCCTCCGGACACCAGGACGGCCACCGTCGCGTTCGCAACCACCGCCCCAGAAGGATCCGTCACTTGCCCGCGCAGGGTTCCTGTCGTTGCTGATGACTGGGCTGATGACTGGGCCGGCGACTGCGCCGATGCCGGCGCAGCCAGCCCGATCAACGTCGCCGGAATCAGAATTGCCAAAACCAGATTTGCCAGAATCACGGCTGATAAATACTTCAACACGCACCTTATTCTTTCCAGGCAGATCACATCATCTAAGAACTTGGATTGAGGTTTGTTCACTGCTGCGCGGCTTCACCTTCTCCGCCGGGCGCGCCCAGCGACCACGGCGAAAGCAGTGTGGATGCGCTTCGATTGGGCGCCGCCGTCAGGATGGCGTCCACTCCCGCCAGCAGCGTGATCGCCGTTACCGCGTCCGAATTTCCGCCCTCGGTCGAGACGATCATCACGGCATCGCCCTTCTGCAGGTCCGCCAGGGTGCTGTTGGGCAAGCGGCTCAGCATGCGCTGCAAATCTGGAGGACCATTCCCGCCCGGCCCGCCGCCCGCCCCGCCCGCCGCTTGCGATTCCGTCGACGTCGATGGTCGCGCCCCGCCAGCCACCGGCGTAGCACCCTGCCCGCCCATTTCTTGGCCTTGGCTGTTGGCGCCCGGTTGATCTCCGCTCCCGCCGCCCGCCGCGCCTTTCAATCGCATCGCGATGCGTTGCGCCATCTCTGCCGGCAGTTTCTTCATTTGCGAGTCGGGTGACACCTTCACCACCACCGCGCTCTTGCGGATCGCATCCTGCACCGTCATCGTATTGTTCGCCGCGTCGATCGCCTTGATGGTTCCCGCAATATTCCGAAATGCGCCGGAGACAACTTCTTCCGCGTTCACCTCGCTGCCATCCGGGTTGCGAGTCCCGCGCGCGCGCAATTGATCGCCTGCCTTGATTTGCGCCCAGAATTGGCTGGCGGGTGCCGGTTTCGCATCGTCGAATCTCACCGAATCGGGCGCGTAGCGGCGCAGGATCGTATCCTTGACGATGTGGATGGCGATACTCCGGTTCGTGCCCATTCCACTGGAGGAAATTGTGACGATGCCCGTCGCAGCATCCACGTTCGTGACCAGCCCGCCCATCCCTCGCTTCTGCCAGTCGTCACGGTCGTGCTGCTGCTTCGCCGCCACATCGGCCTGCTTCATCACAATCACCGCCAGCGCAGTGATGACGATCGTGTGCCCGTCCCCATTCGTCGATGCCTGCCCGCGAACCAGCACCCGATCGCCGGGCTGCAAGTCTTGCGCCTGCAGAGCAATCGCGTTCTTCAGATCCTTCTCTCCCGGCGGCACGCGCAGGATCTTGGTCGAGCCCGTCAGCTTCGCAATGATGTCGCCCTCGCCGCCGGATTCCGCCGCGACCGTGATCGAATCCGCCTGAATGCTCTTGATGACCCCTACGGCCTTCGAAACCTGCGCCCCTCCCGAACTGCTCGCTGGTTTGTCCTGCGCGCAAACGTAGCCCGGCCCCGCCAGAATCAGAGCGATCGACGCCGCGAGCAGGCACGTCGCAAGACGCGGTGGCCCCTGCCAAAGACATCGCATAGCATCGCTTATCGGCATACCTGAACTGTACTTTAGCATCGCCAAACGCACCATGTTTAGCATTTACGAAGTTTTACCGGGCATTGACGTTGCTTTTACAGGGACGCTGGCAACTGCAACTCCGTCGCCGCGCATCCAGTATTACAACTGTTCTCATAGATGGGTTTGGGAGGACACGGCTTCAGATCCTGCCCTGAGCGGAGCCGAAGGGTACCACCCTGAGTCCAACAAGAACAGGGTTTAGCCCTGAGGATCGCGGGTCAGATCTCGAGAAAATCAGATGCTTGCGTGGATGTTCATGTCCGCTCACAAATCCTTTTCCGAAAAGCAGGCCCGGTGCGATCCTGGCCGTGTATTCTGTCTTCTTGTACATATTCAGGCTCTCAAGATTCGTCTGAGATAACGGAGCATGCTAAACGGAGGATGCGCGGTGAATGAATCCCGGTCCCTTAATCCCCGGCCAAGTAAAGACAAAGACAAAAACAAGGAAACGATTGCCTACCGTTCATCCTGGTGGAAGCCGGTTGCCTATGCGCTGCTCTTTGTGCTGAACTTTGTGCTGGTCGCTCTTCCCGGCGCCGGCCCAGCAATGCAGGCGCGGGCTCAGGATGCCGCTGCCACCATTTCCGTCGACGTCAAAGTAGTCTCGCTGCCCGTCACCGTTCGCGACAAACATGGCAAAATCGTCCGCGACCTCACCAAAGACGATTTCACACTTCAGGAAGACGGCCGCCCGCAGACAATTAAGTATTTTTCTCAGGAAGCAAATCTCCCGCTCACGCTCGGCCTGCTCGTCGACACCAGCCGCAGTCAAACCAACGTCCTCGACGCGGAGCGCAACGCGAGCCGCAGTTTTCTCGATCAGATGCTGGTGCAGCCCAAGGACAAAGCCTTCCTCATTCATTTCGATCGTGAAGTAGAACTGCTGCAGGACTTGACTTCATCCCGTGAAAAGCTGCAAGCGGCGCTCGATCTGCTCAAGACGCCATCGGACCGCGAGCGCTCGAACGATCCCAACGATCCCTCTAATTCCCCCTCCGGCTCAGGCTCGGGCTCGCATCGTAGCGGCGGTACTCAGCTTTACGACGCCGTTTATCTGGCATCGAACGAATTAATGAAAAAGCAGCTGGGCCGGAAGGCTCTCATTATTCTCACGGACGGCGTCGACCACGGCAGCAAGACTTACCTGGAGAGCGCGATCGAGGCCGCCCAGCGCGCCGACACGGTTATCTACTCCATCTATTTCGCGGAACCACACCGCAGCGAAGGCCAAAGGCAGGGCAGTGGAATGGGCCGGGGCGGTGGTGGTTACCCTGGAGGCGGCGGTTGGCCCGGCGGCGGAGGTGGCTGGCCGGGCGGCGGCGGTGGTCGAGGCGGCCGCGGAGGCCAACGTCCTTCCGAGAGCCCGCGCACCGATGGCAAGAAAATTCTCGAGCGGATTTCCAAAGAAACGGGTGGGCGTTTCTTTGAAGTCACTAAAAAGGAAACAGTCGGCGACATCTACTCCAGCATCGTCGAGGAACTGCGAACCCAGTACAGCATGGGCTATACGCCCGACAAAGACAGCTCAGCCTCCGGTTATCACCACGTCACATTGGCGGTGAAGAAGAAAGATATGACCGTGCAAACCAGAGAGGGATATTACGCAGATCGCGAGGTTGCGGCGACCTCGCGATGAGTCAGATAGTGGAGGGACGGGCGGGGCACCCGTCTCTCCACTATCTTTGCGTAAAAGGAAGAATCATTTTGCCGCGAGTTCGTCGCGCAGTGCTTGCCCAAGCGCCGCCTGCCGGTCCGCACTCAACTTAGCCCCGCCTGAGGTCAGATACAGAACATCAATTGCCATCTGCCCCTCGGTCTCGATCAGCGCAATTTCGATGTTGCAATCATGCTTCGAGACCAGCGAACACATCCGATAAAGCAGCCCCGGACGATCCTGGGTCAGAACCTGCACCAGCGTGCTGTGCGCCGAGCAGCTATCGTCAAATTCAATCAGCGTGGCGATCTTGACCTTCGTGCCGTTCCCCTTCTCTGATTTCAAGCGGTCACGCAGCATGCGCGCCAAGTCAGCTTCTCCTTTAACCACGGCCGCGATGCTCTTTTTCAAACGCTCCCATTCCTGCAAATTCATCTCCAGCGTTCGAAAGCGATCCGTGAAATAGAAAGTGTCCACCACCATGCCTGCGGCATTCGAGAACGCGTTCGCTTTCACGATGTTCATTCCCCACGCGGCCAGCGCCCCGGAAACGGAAGCGAACAAAAAGGGCCGGTCGGTGGTAATCAGCGTTAGCTCATACCAGTGACGAACTTGCTTCAAATTTAATTGGACGCTGTCCTGCCCCAGCCGAGCGGCCATCTCCGCATGCGCCAGAACGTCGCTCGCGCCATGAATACGCAGATACCGTTGCGGCAATCCCTCCAGAAAAACGTTGATCTTTTTCCCCGCCACCGGCGCCAGCGACCGCAGGTGCGCCAGACTTCCACCAACATCGGTGTGCACGCGCTCATCCGCGCTGCGGCTCAAGTAATTCGCGCACGCAATGTACAGTTGCCACAGGTTGTCCGCTTTCCACGGCGTCATGGCTTCTGGGTTCACGGCTTTGATGTCGGCATAAGTCAGCAGGCACAGCATCTTCAGCCGCTCGGGCACTCCGACTTTTTCCGCGAACGATTTCACGTTCGCTGGATCGAATACGTCCCGCCGCATCGCCGCCGACATTTCCAGATGGCTCGCCACCAGATATCGTACGGTCTCGCGATCTACCGGATCAAGATCCAGCCGCTCCGTGCAGCTGTCGGTGAGTTGCAGGCTGAGCTCGACGTGATTCTCGCTCGGCACGGCTTTGCCGGAATCATGCAGCAGCAACGCCAGGTAAAGCAGTTCCGGCTGTTCAAGTTCACTCTGCAACTCGGCAAAGCGCTGGTCCCATTCCGATTTCGATTCTTTCAGACGATGCAGATGTTCGATCGCCAAAAACGAGTGCTCATCCACCGTGTAGCGATGGTAAAAGTCCCGCACCACCAGCGCCTCAATCCCCTTCAATTCCGGCAACAGAAGCGCCAGAAGGCGAAGCGCGTTCATCGAGCGCAGAGCGTCGGCCGCGTGGGGCTGCACCAGCGTTTCCTGCAGGTAAAGCCACAACTCGGCTCCCCGCGGGGGCGTCGCCGCCAGCGCCGCCAGCGCCTGCTCGACTTTATATTCGGTGGTCGTGCTCAGCTTCAGGCCATGTTCCGCCATGAAATGAAAAAGCCGCAACAGCAATTCCGGATCCCTCAGCCCGCCCGATTGCTGCGGTTGTTGCGGTTGTCGTAAAAAGATCAGTCCATCCACCACCGAAAAGTCGGCGCTTGCGACCCGCGATCTCCAGCCCTGGAATTGCCGGTACAACGACGACCAGGCAGCGGGAATCTCCTCCAGCAATTGGTTGCAGACCCGGTGCACGCTCCGCACGTGGCCAAAGTAGACGCGCATCCAATCCGCTGCGTTCGTGATTTCCGCATCGTTAGCTCCAATGCTGGCGCCGATCTTTCTCGCCGCCGCTTCGTCCTGCGCCTCCCAAAAGAGCGTGTTGTCGTGACGCCCGTGCCGGAAGTGCAGAAAGCAACGCACGGACATTTGAAAATCCAGCGCCGCGTCGAACGCCCTCCGCGAAGAAACCGGCAGCAGCGTGCTCATGTCCGGCCACACCTTCAACTTTTCCATCGCCGAAATCAGCGCCAGCCAGTTGGCGACGTTGTAGTCGCGCAAACCGCCGGGCCCATCCTTCACGTTCGGTTCCAGGTGAAAGACGGTATTGCCAAATTTATGATGACGTGCGCGCGTGATCTCGGCCAGGTTCTGGATCAGGTTCTGGCACTCCCGCCCCACCAGACGAGGGACAACTTTTTCGCGCAGCCTTGAAAAAAGCTCGCGATCACCCGCCAGGTACCGGCAGTCGAGCAGCGAGATGGCGAACTCAACATTGTTTGGATCCAGCCGTTCGCACTCCGCCAAATTTCGCGTGGCTGGACTGAGCTTCAGCCGCAGGTCCCACAACTCCTGTGAAAAGCGCCGGATGGGATCTTTGAATTCACTCTCGGAGCTACTCCCGGCGTGCAGAAACAGCAGATCAATATCGGAGTGGGGGAAAAGCCAACCGCGCCCGAATCCGCCAGTTGCCACCAGCGCGAAATCTTTCGGACTGTCTGGATCGGCAGGGATAGAACCTGGGTGAGATTGGACGATGATTTCGTTCCAGAGCCGCTGAACGATCGAATCGACCAGCACAGCGCGCCTGGCGACCGCCGCACGTCCTTCACCCGTGACGGAAAATTCCCGCTCGATGGCAGCGGATTCGCGCACATATAAGTCCAGTAACTCACTGCGGACGGTGGCCACGGTGGGCATTTCGTTGACAACCTCCCCGAAGTGTTTAACCCCAGCTCCAGCCTTTATTCCGCTCTGCTCGTAAACCCGCAAACCAATGGGAGGTCGAGTCGAGATCCGGGCGCTTACAGCACGCTATCGCCACGTTCGTCGTTGCGAATCCGAATCGCTTCGTCAATGCGCGAAAGAAAAATCTTCCCGTCACCGATCTTGCCCGTACGCGCCGCGGTGGTGATCGCCTGCACGACTTTCTCGACCATTTCATCGGCCAGCACGATCTCGAGTTTCACCTTTGGGATCAAGTCCACGGTGTACTCGCGTCCCCGATAAAACTCGGTGTGCCCTTTTTGCCGGCCATGTCCTCTGGCTTCAAAAACCGTCATGCCTTCGACGCCGACCTCGTGCAATGCGTCTTTTACGGCATCCAGCTTTGAGACCTGAATAATCGCTTCGACCTTTGTCATGGTTGTCCGTCCCGTTGATTCCATCGCCCCGTTTCGGTTTCTCGTTATGCGGGCGAATCCCAAGAATATCCCTCTTCGCCGTGCTGTGAAAGATCAAGACCTTGCATCTCGTGGTCCTCTGAAACGCGCAGGCCGATGGTGATATCCACCAGCTTCAGGATAACCACGGTTCCCACGATCGCCAATCCCCAGGCTATCGCTACCCCCACCAACTGATTGAGGAACTGGTGGGCATTGCCCTCAAGCAATCCCGAAGCCAGCGTGCTTCCCTGAGCGTTCTTAAAGATAGGATTCACGGCGCTCGAAGCGAAGACGCCCGTCAATAGAGCTCCCAGAGTTCCACCTGCGCCGTGAACGCCGAACGCATCGAGCGAGTCGTCGTATCGGAACATAGACTTGACCTTGGTCACCATGAGGAAACAAACAACGCCCGCAGCCAATCCGATGGCGATGGCCGACATGGGCGAAACAAAACCGGCCGCTGGGGTAATCGCGACCAGCCCGGCCACGGCTCCCGAGATCGCACCCAGTGCGCTGGGCTTCCCCCTCTTCCACCACTCCACGGCGCTCCAGCCGAGGGTTGCGGCGGCGGCGCCAAATTGCGTGGCAACGAATGCACTCGTAGCCAAGGTCCCCGCCGACAGAGCACTGCCCGCGTTGAACCCGAACCATCCTACCCAGAGCAAGCAGGCCCCAATGAAACTCAAAACCACGCTGTGAGGAGGCATGGCCTCCTTCGGATACCCGATGCGAGGTCCTATATACAACGCACACACCAACGCCGATACCCCCGACGTAACGTGCACCACGGTGCCGCCCGCGAAATCCAGACAGGGGAACCGTCCGCCGAGAGAGGCATTCAGCAGTCCGCCCTTCCCCCAGACCATGTGCGCCATTGGGGCGTACACCACGAGCGACCACAGCACCATGAAGGCTATCATCGCGCTGAACTTCATACGCTCCGCGAATGCGCCCGTGATGAGTGCCGGGGTGATGATGGCGAACATCAACTGGAACACCATGAATGTCTGGAGTGGAATGGTCGCGGCGTAATCGGGGTCGGGTTGCGCTCCCACGCCGCGGAGAAAGACGCTGTGCAAGCCGCCGATGAAGCTGTTTCCCGGAGCAAATGCCAGACTATAGGAGACCAGGCCCCACAGCAGAGTGACGATGGCCATCAGCGCGAAGCTTTGCATCATCGTCGACAGGACGTTTTTCTTCCGCACCAACCCGCCGTAGAACAATACCAGGCCGGGTCCGGTCATCATCAGGACCAGGGCAGAACTCGTCAGCATCCAGGCGTTGTCGCCGGAGGACTTTGCATCCGCCACCGCCTGTTCCAACTTTGCGATCCGCGCCGATTGCGCCTCAGTCGCGGCGCCAGTCCCGCCCGCGGCGGCATTCCCGCCCGAAGTCTGCGCCAGCGCGCCGATCGCGAATAGACACACCATAGCCAGCGTTAGACAAACCGTGGCGGAATTTTTCATCGATCCCTTCCGACTCCTCGCCTTGAACGCGCAGCATCACAACAATAGCGGCTGAGCCGCCCTTTGCGGAAATCGAAACTATTTATGCTCGTCATTGGAAATCCTTATGTGCGCTTCTTTTTCCCCCGCCTCGCCGCCCCGGCAGCGGAGGAAGCTGCCGTCCAATTGACGCCGGAGGGCTTTCTGCGGTTGGATGGAAGCTGCGTGGCACCTACGCCTTCCATTCTCGATCCCGACTCCCGGCGGTTTAACCGTCTAGACGCAGTCTGGCTTACGATCTGGCTCCTCTTCCTCGCTGGTCTGGCTCTGCTCCCTCCGCTCCTCGAATGGCACAAGCAGTTAATTCTCCTCGCTATCGGCATTGTGCAATTGCTGGAGACAAGGTTGATCTCCCGCTTCCCCAAACGGGGAGTCTCCTACGTCATCCTGCTCAAGATTTTGCTGGCAACCCTGCTCATCGACCACACCGGCGAAATAGGAATCAACAGCAGTTACTATCCTATTTACTATCTTCCGATCGTCACCGCGGCGCTCTACTGCGGCCCGTGGCTGACGCTGTTATGGACCCTGTTTGCGTCCGCCGCCTACTGCTCGTATCTCTATCCCGCGATGCAGGAATATGAATTGACTCCCGAGGCTTTCGGCTTGCTCGCGCTGCGCATCATGTTTTTCTTTCTCGCCGCCATGGTCGTCAACCGCTTCTCGCAGCAGAGCCAGCATCAAACCCAGTTATACCGTGAACTCGCCGAACGCCTTGCCGAAACCAATCGCCGCCTCGAGCACGCTCAGGCCGAAGCACGGCGCTCCGAACGGCTGGCCGCTCTCGGCCAGCTCTCCGCCGGATTGGCTCATGAAATTCGCAATCCTCTCGGAGTCATCAAGGGCTCGGCCGAAATGTTGACCCAGAAATTGCAGGCCTCCGACGAGCTTGCCCGCGAGTTAGCCGGCTACATTTCGACGGAGGTGAACCGGCTCAGTGCCCTCGTCACCGAGTTTCTGGACTTCGCTCGTCCGCTTCATGCCGAATCGCATCCGGCGAACCTGATCGCGCTTCTCGATCGCGTCCTGCAAATCGTCGCGGATCGCTTTACTGGCAAACAAGAAACGGGCAAGCCCGTGCGCGTCGAACGCCACTACGCGAGCGGACTGCCGCTCGTTCCGCTCGACGAAAGCCTCTGCGAGCAAGCCCTCCTTAATCTCGTGCAGAATGCCTACGAAGCCATGCAGGATCGGGATAAAGACCACGGCGGCACGTTGCGCGTCGACGTTCAACCCGCTACGCAAAATGATCGTGAAGGAGTGGAACTGCGCTTGGCCGACACCGGCCCAGGCGTTCCCGACGAACTGCGCGAAGAAATTTTCAACCCGTTTGTGACCACGAAGAAAACCGGTGTGGGACTGGGCCTCTCCATCGTTTCCAAGATCGTAGACGGTCATCATGGGACGATCCATGTCGAGAACGCCCCAGGGGGCGGCGCCATATTCACAATCTTCTTTCCGCTCGAAGAAACCGTCGAGCCGCCCGCAACTGCCGAGCCACACTCGGCTTGGACGGGCGATGGCGCCCGTCCCCACACGAGCTAAACAGATGCAGACTATTCTCATCATCGAAGACGAAGCCAAGATGCGCCGTCTGCTCGAGCTCAACCTCGGCGACGACGGCTTCAAGACGCTCTCCGCCGGCGACGCCGAAACTGGCTTGAAGCTGCTCGCCTCCGAACCCGTTCACCTCGTCCTCACCGACCTCAAACTTCCCGGCATCAGCGGGCTCGAATTTCTGCAAACTGCCAAGCAGCAGAATCCCGCGTTGCCCATCGTCGTCATGACCGCGTTCGGGTCGGTTGAAACCGCGGTCGAGGCGATGAAAGCCGGCGCCAGCGACTACGTCGTCAAGCCGTTCTCGCTCGCCGAAATGCGAATGGTGGTGCACAAGGAACTCGATAACTCCCGCCTGCGCGAGGAGAATCGCTCGCTTCGCGAAGCCCTCGGACAGAAGTACAGCCACCCCAACATCGTTGCGATCAGCCCCAAAATGCAGGAAGTGCTAGCCACCGTCGAACGCGTTGCGTCCACCAACTCCACCGTTCTGCTGGGCGGCGAAAGCGGTGTTGGCAAAGACCTCATCGCTCGCGCCATCCACGAAAAATCGCGCCGCGCTTCCGGTCCCTTCATCAAGATCAACAGCACCGCCATCCCCGAAAATCTCTTGGAGAGCGAACTTTTCGGCTACGAAAAAGGAGCGTTCACCGGAGCCGCCACCAGCAAGCCCGGCAAATTCGAACTCGCCGACAAAGGCACGCTCTTCCTCGATGAAATCGGAGACGTGCCGCCCGCCATCCAGGTCAAACTTCTCCGCGTGCTGCAGGAGCGCGAGTTCGAGCGCCTGGGCGGCACTCGCACCATCAAGGTCGACGTTCGGCTTCTCGCTGCCACCAACCGCGACCTGCGCGCCGCGCTCGAAGATGGAACGTTTCGCGAAGACCTCTACTACCGGCTCAACGTGGTCCCGATCGATATCCCGCCCTTGCGCGAACACAAAGAAGATATCCCTGGATTAGCGAACCTGTTCCTCGCGCGCTTCGCCAGGGATTCCGGGAGATCGAAAAAAATCACCGGCATTTCGTCCGCCGCCATGCAGCTTCTCGTCAGTCATTATTGGCCGGGCAATGTGCGTGAACTGCAGAACGTCATCGAACGCGCCTGCGCGCTTGCTTCGGGCAGCCAGTTGGAAGCCAGCGACATACAACTCGACTCTCCGCGCAATCGCACCAACACTGCGTCCGATCGCTTCCTCCCCGACGGCATGACCCTCGACCAGTGGGAAGACGAAATGATCCGCGAAGCTCTAAAGCGCGCTGGCGGGAATAAGTCGCAAGCCGCGCGCCTGCTTGGCCTCTCGCGGAATGCATTGCGGTATCGCTTGTCGAAGATTGGGATTGACGACAACGAAACCGTGTGACGCGATCGGATGATCGGGTGATCGAAAAGCTCTTCAATAATCTCTCTGGGACTTCCGGATTTTGCGCCCTGGAAACGACGATCGGCCTCTGGCCGAAAAGCACCACACTGGTGGAACCGGGCCACCGGAGCCCCGCGAATCGCTGCCTGTCCAAGCTGTTATGTCTCTCTTAACTTACTAAAAACAATGCAATTAAATGAATCTCCGCTCGTCGCTCGACATTGGCACTCGGCCTGCGTTCTTTCAGGCAGAGATTTGTCCCGAGCGAGGTGGAGGTAGGTATGAAATTCAAGTTAATAGCGGCACTACTAGGATTAGGAATGATGACTGCGATTCCAGGCGCCGTCGTCGCCCAGAATTCCGACGACCAGGCGCCGGATCAATATTCGAAACCGTCGGCGGGCATCCCAATGCAGGGTCCCAACGACCAGGGTTCCATGGACCAGGACCAGGATTCCATGGATCAAGGTTCGATGGATCAAGGTTCAATGAATCAAGGTTCGGTGAATCAGGGCCCGACGCAACCAGGCTCCAACGAACCAGGCCCCGGCAACCCGAGTTCTAATGCGCCGGCTCCGGCTGAAACAAACGGCGTTGCGCGCATCAGTCTGATTCATGGAGACGTCTCCACCCAGCGCGGCGACTCCGGCAGCTGGTCCGCGGCTGCACTCAATGCTCCCGTGCTCGCGGGTGATCGCGTTTCGACCGGCGACAAAGCGCGTACCGAGCTTCAGCTCGACTATGCCAACATGCTCCGCCTGGCTGAGCATACGCAGGCCAACATCACCACCCTCACACGCTCGCAAATTCAGGTTCAACTTGGGCACGGCATGGCGAACTACTCCGTCTACAAGAACAGCGATGCGGACGCCGAAATCGATACGCCCAATGTTGCCATTCGCACCAATCGCCGCGAATCCAGCTTTCGAATTCTGGTGACGGCCGACGATCACACCGAAGTGCTGGTCCGCAGGGGCGAAGTGGAAGTTACGACTCCGCAAGGCGGCACGCGAGTGGGACAGGGCCAGTTCATCACTGTGCAGGGCACCGGCGCGGACGAGCAATACAAGATCGGCGAAGCACCCGCACGGGATGACTGGGATCAGTGGAACACCGATCGCGACAACATGATCCGCAATTCGATATCGCGGCGGCGCACTAACGACTATTACGTAGGAACCGAAGATCTCGATGCCCACGGCACCTGGACGGAAGTTCCGGATTACGGTCCAGTGTGGCAGCCAACTGTGGCCCCTGGCTGGGCTCCGTATCGCGCCGGGCACTGGGTGTATGAGCCTTATTGGGGCTGGACCTGGGTTTCGTATGATCCCTGGGGCTGGGCGCCGTATCACTACGGTCGCTGGATGATGTATGACGGAGCGTGGGGTTGGTGGCCCGGTCCGGTTTACGCGAACCCGTATTACCAACCGATCTGGGCGCCGGCTTATGTTTCGTTCTTCGGCGGTGGTTTCGGATTCGGATTCGGATTCGGTGGCGGCTGGGGCTCGATCGGTTGGCTTCCCCTTGGACCGTGTGACCGTTTCCATCCGTGGTATGGGCGGTATGGCGGACGCTTCGGCACTGCCGGCTTCGGCGAGTACAACCGCGGCGGTTTTGCTCCGCTGCACGGCGGCACGCGATTCTCGAATGTAAACCTGGCGATGCATGACGCGAACTTCCGTGGCGGGACGACGGTCTCGGCCAACGAGTTCGGCAGAGGCCACATGAACGCTCAGCCGATGAGTCATGCGCAGTTCCAGAATGCACGTTTCACCACCGGCAAACTGCCCGTGACTCCGAGCCGCGAGAGCTTCTCGGCCAGTGGGCGCCCAGCGGCTGCCTCAACGACTCGGAACGTGTCGCAGAATCAGCACTTCTTCTCGGCCCGAGGCAACACTGCAGCCGCGTCGAATGGCAGGTCCGCTGGAAACGTTGCGAGGCCCGGAAACACCAGTTCGAACAACGGCTCTCAGCGCTCCGGCCAAGGTTCGGAAACGCGAGCCAATTCGGGCAGCTCGACAACCGCTCGCGGAAGTGGCAGCAGCAACGGCGGTTGGCAGAAATTTTCGCCGATGGCGCCGCGCTCATCTTCTGGGTCAGCCGGGGGTGGTGCGTCGGCCGGTTCGTACGGCTCTTCCCGCAGTTCGGGTTCAGTGGGACGTGGCTATAGTTCAGAGGGCCGGGGCTACAGCGGATCCTCTCGTCCGCCACTCAACATGAGGCAGCCCATCGTCACTCCGCGCTCTTATGGCGGAGGTGCTTATGGTGGGAATCGCGGCTACAGCGGCGGAGGTTACAGCGGCGGCAATCGCGGCGGCTATAGCGGTGGCGGCGGACGCCCGGCCCCGGGTTACAGCGGTGGCGGACGCTCTGCTCCCAGCGGTGGCCGTTCAGCGCCGAGCGGCGGATCGTCGCACGGTGGCGGTGGATCATCGCACGGCGGTGGATCGTCGCACGGTGGCGGCGGTGGCGGCAGACATGGACGGTAACACTGCGCTGGAGTCTTTCCCAGCGTAGCAACGCAGCATAGCAAGACTCTACCCCAGCAGTGAGACGCGTAAACTACGCGTCCCACTGCTTTTTTTCGAAGGTCGTGTGGCGACCGGTGTCCCCGATCGGACGACCGTCACAAACCAGCCCATCAGTCATGCTGATTTTCGCTGCGCCCCACTCCCCACGGCTACAGGTCCGATTCCTGCCGAGCCTACCAGATTGTCCTATAGGAGTCGCCCGTTCGTGCCATTCCCCGGGCGGCAATCAGAACGTAGAGTGGCTGTGAGCAGACTTCGGGGGAGGGCTGTTCGACGAGCGTCCGGTGACTCTAACCGAGTCTGGGCGCTTTCGTTTTTGCGGCATTGCCTCTGCCTCACGCCGGCGCGCTCGTCTTTGGTCTTGATTTCGGTCTCATCGCCTCCCACTCTTTTTCCGTTAGCTCCCGCCCCAGCGCCGTGAACTCGCCTGCCCCTTGCAGCCACTCCCCGCCGTCCATGGTCACGACTTCTCCATTTACATAGCCGGCGCCATCGCTGATCAAGAATGCAGCCAGGTTGGCAAACTCCTCCGTCGTGCCAAACCGCCCCAGAGGATTTCGTTTCTTCGCCGCCTCGGCCAGTTCGGGACGCGGCAACAGACGAGAGAACGCGCCCTCGGTTGGAATCGGCCCCGGCGCGATGGCGTTCATCCGTATTCCGCGATTGCCCCACTCGACGGCCAGGCTTCGCGTCAGCGCCTGCACGCCCGCCTTCGCCACCGCCGATGGCACCACATACGCCGAGCCCGTCGTCGTGTAGGTGGTGGTCACGTTCAGCACCACGCCTCCGCGCCCCGCTGCCAGCCACCGCCGCCCGCAGGCCATCGTCATGTGCAGCGTGCCCATCAGGACAATGCCAATCACCGACTGAAACGCTCCCAACGAAAGTTCTTCCGTGCGCGCCAGAAAATTTCCGGCCGCGTTGTTCATGAGCACATCGAGCGGACCTTCAGCCCAGATGATTCCGATCATCTCTTCGACCGCCGCAGTGTCGCGCACGTCGCAGGGACGAGAGTGGATATTGCCGCCCGTGCGCTGCCGCAATTCCTGCTCGGTCGCCGCCAGAACTTCCTGCCGCCGCCCGCAGATATAAACTTCCGCGCCCAGCTCCAGAAAACGCTGCGCCGTAGCCTTGCCCAAACCGCTGCCGCCTCCGGTAATAAGAATGCGCTTGCCGTGAAGCAGATCTTTCTGGAACATGGGTCCTCCTCGGTCCTCCTCTGAAATGAACTGTCGATTGTAAATGGACAGATTTGCTCGTGGAGGGACGGGCGTCTCGCCCGTCCGGCAGTTAGGCGGCCGGGCGGGGACGCCCGGCTCTCCACCACCAGATTCTCAACCGAGTGTCGCCACTGCCCAGCGTGCGTGTTCCGCGACCACCGGATCTGAATCTTCGCAGAGTTTCTTGAGCGTCGGCACAAATTTTTTGTCGCCGCTGTTTCCCATCGCAATCACTGCATTCCGCCGCAGGCCGGATAGCTTTGCGCGCCGGATGGGAGATCCGCGAAACACCTCCCGGAACTCTTTCTGCTGCATTTCCGCCAGCCACTCGAGCGCCGGATTCACCAGCCCTTCCCGCGCCTCAAACTCCGCCGCGGAGGTTGCCGGCGCTTTGCGGTTCCATGGGCAAACGTCCTGACAGATGTCGCATCCGAAGACGTGCCGTCCCATGCCGGGGCGCAACTCATCTGGAATCTCGCCCCGCTTCTCGATGGTCAGATAGGAAATGCACAACCGGGCGTCCAATTCGCCGGGTGCAACAATCGCCTGCGTTGGGCAGGCGGTGATGCAGCGCCTGCAAGTCCCGCAACGATCGGGCGCAGGCAGGCAGGCCGTGAGGTCATCGTCCGTGAATTCAAGCGAAGTAAGGATTACGCCCAGAAACAGCCACGATCCAAGCTGCTGGTTGATGATGCAAGTGTTCTTGCCGATCCATCCGATGCCAGCGTATTTGGCGTACACGCGCTCGAGGAGCGGGCCGGTGTCGCAATAGGAGCGAAAGTGCAAGTTGCCCGTACCCAGCGGCCAGTTGCCAGTGGAGTCGAGTAGTCCGCGCAACTCACCTTCAACCTGCCGCAGGCGGCGCAGTACGGCGTCGTGATAATCCTCACGGGTCCAGGCGTAGCGTGAAATCCAGCCCCGGTTGGCATCTTCTGGCTGTGCTTGAGTCGAGTACGGATGCGCGGTGTTGTAGTTGATGGCGCACACGACTACGCTGCGCGCCCAGGGAGCCACTCGGTCGAGCGACGCGCGCTTGAGTTCCCCGGTTTGATCGCGCGCTTCCATGTACTTCATTTCGCCGTGCTTCCCATCCGCGATCCAGACGGGAAAGATGTGCAACTCGCCGAAGTCGCGAACCGGCGCGATGCCGCAGAGATCGAATCCGGCATCGCGTGCGCACCGCTTGATGCGGGTTGGAAGATCAGTCAACACCTGGGCAATGGCTGGCGGCCGGCGGGGCGGAACTGGCGCCTCAGAAAAGGCTACCACTTTCACGGTGGCGAATCTGGCCGTTTGATTACTCCTTTCCATTGCTGATTACTATATGGGGTATGGCGGCGATAATCCCATCCCATTCATTCGCAGGCGGTTAAGGATCACAAGGCTTGGCGTTTGGGTCAAACCGTCAACCCGACGAAGCTTAGCTCCGATGTAGGTTTGTCTTCCCTTTTCGAGTCCAAAGGCGAGTATTGCAAACGACGGTCTGTATTGACCAGTTATCTATGAGCAAGGGCCTGATACTGGAGATACAACTTTTCGATCGAAAGCGGGAGTTGCGGAGGAGAACAAAATGTGGCAAGTCAAGAACGTGTTTCACAAGTTCGCAACGCACAGTCTGCTTCTGGCGGGGACAACAGCCTTACTCGCGTCCTTGGCCTTGGTGCCAACGGTCAACGCACAAATTGCCATCAGCATAGTTCCGCCCGTCTGTTCATACGGCTACTACGAGTATGCACCGTACGGCTGCGCACCCTACGGTTTTTATGGGCCGGGCTATTTCTATAATGGGATCTTCCTGGGCGTGGGCCCATGGGCGAGCTGGGGCTATAGCCACGGCTGGGGTGATCATCGCTTCAGCGGTGGGGGAGGAGGAAGGTACGTCGCCGGCCGTGGAAACGGCGGTGGACGTGCTTATGCAGCCAATCGTGGACGTGGGTCATCGGCAGGAAGCGCTAGGGGCGGCAGCGGGTCCCGCGGTGGTGCCTCCGTACGTGGCTCCCAAGCCGCAGCAGCGCGTGGTGGCACGTCCCATGGTGTTACCCATACCGCAGCAGCGCGTGGTGGCACGTCCCATGGTGGCAGCAGTGGTGGATCGCATGGTGGCGCGTCCCAT
Organism: Terriglobales bacterium; assembly: GCA_050012595.1. GTDB lineage: Bacteria > Acidobacteriota > Terriglobia > Terriglobales > Acidobacteriaceae > Acidiflorens. The sequence goes on from JBEKGW010000001.1 coordinate 422,866, forward strand.
GGTGGCAGTGGCGGATCGCATGGCGGCGAACACCACTAGATGGTAGCGCTGAATTTGGCGGCGCACGGAACAAGAAGCGGCGGAGCATAACAGCTCCGCCGCTTTGCATTTCCGCGCAGTGTCGCACCTCAAACGAGTGCTATGCCTCCGGAGCTGCCGTCACAGAACGTGGAATCGAATTGTTGCGAAACATCGCCGTCGCACTCATTGACTGAGTGGTGAGCGTAAGTGAGATCACGGCAGTTTATCCTTTCGGTTCATTGGGAGAAGGCTTCTAGCTTTTGCGTGTGCGCACAGGCGCGGGTTTCCTGGCGGCGGGGGTGAAGTGCTCGATCCGGTTCCGGCCTTTTTCCTTGGCTGCATAAAGCCCCGCGTCGGCCTGATTCAACAACACTTCCACTTCGATTTTTCCATCGCAAGCGGATACGGCGACTCCCATACTCATGGTGACGAGTCTCTCCTCGCCGGAATAAACCACTGGTGTATTGGCAACGCTTTCGCGCAGCCCATTCGCGCGCATGAGAGCGTTAGGCAAATCACAGTTGGGCAGAATCATTAGAAATTCTTCGCCGCCATAGCGGCCAACACCATCGTAGACGCGGAGTTGTGTACGCAGTCGGCGGCCGATTTCCCGGAGCGCCTCATCGCCAAAAAGATGGCCGAGTGTGTCGTTCACGCTCTTGAAATGGTCGATGTCGCTGAGGATCACTGCCACCGGCTTGCGCTCCCGGTGCGCTCGCTCCAATTCCCGCTGGAGCATGGCGAGAATCTCTCTGCGATTCATCAATCCAGTGAGGGTATCGTGAGTGGCGGCGTGGCGCATGGACTCCCGGGCGGAAACCAGTTCCTCCTGCAGGTCGAGAATCCGCTTGCCGACCAGCAGGCGCGCCCTTAATTCCAGCTCATCAAAGGGCTTGACCAGATAGTCGTCCGCCCCGGCTTGCATGGCCTCGAGCATGTTCTGGCGACCCTCATTACTGGTCAGCAGGATGACGTAGACGTAAGCACCGGACGATCCGGCTTGCCGGATGCGCTGGCAAAGCTCAATGCCATCCAGATCGGGCAGCACCCAATCGAGCAGAACGAGCTTGGGAGCATCCGGCTGCTCCAGGATTCTCCAAGCCTCGGAGCCGCTCTCGGCGAGGGTGACGCCAAAACCCCAGCTTCGCAAACAATCGCCGATCAATTTGCGGTAGACAGCAGAATCATCGACCACCAGGGCCTGCATGAGTTTTGAACCTCCGACCTCCGCTGCGCCAAACTCCGCTGCGCCAAAGAACGAACGGCCGCTCATTCACACCTCCGTGGCAGGTCAGTACCCATGAAACCTGACCACCATCATAAGACCAAGAGGTTGCTTGAGGGGGCTGGCAATTGGCTGGCCCGTGCATCAGGAGATACGTCTTGAAGAATCGGCAAACGGAGCCACATGCTTTAGCAGGCTGGCGCCGGACCCGGAAGCCCACATTCAGGCTCCGAAAGCCTACGCGAGTGGCCCGGTCCAGGCAAGACCGCCGTGCTCGCCGCTTCTGCCAGGAAAACGCTGGTTTTCATACGTCCGGAGTGCCACCAATCATTCTGAACGAGAACAGAGGGTTGACCGGGGCTTCGCCAGCAGCCTAACATTACCGCCGACGGCACCGAGGCCCTAGGAATGATCGGCCAGACAGTCTCCCACTATCACATCTTGGGAAAGCTCGGTGGTGGTGGCATGGGCGTGGTGTATGAGGCGGAAGACACGCGCCTGTCCCGTCACGTTGCCCTCAAGTTTATTCCTGCGGAGCTGATCCACGACCGAAAGTCGCTTGACCGCTTCGTGCGCGAAGCCCGCGCCGCTTCCCAGTTGAACCACCCTGGTATCTGCACCATCCACGACATTGAAGACAATGGCGGACATCCCTTCATTGTCATGGAGAAGCTGGAAGGGGTGAGCCTGAAGGAGCGCATACGGGGGAAGGCGATGGAAGTCGACGAGATCCTCGACATCGGCATCCAGGTGGCGGATGCTTTGGCGGCTTCGCACGCCAAGGGGATCATTCATCGCGACATCAAGCCGGCCAACATTTTTGTGGCGCAGAGTGGTCAGACAAAAATTCTCGATTTCGGATTGGCCAAGTCGGCGCGCGAACCGGGATCGAGCGAGGCAGCGATGGAAGATTCGCTAACCGCGGTGGGCGTGATTCCGGGAACCGCGGTTTACATGTCTCCAGAGCAGGCGCGCAGCGAAGAACTGGATCCGCGGAGCGATCTGTTCTCGCTCGGAGTCGTGCTTTACGAAATGGCGACCGGCAAGAAGCCCTTTGCCACCGGCAACGTGATCACCACGCTGGATGCGGTCCTGAATCAGAAGCCGGTCTCTCCTCTTCATCTCAACCCCAAGCTCCCTCCGGATCTCGAAGGCATCATCGGCCGGGCCATGGAGAAGGACCGGGGACACCGCTACCCGAACGCGCTGGCGATGAAGGGCGATCTCCAGTCCTTGCGGAAGGAAACGGAATCGGGCTTGACCAAGAGCGGGGCGCGGCGGCCGGTCTTGCCCTATCGTTTGGCCACGACTACCTTTCAGACCTCGAGCAAAGTTTCAACGTATCTTCTGCTGGGAGTCAGCGCGCTGCTGCTCGTGGTTTTGGCCGCGGTGGGAGCGTGGTGGTTCAAACAGCGCCAGATGGCTGGCGGCCGCGCTCCGAAGAACACCATTGCGGTGCTGCCATTGCAGAACATGAATGGCGACATCAGCGTGGAGTTTCTTCGCTTCGCGCTGGCCGATGAAATTGCCAACACGCTTACTTACACCCGGACGCTTGACGTTCGTCCATCCGCGATCACGCGAAAGTTTGTTGGCAACGACGTCGATCCCCAGCGGGCGGGCCGCGAATTGCACGTCGCCAACGTGCTTACCGGACACTTCCTGAAGCAAGGCGACCGCCTTCTAATTACGCTCGAGGCGATCCAGGTGGATGGGGACCGGCTTTTGTGGCAGACCAATTTGACCGCGCCCGCGCAGGACCTGATCGCATTGCAAGCGCAGATGGCTGCCCAGATGCGTCAAGGGTTGCTGCCGGCGCTTGGTGCGGCCGGCGGTTTTCTCGATACCGGCACGCGCCCAAAGAATGCGGAAGCCTACGATCTCTACCTGCACAGCCTCGCGCTGCCTCACGATGCAGGTCCAAACAAGGATGCAATCGCGGTTCTGGAGCACGTGGTCGCCGTGGACCCAACCTACGCGCCAGCATGGGAACAGCTCGGATTGCGTTGCTACTATGACGAGGCCTATTCGGATGGTGGCGAGCCGATGTTCCAGCGGTCCAACCAAGCCTGTGAGCGTGCTGTAGAGCTCGATCCGAATCGGGTCCTTGCCGCTAGACAGCTGATCGCCAACCACGTTGAGCGAGGTGAACTCGGCAAGGCATACCAGGCGGCGCAAGCGATGGTCAAGCGTCGTCCAGAGAGTGCCGAAGCCCATTTCGCGATGGGCTATGTTTATCGTTATGCCGGGATGCTGGAGCAATCGACGAGTGAATGCAACACTGCGCTGGCGCTCGACCCTGGCAACTATTCCTTTCGTTCTTGCGCCTGGGCTTTCATGGAGTTGGGCAGGACCCAACGGGCCGCGGATTTTGTCCGTCTGGATGCCGGTTCGGAGTGGGCCGCGTATGTAATGCCATCCATCCTTCTGCGTGAGGGGAAGATTTCGGAAGCGCGCGAGGCCGTGAAGCACATGCCGAGCGCGCCGATCTATCATCGCGATCTGCTGGAGTCTTGCCTGCAGTTGCGGCCCGCCGCAGACCTGGACCGGATCGCGCACGAAGCGGAAACCAGCCTGCCCACCGAGCCCGACCCTGAGATGTGGTATTACCAGGGAGCGCTCCTCGCGTTCTGCGGCAAGAAGCAAGCGGGTCTCCATCTGCTCCAGAGCGCGGTCGAGCAGAACTATTGCGCGCACGAGAATCTGCTTTATGATCCTCTGCTCGCAAAACTCCGCACAGATGCAGCCTTTGACAAAGTGTTGACCGCCGCGGGCGCTTGCCAGGAGGCGGTGCGATCGTCCGCTAACACGCAGAGCCCGTGAAACGCCATGGGGGACCAGCGCCCTCGCCTGTCCAAGCCAAGCGATGCCCGGCCGCGCAATCGTTTCTATTCGCGCTCGGTCGGCAATAAAAACAGGGGAGTCTTCACTCGCGGACTCATTTCAAGCCCAGCTCGCCATTGTACTGTTGGGTAATCCCGTAGCACTCACAGGCAGAGTCTTCAAGTTTCTTGCGGTTCACGATCTGCACTGCGCCACGGGTGTACTTGATGAGCTTCTTCTTCTGCAAAACACCCGCTGCCAAGCTCACGCTAGGCCTATCTGTCCCTAGCATGGTTGCGAGAAAATCATGGGTGATGGGCAGCGACTCTGAATCCACTCTGTCCTGAGTCATTAGCAACCACCGCACCAGGCGTTGCTCAATATTGTGCAGCCGATTACACGCGGCAGTTTGTGCAACCTGCATTCCCTGAACTACGGCATAGCGGCTCAACATTAACTGCAGGTGTGGAGTGGATTCCAAAGTGTTTTGCAAAGCTGCGACCTCTACCCGAAACCCAGCCCCCGTGATTTGTACCACCGCTTGAAGCGGGCTCCGGCTCAGGCCAACCGCCGCCGGTGTTCCTGTAAAGCCCTCGTTGCCAACTATGCCGGCTTCGGCGGTCTTTCCATCTTTCATTACGACTACAAGAGAAATCAAACCTCGATTCGGGAAATACACAAATTCCAGCTTTCCACCGCCCTCGTGAAGGACTAGATGATTTGGCAAGCTGACGTACTCGAGATGAGGACGCAGTGAGTTGTAGTCGCCATCGGAGCTCGATAGAAGGATTAAGTTGCTGACTGGTTTCCCTTCGGTGTTCGTCCGCTCGCCAGACTGCACGACTTGGAGCCCTTTGCTTTCCACAAACGATCCTTAGACACTAGAGTCACAGCCGAAAACCTCCCAGATAAGGGAAACACGAACCCGGCTTATTCGCGCCGCCCGGAGAACTATACAGTATTCGCGCAAATGCAACGCTTCTGCAGGGTATCCTACATTGGCTTTGCCGCTTCTACGCGCAAGCATCGCGACCCACGAACGCGACCAACACTTAAAGCGACTCCGCTCACTCAAACGAGTTCCCCGAAATCGCACGAACAAGATTTTTCCATGGATGTAGGGTGCCCGACAGACCATCCAAATTGGCGCCTGTAAACTTCGCCTATCCTTTATGCGTCTTCCTTATGCATCTTCCGCCACAACAGACTGGGTGATGGTCTTCCGCTGCAATCAGGCAGCACTCTGCTGCGAAAAGAACCGTTAATGGCAGACCAGAACGTTTCGTCCCTTGATAGCAAACGGATACTCGTTGGGGCGCAGCGGCAGAGGCGGCCATGAGCCGGCAGTTGGTATGGATTGAGCAACAGCGTTTTCGGGGTTTTGGTTGCTCTGAATGTGGCTGGCGGTTCAAACCTTCTAGCCCGCCCACCGGCGCATCTTTCGATGAAATGATGGGCAACTTCGAGTTGCAGCGCGACAAAGAGTTTAGATCCCATGTTTGCGCCGATCACCCCAAATCCAAAGAAGTCAGGTAGTACCAGCCCGAGCACCTGCTGCGCGGGCGCCTCTCGAGATTGCGCCTGGATCAGGCCCACTCGTAAACTGACCCACCACCACTCGGACTTTCCGCTTGCAACCGGACGGTCGGTCGGGTACTATCACGTGAACCCTTTGGTACGGCCTTGACGAATGGACGGAGTCTCCGGCGAATTAGTTCTAGAATCCTTGGGGTACGAGTATGGCCGTCCGTCTCAGTGTGGGGGAAAGAGTGAGCTGAGAAATTAGAAATCGCAAGTGCTCCCGAATCCCACCCGCCAGAAACGCTGGCACGGTGGGTTTTGTTTTTCCAGGAGCATCGCAACCGGAGCATCGCAACCGGAGCATCGTAGGGGGTCGCATGACGGATCAGAAAACCGCGCCAACCATGAGCAAGGCCAAGACAGTGACCATGACGGGCGGCAGTATTCTTTGGGAATGTCTGGAACGTGAAGGCGTGAAGCACGTCTTTGGCTATCCCGGCGGCGCCATTCTGCCCGCCTATGACGCGCTGAAGCACAGCAAGATCCATCACGTGCTGGTGCGCCACGAACAAGGCGCAACCCACATGGCCGACGGCTTTGCGCGCGCCAGTGGACAGGTGGGCGTTGCGGTCGCAACCTCGGGGCCGGGAGCGACCAACATGGTTACCGGCATCGCCACCGCCATGCTCGATTCCTCGCCGATCGTCTGCATCACCGGCCAGGTCGGCAGCAAACTGATCGGGTCAGACGCGTTTCAGGAGACCGACATCACCGGCGTGACTCTGCCGATCACCAAGCACAACTATTTGGTGACCCACGCGAACGAAGTGGCGCGCACCATCCGGGAAGCTTTCTATGTGGCGCGGTCCGGGCGTCCCGGGCCGGTGCTGGTCGATATCACCAAAGATGCGCAGCAGGGTACGTGCGAGTTCGACTGGGAAGCAGCCAAACCGCAATTGCCGGGTTACCGCCCCGACCTTTCGCCAGCTCCGAAGGAGTATGAGCAGGCGCTGGAGTTGATCCACAATTCGAAACGGCCCGTGATCCTTGCCGGCCACGGCATCATTATTTCTGGAGCCATGCGCGAGGTGCGCGATTTTGCCGAGCGCGCCGGCATCCCGGTCGCACTCACGCTGCTCGGCCTGGGCGCATTCCCCGCATCGCACCCGCTCAATCTCGGCATGATGGGCATGCACGGAGAAGCCTGGGTGAATCACATGATTCAGGAAGCCGACCTGCTGCTGGCTTTCGGCATGCGCTTCGACGACCGCGTCACCGGTAACCTGAAAAATTACGCGCCCAACGCAAAGAAGATTCACATCGAGATCGATCCCGCGGAGATCAACAAGAACGTCAAGGTCGATGTTCCGCTGGTTGGTGATTTGCGGGAAGTTCTGCTGGAATTGTTGCCGCACATCGAATCCATTGATCGTAGTGACTGGCTGGATTCAATCGACCGACTGAAGGGCGCTTCCGCCGTGCGCGACATCCAGAATCTGCCGGACAGCGGCCATCTCTATGCCGCCCACGTCATCAACGATCTGTGGCATCAGACGCGCGACGGCAACACCATCGTCGTAACCGACGTTGGCCAGCACCAGATGTGGGAGGCGCAGTACTACAAGCATGAGCATCCGCGCTCGCTGATCACTTCTGGCGGATTGGGCACGATGGGATTTGCGCTGCCTGCCGCCATCGGCGCCAAGGTCGCATGCCCCGAGGCCGAGGTTTGGGTGGTGGTGGGCGATGGCGGATTCCAGATGACCATGTGCGAACTGGCGACGCTGGTGCAGGAAAATCTGAAGATTCATATCGCCATCATCAACAACGGTTATCTCGGCATGGTGCGGCAGTGGCAGGAATTTTTCTACGACCGCAACTATCAAGCGACGCCCTTGCTTAATCCGGATTTCGCAAAGTTGGCCGAGGCTTACGGCATCCGGAGCGCGACTATCTCGGAGCGCTCCGAGGTTGTGCCCGCCGTCCAATCGGCGCGCCAGCACGAGGGGCCGATGTTGATTAATTTTAAGGTGGAACAGGAAGATACCGTCTACCCGATGGTCGCGGCCGGGGCTGCGCTGCACGACATGATTCGGCGGCCCAGCCCAATTGTCGAGACGGCCGACGACGAATAATAAAAGACGAATGAGAAAAACATGCTGAATACCTTCATGGTGTACGTCGAAAACAAACCGGGTGTGCTCACCCGCGTGGCTTCGCTGTTTCGCCGCCGCGCCTTTAATATCGATTCGCTAACGGTGGGGCGGACGGAGAAACCAGAGGTGTCGCGCATGACCATTACCGTCGACGCCGACCGCGACCAGGCCCGCCGCATCGAAGCGAATCTATACAAACTGGTGAATGTGCTGCTGGTCGAGAACATCACCAATCAACCGGCCATCATCCGAGACCTGGCCTTGATCCGGGTGGCGGCCACGCACGATGCGCGCTCCCACGTACTGGAACTCGCCAGCGTGTTTCGCGCGCGCGTGGTCGATGTTTCTGCCGAATCGTTGACCATCGAAATCACCGGCGCGGAAGATAAGATCGACGGACTGCTCGAAGTGTTGCGTCCGTATGGTGTATTGGAAATGGTGCGCACCGGCATCGTCGCCATGCGGCGTGGCAGCAAGTCGGCCGACGCCGCCTCCATGACGGGAAGCACGGCGCAAGGCGGGGCAGATGACGAGGTCTCCTACTCCGTGTGACAGCCGAATCGCCGCGAATTCGCCGAAGACTGGAAGTATTTGCTCTGCGCCGGTAATCACGCTCTCCTGATTCGTTGGGCACAGTCATTCCGAAAAAGATCCCGAATCCTCTCGGGAATAAAGTAGAGATCCCAGCCTCTGTCGGGGCGATAGATTCTTCGCCCATCCCTGAAGATCGGACAAGAAGTGCGCACCACAAGTGCAGGACTGCCCGATCCATCCATCGGAGACTGCCGAAGGTGATGGGTACGCCCGTTTGGGCCCGGCGAATGCCCCATCTCAAGAATTATTGAGCCGAACCAAGCGAAATCCAGATCAGCCGGCACCTCTGTGCTCAAGCTAGAGCTCAAGCTAGAGGAGGACCGCGCCGATGGAGAGGGTATTCGCTATGAATGATTCCGACGACATTTGTGGGAGCCCTTAGAGCCAGCAGCGCTTCAGGACAGGAGACATGCGACCAGTCCGCATATTGATCGTCGATGATTCGGCGGTCATTCGAAAGGCGCTCAGCGACTTGCTGGCATCCGACCCGGAGATCGTCGTCGCCGGCACGGCAGGAAACGGCAGTCAGACGCTGGCCCGGATTCCAGAGGTCAAGCCGGATCTGGTCACACTCGACATTGAAATGCCGGGAATGGATGGGCTGGAAACCCTGGTCGAGATTCGCAAACTCTATCCAAAATTGCCGGTGATTATGTTCAGTACTCTTACCGAGCATGGTCCCGAGCATGGTGCGGCCGCAACCATGGATGCACTGGCGCGGGGCGCGAGCGACTATGTCACCAAACCCTCCCATTGCGAGTTTTCGGAACGCCCTTACGAGCGGGTGCGAGAGGAGCTGATTCGGAAGATCAAGTCCTTGTGCGCGGAACGCATGCCGCAGCCACCGCCTGTGCCAACGCCCACCTTTGTCTCGGGCCGCCCGCAGGCGCGGATCGACGTGGTCGCCATTGGCACGTCGACAGGTGGACCGAACGCGCTGACTGCACTGATCCCGCAACTCCCCGCAGACTTTCCCGTGCCCATCGTGATCGTGCAGCACATGCCACCCTTGTTTACGCGCCTGCTCGCCAACCGTCTCAATACGCTCGCCCGGCTCGAGGTGCAGGAAGGCAGGGCAGGGCAGAAATTGCGGCGAGGCCAAGTCTGGATAGCGCCCGGCGACCATCACATGACGGTGGCTCGCAAGGGGAATGAATTCCTGCTGGGCCTCAACCGTGATCCTCAGGAAAATTCTTGCCGCCCCGCGGCGGATGTGTTGTTCCGCTCGGTGGCTCAAACCTACGGTGCGAACGTGCTGGCGGTGGTACTCACCGGCATGGGAACGGACGGCACTCGTGGGGCGGCCGTTATACGGGAAGCGGGCGGGGAGGTGTTCGTCCAGGACGAAGCGTCTTCGGTGGTTTGGGGCATGCCCGGAAATGTCGTTGCCGCCCGCCTGGCCGATCGCATATATCCACTGGGCGGCATCGCGCCGGAAGTTGTGCGCAGGGTGTCAATGCTGAGAGCTTTCGCCAGTGCTGCCCACCCGTGAAGTTTCATTTGTCCGGTGAATTGTTGAGGGCACAATAAAAAACGCCCTAAGCCGTTAAGCTCAGGACGTCTTCGGCAGCCCTCCCCCAGAACTGCCAAACCACGCCCATATTATTTCCGTTTGGCTCCACTGTAAATGTCACTTTCGTAATGTAAAACTTGCAAATAAGTACCGCGGGGTAATGCAGGGATGCAGCCTCACTTCGCAGATGCTATCTGACTGAAAGCCCAAGGGGGAACCATGAAGACTCCTGCGGGCTGCTGCGCAAAACTGCCGCCCGCGAGAAGAGTCGCAAGGCCGAACGTCAGAAGCGACTGGATCACTTCTTCTCCCAGGTCTTTCCGCCGTCCGCGCTGCTCCAGATTTCGTTGTTACTGGTGGAAACTACAATCTCCGCCGGGCCAGGCACATCGCGCACATCGATGTGAGTTATGTCGGAGATAAGTTGCTGGGTTTTGATGGAAGGCCGCACCTGCGCCCAAGTTATTCCGCTGTCGGCGGAGTGGAAGAGTGTGCCCGCCTGCCCGCCTGTCCATACATCCTCGTCGTGACTTGCATAGCACAGCAATGGGTGATCCGCGCGCAAAGCGTTTTGCCAGTTCTGGCCGCTGTCCAGAGAGCGTTGCAGGACGCCCGCTGTAATTGTCCAGGTGACATTGCGCGCCGAAGTCTGGCTCGCAGGGAGTGCCAGTTTACTGGCAGACATCACATTCCTCGCCTGTAACCTGGCTGATCCGGGAGCCGCCGCTGTCTCGGTTTCTTGCTGCTCATTCGCTTCAATCCCTTGCCGCGCGGGCTTTGCCTTTTCAATCGCCGGTGTCTCGTTCCGCGCCGTCAGGCTGCGTTCGGCGGAGGGCGCTACCTCTACTGCGACGGCTGCTGCTGAAACCTCGACGGTTTCAGTCGCCCCTCGACCGGTTTGCGCATCGAACGCCGAGGCTCCGGCCGATGGCGCGGCCGACAGCTTGTCTGCCTGGCTTGAGTCCTTCTTGTTGTCGGCAATCAGTCTTCCGAGATCCGCTTGATGCGGCGGCGTCATAACCTGTCCAGCCTTGAGTTTCTTGGGCAACCGCAATTCGGACTTTGGTCGTGCTTCGCCAATCTTGGTCGAGACTGCCGATTGGTTAGTTGAAGACGATGCGATTGGCGACGATTCGATTGGCGACGATGCGATCTGCGGGCCGGAAGCTGACGCAATAGTCGCGACCTGCCGGTTTGCGGAAGGCGGCATCGCCCGGTTCAGCTTTCCCGGATGCACCAGAAGCACCGAGGCAACTATCGCAACTCCCGCTGCCAGCGCAACCCAGCGCAGACTTGGCCAGGCAAAGCTTAGCTTGTGTGGCGCGGGCGCCCCCGCCCGCGAGACAGTTGTTCGAACCACTTCAGTCTCCGCCGCAAGCGGAGCGGCCACAATGTCCGCAGCCGGAATCGCCAGAGCCACCACTTCGCGGCACTCTCCGCAGAGCGCCAAGTGCTCGAGCACGCCGTCGCGCTCGGTCACTGAAAGCGCCTGCTCGGCAAAAGCCGTTAGCAGATCCGCATCCGGATGCGCCCGCTCGGGCCCAGTTCCCTCCGGCAAAGCAGCGCGCAGGCGGTCATATACGATTTTGGGTACTTCACTCATTTTTCTGTCAGTTCAGTTGCTTCCTTTGCCTGCGTCTTGTGCCGGAACCTTTCCCTCAGGGAACGTTTTCGCCCCGGAATCTTGCATCAAACTCGAGCGCAAATTCAACCGCAGGTCCCGCACGTCGGTTTCCAGCGCTTCCGCAGCCTGGGCGTGGCTCATTCCCTGCATTCGCAGCCCCGCCAGAATGCGCTTCCGGAGCCCCGCTGCGAGCCGATCGAGCCGCCGGCTGACGCTCGATTCGTGCAGCCCCAGCGTGCGCGCAATTTCCGCCAGCGTCCGCCCATCCAGATAATAAGACGCCAGCGTAAACCGGTCCTCTGCCGAAAGTTCCGCCAGCGCCTCATCGGTGGCCGCTTCCAGACGCTGGTCCGAAGTACGGTCTGAAAAAGCGCATGCCGACCCAGGAACCGCCGCCGCAAACTGCATACCCACTTCCGTCTGCTCTTCCAGACTGACCATGCGTTTCTGCTTGCGATAGCGATTGATGAACTCCTGCGCCATCACCGTGCGCAGCCAGCCTTCGAGCGAACCGCGGCCGGTGTAGAACACGAGCTTCGAGCGGCGTACTCCGTCGCGTGCGTTCACGCCATACAGATCCGCAAACAGTGAATCGGCCAACTCCGCGGCATGGGCGCCGTCGCGCGTAATGTGCAGAGCCATGCCGTGCAGCTTCTGCCGGTAGCGGCTGATGAAGTCCTGCCACGCCCGCTCGTTTCCCCCAGCACATGCGCGCGCCAACGCCAACTCTTCCAAACGCAGGCCGGCGCAGAAGTCCGCTTTCTGTTCCACCGAAGCATGGGCCGAATTGGGGGCCGAATCGAAATACTTGCGCAGAATTTCATCGAGGATAGCCGCGAACTGCTCGGCGCTCACGTCATAGGCCGCAGCCCCGCTGCGTATATAAAGAGCCGCAGCGACATCTGCTCCGTGGCCGGATTGAGCGGATATTGGCATGTCCAAGATGATGCTAGCAATTTATTAGATGCAAGGAAGAATAAATCGTGCGTTCTTCGATCAGCGAGCAGAGAAAGACACTCCTGGAAGACTCGCGAACGAGTCCCCCGGCACGCTCTAACTTCCGTGTGCCGGGGCGTGCCGGAGCGCGCGGCACACGCAGAGGATCGCGCGCACGCGGGAGCATTAGTGTCTTCACTGGTGTCTTTACTGCTGGGAGGCGCAATATGCGGCTGATGATCGCGGTTGCCGGAATCGCTCTGGTAGTAGTGGTGGTGGTCGTGGTTCCATGCCTATTGCAAGCGGGCGAAGTAACACCAGCATCTGGTTATTCGCTGCTCAGCCCGATTCGCAGCGGTAATCTGACGGTCTTTCCCGTTGTAGCCAGTAAGTCGTATGACACGGCAGAATTTCTCACCCTCGATGAGGGCTTGCGCAGCGGCGACGTTGTCGTGACTGAAGCTGGCCAGGCGCGTGGTCTCATCCGTCGCCGTCCCGGCGAACCGGCAACCATCCACCCGATACGCGACGCGGAGGTAAATCGGCTGGTCCTGGTTAATAACTCGAAGCGGCCGTTGTTACTTCTAGCAGGCGAGATAGTGACCGGCGGCAAGCAGGATCGCGTCATCGGCAAAGACCGCATCGTGCCCGCTGAGAGCGATCCGGTTGACCTGAGTGTCTTCTGCGTCGAGCCCGGACGCTGGGTACCGGCGAACGGTAAATACGAGTTCGGCAGCGCCGGAGGCGTTGTTGGCGGTCTTGTCGCCGCTCCCGTCGTGCGCAGCAAGGCAATGGGCGCGAAGGATCAGCAGCAGGTGTGGGACAGCGTCCGCAGTTCGCAGCGCGCCATGGCGGAGAGCGTAGAGGTTACCGGCGCCGCTCCCGCAGTCAACGCGACCACCTCTTATGCGCGTGTTATGGACAATAAGGAAGTTCAAAAGCAGGTGGATGCTGTCGCTGAACCAGTGCAGCGCAATTACGAAAGCGTTATCCGCCAACTGCGCGATAAGAATGCGGTGGGCGTCGTCGTTGCCGTGAATGGAGAGATTGTCTGGGCGGATATTTTCGCGAGCACCCAGTTGTTGCAAAAGTATTGGCCGAAACTTGCCCGCTCCTATGCCACCGAGGCGGTGGTGACGCGTGCCAAAGGCGGAGAGACCAGCAGCAAAGACGCGCAGAAGTTTCTCGACAATCTTCAAGGCCGCCACGAAACGGCCGACACCGAGCCCGGCATCTATCGCCAGACGGAAATCACCGGTGACGGCTTCAAGGTGTTCGAGTTAGCATCGCTGCTGCCCAAGACAGGCTTCACCGTGCATGTGGCCAAAATGGCCGACTAAGAATTGCTCGTGTGGGAACGGACATCCCCCTGGCCGGGCGAGGACGCCCGGCGCTCCATGGTCCGCGCCAATCCCTTGAGCGCGACGTCATTCGCATCATGCGCCAGGTTGAGCGCGGGCAATTCGTCCCGCGTGAACCAGCGAACATCCGCTGCATCGCTCCCCGCTTTGAGATCGCCGCCAACTGCACGACAGAGGAAATCAATCAGCACATAGTGATACCGCACCCGTCCCTCGTCGCCTCGGATCAGTCGTTCATACACGCCCAGCATCTCACCTGTCTCGACCACCAATCCTGTTTCTTCGCGGGCTTCGCGGACCACCGCTTCGCGCAGAGTTTCACCGCATTCGAGGACGCCGCCCGGCAACGACCACTCGCCCAGCAGCGGCGGCTGTCCGCGGCGGATCAGCAGGACGCGACGATCGTCGCTATGATCGTCGACAATCACCGCGCCCACGCCCACCAGCGGTGACTCTGGGTATTCACGTTTCATGCGAGCGGCTTCATACAGGAACAGTATATGGTCATGGGTTAACAGTCTGCCGCGTCACGCTTGCATAAGAGCGCCGTCCTGGAGCCCGTGGTGAGATCCCGATCGTGAACCGGAATTACAATAAGCAACATGTCGCTCGACGAATACAAACGAAAACGGCGCTTCGAGGAAACGCCCGAGCCTCCGCCCAAGCTTGAAAAACAATCGCGGCACCGCTTTTGCGTCCAGCGCCACGCCGCAACGCGCCTACACTACGATTTCCGGCTGGAGATGGAAGGCGTGCTCAAGTCGTGGGCAATCCCCAAGGGCCCGTCGCTCGACCCCGCCGACAAGCGCCTGGCCATGCAGGTCGAGGATCATCCCGTCTCGTACTTCGATTTTGAAGGCACTATTCCTGAGGGAAACTACGGCGCTGGAACCGTGATGGTTTGGGATGAAGGCACGTGGGAGCCACTGTCGCCGGTGCCCGTCAAGGGCGAGTATGTTCCGGGCACGGAAAAAGAAGCTGCGGCCATGCTGGCGAACGGCGACCTCAAGTTTCGCCTGAAAGGGAAACGGCTCAATGGCGATTTCGCACTTGTACACATCAAGGCTCGCCGAGCCGGAAGCAAAGGAAACGAATGGCTGCTGATCAAGAAGAAAGACGATTACGTCGTCGTGGGATTCAACATTAATCAAGACAAGTACGACACCTCCGTTCTCACCGGTCGCACCATGGCGCAGATCGACGGCGATAAGGGCTCCGCGGAATGGGAGAGCAGCCGTCCTGCATCGCGCGGGAAGGCGAAGGCGGCATGGCTGGCGGATGCACTCGCGCGCGCCGACTCGAAGCGAAAGGCTTTAACCGCTGAGGACGCGGAAAACAATAAAAGTAAAAAACCAAGGCAGGCCGCGCTAAGTGCACACGCGAAGACCTCGCCCAACGACACCGCATCCAAGGGTGCCGCATCGAAAGATGTTGCGTCCAAATCAAGAAACAAGAGATCCTCCGCGAACTCTGCGCTCTCTGCGGTTAAGGCTCTTCCCGGCGCGGAGCAGAAGGCCATGCCCACGCTTATCCACCCGATGCTGGCGACCCCCACCGCAAAGGCCTTCGATGATCCTGACTGGCTGTTTGAAATTAAATGGGACGGCTACCGCGCCGTCGCCTTCATTGCTGAGGGCCGCGCGCGCCTTGTGTCGCGCAATCAGAATGACCTCACCGCACAGTTCCCCGAACTCGGCAGCCTGCCGCAATTCGTTAAAGCCGAGCGCGCCATCCTCGACGGAGAGATTGTCGCGCTCGATGACGAGGGTCGCTCTTCGTTCAGCCTGATGCAGCAGCGTACCGGATTCCATCCCGGCAAGCGCCGCCTGCAACGGCGCGAAAGTGTGCCGGTCATTTACTACGCGTTCGATCTGCTCTACCTCGATGGCCTCGATCTGCGCCGCATCGCGCTCGAAGAACGCAAGCGGTTGCTGCAAGAACGGATCAAAGCTAGCCCGGTCATTCAATTCTCCGACCACTACGCGGAAAAAGGTCTGGCTTTTTTCGAAGCCGCGAAGCAGCGCGGATTGGAAGGCATCGTCGCCAAAAAACGCAGCAGCGCTTACGAAGAAAAGCGGTCGCGCAATTGGCTTAAGATCAAAATCACGCAGCGTCAGGAGTGCGTCATCGGAGGCTATACCGATCCGGAGGGCAGCCGCGAATATTTTGGGGCGCTCGTGCTTGGGCTTTACGACAAACTGGGGCGGCTGATTCACGTTGGACAGGTTGGAACTGGGTTCGATCAGAAGACCCTCAAGGAAATCTTTGCCCGCATGCAGCCGCTTAAGACGAAACAGAATCCGTTTCACGGCGAGATCGGCGGACTGCGAAAAGTTCAGTTCGTGCGTCCCGAACTCGTCGCCGAAATCAAGTTCGGCGAGTGGACTCACGAGAGCGCGGAGGGCGGCATGAAGCTGCGGGCGCCTGTGTTTATGGGACTCCGATCCGATAAGTCTGCGGAGGAGTGCCGACTGGATGAAGCGGTCGCGATTTAGGCGGCCCTCTGCGGCTCATTGCATGTTTACTGTCAAGCAGGATGATTCACTTCACCAAGGGTTGTGTTATGATTCGTACGGGGGGTGTACGTGGCCCCCGAAGCCGCGTCCTTTTTTACCGCCTATCAAACCAAGACAGCGGCTTCCTAAAGGGAAGTGTATGACCATAGCCGCTGGATTTCCCTGTAAAGAAGGATTGGTATTGTGTGCTGATACGCAAGAGGTCATATCGGGGTATGTAAAGACAGATACCGAAAAAATGACCCTCATTACCGATGCGGGATGGACTGTAGCTATAACCGGTGCGGGGGATGGCGATTTTATCGAGATGGCTATTCAGGAAATCCAGTTGGGCGTGATGCAGATAAAACCTCCGCAAACTCTTCAAAGCAAGATAAGAGACATATTGTTGGATATGTTTACAAAACGTGTTCAGCCCTATGCCTCGTTTCCTTATGAAGATCGACCCAATGCACAAATGTTGATAGGAATACAATCTCAAGGACTTGTTGGTTTGTACAAGTCACGCGGGACACTTTTTCGACGGATTGATACCGCTGAATGTGTGGGAGCAGGAATCGCGTTAGGGAAGAGCCTCATTGAACAACTATTTCGTTCCAACCTATCATTGAAGCAAGCTAGTCTGGTAGCAATTTACATTCTTCACCAAGCCAAAAAATGGGTCGATGGGTGCGGCGGTAATAGTGACATCATTTTGATGTCGAAGGACAATTTGAAGTGGGCAAGATTACCAACGGATGAAGTTAAAACACTAGAAACTCATTTCGACTCGTTTTTCGAGTACATGCGACCAGTTTTAATAGCTGCCGCTGACGGGACAGTATTGGAACCAGATTTCGACCGTTTACTTAAAGACTTTTGCCAACGGGATATGCTTAGCTTGCGTGCTAAATTTATGGATACCAAAGAATTTTTCAGGCGTTTATCCGAGGCAACTGGTATCAAACTGGAAATCGATGATGATGGGGTTACGCCGTTAATCGATTAAAAGTCAGTGGATCGGCGGTAACCATATGACGCAGCGTATCAATGAACAGATCAGAACGCTTCCGACGGTCGAAGCGGAACGTCATTTCGTCCAAGTAGGCTTGCAGGTGCTTGGCGCTGATCTTGTGCCAGCTACCGATAATTCCTCTCTTAAGCAAGCTGAACGCCGATTCTACGGTGTTTGTCGTAATGCACGCGCCATTTTCGTATCTGACATATTCTTTGGCGCGATGATTGACGGTTTTATGTTCTCCGTCGATGCCAGCGGTCGGCATTGCGTTCTGATACCCCGGCCAGTCGTCTGTTACCAATACTTCAACATCTTGACTGATGTTTTCTTTGACGTATTGAGCAAGAGTGCCAGAGCTTGCATCTCTGGCGTGAAAGAACCGGAGATCGCCGCCGCGTTGTCGAATACCGATAACGACCTGCTTTTGCTTGCGAGCGTAAACTTGCCCCTTACCGCTCACTTTGCCGCCAATGTAAGTTTCGTCCATTTCGACAGTACCATCCAACATAGGGCGATCTACTTCCTTCATGGCCCCACGGATGCGGTGACAGAGATACCAAGCAGTTTTGTAGGAACCTTTGTGCTGGCCCCAGATCGTGCGCTTGAGTTGATGGGCGCTCATACCTTTCTTGGCTTCGCAGAGCAACAAGACAGCAATAAACCAGATCGGCAGCGGCAAGTGGGAATCGTGGAAGATCGTTCCGCTAGTAGCTGTGAACTGGTATTCACAACCCACACACTCATAGCGGGCATATTCTTTGAGCCGAGATACCCGCATATCCTTGCATCGTGGACAGGTGACACCTTCGGGCCAGCGCAACCGCTCAAGCAACTCTCGGCAGCGGTCGTCAGTCGAATAGAGAATATTAACTTCAGGGAGAGTCATGGCAGCACCTCGTAAACCGAAAGAGAAGACACCATTGCAGCGCATACCAACCCGCAAGTTGGTTGCTGGCATAAAGAAAGATTTGCGCGAGATGATTCGATCAGGACCGATCTCGAAACCACAGAAAGGAAAAGAATAAATGCGAACATGCGAACATGATAAACAAACCGTTACCCTTTGTCAAGTGAATAATAATGCTGTCAAGATATTACCCATGGTTTTACGTCCCCCCCCCCCCCCAATTATGCGCAAAATATTGATTTTAAAGGACGTACTCGTTAAAATATTCCGGAATAAGGACTTAAGCTCGATTTTCGGCCTAAATTCCCATTTTTGGGGCGGTTTGGGGGCGGATTCGCGCTTCTGCACCCTAGGTTCGCTCTCACCCGCTGAACACCTCGGTTTATCAAAGAGTACTGGCTGTCCCGGCCTTGCCGGTCAGAGTCATTGTCACATCGGGCGGGTGGGGAGTCTGTGATGGCGCGCACCGCCTGATTGTGATGAAAGATCCCGGTGGCTCCCAGGGTGGGCAGCGATACCTGCCTGCGCGTTTGATTGCGAATCCGCACGGTGTGAAGGCGTGCGGCCCATGGTGCGATCAGTCTGCCACCCACCCCTTCGACTCCGCTCAGGGCAGGCTCTTCGCAAAAGACGCGAAGGAGTGGGGCACCCCCGGGGTTGATGTACCAACGAGATCAAAAGCCTGCGCCACCCGCCTGGAAGAAGCGGTTGTAAGCTAGCTGAGGATTTTGAACACTGCCGGCACGATGACCGGCGACTCTCGGCTTGTGAGTGTAATCGGGATGTTACGTCAACTACAAAGGACTAAACGTTTCGCTGCATTCGCTCGACGCCATACGTTGGCTATTTCTGCGTGGATTCCTTAAACGGAGGGATCTTGAAATCTGGCTGATCGGAGCAGCGCAGTCTGGTACAATTTTGCGGCCTGAGTACGAAAGGAGAGCTTCCATGGCGTGCTTGAATCAACTCTCGTGGGTGGTCGTGCTACTGCTTGTCGCATGTTCCGGCGAACTGGCAAGGGCAGCCGAACCCCCGTCCGGCTTGTGCTCGCTCCTGCCCTCTGCGATGGTAAGCAAGACATTAGGATACGCTTACGGTTCTCCGACAGAGAGTATTGCTCCACGGCCGTTCCGGAACACCAATGAAGGAACCGATTGCAAGTATGGATCTGGGTTGCGCCTCTTGTTGTTCCGTGTATACGTCGATCCCTCGCCATCGGCATCGGCTGACCTCTTTGCGAAGCTGAAGAGTTACCTTGGAGACGGATCAACTATCGTGAGCGGCGTGGGAGACGAAGCTTATTTGGACAAGGAGCGTGGACTGCATGTCCGCAAGGGCAAAGTCCGTTATTTTCTGGATGGGGCGGGAACACCCAAACAGAAAAACGAGCTGGCCGTTGCGATCGCAGGGCAACTCTGAGGCGCATTCCTTAGCCCACGTGTGCCAGGCGACAGCACAAATGCGCCCTTTGTTCGCCTTTTTGAAGGTCAATGAGTGCAAACGGGATTTTTCGCCAACTTGAGACAAGTGACTCACTTGTGGCGTTGCGAATGCGAGTTCATGACACCGAAGATCATCTTTGGTGGTTCCGAGTACGGCCCGGACGGTGTCTAATTAGAGTGTGAGATTGCGTCTCTCGTGCGACAGACTGATGACTGCTCTGGCAGTTTGCATTTTGTTGGGCAGCGCTGCTTTTACTCAGAGCAGCCAGACGGCACAGAGTACTTGTCCCATTGAGGACAATATCGTTCCGAAACATTTTCACGGGGTCCCGCCCGCCATCGAACTCAAGCTGCGTACGTACGTGGCACCGGATTATCCGGCGGCAGCTCGCAGAGCCCAGGTTCAGGGACGAGTAGTGATTCAAGCGCGCATTTCCGAGTCGGGAAAAGTAGAGAACCCGCAAGTGCTATCCGCGCCGCCTCTACTTCGCGATGCTGCCCTTGCTGCCGTGAGACGCTGGTGTTACGAGCCAGCGTGCCTCAAGGTTGCTCCCGTCGCTGTCGACTACCTGATCCAGATTAACTTCAGCCTAAAGGATGGGGTTACGGTCGACTGAGGTGGAGTGTCGCCTTACCGTAATTTTACTCAGATGCGTGGCAACGTAATTGGCGTTAACACTCATTGAGAATTGGCCGGTCAAGGTCAGTGAGTGTAACCGCGATGTTTCAACAGCAATCCTTTTCAGATGCGGCCAACGCTTCGGCTAAGGACGCGGGTTGCCCAGAGTGCGGACCATTTCGTATTCCTCTCGAACGAAGCGGATGTGCTGCGCGAATTGCGAGCCTTCCTGGCAACCTTGATTTTAGGTCGGAGGGGGAAGGCGTTGGTGGCCTTTGCATCACTTCCGGCAACTTGCTGCAGAGCGCATCGTAATCGGTCCAGTCGTCCGTGCCGTCGTGCAGGGCATCCAAGTAAACGAGTCCACCGATCCGCTCATAATGATGAATGCCCACTTGCGACAACTCATCCCCCGCGACAGAGTGGCCTACAATAACCGGCGCAACGAGCTTGAGAGCATCGAAAACACGCAGGTCATCCTCTGTTCGGCGCAGCCCCGTATAGCCAGAGGCGGATTGGCTGGAGGCTCCGTAACCGCGTCGCGTGATTCCGTACACGTGATATGACTCGGTTAATTTCTCGGCAAAGCCGTCGAAAACATGCGCGGTGAATCCGAGCCCCGCCAGCAGTACAACTGGCCGCCCCGTTCCGCCCCAATCGAGCACCTCCAGCCGGACCCCTTCTTCCACGGTCACAAACTGCACACATCCAAGATGGACAACCGGTCGTACATTCCCTTGGCATGCGATGACACGTTTCCAGGGCGGTGAGCGCGGATGCACCGGCCAGCAGTTCGAGAATGCCACGCCTGGAAATTGTTATCACTTGCCTGCCGGGGCCGCCTTCTTGTGCTCCACGAAGGTGTGTGCTTGATGACAGCTCACACACGTCTTGCCTTTCATGAATGGATCAGACTTCAGTTGTGCCACCTGATCGGTGTGACAGGTGTCGCATGTGCTTAACGCCGGCGTGCCCGCGAAGTCCCGTGATGTTGGCTCGCCATGGCACACGGTGCATTCGACACCGTTGGCGCCATGCGGGCTGGCTTTCCATTGGTCATAAATCACCTTGTGGCAGCTGGAACAGGTATCCCCGGCTGGAATCCCCCGATGGAAAATATGCTTGGCTTGATCCTGCTGAGCAATGGCAGGTTGGACGGCAATAGCCAAAACGAGAAAAACGAACAGGGTGAGACCGAACATGCGCGCACAGAAACTATTCACGGACAGACCTCCTGAGTACGGTCTGGAAGTATAGAACCGGCGATGGCTGCAATCAGTGATACACATCACATCTCACCGGAATGCGATCTGCGCACTGGCTGCGAAGCCTTTAGCCAAAGGAATGTTCTCCGGAATAATCAGCAATTCATGGAGTTGTGCCAGGCCGGGAGAGGCGTCTGGATGGTTTACGTAATCAGGCGATTACACTCAGAACGCGGTCAATAGAACTTGAAGCGAATGTGTGCGTACTCAGAAAGTGAAGTGGGCTGTTTCCGGTCGAGCGAAGGATTCTCGCAGGCCACTCCGACTTGCGGAGCTTCTCCCCGCCTGATTTTGCTCCCATTCGGCGGCATCCCTAACAGCCCAGGGTTCAAAGAGAATGCTAGCGGTGTGCCGTGCGGGTTCGAAGGTGACGGAGGTACTAGCACAGTAGGCGGGCCTGAGCCATCAGCCAGGATGCTACCAAGCGCACGCGAGTAGACACGATTTCATGCCCCGCCCACGCAAAGCAGAGGAAACTCAACTGTCGTAAGCAGGCGATAGCACTCACGATCGGAACTGCCACTGCGAATGAGAGGTTGCGCGCACGGATTCCGGTGTGCGCTACCTAGAACGCGCCGCCACCACCACCGCCGAATCCGCCTCCGGAGAAACCTCCGCCTGAGAAGCCGCCTCCTCCACCAAAGCCCGATCCGCTGGAACTGGATCTGGGGGCGGATGTGAAGACCTGGTGCATGTCGGACGCCATGCTGTGCATGGAGCTGGAAAAGAAAAGCGGACTGAAGCCGACGTAGCCGTTCGGCGAAGCGTACCAACTCGGCGGATCCTTCACGATTCCGTCGAACGCTTGTGCCCAGTGGTGCTCGACGCCCAGCGCCATGGCGTAGGGGAGAAATTTTTCGAATGTGTCGGGCGGCATGAGCTTGATGCGGTCGTCGTCGACGCGGTTCAGGAACTCCTGGAATCCGAGGACGGCGATTCTGATGCGCGCGCCGGCCACGGTCTTGGCCGTCATCTGGCGGGCAAAAAGCCACCAGATCAGGACCGAAACCAGGACGCACCCGATCAGCAGCGGAACGGAATAGAACAGGTTCATCCAACCCATGACTTGCACCGCGACCACGAGGATCGCGATGGCGACGCCGGCGGCGATGCTGTAGCCATTGGCGGATTCCGGGTCGAGCGTGTAGATGCCTTTGCTCTTGAGCGAGGACATGATGTCCTCGCGCACTATGGGAATCACGGTGTAGAAGCGGTTCTTTAGATCGGAAAGGCGGACTCCGGTCCCGCTCAGGAAAATGTTATCCATCATCACGCGTTCGTGCGGCGTCACGTCGGGGCCCCACTGCTCGCGCGGCTTCAGCAAATGGAATACATAATCTTTGTGGTGAAACACCATGAAGGTGTCGACTTTTTCCTCGAGCTTGATGTAGCCGCGCACGGCGAGATCGACGATGGTGCTGGTGATGTCGCGGGGATGGATGGTGTCGTCGATCAAAGTTCCAGCCTCGGCGGGACAAATTCCTTTGGGCGGCTCGTACTGCGGGGCCACGGAGACGCCCGGATCGGGGTCGCGTCCGACGGAATGCCAGAGGGCAAACATCACGGCCAGCGTAAACAGCGGCAGGAACACGACGGGATTGCTGCCTAGAAACCAGCCCAACTTGGTGAGTGCGGACGGAGGCTTGAGCACTCCCTGCGGAATATAAATGTCGATGGTGACGCCACCGCGCATGGGAAGTGGGTGGGTGGTTTCGAAAAGAACGTCGGCGCCTTTGACTTCGGCGGTCGCTGCGCTTTGCCTGGAACCGTAGGCGCCGGTGAAGGCCTGAGCGCGCAGTCCTCCAGCGGCATTTTCGGGCAGGGTCACGAAAGCCGACGCGTGGTCGATGGGAACCGGCCAATCGTTGCCGGTGACGTTCCAGTAGAACTCGGAGTAACTATCGTTGTTGCTACCGAAGAAACGGACGCCGTTGCGCACGGAGTAATCGATATTGACGACGCGCGTCGCGTCGACCGCGCCGGGAATGTAGATTTTGAGATCGCGGTAGTTTCCGGACTTGCTCGAATCGTACTTCAGCTTGTTTCCGTTTTCGTCGGTGACGCTCATGACATCGAGAAAGAGCGTGTAGTTGGTTCCTTGCGGACCGGGATACTCGACCGGAATGGTGCGGTGAATGCCGTGCCACTCGCCGACGAAAGCGAGGGTGATTTGTTCGCTGACCAGGGCGGTGCCATCGGCGGCGATGGAGATGGTGTCCTTGAAATCGGCGACGCGCCAGTTGCGGACCTGGGCAGAGACGGTGGCAGCGAGCGCGAGCAGTGAGATGAGCAGTAAGAATCGAACGAGGAGTCGGCGATGCGTATAAGCTCCGCGGAACTTTCTCAGAACATCACCTCAGAACTTCACTGCGACTGGTTCGCGATCGGTAGCAGCCGCTTCGAAGAACTGCTTCTGCTGGAAGTTGAACATCCCGGCCAGAATGTTGGTCGGGAAAGTTTGAATCTTGGTGTTCAGGTCGCGCACGACGGCGTTGTAGTAGCGGCGGGCGTTTTGAATTGCGTCCTCGATCTCGCTTAGAGAATTTTGCAGCTGCGTGAACTCCTGCGAGGCCTGGAGCTGGGGATAATTTTCGGCCACCGCAAACAGGCTTTTGAGCGCGCCGGTCAGTTGATTCTCGGCGACAGCCTTGTCGGCGGGGCCGGTGGCCTGCATGGCCATGGAGCGGAATTTCGCGATGTCCTCGAACGTACCCTTTTCGTGGGTGGCGTAGCCCTTCACGGTTTCGACGAGATTCGGGATCAGGTCGTGGCGGCGTTTGAGCTGAACATCGATGTCGGACCAGGCCGATTCAGAGCGCACGCGCAACTGCACCAGGCTGTTGTACATCGCGATCAGGAAGATGCCCAACAGAACTATGACTGCGAGAACAATCAAAACCATGTGGACGCTCCTTAATGCGGATTCAAAGGGGACGTTAGCACAGCGAGCGGCGGCGAGCAATGCAGGGTTTGATTCGTGTGTATTGTTTTAAATCCGTTAACCACAAAGGACACTAAGGAACACGAAGGAAAACCTTGAAACCTTGCTTACTGCCGGGGAGCGTAGTATCCGCGGCGGGCGCGGACTTGCAGATCTTTTTTCAGGGCAGTGATCTCGATGGAGCGGTAGCGCCCATCCGCGTCGAAGTCAGAGGGCTTGTAGGAGACGTCGTACTGGCTGCGCAGTTCGTCTTCGATGGCGGCGAACGAGCGCGTGATGTCTTTCATCTTGTAGGGGAAGAAGGCGCGGCCGCCGGTCGCGGAAGCGAGGTCTTCGAGGACTTTGTCGCCGCGCAGGATCAGGCCGCTGTCGTCGGTGGAGATGGCATAGATGAGAACTTCGGCGCGCTCCGCCATTTCAATGGCCTGGGCGCGTGTGTATTCGCTCTGATTGTCTTCGCCGTCGCTGAGGATAACGATGGCTTTGCGAATAGGACGATCGGAATGTTCGCGCAGCAGCTTTTCCTTGCACGCTTTATAAATTGCGTCGTAGAGCGCGGTGCCGCCCCCATTGTTCAGACGCTGCACTCCGGCGGCGAGTAATGGTACCTGATCGGTGAAATCCTGGGTGAGGCGGCTCTCTTTGTTGAAGCCGACGACGAAGGCGCGGTCGTAGCCGGGACGGATGATGTGCTGCAGAAATCCGGTGGCTGCTTCTTTTTCAAATCCAAAGCGACCCTGCACGGAGCCACTCACATCCATGAGCAGTCCGAGTTCGATGGGCAGGTCGGTCTCGCGACGGAAGTTGAGGATGGACTGCACGGGCTTGTGGTCGTCGAAAATGGAGAAATCGGTCTGGCTCAAATTGCGGACGAATTTGCCGTGGCGATCGGTAGCGATGAACAGCACATTGACTTCATCGACACGTTTCTTGATGGTGAGGATTGGCTCGTCCGCCTCGTCGCTGGCGGCGGGAAAAGCCGCGGCGCCGCTTGAGTCCGCCGCAACAGTGGAAGCGGCGATGACGTAGGAACTGGTTTGGGCGCATGCGGAAACAGACAGAACAAGAACGACGGAGACCGCGAATACGATGAGTGCGAATCCGCGTGGTGGCAGCCCGAATTTGTTGCGCTTCGTCATTACTTTGTTCTTGCGCCTGGTTCGAAAATCCTATTCGGACGGCCAGTGAATATCGCAACTTTCAAATACTTCGATGCACGCCGGGGGCCGAAGACCCAGCGACGCGATCCAATTGACTGTAGGCCGTTATTGGGTGCAAGTCCAAGTTACAAAAGGAGTACGCAAACGGTGCGTCCTTTAACCATAAGCCGGTCAATAGGTTGGGGATAATTCTCAGGATATTTTTTTCATGATTGGGTGAGTTTCGTGCAAAAACTTCTGAATGCCGGGCTCACGTCTAGACCTGGATTTTTGTTCTACAGCAGCATGCGGGCGTCCTACTTCGCCGTTGCACCCCGCGCGGAGGGCGGAAGGTTCGCGTCGCGATCAGGTTCGGAGTGGTGAAGCTTCTTCATGGAGTACATGCGGCGGTCGGCTTCGGCGAGCAGGCGCTCGACGTCGAAGCTGTCCTGTGGACAGAACGCGGTTCCCACGCTCAGCGTGACCAGATTGCGGCCGGCAATTTTCCTGCCTGCTTCGACAGCCAGCTGATTCAGACGGCTGGCTTTTTCGCTCGAAGCTTCCAGGCTTAGCCCGGGAGCGACTATCACGAATTCATCCCCGCTCATGCGGGCAACGTAATCGTACTCTCGGCAGGTCTCCTTCAGTTGGCCGGCAAAATCCTTCAGCAGGTTGTCGCCTTCGAGGTGGCCATAGAGATCGTTAATCTGCTTGAAGTTGTCGAGGTCGCAAACCATCACCGCGAGTGACGTGCCGGTGCGGCGGCAGCGTGCCAGCTCGCGCGATAGATGAACGAACAACGAGCGGGCGTTGGGCAGTCCAGTTAAGTAGTCGGTGGTTGCCGAGTCCTCGGCCTGCTGATATTTGAGTGCATTTTCGACCGAGAGCGCGATCTTCGAGCTGACCGCGAGCAGGATGCGCAGATGATCCGCCGAGAAAGCGTCGCGGTCGGCACGGTACATAGCTAGCACGCCAACCACGCCATTGAGTCCTTCGAGCGGCACGGCGAGAGCCGCGCGCAGTGTGGTGAATTTCGCGGGATCGCTCACATATCCGGCTTCAGCCTCGGGGTTGCCATTGACGATCGGCTTGCGTTTTTCAGCGACCCAGCCGCACAGCCCTTCCCCAAGGCCAATGTTCAGCGACGAGAGCAGACGGAAGTTGTCGCCGCTCACCAGTTCGGGCGCCAGCCTGCCATCCTTCAAAAGAAACACGACCATCGAATCGTAAGGAATCATCTTGCGCAGCCGCATGGAAAGTACGGAAAGTGTTTCGCCGAGGCTCAGCGAGTTGCCGAGATCATGGCTGAGCTCGAACATGGTCTGCGCTTCCTGGCGTGCCGAGGCAATCGAGGAGAGAAAGTCCGCCTCGTTCGCCGGGCCAGCAATCGGCACAGCGGTCTCGAATCCCGCGGCCGGTTCCACGCCAGTCTCAACCCGAACGTCGTCCGACAGGGTCGCCTCGTCGGCGGTGATCGAATCCGACTGCACCATGAGGTCCAGTTCCCGGTAACGGCGTTTCAAGACCTCGACGACCCTGGGCTCGAAGGCCGAACCCGACATGGAGGCGACGTTCTCCATGGCGGCATCGAGCGACATGGCGTTGCGGTACTGGCGATGCGATGCCAGTGCGTCCAGGCAATCGACGGCCGCGAGCACACGCGCGCCCATCGGAATCTGCTCACCTTTCAGTCCGTCGGGATAGCCCGCTCCATCCCAGCGCTCGTGGTGCGAGCGAACGATGGGCGCCACCGGATAGGGAAACGCGACGCGCTGCAAGATTTCGGCGCCCACCAGCGGGTGGATCTTCATTTTCTCGAATTCTTCCGGGGTCAGGCGTCCGGGCTTGTGGATGATGTGTTCGGGAACCGCCAGCTTGCCGATGTCGTGCAGCAGCGCGGCCGCGCGCAGCGCTTCGATTTCGTCTTCGGGAAAACCTAGTTCCTTCGCGACTGCAACCGCGAATACGCGCACGCGTTGCAGGTGTTTGTGCGAGGTGTGGTCCTTGGCTTCGATGGCCAGCGCCAGGCACTCGATGGTCCGCAAGTGGAGCGAGGGAGCTTCTTCGGCGTGGCGTTTCTTGATCTCGGCCTGTTTCTTTTCCGCCGCCAGCTTGGCAAGGTAAAGGTGATACGAGCGATAAACAAAGTAGGCCAGCGGCAGAACCAGAAGCGAGGTCTGCCATCTCACTGCGACCAGCAGGTGGCCGACAAATCGTGTCAGGTCGACACTCTGCCAGTGCCATCGGGTGTGCCCCAGCGCCAACATACCGAGCACCGCCGTTACTCCGATAAACAGTCTTGCCCGAATGGACATAGGCTGACCCGCAACTTCTGCTTGCACCGCGTGCAACTGCACACATCCACGCTGGTGATTTCACTACCTCGGTCACTGCGTTAAACCCGCGACAGTTTTGCTTACCAAGCCCGCGGCTGAAAATCTGGTGCTCCCGTGATTATCGAATAGTAGTTCAGTATCTGGAGAACCAGATACCTTACCGAAGTAACTGCCGATGTGGAGGCAGCAACCGCACCGTAAGACGAGAAGTCCAAGCGAGCGTGATTCTGGAGTAAGAGGTGCAAACTAAAGCCGAGCGGACAACACCCTTTTGTAACCTGTCGTAACACTGTCCTTTCGTGCCATTCTCTTCTTGCCCGTTAAAAGGCCATCGACCGCGAACCGCAGGGCCAACTCCCGCTGCGGCTGCGGAACTCAAGTGAGGTTCAT
This sequence comes from Terriglobales bacterium, assembly GCA_050012595.1. Classification (GTDB taxonomy): domain Bacteria; phylum Acidobacteriota; class Terriglobia; order Terriglobales; family Acidobacteriaceae; genus Acidiflorens. Next base: position 451,192 of record JBEKGW010000001.1, read on the forward strand.
TCATGTTGCAGTCTCCGGAACCGAAGTACTCTCCAAACGCGGCCCCCACCAACACTTACACTCCGGTCAAGCCGGCCGCCTCACCCATGGATCAGGCCAACATCGGACGCTCGCTCGTCATCAAGGGTGAAGTGACGGGTGCGGAATCGCTTTTCATTGACGGCCGTGTCGAAGGCTCCATTAGCTTCCCCGACAATCGCGTCACCGTCGGCCGCAACGGAAACGTTGCCGCGAACATCATCGCCAAAGAAGTCGTCATCATGGGCAAGGTGCAGGGCAACGTCGAGTGCGAGGACCGGCTGGACATCCGCAGTGAAGGCCTGCTCACGGGCGACGTGATCACGCATCGCATCAGTGTCGAGGAAGGCGCGATCCTCAAGGGTGGAGTCGAAGTGCGCAACCCCGAAAAGAAAGATCATAAAACGCAGGCGCAGGTGCAGGTCCAGCACAAGCCGGAAGCACCCAAGGCAATGGCCGCGACCGCGAGCCACGCGTAATTTCGCGAAGTTGAATTCGAGGTTGGAATTCAAGAACGACGATGGAGCGACGGGCGGGGACGCCCGGCGCTCCATCGTTTTCTTTTTCCGCTGGATCTTCTTTTTTATTGGATCGCTTACTTCTTCGGCTTGAAGTCGAGGGACGCCGAGTTCATGCAGTAGCGCAGCCCGGTCGGCCCCGGACCATCTGGAAACACGTGGCCCAAATGCGCATCGCAGCGGGCACAGCGCGCCTCCGTGCGAGTCATGCCATAACTGTTGTCGGTGTGTTCGATGATGTTCTTTCGGTCGGCGGCGGCATAGAAGCTCGGCCATCCGGTTCCCGAATCAAACTTTGTTTCCGAGCCAAAAAGCAGTGCGCCGCAGCAGACGCAATGATAGGTACCATCGTCGTGTTTGTTCCAATACTGGCCGGTGAACGCGCGCTCGGTGCCGCAGGCGCGGGCCACCTGATACTGCTCAGGAGTAAGCTGCTGCCGCCACTCGGCTTCGGTCTTGGTGATCTTGTCGCTCATTTTCTCAATCATATCGTTGCTCCAGAAATAAGATGTAGCAAAGGCGGGAAAGTTGCAAACTGCCTGAGGTGAAGTTTGGATAGCGATATTCAGCGCCTGAAGGCTGATCCTCTAGATTGCTTTCGGCATGCCTGAAGGCATCCCTGATAGGAATCTCTGGACCTAAATTAGTGCGTCAAGGGCTGATTTGCGCCCAGCAGGAGGCCGATGCCGGCGCGTTTGCGCAACTCCGACAAGAGTGCGCTGGCGGCGTTGAAGTAGGTGGCGTTGGGATCCGACGGGTCGGCCCAGACCGCTTCGTAGACAATCTTTGCTCCCTCCTTCGCGTCCATGTGGAGAGCGGCTTCCATGCGGTCGGCCTGCTGGCGCGCCTCGCCGTAGCAGGTATGGCAGACGGCGGCCGGCTCGGTGGTCCCGCTGTGCTGGTGTTCGAGAACGCAACGGAACGTGGCTGCGGCGTTGATCTGAGTGTGGGAAGCGAAGGCCTGGGACTTGAGTTCTTTCAGGAAGCGCTCGCGGTCGTCATCGATTGGTGCGCCGGTTGTGGGCTGCGGCGCGGCAGAAGTCATGGGATGCGCCACCGGTCCGGTGGGCGGGACGCGATCCGGCGACTTGCAGATTGGGCAGACGTGCATGTCAGCGGGGTAGTAGGCGTGGCAGCGCGAACAAGGCAGGCCGTAGCCAGCGGCCTTTTTCTCCGGCGCGGAGGAGACCTCGGGCGCGGATCTTTGCGGCATACGCCGCTCTGGGCTGGATAGTACGGCAGGGCTGGCGGACTTCTCCTGGGCTGGCTTGGCAGCGCTGGTTTCCATTGATCCTTCCCTCGATCGATCTTTCCCTCGATTGCTCTTTCTCCCGATCGTCCCGGCGGCGCAACCAGCGCCGCGTTTCAACCACATTTTAGGTTTGTTGATGGCCGGAGGCGATGCACGTCAGTGCATAGAAAAAGTAATGTGTAGAGCGTCTCCGAAGACGCGGCAAGCCGCGTTTCCTACTTGGAACTGGTGATCAGCCGGACGACCTCCTGCATACGGGCCCGGTAAAGGTTCTGGCTGGGGTCCATGCGAGAAGCGATTTCGAGTTCTCCGAGAGCCTCTTCGTATTGGTTTAGAGCCATCAGGCAAGCGGCGAGGGAATAGTGATTCTGCGCGCTGGGCTCGAGGCGGAGGGCCTCGCGAAATTCCTTTTCAGCCTCCGCCAGTTGTTGGGTATTTACGAGCGCCGTGCCGAGATAGTGATGGGCCAGGCTGGATTCGGGTTTGAGCGCGACTGCTTTGCGCAGCACGTCCACGGCTTCCTGGTCTTTTCCCGAAAGAAGGAGAGCCTGCCCCAAAACGCGGTGTTCGGTCGCGCCTGTGGGATTGGCGGCGATGGCAGCCTGTAACTCGCGAATGGCGGATGGATAGTCGCGCTTCGACATATAGGCGCGGGCCAGGCAGTTGTGACCGCCTTCCCACTCCGGACTCTGACGATAGAGATCCTTGAATTCCGTGATGGCGCTATCGAAGTCTTCCTTGTCGCAAAGGGTGTTTCCCAGGTTGTTGCGGACGCTGGCTTCTTCGGGTTTGAGGCGCTTGGCGGAGCGATACTCCGCGATCGCCTCATCCAGCTTGCCCTGATCGTGCAGGACGACGCCCAGATTGCTGTGCGCCTCCCAGAAGTCGGGGCGCAGGCTGAGGGCGTGGCGATAGGCGATGGCGGCGCGGCGCAGATCTCCCTGATCGCGGTGCGTGATTCCCATGTCGAAGTAGACGTCCGCGTTCGCGAGGGAGCCGGCGGGTTCGCGCTCGAGCGCTTTCTCGAAGGCGTGCAGGGCGGCATCGTAGTGGCCCTCGGCGTAGAGCGCGAGTCCGAGGCAGCGGTAGGCCTCGGCGTTGGCGGGATCCATGCTTAAGGCGGTGCGCGCCTCGGCGAGGGCGTCATCGGAATCGTCCGTCCGGTAAAAAATGTAAGAAAGCTGGCTGTGGGTTTCGGGGAAACCGGCCATCAGGCGCGAAGACTCGGTAAATGCATCGAGTGCTTCGTCGAACCGGTCCTGCCGGCGCAGGATGGTTCCGAGGACAAAATACAGCAAAGCGTGGTTTGCATCATTGTCCGCATCGCCGCGAACGAGGGCGCGGATCTTGTTCTCGGCGGCGGCGAAGTTCTTGTCGTGAACCAGAGTGGCAACCTGCGCCGCTGGACTGGAGCAGGCGCTGGCGGCTGACTTTCGATCCGGACTTCGGTCCGAACTCGGACGCACGAGGATCTGAATCAAGTCCGAGTCAGCCCCGGCCTTTTGCAGGGCGCGGGTGCATTGCCGGGTGCATTGCGACATGGCGTGGCAGAAAGGCGTCCCGGCGGCGTCCGGCGATTCGACCCCGGTTTGGGCGTTCTGCGTTTGGATCAGGCGCTGGATCCGCGCGCTCGAAATGCCCCCCGCCAGCCACAGGAAAATGGCGTCGGAAGTGGGCGCGAGCGGAGCTTGTTCAGCCTGCAAGGAGCCTGCCGCCAGCAGAAGCAAAAGCCATCTCAGGACACAGCGTTTCACGAAGCCCTCCGGCATTTCTTGGCGGTTTTGACGCGCGAAAATAGCCCTGTGGCCAAAATAGTCCGCCCGCGGTATCGCCGATAGGTCACGGAAGTAATCTTCAGGGACCTGGCCCAGCGAGCCAGCGAGAGACTAACGATTGCGACGCGGCGAGACTGCGGGGATCAGTTGGGGTAAACTACTATGTAGTGGTTGTGCCGTGCGGCGTTTCCGGTCGGCATATCCGGTTCGGAGGCTTTATGTTTGAAGGTCTGTTTCAACCCATGCACCTGCTGGTGATCTTCTTCATCGCGCTGCTGGTGTTTGGCCCCAAGAAATTGCCGGAGTTGGGCAAGGGTCTAGGCGAGGGTATTCGCGCACTGAAAGATGGTATGAAGGATCACGATACCAAGCCTGAAATCAAGCCAGAGAACCCGCCGGAAAATAAAGCCTGAGTCCGCGGTAACATCCTCGTTGCCGGCGTGCCGAATTTCGCCAGTTCAAGATAATTCCCGCCTTTTTCCGCACATCAGAAAACTCGCCTCCACTAAATCGGCATCTTGGTATAAGATTCCAGTCGATCCTTGTAGCCTCTTGAAGGCGCCACCAGGCTCATAAACGCCTGGCGAGGAGAACCCCCATGGAAGCGCGTATCCTCGGTCAGTTCCGCGCGATCGTTGGCAAGGGTTTGATCGCCGAAGCCTCCCAACTGCACACCTACGAATGCGATGGGCTGACGAACTTGCGCGTCCTGCCCCAGGCAGTTCTGCTTCCCACTTCAACCGGGGAAGTGCAGGCGATTGTGCGTATCTGTCAGCGCGAGAAGATTCCCTTTGTAGCTCGAGGCTCGGGCACGGGACTCAGCGGCGGGGCCCTGCCCGTGGAAAATGGCGTGGTCATTAGTTTAGCTCGCATGAACCGCATCCTGGAAGTGGATCTACCCAACGCGCGTGTGGTCGTGGAGCCGGGCGTCATCAACGCGGAGGTTACGCAACGCGTTGCTCCCCATGGTTACTTCTTCGCCCCCGATCCTTCGTCGCAATCGGTGTGCAGTATCGGCGGGAATGTCGCGGAGAACTCGGGCGGCGCGCATTGTCTAAAATACGGATTCACGGCTACCCACGTGATGGCGCTGGAGGTAGTCCTTCCCGACGCATCGATCGTGCATCTCGGCAGCCGGGCTCTGGACCGCCCGGGATATGATCTGCCGGGAATTTTTGTGGGATCGGAAGGCACGCTGGGAATCGCAACAAAAATCGTACTGCGCATCGTGAAAAAACCCGCGGTCATTCAAACCCTGCTGGCCGCTTTCAATTCCACCAACGAAGCGGGCGCGGCGGTCAGCGGGATTATCGGGGCGGGAATGCTGCCGGCGGCCATCGAGATGATGGACAACCTCGCCATTCAGGCAGCCGAAGCCGCGGTGCACGCCGGATACCCAAACTGCGGCGGACTGCTGCTGGTCGAACTCGACGGCCCGGCCGCGGAAGTCGAGCACTTGATGGACCAAGTGGGCGAGATCTGTACGCAATGCGGGGCTTGGGAGATTCGCGTTGCCCAGTCCGACGCGGAGCGCGCACTCGTCTGGAAAGGACGCAAGGCCGCCTTTGCCGCCGTGGGGCGCATCTCTCCGAACTACATTGTGCAGGACGGCGTAGTTCCTCGCACCGCGCTGCCCAAGA
>JBEKGW010000002.1:0-375528 GCA_050012595.1 Terriglobales bacterium
TGCTGCGCGACCGCGTGGTGCATGAGATTCTGGCCGCCTACCTCGCCGACAATGTGAAAGTAAGATTTCTGCAAAGCGACGGTCGCTACCTGCGCCCCTGGCAATCGCCGCGCGGGCGCAGCAAGAGGCCTCCGCGAGGTTCTGCCGCCTTCAGCGCCCAGGATTTTCTCATTGGCGTGGCGGAAGGCACCAGGACGCCGGAGGAGATTCCGGTTGCTGTCCCGCGGCGCGCTTCTCGAGCGCTGATCGGACGGACATCGCTCGATCGAGCTTTAATCGGAAAGGAATAGTCACTCCGAAATGTTTCTCTATTTTTTGCGCCACGCCAGTGCCGGACAACCGTTGAGCAGCGCGAAGAAGGACGAAAAGCGCGGCCTCGATAAAGACGGCATCGAGCAAAGCGGATATGTCGGCCGCGCCCTGGCCGCGCTGGGGGTGCAGGTGGAAATCATCGTCTCCAGCCCGCTGAAACGATCCACCCAAACCGCAGCTTTGGTGGGCAACGAAATGGGGCACGAAGGCAAACTGGTGATCGAGAACGCGCTGCGTCCGCAGGCGAGCTTCTCGGATTTTCAGAAGATGCTGGAAAAGTACGCCCGCCAGGATTCCATGCTGCTGGTGGGGCACAATCCAAACCTGCAAGAATTTCTTGGACGCGTGATCGGCGACAGTGGATGCGAAGCCGTGGTTGAGCTGAAGAAAGGGGCCGTGGCCAAAGTCGAAATGCGGCGCAATGCCGGCTCCCTGAGCTGGTGCATCACGCCCCGCATCCTGCGTACGCTTCACGCCGCGGCGACGGAGAGTTCGCGCCCGAAGACTTCGCGGAAGTAGGATCGGTCTTTTTCAATCGCCCATACCTCCAGGTCCACGCTCGCCTTTCCGCGCGGCGTCAGTTTCATGGCGACTCTGCCGCTGCGCGCCGAGACCACAACCTTCCCGACGGATTGGCTCCTCCCCATATGCAAAGCTCGCGCGATGCGGAGCAGTACCGACGCTTTCTCCACGTTCTCCTGCTCCTCCGGATTCAAGCCACTCATCGGGCCGTCGCCCGGCGTGGGCCGCGACTTTCCCAGATAGCGCGCGATCGAGCCAATGATGCGCCGCTGTTGTGGCGTGTATCCCAGAATTTCTGAGTTCGCGATGATGTAGTAGGAGTGGCGATGGTGCCCGTTGCGGTTCACGTAGTCGCCCACCTCATAGAGCATGGCTGCGGCCGAAAGCCATTCGCAATACTCCACTGGAAGCTGGTGTACCGCTTTCAACGAGGAAAATAGCAGCAATGCCGAATCGCGCACGTGCACAGCATGATGCAGGTCGACCCGGTAATGTTCGACGGCGCGCTTGATCGACTCCCACCGTTCCGATTCAATCGCGCGGCCCGATCTTGTGCTGCGATCGTATTCTGCCGCCATCTGGGCCAGGATGCCGTCGCGCAGCCCCAGCGCCGAGTAGCGAAAGCCGGGGAGATGGCATCGTTCCAGCAATTCCGCATACACCACCGCCCCGGCGCAAATGATTTCAGCGCGCCGCGGACCGATCCCGGGGATTTTTTGTCGCTGGCCCAAGGTTAGGCGCGTGATCTGTGTGGCAATGCGGTGTATCATTTCGCGGGTCGCGTAAGTGGCCGGCCGGCGCTTCCCGGGGCGCGATAGGTGGCTGGCCATGGCCACCAGCGCGGCCGCAGTGCCGGAGGTGGCGATCACGGCACCCACCCGTGCCGACCTGATCCGATGTTGAATCCGCGTAATCCCCCGCGCTACAAATTCTTGAAGCCGCTTCAGTTCGCTCTTGCGCGGTGGATCGTGCTGCAGGAATTCGCTGGTCAGGCGCACGGCCCCGAGCGGCAAGCTCACCGTGTCGCGGATTTGTCCCTCGCGCGAAAGCGTGAGCTCGCAACTGCCGCCGCCCAGGTCGAGCAGCAGGACGCTGTGGGCGCCCAGGCGGCCGGCGGAGACAATGCCCAGGTGAATCAGGCGAGCTTCTTCCAGTCCGGAAATGATTTCGATGGTCCAGCCCGTTGTCGAGCGCACCCACTCCAGAAATGTGCGTGAATTGCGGGCATCGCGCAACGCCGCCGTTGCCACCACCTTCACCGAATCCGTTCCGCATTCCTGGATGGCACGATTGAAGCGCCGCAACACGCGCACCGTTTCCGACATCGCCTTCGGCGAAAGCAGTCCGCCACTGAAGACGCCTTCACCCAGGCGAGTGACCTCGCGGTCTTCGTGAATTTCTTTCAGCCGCCCGGCTTGCAGGCGCGAAATTTTCAGACGGACTGAATTCGAGCCGATGTCGATGGCGGCAAAAGTGGGCATAAGTGTGACGATCAGTCTTCTCACAACCGGGCCACGTCGTGCAACCCCGCGGCTACGTTATGGGTCAAGTGGTGGAGGGACGGGTGTCTCGCCCGTCCGGCAGTCTGGTGGCCGGGCGGGGACGCCCGGCTCTCCACAAAATCAAAGAACGCCGTCAGCGCCGGGTAGTGTCTGAAATGTGCGTTGAAGCGCAATCCTTCCAAAAAGCCGTCCCAAAGCGTAGCCTTTTCCAGTGCCGAATTTCATACAAAGGTTGCACGAATCTTGGAATGTCTTACTGGCAAAACTCAGAAAACAATGGTGGTTTGTGTTGATCGTTGGCTTGGCAAGTGGAACAATTCACGAACGTTTTTACAGCGCCATCAATCGATACATCGATAGCCATGTACTGATATCCATAAAGCCTTTGTTCGGTCACCTATTTCTGGGAGGATTCTGGAACTCCGTTGGATTCGGACTCATGTGCATGTTTCTCGTGGTTGCGGGATTGGCCATACATGCCTATATCGTAAGCGCAAAAGTCCCAGCAATAATGGGTTCTGCTGATGCAATGGTCCTCAATTTGGAGATGGGTAATTTTAAGCCAGCGCCAGACTGGTCAGAATATACCGCTGACTTTGGAGTCTTTATTCATGCCCGGATTGCGATCACAGACAAACCAAGAACTGTGACCAGTTTCATTCTGAAAGCAGCGATCCCTCAGAAGGACGGCCAGACAATTGATTATGTAGCCAATTGTGAGAAAGAGATAACAAAAGAGTACTACCATCAATACAATGTCGAGGGCCGACACTTCGGCTATCGAACTCTAATACCACGCAGGGAAATGCTTCCCGATCTTTTGGCAAAACTGCAAACTCCACTACAGCCAGAAACTCATGCCGAGGGTTGGATCAGATTCGAACTGAAGGACGTAAAGAACGAAAGTGGTTTAGAGCGGTCTGGCATCACTCTATTTGCGGTGGATGCACGAGGAAAACACTATCAACTTGAAACTGCAAATATGCGCATTCCTTCCCTACAGGATCGGGAGTACATATTCAGGGACAATGCCTAGTTTTCGCGTATCAATTCTGCGATTGTCCAAACATGATCCGTCAATCCAGATTCCATCGCGGGAGTCACACGCAAACTCGAATGCACGCGGCAGAAATTGTAATATGCAAAGTGTAGTGCGACGGCGGCTTTCAGATTCTCCAATTTCTTTGAGAAAGCATTTGTCAGCCGCGTAAATCGGCGGATCGCCATGCGCATTGTTAGGTTCTGGCGTTCTACAAAACTGGTCGAGATGTGGTCAGGATCAGGACGACCGTCGATGATTTTGGATATGACCTCCGTGATTCTTGGTGGGGAATACCTCGCGTCGGGGCTATCGTGTTGTCCGTAATCCCCGAACAATTTCACAAGTTGCGCGAAGTCCGCTTGTCCAGCGAAGATGCCCTGAATTGAACGGTAGAAATGATAGCCATCGGTCGTGATTTGAAATCTCTCTTCGCTCAGACAATTTTTCAATCCGTTTAGGAAGTGAATTGTATTCTCTCGGCTGCGCTTGCAAACCTCGAAATGGGGCACTAGCTTGGTCGTTTCGTCCAGAGCGACGAACACCCATTGATCGCCAACTTCGGGAGAATCGCCCTTGCGAACGTGCCGCGCTTTCTTCCCGACGTAGGTCCAGATTTCATCACATTCGATATTTTTCAGAGTGAGGTTCCGCATCTTGGCATCCATGAGCGATTGGCAGCGCTCCCCGGCCCTAACGAGCAGCGACATGAGAGTGTTGATATCCAATCCAGTGATGCGTTGCGTGCTCCGCAGTGAGTTCCCTTCAATCAGAAGCTGGAGGGCCAACACAGCTTTGTCCTGCGAGATGTACATGGAATCCAGCGTCCGCGTGTGTGCTTCGGTGTAGGTCCGTTTGCACTGCGGGCAACGAAAACGGAGCAGTCCGTTTCGGTGTTTCCCGATGCGGTGACAAGCCAAGTCGCAAGCCTTGCAAGTCATTGTTGTAGCGGGTTTTGTTTCGCTGATCATGGTTACAATATACAACGAGCGCTCGCTGTTTGTCAAGTGCAAAAATGCAGGCAAGTGATATTTCTTTGGCTAGACAAACGGGTATGTAACACAAATAGCTAGAATGAGTTAGCTATTGTGGTATATAATGCGGGCGGACGTTGAGTCTGCCTCATAGTCGTCCGCCCATCGGTTATGTTCTAGGGTTGGTGGTCAACCCTAGAGGATGGGAATTCAAGGGTTACGGCGAATTTCCAAATGCGAAATCGAAATCGCCGCTTCCCGCTGCGTTTTTGATAATCAAATTTAACGAATTGGGGAATTGAAATTCTCCTTTCGTTTGGGATCGGCCTAGGGCAAGCATTCTTTGCGTGAGCGCTGCTCTAGGCCGTTCTGCTTTTTGCTGCAGAACCGTTCGGCTTGTGACCGTTTACATTTCCTTTCCAAATCAGCCCGCCATCTTCGTTCTCTTCTAGCTCGCCGCTCTTCTTGAACGTAGCAACCAGATAATAGACGTATCGTTCACTCAGCGCCTCCTCTAGCAACTTCCGAAGCTCTGAGGTTTTCGGCGGCCTTTCAGCATGAACAATGGCGTTTCGGAAAATGTCATGCTTCATACGAGCCGGTAGATGCTTATTAGGCTCAACTTCAAGGCGAAAACGAGCAGCCTTAGCCCTGTCTTCGGATTTTGGTGTATCGACTTCAACCTGTACACCGCTGCCTGCGTCGGAACCAGGCGAGCCCAATTCAAGCACCAGCGCATCTTCCCATTTCCGCAATTCATCTTCTGCTTTGGCCGCCTCTCGGCGAGCCGCTTCCGCGCGGCGCTTGGCATCATCGCGACGGGACTGTAGCAACACGGCAAGTGTGGTCATTGCAGAGAAATGGTATCAAGAGGACTGCAAAATTGCAAACAGCGAGGGCAGGATTTATTCAGCGTCCTTGCGCGGTCTGCCCCCGCCATGCGTCTTGCGACGGGAAGCTAGCTTGCGGAAGTAGTCACTCCCGCGCTTGGCAGTCACGGTGCCGCCTTTGCGCCCTAGCGTAGCAGCGGCGGGTAGCTTGGATTGTGAAAGAAGATCGTCGGTAAGGGCGAGAGCGGAGCGGAGCAGCTCACGGCATCGGGCAGTGCGGTTCTCTGGGAGTTCTGGCGTAGTGGCTAGAATCTGATCGGTTTCTGAGAGCAGGTGTTTGAGCGCTGCAAGTTCTTTCTGCTGGGACATGGTTTCACGATACGGCGAGCGCTCGTTGTAATGCAAGAGTCCAGTATTTTTCTTACACGCACATTTCAGGCACTACCCAGCGCCGCTTTTTAACCGATTTGTAACAACCCTCTGGTAGCCTTAGCCGGAATGTCCAATCAAGCCCTGCCCCGGCCGCGTTTCAACGCTCCCGAACCGGAGCGGGAGCCGAAGGCCGCCCTGAAAATTGAAGCCAGCACGAAGCCGCTGTTGCAGGGGAAGGTCAGCGAAATCCCCGACGCTGTTTTTGGCTGGACGATGCGTCTTTGCGGCTTGGCGGTGGTTGCGCTGCTTGGCTTGATCGTTTACCAACTGGTAGTGGGCTCGCAGCTCTCCTGGCACGCTTTTGGCTGGAAGTTCTTTTGGCAGTCGGACTGGAATCCGGTGTCGGATCAGTACGGCGCGCTGTCCTTCATCTACGGGACGATCGTGTCCTCGCTGCTTGCGCTGGTCATCGCCGTGCCCCTGTCCATCGGCGTGGCGGTCTTCATTACCGAGATGTGCCCGACCGGGTTCCGCGGAATTCTCTCTTTTACCACCGAACTCTTGGCCGCCATCCCCAGCGTTGTCTATGGGCTTTGGGCAATCTTCGTTCTGGTGCCGATGCTGCGCCAATATGTGCAGCCGTTTCTCGCCAAAACACTCGGCTGGACGGGCCTGTTCAGCGGACCTCCCTACGGCATCGGCATGCTGGCCGCGGGCGTGATTCTGGCGATCATGATCATTCCCATCATCTCGTCCATCACCCGCGAGGTGCTCACCGTCGTTCCACAGCACCAGCGCGAAGCCGTGCTGGCGCTGGGAGCAACGCGCTGGGAAATGATTCGCATGGGGGTACTGCGCAATGCGCGGGCGGGAATCGTCGGCGCCATCATTTTGGGCCTGGGCCGCGCGCTCGGCGAAACCATGGCCGTCACCATGGTGATTGGCAACCGTCCGGAAATTGCCAAGTCGCTGTTTGCTCCCGGATACACCATGGCCAGCGTACTCGCCAACGAATTCACCGAAGCGACCGGCGACCTCTATCTTTCCGCGTTGATCGAAATTGGCTTGGCGCTGTTCTTTGTTACCATTGTGGTCAACGCGCTGGCACGGCTCATGGTGTGGAGCGTTACTCGAGGCCAACCGTCGAGAAGCATTGCCTGAGATAACATGCCTGATACGAACCCCAATTCGGCAGCGGCCATGGGTCCGCAGACCAGCATTCCGCAGGCCAGCATTCCGCCCATCAGCTTGCGGCGGCGTGTGACGGACCACGTGATGACCGGCATCTCCGTGCTCACCGTCCTCCTCGTGCTTGTGCCGCTCTTCGCCATCTTTGCTTATCTGGTTTATAAGGGCATCGGCTCGATCAATATTGCCTTCCTAACCCAGACTCCGAAGCCGGTAGGCGAACCCGGCGGCGGCATGGCAAACGCAATTGTCGGCTCGATGGTCATTCTTGGCATCGCCAGCCTGCTCGGCGTTCCGCTCGGAATCGGCGCGGGTATCTTTCTCTCCGAGTACGGCCGAAACCGCTATGGCGATATCGTGCGCTTTGTCTCCGACGTGTTGAACGGAGTGCCTTCCATCGTGATCGGCATTGTGGCCTATGGCCTCGTCGTGATGCGCCAGAAACACTTTTCTGCGCTGGCCGGCGGCGTTGCTCTGGCCATCATGATGATTCCGACCATCGCCCGTACCACCGAGCAGATGCTGCTCCTGGTTCCACAGGCCATCCGCGAAGCGGCTTACGGTATCGGCGTTTCCCGCTGGCGCACCACGCTTTCGATTACGCTGCGCACGGCCACCTCCGGAGTCATCACCGGCGTCATGCTGGCCTTCGCCCGCGTTGCCGGAGAAACCGCGCCGCTGCTGTTCACCGCATTTGGAAACCAGTACTGGAATTGGAAGATGGACCAGCCAACCGCGGCCCTGTCGCTCCAAATCTTTACTTATGCGATCTCGCCCTTTGATGAATGGCACCGGCAGGCATGGGCCGGCGCACTGGTTCTGATTGTCCTCATCGTCGCCGCGGTCGCCGCGGTTCGCATCGCTGTACGGCACGGAACTTTGGCAGGAGCTTAAGGAGCTATGGGCGTCGGAATTACCGTCGAGCACCTGAATGCGTTTTACGGCAAGACTCAGGCCTTGTTCGACGTCAACATCACCGTGCTCGCCAACCACGCGACCGCGCTCATCGGTCCGTCGGGCTGCGGGAAATCAACGTTTATTCGTTGCCTGAACCGCATGCACGAAACCATTCCCGAGGCGCGGGTCGAGGGCGAAGTGCGCATCGGCGACCTCAGTGTTTATAACGGAACCTCGGCCACCCAGCTGCGCCGCCGCGTGGGCATGGTGTTTCAGAAGGCGAATCCGTTCCCCACCATGTCCATCTACGATAACGTGGCCGCCGGGCTCAAGCTGAACGGCTTTCGCAACCGCAAACAGCTGGATGAGGTCGTCCATAAATCTCTGCACGCCTCCGCGCTGTGGGACGAAGTAAAAGACTCTCTTCACAAAAAATCCGGCGCCAGCCTCTCCGGCGGGCAACAGCAGCGTCTGTGCATCGCCCGCGCCCTGGCCGTCCAACCGGAGGTTCTGCTCATGGACGAACCTTGTTCAGCGCTCGATCCGATCTCCACCGGCAAGATCGAAGAGCTGATTTTTCAATTAAAAGAGCAATACACGATCGTGATTGTCACGCATAATATGCAGCAGGCTGCCCGGGTGGCGGAGTTCACTGGATTTTTTCTTCTAGGCAAGATGATCGAGTTCGATAAAACTGAGAAGATTTTCACCAATCCTTCCGACAAACGGACGGAAGACTACGTCACAGGCAGATTCGGATAAAAGAGGTTCGGATAATGCGCACGCGCTTTCAGCAGCAAATGGAGGACCTCCGGGAGAAACTGCTCCGCATGGGCGGTCTCGCGGAACTGGCGGTGGATCGCGCCTGCCAGGCCTACACCGAACGCGATCTCACCCGCTGCCGCCTGGTCCTCGAAAACGAGAGCCTCATCAACGCCGCCGAGCGCGAGATCGATGAAATGGCCTTCGACATCCTCGCCACGCAGCAGCCGGCGGCTGTGGATCTGCGCTTCATTCTCGCGGTAACCAAAATCAACGCCGACCTCGAGCGCGTGGGCGATCAGGCGGTGAACATCGCCGAGCGCGTCATGGACTTGATTGAATTGCCGGCCGTCGAGTTGCCCGTCGATATCCCGCGCATGGCCACCGCCGTCAGCGCCATGGTACGGCGCGCCCTGGAGTCGTTCGTGGAAGGCAAAGCCGAACTCGCCCAGGCCGTGCTCGAGATGGATCACGTCGTCGACCGGATGCGCGACGAAGCTTTTATCATGCTCGTGCGAAAGATGAACGAAGAGCCGCAAGCGACTCAACAGGCGTTAGATGCGCTCCTGGTGGCACGCAATCTCGAACGCGTCGCCGACCACGCCACCAACATTTCCGAGGATGTTATTTTCTGGGTTCTGGGAGCCGATGTCCGCCATCATGCGCAGGCAGCGTCGGCAGCTCCCCGCCCGGAAAGACGCGAGCAATAGATCCTAGATCATGGAGCGACGGGCGTCTCGCCCGTCCAGCGGTTCGGCGGCCGGGCGGGGACGCCCGGCTCTCCACCAGCAATTCGCGATACACTGTTCGAGCCCCATGAGCCAGAGAATTCGCGTTTTTGCCACCTGCGATATCGGAGACGCCCTAAACCTTCTTCGCCAGAAAGGTTACGACCTCGAGGTCTATCCCCAGCCCGAAGCTCCGCCGAAAAGCTTGATCGTCGAAAAGGTGAAGTCCGGCGTGGATGGCCTCATCACCACGCTGCGCGATCCGATCGACGCCGAGATTTTCGCTGCGGGAGTCGGCACGCTCAAAGTGGTCGCACAATATGCTGTCGGATTTGACAACATCAACCGCGCCGATGCGAACAAGTATAAAGTCCCGTTCACCCATACCGCCGACGTCCTGACCGAAGCGACCGCCGAGTTTGCCTTCTTCCTGATGGGCGCGCTCGCCCGCAAACTCTGGCCCGCCGAACATCTGACGCGCGAAAATCGCTGGGGCTACTGGCATCCCTACCTCCCATTTCTGGGCGACGAAGTCACCGGAAAAACTGTTGCCGTGATCGGCACCGGACGCATTGGCCTAGCCTTCATCAAAAAGTGCGCCGGATTCGATATGAACATCCTGTGCTTCGATCCGGCTTATGAAAACCACGACTACATCAAGGCCATACAAGAAGTGAAGGACCTGCGCTTCCAGCGCGGTATCAGCCGCGAGCGAGCCACCATTCGTTACACCACGTTGCAAGAAGCGTTGAGCGCCGCCGATTTCATCAGCCTGCACGTCCCCCTGCTGCGTGAGGGCGAGAGCGCCACCCCGACCTATCACCTGATCAACGAAACGACGCTACGGATGATGAAGCCCACCGCCATGGTCATCAACACGTCGCGTGGTCCGGTGGTCGACGAAATAGCTCTCGCCCACGCATTACGAGAGAACTGGATCGCCGGCGCCGCTCTCGATGTTTACGAGGAAGAGCCTCTGCCCGCTGATTCACCGCTGCGCGATCCCGCGATCGCCGACCGCTGCCGCCTCCTGCCCCACTTCGCCAGCGCCGCGCGCATCACCCGTCTGTCTCCCGATCCCAATAAAGGCATGGCCGGCCGCTGCGTGCAGGGACTGATCGACGTGCTGGAAGGGAACTACGGCGGCGACATCACCAAGATGCCGTACGTGGTGAACAAGGAAGCCTTTACGAAGTAGATGATGTGGGAATTTCGTGTGGAGACGGGCGTCCCTCCCGTCCAAGCGGAGCGAAGCTCCGCAGGCTTCATCCCAAGGTCATAGAGTATTCCTAGAGTATTCCTGCAGCGCTCCCCAAACTTGTAGCCTACCGATCTCACCTGCTACTCTCGCCATTCACTCATGCCATGAAACTCATAAGATGGATTTTCGCTTGCCTCGCCTGTCTGCCGCTTGCTTCTCACGCCCAGGTCAACGACGCCCGCCAGCTCAAGATTCTGCCAGCCCCGAAAGAGGTCCGCATAAGCGAAGGCAGGATCGTGATCAAACCGTCGACCGCAATCCTCATCAGCAACGCTGAAGACCGAATTGCCGCGGAAATGCTGCAAAAAGAGATTCACGACCGCACCGGTATGAAGCTGCCCATCGAACTCGTGACTGCCCCTCCGAAAACGACGGGGCACATCTCGCTCGGCCGTCTGACCGACCGCGGCTTGCGCTCCTATCTCGAATCGCAGGGAGTGAAAGTCGGAGACGAGCTTGGCAATCATGATCTTGACAACCAAGGCTACGTGATCCGCGTAACCGGCTCGGGAGTGCTGGTCGCCGGTCGCACCGCGCAAGGCCTGTTCTACGGCGTGCAGACGCTTCGCCAGTTGCTGCGCCCGGAAGGGCCCGGAGGCCCCGCAGAAAAGACGCTCGCCGTCCCCGCGCTGGTCATCCGCGACTGGCCCAGCATGGAATGGCGGGGCGTGAGCGACGATATCAGCCGTGGCCCCATCCCTACGCTTGATTATTTGAAGATGCAGATACGCACATTGGCCGAGTACAAGATCAACCTCCTCGGGTTCAACATGGAGAACGTGTTCGACTTCCAGACCCAGCCGCTGGTAGCGCCCACAGAAGCGGCCTTAACTCCCGCCGAGATCAAGGAACTGGTCGACTACGCCAGCAAGTACTACATCACCATCCTGCCCGAGCAGCAGGCCTTCGGGCATCTTCATCAATTTCTGAAGTATGAAATCTATTCCGATCTCGCCGAAACGCCCCACGGCCACGTGCTCACCCCCACCAATCCCAGGACCTACGATTTCATTCGCCAGATTTACGCTGAAGTCGTTCCCTTGTTTCCCGGCCCGTTCTTCCACATTGGCTCGGACGAAACCTTCGAACTTGGGCTCGGCCAGACGAAAGCTCCGGCGTCGCAAGAGGGCCTCGGCCGCGTTTATCTCGCACATCTTCAGAAAGTTTTCGAGATTATGCAGCCGTATCACAAGCAGCTCATGTTCTGGGGAGATATCGCGGTCAAATATCCCGAGTTGCTGATCATCCTTCCGAAAGACATGATCGCCGTCCCCTGGGACTACGACCCGAAACCCAGCTTCGAAAACATCATTACGCCATACACCAACGCCGGCCTGCGCGTAGTCGTCGCGCCCGGAGCAGGCAACTGGCGCGCGATCTGGCCTGACCTCGAGAGCGCCTTCGTGAACATCCGAAACTTTGTTCGCGATGGCCAAAAGCATCAGGCCATGGGCGCCCTCAACACCACTTGGAACGACGACGGTGAATCCCTCGTCGATATGGCGTGGCCGGCCCTGGTCTTTGGCGCAGCCGCCAGTTGGCAGCCCGGCGAGTCCAGTATCGATGACTTCAAGAACAGCTATGACTGGTCCTTCTACCGCAATAATGACGACGACAGAACGTTTGCTGAGGTGATCGAGAATCTCGATCGCCCTCATACCCTTCTCGCCGGAGTGAAACTGGACAACGCGAGTAACGAGCTTTTCTGGTCTGATCCATTCAGCGAAGCCGGCGCCAATACGGCCTCCAAAGCGCTGGCGGTTACGCACGATCTGCGCATCAGCGCCGAAAATGCCGCTGAATCGCTGCTGCGCAATCGAGCTAAGGCGCACCTCCACCCCGAGACTCTCGACGACATGCTCCTTGCCGCATGGCATCTGGACACACTCGGCTTGAAGATCCAGTTCACATCCGAAATCAGCCGCTACTACTGGGACGCTTATCAGAATCAGACTGACAAGATACGTGTGCAAAATGACCTGGACGAAATTGTTGACATCAACGGGAGGCTGCAGAGCCTGCGTGACGCGATCACCGAGATGCACAAGATGTACGCGGAAGGCTGGGCGCGCGAGAACCAGCCCTACTGGCTGGACAATGTTCTGGTTCGCTACGACAATCTGGCATCGGAGGTGCAAGCCAAAATCGTCGTTGTCCAACAAGCTCAACGTCAGTACTGGAGCACCAAAACCCTGCCCGCGCCGGAGCAGTTGGGATTTTTCCTGAAATAGGTATTGCTGGATAATGAATGATGGAGCGACGGGCGTCCTCGCCCGTCCTGCCGGGCGGGACGCCACTGGCAAATTTATGTTCTCCCACCGCACAAACTGGCGGCTCACTCCGAACGCTCTCACGCGCGCGATCGAGGAAGCGCGCAGTTCAGGACAGGAAATTCTGGATCTCACGGTCTCGAACCCGACCGAAGCGAGCGTCCGCCCCGATCCTGAAATCGTGCTCGCCGCACTGGCGAATCCTGAAGCGATGCATTACGACCCGCAGCCACGCGGCCTGCTCGAAGCGCGCCAAGCCGTGTGCCGCTACTATCGCGAGTCGCACGACGTTTTCGATTTCGATCCCCAACGCCTGATTCTGACCACCAGCACCAGCGAAGCCTACTCGTACGTCTTTCGTCTGCTCTGCAATTTCTCGGATGAGATCCTTGTGCCCAAACCAAGTTACCCGTTGTTCGAGTTTCTCGCCGATCTCGCGGACGTGAAACTCGTTCCCTATCCGCTCCTCTACTATCACGGCTGGCAAATCGACTTCGATTCGCTGTACAAAGCCGCCACCCCCCGGTCGCGAGCCGTGATTCTCGTCCATCCCAACAACCCAACCGGCTCCTACGTTTCTCTTGCGGAAACCGAGGCGCTCAACGCTTTCTGTCGTGACTATGCTCTGGCTCTGATCGTCGATGAAGTCTTTCTCGATTATCCGCGTGACGGCGCGCCACGTCCCAGTTTTGTCAACAACGCGAACACGCTCACCTTCACTCTCAGCGGAGTTTCCAAGATTTCCGCGCTCCCGCAGATGAAACTAGCCTGGGTGGCCACGAGCGGCCCGGCGGAAATGGTCGCCGAAGCCGGAGCGCGCCTCGAAATCATCGCCGATACGTATCTTTCCATGAACGCGCCTGTCCAGCTGGCCGCGCCGGTGCTGCTCGATCAACGCAAACAGATCCAGCCCATTCTTCTCGATCGTTTGCGCGCGAATCTCGCGGAACTCGATCGCCAACTCGCAGGCCGTCCGTCGTGCACGCGACTGCAAGTCGAAGGCGGATGGTACGTTGTCCTCCGCGTTCCCGCCATCGAGAGTGACGAAGATCTCGTCATCCGCTTGTTGCGCCAGGCGAGTGTCAGCGTCCATCCCGGCCACTTCTACGATTTTCCAAACGAAGGCCATCTCGTGCTGAGCCTGATCGCCGATCCCCCCAATTTTCGCGAAGGCGTCGCGCGGTTGCTGCAGGTGGCTGGGGTCTGAACGCGAGCTGCGCGTCGGTGGGGTCGAGAACGAGCCGCAAAGTCGCTTCCACCCCTTCCCTCCGGGTGTACAATTCCCTTGTAAGGACCGCAGCTTCACGGGCTCGTGTTCCCGCGTTCGAGGCTTCGAACAATGAACGTTCACGTCAGTTATAAGGTCCACAAAACCCCTGACATCGAAAAAGAAGTCAACCACCAGATCGAGAAAATCCAGAAGCGTCTTCAAGTCTTCCGGCCCGATTTGCTCGATCTGAAAGCGGTGATTGAGGAGAATTCAGCGCGCGAGGGAACCATCGTCTCCTTGAATCTGCACTTGCCCTCGGGGCAATTGAGCGCCCAGGCGAAAGGTCCCAGCCCGACTGTGGCCATCAAAGCTGCTTTTGATGAACTCGTCCAGCAGATCGGCCGGCACAAGGATCTGCTCCGCTCCCGCCACAAATGGCGCCGCTGGCGCGGCGGGCCACAGGAATCTCCCGAACCCGGCGTTCCGTTCGAGCAGACGCTGGCAGCGGTTCTGCCGCCCACCATTTCCGCCGATGACATCGGCTCCTATGTAAATGCCAATCTCGGCCGCCTCGAACGTTTCGTGGACCGCGAACTCCACTTCCGCCGTACCGACGAGGAGATTCCCGAGGATGCTCTCTCCACCCCCGAAGTTGTCGACGAAGTCATCGCCCGAGCTCTCGGTGACCATGACCGTCCGGAAAAACTGTCGCTCGAACCCTGGCTGTACCGCCTTGCCCTGCAAGCCATGAGCGAGATGACGGCCCGCCTTCATGAACTGGAGTCTCCCGTCCATCTGCATCTCGAAGACAGTCGCCGCCGGCAAAATGTGCAAGCCTCCGATGAAGTTGGCCTGCAGTTCCATCAGCCCGACGAGGGTTGGACCCGCGAAAGCTCAATCCCCGATCGCCGCGTGTCCACTCCGGAACAGGCCGCCTACTCTGACGAAGTAATCGCTCTGGTGCAAGCGGCGCTCCGCGGCGCCGACCGCACCGACCGCGAAGCTTTTCTCCTTTACGGTATCGAGGGCTTTTCCCTCGGCGAAATTGCCGCCATCACTGGCCGGCATCCGGAGGCCGTGCGCGAGTCCGTGCAGCGGGCGCGCGATTGCGTTCGCAGCGCGCCTTCCATCGCCAGCGAGTTCCCCCATGACCTCTTAGCCAAAACTCGAATTTAAACATCTAAGTACCAGCATCTCAATTCAAGGAGCGTCGAGATGATGACCCGGAACGAAATCCGTGAGTTGGCGGCTTTTCAAGCGGACGAAACCAAAGGGGCGTATGCCCTGAGTTTTTACTTTCAACCCGATCCTCCGCAGGATTGTTCCCGTCGCCGCGAGGCGATCGTCGCCAAAGATGTCGTCAAGCAGGCCCTGAAAAGTATTGCCCCTAACGGCAAGAACGGACCCCTTCACGCCGACCTTGAACGCGTCCTCGATCTGGCCACGAGTTTGCGCGGCAATGCCCGGGGAAGAGCAGTCTTCGCCTGCTCTGCCCAGAATTTTTGGAAGGAGTACGAACTGCCCCCGCATCTCGGGGCTACCCGTATTTATCTCCAGCCTCGCTTTCAGTTAAAACCTCTGGCAGCTTTGCTGGGAGCCCAGCCCGCCCTCTCGGTTGCCGTAGTCGACCGCCAGCGCGCCCGTTTCTTCGATCTTCGCCTTGACGACCTGCGCGAACGCGGAGCCATTGTCCACATGCTCTCGCGCAACGCTTCCAGCTATGGCTTCAACGGCTACGATGCCGGCCATGCCGAACGCCGCGTGTCCGAGGAAGCGCTCCAGCACTTCAAGGCAGTTTGCGAGCGGCTGCTTACCGACTTCGAGAAAGGTATCTGGGAGCGGCTCATCGTCGGTTGCCAGGATGCCAACTGGTCCGAGTTCGAATCGAACCTTCACCCTTACGTCAAAAAGCGCCTGATTGGCCGATTCTCAGCCGATGTCGCCAGCGTTTCGAACGAAGAGATTCGCGATCACGCCAGTGCTCTCCTCAATCAATGGATCACGGAACGCGCCTCGACGAAACTCAGCGAAGCGCTGGATCTCGCCAAGGCCAACGGGCGCGGGGTCACCGGCCTGCGCCGTGTGCTGCAAGCATTGGAAACCGGGGAAGTGCAGAGCATCTTCCTCGTCGAAAACTATTCTGCTCGAGCGGTCGAGTGTCCTAACTGCGGCCACCTCGATGCCCGCCTGAACCCGTTGTGCGTCGCTTGCGGACACCTCACTCGCGAACTCGCCGACGTCTGCGATGCCATCATCCCCATCGCCATCCGTCGCGATATCGAATTGTTCTATTTCAAGGAGCGCGCCGATTTGGATCGTGCCGGCAATATCGCGGCGCTCCTGCGCTTCCGCTCCGATCAGAGAACTGGGCAGATCGCCGCGGCGTCATAGGACGTTTGCTTCCAGAGCTCGTGTGGTGACGGGGCTTTGCCCCTTCTCCTCTGCGGGAAATGCGGGTGGGCCACTTTAACGACGTGTTATAACCCGGGTTTGTTTAATAACCATTAACCGAAATAACTGGGGGTGCCCCTTTCTCGCGCTTTTCGAGAAACCAGATGTGTTGCGCGATGTGGTCGAATCGGGCAGCTTGGGCGACAAAAGGCAAACCCGGGATTGACGCGCAAAGGTCGAGGTGCGAAACTGATCTCGGTTGCTCTATGACTTCTCGAAGTACACTGCGGGTAGCCATTGGTCGTTTCCTTGGAGTCGTGTCCCTCCTTCATTTGCTGGCAATGCTTGCGTTGGGGCAGGATCTCAGCCCGGGCCAG
Source organism: Terriglobales bacterium (assembly GCA_050012595.1). GTDB lineage: Bacteria > Acidobacteriota > Terriglobia > Terriglobales > Acidobacteriaceae > Acidiflorens. The sequence continues at coordinate 16,636 of JBEKGW010000002.1, forward strand.
TTGGCCATGCAGCTAGCGCACACCAGGGCCGGCGACGAAGGAATGGTGCTGCTTTCCGTACGCGCAGCGGACGGCAACAAGAAACTTGACCGGCAGTCGGTCGTAAAAATCACCAACCCGTCCGCTCACACCGTCGCATGGAAGACCACCGACGACAAATCGGAAGCCGAAATCAGTTTATCCTTCGGCCAATACGAAATCGAGGTAAGCGCTGTCGGATATTTGAGCGAGAAAAAAGAGGCCCAAATTGTTAACGCAACAGATACGATTCAGATGGAGATTGATCTGCATCGCGATCCTTCCGCAGCGGACTTGAATATAGCCGATGCAGCGCTGCCGCCCAAGGCGCGCGGAGACGTTAAGCATGCGGTTTCCGCTCTCAAGTCGGCGAATCTTAAGGAAGCGAAAAAGAGATTGGATGCGGCCTACATGCTGGCGCCGTCGAATCCCGATCTGAACTATCTGATGGGCTACCTGTCTTATCAGCAAAAAGATTTCGCTCAGGCGCAGAGCTATCTGACGACCGCTGCCAACATTAGTTCTCGCAACGGACGCGTGCTAACGCTGCTCGGTAACGTGCAGATCACTCAAAAAGACTATGCCGGGGCGGTGGCGACTCTGGAAAAAGCGGTCGACGCCGATTCCACGTATTGGGTCGCGCACAATCTGCTTGCTAGCGCGTACTTGGGAATGAAAAATTATGAGGGAGCCAGGCAACAGGCGGAGTTGGCCATCGCAGAAGGGAAAACCGGGGCCAGCGCGGCAAACCTGGTTTTAGGGCAGGCTCTCGCCAATCTGGGGAAAAGGGAAGAAGGTATCCGAGTGCTCCAAACTTTCATCCGGAATTCACCCTCGGACCCCTCCGTACCTCAAGTGCGCAACCTGATTACAAGGATCGAGGGACGCGATGCCGATTCCCTCCCGGATAGTAGAGTCAAACAGGAGAGCGATGCCTCTTTGTCCGGCCTCGACCCTCTGTTCTTGGCTCCTGAACTTCCGGTCTCAGTCAGTCCGTGGCATCCGCCTGGAATTGACGAAGCCAAGCCATCCGTCTCGGAAGGAGTCAGCTGCCCGTTCGAGAACGTAATCGAGATGTCGGGCAAGCGCGTTAAGGAATTGGTGGACAATGTCTCGCGGATAGCGGCAATTGAAAGCATGGTGCACGAGCAGGTGAACGAAATGGGGAATCCCCTCACCAGGGAAACCCGCAACTACGACTATGAGGTTGCTATCTCGGAGGACGGGCGAGGGGGGTTCGCGGTGGATGAAGATCGGTTCGAGCGCTTGGCGCGTGCTGACTTTCCCGACCATATCGCCACCAGCGGGTTTACCGCGTTGGCTTTAGTATTTCACCCCAACAATCGGGAAAACTTCGAGATGACTTGCGAAGGCCTGGGGAGTTGGCACGGGCGAGCAGCGTGGTTGGTTCACTTCAAGCAGCGCGAAGACCGCCCTCCCCGCATGATCGATTTCAAAGTTGACGACGTGCACTATCCGGTCCATCTGAAAGGCCGCGCGTGGATCACGGCGGACAAGTTTGAGATCGTGCGGATTGAGTCAGAACTAGCAAGTCCGATGGCGGGGATCCGGTTGCGTTACGACCAACAAGTCGTGGAGTATGGCGCCGTCCAGTTTCCAAGGAAAGATCTGGAATTGTGGCTCCCGATGAAGGCAGAAATCTACTTCGACCTTCGCAAACGCCGTTATTACCGCAGCCAAACATACGATCATTACATGCTGTTTTCGGTGGATTCCGAAGAAAAGCGGAAAGAGCCCACAATGCCGCGGACCGGGTCCCCCCCCGAAAAGCCGACGCCCAACTAAACAACTCAACCTGAGCGAAAATCAGATCATGATCCACAAGATGCTGCCAGTAGGCCCGCTGCAATGCAACTGCTCCGTCATCGGCGATGAGACCACGCACGAAGCCATGGTCATCGATCCTGGCGACGACATTGAAGACGTTCTCGCCATCATTCGCCAGCACAAGCTGCAAGTAAAGCAGATCGTTATCACTCACGCCCACATCGATCACGTAGGCGGAGCGATGAAGCTGCGCGCCTTGACTGGCGCCCCCATCCTGCTCAATCAGAATGACTACGCGCTGCTGAAAATGCTCGACGTGCAGGCTTCGTGGCTCGGCATGGCCGCGCCGGGTGAAGTTGCAATCGAAGCGAGCATCGGGGATGGCGAATCGTTGCGGACGGGCAACTTGACGGCAAATGTTCTCCACACTCCCGGCCACACCGAGGGCAGCGTCTGCCTCTATTTTCCTGAGGAAAAAATGCTGATCGCTGGCGATACCCTGTTCGCCCGCAGCATCGGTCGCACCGACCTCCCCGGAGGATCCTTCGAGAAAATCATGCACTCTCTGCACGAACGCGTCCTCACCCTGCCCGACGACACCATCGTGATTCCAGGCCATGGCCCGCGAACAACCATAGGAGAGGAAAGGGAAGAGAATCCCTTCCTGGTGGGATAGATCGGGGAAAGCGGCCTGATCTCTATTTCTGTGTCGGCGCCTGGTTTTGCGGAACAGTCGGCGGTGCGGATGGCGCGGCGGGAGTCGTCGGCTGCGACTTGGTCTGCGCCGGCTTCACTCCCGAAAGCACAGAGGTGGGCCCAGATCTCCGTGCCGCGAAAATTGAAAGAGTGATCGAGGTGAGCATGAAAATAATCGCGGACCAGGTCGTCGCCCGGGAAAGAACCGAAGCCGCGCCCCGGGGGCCAAACGCAGTCTGGCTGCCCTGACCGCCGAAAGCCGCGGCCAGGTCGCCGCTCTTTCCGCTCTGCAGCAGCACGACTGCAATCAGAAAAAAGCAAACGATAATGTGAATCACTGTAATCAAAATGGTCATTGCAAAAAAACTCCGTCCGGGCCGGAGCCCGATTCAAATTCCGGATCTCTCTGGAATCAACAAGATGGTGCGGAAGGGGGGATTTGAACTACTGCATCACATTGATAACACGTAACTTACTGATTCTGCATTCGGCCCAACGGCCCAAATGCCCCACAATCCCGCTTCCATTGTACGTTTATTGTACGGTGAATGCACCGGAGAAGAGAAAACTGCACTGAAGTGTCTTCTCTTAATCCTGCCAGCAACAGTTTGACATCCGCCCTTCCCATCGGTCAAGGCCAACGTTCGAGAATGCCTGGAATGGCGAGCATGCTTCGAAGCACGGGCTCGGGATCTCGCGTTGATCTTGCACCCGCGAGGTCGCAGCTTGATCCGTTAGTTCCTGTTTGCCAACCGACCGGGGACTACTCCATTCGTGGAAACAAGGGCGTTTCTCCGTACGAATCTTCCAAGGTATCTCAGGAATAGTGTCGTGGCGATTCCGGCCATGTGCTCTGTTGTCGAGGGAGTAATTTCCAAATCGGTAATCATCCGGCCAGAGCCTATCGCGAGAGAAATATACGCGCTGCATTGGTAAGAAGTTACTCGCGATTACCAACCCTTTTGGCGCATCCGCTCAAGGATGCGCGCGCTGTAGTTATTCATGCGCTCGGGCCGTCGCTTCAGGGGAGCCGGCAGAATCGCGGCGAGCCGTGCGGCCTGTTGGCGGTCGATATTCCGGGCCGCGGTTCCGTCGTAGTAACGACACGCCGACTCTGCACCATAAATACCCGGGCCCCATTCAACCACGTTGAGATAGATCTCCAGAATGCGCCGCTTGCCGAGGACGAATTCGGCCACCGGCACCAGTGTGAACTCCGCACCCTTGCGGAGAATAGACCGGCCCGTTCCGAAGAATAGGTTTTTTACGAGTTGCTGCGTAATGGTGGAAGCTCCGCGAGTGCGACCGCCTTCCAAATCGTCTTCGGCAGCGATTTGGATCTCGTGCCAATCGAACCCATGGTGCTCATAGAAGCGCGCGTCTTCCGCGGCGATAACAGCGTGCTGGAGATCGGGCGAGATTTGGCTCAGCGGAATGAATTTGTAGCGTTCATGATACGGAGTGTGGTGAATCCAGGCTTGCAGCCGGCGCTGGGTGTGCACCGCGGTTGACGGTGGGTCGATCCACCGGGCGGCCAGAAGGATCAGTGCGGCAAGCGACCAAACAAGCACCACACCGATGACAAGCCATTGAACAAAGGATCGGAGAAAACCTTTGCGAAGCGGGGTCGTGGAGTGTGTGTCTGGCTTTTCAGTCACATCTCAGAATAATAGCCCGGGCTGGGTTGTCGCTTATCCGTGTTCGTGCGCAAGATCCGCTGCGTTCTGCTCAGGCCACTCGTGCCCAAGCCCCTTGGTCCTGAATCACATTGAACCCAGGACTTAATATCAATCCGGCCAACTTCCTCGAAGCCGGTTTGTGGATAGTTTCCGGCTTGCCGACTTCATGATAAGAACCTCGCTTTAAATTCGCCGCCGCTTAGTTCCCGTACTTCTCGTAGAACTTGTTCGAGAAAAGGCCAATTGGGTCGTATTTTTTCTTCGCCGCGAAGAAGTCCTCGATCTCGGGATAGCACTTCTGCAATTGCTCCCTCGAATAGAAGAGCTGGTAGGGCAAATAGTAGGTGCCCCCAGACTGTTGGGCGACGTCGATCAACCCCCGGGTCGTTTTCTGCAGGATCTCGTTGTCCCGGTCATTGAACTTGACGTTGAAATAGAGGACGAATCCAAACATATTCTCTTTGGCGTAAGGCAGAGCAGTGATGGCGTCTTTGTGCACGGTGCGTATAGTGACGTTGAGCAGATTGGCCTGATTCCGGCGCACCACGTCGCGCAAACCGTCCACGAACGCGGGCATGCGGTCGTAGGGAATAAAATATTCCTGCAGAATATCCGTGTCGGGCAGGCGGTTTTTAAGATAAGCCATATCGTCGTACATCTCCTCGTTGCGTGACACGAGGCACACTCCCTTCTCACTCATAGCCTGATTGCGCGATACGCAGTCGTGAAGATGGGGCTCGGCATATTTCTCTAGCGTCCACCTTGTCCAGCGGCCGAGGCCGCCGGTCTTCGAGAAATTTATGATCAAGCGGTCGAGCGTGTTATGCGTAGCTGCCTTGAGCGGCGGCAGGGCGCCGTCGGTTGGCGTTTTGATGTATGCGTGCACCGCCGTCTCGCGCAGGAATGATCGCGGAGAGACGGAAAGGCGGCCGAAAATCAGTCCCACATCTTTGTTGTTCTCGACGTTCGCCTGATAGTACTTGGGGAAATCGGTGTAATTCATGTAGAGCGTTTTCCGGTTGTACATCTCGTTGTCGACGATATCGAGATCCACGTCGAGAATCACTCCGAACAAGCCATAACCGCCGAGCACATGGCGAAATAACTCGGTATTCTCCCTGAGACTGGTCTGCACGATGCTGCCATCGCTGAGCATCACTCGCAGGGAACGGACTGTGGGAGCGACTGGACCGGGCATGGGGTCGATTCCATGGGCATTGACGCTGAGTGTGCCGCCGACGCTGAAAATATTGATGGACTGCATGGACTTGACCGACAGACCTTCCTTGTCGAGAAGTTGCTGCAGTTGCCACCACCGGGCCCCGGATTGCAGATTGACGGTCTTATGTTCTTTGTCGAGGCGGATGCGGTTGAAGTCGCGGAGGTCGAAGACCAGGCCGTCATGAGTGAAGGTCTGTCCGCCCATGCTGTGTTGTTGTCCGGCACAAGTCACCCTCAGGTTGTGGTCGCGCGCGAACTGCAGGGCGTTGCGGATATCGTCCTCGCTGGTGATGCGCACGATGCCGTAGACCGCTGTCTTGTTCAGGTGGCTGGCGTCATTGATGAAGCCTCCGCGTTGCTCGAAGTTGAAGGGCGGGGCCTTTGGCTCGGCGACGAGGACGGTAGGTTTCTCCTGGTCAGGATTGTTGGGGAAAACGAAGTCGCTTTCTTTTTCCTTGTCGGGAGCGGCAGCGTAGTCGAAGATTTTCTCGGCGCCAACGACCAGGATCGATGCGAGGACGAGAACTACCGGCAACAGCCAACGACGCACTCGTTTCAAGACTACCTCCCTGCGAGCTCCATCGGTTCGAACCGAAAAAATAACTTGCAAGCTACGCCAGGCTGCTGAATAGTACCAGCAGGAATCGCTATGGCCAAGCAATTCAGCACGATCCAGAAATGCGCATTCGGATTCGCCGCGTTGTTTCTCGGCGTCTATTCGCTGGACTATGTGCCCGGCATCATGGACCAGAACGGTCTGATGTTCGGGTTATTCCATATGACCAGACTGGTTGATCTGGGCCATCTGGGAGCGGGGTCGCTAGCATTAATCGGCGCGCTGATTTCCGCGCGGACGGCGCGCGCCTATTTCTGGCTGCTGGCGGTCTGGTACACGATTGATGTCTTCACTTATCTCTTCGGCCATCTGAACGCTCTCCCGCTGACGAAAAATTTTCTAGTGAACCTGCCCCACATCCTCATTTTTATTGCTGCCTATTGGATCGCGCTTCGGGTGGACAAGCCAAAGGCTGGAGCATCCCCCGCTTGAAGCGTCAGCTTCAACGTCTGGTTCGGTTTGGCCTGGTCTGCCTTGGAGTGTTGCTGTTGGTCATTGCCGTCGAGGTGCTCTCCGGCTGGCGTTGCGATCTACAGGGACAAATCCCCGCGCCCGTGCCGCAACCAGAGCACAGGAAGGCTGCCGTGGCCGGCATTAAGGATTACTCGCGTCCGGAAGACGACGCCTATCTAAGTTATCCGGAGTGGTACATCGTCTGGAGCTACCAGGAGAAAGCGGATTTTCAGGAGAACCGCTTGCCCAGTGGATTCCCGTACTTTGGTGCGGTGCGCCAATACTGGAAAGGCTATTGCTGCATTTCGCGGCTTACGCGTGGAAAATACGAATTCAACGTGGGCGAGCAGGCCATGCTGGTGGTGATCGGCGCAAGCTTTTCGGCAGAATACACTCTGAAAGGATTGTACGAAAACACAATCGGAAGGTTGAGTGAGTGGACCAGCGGACACCAGTTCACGGACGAAGATCGCTATGCGTACAAAGTGGCGCGTGAGTATGCCGACTTCGTGCATGTACGGCCGTTCTATGAGTTCCAGTTTGCGCGGCACGTAAAGGGACTTTGGGCCGAGAACTCCCTGTGGGGCCCGCATCCGATCCGCAAGTGGGAGCGCAGAATCTTTCTCACAATCGATTACACGGCGGAAGCTTTTTATTGCTGGTTCATCGAGAAGGGTACGCACGCTACCTACGACCGCGAGCCTAGCAACACGTATGCCTGGGTCGAAAATCTAGACGAAACGGTGTTACCTGACGTTCCCCATTTGAAGCTGATAAAACGCGTGGACGCACAAGCCTGCATCGTGGACATTCCGCGCTACCATGAGTTCACCGCCGTCGCTTCCATGTTGGCGCAACATGGAGCGCGCTTCGTGGAGATCGCAGGGAATTCCCAGATCACTTTCTCCGTGCTGGCGCCGCAAGCATGGCATTACCACGGTTCAGTGGCACAGCAACTCTTCCCCATGCAGGTCTTGACTTGTCCCGGATGGCAGCGCGTCGTGCTCACGTGTGGCGTTCTGTCTCTCGCTCAATCCCTGAGCGACTTACATTCTGACGGGTTGCTGGTCGAGCATGTTTATGACTACTGACCAGCTTGGGGGACGAAACGGGCTTGTCAACAAAGACTTCAACCCGGACGCACGCCCGCGAGGGAGGCGTCCGCGCACTTCCCGCGCCGGCCGGTTTTTCACTGTTAGTCTGAGACGGATTCTAAAGGTGAAGCGGAAGTTATGCGCTGGAGGGTCTTGGTGCGGATGGAGAGACTCGAACTCTCATGGGTTTCCCCGCCGCCCCCTCAAGACGGTGTGTCTGCCAGTTCCACCACATCCGCATATGAAGAACTCACCTGGCGACACAACCTTAGAAAGGACTAGGGGATTTGAACCCACGCCTTTCGGCGCCACCCCCGCAAGATGGCGTGTCTGCCAGTTCCACCACTTCCGCTTTACAATCAATATTTTGCAGACCGTTTGAGGGAGACTGAAGCCTGCACGGCACTCGCCAGAAGCCCTAACTTTAACACTGCACCCAGCGACGTGCTCCCTGAGTGTTATACACGGTCGAATGGGGCCGGTTCAAGTTCGCGGTGATCCGGCCCGAAGGATGAAGACGTTGGTTCCGGAGACGAAGGGGTGCCGCTGGAGCAAATCCAGAAACAATTGGGCATCGAACAGGCCACTATGAACTTTAATGTTGTCGGCATCGGAGAAGTGCTGTGGGACTTGCTTCTCACTGGACCACAGTTGGGCGGAGCCCCAGCAAATTTCGCGTATCATGCGCACGCCCTGGGTGCGCGGGCCCAGGTCATCACGCGTGTGGGGAATGATGACTACGGTCGCGAAATCATTCGCCGCTTTCATGAGATGGGCCTGCCGGACACCACCGTGCAGATGGATGAAACCGCATCTACCGGGACAGCGAAGGTCGCACTCTCCGGCGATGGGCTTGCCCATTTCACCATTCAAGAAAATGTCGCTTGGGATTACCTTGCTGTGACCCGGGAGGCACGCGCGGCCGCGCGCGAGGCGGACGCAATATGTTTCGGCAGCCTGGCCCAGCGTTGCGAACCTTCGCGCAGCACAATTCAACAACTGGTCGCAACCGCTCCAGCAGACGCGCTGCGCGTTTGTGACATCAATCTTCGGCAGCAGTTCTATTCGCGTGGGCTGCTTGAACAATCGCTCCAGTTAGCAAACGTGCTGAAGTTGAACGATGACGAACTGCTGAGCCTCGCCGGCATGTTTAGCCTGACCGGTTCGCCCGAGCATCGGATCAAGCGGCTGGCGCAAACCTTCAGCCTGCGATTGGTTGCATTAACGCGTGGGGCGAATGGCAGCCTGCTTTATGAGGAAGAGGGGCGGTGGTCGGATTGCCCGTCTCGTCCAGTGAAGGTCGTTGACACTGTGGGTGCGGGTGATTCGTTTACGGCTGCACTGGTTCTGGGACTGCTTCGAAAAATGGATTTGGACGAAATCAACGCTCTCGCCAACGAAGTGGCACGCTATGTTTGCTCCCGCAAGGGCGCAACGCCATCTTTGCCGGCAAAATTTGCCAGAAGGTTTTCGATCACGCCCCGGCGGTGACGCAGTTTCACGGCTTCAAGTCAGGACCCGAGCTTGAGCAGCGCTTCGCGGAACCGTTCGCTTCTCTGCGTGAGGTGAAGATAAACCATCTCGTCAGCTTTGGACTTGCTGCGGATGATCCGCACCAGCGCCTCCTTGTCCTCGCGCGTCCAGGACCGAAGGCCGGGGACCAGGGCGAAGAGCACTGCAAAATTCTCTAAGCTGGCACGTTTGGCGGCCGTCCACGAAGATGTGTCCACATTGAGAATCCGCGCGACCGCGCGCACTGATTCCCTGCGCATGCGGCCGCTGTCGCCTCGAAATTCTTGCGCCATCCGCCGATTCACTCCGAGGCCAATGTTGCGCGTGCTAAAGCTGTCCCACGCTCCCACCTCGCTGCCCGGCAACTCGTAGAACACGTGCCCACTGGCCAAGCGGCGCAAGGTTCTGGCAGGGGTCCGGTATTTCGGATCGGCGGCGATTCTGCCTTCTTCGCGTTCCGCCAACCTTTGCAGGTCCGCGCGCCCCGGTCTGAAGCCGAGCTTCCGGTAAAACCAGAACGCTCCCGATTCGATCGCTTCCTCGTTGTCATGGCCCAGTTGATATGGGTAGACCGAGATGCACGTCGTTCCCATCAGGTGACAGAGGCAACGCAACACTTGCGCGTAGATCCATCCCGCTTCGCCCCCGCGGAAAGTGTAGAAGGTGTTGAAGCCGACCTCCATCCACTCGCAGAGCGCGATTGCTTCAATGTAGTTAATCGGCACACCATTTTTGAGCGTCAATCCTGCGGCATAGGCGCGCAGCGGCAAACGGCGATCTGGCGGCAGGTTCCAAAGATGGATTGTCACTCCACGTCCTACATCGGCTCGCACCACCGACGCGGGATCGCCCAGCGTTGTGCCGTAAAGTTCGCGGTAGCGCACCAGCATGACCTCGCGAATCAGGTCGATGACTCGCTCGCCCTGACTGCGGGGAAGCTTGGTCAGTTGCACTGGAGGCCGCGCTAGTTCGTCGGCAAGTGACACCTGGCTGCGGCTGATCAATGATGTGTGATCGGGTTCGCTGTGATAAAAAACGCTCGGAACCGGCTTCCAGTTGCGCGTTCGCGCGATGGCGGAGTTGTCGAGATTCCAACGCAAGGGCACGCGCAGTGATTCATAAAGCTCGGCTTCTTGCTGCACCGGCAGCGGCAACTGTTCGAAGCGTTCAATCAGCCACGCAGGCGTGGCATTCTTCCTGCCCCCGGCCGCCTCCAGCCATCGGCGCCAGGGTGTGTCGGCCTCGACATTTGCGTCGTCCTCGAGCAATGGCATAAAACGCGGGCCGGTGTTGACCAACTCGCGTCCCGGTTCGTAATTCTCCCAAGCGATTTCGGCTTGGCCGGGCATGCGCTTGACCAGCCAGCGCGCAAGGTCGAAGCTGAGAGTGTCTTCCATCTGCGTGCCGGCGATACCGGAGACTTCGATGGGCTCGAACGCGTCCATATCGGCGCCGGCTTTGCGTAATGCTTCCACTTTCTTATGGAAGCTATTCAGAATGCGCTCGGTGGCACGGACTACGGCTGGTCCTTGAGGGAAGGCTCGTAGGAATAGGAGCGTTTCGTGGAAGCGGATCAGGGAAGATGGATCGGGGAAGCGTGCGGCGTCGAGACGATTGAGCAACTTGACCACGCTTGCGGCTTGGTTGCGTCCGAAGCGATAGCGGCTGGCTTCTAGTTGGCTGAGTTGGCGATCGAGAGCATTCGCTGCCATGGAGGTCCCCAACGAAGGGTACCTCATGGCTTGCCTGCCAGGGCATTACATAATTGATGACTCGGTTGGCTCCATTAGTTACTAGTTGATTACTATGCCGTAGCCGTAGTACCCATTCATCCGCACAGAACGCGAATGAGTGGGGCACCCTCCGGTCCTTAGTCGCCGGTTCTTCGGCCCATGCTATAATCTCAGTTCGCCTGAACGTTTTTACGTCGAGGCTGATCCTGTGATTTCCTTCGCGGGCGGATCCGTAATTCCTAGAATCAGCGCAATTCAAGTATGCTAGAGATGAGGTAGAGCTATGTCCGGACATTCTAAATGGGCAACCATTAAGCACAAGAAGGGCGCGCTCGACGCTAAGCGCGGCAAGATCTTCACCCGTCTCATCAAGGAGATTGCGATGGCGGCGAAGTCGGGCGGCGATCCCGACATGAACCCGCGGCTGCGCACGGCCATCGTGGCGGCAAAGGCTGAGAACATGCCTGCCGACAACATCAAGCGCGCCATCCAGCGCGGCACCGGGGAACTGCCGGGCGCGAACTATGAAGAATTTATTCTGGAGGGCTACGGCCCGGGCGGCGTTGCTTTGCTGGCGGAAATTTCGACCGACAACCGCAATCGTACGGTGAGCGAGATCCGGCACGTCTTCGGAAAGAACAATGGCAACATGGCCGAAGCCGGTGCGGTTTCGTGGATGTTCCACAAGAAGGGCGACATCATCGTTCCCAAGTCGGCGGCCAAGGAAGACGATTTGATGAACATTATCCTCGAAGCGGGCGGTGAAGATTTGAAGGACGATGGCGAGAACTGGGAAATCATCACGGAGCCTTCCGCTTACGAAGGCGTGTTGGAAGCCGTGAAGAAGGCCGGCATTAAGCCCATCTCCTCAAGCGTGGGCATGATTCCACAGAACTACATCAAGCTGGAGGGGCAGCAGGCGGCGCAGATGATTCGCCTGTTGGAAGCGCTCGAAGATAGCGACGATGTGCAGAACGTGCATGCCAACTTCGATATCGACCAGAAGGTTCTGGAAGAGGTCGCTGGCTGAAGTTGCACGCGAAGTTCGCCCGCAGCGATTTTCGATCCGATGGTGAGAGCCGCCTTGCGGGCGGCTTTTTTGTGACGCATGCATCACAGTGCTGTGACAAACAACCCAGATCTTTCAACGGCGCCGCCGAAGTTTTCAACACCGTCGAGGAAAAGTTTGTGGAAAAGCGGGAACTCAATCTTGTAACCCCCTGTTAATAAATCGCGTTCAACATTCTGCACTGTATCGGGTGCTAGACGCATCGTGCGGATTCGATTTTTCGATACTCCGATTTTTCGATATTCGTTTTTCGATAGTCCGTGAAGACACGTCTCGACAAGTTGCTCGTAGATCGAGGGCTGACGCCGTCGCGCGAGCGGGCGCAGGCCCTCATCCTGGCCGGAAAAGTTCTGGTCAACGAGCAGAAGATCGAGAAGGCGGGCGCGCTGATCGATTCCGGCTCGACGTCGATTTTGCGTCTGCTGGGCGAGGATCTGCGCTACGTCAGCCGTGGCGGGCTCAAGTTGGAGAAGGCTCTTGAGCACTGGCGAATCGATCTTCACGGCAAAGTCTGTCTCGATGTCGGCGCTTCGACCGGAGGCTTCAGCGACTGCATGCTGCAACACGGCGCCGCCAGGGTGATTGCCGCGGACACCGGCTATGGTCAAATGGATTTCGGCTTGCGGAAAGATCCACGCATTCGGCTTCTGGAGAAAACCAACGCCCGCTATCTCGAAGCCGGCGACCTTGGCGAGCCTATCGACTTCATTGCCATGGACGTCTCCTTCATCTCCGCTACCCTGGTGCTCCCGGCGGTGATTCGCGCCGCTTCGTCTTGCGCCAACCGCGCTCCCGGTTCAGCCGCAGTGTGCCAGATTGTAGTGCTGGTGAAGCCGCAGTTTGAAGCGGGCAGGGAACTGGTGGGGAAAAGTGGAATCGTGCGCGACGAATCGGCACAGCGAGCGGCTGTGGCGAGAGTAGAGGGTGCGCTCGCAGCACTTGGATGTACGCACGCCGAATGGATCGAGTCTCCCATCCTCGGAGGTGGCGGCGAAGGCAATCGCGAATTCCTGCTCCACGCAGAGTTTTCGCCGCCTGCCATCCGCTGATTCTGTACAATCGGAAGTCCGATGTCCGAATGGATGTCCAAAGAAAAGTCAGAAGACATGTCTAAGTCTCCCCAAGGCTCAAGCCAGCAGAAAACGGTCGCCATCATTTCCAAGCCGGACCGTCCCGAGCTCTCCGAAGTACTGCCAGCGCTCGAAAAATGGCTGCAGCAGCGCAACTACGCGGTGGTGGTGGATCGGGAAAGCGCCGCTTATTTTTCGGCGTCCAAGGTGGTGCCGCGGAGCGAGTTGGCCGCGCGGTCGCCGGATGTGGCTCTGGTGCTCGGGGGCGATGGTACTCTGCTTTCGGCGGCGCGCGCGGTTGCGAAAGCCGGAACGCTGATCCTTGGCGTCAACCTCGGCACGCTCGGATTCATGACCGAAGTTCCACTGGCCAATCTGTATCCCGCCCTGGGCGCGATCGCGAAAGGGCACTACATCGTCGACAGCCGCTCCATGCTGAGTTGCTCGCTGGTCCGGGGCGGCGAGATGATCGCCACGCACGCCGCTTTGAACGAACTGGTCGTGAGCAAGAGCGCCATCGCCCGCCTGAATTACTTCGAGCTTTTCGTGGACTCGGAGTTTGTTTCCAGTTACAGAGCCGATGGTCTGATCATCGCGACGCCGACTGGTTCCACCGCTTATTCTCTGGGAGCGGGCGGGCCGATCCTCAAACCGGATGTGGATGCCTTCGTCATCACGCCCGTCTCGCCGCACGGATTGACACACCGTCCGGTGGTGGTGCGGGATACGGTCGAGATCGAAATCCAGGTCAAGACGGGGGATGAAGAAGGGTACCTGAGTCTCGATGGACAAGTCGGCATGCCCATGCGAGACGGTGATATCGTGCGCTGCGTTAAGGCGGAACATTCGGCAAGGCTGTTGCGTTTTCAGAAAACATTTTTCGAAGTGCTCGCCACCAAGCTCAAGTGGGGAGAACGCTGAAGTCAGGTGTCAGGTGTCGGGTCACAGGCCACTGGGGGCCATTGTGAACAAAATCCATTCAGGCCTCATCGAACGCACCTTCGACACCGGCGAAGTTCGTTTGAACTATGCCGAAGGGCCTGCCCATAGGCCGGCGCTCGTGCTGCTGCATGGGCTCGGCCGGCGTTGGCAGGTATTTCTGCCGCTGATTCCCGCGCTGAGCCTGCGCTGGCATATCTTTGCGCCCGACCTTCGCGGTCATGGCAAGTCCTCTCACGTAGCTCGCGGATACCATGGCCCGCAGTATGCTGAAGACATCGCCCGCCTGCTTCGCGAGCGCGTTTCCGCTCCCGCCGTGCTTTTCGGACATTCGCTTGGCGGCGTGCTGGGCATGTGGGTCGCTTCTCATCATCCGGACCTGGTGCGGGCGCTGATTCTCGGCGACAACATGATCGTCGTCCCACCGCTTCACAACCCGATGTACACGGCGCTGTTCTTGGGACTGCGCGGTCTGGCGCACAAGGGCGGCTCCGTCGAGCAGATTGCGGACGGCATCGGCGGAATTGTGCTGCCAAGTCCGGGCACTGATAAGCCCGCCAGGATCCGCGAACTTCCCGGCAACGATGAGGCCTACCTGCTCTCCCGGGCACGCTGCGTGCAGCAGGCCGATCCCGACACCTATGACATGGCGCTCGACGGATCGTCGCTCGAAAGCTGGGATGGCGAGACCGTGTTGCGCGGAATCGCTTGTCCAACGCTGCTTCTGCAAGGCAGCCATGAATTAGGCGGCCTGATGTCTGACGCGGATGTTGCGCTCGCCACCCGCTTGTTGCCCCATCACACGCATGTGAAGTTCCGCAACCTCGGACACGCGCTGTTCATTCAGCAGCCCGAGCCGGTGTTGCGGGCAGTGACTAACTTCTTGGAGTCGCTGTAACGAGGTCGTGGAGCGGCCTGCGTCCCTTCGGCAGGCTCAGGGCGGGCTCTCGCCCATCCATCAGCATCGCGGCCGGGCGGGGACGCCCGGCTCTCCACTAAAACTTCTCTAGCCTCATCTGATCCTGCAAGCTCTCTCGTCGCCGGATCACTCTCGCTTTCGCGCCATCCACCAGCACTTCCGCCGCCCGGCCGCGCGTGTTGTAGTTCGATCCCAGCACTGCGCCGTATGCGCCCACGTCCAGAATGGCCAGCAGAGCGCCCTCGCTCGCCAGCGGAAGTCTTCTGTCACGGGCAAAAAAATCGCCAGTCTCGCAGATGGGGCCTACTACATCGGTAATTTCCGTTGCGCGCGTCTCGCGGCTCGTCGCCAGGACCAAGGGAACAATCTCGTGATACGCGCCGTACAGCGACGGACGCAGCAAGTCGTTCATTGCCGCATCGACAATTAGAAAACGCTTGCGATTATTCGTCTTCCGGTAGAGGACGCGCGTCAGCAACACGCCCGCCGGCCCCACGATGGAACGCCCCGGTTCGAGGAGTAAATGCAGCTTCAATCCGCGCAACGGACCGAGCACGGCCTTCGCATATGCGGCGATCTGCTTCTCAAAACTCCGCTGCGCTCGCTCGTAGGGAATTCCCAAGCCACCGCCGGCGTCGATATAGCGAATGTCGTGGCCCTCTTGGCGCAGGACGCGAACCAGATCGGCCACGCGCTCGAGTGCCTCTTGAAATGTGCCGACATCGGTGATCTGCGACCCGATGTGGACGCTCACACCAGCCACTTTCAGATAAGGTTGCTTCGCAGCCTGCGCGTAGAGCGTCCGCGCCTCGGGAATCGGGACGCCGAACTTGTGCTGATGCAGCCCGGTCGAAATGTAGGGGTGAGTTTTCGCCGAGACGTCTGGATTGACCCGCACCGCAACCGCCGCTTGTTTCTTCAATCGCGTCGCGGTTGCTGAAAGCAAGCTTAATTCCGAAGCGCTTTCAATGTTGAAGAGCAATATCCCCGAGCGGAGGGCGAGCTCCATCTCCTCAGCGGTCTTGCCTACGCCGGAAAACACAATCTTGAGCTTGTTCGGTGCCTTCCGGCTCACGCGCAGCACTCGGTGCAGCTCTCCGCCAGAAACCACGTCGAAGCCAGAGCCCTCGCCGACCACCAGTCGCAGAATCGCCAGCGTCGAATTGGCTTTGACCGAATAACACAGGGTGTGAGGAATGGAATGAAAAGCGTGAAGGAAGGCGTTCACTCGCGCGCGGATCATGGCTGCGGAATAAACGTACAGCGGAGTCCCGTGGCGCGCGGCCAGGTCTGCAAGCGCCACCGCCTCGCAATAGAGTTCCGCGGCGAGATCGCCCGAACCAGCGCCATGATATTCAAACGCGGGTGGCCGTAACGCTGCCGATTCGCGCGCGCGCTTCACTTGCGTTTGCCCGGACCGGTTTTCACTTTGATGGCGACCACCGTCTGATCGTCGAACGTATCCACTCCCGCGGCGTGCTCGGTCACCGCCTTGAAGATCTCGTTGACCACGCAGCCCGCCGTCTTGTTGGCGCAGGCGGCAACGATCGCTTCCACCCGCTCCGGGCCAAAGGATTGACCATGCCGATTGCGCGCGTCGAGAATACCGTCGCTGTAGAAGACAAACAGATCGCCCGGCTTGGCCTTGAAAGTGAATTCGTCGTATTCGGCTTCGTCGAACAGTCCCAGCGGCAGGCCGGTTGCCTCAATAAACTCAATTTTGCCGTCATGACAATAGATGGGCCGCGGCAAGCCCGAATTCGCCACCAGGAGCGTCCGGCGGTCGTCGTCCCAGACTGCGTAGATGATCGACACAAACTGCGCCGCAATCCTGCGTTCCGCCAGCGACAGGTTCACCGCCGAGAGCATCTCCGCCGGGCCCGGCTCACTCGGCGCATGGGAACGCAGAATGCCGCTGACCAGCGCGGCGTAAATGGCAGCCGGCGCGCCTTTGCCGCTCACGTCTCCAATCGCAATTCCCAGGCGCGACAACGAATAGGGAAGGAAGTCGTAGAGGTCGCCGCCAATGGCGCGGGCGGGAACAAACTTCGCCTCGACGTCGAGCTGCTGCATCTTCGGCAGCGAAGGCGGCAGCAAGCGAAACTGCAGCTCCCGCGCCAGCGCCAGATCGCGTTCCAGGCGCTGCTCCTGCCGGGCAATCTCCTCGTAGAGGCGCGCGTTTTCAATGGCGATGGCAAGCTGCGCCGCGAGCGTGGTCAGGATCCGCTTGTGGTCCTCGGTGAAATAGCCGCGGCGCGTGTTCTCCAGATCGAGCACTCCGATTACTTTGTCCTTGTAGATCAGCGGAACCGCCAGTTCCGAGCGCGTCTCCGGATTCACCGCGATGTAACGGTCACTCTTGGCGACATCAGGCACCAGGACCGCTTCCTTGGCCTGCGCTGCGTACCCCACTACTCCACGGCCCATAGGGATGTCGTGCTTCAGATGCAGTCTTTCCTCGAAGCGCTGCGCGAACCGGTGCTGCAGTTTTTCTCCCGTCTGGTCCACCAGAAGGATGCTGAACATCTGGTAGTCGATCAGTCGATTGAGCAGCTCGGCGATGCGCTTGAGGAGTTGGTCCAGATTCAGAATTGAAGTGAGTTCGCGCGCCATCTCATTCAGCAGCAGCAGCGTGCGGGCTTGGCGCGTGATGCGCGTATGCAGCCGCGCGTTCTCTATGCCCACCGCCATGCGCGACGCGATCAGGGTCAGCAGGCGTTTGTGTTCTTCGGTGAAGTACCCCTTTTCGCGCGCCTCAATATCGATCACGCCAATCACCCGGTTCTTGACGATCAGCGGGATGGCCAGTTCCGAGTGAACGTCGGGCACGCCCTCAAGGTAGAAATCTTCCTGCGCTGTATCGGCGACCAGCACTGCCTGGCGAGTCTCCGCGGCGCGACCAGTAACCCCCTGACCGACTTTTACGCGCAGGCGGTCGGCGACTTCCGGCGCATATCCTACCTGGAAGCGGATGTACAATTCCTGACGCTGCTCGTTGAGCAACAGGATCGCGAAAATTTCGTAGTCAATGACCTTGCGCACCAGTTCCGCCACGCGCCGCAACGTGGTTTCCAGGTCAAGCGTGGTGTTCAGCACGTCGGCGACTTCGAGCAGGAGGGGTTCCACCTCGGAAGCGCGTCCAGTTTGCGAGGCGGTTGTTTTCACAAGCTTCATCTTAGCAAGTTCTGAGTTCTCAGTTCCCAGTTCTCAGAAAACCCCAATAGCGTACGGTTCCCACTGAGAACTGGGAACTGAGAACTTTTACATGTTTTCCAGCACGCAGATATCCGGAAGGTTGCGGTAGCGTTCCGCATAGTCGAGGCCGTAGCCGACCACATAGGCATCGGGAATGGTGAAGCCGATGTATTGCGCCTCGATCGGCTGCTTGCGGCGTGAAGGCTTGTCCAGCAAGGCGGCGATGCGCAGCGACCTTGGTTGATGCGCCTGCACCAACTTCGAAATGTAGTTCAGCGTCAACCCGGTGTCGAGAATGTCTTCGACGAGAATCACGTTTCGGTCGGCCAGTGACTGATCCATGTCTTTGGTCAAGCGGACTTCGCCCAGCGAATCCCACGCGGCGTGGCCTGCGGGGTCTTCTTTCGCTATGGGGCGGTTGCCGTAACTCGAAACCCCGATAAAGTCGAAGGTGGCGTCGAGCGGAACCTGACGCGCAAGATCGCTCAAAAAAATGGCCGCGCCCTTGAGAACGCCGATGAAGATAATCGATTGCCCGCGAAAATCGCGCCCAATCTCTTCTCCCAGTTCGGCGACTCGCTTGGCAATGGTTTCGCGTGACAGCAACACTTTGAGGTCGGGCATTGAGCACCATCTTATACACGAGTTTGGGTGCAACCGAAATGGTTTTAAATCCGGTATACTCATCGGCCATGAAATCAGGGGGCAAGTCTCACGCACATTTTGCCGCGCTGCTTTGCGCGCTCGCAGCCTTACTCTACCGCGTTCCGCTTTTGGCACAACATCAGGATCCTGCGCGCTCTCGCGCCGCAGCCGTGCTCGACTCCATGCCGCAAGCGAAGAAGATCGATCAGGTTGCACTCTCTCCCGATGGAACTCAGGTTGCCTACATTGTCGATGGAGAGCTTACGGTGACACGCGTACGCGACGGCTCTGGCTCTCTCCAAACGATCTCGGTGGAAGGCAAGCTTCCGCTGCGCGAGGTCACGTGGTCAGCCGACAGCAAACAGCTCGCATTTCTCGCCGACTTGCCGGGTGACATTCCAGTAGCTCAGGTCTGGACCGTAGCCGTCGATGGTAGCGGTAGTGCTCCGGCAAAGCGGGCGGAATTAAAAGGTTATGCCGAGACGCCTCGTTTTTCTCCCGACGGAGCGACCCTGGCGATCCTCTTTATTGAGGGCCTGCCCCGCGTGGCTGGACCGCTGCAGCCGATGACCCCGCTTGCGGGAGTCATTGACGACCGAATCTACGAGCAGCGCCTCACCACCATCAACCTGAGCACGAATCACCTGGCGCAGGTCACGCCTGCCGACGTGTACATCTATGAATACGACTGGGCTCCCAACGGAGCGGCATGGGCAGCCACGGCGGCGCACGGCTCCGGCGACGCCAATTGGTGGGTCGCGCGGCTCTATCGCATCGACGCGCAAACCGGCGAGATGCGCGAGATCTACGCGCCAAAATGGCAGATGGAAGACCCGCACGTCTCACCGGACGGCAAAAATGTAGCCATCCTCGAAGGCCTCATGAGCGACGCAGGCGTCACGGGTGGCGATGTCTTCATCGTTCCCATCACAGGCGGCACGGCACGGAATATCACTCCAAACTTCAACGCGTCTCCTACTTCGCTCGCGTGGACATCTCCCGACCGCATCCTTTTCTCCGAGAACGTCGATGGGAATTCCGGTTTCGGCAGTGTAAGCGCCACCGGAGGCGAGGCGCAGACACTGTGGACGGGAGAAGAATTAGCGACAGGGGACGCGTGGCAACCTGGCGGCTCCTTTTCCCGCGACGGAACGGTGACCGCAGTCATACGCCAGTCGGCCGGCACTCCGCCCGAAGTCTGGGTGGGGCCCATTGGCAACTGGAAGCAGATCACCCACCTGAACAGCGGCATCCAGCCGGCATGGGGCACAATGCGCAATATTCACTGGCAGGACGGAAGCATGCGGATCCAAGGCTGGCTTATGCTTCCCAAGGGCTTCGTGCCCGGCAAGACATATCCGCTCGTAGTCAACGTGCACGGCGGACCGTCCTCGGCGTGCGTGTCTCACTGGGATGAGGGTCTCACCGGGGCCGCTTCGGCAATGGGCTACTTCGTTCTTTGTCCAAACCCGCGCGGCAGCTACGGACAGGGCGAGGCGTATACGCAAGCCAACGTCAAGGATTTTGGGGGTGGGGACTATCTTGACATCATGGCCGGCATCGATGCCATCTCAAGGGAATATCCGGTCGACGCCAAGCGCATCGGCCTGCGCGGGCACAGCTATGGCGGATACATGACCATGTGGGCCGAGACCCAGACGCAGCGTTTTGCCGCGGCGGTGGCGGGCGCCGGACTCTCCGACTGGCTCAGCTACTACGGGCTGAATGATATCGACGAGTGGATGATCCCGTTTTTCGGCGCGTCCGTCTACGACGATCCCGCTGTGTACGCCAAGAGCGACCCTATGCGCTTCGTCAAAGCGGTTAAGACGCCTACGCTGATCCTGGTCGGCGATCGCGATGGTGAAGTTCCAATGGAACAATCGGTGGAATGGTGGCACGCGCTCAAGACCATGAAGGTACCCACCCGGCTGGTTGTCTATCCGAACGAAGGACACATGTTCGTAAAGCCTGCCGACTCCCACGACTACAACTTGCGCACTCTGGAGTGGTTCGACAAATGGTTCACGAAAGCGTCAGCCGAGTGAACGCCAATTTTTTAGCGGCTGTGCTCGCTCGTCGTTGCGCGCTTTTTTCCAAGTCACTAGAATTCTAATTCGCAGGTTATCATTCGCACTTTACCATTCGCACGTTACCCCAGGAGTTTTTTTGTGAATCTTAAAGGAATCCAACTCACATGGCTTGGCCACGCTACCTTCCGCGTCCAGACGCCGGAAGGGAAGACCCTCTACATCGATCCGTGGATTGCCGGTAATCCCAAGTGCCCGGCGAACGAAAAGAACGTCAAAAAAGCCGACGTGCTGATCTGCACCCACGGGCATGGCGATCACATCGGTGACGCGGTCGACGTGGGCAAGAAGCTGAATCCGATCGCCGTCGGCATCTACGAGCTCTGCTTGTGGCTGCAGAAAAAAGGCGTCAAACAGATCGCGCCCATGAATAAGGGTGGCACGCAAACCGTCGCCGGTGTAAAGATCACCATGGTTCACGCCGTGCATTCCTGCGGCATTCAGGATGGCGACCAAATCGTCTACGGCGGCGAAGCCTGCGGCTATGTGCTCGAGTTCTCGAACGGAGTCAAACTCTACCACGCGGGTGATACCAATGTCTTCAGCGACATGGCCATCATTCGCGACCTCTACGCGCCGAAGATTGCCATGCTGCCGATCGGCGACCATTTCACCATGTCGCCGCGCGAGGCTGCCTATGCCTGTAAACTGCTGCAGCCGGAAACTGTCATCCCCATGCACTTCGGTACGTTTCCGCAGCTGACGGGAACGCCCGGCGAGTTGCAGAAACTGGTGCGGGATGTGGAAGTATTGGAACTGAAGCCGGGAAAGACGATTTCGTAAATCAAAGAGCGGAGAGAAGTGCGGCTCGCCCGTCCCGCCTTCAGCAGAATCGAGGCCGGGCGGGGGCGCCCGGCGCTCCACCAGCAAGCTTAGAGGAGCAAGATGACGAATCAATCGCCGAAGCCTGACTGGCGCATGGGCGGAATTACAGTTCCTGAAGTCGAAGACTATCTGTACGCGATACTGCCGCCGCGCGACGAAGTTCTTGCCGAGATGGAAGCTGACGCCAGCAAGAACGATGTGGCCATCGTCGGCCCCCTCGTCGCTCGCGTGCTTTATCAACTGGCCACTATCAGCGGCGCGAAGAAGATCTTCGAAATGGGCTCGGCCATCGGCTATTCCACCATCTGGTGGGCGCGCGCGGTGGGCGAAGGAGGACGCGTCGTCTACACCGACGGCGACCACAGGCGCGCCGATAAGGCCCGCCGCTACTTCGACCGGGCCGGTGTCAGCCCGCGCATCACGGTTCGCGTGGGCGACGCGCTCGAAATTCTTTCGGAGGAGAAGCAACCCTACGACATCATTTTCAACGACGTCGATAAGACCGACTACCCGCGGGCCTTTCGTTTAGCGCTGCCGCGCCTGAAGAGTGGCGGCCTTTTCATCGCGGATAACGTTCTCTGGAAGGGCAAGCTCCGCAAGCCGAACCCCGATGCCCAAACCAAAGCGATCCTCGAATTCAACAAACTGATCTACGAATCGAAGGATCTGTTTACCACCATCCTGCCCATCCGCGACGGAGTTTCTGTTTGCATGAAGAAATAGGGAAGGGAATCAGGCGCGACGAGCTTATAGCGCACGGTGCTAGAATTGTGCGTTTGCATCACCGGCGATAAAGCACACGCGATGAAGATCCTGACACCCGTGCCCGTCGAACAGATTCCGGAAACTCTGCCCCGCTCTCAACCCCATGCACGGCCCGACTCCTGGGTTGACGTCCTGGTGGTGGGCGCTGGCCCCACTGGCATGGCTTGCGCCATCGAGTCCCAGAAGGCGGGCTTCAAAGCTCTCATCATCGACAAGGGATGCCTGGTGAATTCCATCTATCACTATCCGACCAACATGGTGTTCTTCACCACGCCCGAGTTGCTCGAGATTGGCGACGTTCCTTTCACCACTGCTTCAGCGAAACCCAACCGGCTCGAAGCGCTCGAATATTACCGCCGTGTCGCCGAACATTTTCACTTGCACATCCGCCAGTACGAATGGGTGAAGACGATTACGGGTGAGGACCGTAATTTTCGGGTCACCACGACCAACCGGCACGATGCCATCCACGACTACCGGGCGCGCAAGATCGTGGTCGCCACCGGCTACTACGATCTCGCCAACCAACTCAATGTTCCCGGCGAAGACCTGGATAAAGTCTTCCATTACTATCGGGAGCCGCATCCTTATTTTGATACTGATGTGATTGTGATCGGGGGCAAGAATTCGGCGGCGGAGGCGGCTTTGGATTTGTGGCGGCACGGGGCGCGCATCACGCTCGTCCATCGCGGATCGCAGATGCACAACCACGTCAAGTATTGGGTGCGCCCCGACATCGAGAACCGCATCAAGGCTGGGGAAATTGCCGCGCACTTCAACAGCACCGTACAGGAGATTGGCGCTGACTACGTTGCGCTGCGAACTCCGTCCGGTCCGCTTCGCTTGAAAAACGATTTTGTATTCGCTCTCACGGGGTACCATCCCGATTACGATTTTCTCAGCAGCGTGGGCATCGAACTTTCCCCCGAACAGATGCGTCCGGTTTGCGATCCCGAAAATCTGGAATCGAACGTTCCGGGAATCTACGTCGCCGGGGTGATCGTCGCCGGATCGAGGACGAATGAAATCTTCATTGAGAATGGCCGCTTCCACGGTAAACTGATTGCCGCTCACCTCAGCGAGCAACTCGGCGGCGGAAACCAGAATTTTCCTCTTGACGCGACTTAAGGTGTAACAGGAGCACGTCCGCGAAATGGGCACGGTCTCAGGTAGGGTCCCGAATAAGGCGCCTCGCAAGCACAAATAAATCTTTGGAGGAATCTATGAAGCTCGTTCGGAATCCAGTTCGCAACGTAGTTAGCAAGACTGCTTCCGCTGCCGCAACCATGATCATCGTCCTCTCCGCCAGCTTTGTTTTGGCCCAGTCGGACGCGCACAAGTCGTTCGACCTGCTCAAGGGCTTGGAAGGGAACTGGGCGCCGGCGAAGAACTCTGAGGGCCACCTTCAAATCACCTTCCGCATGACCGCCGGCGGCTCCGCGCTTATGAGCGAGATTCACGGTCATGGTCCGGAAAACATGATCACCATGTTTCATATGGATGGCGACCGCCTTCTGATGACGCACTACTGCGGAGCGGGTAACCAGCCGCGCATGAAGGTCATCGCCTCCGACCCGAAATCCGTCAGCTTCGAATTCTTCGACGGCACCAACATCGGCCCCGGCGACGGACACATGCAACGCGTGACCTTCACACTACCTGACGCCGATCACCACAGCGAAGAATGGGTTTTCCTCGATCACGGCAAAGAAATGAAAGAAGTGTTCACGCTGGAGCGGATGAAGTAGGTTCTTAAGCGCTAAAGCGCTGCTCCGCCCAAAATCAAATGCAAGGTCGGCTTTAAGTCGGTTTCGTAAGTCTAACGCACGCTAAACGGCTTTTCCTGAGCGAAAATAGAAACAACAGCTATGCTCAGGCCCCATCGGTTGCGCACATCGGTGATTTGTTTGGCGGTCTCTAGTCTTCTGACCGACGTTTGTCTCGCCCAGACTTCCACAAAACCACCGGGGTCGACTCCATCACAGAACATCCTGGTCACGGTCACCGATGAGAACGATGTTGCCGTACCGTCCGCGCTGGTATTTCTACAGGCTTCTCCCCAGGCGATTGCACTGCGCTGCGTCACCGATTTTGCCGGCCACTGCGAGTTCTCCAGCCTCTCCGCCGCTACCTACCAGCTCCGCGTCGAGAAGCAAGGTTTCTACTCAGTAATGTTGCCTGCGATCCAGACCGGCGCTGCGGCGAACCTTGATACGAACATCGATATTACGAACATCATTACGAACGTCGAGGTCACTCTCCCGCACCAGCAAGAGGTGCGCGAGGTAGTCGATGTGATCGAGTCCCCGCCTGCCATCGATCCCGCCCAGGTTTCGGATCAGGAGCAGCTCTCCGGCGTCGACATTATCAACCTCCCCTACCCTGCCACCCGCGACTACCGCAACGCGCTGAACTTTATTCCCGGGGTCGTCAACGATATCTACGGGCAGCCGCACATCGCCGGGTCGGAGACCTACCAAACCCTCACCCTGCTGGATGGCTTCAACGTGACCCAGCCGGCCACCGGGCAGCTCCTCATGCGGGTCAGTCCCGATTCGCTCCGCTCGGTGGACGTCGAACCGAGCCGCGAGTCCGCCGAGTACGGTAAAGGCTCGGGCGGCGTCCTCAGCCTCAACGCCGGTATCGGCGACGACCATTTCCGCTATTCTGGGACAAACTTCATTCCTTCGGTGCAGGACAAGAAGGGCATCACGTTCGACAAGGTAGACCCCCGCTTTACCTTCTCCGGGCCCATTCGCAAAGGCAAGATGTGGTTCTTCGATTCCCCCGACGGCGAGTATGACAACATCGTCATCACCGAATTGCCGAACGGCGCTGACAGCGACCGCTTCTGGCGCTTCGGCAACCTCGCCAAGGTACAGACCAACCTCACCACGCGCGACATCCTCACCACCAGCTTCAACATCAACCATCTTCACGACGACCATGCCGGTCTTTCAGCCATTAATCCCGTCGAAGCAACTCCATCCGACATCGAGAGCGGCTACCTTGCCAGCGTGAAGAATCAGCATTATTTCCAGGGCGGGGAACTGCTCGAAACCGGGGTGGCTTTCGTGCAATATAACCTGCGGTACACGCCTGCGGGAACTCTTCCGTACTTCACTGCCCTTGATACCACGGGCGGGAACTACTACCTCTCTGCCAATACGCGTGCCCGCCGCTGGCAGGGTCTGGCCAATCTCTATCTGCCACCCAAGAAATGGCATGGCCAGCACGAAGTCAAGATGGGCATCGACACCGACCGCCTCACCTACTACGCCGATTTTCAGCGCACGCCGATCTCGTTCCTCACCGAAACTCCGACGCTGCCCTATTCCGGCGTCTGTTCGACGATTACGCCCTGCACCCGCTACTCCGTCTTCTCTGGAGGCGCTGACTCCACCGCCGACAACCTGGAAGCCAGCGGTTACATCCAGGATCGCTGGTTAGCCACCAACCGCCTGCTGATCGAGCCTGGCTTGCGCCTCGATTGGGATGAGATCATCCGTTCTCCACTTCTTTCTCCGCGACTGGCGGGCACCTACGTGCTCGACAGCCGGGGCAACACCAAGCTTTCCGCTGGAGCCGGAATCGTCTACGACGCAACCAACCTGCTGCTTGTGGCGCGACCTTCGGCGGGCCAGCGAACGGATTATTTTTTCGCCTCCAGTGGCAACTCAATAGTTCTCACTACATTCTCGGCGAACACGCACACGCTGCAGGAGCCGCGCTATCTCAACTGGAGTCTCGGTCTTGAGCAGAAGCTGCCCGGCTCCATGTACCTGAAAGCCGAATTCCTGCAGAGAAATGGCGCCCACGGCCTCGTCTACAACACGGCGAACGGACAGCCGAGCGGAAATTTCGTCTTGGAGAATACCCGCGAAGACCGTTATCACTCTTTCGAGGTGAATCTGCGCCGCGCTTTCCGGCACCGTTATTCGGTCTTCGGTTCGTACACTCGGTCCAGTTCACGCTCCAACCAGGTACTCGACTTCAACGTCGACAATCCCATCCTCAGCCCGCAAGCTGCTGGTCCCTATCCCTGGGATGCACCCAACCGCTTTCTTTCCTGGGGGCTGTTGCCATTCTTCAAGCTGCCCATCATCCATGAACTCGATCTCGCTTACTCGCTCGAAGCGCGCAACGGTTTCCCCTTCAACGTCACCAACGACCAGGGGCAGCTTGTCGGGTCACCCGGAGCGCTCCGCTTCCCAAGCTACTTCTCGCTGAATCTGTTTGTGGAGAAACGCTTCCACGCCTTCGGACGCTATTGGGCCCTCCGCGGCGGTTTCGAGAACATCACCGACCATGCCAACCCCGCAGTGGTAAACGCGGACATCGACTCTACCCAGTTCCAAACTTTCAGCAGTTTCCAGGGCCGCGCTTTCACTACCCGCATTCGCCTGCTGGGCAAGAAGTAAGGCTGGCTTATGTGGCTGCCCGCTTCAGCGTGAGAAGTGAGGCACTCCGCATTTCCTTCCCCGCAATAGCTAGCAAACCACCTGAAACCTTGGTTTATACTGAACCAATGTCGGTGACCGGCGACAAGACGTTTTATCTTGAGACCTTTGGCTGCCAGATGAATGCGCACGACTCCGAAAAGGTGGTTGGGACGCTTTTGCAGCAGGGGTATCGGCAGGTTCCGACGGTGGAAGAGGCGGGGCTGGTGCTGTATAACACCTGCTCGATTCGCGACAAGGCGGAGCAGAAGGTCTTCAACCGGCTGGCGGATTATAAGAAGTACCGGACGCAGGGGAAACAGTTTGGCGTCCTGGGGTGCGTGGCGCAGCAGGAGGGCGAAAAGATTTTCGAACGCGCGCCGTACGTATCGCTGGTCTGCGGGTCGGCTTCTTACCGCAATCTTCCGCAGATGCTGGTGCAGCTCGAGACCGGGGAGCAGCGGGTTACCGGGCTTGACGATCGCGCAACCGACAAGTGTTTCGAGACCGAGTACACGGCGCGCACTAATCCGCATCGCGGCTACATTACGATTATCGAGGGATGCGACAAGTTCTGCGCCTACTGTGTGGTACCTTACACGCGCGGCAAAGAGCGCAGCCGGACTTCTTCCTCGGTTCTTGACGAAGCGCGGCAGCTGGTGGACCTTGGGTATACGGAGATTCAGCTGCTCGGGCAAAACGTTAACTCTTACCGCGATCCTTATGGAAAGAAAAGCTTTGCTGAGCTGCTGGTTGCGATCGCCTCGGTGGCGGGGATTCGGCGGGTGCGGTTTACAACCTCTCATCCACGCGATTTTGGACGCGATATTGTCGATGCGATCGACGCCGTACCTGCGCTCTGCGACCATGTGCATTTGCCCGTCCAGAGCGGATCCACGCGCGTGCTTGATGCCATGCAACGGCTTTACACTCGGGACCAGTACCTGGAGCGCATTGCCTGGATTCAGGCGGCGCAGCGGGATATATCGATCACCAGCGATCTAATTGTTGGATTTCCGGGAGAGACCGAACGGGAGTTTGAAGAGACGCTGAGCTTGATGGATGAAGTTGGGTATGACAGCGTGTTCACATTCAAGTATTCTCCGCGGCCGTACACTCCGGCCTTGCGACTGGATGACGCGATCCCCGACTTGGAGAAGGCGCGCCGCCTCGCTGTGTTGAATGACAGGCAAAAGCAGATCGGGGTTGAGCGCAATCGGCGGCACGTTGGGCAAGTGCTCGAGGTCATGGTGGAAGGGAAGAACCCGACCCGCGGACAGTGGATCGGCCGGACTTCGCAGATTAAGGTGATGAACTTTACAGTTCCAGAAGGCGTTGAACTGAAGACGGGGAGCTACGTCAAGGTGCTGGTTACTGGAAGCTTCCCGAACAGCTTGGTGGGAGAGATGGCCGGCTAGTGCCGGCGGAGGGACGGGCGTCCTCGCGAGCCTGCCCGTTTTGCCGAAGCCCCGAGCGAAGCCGAGGGGGAAGTCGAAAGTCCTGCCGGGCGGGGACGCCCGGCGCTCCAGCAGAGTTTGTTTGAGGTTCATATGGAAGTGGAAATGAAAATTCGCGGATTGATGATGGATCCGGTTTCGAACATGCCGATTGTTCTGCTCAAGGACGTCGCCAGCGACACGGTGCTTCCTATCTGGGTGGGCGTGTATGAAGCCAACGCCATCGCGCTCGAAATCGAAAAAGTCAACACGCCCCGACCCATGACGCATGACTTGATCAAGAACGTTCTCACCGGCCTCGACGCGCTGGTTCACAAAGTGGTGGTCACGGAACTAAAAGACGATACCTTCTACGCCGTGATCTGGTTGGAAAGGGAAGGCCACGTGATCAGCATCGACTCCCGTCCGTCGGATGCGCTGGCGCTCGCGCTGCGCGTGGATTGCCCCATCTTCGTGGAGGAAGATGTTTTGAAGAACTCGAAGCAGGCCGCCAATCCCGTCCCCGCCGTTACCAGCGAGGAACTCCGCAAGTGGCTGGAGGACCTCGGCGATGATGACCTCGGCAAGTACAAGATGTAGGGAACGACAGTTCTCAGTTCTCCGCGAAAGCCGCACCCTTGGGCCTTTCAAATCACTAATTTACAAAATTACCAATTCTCTCCATGCCTGATTCCGCCCAACAGCTCCAGCGTCTTTACCTTGCGGGATTTGAGCTGCAGACTTTTGAACGCTATCCCAAGTGCATCGGTGTGATTCGCGACAACTGTGTAGCCTTGCTCGTTCCGGGCGCGGATGGTCTGCAAATCCTGGGCACTCCCGGCTGGCGCATGGGCGAGGTGATGGGCGTGCTCACCGAAAGGGAAGGACGCAAAGTGTTTCAGGCGAAGAGCGAAGTTGTGGAGGCCACGCCAGAGCGGCTTGAGGTATTGCAGAAATTCCGGGACGACCTTAAGGAACTACTGCTGGCGCGGGGTTAGGGGGAGAGTTCGTTTGTTGTAACTTCACATAATACCTGTTATCGGACATTGCCGGTATGGCCGCGCTTTAGGCAACCTCAATCACGTACACCGCCCATGGCGCAATCTCTACCTCGCTCACCCAGCTGTACGGCTCGTCTCCCCGCGCCAACGGTTCGTATTTCTGCAGCAGCCGGAGCCGCGCTTCTTCGAAAACTTCGCGGTATGCCTCATCGGTCCACAGAATGTCCTCCACCGGGCGCGGATCGGCGTGGTCCTTAACAATGATGCGCACTTTGTCCCCCGACTTCGCCACTTGGTTCTCTGGAAAGTCTCTCGTCGAAAACGACGCCCACTCGTGGGTGTAAATTTCCGGACGGGAGACGATCAGCACAAGCTTTCCGTCCGGGTTGAGGAGGTGGCCCAGATCGCGCAGGATGCGGACCTTGTCGTTGTTCTTGCCCGCGATGTTGTCGAAAGTGAAGGCAGCGAGCACCAGATCATAGGTTCCGGATGGAAACGAGCGTAGGTCGTCCCCGGGGAGCAGGCGGTAGTCGCCGGAGGGGTCCAGTTCCCTCGCCTTGCGGATCATATCCTCGGCGATATCAACTCCCGTCACCTCGAAGCCGAGTTGGCGCAGGAAGCGCGTGGATCGTCCTGTGCCGCAACCGAAGTCCACACTTTTGCGGCCGCGAACGTGGGCGCCGAGGATGGCCGGGATGTCCCGATACGCTAGGTGGTAGGTGTTCTTGAACTCGAGCGTCGCGTAGGCTTCGGCTCGGACGCCATCTTCATAGCAGTTGGCGAAGGTCACGGGCTTCCCTTCCGGCGAGGAATTTAACTGGTCCCCATCGGGCTGAGTATACTGCCCATCGCACTCCGCGTCTGTGACGTGCGGTCGGGGCTCTCCGCCGGACCCTTCGGATTCCCCCTCGGCTTCGCTCGGGGCTTCGGCAAAACGGGCAGGCTCACGAGGCGCCCGTCGCTCCACGATATAACTCATCAAGCGGGAAACACAATCCTCGGGTGGAACAGCGTGCCCGCGATTCTTGTCGCGATGGCTATCAGGTCACGTTGGCCGTAGAAGACCTTTACCTGTGGAGCGCGCGACATTTCGGGAAGATTCACGGCGCGGCCGCTGCGGATGAGGGCAGCGCTTTCTTCATCGGCGGTGACGCTCGGCAACTGTGGCACCAACTTTCTGGGATGGATGAACAACGATTGAGCAATTCCCTGCTGCATCGCGGCTTCTAATGCTTCGAGCGAGTGGGCGTCTTCAATGGTGAACTCGGCGACGGCGGTGCGTCGCAGGATGGCCAGATGAGCGCCGCAGCCGAGCTTCTGTCCCATGTCGTGGGCCACCGACCGTATGTACGTGCCCGACGCCACGCGCGCGCGGAAGGTGGCTTGATCGGCCGTGGTGTCCAGAATCTCGAATTCTTTAATTTCTACCTGCACCGGCTTGAGCGAAACCTCCTGCTTTTTGCGAGCCAGTTTGTAGGCGGGCACTCCGGCAATTTTTTTGGCGGAAAACGGCGGCGGCATTTGCTCAATAGTGCCGCAAAACTGGGCAGCCAGGGCGCGCACTTCATCGCCATTTATGCGCACGTCTTGCAGCGGCGTGGTGGGCTCGCCACCGGCGTCGTAGGTGTCGGTGGCGAAGCCGAAGCGAATCACGCCTTCGTACGTCTTTTCGGAATGGGCGTAGAACTGCGCCAGGCGCGTGAGGTTGCCGAGGACAACCGGCAGGACTCCCGTGGCCAAAGGGTCAAGGGTTCCGAGATGACCGACCGAACGCTGCCCGAGAATTCGGCGCACGCGATTGACCACGTCGTGCGAGGTCAGTCCTGGCGGTTTATCGATGACTACGACACCGTTCATGGAATTTTGTAATTTGGTAATTTGTAATTTGGCAATTTGCGTACGGCGGCTGCGGATGGTGTTTATGGTCCCCTCTCAAATTACCAAATTACAGATTACACAATTACCAAGTCCTTATGATTCCTCTTCGTGACGATCAGCCCATTTTCTCGACGCCGTTCGTCAACTATTTTCTGATCGTGCTGAACGTGGTGGTCTTTTTGTGGGAGCTTTCCGTCGGGATGCAGAGCCATCGCGCGCTGAATGCATTCATGGTCGAGTTTGGCGTGGTTCCTCATCACACGCTGGCGGTGCTGACCGGACACTCCTACGCCAGCTTAGCGACTGCCATTTTGCCGCTGTTTACCTCTATGTTTCTGCACGCTTCATTCTTACACGTGGCTGGGAACATGCTTTTCCTGTGGATATTCGGCGACAATGTCGAAGACTACCTTGGACACTTCCGATATCTGGTGTTTTATCTGGCCAGCGGAGTGGCAGCAGGCGCCACGCACATTCTGCTAAACCAGGGCTCGCGCGTACCGAGTGTTGGGGCGAGCGGAGCGATTGCGGGGGTGATGGGCGCATACTTCATCCTGTATCCGCGGGCGCGAGTGCTGATCTGGTTTCCGCCGATATTTTTCTTTCACGTTCCGGCCTGGCTGATGCTTGGCTATTGGTTCGTGATGAATTTCCTGAGCGGCACGGCTACTGCGATTGCCGAAACCCATCAGACTTCGGGCGGGGTTGCCTTCTGGGCGCATGTGGGAGGATTCGTTGCGGGTGTGGTCATGATTAACGTATTCAGTGAACGACCGCAACGATATCGGTATGGGACGTGGTAGGCAACTCTCAGGTCTCAGGAAAGGCGAGCGACGCTGGCGGCTAGGAAGCTGCTTGCGGAGAGGGATATTACTCAGCGGCGCGGTTCGGGCGCGGGGCCAGGAGGCAAGACCTCTTGCTCCCCGGCATTTACCTTCCGGCGGGTGACGAACCATACGGCTGCGGTCCAGGTGGGAAAAAGATCCGCGGCGGGAATGAGTTTCGCTGCCGCCGTCGGCAAGAAAGCCCAATGCCATCCGAGCAGACGAATCATCACGAAGGCGACAATCAGGTCGAGCACTGAGTCGGCGGGAGACATGGCTCCCTCGGCGAAGAGTGGAAACGCGGCGATCTGGAGCGCGTCGGCGGCGATGGCTACGACCCATGCCGCGCGGTACTCCGGCTTCAGCGATTTGAAGTAATCGAGGAATGACATCGTCTTTTCCCGGTCGTTGGTCGCTGGGCTTCAGTCGTCAGTCGTTGGTCACTGGTCGTTGAATCACTGGTCGTTAGCGAACGGTCAACAACGGGACCGTTTTTGATTAGATGCTCAACCAAACGTCCGCGTCGCCACTTCGAGCTTCCTTATAGTGTACCGCTTGAGGGCATCACCACGATTTTTTCCACGGTCGCGTTTTCGCGCAAGAGCAGCGCGTTGACCACCGTGCGGGCAACGGTTTCGGGGGACAACATTTTTCGCCTTGGCGCTTTTGGCCACAGCGCGTCCCAGATGGCAGTATCGGTTGCGCCGGGCATGAGGGCGATCACGCGAATGCCCTTCGGCCGCAACTCTTCGCGCAAGGTGTCGGTGAAGCCGAGGGCGCCATGCTTCGACGCATTGTAGGCCGCCGACCCCGGAAAGACGCGCTCGGCGGCGATCGAGAGATTGTTCACGATCGTGCTTCCGCGCTTCATCACGGCGAGCGCCGCCTGCGTCATCAGGAACAGGCCGTTGAGGTTGGTGTCCACCACTTCCATCCATGTGGGATACGGCAACTCGCAGACGGTGCGATTGGGATGTCCAATGCCAGCATTGTTGATGAGGATATCGAGCGGCTTGTGCAATCCCCGGACGAGCGCGAAGAGGTAGTCGACCGAGTCGGGGCTGCGGACGTCGCAGGACTGCGCCAGCACGGGAACGTTCAATTTCTCCGGCAATCTTTCCGACTGGAGCTTGTCCAGTGCAGTGCGCGCCCTGGCCAAGGCACGCTCGTCGCGGCCGGTGATGATCAGATTGCATCCTTCACGCGCCAGCGCGCGGGCGATGGCGAGACCGATGCCGCGGTTGGCGCCGGTGATGAGGGCGAGGCGGCCGGAGAGGATGGGTTCGCGCGGCGTGGGTTTGCGTTTTGGCATGAGGCATTTGTCAGCTTATTCCAAGCGTCGTTATCTTTCGAGCAGGGAGTTCTCAATTCGGCAATAACGCGACAAAGAACCCACAGTTGCCGTGACTGCAGTCAGCTGCCGAGCTGCGCTCGGTTTGGACGGCCGAGGGCGGCCGTCCCTACACGAGCTGAACTACAAATCACACGACATTGGTGTGTTGGCGGATCAGCGACAGGAATTCGGTTCGCGTTTCCTCTTCGTTGCGGAAGCAGCCGAGCATGGACGAAGTTACCGCCGAAGAATGCTGTTTCTCGACGCCGCGCATCATCATGCAGAGATGCCGGGCCTCGATGACTACGCCGACGCCCTGCGGTTCGATGGTGTTCTGGATCGCCTCCGCAATTTGCGTGGTGAGCCGCTCCTGGATCTGCAAGCGGCGCGAGAAGGCTTCGATGAGGCGGGGTATTTTGCTCAGGCCGATCACTTTTCCGTTTGGGATGTAGGCCACGTGCACCTTGCCAAAGAACGGCAAAAGGTGGTGTTCACACAGGCTGAACATTTCGATGTCTTTCACGATCACCATCTCGTCGTAGCTGACCGTGAACAGCGCGTCGCGCAAAAGCGCCTCGGGATCGTCCTTGTAGCCCTTGACGAGAAATTGCATGGCCTTCTCCACACGCTCGGGTGTGCGCGACAGGCCTTCGCGATCCGGATCTTCGCCGAGGCGGACAAGCATTTCGCGCACCAGTTCTGCGTAACTGGCGCTGGTCAGGGAGTTTGATTCAGTGGTCGATTTCATAGGTTCTTAGGCGTTCGTCGCTGGCCGTTCGTCGTTAGCAAACGTATCCGCGAACGACCAACGATCAGCGATCGTTTTCTCCTGAATATTCAAACGAATTCATCATTGTCTCTTCAATTCGTACCTTCTCTAGATGAGCCTCGCGGAAGCCGCGCTTCACAATTTCGTAGATCGCGATGCATAGGTTTTCCGTGGTTGGAACATGCTCGGCGAATTCTGATAGCAGGTTCAAATTCTGGTGGTCGTAGCGTTCGAGGATATGGCTGTGTACGAAGCCATCCAGATCGACCAGATTGCAGACCATACCGGTCTGGTCATCGACTGGTCCACTGACGGTGACCTCGAGCATGTAGTTGTGCCCATGTCCATAGGGATTATTGCACTTGCCGTAGGTCGCGCGGTTTTCTTCCTCCGACATTTCGTCGCTATGCAGGCGGTGCGATGCGGAAAACATATACCGCCGGGTCAAGTGCGCCTTCATGCTTCTCGTCTTCATGCTACCCCATGGAAATTTTCGCCGTAGAAATCGACAAAAAGATCGGGTGTTTCGTAGACTCGCACACGGTGTAACTGCGCGGCGTTCAGTTTCGGCGCGAGGCGCTGCCAGATGGCAATCGCGAGGTTCTCGGTCGTCGGGATCATCGTCGGAACAGCGGTGAAGAACTCGGGCACTTCCTTGTTGAGGAAGCGATGGTCGAACGCGTCGAGCACTTCCCTGCTCATGACGTCCTTCAATTGCTTCAGGTCGACGACGAATCCCGACTTCGGATCGACGGCGCCCTTTACAGTGACTTCCAGTGTGTAGTTGTGCCCGTGCCCGTTGGGATTATTGCACTTGCCGAAGACGCGTTGGTTTTCATCCGGAGTAAATTCCGGATTGTGATAGTAGTGCGATGCGGAAAATTCCGCTTTGCGTGTGAGATAGACCATAGAAACAGTTCTCAGCTTTCAGTTCCCAGTTCTCAGTTTCTGATTCTCAACCTCTGGAATCAGAACTGCGGCTTTCATTTCGGCATGCGGACTTCCACTTGGACGGCCAACACTGTAAGCACGGCCCTTCCACGATACTTGGCCATGGGCGTGGGCCCTCCTCGAGCGCAGCAGCAAATAGGCGAACATGGGCAGACCGAAGGCGATGGCGATCAGGTTATTCTCGGTGGCGAAATGTGCGACTCGAATTCGCCGGTACACCAGCAGCCAGAAAGCAGCAAACCCCATCCTCAGCATGTGGTGGCTAGCTGCGCCAGAAACGGCAGCGCCAAGCGTCACCCATGCCACGAACCACAGAAACAAACTTTGGAGCGCCAGCCGTTCGGGTTGAGGGAACAACAGTGCCAGGTTCTTTGCCCATCCTTCGCGAAGCTGAGACCAGTTGCGGTACATGCGCGTGCGCACGGCGTCTCCGCCATATCGGAAGTGCACTCGCTGGCCGGCGTTGCGGAACAGCCGGGCCAGCGCCACGTCTTCAAGTATTTCTGTGGCCACTGCGGCGTGCCCGCCCACGGCATCGTAGGCTGCGCGGCGGACAAGGATGTACTGCCCGTTGGCAGCTACAATTCCAGAATTCTGCTCGCGTACTTTGTAGGGCGGATACTGAGCGGC
The DNA here is from genome assembly GCA_050012595.1 of Terriglobales bacterium. GTDB lineage: Bacteria > Acidobacteriota > Terriglobia > Terriglobales > Acidobacteriaceae > Acidiflorens. The sequence continues at coordinate 52,224 of JBEKGW010000002.1, forward strand.
TAGTTCCGCGAAGATTACGGGCATCACGGCCCTTTCGGCGAAGGTGACGACCACCTGCTCGGGCGAGTAAGACAACAATTCGACACGCTCATTATTGGCTTCAGCCAAAGCCCGCGCTAGCGATCCCGGCAGATGCACAGTGTCCGCGTCGGTGAACAACAGCCACTTCGCATGCGCTTCCTTGGCCCCGGCAACTAACGCATTGCTTTTCCCCGTCCAGTTCGCGCGCAGAGGCGCCGGAGAAATCACTCGCACTCCGGCAAAAGTTTGCGCTACTTGTCGCGTGCGATCGGCGGAGCCGTCGTCGACCACGATGATCTCGTAAGACACGCCGGTTTGGGCGGTCAGCGACTTCAGACAGTCGCCGAGGCTGGCCTGTTCGTTCCGGGCCGGAACGATTATCGAGACCTCGGGAATGGAGATCTCTGGGATCGGAAACTGGAGCCGCGCGGCTGGAAGTGAACTATCCATCAGTTTTTCGCTATTATAACGGGGTGAGACGAACGCTTCTTGCCGCGCTTCTACAATCTGGGGAAAAAGTCGATTGTCGATGTCCAGCCCCTAAAGGGGTATCTGATCTCGAACGACTTGCGGCATCGCTAAAGCGATGCCCTGATACAAAGCCGAGTCTTTCCGCAGCATGTCTAGCCATTGGACTGCTCGCTGCCCTGATCGGATGCTATAGCGGGAGCCATCCCGCGCGCATCGGCTCGAATGCTCCGGACTTCACCTTGCAGGATTCCGACCATAAAGTCACGCTCAGTCAGTTTCGCGGGCAGGTGGTGGTGCTGAATTTCTGGGCGACATGGTGTCCGCCGTGCGTTGAAGAGACGCCATCGCTGGTTCGGATGCAGGCGCGTCTTAAAGATAAAGGTGTCGTGGTGCTCGCCGTCAGTATCGACGCCGACGACGCGGCGTATCACAAGTTCCTCAAGGACTACAGCGTCAACATGGTCACCGTGCGGGATGAGGCGCAGAAGGCGAGTTCGCTCTACGGCACGTTTGGCTGGCCGGAAAGTTACGTCATCGATCGCAACGGAGTCATCCGCCGCAAGTTTATCGGGCCGGTGGATTGGACCAGCCCGGAAGTCACGGATTATTTGAGCAAATTATAGTTTCCGCCGCATTTTCGATTCGGTTGTCATCCCGAGCGAAGCGAGGGATCTGCAGCCCGCGGCGAACTGCAGATCCCTCGCTTCGCTCGGGATGACAAATTCTAAATGGGTCCTACAGCTTTACCCTCCGCAAGCGTAGCGAGTTCATAATTACCGAGACCGAACTGAAGCTCATTGCGGCCGCGGCCAGAATCGGGCTCAGCAGCAGTCCGAACGCTGGATACAGCACGCCCGCGGCAATCGGCACTCCGATCGAGTTATAGATAAACGCGAAGAATAGATTCTGGCGGATGTTGCGCATCGTCGCATGGCTCAGCTTGCGCGCCCGCAGAATTCCTTCAAGGTCTCCTTTAAGCAGCGTGATGCCGCCAGTTTCCATCGCGATGTCGGTTCCCGTGCCCATGGCAATTCCGACTTGCGCTTGCGCCAGCGCGGGGGCGTCGTTGATGCCGTCGCCGGCCATGGCAACCACGCGACCTTCGCTCTGGAGAGTCCTGACGATCTCGGCTTTTTGTGCCGGCAGGACCTCAGCTTTGAAGTCCTCGATTTTAAGGCTCCGCGCGATCTCCTGGGCCGTCGCCTGGTTGTCGCCGGTGAGCATGACCAACCGGATTCCCTGCGCCTTCAGTTCGCGCAGCGCGTTCGGAGTGGACGGCTTGAGCGGGTCCGCGACTGCTATGTACCCGGCATACTTGCCATCGACCGCCGCATAAAGCACCGTCGAACCGGCGACTTTAAGAACTGAGATCGCTGTCTTGTTCTCGAAAGTTCCGGCCGCGCGCATCAGAGCGCCGTTTCCAACCGCGACGCTCTTCCCTTCCACTGTCCCGCGTATGCCCTGGCCGGGCGTGGCTTGAAAATTGGCGGGCTCGCTCAAACTCAGCTTCAGTTCATTGGCTTTCCCAACAATCGCAGCGCCGAGCGGATGTTCGCTGGCGCGCTCCAGACTCGCGGCCAGCCGCAGAAGATCATTTCTTGAAATGGTTGGCGAACCCTCGGCGGGCGAAATCGCCACCACTTTCGGTTTTCCTTCGGTCAGCGTCCCGGTCTTATCGAAGACGATGGTGTCCACTGTCTCCAGCGTCTCCAGAGCCTCGGCATTCTTGATGAGCACGCCTGCCTGCGCGCCGCGTCCGGTGCCGACCATGATTGCCATCGGCGTCGCGAGGCCGAGCGCGCACGGACACGCGATAATCAGCACGGCTACGGCGTTGACGATGGCATGCGCGAAACGTGGCTCTGGCCCGAAGGTCGCCCACACTATGAATGTCACTAGCGCAATCGCGATCACCGCCGGAACAAACCAGCCGGCGACCTTATCCGCGAGCCCTTGGATGGGAGCGCGCGTGCGCTGCGCCTGGCTGACCATCTGCACGATCTGCGCCAGCATTGTCTCGCTGCCGACGCGCTCGGCGCGCATCACGAAAGATCCGTTGCCGTTCACGGTCGCGCCGATTACGCGCGAGGCCGCCATCTTCTCCACCGGAACGGATTCGCCCGTGATCATGGACTCGTCCACTAAGCTCAACCCATCCAGCACAACGCCGTCGACAGGAATCTTTTCCCCTGGCCGGACGCGCAGCCGGTCTCCCGGTTTCACCTCTTCGAGTGGAATATCCCGCTCCGAGCCGTTCTCACTCATCAGGCGCGCCTTCTTCGGAGTGAGATCGAGCAGCGCCCGGATTGCACTCGACGTCTGGCTGCGGGCGCGCAGCTCCAGCACCTGTCCCAGTAGGACGAGGGTGACAATCGCCGCTGCCGCCTCAAAGTAAACGTCGGGGCGATCGCCCATGCTGCGGAACGACACCGGAAAGATCCGCGGGAATAAAGTCGCCACCACACTGTAGAGGTAGGCGACACCCGTGCCCATCGCAATCAGCGTGAACATGTTGGTGCTGCGGTTGACCACTGACGCCCATCCGCGCTGGAAGAAGGGCCAGCCACCCCACAGCACGACTGGCGTCGAGAGCAGCAGCTCGAGCCACGGCAACCCCCAGTTCCACGGCGATGCCATGAACGCATGCGGCCGAAACATGCTGCCCATGGCAATTGCCAGCAGCGGCGCGGTAAGTGCCAGGCTGATCCAAAAGCGCCGTGTCATGTCGCGCAATTCGGGGTTGTCTTCTTCCACCGTCACCGTGCGCGGCTCCAGTGCCATGCCGCAAATCGGACAATACCCCGGCTCGGCTCTCACGATTTGCGGGTGCATCGGGCAGGTGTACTCGATCTTGGTGGCAGGCAGCACGGGCGATTCCGGCTCCAGCGCCATGCCACACTTGGGACACGGTCCCGGCCCGATCTGCCGCACCTCTGGGCACATCGGACAAACGTAGGTCCGCAAGTCTTGATTGGGATGGCTTGCCAACGGAGCATCAGCGCGACCCCTGCCAACCGCGGGCGGTGTACTCACGGTTGGCGTGATCAGTGGCGCAGCACCAAGAGAGACCAGTCCCGATCTCATCGTCATTGGCTTGGGCCCGGATGACAGAATCTTCTCGGGATTCGCCTGGAACTTCGCAAGGCAACCGGCGGAGCAGAAGAAATACTCTTTCCCCTTGTGCAGCGTCTTGTAGCGAGCGGTTGCCGGATTCACATCCATCCCGCAGACCGGGTCTTTCTGCCTGGTGGAGGATGATGCGGCGTTCGGGGTGTCCCCAGTGTCAAGGTGGTCCATGGTTTCGCTGCCAGAAGTCTATATCGAATCCAGAGTCTCGGTGACCGCCGACGGCTGCCGAACTTCGCTCGGCTTGGAGGCCGAGGGCGGCCGTCCCTACACGAGCAGATCGCGCTTGGCGTAATCGAGCCCTTATTAGATACTCATAATTAGATACACAGAGAGTAATCCTCGAACCTTATTCGTTTGGGAGAAATGAAATGACGTACCTCGAAGTCGCCTACCGCTACCACACCCCGCCTGGAGAGGCTGAATTACGAGCCATTGACAGTGTCCGCGAGGTGTATGGCATCCAGCGCATCCAGTTCAACGAGAAGGAGCGGACGGTGCGCGTGCGGTTCGACGCCTCGCGAATGAAGGGCGACACGGTCGCAAAGTTGCTGCGCCAGGCCGGCATCGACGTGCAGGATCAGCTTGTTCTTGCGTAAGAGTTTAAGGCGAGAGTCTCTGGCGAGAGGTGAGAAGGATTAGACGGCACTCCGCCCATTTCCCTGCTAATCCTCATTACAGGGAGGACTCTCGGGGGAGGGCCGGGAAACTAAGCGGAGTGCACCTCGGCGACAAACGGAGTATTGCAAAGGGGCATTCAGAAAGACCTCTGGCCGAAGTGATTTCCCAAATGCCCCGTTGCGCGCCACTTCGTCTGCGTCAAGGAGAAGCATGCCGGGTGCCATTGCTAACGCCTTGTCAACAGGCATTGGTAGAACGCAGGGGCCGGTAGGTTTTGCGCTGGGCTGGAAACTTTTACTCTAATTTACAAATCTTCCTTTTTCCGGCAGGACCGCGGATTTCCACAGTCAGCGCAGGAATTGGCGCGAATCGCAGCTCGGCTCAGGGTTTTTCGGCGACCAGGATCCGGCGATTGGTTGGGCGAAAGGATCTGTTTCCGTTATAATTCAGAGACGCAATTCCGCCACGATGCGCCCGTAGCTCAATTGGATAGAGTGCTTGGCTACGAACCAAGAGGTTGGGAGTTCGATTCTCTCCGGGCGCACCACCCTACCTGCCAGAATCCCGCTAGCCTCCAGATTCCTCGCTCCGCTCGGGATTTCGTCCTTCGACTACGCTCAGGACAGGCTCTGCAGGCTCCCGCTCCTCCACCCAGTCACGCGAAAACCGCGCGTGCCGGGGGGTCGGCTTCGCTCACGCCCACAAAACGGCTCAAGTTCGGCGGGTGCAGATCATTCCCCACACAAATCTAGCCCTGCTTCAGCTTCAGCTTGCTCTTATTTTCTTCAATAAAAGCCTTAAGTTCGGGGGCGGCGCCAAGCAGCCTCATCCACTGTTCGTAATAGAGCGTCACCGGAAAGCGGCCCAATCCGTATACGCTGACGCCGCCCTTCTCACTCACGCGGAACTCTATGCTTCTCTTTTTTGTCTCCACCTGCTTTTCCAGATCGGCCAGGCGAGCCTTCAATTCTTCGTAACTTGGTTCTGCCATGCATGCACCTCGAATGATTCTTCTTATCATAAGGTGGCCGGGGGAGTTTCGTCGAGACAGGGCCTTCCCAGTTTGCCTCAAAAGAACCGGCCCATCTTGTAGCTGAAAACTGCCGCACTCTACTCGTGCGACAATTTCCCTTTAGGTGAAAAACTCTTCACAATCGTGCTTGCCAGCGGGCGCTTTGCCGCCATGTCTCGCTGCCACAACCTGTTTCGACCTCTCTCTGAGCCGGTAATGGAAACGCAAATGCTAAACTAAATGGGACAATAAATTCCGAGTGGAGAACATAGGAATGGCGAAATTATTGAAGAATGCACTTCTTGAGAGCGTGCCTATGCTAGTGCTGCTGGGGTTGCTCGCCGGCGCCGTGGGAGGGCTGGCAATCGGCCTGATCCAAATGAAGGCCAGATGAGGGCCAGCCAGCGCTAACAAGTAAATTCTGATTCCCGCATAGAATCAACCAATCTCTGGAGCGGGAGACGGGGATCGAACCCGCAACCCCCGGCTTGGGAAGCCGATGCTCTACCGTTGAGCTACTCCCGCTCTGCTAGCAGAGTATATCGCAAAGTCTTCGGACGTTGCCTGCCACGATTCGAAGCCAGACAGCAATGAACAAATCAGGCATTTGCTGGATCTAATCCGGAAATTGGCGCTAGTTTCATCGTGACCAGCACCTCCAACAACGTGGCGGTGTTACGAACGCTTCCTGAGATGGTGATGAGTTGTTCTGAGACGAGGGGATGTTTTTCCGCCAGTGAGTCAAGACGGTCACTCACGTTGTAGAGTTGCTGAACTTCGTGCAGGATCGCGCTCGGATGCATGGGGTACGCTGCTTTCCTGAGAGCCTAAGGAGAGGAAACTTCAGATGGGCTGACTTAGTTCAGGGGACCTGAAAGAGGAGAAGGTGGTAACCACCTCAATTGCATTATATCACGTGAGCAACTCGGAATGTTGCAGCCGCCGGGGGCGCCTGAAAATCTGGTAGAGTGCAGACGGCTATCACATACGGTGCAGCAAAACTCCCGCTTTGCTGTTTCTTGGTCTATCCTCCTCTTAATCGGCGCTGGAAAAGCGCTCAAACATTGATGAATCGGCTTGTCGCGTTCTGCTCGGCAGCTTGGAGGGGAAATGCTACGCGGGCAGGTTGCATGCGATCACCGCGAGCTCGTACGAAGGCCCGCATATAAGACTGCGCTACCCGGTTCCAGACCATGTGGCGCGCATAGAGATAAGCACGTTCGCGCATCGCCTGGCGGACCGCATCGTTGTCCAAAAGTTCAATTGCCATATCTGCGATAGCGGCTGGGTCCCCGAAGGGAACCAGCGCCCCGCGCCCATCGGCCAAGAGTTCGGCGGCGTGCCAGTACGGAGTTGAGATGATCGCTTTCCCGGCGCCCAAGGCATACGCGAGTGTTCCGGATACGGCCTGCGCCTCGTAGCGATACGGCGTGACGTAAATATCGGCCGAACCAATCAGCGAGGCCATTTCTTGAGGGGTGACGAACCGGTTGTGGAAGACTACGTTCTCCTCAACTCCCAGCTCTTTGGCTAAGGCCTGCAACTGCAGCCGATATCGATCGCCCTCGCGGCGTCTGACATGTGGGTGAGTAGCGCCAGCGATTATGTAGACAACGTTGCTGTGCCGAGACAAGATGCGCGGCAGGGCTTGAATCATGCTTTCGAATCCCTTATTTGGAGACAACAGGCCGAACGTAAGTAAAACAGTTTTTCCCGTTGAAAACGAATCTTTGTAAAAAGCCGGTTCCACAAAGGGCAAGTCGGGGATACCATGAGGAATCAGGTCAATTTTTTCGCTCGGGACTCCAAATACCTCTTGCAGAAACTGAGAAGAGTGCTCGCTCATAACAATAAGACGATCCGAGCGCGCGGTGATTTCTTGCATGACGATGAGTTGGTCGACGTCGGGCTCACGAAGAACCGTATGCAGCGTTGTCACGACTGGCATGTTGAGGTGCTGCAGCAGGCGCAAGATATGGCTGCCGGACTTCCCTCCAAAAATCCCATACTCGTGCTGCAAACACACCAGATCGATATTGTTGGAATTAAGAAAGTCGGCGGCTGCTTGATAGGATGAGAGGTCGCCCTCGGTTAGCTCGAATCGCACTCGCGCAGGGTAGCTGTACCGCGACTGCGGGTCATTCACGGCTACCACCAACACTCCGGCGGCTCCGTACTCAACCGCAATAGCATCACACAAATCTGTCGTAAAGGTCGCAATTCCACACTGTCGAGGAAGGTGATTCCCGACAATCGCTACCCGCACTGGAAGCGAGAGGCTGGGTATCACTGGCAAGGATGATGGGGACTTCTTTTCGAACGCCAGCGGACGCGCTTTGCACCGCACCAGGGTGTTCGGCTTCAAACTCACGGAGGGGTCGGGCGCGAACATTGCAGGCTCCTTAACGGTATGGTCCGGTTGGAAGAGGACCAGACGCGGGGTGAAGGCGCCAGGAGGCTAGACCGGGGCCTCCTGGTGCCGGGACGCGTAATGCCTTTGTTCATACCTTTGTTCAAACCGCACTTCGTCGTCCGCTCAGTAGGTTAATGACCAGAACCACCAACCCCACAACCAGAAGCAAGTGGATCAGGCTTCCGCCGATGTGCAAACTAAAACCCAGAAGCCACAAAATCAGAAGAACAACGAAAATCGTCCAAAGCATGTCAAACTCCTTTGCTCATTCGCGAGCACTCGAAGCCGAATCTCATCCAACGTTCGCGAGAGTACTGCTTCGCGCGAACGGAAGAAGAGCGTAGATGATGGGACTGTGCCGCTACTTGAACATACAGAGTCGGCTGAATGACAAACAGCGGCAATCCCAATTCTGCAAGTTTCTACTTGTCCTCTCTGGACTCAGCTTTTGCGTGGCGAACTTCCGCAACGAACGGCTGGGCTACGGCTGGTACTGGCACTTCGCCCAACAGCAACGCCCGAGTTGTGACGTTGTCTCCGTAGATCGCTTTCCGTGAGTCATTGTCTTGGCGTAGCGACGCACCTGTCAGCGTGAGCCCAGCGAATGCACCCTTGGCACGGGAGTAAGTCAGGATCTCGGTATCCAATTTCCAATCGGTACCGGCCGTGGCATGCCGTCCAACCGGACCCGCTGCCGCGGAAGCGTCCGCCCCAACTTGGAAATTACTCTCGAGCAGCCTTTTCATCGCTTTTTCATTCTGAAAGATCGCTACCACGTCCACACCTTCTACACCGATCTGCAGCCCCCAGCTTCCACCCGAAATTGTGATGAACGCCGGCGCACTCCAGCCATTCGCCGTGCGGCAGGTGGCTACGCCTTTGCCTCCTTCAGCTCCGAAGATAAAGCCGCCTTTGACCATGTGCGGTATAACGGCCACGCACTTTGCGTGCTCCAACACTTCTTCCGGGATTCCCTTGTCAGGCATCCCCATAATTTCGTGCAGCACACTGGTCGCGTTGTCTAGCCGGTTGGTGGCATCTTCCCGCGCCGACCCGGCCCAGCACAACGTGCCGAGACTCAACATCGCAAGTACGAACATTAATTTTTTCATGGAATACCCTCGTTTCTGTGCCTCTGCGCCGAATCTCCGGCTTCGTGTGTGTACTCGGCACACAAATCCGGGGGATATTGCCGGCGCACCAGGTCAGTTCCGACCTTAGCAAATCAGGATTCAAGAGGTCTGAGCAATAACGCTCACCTTTGCCACACGCAATTGGGGACAAATTCCCTGAAGAAACCCTGTTGCTGCACGGGTTCCAGCGTGAACTCGTGTTGAACCTCACATTTTCACATTACAAGCAACGACAACCTGAGCGACTGCCTTTAGTCAAATTGATTTTCGGAACTGTGCACTTTGGACCAGCCAAACCATTCCTTTCCAAGATATGGTGTATGTATTGAGGCGATGAAGAGTCGCAGCGAGGGGCGCTGCTCTGTCCTCGTGGAAAGAAACAAAGGAATATGACCCATATCTCCAATAATCCGATACCCAAAATAGCCAAGCTGCATAAAGCTCCCCAACCGCCCCTGTCACACCCGGGGGCGGCCGCTGACGCGGATCGTGCCAAAAAGCCACGCCTCGCCGATCCCCCTGCCACCGACCAGGAGCTGAATCCTGGAGATCGCGTCGAGGGTTTGGGCAACTTCGGAAAGCCGAGTGGAGAATTCGGCACAGTTGAACAAGCTAACGAAGATGACGCGGTCGTCAAATGGGATGATGACGGTCGTATGAGGCTCGGCCAGCCATGGCTCAAGAAGGTTTAGCTCGCCAACAAGGCTGGGCCGATCTGCCAAGTTTGAGGCCAATCCAGCAGGCTTCAGAGACTTGCTTGAGCAAACTCCCCCATCTCAGTGGCCGTGGATAGACACGTACTCCCCGGCGGCGATCAATATAGCCCCCGCGGTCCTTGGGTGCTGGAGCTAGATGCGATAGCACTGATCTACAAGACGATCAATTCTGACCAGTTTTCCGAAGCCTAAAGTTTGATACTGACGATTGACGAGGTTCTACCGCAAAGGGAACTTCGTGAACAAATCTGGTTTTGTGGACATTCTGTGATGTAGGGAGGCTTCAATGAATCTGAATCTGCTGGATCCGAAACTGATTGTGCTAGCGGCCGTGGTGATTCTACTCATCGCAGCGCTGGCTTGGCTGTACGTCCGAAAGCGCAGGAGTACGACTGCAAACCTGCGGCAAAAGTTTGGGCCCGAGTACGATCGGGCGGTGCAGGCGCATGGCTCAGAACGAAAAGCAGAAGCGAAATTGGCGGACCGCGAGAAGCGGGTGGAAAAGCTCAACCTTCGCGATCTCGATCCGATGGAACGCGAACGTTTTTTGAAACGGTGGGATGCCATACAGTCTCGTTTTGTCGATTCCCCCAAGGGGGCAGTCACAGAAGCCGATGATCTGGTGTCCTCTTTAATGAAAACTCGTGGCTATCCCATGTCCGATTTCGATCAGCGTGCCGCGGACATTTCTGTCGACCATTCTCGAGTGGTGGAGAACTACCGGTCTGCGCATGAGATTGCGCTGCGGGTTGGGAAAGACGCAGCGACAACCGAAGATCTGAGGACGGCGATGATTCACTACCGCTCTTTATTTGAGGAACTGGTGCAGGCGCCAGCGAGTGTTGAAAGAAAAGAAGTGGCGTAATGGCCTAACTGAAGACAAAAGAAGAAGAGCTTACGACGGCCGACCTGTCGACAATGTTTTAAGACGAGGGTTGCAACAGGAGAACAATGATGACGACAAATGAACAGAATAAGTGTGCGCATCTACCATGCCGGTGCAAGGTGAAACCTGGCGACAAATACTGCGGTCAGGTCTGTAAGGAAGCGGGAGCCGGGGATGTCGAGATTGCATGCCAGTGCGGCCACGCAGCTTGCCCGCTTACCGCGTGAAGAACAGCAACCTTTTGGTGTGGAGGCTGGATCTTAGATTGACCAGGGAGATCTCCGGCATGAAGAACAATCGGCACGGAGCGCCAAATCGGGGTTCAAATCCGTGATCGACCGGAAAGTCAGGGCGGTCGCAGGCGTGGACCCTTTACTTCCGGGGCAACGGACCTTACTCATGTCTTCCACGGAGAGTTCCGCCAAGGGCCTGATCAACGAATTTCTCGAGTGGTTCGGGGATCTGGGCATATTTTTCTGGCGAGTTGTGCGCGCTGCAGTGACGCCACCATTTGAATTTCGCGAATTGTTTCGACAACTCGACGAGGTCGGATCAATGTCTCTGCCGCTGGTCGCATTGGCCGGCGCCGCCACCGGGGTTGTACTCTCTTTGGAAGCCCGTTACAGCCTGACTCGATTTGGGGCCAAATCTTTGCTTCCCGCCGCGATCGTGTTCTCGGTTATCCACGAGACCGGCCCGATCATCACCGGTCTGGTAGTGAGTGGCCGAGTGGGCGCTGGCATTGGCGCGGAGTTGGCGTCGATGAAAGTGACGGAACAGATCGATGCCATCGAGGCGTCCGCGGTAAACCCTTATAGGCTCCTGGCGGCGCCCCGCATCCTGGCTTGCATCCTGATGCTGCCTTTGCTGACGCTCGCTGGCGACGTTTGCGGGTTGGTCATGGGCTGGGTTGCGCAGGCCCTGGTTGAGCCGCTCTCGTTCCACCAGTTCATCGATAGCGGTTTTAAGGGCGCCAGCTTCAATGATTTCCTGCCCCCCACGTTTAAGACTATGGTGTTTGGCCTGATCATTGGGCTGATCGCCTGTTTTCAGGGAATGCGGACGGAGGGAGGCGCTGCGGGCGTGGGCCGCGCGGCCACGAGTTCGGTAGTCTTGTCCTCGCTGTTTGTGATCCTGGCCGATGTCGTGCTGGTGAAATTCATTCTCATATTTTTCCCGTGACCATTGATTAGACAGCTCGCGAAACAAATATGGACACAATCGAACAAATTGCCGTGAAGCAAGAAGGAGCCGAGGAAGGCGGCGCGCCAGTGGTTGCCGTCGAGGACTTGCACAAGTCCTTCGGAAGTCAAAAGGTCCTGAATGGGATTACCCTGACCGTGAGGCGCGGCGAGACCCTGGCGGTGCTGGGGCGCAGTGGTACCGGTAAGAGCGTCTTGCTGAGGCTCATCATCGGCCTGGAGAAGCCTGACTCGGGATCGGTTTGCATCCACGGTCAAGACATCGCCGGCATGGCTCTCGACCAGCTCGGCGAAATCAGGAAGAGGATTGGTTTTCTGTTTCAGCATGCCGCGCTTTACGATTCGCTGACCGTCGAGCAGAACGTGGCTTTTCCGCTGCGGCACCATAAGAAGGCGATGTCGAAGCCTGAGCGGGCCGACCGGGTCAAGAAGTTACTGGCGGAAGTGGGCATGGAAGGCGATCTTGAGAAAATGCCCTCGGATATCTCAGGTGGGATGCAGAAACGAGTAGGGCTGGCGCGTGCGCTGGCTTTGGAGCCGGATATTCTGCTGCTCGACGAGCCCACGGCTGGCCTCGACCCCATCAGCGCCGCGGAGATCGATGATCTGGTTCTCAAGCTCCAGGCGGAACATCACATGGCATCCATCGTGGTGACTCACGATCTGCACAGCGCGAAGACGATTGCGGACCGTCTGGCCCTGCTCAATGAGGGAAATGTGGCGATCGAAGGCAACTTTGAAGAACTTCAGAAAAGTGACATCGAGTTTGTCAGGGAATTTCTAAAGCATTCGTAGGAGGACATATGTCGAGAGCGGCGCGGTTAGGAGCTTTCATCGTTGCGACACTGGCAATATTAGTGGCCGGTGTCTTCATCATCGGGAGCAAGCAGTATCTTTTTAGCTCCACGTATCAATTGAAGGCGCAATTCGACAATGTGGCGGGCTTGGATGCAGGCGGCGATGTGCGGGTGGGAGGCGTTCACAGTGGAACTGTGCGCGACATCGTGTTGCCCCACAGGCCGGGCGAAAAGGTCACGGTAGTCATGGATATGGCCAAGTCCACGCACGAGATCATCAAGCAAGACTCCGTGGCCTCCATCGAAACCGAAGGGTTGTTGGGCAACCAGTATCTGGCGATCTCGTTTGGATCCGCCGGGAAAGCCGACGTACGGGATGGCGATATGATCGCGAGCCAGCCGCCACTCGAAATGTCAGAGCTGTTCAAAAAGACGAGCGACATTCTGGATAGCAGCCAGCAAGCCATCCAGAACGCCACTCGGGCGACGGCGAATTTAGACTCGATCAGCGCCAAGATCAATGGGGGTCAGGGAACCGTGGGAGCGCTGGTCAACGACAAGCAGCTCTATAACAACCTCGCACAGACGACGAGCACCATGCATGACACGATGCTCCAGGCGCAAACAGGGGCTACCGACTTCCAGGAGAATATGGAAGCCATGAAGCATAACTTCTTCCTGCGCGGGTATTTCAAGAACCGTGGCTTCGAAGATTCGGCCGAACTGGCAAAAAATGAGATCGAACGGCTGCCGCAAGGCACACCGATCAAGGAGTTTACGTACTCGGCGAAGCAGCTTTTCGATAAGCAAGATTCGGCCAAGCTGAAGAACCAGAAGTCTCTAAACGCTGGCGGCGAGTTCCTGGCTAATAGCCAGTTCGGGTTTGCGGTGATCGTGGCATCCGCTGGCATGGAAGGCGATACCCAGAAGGACTTGGTGCTGACCGAAGCCCGGGCTATGGTTGTGCGTGAGTATCTGGTCGAGAACTTCGGATTTGATGACAGTCAACTTAAAACTCTGGGGATGGGCAAGCAGACGGACGCGAATCCGGATACCGGCTGGGGTACGGTGCAGATTTTCATCTATCCAGCCGGGACCGAAATTCCGCCTAACAAGCAAACGCGGGCGGGTGTCTCATCGAAAACAAGCTCGGACCAACCGGCTCAGGCTTCTGCGGCCTTAACAGCGGGACCACAGTAGTGTTTGCGTGATCAGCGAAAGCAGGAATGCTCCGCGAGAACGACCAATCTCTAATTGTTGGCCGGTGCACGGGGATCGGGCAATCAGCCGCTGATAATGCCGAAGGAGTCTCAAAATCAAAGTTCTTCTGCAACCTCAATGAACATCCCCGCAGACTCCCGAGAACTCACAAGGTGATCGTGCTCGGTGGTCATGTAACCAGCCGATTGGTGATGGAGATCACACATCAGTGTGTGAAAGAACGCACATCCAGGCACGACTCCGCTGGGTACCGAGCATAGCCGCATCTCAAAATATCAACTGATGCCACTTTTTTTTGTTATACTTAGGCGCTTTCAGGGGAAGTCTTGGCCCTGCCTAAGAAGAGTGGCGAGGGACTTGCCAAGATAGTTGTGAGCGGAGGCAACAAATGGCCACATACGCCGTAAACAATGCCCAGAAACTCGCGCCAACCGACAAAACCTTTTGTGATCTTCCTCCCGCTATAGCTGATGCCTTGGAGCAAGAAGCGCTCACCACCAGCTATCCCACGGGAGCGGTTTTGTTCGCGGAAGGGCAGGTTCCGCGGGGAGTGTTCATCGTGCGGCGAGGCCGGGTGAAGCTCTCCATCTGCGGCAGCGACGGCAGGACGCTGATTCTGCGAATTGTCGACCCCGGTAGCCCAATGGGAGTCGCCGCTGTGGTTTCCGGACGCGGGTATGAAGCGACGGCCGAGACCCAGGAGCCCAGTGAGATCAGCTTCCTACGACCCGTCGATTTGCTGCGTCTCATGCGCGTTCACGGTGAGCTTGCCCTGTGGGTGACCCAGCACATCAGCCAAGACTACGCCTCGACTTGCCGCGAAATCCGTGACCTGATCCTTTCCGATTCGGCCAGCGAAAAGCTGGCTCGGCTGCTAGTCGGATGGCTCGACCAGAACGTCACGTCCAAGAACCCCAGCCAAGTAAAGCTGGCTTTAACTCACGAAGAGATCGGGCAGATGATCGGCTCTTCGCGCGAGACCGTGAGCCGACTCTTCGCTGGTTTCAAGAAGCAGCAGCTCATCCAGCAGAACGGCTCTACGCTTGTGATCCCCAACCGCGTTGCCTTGGAATCCCTCATCACAGCGTAGGGGGAAACTGTTCGACATAGGCCGGTCATCTTCACCGGCCCGTTCTCTTCTAAGTCTAAGTTTTCGTCTTCGCCGGTGGATCGTCGCTTGGAGTGCCGGCAGTTCCCTGCTCATCCTCATAATCGGCAGGATCCGTGGGCAATTCGACCAGGTGGGCCCGTTCCAGGGCGCGGAAATATTCCGGGCGCGAATGGCGGTAATGGTCGGCCGGAATTTTGCCGTTGAGCCACGCGGTATCCATCGGATAGACCATGGGATCGAAGATCACCATGTAGAAGTGCCAGATGAGGATGGAGAAGGTGGCCAGGATCGCCTCATACCAATGCACTGCCGTGGCCGCGTCCGTCACCCATTTCGGATAATGGCGCAGCGCAAAATTGTTGAACCACAGCAGAAAACCGGAGACGGCCATGACGACGGACCCCCACATGAAGGCCAGGTATTCCATCTTCTCCGCATAGTTGAATTTCGCGAACTTCGGCTCCTGTTTTGTGAGGCCAAGGTTGTAGCGGAAGACGTCCAGCATGTCGGTGGCGTCTTTGATCGTCGGGAGCATGGCCCACAGGAAAGAGCGATCGGGCTTCTTCCGCGCCAGATGCAGGAAGTGGTAAAAGATGGCCAGGAGCATGACGATGGCCGCGGTGCGGTGCAGCCCGCCTCGCCAGCCAGCGGCGGACTCCCAGAGCAGCAGCGGCTTGGACCACCAAAACTCCGGATACTTCAAGGCAAATCCCGTGAACACCAGGGTCGGGAAACTTGCCATGATGCCCCAGTGCGCGATGCGGAACCGCAGGTTCATCCGCAGCACCATCTCGCCAGATTCCCTCCGCGGGCGGCGCCGAATGAGCTTCGCCAGAAAGTCCAGCAGGTTGTGCAGCAGCATGAAGCCGAGCGTCACCGGGATCAGCACCCAGTACGTCCAGCGTATCCACTGCACTACCGGGTTATTCGGGCCCGCGTTGGTCTGCACATGGATGGGACCGACGGTGAACTTGGCTTCGGCCACGCCTTTGTGACATTGCCCGCACGTTTTCCGGAGGTTGGCGGCATTGATGGTCGAGCGCGGGTCGCTCGAAGGGAGAATGTCGTGCACCCCATGGCACGAAGCGCAATTCGCCGCGGTCACTTTCCCTTCCTGGAGGGCCAGCCCGTGATAGCTGGCGGCGTACGATGTCAGGCGATCCACTGGCAACTCATAGCGCAGGGCCAAGCGGGGATCGCCATGGCAACGGCCGCAGGTCTGCGAGGAGACATTCTCGGCATTTAAGGGCGAGCTGGGATTTTTCGGGTCCATGATCAGGTGCTCGCCGTGGCAGTCGATGCAAACCGGCGCATCCCGCACGCCGTTCTTGACCGCTTCTCCGTGGACACTCTCGTTGAACTCGCGGGCGATTTCCTTGTGGCATTGCGCGCAGGTTCCAACCACTTTCCAGTGATTGACCCTGGATCGCGCATCGGTGGCGGGATAGATGTCATGAGTGCCATGGCAACTGGAACACGTTGCAGCATCCTTGCCGAGCGCGACCGCGCGCCCGTGAACGCTCAGCTTGTAGGAATCCACCGGATGCGCCACCGGAATTTTGTGCCGCGACAAGAACTCTGCGTCGCTGTGGCACTTTGCGCAAGTATCCGCCATGTTCTTGCGAGCAACGGTCGAGTCCGCTTCGCTGGAGGCTTTCACGGCGTGAATGGGACCGTGGCAGGACACGCAATTGGGCGCGTCGGGATCGCCGTGTTTCGCGGCCTGCCCGTGGATGCTGGATTCGAGGTCCTTCACTTCCTGCGCATGACACTCCGTGCATTTTTCCGGAATCAGTTTTTCCGCCGTGGTGAGCTCGTGCACGCTGCCATGACAGGAAGCGCACGCGGATTCGCCGAGGATGGAATGGGCGCTGGCGGGGAAGGACTTGGCCTCGTCCGCATGGCAGGTGGCGCATTTCACTTTGGCGATCTTGGCGGGATGCGGGAAATCTTTGATCGCGGTGTGGCAGTCTTTGCAGCCGAGAACCCCGTGTGCGCTGGCGGCATGCTTGCCGGGATCGATTGAAATGTTCTTCCCGGCGTCGGATTTCATTCCCGCCTGGCCATGGCACGCCAGACATTCCTGGTCTGCGGCGGCCAAAGCCGAAGCCGAGGCCAGAGTCAAAGCCAGGTACACCAACGCAACCCGAGTCGCGAGCATTTCAACACCCTTCTCCGCAGTTCAACCGCAAATCGGCTCTAGCGGTACGCGAACAACATCGCGTAGATGATCCACAGCACAATGCTGAATCCCACTGCCAGCGCTGCCCAGGCGAAGGCTCGAATCGTACGGGTGACGATTGGTTGATAAGCCTCCTCCATGTGCTCCTCCAGCTGCCCGCTGGCGACCAGCGCTTCATATTCTCTTGGCTTGTCCCTTTCCAACTCTTCCAGCGGCATGCGCCCGGTAAATACCGTGATGTCCATGGGAAATTTTTCGGGCCGCAAGTGGGTATTGAAAAAATGCACGGTAAAGATGAAACCGGTGGCGAGCAGCGCTTCGTCGCTGTGAATGATGGTCGCGACGTTGAGGAAAGACCCCGGTATAAACCGCGTGAAAAACACCGGAAACCACAGCGTGAGGCCGGTGGAACCGATCACCGCGATTCCCCAAAACACGGCGAAATAGTCGAATTTTTCCCAGTACGTCCAGCGGCCATAGGCAGGCCGCTCGCCCCGGCCCACAAACCACTTCAGCGTGCCCACCAACTCAGTCAGGTCCCGTCGGTTAGGCATCATGCTGTCCGGTCCCAGCAGCAGCGCGAGCCACGAACCGTGCTCCCTTTTCTTCGACCGGTACAGGTCCACCAGATGGGTAATGAAAACTCCGAACATCACGACAGCGGCACTGCGGTGAATGTAGCCCGCGTTCTCGAATCCCCCGAGCAGATGAGAAAGGACCGCCGCCCATTTCGTGTAGGAGAACTTCAGCGTTAACCCTGTCAGCGCCAGGCACATGAAGCTCACGATCATGCAGATGTGCAGGATCCGCTGCAGCCGGCTGAACCGGACGAACTGAAGTTCCGGAACCTCGCCCTTAGGCATTGGTGCTCTCCTTGGCATCGCTCTCCTTGCGCTTGCCCGCGAGAGTTTCAGGCGTTGCGGCGAGTTTCGCTTCAGCGGCACGCAACTCGCGGCGCATCTGGAAAGCTCGGGGCAGCCAGAGCAGTGTGTGCATGCCACCGACTACGAATGTCACCAGGAGCAGCGTGGTCATGCCCCAGAAGGTATAGAACAGGAACGGATACTTTTTCGGGTCATGGTGGGTGGCGTGCGTCAGGTATCCGGCGAAGCGCCGTGTCGCGCCCGCATGGCACTTCCCGCAGGTGGCCGCCACGTTTGCCCGGCTGAGGTGCGAGCGTGGATCCGTCACCCTAAGCACATCGTGAGCTCCATGGCAGTCATAGCACTTGGCCGCTTTCGTGTACCCAAGCTTCGAGACCTTCCCGTGATAGGTATCAAAATAGGTCTCGGCAATCTTCTCGTGGCAGCGGCCGCACGTGGTCATGACGTTCAGCCGGAAGCTGTTCTCATCGGTGCGGTGGATGGCATGAGCGGTGTGGCAATCGTTGCAAACCGGCAGTGGCTTGCTGTATCCGCTCACTCGCTTGGAATGGATGCTTTTCTCGAACTGCTCCTCGATGCCGTGGTGACACTGGCCACACGTGGTCGGCACGTTGTTTGCGTTAACACTCGATGCCGGATCGCTCCGAGGAAGGATATGGTGAGCGGTGTGGCAGCTGGTGCAAGTCGCCGTCACCGTCAGGCCGTTCTTTAGCAGGGTTCCGTGAATGCTCTCGGTGTAGTTCGCAATGATTTCGTGTTGCGTTCCGGTATAGCGCACCGCAGCCTTATTGCCTTCCCTGTGACAGCGCGCGCAAAGCCCGGGAACATTGACCGCAAAGGTCGGCGACTGCGGATCCTGTTTGCCAAGCACGCCATGGGTGCCATGGCATTCCTTGCAGCTCGGAGCATTCGGATTATTCTTGCCGGCAAGTTGTCCGTGAATGCTGCCCACGTACAGCTTGCCAATTTCATCGTGGCAAGCGGTGCAGTCCACTTCGTGGGTGATGGTCTCGCAAGGCCGCACGCGGGAGGCGTTGACCTCCGAGTGGCACTGGCTACAAGCAACTTTTTTTAATCCTTCCAGGCTGTGACGCGAGTGGTTCACCTCGTCTATGTTGACGTACATGGATCGCCCGTCGCGCGCGCGGCGCAGTTTCTGGTCCGCGTGGCAACGCATGCAGTCCGCATTGGCCATACCCAACTCATAGAAGACGTTCCGGATCTTATGCGGCTGATGGCAGTCCACGCAGGCGGGCAGGACGTTAGCCTGTTTTTCCCAAAGCTCTCCGCGAATAATTTTCCGGTGGACGGTTTCGATTTGCGAGTGACATTTCGTGCAGGTGGCGGCAATGTTCCGGCGATTGATCGAGGAAGCGGGGTCGGTATGTGGCAATATCAAGTGCGCGGTGTGGCAAGTGGCGCAGTTCGGGGCCACCGACAGTCCCTTCTTCAGCAGCGCCTCCCCGTGGATGCTCTCGGAGTAGTTCTCCAGAATATTGTCCTGGGGAATGGGGCGATTGCGCGAAACAGGAGTTCCTTCCTGATGGCACTGGCCGCAAATGAAGGGCACTTTCAGCGGTGCCACCGCTGATCGTGAGTCCTTCACCGGAACGATGTCGTGGTTCCCGTGACAATTCACACAGCTTGGTGCGAGTGGATCGCCGCGGGCAATTGCCTTCCCGTGGAGGGACCGGGCATATTGCTCCTGCTCGGTTGCGTGGCACGTGCCACACTTGACCCGCGCCGGCTTTTCGTGCGGCAACTCTTTTCCTTCCAGGTCGGCGTGGCAGCCCGTACAGCCGAAGCTGCCATGTATGGAAGTTGCAAATTTCTTCCCGTCCACGTATAGCGAAACCGTTCTGCCGGCTCGCGTCGTGCTCATGCTCTTCTCGCCGTGGCACGCGAGACATTCCGCCCCAGGCTGGTCGGCGGCGCGGGCGCGGCATTCCGAAAACACAAGCGCGAAAACCGTGGCGAGGAGCGTCGCGACGATAATTCTCAGACCCGCACACCACTTCATTCGCGCAACATTTCTTTCGGCCATGTCAAACTCGGACAATGCTTACTTCATTCCCAGGTCGGTCAGAACCTTGGGATTTACTTCACCCGCTGCCAGAATCTGATGACACGTGGAACAATCATTGGGGATGGTCTGGCCATCGGCGCTGGTATGACTGCCGTCATGGCAGCGGAAGCAACCCGGCGAATCATTGTGCCCAATGTTATTGGGGTGAGTGCCCCAGGTCACACGCATGTCCGGGAAGACGTTGCGCAGGTAAATCTTCGCCACCTCCGCGCCAGCTTGCTCCACCACCGTGCGCTGCGCCTGATAGATTGCCGGGTAATTCGTCTGATAAAACTGGTCGATTCCGGCAGTGATGCTCTGCTGGGCTGCATCGCGGG
This sequence comes from Terriglobales bacterium, assembly GCA_050012595.1. Lineage (GTDB taxonomy): Bacteria > Acidobacteriota > Terriglobia > Terriglobales > Acidobacteriaceae > Acidiflorens. Next base: position 72,423 of record JBEKGW010000002.1, read on the forward strand.
TCGGATAATTCACCTTGAGAACCTCGACCGCCTTCTTCCTGATGTACGGAAGATCCGGGCTAATACGCCCGAGCGACATTTGCTTGTCCACCGCGCTTTCGGGCAAGTCGAAGGCATGGGTGGGTCGGTTGTGGCAATCCACACAATCCATCACCCGATGGTCTCCCTTGTCCAACTGCTGTTGGGTGGGCTTCGCATCGGTGGAAATGAATTCAGTGGTCTTCCCGCTATCGTCGGTGTAATCGACGACGGGGATAACCTGCCGCGCGACGTCGGTCGAAATGTAGCGGATGCGCGCGTTGTCGGCGAGGTGGTGGCCGTGGATGCCGACCGAGCCCTGCCACGTTATTCCGCCCACTTTCAGCACCAGCACGTCGGTCTGCGGCGTATTTTTTTCGTCGTCCTTGTAGCTGGTGTTCACCAGGAACTTGTCGCCGGTAAAGCGCTGTGGCCAGTGACATTGCTCACAGGTCTCGCGCGCCGGGCGAAGGTACTTTACGGGCGAAGGAATTGGACGCGAATAGGTGTGAAATGTTACCGCGAACACCTGCCGCAGCCCGGAAAGCTTCGATCGTACAAACCACCCCGCGCCCGCCCCGATGTGGCACTCGACACATTCCACACGCGCGTGTGGAGAATTCTGATAGGCCGTATACTCGGGGTCCATCACGCGGTGACAAACCGTCCCGCAGAAACTTGTCGAATCCATGTACTGCACGCCGCGGTACGATGCGGTCCCAAAAATAAGAAGATTGAGCATGGTCGCCACGGCCACGTACTCCAAGGTACGTCGCACCACGGGCAGCCCCAGATCAATGGCGGGGAAAACCTCCGGCAGTTTCCCGCTCGCGCGCAGACTTCGCCGCCGGAGCCAGATGCCAAGTGGAATCAGCAGCAAACCGAGTACAAAAATACCCGGGAGGATTAGAAAGACCAGAAGGCCAATATAAGGATGCGGCGGCCCCGGCAAGAAGATTTCATAGAACCAGAAGGCGATGGTAGTGAGCGCGGCGCTCGTCGTGACCACGGCGCCCGTAAGTGTGATGGGATTCTGCCCCAGAAAATAGATTGGCTGCGACCAGTCTCGGAAGCGTTCTCGCCGATTCATTTGAAACCTGCTACTCCCTTTCTTCTATGCGCCGTTGCGGAGACACACTACACAGTCGGCCGCGGCTCCTCTGCAGCGTTGGACAATCTCCCTAGTCTTGATGGCAAGAATCAGCCGGAACTATTTCAGAGTACGGATGTAAGCCACCAGGCCCTTAATCTCTTCCGGCTTCAACTTATCGCCATACTTGGGCATTTTCGGGGGCTTGCCGTTCGTAATCACTGCCGTGAGATCGGCATCCGATTCCTTTTGCACGCCGGCAGATGTGAAATCGTGGCCCGCCGCTTTCTTGCCGTCTGCGCCATGGCACATGGCACATTTTGATTTGAAAAGTGCAGCGGACGCATCTTGCGCATTCGCCGATTGGGGAAGGCTGAGAACAACAGCCAATGCTGTTGCGATGGTGAACACTGGGACGGCAATCTTCTTCATCTTTAAGCTCCATTCAAGTTTTAATTGGCCCAACGTTGTTGCAATATTGAACTTTTTGAGGGCGGAGGTCCGTGACTCAGGTCACACGTGCTTGTAATGGCAATCCTTCGGCAGATTAGACAAAAGAATGGAGGGTAGCGACCAACTTCTTCAACTTGATCTTAAATTGTGATTATCGTCCAGTGGGAGTTGGCGGTTACCAGGCGAGATTTGTGCTTCGCATCACTCAGGTTCGCTGGCTGAATCACACATTTCCCGCGGCCATACAGCTAGACAGCATAATTCAATAGTGCTTCTGTATTATTGCAACTGATTAGATTTTAGATTGGAAGTCATTGAGTCCACTGGGACTTGCGTCAGTTAAAGATACGCAAATTGCAAATCTGCCCAGGGATCAGACCGCGGCGAACAGAGAAAGCTAGCGTCGAACAAGCACGCATCGTGGCCGGACGGTGGTCCGCAATAAGATCTAATTTCTCTTGGGGTATATCTCGGTCAAACTTGAAATGGCGGGGACGACGAGACTCGAACTCGCGACCTCTGCCGTGACAGAGTCGCTGGCCGATGTAACTTATTGGAACTTAACGGTACTGACAGCCCGTTCTTAGTCCTCTAAGGAAACTCAAAGGAACTCTTTGGCCGGCTTATCGGACCCAGATCGGACCCAAATTAACCGATCCGGATTAAGCCGACCTTTGGGTTATGAGCCCAGGCGGTCAATCTAACTTGTTGTTGATTCGACGACTCTTACACCCCTCAACACCTGGTTTTGACCCTTTTCGGGGTCGATTCTTTGCCCAAGTTCACCCAAGTTTTTCGCGCTGTCGCTTTTTCTAAAGCGGAAAAATTGTCACCTCGGGAGGCCAGAGAGGAGCAAAGATCACTTGTTCCTTATATGGGCGACGGGATTCCCGATCTGTATCGGTGCGGTATTCGTGTTGGAAGGCCTAGCTCAGCCGCGCAAATCTGCGGCTCGACTCGGGAAAGTCGATGCCACTGACGAACCACGCGGCAATTCCGCAGATCAATGCAACAAGAACCGAAGAAAGGTGCATGATCGGTTCGGGAGTAGGAGGAGTTCTCGCTAAAGTTGTAATCGCCGCACCCAGAAACACGGTGACCATGGCGATCCACTGGTACAGCCGCAGACCCCAAAATATTGGCGTTTGAGGCTCTCCCCGATAAGCCTCTTCCATAAATCTTCCAATGCCGGAGAGGATCAGGTAAACTCCGCCAACCATCGCTGTCGTCGTATGCAGGAAATACAGCCTCGTTACAACTAGAGCGACCGCGACGTTCCAAAGCAGTGAGTACAACGGCGTGGGGTGAATCGGAATGCCCCGTAGCGACGCTATCCGGCAGACCCGGGAACGAGGATGCTCATAGCGGATGCCCAAGTGCTCGCTCGCTGGCCGTCCGTGACAGCATCCCTGAACCAAGCAGCGTAGTCGGCCAATCCCTTGAATCCAAGGACCAGCGACAACTAACGTGCTCAGCACCTGCCAGACGCTGGCGCCAGACAACCACGCGGCGGCCACTCCACCAATCGAAGTACCGATCACCCCTCCATAGAATCCTAATGGCCGCAACAGAGCTGGCGAACCCTCAATGAATTGTGCCCAGAGTGCGGCTCCGATTGTTCCCCCCAGGAAAATGGCGAGTGGGATCACGCTCTTGCCTGGCCCCAGCAGCGTGTCAAGAATCCAGATTCCGAGGAATACTCCGGCAGCGGCGTAGCCTCCGTGGTTTATGACTCGCACTGGTCCGATTCGCCACTCCCGCCAGGAGTTTGCAATGGCCTCCGACAGATGGCGCAGGAAAGACCAAGCCCGATCCATCCGCACGACTAACCAGACGACGAGCAAACCAGCGAGAACATCCATCAGAGCGTGCATTCCTGTCGTCAAGCAGCTCGCCGCAACCAAGACCGCCCAGAGCTGCCACAGTCGCTTTTGCCAGGGTCCCCGGCCCATGGCCCCGGCAGCCAGGAAGGCCCATATGACGTGGTAGGAGGGGAATGCTGCCGTGGCACTGTCGTGGGACCGCTCGAAATTCAACAGAGTGCCCAATGCTCCGTTCGAGGCAAACGGGCGCGGTGGAGCGATCAGCGGCACTGCAAGGTACAAGGGGAAGACGATCACCATAGAGAGCAGGGCTCGACTGGAGAACCAGCGAAGAGCATGCCGCGTTCGGGCCATCAGCGGAACCAGTACCGCTACGACGTAGACGCTGCCATAAGAAATCTCTGTCCATGGCCACACCCGCAGCCGCGATTCAAACGGGAGATAGGCTACCTTCGCGTCCACCGGAATTCCAAGCGCGATCACAGCCTCATAAAGAACGAACCAAGGCAACAACACAGTCAGGTAGCAACGTGACCGCTCCAGAGGGGTCGGCTGAGATCGATCATCCGGCGGGAGCAAACGTTGTTTCAGAAGTGCAGCGCCGAAGCGTTCTTGCATGTCGGGAAGTTCATATCCGAGAACCAGCGCCGCACTAGCGAGGATCACAGTCGTCGATACCAGCCATAACCCGCTGGGCGAGCCCACAGCGATCGCGATTCCCACGCACACAGACGCGAACCCCACGTAGATCGGGTGGGAGAACACATGGTAGATTCCGCCGGAAACATAGCGCGGAGGAGGAAACGCATTCATCGGCAGGCCGCCGCCAAGCCACCACAGCGACGCGGATCCCAAGGCCATCAACAACAGCCCAACTCCGGCCGTGACCAATCCCCAAGGCAAAGAGTGCACTGTCCGCAACGCAACAACATCCCTCGTTTTGGACGCCCAGATCACCAGCAGAAAGGGCAGGAGGCCCACGAAAAGCAACCCGTAGAGCAGCTTCGCCACTGCGAGCTTCCTCAGTCTGTCCACTTCACGACCTCGTGGATCGCATAACCGGAACTCTCGGCACCCGAGGAATGCATGAATCCTCTACTCAGCCACTTGCATTCATTTACTGACAGCATGCTTCGGGGAAGCAACTTCGCTAGACGAGAGATCCCTGGAAATACGGTGTCCCCCAGCCGACCCTGACGGAGAACCAATCCGCGATCAAGTTCTAGCCGCGCGTCCGAGTCAGCGAACACGATCCTCGATTCTGTGATGGACTTAACCTGGCGTTCCTCGCCGTTGTGGAAGACGATACTCTGTTGGTACGGACCCCGCCAATCAATCCAGACAAGAGCATCCGGGTCGGAAAGAAACCTGCCCCAGCGGAGCTCGTGCATAGGTAATTTCCATGGAAGAATGGAAAGGGTTAAGCATTCCGCATACCCGCGCCCAGTGACTCTGGTTGTACCTCTAAAAAGCAGGTCGACCTGAGACATCGGTTGCAAACAGTGCCAGTAGACTGAACCATGTTCACTTTCAAAGATTGTTCTTTGAATGGATGGTCTCAACACTTGCCATGTGCCCTCAACATAGAGCTGAGGCAGGTTGACTAGTATCATTCCGTCCTGAACGTCAGGTATCGCACCGCCCCGCAGGGAAGACATAGAACCAACCCTGCCGCCGAGGACCGTGAGTAAGCTTCCGTAGTGGACTGTGAGGGCGTCCCAGCGGAGATCGGCCACGTACAAAATCACTGCATCGCCGCTCTCTGCGACGCAGTCCAGGTACCACTTCGTGAGGAGAAAAGAATTCTTCAAGGAATTCCTTTTTGACTTCGCAAACACCCGGTGTTGCGCACTCGTTGGCTCAAGAACAGAAATTTTCTAACCGCGTACGCCTAATTCTAGTTCTCGGCTGGGGAGAACCTCGGGTAAGTCTAGATCTTCTCCCTCCCGCGACTTTTGATGGAGATAATCAGTAACACATGGAGACCACGCGTCGCCCTCGGTTATCATTCGCTGGCTCTGCTGATTGCCTTCTCCGCGAGAACGATGTGCATGCCACCCATTTCGAGTGTGCCCACAAGACTGAAGTTGTCGCGCTGGTCCTTTTCAATGTCCTTTTGAGCGTTGGAAACCTGCCTGGCTGCATGTATTCGATACTCATAGCGGGTCTTCGGAACAGTGGGCTTCTCGCTAATCGCGACAGCCACACCTCCTATCTGAGCCAGAGTGTGAGGGCAATAGCGATATCCGTCCAGCGCAGCTTTGTTCATGTCTTTCTGCAAGTTCGACAACAACAGCACGTGCAGCACGCGGTACTGGTAGACCTGCAGAGCTGTAGCTGAGCGTTCCATGGAGGCATCGGCACTTTTCGGCCCTTTCGGCGTAAACGCGACGAGCCGGTATCCCGCCGCCGCTTCAACATTTAAATCAACTTGCGCTTGGTCAAATTTGCCGCCCGAGATAGTCACCACCTTGTGATCAGCAGCCTGTAGTGGAGTACCGGCGGCCTCCGGCGTAGCAGACCCGCTCGGTGAAACCACTGGTCTCTCCAGAAGTAGTTTTGTGGTGGGTGCAAGCCTTTTCGCGAACTCGCGGGTTATCCCTTCGGCCTTGCCGCCAAACGCGCCCCCGGACAGGGTCGCGGTGATTTGCTCGGAAAGCAGAGTCTCGCCGGTAGACCGGTCCCGATAAGCAACTTGGGCGACGATTTGCCCCGCTCCGAGGCCGAATCCAACGTAGCGTTTGCCGCGGTTGCCTGGATCAAAGTAAGTCACGGTGCCTGTCAAGCGCAGCATGGAGGCGGTGGCGTCCGCCGGGTTCTGTCCGGGAAGGAATACTTGATCGAACGTCTTCGACCGTTCGAACTCCTTCACAATTTCGTCCTGCAACGACTGGACGTACTCCGTAGGGAATTGCAGCCCTTCGAGGACGTCGAACTTCTCCACCTCCACAGCGCGGTACTTCTCTTTCAATGCGATTGAAGAAGTGGTCTGAGGTTCGGGCGCTTGCTGCAGAATTCCGATCTCATGATGAGAGATGGCACTTTGGACTATACGAGGCAATACCCACTGCTTCTGGCTCCAGTCCAGCGATGCAAAACATGAACATAGAATGAAAGCTAGAATCGTGATGCGTTTCATGATTTTCCTCCACAAGCAAAATCTTGCAAAGGGTAAAGGCGCTTATACGGCTTTCTCTGCCGGTACGACCGCGCCATTTCGAGGTAGATTCCGATGTCACGGTCGAGGTCGGATTGTTGCCCGTCAAAATAGAAATTACGGATGGGGATGTTGCTGTAGTCTCGGCTGAGCTTAGGATAGATGGCTTCGCTCACAACTCCGTTCATGCATGTGAAGGGGCTGATGTCCACGATCCCGTCGGCTCCGCGCAGGGCCAGACAGACGCTCCTACCCACGTTCGTGACCATCTCCCCTTCCGCTCCGGGAAAGGGAAGATACGGTTGCGCCCGCTTCAGCACCTCGTCAACCTCCGGTTCTTCGTAGCCAGCGAAGTCCTCGACGAATAGTGACCGCAGCGTGTGCTCGTCGGCATGCTGGATTCGGGAACGTAGCTTCGACTTGATCATTTCCCAGGAGTACGTCCGGCGGGCCAGGCGCAGATTGCGGACCTCTTCCATGTTGGTGTAGGCGATCCACTCGGAGATGTCCGCCATCCAGCACTCGGCACCCGCGGCTTCCAGGCGACGCACGAGATCCTGGTTGCTGAAGTTATTCAGTCGACAGAAGATCTCGCCTACTATGCCGATCAGCGGCCGGCTGCCATCGAAGCGGGTGGGTACGACGCGAAAGCGAACTCTCGCGCGTAACAACGATGCGGTCAGCGAACGCATCTGGCAGGTAGAGTCGGAACAACTCTGTTCGAGCGTCTGGCAATAATCTTCAAGGGATTCGCGAAAAGCCCGGTCGGCCGTCCCCGGCAACGTTTCGTATGGTCGCGTCTGCAACAGGAATTTGCGCAGAATGTCCGCTGCGACCACAGCCCGCCAGGCCGCCCGCACGAAAGCGGTATCAAAATCCTCGAAATCGCTGTAGCCGTGTTCTCCGTGCGGAGAGAGAACCACCACGTCACCGTAGCCCTGTTCGCGCAGGACCTTCCGCAAAAAAGGCGCATACTGCCCGAAACGGCAGGGCCCGTCGGTAGTTCCCATGAAAAAAACAGTGCGTCTGGCATCGAAACCCGGCTGCTGGGCAATCTGTAGGAAATCTCCGGTCGTAATCTTGGCGGGAAAACACTCGTCACCGCTCGTGTAGTTGCCGCCCAACTCAAGGGTTCGTGGATTCGAGGGCGGCGTGGGACGAGCATCAATACCCATCCAGCGCAGTACGGCGCACAACGCCTCGATGCTGCCCTCGGCCATGGCGGGAATGTAGACCGTTTTCCCAGCCAGTGGATGGTCGGCGCCAACCTTCCGGGTTACGCAGCGATGTTTGCGGAGCTGCATCGCAAAAATCCCTTGCTGTCGAGATAAGCCTCACACCGCGTGATGTAGCCCGCGTCGTTCGAATGCCCGTCAAACTGCAGCACCAGGCTCGGTTTGCCGCAGGCGTCGTCGAGAAAAGACTTCAGGTAAGAGTCCGGACCGCACTTAAAGTTCGAAATGTAAATCAGATGCAGGCCTGGCACGCGCCTGGTGAACTGTGCAGCGGCCAGAATCAGCCGGCCGGAGTGCCAGTACATGTTATCGTTGATGGGAGAGATATCTTCGTCGTCGAGCGGCAGAAAATCCAAAGGCAGCACGTTGATGCCGTACAGCGTCCGCAGCTTACGGGGAATGTCGCAGCACACCGCCCGGTCGTAGATGTTGTAGGGCCGGCCTAGCAGCACAATCGCAGGCTCGTGCGTCGCGCCCAGCACTTGCAAACTGGCATCGCCTGCCCTCCGCACCGCCTTGCCAAACTTCTCTTGCGCTCGGCACGCATTCTCCAAAGCGGCATCGCTGGCTGCTTTGTTCCGCCCTAAGGTGCTGGCCAGCATGCGCAGTTCCTCGCGCACATGATGCGGTCCCTGACGGAAATGGATGGTCGGGCACAGCAGCTTGCCGCCCAGATCCTTTTCCAACTTCTCTACTGCACGCACCACAAAGGGCAAGGTCTGGTTCCACGGACACAGCTTCGACTCTGTCTGCATGAACGGAGTCTCCGCGTCCACTGCGTTGGGCAACAGTATGTAATCCACGCCTTGCTTCAGCAGCGCGTGCACATGCCCGTGCGCCACTTGGATCGGGAAGCAGGGCTGCGCAAAGGCCAACTCTTCGCCGCTGGCCGTGATGCGACCGTCGGTTGGAGGCGAAACAGACACGTTGAAACCCAATCCCTGCAGGTAGGTGCACCAGAAGGGGAGGCGATCGTAGAAGAACATGGCACGGGGAATACCGACCGTTTTCCGTCCTGCTCTTGGTGGCTCCAATGCCGCTTCCAGTAACTTGTCCCGGCAGGCGAGGAGATCTTCAATCACCGGCGGCCGATCAGTGCGTGAGCGCTTGCGAAACTTGTCGGAGCACTGGTCTCCCCAGTAGCTCTTCTCACCGTCAATGTGAAACTCCTTCATCTCGCAGCAGTTGGAGCAAGCGCGGCAGACAAAGTCGCGACTGGTGAAATTCACCTGGTTCAGGTCAAAGCCGCGGAACCTGCTGGTCTCACCGCTGCCTCGCATGCGATCGCGGGCAATCAGTGCCACACCTATTGCGCCAATTACTCCGTTATGTGGGGGAACAATGATGGGTTTTTGCAGGATGACCGAGAATGCGGCAGCAACGGCATCGTTATAGGCGGTACCGCCCTGGAAATAGATGACGTTCCCGAGGTGTCGTCCCCGCACCACGCGATTCAGATAGTTCAAGGCGACCGAGTAGGCCAATCCAGCGCACAAGTCGGCGACGGTCGCACCCTTCAGCATCAAGCTGCTAACATCCCGCGCCATAAAGACTGTGCAGCGTTCGCCTAACCGGATCGGGTTTCGCGAAGATAGGGCCAGCTGCGCAAATTCGCCTTTGATCGCAACTCCCAATTTTTCGGATTGCTCTTCCAGAAACGAACCGGTCCCCGCGGCGCAAGCTTCGTTCATGGTGAAGTCCACGACTACACCATCGCGGATGCGAATGAATTTCGAATCCTGCCCGCCAATCTCGAAGATTGTGTCCACCAGTGGCATCCCCAGTTGTCGACAGACATGCATTGCACCGGTTTTGTGCGCAGTGATCTCGTCATTTATGGTGTCGGCTCCGGTGAGCTCGCCAATCAGTTCCCTCCCGGACCCTGTCGTGCCTACACCGCAAATATGGACTCGCGCACCCAGTTCGGCCTTGATCTCACGCAACCCCGCAGAAACTACTTCGATCGGACGGCCCGCGGTGGGAACGTAAATCTCCTTCAACAAGTGTCCGCTGGAGTCAATCACAACCAGGTTCGTGCTGACCGAACCCACGTCAATGCCAAGGTAGGCATCCACGCGGCTTCCAACATCTGGTAGTTGAAGGGGCGGCACTCGGTCTCTTAGCAACGTGACGTGGTCGAGGGTCAGTGCTTCGCTGGTTGGAAACTCTTCCGCGATTGCGGTCCCCGCCCGCACGCGGCGCAATGTGCCCGAGGTGCCGTGGCCATTTCCTTCCGTCGCGAGAATGCTCGCGCCCAGCGCAGTCATCCAGCAGTGCGTTTCCGGAACCAGAAAATCTGATTCCGGCAGCTTGAATGCTTCCCGGAGCGCTTCGCGCACTCCAGCGTTCAGCGCCACGCCACCGATAAATGCCACGGGTGAGACTACCTGCCGGCCCTTGACGATGCTGGACTTGAAATTTCGTGCCACCGCCTCGCACAGTCCGCGCAGTATCTGGTCCGTGGCGTATCCCTTCTGCTGGGCGTGGATCATGTCCGTCTTGGCAAACACCGAACAGCGGCCCGCCACCCGGGCGGCACAACTGGCGCCGCGGGCGGCCGTGCCCACATCTTCTACCTCATAGAGCAGTCGCGAAGCCTGTTGATCAATAAACGATCCCGTCCCGGCAGCGCACTCCGTGCTGCATTGGTAGTCCAGAATACCGAGACGATCTGCGCCATCCGTTGGGCTGAGGCGGACATATTTCGAAGTGTCCCCGCCCATTTCAAACACGCTTCGCACATGCGGATAAAACGCATGCATGCTCCGAGCCAGCGCACGAAACTCGTTTTCAAATTCGGCGTTGAGGACATGAGCCACAGTTCGTCCACCCGACCCGGTAAGGCGAATGCCCGCGATCGCTTCTTCGGGTACAAGTTCGCAGAACTCCCGCAACAGGTCCGAGGCAGCTTCCCGCGGATTGCTCTGTAGTCGCCGGTAAGTGGAAAGTGCAAGGCAACAGTCAGAAAACCTATTGCTTTTGGGCAGCTTCGGAAGAAAGAATGACGAGGAGGCCCGGACCAAGTGGGCGAGCAAGGGACGGTCTTCGGGCCCACCCAAGGCCGCCAGCTTCACGCTGACTGCTCCTACATCCAAACCAAGGCTGATACTCATGCGACCGCACCTTGAGCTTTCACAAATGTTCCACGCTTCATTCACCGAACCCGCGGGCCACGGAGCGTGACGGAGTCAACCGGCGGGGCAAACTAGCGACTCTGTTACAGATGTCTGATCCTAAACTGCCTACGTCACCTCCCCTCCCGACGGCTTTGCGTGAAGCCCCATGCCAAGAGCACCGAACCAAGCAGGAAAAACGCGTAGGCGGGCACCAGAATGAGTGCGAGGGGAACGAGCGCCAGTCCTGCAAAAACGACCGGCATATAAAGAATCATTACCGCAATCCGGGTCCGATCCCAGTGTCCGCTGTCGCCTTGCGCTCGCCACACCCAAATCGCAATCGGCAGGACCCAAATCATTCCGAGTACGGCAAAATTCAGCACACTCGGCACCATCGAATCCAAACGAGCCACTCCCAGGGTCAGGTCGCACGCCGCGAACAATGCGATCGCCGTTGAGAGAAATACGAGCGCATAGCTTCTGCGCAGGCGGTCTCCCAGACGTCCCATCGCAACCGCCGCCAAGCCCAGCAGCGCGATGCCGAGCGCTGCAACATACATCCACCGACCCACCTGGGACAGGATCGCAAACGCCGGATCTACTAGCGTGTATTCAGCCATCGGCCAACTCTGACGTCCCGATACCACTTGCAACCCATAGCCTTCAAAGAGATCCATTCGTGCAACTAGGCTAAACAACAGGAGTCCACTTCCAAGCACCAACCCCCGTTTGGCACGGAGTCGTGCGCCCAGCCAGGTGCCGCACTTCCCGACGGTCCGCCTCACAGTGGTCCGCCAACCCGTTGCAGGGCATGGACCCATCTGCTCCATTGTCCGGGCCAAGTATTCCTCGCTTGCCACCACACACATTGTCATGAGAGCAGCAGCGAGCAGTGCGCCGATCACGCATAGATCCGGTCTAGTGGTCAACGTCCCGAGAACGAAGAGATCCACAACCGAAGGCATTTGCTTCAACGAGAGCACCATGCCGCGGAAGTGCTTTACGATAATTGCGGCCCAGCACGTCCACGTGATGACTATCGCGACTGCCGACGTCAGGCGGGCGAAGTCCGACCACCGCTGCAGTAGCGAACTCCTCTGCGCCGCGCTTTCTACCCCGAGCACCTCCGGCAAGGCGCGAAAATAACCAAATGCGTATGCCGCCGCTGGGGCCCATGTGACCATGAGTGCGAATAGGACTCTCTCCAGACCGAAGGGATGTGCTGCCTTCCACGCAGTGAGGATTCCGATACCTGCAAGAATCAGAATCGCACTCGCAGCGAAAAGCCGACGCCAAGTCATTTCGATGCGCATTCGGAAGGGTTCATGCACGTGCAGTCCAACGTGAGCATTCATAGGTGGAGTCTCCTTTCGAGACTTGACAGCTGAGTGCCGGCAACCGGCAACTTCGCCTCAAATCCCGTATGTAACTCACCCTTGTGCACTATGGTCGTCACATGTCGCCAGACTATTCAGAGGCAATGACAACCGGTGATAAGAACTGGCCCGGGTTAGCGGGGTCTTGCGGTCGAATCTCAACTCCGTTGGCAACAATCACTAAATCCGGCTTGTTGTCTCCGTTCATGTCGCCAACAGCTACCCAGGAGACAACGTTGTTTTCCGCATAGTTCGTTGCCAACGGAAATGTTCCCGGCGCGAGAGGATCCTGAAGGAACACCGAGACACTGCTTCCGCTCAAGTCGCCGCTGTTTGCAACAACAATGTCGGCCTTGCCATCTCCGTTCAAGTCAGCCGCGACTACGACGGATGAGCGAATCCCAGTAGTGTAGTTGGTTGCGGGCAGAAAGACTCCGGCACCCGAAGTACTCTGCAGCAGCACCGAGAGGCTGGCAGTCGAGCCGTCGTCGGGAGTTCCATAATTGGCAACAGCGAGATCGGGGCGACCATCGCCGTTGAGGTCTTGGATCGCTATGAAGATAGGCTGTTCGCCTGCCTTACAAATCATCGGGCTCAGAAACCTTCCTGGCGAAGTTGGGTCCTGCAGATAAACGTTGACCCCGGAAGAAGTCGACGCTACCAAATCAGCTCTGCCGTCTCCATCCAAGTCAGCGATCGCGACCGCCGATGTCCCACCATTTCCAACGCTGATTGTGGTGGCCGCCATGAATGTTCCCAGTGCAGCGGGATATTGCATGAGGAGCGAAATGCCCGTCGTGTCCGCGACTGCCAGATCGGGCATTCCGTCACCGTTTAGATCCCCAATGGCTACGCCGACTGGGGAGAAACCTGTTGAATAGCTCGCCGCCGAAAGAAACTGACCCGGATTGGCGGGATCTTGCAGAAGAACCGAGACGCTACTTGATCCCGTACCATCCGCGTTCATGATTGTGTTGGCAGTAACGATGTCTGGCTTGCCGTCGCCATTCAAATCGCCAATCGCGAGCGCGACCGGATCGTTCCCGACATCGTAGGTCACAGGGGGGAGAAAATTACCGGGACTGGCAGCATCCTGAAAAAGGACTGCGACTACGCCCGGGTGCGGTGGCGGGCCTGCGATCTTCGAGTAAGACACAACAATGTCGAGTCTGCCATCACCGTTCAGGTCGGCCACAGCCACAGACCAGTACATATTAAATGGCGGCAGCACGACGGTCCCTTCGCCTGCACTCGCACCGCAAGAAGCCAGGCCTCCGAGGGCGAGAATAGCGATAAGCATGACGACTATTTGAATCAGACCGCACTCCGCCATGCTCCTGACGACCGTGAACGCAGTCGCGCCCAAGAGACAAAGTGACCTACGCAGCTTCATGGCTGCAGCCTAAAAGCGGCAGCGACTCCGGCATGGTCAGACGACCACAGTCCATTCCGCGGACTAAGACCTGTCCGCACAATGCGCATCGGAGTGGTGCCACTACCATGAGTCAGAATCAAGTCAATCCTCTGTTGCGCCGACGGGCCAATTCCTGAATCCTCCACAAAGAGTGGCCAGGTAAATCCTGCATTGTTCGGATGGATGTTGCTCCAAACGTCTATGAACCCAGCGCTGGTTAGGATCCCGTAGGCCGGGCCGCTCTCCCAACTGGGTGCATGAGCGTCAGAATTAAGATCGCCTGCCAGAATGAGCGGCAAATCCGTGGCGAGCGGGCCGCTCAGTAGCTCGTTGGTCTGCGCCGCCTGATAATCGGGGCTGAAGGTTTCCAAGTGCGTCGTGACAAACCGATAATTCTTGCCGCGTATCTTCATATCCACGGCGATCCATCCGCGCAGGAATGGGATCGACTGGCCAGCAACGGTAAAATTCAGCGTCGCGGCAGAGCTGAAGTGATCCGCTTGCTGTTTGACCACTTTAAGATCCGCTGCCGGAAGATCGGTACGCACCAGAACTGCATCGTAGTCCGTGAGCCCGACCTGAATCATGTTCTGGTAATTGGTATCCAACGCCGGCAGCGAGATGTCGGCATTCTTCTGGACAATCACCGCCTTGTAATGCAGCCCGCGGGCTTTGAGCGCTGCCATCAACGAGTCCAACCCACTCACCACGACCGTCAGCTCGGTCGATCCGTACGGTCCCGAACTTAAAGTTGTGACTTCCTGCAGAGCTACCATGTCGGGATGATGCCTTTGAATTTCGGCGGCGATGCCGTCGGCGCGCTGAGCAATGTTGCTGTTGAGCATCTCCTGATAGGTTTGCGTGATCGCGACCAGGACTGCGGAAAGATTATTGGGGTCCGCCGTCAGCACGTACCAGAAGTCTGAGCCCGCATCCATATTTCGAGTCATGACATCCAGTTGCCGAGGTGCACAGGCGCTTACAGTCTGCACTCCAGCGCTTAGGAGGACTAAAACCACGAACAGGGATACTAATTTTCGGATCATAGCTTGCTCCTCATTTAGTGGTATCGGAAGCGAACAACCAGGTTCTCTTATTTCTCAGCAAGGCCCTAGCCATCAGCGCCAAACACAGGAGGAGAGCGTCCTCCATCACTGTCTCCGTTGTGAGTCACCTCCGTTACTGTGGAAGTCCTTACCAAGGGGCAGTACCTCACTGCCGCTGGACGGACCGCTGGACTTCCCTGCGTTGAGGACACCCTCTCTTTGCATCCGCAGATGGGACACGCGTCCAGGTCGGCGTCGTAGTACGCCTTGCAGCGAGCGCACGGCAGTCCAAGAAGGACGTGGTTAAGGTCGCTTAGGTCGTCCAGCATGGACTCCGGATTGTTGTCGCAGCATGGTTTGAGTTCAAGCCCTAGAGTGTCGAGTGTTCGGACATCGCATCGAGGCATATGTAGCCTCCAACAACTGCTGCTGGAGATTCGCGATAAGTCAAAACAAATCGTTCAACTCTCCGGTGGGAGAAAATCCAGTCCAGAATCGGTTCCAAACAAGTCTGCGAGCATCAAGGTTATTCACTCCAATTGCCGTGCTCCAGTCACCGGTGAAGCCGAGGACCTGCGGGTTCTCGGGATCCCTGGTCAGCCAATGTGTAGCCTTCAGTGGAGCTGGATAGCACCTCCGCATGTGTAGACCCACGGTACGCTTGCTGGGCATTTCTGGCCGCCAGTATAGGTGACTGTGGCAATTCGGTTGTTGTTCACTCCCCAGGAAAAACTCCAGTCGGCCGGGAAGTTGAGAAGCTCAGAAAAGGTCAGGTCCTTCGTAGTCCAGCGCACAGCCAAGTCGACCGAGCCGTCGTCGTTCCAGCTATCGCCGACTATATCGCCTAGATCGTTGATGCCCACGGCTTCGGCGTTTGTGAATACGCCTTGGGGCAGTGGAAGCATTATCACCCGAGAGTAAGTGGTTCTTGTCCTGTCGAGCGGCTTCCACAACGTAGGAAGCCAAATGCTCCAGTCATCTGAAGCGACCATGCCTGCGATTTCTCCGCTTTCGTTGATGCCATAGGGCTCAGTGAATGGATAGGCTGTGGACGGTGGGAGGGAGATGAGTTTCCTCCAGCCTGCTCCGTCAACGCGCGGGTTCCACAGCGCACCAATGACAGTCGTCTGAGGGTTGTTGTTGTCCCCACCTGCGCCAACGATCTGGCCATAGTCGTTTACCCCCCAAACTACCCACGAAAAGTCAGGGTACGCTGCGGTGTCGAGCGCGTGAATTTTCCACTTCGTGACGAACTTTCCGTTCCTCCATTCCTTCGATGGCGTCCAGACGACGGGCGCAGCGAAACCCGAATTGGTATCCTGGTCCACGCCGCTCCCGCCCACGATCAGTGTTCCGAGTTTATTTGTGCTGATTGCATAGCTGGAGTTATGGTTTGCGTACCGCGGGTCGCCGGTATCCGCAAGAGTCCCCAAGTCAACCATGCCGGTTTCCTGGGTCCAGGCCACAGCGTGCATGTACCCGTCCGATGTGATGGAGTGACTGACCACCAGCCCGGTGTTCGAGATGCCGTCAAGCGGCTCTTCACACCCGATGGACTGCTCGCCAGGCAATGTGCCAAGGTCGGTCCATTTCCCGGCAGTCGGCCCGAACAAAGGCACCTCCAGCGTGTGGGTATAACCTGAACCATCGCCAATAGCGGATGCATCGCCGAGGCCGACGATCACGCCGAGGTCATTGATCCGCCATGTGGTAACCCAGGTGCCGCCGGGGTAGGTACCCAGTTCCCAAATTTTCGCTGCGTGATCCGGATTGGCCTGAGCATTCAGGCTCTGGCTTACTGTTAAGCCCGGAGTCCTTGATGTCTGGCTGGCCATTCGATGCGGTCCGTACTTGGCAGAGGGTGGCTTGGTCGCAGGCTGCTGCGCCCATGCCGTCGAAACGAAATACATACCTAGAATGCAAGCGAGAATGCTGATGCGTTTCATGATTGATCTCCATCTCTTTGGCGGGGAGTTCCTGCCCGCACCGTTATTCGTGAACGCTAGTCAAACTTGGCGGTGACTGCCGCACAGCTCAGTCACAAGGCTCGGTGATCCTCTTTGCCGTAAAGGTCCCTACATCCATTGTGGGGATCTTGGAACATGCCCCAGATTTCCTGCCCGCTACGAGCGATGACTGTGCTTTGCACGACCATCTGGGTGTTTCCGACATCGTGGAAGCTTACCTGCCCTCTATCTCACGTCCCTTGCTACGCTCACAATGAACAGCGTCTGACCGTTGCATGAAACCTGTCTGAATACGGTCGCAGCGGAGAAACGCAACAATCCTCCCACGGCGTGCAATCACAGTCTTTTCAACAACTTTGTGCTAAACTTCGCGCAAAATGAAGGGCGGCACCGTGCCTGTTCCTGTCCAATCTCCGCCGCGAGTTCGTTTTCGCAACTTCGAGTTGGACTTAACCTCTGGCGAACTCCACAAGGACGGTCAGAAAGTCTCTCTCCCCCAAAGCCTTCGAGGTGCTCCGCTCTTTGGTCGAACGTCCCGGAGAAGTCGTCACGCGCGAAGATTTGCGCGCTCGCCTAAGAGCCCTGTCCATGAAGCGGTCGTCTGCGGTGGGCACGATGGGCCGCTCCAAAACGCACAAAAAGCCGCCCGGCGTCCGGGCGGCCGAGGAAGCGACCCATTCCGATGCTACTTCGTTACCGTGATGTTGTAGGTGATGTCCAGAACGAAGTTCCACTGGGGATAGGCCCCGTGGAAATGAATCTGGTGCTGGCCGAACGGCAGGGGCGAAAGCATGACATAGACGCCGTCATCAACTGCCGGGAAGTAGGAACCGCCCGGGAATGGGCCCTCTCCGATCGCAGTAAACAGATTGTCGTCCGGCATGGTGAAGGTAAACGCGGTCGACTGGACCCGGTAGTTCTTCTTCAGTCCGCTCACTTTCATGTGGTCGAGCGTAAAGCTTAGGTTGGCCGATCCGTCCATGGCGGAAGCGTTCATGGCGCGCAGGTCGGCGATTTGAGTCTGTGGGTTTGTCTCCAGTACCGAGTTCTCGGCGTTCAGGACCGCAATGTAGAGCGACTTCCCGGACGGCACGGTGCAGCTGCGAACAATGTGGTTAGTTCCGCAATTTGGATCGTTGTTGGCGCAGAACTTGCCGCCGAGGAACCATACGGGCCCTGACTGTCCGACACTGCAATCACCGTGATCAAACAATGGGTGGGTCGCAACGGGAACTGAGAGCGCCCACTGCCACCACTCTGCTGACCATTCGCTATAGGTTCTGGAAAAGTAGGGCGTATTTGGATCGACCACATACTGGGCCTGGGCGGCGGGCACGACGAGCGCCGCCAGGAACAACAGAACAACCACCAAAGCAATACGTTTCATGATTTCTCCTCCGTAATTAGGGTCCGGTTATCCGAATCGTGCAGCAGACATTGCGCTGCGGCAGGTGGGCCCTTAGTACCCTCTATCTCACGTCCTTTGCTACGCTCACAATGAACAGCGTCTGACCGTTGCATGAAACCTGTCTGAATATGGTCGCAGCAGTGAAAAGCAACAGTTCCTTCTGTGTCGTGCAATCACAGTCTTTTCAACAACTTTGTGCTAGACTTCGGCCGAATTGAAGGACGGCACTGTGCCTGTTCCTGTCCAATCTCCGCCGCGAGTCTGTTTTGGCAACTTCGAGTTGGATTTAACCTCTGGCGAACTCCACAAAAGCGGTCGGAAGGTCTCTCTCTCCCCCAAAGCTTTCGGAGTGCTCCGCTCCCTGGTCGAACGTCCCGGAGAAGTCGTCACGCGGGAGGACTTGCGCGCCCGCTTGTGGGCGGCCGACACGTTCGTCGAGTTCGACGACAGCCTGAACCACGCGGTCAAGAAACTGCGCGAAGCGCTGGAGGATCGCACCGATGCGCCGCGCTACATCGAAACTCTACCCAAGTGTGGCTATCGGTTCATCGCTAATGTGGCAGAGGCTGACGTGGCAGAGGCAGGCCCCGCACGGCGCATCCAGGGGAAGGCTGTCGTCGTGGTTGCAGTTCTCATCGTCGCCGGACTGATTGCCAGCGTCGTCTATCGTCGCTCTCGCCCCGCCGAGCGGTTGACCGAAAAAGACACCTTGCTCCTAGTCGATTTCGTTAACACCACCGGTGAGCCCGTCTTCGACGACACGCTCAAGCAGGCTCTCAGCATCTCCTTGAACCAGTCCCCCTTTCTCAACGTTCTTTCCGAAAACAAGGTGATCGCTACTTCGCGCATGATGGGACGTCCGGAAGGCAAGCCGCTCACGCCCGATATGGCTAGCGAACTTTGCGAGCGAGCTGGCGGCAAAGCTTATATCGCAGGGTCCATCGCGAGCCTCGGCTATCAGTATGTCGTGGGCATGAAAGCCGTCAATTGCGCGAATGGAGACACGCTGGCGCAGGGCCAGGCTTCCGCCGCCTCCAAAGAGAAGGTCCTGGATGCGCTGAGCGTAGCCGCGGCCAAGCTCCGCACCGAACTGGGCGAATCGCTGACTACCGTGCAGAAATTCGATGTGCCCCTCCAGCAGGCCACCACGTCCTCCCTGGAAGCGCTGCGAGCGTATAGCCTGGGGCGCAAGGAAGCGGGGGCGCAAGGTCCTCGCGTGGCTTTGCCTTACGATCAGCGCGCCATCCAGATCGATCCCAACTTCGCCATGGGCCACTTCGCCGTGGGCTACGACTACTTCATTCTGGGCGAAGTCGGAAGGGCGAGCGAGTATTTCAGCAAGGCCTTCGAGCTCAGCAGCCAGGTGAGCGAACGCGAAAAGCTGGCCATCGCTGCCGCCTACTATCAAAGTGTCACCGGCGACCTGGACGAAGCCGCTCAGACCTACAAGGAGCAAATTGCCATCTACCCCCGGGAGTACTGGGCTTATCTTGACCTTGCCATCGTGTACGGACAGCAGGGGCAGTACGAGGACGCGGTAGCGGCGGTCCGGCAGGCGATCCGGCTTGCGCCCGATGATGCGGCTTCTTACGGCATCCTTAGCTATGACCTCGTCGCTTCGCAGCGACTTGATGAGGCTAGGCAAGCCATTGAGCAAGCTCAGGTACGGAAGTTGGATGATCTCGTGCTTCGTCAGGTTCTATATGCTCTGGCATTTCTGAAAAATGATCCCTCCGCAATGAAGGAACAGGCTGCATGGTTCACCGGCAAAGCTGCGGTGGAGAACTCCGGGCTTTCGCTCGAATCCGACACTGCAGCTTACACCGGACACCTCCGTCGAGCACGGGAACTGACTGGCCAATCCGTGGACTCCGCTGTGCGCAACGGACACAAAGAGAGCGCAGCCATCTGGCAGGCGAACGCGGCTCTGAGGGAAGCTGGTTTTGGCAATACGCACGAATCACGAAGAATCGCGGGCGAGGCTCTAAAGCTGCTTCCCACCGGTCAGGTCGTGGAGACTGAGGCCGCGCTGGCGCTTGCCATGACTGGCGATACCGTACGCTCCGCTTCGCTGGCCCAAGATTTGAGCCGGCGTTTCCCCCTGGATACTCAGTTGCAGTCCCTCTGGCTGCCGACTATTCAAGCACAGCTAGCGCTGGACAAGAAAGAACCGACTGTGGCTCTTGCGAACCTTCGCGTTACCGCGCCTGTCGATCGCGCAGCGATTCAGTTTCTCGCTAATGTCTCTTGCCTGTATCCCATCTATGTGCGGGGCGAGGCGTATTTGGCTGCGGGCAACGGCGTAGCAGCGTTAACAGAGTTTCAGAAGATTCTCGATCACAACGGCATCGTCTGGAACTGTTGGACGGGAGCGTTGGCGCATCTGGGCGTGGCTCGTGCGAATGCCTTGCAGGCGAGAACCTCGCGGGGTGCGGACGCCGATGCTGCCCACGTCCGGGCGCTCGCCGCCTACAAAGACTTCCTCACCCTCTGGGAAGACGCCGACCCCGACATCAGCATCCTGAAGGAAGCCAAGGCGGAGTACGCGAAACTGCAAGTTTGAAGCTTCTTTGGAATAGCTTTCACCGCCATCGAATGGGTAGGGTTCTGTTAAGCGTGTCCGGGAACCTCCTTCTCCGGCAGTGGTCCGGCAGCTATCTTCTCGCTGAGTGTGATTCCGGGGATGTACTCCATCACCAAGAAGTCCACGCCCTGTTGAGTATCGAAGTCATGAATAGTGGCGACATTGGGGTGATTGAGTTGCGAGAGAATCAGAGCTTCTCTGTGGAACTGCTTGCGGGCTGATTCGTTGATGAGCGTACCGGGCGGAAGGATTTTGATGGCAACATCACGGGCGAGGTGCTCGTCGCGGGCGCGAAGACTTCGCCCATGCCGCCGGCGCCGATCTTCTCGACGATGCGGTAATGGCCTAGCTTCTGGTCAACCACCTGATCTTAGCCGACTGCGTGGTTAGCCATAGGGAAAATACTCCCTTCCCCTGCCCTCTAACGCAAATCGTAGGCTCGACCGCAAGACACGTCAACGCAAAGGAACAGGTAACAATCCTTCGCGAATGCCCGACCGTAGCTCCGCTAGGGCACTCAGCCGCGGATTGGATCTGTCTCCGAGTCTCTATATCACGAGATACTGCACGTCCCTGCTCATCGTTTCTTTACGTCCCCTGATTTTGTAACTCAGGCTGGGAACCTCATGCCGCGCAGAAGATCTTGGAAGCGTGGGTCGGTTCTCAGGAAGTCCCAATCCCACGCCACGCCGAGATGAAGCAAGGGGGATTCCTGGTCCTTGTAGGCTTTGTTGAGCCATCGCAGGACTTCATCCTTGTCTCCGGCGTGCGCGTACAACCGTGCAATACGAACGGCAGGAACGTGTGAGCGCTTGGAGTGCACTGCCAATACCTCCGCTCCTAGATGCATGGCTCGGGTGTACCCACCCTCGGTGTAGCCGTGCCTCAGTGCGTCTGCCACTTCAACATCGTGCAAGACCACAAAGAACTTGATGGCTTCTGCCAGAGCCTCGTCATGCATTCCCTTCTTGTAGTAGGCGCCCCAAAGGCCCATGTGCGCCGACGAAAAGTCAGGTTCCGTGGCGAGAACCTTGCTTAGTTGTGCGATGGCCTCGTCGTATCGCCGCACGTATATCAGTTGCCAGCCGTAGAAACACTGAAAAAATGGATTGAAGGGGTCCAGGTCGAGCGTTCTGTGAATCTCCCTGTTCCATTCGTCCGCGCGTTTCATGGAGATCAGAAAATCGGCATACATAAAATGGCCATCGGCGCTGTTCGGGTTGAGCTCGATGCCACGGCGAAACTCGCGCTCGGCGGCGAACCAATTGTGATCGTAGAGACTTTCAATGTTGGCGAGAGTGATGTGGGCTTCGGCAAGTGAGTCGTCGAGCTCCAAGGCTCTTGAGACGGACGCTTTCGCTTTTGGGAACGCTTCGCTGGGCGGCATCCATCCGGAATCTCCGCGCATCATCCAGACGTTGGCGACGCCCACATAGGCGAGGGCGTAGTTGGGATCCTTTGTCAGCGCAAGCTGAAAGTATTCAAGAGCGGTGTCCAGATGCTCGCGAGAAAGCCAATACCAATGCGACCGGCCCTTGAGATAGGCCTCGTAAGCCTCAGGATTAACTGGACGGGTGCGGGACAGGTGACTGGATTCCTCCGGTGTTAGCACGACGTTGATCTCCCGCGCAACTGACCGGGCTACCTCGCCCTGCAAAGTGAGCACATCGCGCGAGTCGCGTTCATAGCTTTCTGCCCACAAATGTGTGTCGGTCGCAGCTCGGACGAGTTGCGCCGTGATTCGCACTCGCCCGCCAGAGCGCTGCACAGAACCTTCAAGGATGCCGTCCACTCCCAACGCTTGCGCGATCTCTGGCAGCGGCTTGTTGCTCCCCTTGTACCGCATCACCGAAGTGCGGGAGATCACTTTCACCGTCCGGATCTTGGCCAGGTCGGTAATCAAAGCGTCGGTCATTCCGTCGACAAAGTAGTCCTGTTGCGGGTCGCCAGTCAGATTGGACAGCGGAAGCACGGCCAGCGACCGAATCGGTGGGTCGGCTAGATGGACCCATAGTCGCCGCCGCAAGCCGCCGACGTCGTAGGTGACCAGCGCTGCCATTAGTGCCAACAATGCAAGCCCGGAAACGAGCATTGTGACGGGGTAGCTGCGCTTCGGTCTCGTGGCACCGTCCGGGGTGTTGTCCGTATTCGTGGAGGCGACGAAACGGTACCCGTGGCGGGGCAAAGTCTCAATGAACTCAGGACTCTCGGCCGAGTCGCCCAGTGCCTTCCGGAGTTTCTTGACCGCGTGGTTCAGACTATCGTCGAACTCGACGAACGTGTCTGCGGCCCACAAGCGGGCACGCAGATCCTCCCGTGTAACCACCTCACCGGGATGTTCAACCAAGCAGCGGAGCACCTCGAAGGCTTTGGGCGGGAGAGGGACTTTCTGACCGTCTTTGTGGAGTTCCCCGGAGATCAGGTCCAACTCAAACTTGCGAAAACTGATTCGCTGCGGAGATTGGACAGGAACAGGCACGGCGCCGCCCTTTATACGGGCAGAGTCTAGCACAAAGTTATTGAAAAGACTGTGATTGCGCGATGTGGGACAGACTGTTGCGTTTTGTTGCTAGTCGGGATTCAGGGAGATTTCATGCAATGGTCAGGCACTGTTCATTGTGGGCAGGGCGAGCGACGTGAGATAGAGGGGATGTAAGGCTGGACCGGGTGGCAGACGGTTAGGTTGGGCAAGAGCTTCCCCGCAGATCAGAACGTCATTTCCCAGGAGTGAGTCATGAAAACATTTATGCGATGGAGCGTTTCGGTTGTATGCGTCTTAGCACTGGCGCTTTGTGCGTCGGCGCAGAACAGTGGAGTAATCCAAGAACTGGCTAGGGCACTTCCCAACGTTTCGATCCGGCATATGGATCGGACCGTCTTGGGCGAGGACGTTGTCCACTACCGCTTTGATGTAGTCGTAGGTCCAGGCAAGTTCGACGTGATCCGACTGCACCGGGTCGTCCGGGAAAAGAGTCCTTATCAACCGATTCATACTGTCGGCGGAGTGCTGCTGCTCCCCGGAAGCCCCAACTTTTTCGAAGCGATCTTCATGGCGCCGCTGATCTCCCAGGCAACGGCGTGGGATCACTCGATCGCCATATTCCTGGCGAAGAACAAGGTTGATGTTTGGGGCATGGACTATTCATGGGCGCTGGTACCAACTGAGCAAAACAACCTCAAATTCATGAAGAACTGGGGCGTCGAGCGGGATACTCGGCATGCGGAGATCGCTCTTTCGCTGGCCCGTGCGATTCGCGGTGCCACTGGTCAGGGTTCTAGCCGGCTTGAGTTGCTCGGGTTCAGCTACGGCGGAATCGTCACTTACGCAGTTGCGGGCGAGGAAACCCAGGAGTCTCGCTTTCAACGACATGTGAAAGGGATGATCATCCTTGACGTTGCCATGAAGCTGAGCGAGGAAGCCTACCGTTCCTACTACTGTAGTATGGCGGCCAACGATCAAGCCAATCTCGACGCCGGCGTCTATAGCGATGACTCCGGCCTCTTCCTCAAATCCCTGAGCGATCTGGCGCTATCCGCGCCCAATGATCCTTCGGAAATCATTCCGGGGACCACCAACTATCAGGCTGCCCTGATGTTCGGAACCTCCACCGGACTGCTGAACGGGCAATTCTGGCATTTCGTCGGGGGGTATTTGGACGAGAACGGGATTCCCAGCAACCTGCGGTACACGAAGGATCGTCTTTGGCTGGATTTACTCCAAAACATCCCGCCTCACCTACCGATGAGAAGCAATTTCGACACCGACGCGCTGTTCTGCGATGCCATCCCGGTGGCGTTCGACGACCATCTCAGCCAGATCGCCGTTCCCATCCTTTTCGCCGGCGCAGCGGGAGGATTCGGACAGACGGGCTACTACTCGACCACGCTGACAGCCAGTACCGACATCACGAAATTCACGGTGCAGCTCCAGGCCGAAGACCAGCGGGCGATTGACTTCGGGCATGCCGATAATGTCCTTGCGAGAGACGCCGACAAGTTGGTCTGGAAGCCGATTCTGGATTGGATCGTCGCGCACCGGTGAGAAATGGGCGGTACCCGCCGCGGCGCATGCGGCGTAATGCCAACTCGGAAAACGGGGCGGAGGGTCCAAGCGGCCAGACCCCGGATGCACCTCCGCCTCATTGCAAGACATTGCTTGTGGAGGGAAATCGTGAAATGCATCGCTAAATCAGAAAAGAGGTTGCTTATGGGCAAATTCTTGTTTCTAACAGTTCTTCTCGGCTTGTTCCCATTTTTAGTCCTAGCGCAGGAGACACCGAAAGTAGAAGTCTTCGGAGGTTATCAGTTCACCCATATCGGCGGTTCCGACGGTTTGAACTTGAACGGCTGGAATGCATCGGTCACGGGCAACGTCAACAAGTGGTTCGGTGTGGCGGCTGATTTCAGCGGCTCTTACCACACAGAGAGTGGAGGGTCTCTCAAGGTCTATAGCTACGCTTTCGGCCCAGTCTTCTCTATGAACCACCAAGGGACGTTTAACCCCTTTGTGCATGCCTTGTTTGGAGGTGCACACGCGAGCGCTTCGCTGACCGGAGTGGGCTCCGCCGCCACCAATGGCTTCACAATGGCGATGGGTGGTGGTGCCGACGCCAAGGTAAACCCGCACTTCGCGGTGCGCCTGTTTCAGGCCGATTGGGTCTACTACCGCTTCGAGGGAGTCGGAGAAAGCAAGAACGTGCGAGTCTCCACCGGAGTGGTGTTTCGCTTCTAGGACCGTCCAAGAAAAGGGTCGAGACACTAGGAAGAGGTTGAGATCCATCGTTGCACGCGGGGCGGAACACAATTCGAAAGGCGGGCGGAGGGTCCAACCGGCCAGTCACTGCATTTTCCTCCGCCCCCATCACTAGGTTTGCTTGCGGAGGGCAATTATGAAACGCAACGCGATTCTGGTTTGGATTCTTTATTCGTGTTTTGCGTCGCTGGCGTGGGCACAACAGCAGAAGGCAGGCAAACCGCTAGCGGCGTATACAGCAATCCAGGTCGAACCATTTACCGTTGAGAATGGCCCACTCACAAAAGATTTTCCCGCAGGAGAAGAAGCTAATCTGCAGCTCAGTGCGATCGCACGTCTGCGAGCCAGCGGGATTTTTGAAACCGTAATCGATGGGAGCCAGAAGTCCTCGGACCAGCCACCTTCCTCCGAGCCTTCCGCAAAAGGCGAGCCGCGCACGCTGATCCTCTCCGTCACGATCGTCGGCTTCAACCAAGGGAGCAGCGGCGCACGCTTTATGACTTGGCCTTTGCCGGTAGGGGTTAGCAAAGCGAAGGCCCGATTCGTGTTCCGCGATGCCGCCAGCAACCAGGACGTGTTCCGTTTCGAAAAAGAAGCCAAGTTCCAGGCCACGGCGAGCGGCGGACTCGCCACCAAAGAAGAGCAGATGTCCCACATCAAAGGCGGATTGGTGGATGCTCTGCTCAAAGAGATTCTACGCAACCGTTAACCTTCGGTGGCCAGACAGGGAAAACCGTCATGGCAGAGACCAGTTTGCGAATCCGGCTTATAGCGGCGGCATGGACCGCGCTCCTGTGCGCCTGCTGCTCAGGATGTATCACCCTCCCGGTTCGAGTGCCGACGAAAACCATAAGTGTTTCCGGCGAGACGGGGAAGAAACTCGACTTGGGGTTTATCAAGGCCGGTGCCACCACGCGGGAAGAGATAGTGCAAAAGCTGGGTTGGGTCGATACGGGAGTCAAGGACGACAATCTGTTTGTTGGCCGCTGGGCCGAATCTTCCTGGGGTGTCGCTTGGGCCGCGGGCGGCGGCTACTCCGCGGCTGGCGGATGGAATCGTGCGTGGACCACTCATAATCTCGTCCTTGACTTTGATGAGAAGGGTGTGGTCCAGCAGTCGTCGCTTGTGCCCGACAAGGACGTCATCAAGACGCTTTCCGAACGGATCTCCAAAGATCCCCTTCGTTCCCTGGACCTTTCCGTGCCGATCAAGGCCCCGGTTGAGTACATTCGTTCAGGCAAGCATTTTTTGGGGACGCTGATACTGAGCAAGGATGATTTCAGGTTCCTCGAGGATCGGGAGACGGGCTCAAAAGTGGCGTATGACTTTAAGACGCCGCCGGAGAACGTCAGTCATCTCAGTCTGGGGAGCTGGGTCGCGTCGAATTCGTCGCATCCGGAGAACGTGGTCGTGACTATTCATTTCAGGCGGAGAACCGCGGTCGGAAGTAAACTCGTCTCACGAGTAGACGTGCCCACGACGATGATCTTGCTCAAGTATATCCGGCAGACTCAGTCCGGTTCCTCGTTCCAGTAGAATTTCATCCGGCGGAAGGTCCAAGTATTGGTGGGGCCCCGATACCAAGACAAAAGAGGAGACTTTCTTATGGCTTCCCTAGCAGATGTTCTGGTCAGACAGTTGTTGAACGGACGACATGTCGCGTCGCTTGCCACCGAGAATCCGGACGGCTCCATCCACATGGTTGCGGTGTGGTACTGGTTCGACGGTACGCATGTGTATGTGGCCACGTCGTCGCGTAGTCGAAAAGCACGAAATCTGCAATCCAACCCAAGAGTTTCCGTAATGATCGACGCTCGCGACCCGGCAGCATCCTACGGCGCTACCATCGCAGGGACCGCGCAGATCCTGACCGGCGACGAATCGAGGAAGAGTAATGAGGAGATTCATCGCAAGTATCTGAGCGAAGCCGCACTGGCGGACGCAAGAGTGGGTCCGGTGTTCGCCGCATGGGATGATGTCACAATCCAGATCGCACCGGCCTCGGTTATCGCGTGGGATATGCGCGAGGCAGACCGGCAATTCTTCGGCGGCGTTCTCGAGAAAAACCCCACATACCTGTTACCGCTGCAGCGCTGACCTATGAGAACTTAACGTGGCGCGGCTAAGACGGCGACGATCTGCCGTTCAAGGCGCGACACCGGGATTGCCTTTTTCAAGCTGACAACTCAGGCGGACAGCCACAATTCCATTTGCTTTGCCGGTAGACGCTGGGACGCATATTTGCGGAGAAACATCCGAACGTATTCGTTTACGAGGCGGGAGTCATCGTCGGCTCTCATGATCACGCATGTTTCGAAGCACAGCGACGTATCGGAAAGCGGCTTTACCACCACACCGTCAGCATGAGAGCCACGCGCCGTAGGTTTGGTGAGGATTCTCCAGTCGTTCCCGGTTAGACGGCTACGTTGTGTACCTGAAACTGTAGATTCCGGTACAGCCTCAGAAGGCGATTTGCACAGCATTTAAGTCCTGTACTCCCAGCGCGAATGGACCAGGCCGGAATCGAGGATTGTGGTACACGCTCATCTGCCTGTTTCCAACCCTTAACGCACGCTTGTTCGGGGAAGACTGTGTGATCCGGCCAGCTAAAGAAACAGAAGGGTGGCGTTGGTCGTCTCTTTCTTACATCCCCGGATAGCTGAAATAATAAGCCGACGCTCAGAGGCCAGTGTCAAGGCTCTTCGACCGCGAACGCGGCGCGCAACGCGGCCTTGACACTGGCCGGGCCTCGGCTACGCTCTGGCTATCCGGGGAATGTCATTCGGGAATGCAACATCACAGGCCAAGGCCGAAGCCCTGACCAATCTCATTCGTGTGCTGTGGCTCTATCTTTTGCGCCACTGGCTCCTGCTGGATCGCGGGAGGATGGGACACATCGCGGCTGAGTGCCTGCGCCAGCGTCGGTGCATTGTTCGTATAAATCTGCGCGTCATAGCGTCCACGCGAGACAGCGACGTAGGCCATGCGGCTGTTGAGCAGATCCTTAGCGCCCAACTCCGTATCCACGTGAATCAGGACACAGTCGGCAGTCTGTCCCTGGCTGGAGTAACTAGTCATTGCATACCCATAGTCGAGATGCAGATGCTGGCGCGGATCGAGTTCGACCATACGGCCACCGTCCATTTTCAGGCGCAGCCGCCCGTCTTCGTCGATGTTCTCGATGGTCCCCAACTCGCGGTTCGCAACTTTCAGTTCGTTGGCCGGCGCGGTGAATTGGATGCGGTCGCCCACTGAAAAACTCCGCGCCTCCTCCCGAAAAACCGAGACTCCCTGCTGTCGCCGTGGATCGTAGGTGCGCTTCGTGCCGTCCTGCCGTTCAACCGTCAGCCGGTTGCTCGGAGCATCGATGCTCTTCACCTGCGCGTACTCGCCTTTCCGGATGCCGGTCTCCTTCGATGCGCGCGAATAGCGCAGCACATCACCCACCTCATACCGCTCTGCCCAGGTGCGGTCCGCCCCCGTCAGGTCTTGGCGCGGCACCAGCGTCCTGATAGGGTGATCCTCAGTGCTGACGAGACCACTCCGTTGCAGTTCCGCATGAATGCGCACGTTGATCTCCGTGCGAGAGCGGTTGTCGGGAGAAACCACCAGCGTTTTCTTCGGCGATTTAACATAGTCGCGGGCGATGGTCGCGATGCGCTCGTCGTGATCGTGAATTTCATGGACTCGGCCCTGCCGGTCGAGATTTTGTAGTGCTTCGCGCACCTCGCCCCGCGCAAGCTGCTCGACCATCTGCTTCAGTTCCGGGTCTTTCTGGCGCACGATCTCTTCGAGCTTCACCGTTTTCATGCCGGCATCCTGGAGCTGCGCGAAGGGCCGGCCGGCCTCTATCGCCTCATGTTGTCGCCGGTCGCCGACGAGCAACACACGGTCACCCGGATGGAGCCGGTTCAGAAACTCATGCACTTGCCTGGTCGATGCTAGCGAGGATTCGTCGAGCACATAGAACCGTTTCTCGTGGGTATCTGGCTGCTGTCCACTAACCAGATGCTTCTGTAGCGTGGATGTCTCCATGCCTGCTTCCCCGAGCTTCTGCGCCGCTCGGGATGTTGGCGCAAAACCTTCCACCCTGTACCCGTCGGCCTCCGCGCCTTCGCGGATGACGGATAGGGTCGTTGTCTTGCCTGCGCCTGCGATGCCGTCTAAGCCGACAACCTTCTCCCGCGAAAGAAAGATTTCGTCTACCGCCTGACGCTGTGAAGCATTCAGTTCCGGGTGACGGTCTTCCGTGGCGATCCGCAGCTGCGACGAGACCAGCATGGGATCGCTGTAGTCGCGCCGATTGCCTTCCCGCATCCGGCCAATAATCTCGCGCTCCATGTGTACCATCGCTGTGGTCGTGTACTGTCTGCTGGCGCCAACGTGCGAGACTTCACGGAACTCCCCGGCCTCGATGCGGCGCTCGAACTCCCGCCGAACATCGGCATACGTGGTATCTCCCATGCCGCGTCCGAGCGCCGCTTCAAGTATCGCGCGGCGGTCCTCTATAGCCGATCTCTCGAAGACATGATCGCGCGCCCAGGTCACGGCCCGCTGCGCTTGCATCTCCCGGTCTTGCATCCGATACTGCCTGTGTTCGCGCGCTTGAGTGACTACACGGTCCGCCTGATGCCCAAACCGGGCGGCCAGCTCGCGGTGCCGTTGTAAGGCTTCTTTAGGAGGCAGCAGTTCCTTGCGGTCGCGCGTATGATGGGCCGCGATCTGTGCTGCCGCCGCTCCGTCGATTCCCTGTTCTCTGAGATGATCTTTGATCTGTTCTCGTCGCGGACTGGAAGCCTCCAGATATTCCTTCGTGTAGCCTCGGATTTCCGGCTGCCCGTGCTTTCCGCGCTCCAGTTCGTAGCCCAGCTTTCCGAGACGCAGTGCCAACTCGGATCGGTAGACGGCCGTGGCGTAGCGCTGGGACACGAACATCTCGTGCGGCTGCAAAGCTCGCATTTGTTTTCCGTTTTCGAAGCCGTTCTCCCGCTCGGTCATGTTGAAGATCACGGCGTGGGTATGAAGCTGCGGCGCCGCGTAGCCATCTACGGGCCGCGCGGTATCGTGCTCGAAAGTGGCGGCGATGAATTTCCCCGTCGTCTCTGGGGCATGCACATTGCCGATCCGCGCCTGCGTGTAACGCTCGAGTTCTCGAAGTGCTGTACGAACACTCTCCCTGTGGGCTTCTCGCACCAGGTCATCGCCGCCCACAAGCGCGGTGAGCGACACCGACTTCGGCGCGGAAAATGTGGCGTCCCATCCGGCGCGGTGCTCGGCGCTGGTCACCTCTTTGCCAAATTTGCCTTCGTAGGTTCTCGAAACCTGATGCCGGACAAGCTGCTCTTCGGTGTGCGGGTGCTGGCCTTCACTCAGACGTGCGAAGTGCTCGGAACCAACGGCACCTTGCAACCCCCACTGCTCAACGAGCCTGCCTTGCCATTCGCTGTAGCCCTGCTGATCTCGGCTCCAGTAATTCTGTTCCTGCGAGGCAAACTCACGCGCATGGTAAGTACGCGCTTGGCTGGCGGACAGAGGTTTCGAGATCGTGAGCATAGCGAGCGCCCTCAAGCGAGAAATCGTGTTGTTGGAAATTTGTCTCTCATTCGATTCCCGTCGTCTCCTCCCAGACTAACCCCTCTTTCGGCTCGCCATTGGGTGCGCCGATAGTCAGACCAAAGAGAGCGAGCACCGGCTGCGTAGGCTTCTTCAACGAATCGACGGGAGGGGTCACGGGCGCCGATGGCGTCGGCTCCGGTGCAATCTCTAGCGTCCTCTGCTTCGCAAATCGCGGTAGTCTGAATCGAATTCTGCTCATCTTCGTCCTCCATCTTTGGGACACACTTGGCCGAGGTCCGCCCCATTTGATCATCTCCATGTCCCACCATCTATGTGAGAACCGGCTCCGCAACACGCTCCACACCGCCAGCAGCAAAAAGAACATCGCGGCTCCCCATAGCAGAAGCGTCAAGAGCGAAAAGCTTGTGGGAGAAGAGATGAGACTCACGGCCTATGACTCCTTTTCTTGCCCTCCGTAACGAAGAAGTCTTCGAGCAGTTTGCGAGCTTGCTGCAGCTTCCGACTATCGGCCTGGTCGCGGATCTTGAGGATGGAATCGGGCAGCAGCTGTCTTCCTTCCGATGCTGCCTGAGCAGCTGCATGGAAGAGATTCAGCAGCGCATAGCGCACCGCCCAGACTTCGGCCAACACTAGTTCGGCGGGATCAGCGGGCCGCTGTCGCGCAGCGCACAGAGCAGTCTCGCGCAGCCACTCGGAGAGAGCCTGTCCCGCGCTTTCGGCGGCAGCTTCTATTTCTCCCAGTTCTTCGGGAGTCAGTCGCGTGGCCGCGGTCTTGGTGCGAAAGCCGGGCTTCGCCTCTTCTCCGAACGGCAAACTGGACTGGGGACTAGTTTGAACGCGGGGACTACTCATTGGACGAACCGCCTTGTTGCACTACTGCGCTCGATTCCGCTGCGATTAAACTTCGTAATTGATAGTTCACAGCAAGCTCTTGCTCTTCAACACGTTTACGTGATCGACGCTCACGAGCGTTTTGCCACAAACAAACATCATCGTTCGATATCGCAGTCACTCAGCAGGTGACGAAATTTGTTGACGCAGCGAAAGTTAACCGGCGTAAACGCCGAAGCGCCCTCGCGCGCTCCGCAGTTCCCAACTTGGGGGTGACGTGTCCACCTTCTTCCGGTGCGAAGCACCGCGTTCTTACAGCTCGCCGTATTCCAGCACCTGAGCCTCCCACGTATGGATCACTTCGGGGGCCTGCCATGCGCGTCGAAACAGATTCCGGATCGACTGCCAGTGTTCCCTCGGGAAGCGGAAAGAGATTCCATTCTCACGAGCAAAGAAAAACACTCCCATTTCCTCATTGTCCAGTATCGCCGTGTGCGCATAGAAGTAGTAGCCTTGCCATTGGCAAAGGACCCGCTCCAAATCAAGCTCTTCAAGCATCCTTCGGAACTCCGC
Source organism: Terriglobales bacterium (assembly GCA_050012595.1). GTDB lineage: Bacteria > Acidobacteriota > Terriglobia > Terriglobales > Acidobacteriaceae > Acidiflorens. Next base: position 104,844 of record JBEKGW010000002.1, read on the forward strand.
AATCCTCGGGTATCCACACACCGGATAATGCGGGGCAAGTGGTCCGGGAAGCTCCAAACGAGGGGAGAATTCATTCCCCTCTTCGCGCACCAGATCGAGGCGGTATCCGCCTTCTTCCAAAGAGGGCAACGCCGGCTGAACCGCAAGCTCAAAATCCTCGTCGTTTGTCTCCGCAGGCGCCTTCTCTCGCAGGGGCTTTCGGTGAAGGGAATAGTGGCCGCGCGCGCACACCCGCCATAGGGCCGTCCAGTACGGCCAAAGCACCTCGTTCAGCTTCTCGATATTCGAGAACGTCTCCTCATCGAGAAGTCGGTAGAGATTCCGCACGGCGAGGATCGGTTTGCGTCGCTTTTGAGCCGAGTTCCTCAGCATCTGAATGGTGCGCGTCACCACCCGGCGCACGTCATCGCTTCCAACATCCTCAGCCTTTGCCTCCACCTGTTTGTCCCCTGGAAGACTCATCAGGTATACAAAGTCCAGTGGGGACTTCTTCGGTCTGCGTGCGATGGCGTAAGCCGCAAGGAATGCCTCCAGGATTTCGGCCAGGGACTCGTAGGAGATCTGGCCTTGTGCGGTGTTCGTAAATGACTCGGCACCTCGCGCACAGTAGTGGGCCACCATGGCCCATTCCGCCTGCGAAAGCGAGAGTCCTGAGTCCGCCTTTCCACGAATTCTCAGCAGGGAATCGGTCGGCTCCTTGAGCAGGTCTACCAGTTCAAGACGGTCGTCTCGGGCAGACTCAAGAAGCTGCTTTGCCACCTCCGATGTCGAGACCGTTTGGCCGGTCTTGAGGAACATGATTTTCCTCAAGGTTTCAAGCCTGGAGCGCAGCGCATCGGAAATGCGAATCGAGATTACCGGCTGCTGCAGTGTCGCTGCCTTCTCTGCCATAAATCCCTCTCTTGAGGTTACAGCGGATAAATACGTAACGTTACATATTGACTATATGTGTACATGTAGGGTATTGTCAAGCGCGATGCTTGGCAGAGCTAGATGGGGTACGTCAGCTCAGCAGGCAGCGTGGCTGATTGGGAGAGCTGCTCAAAAGCAGTTTTTCCAGGGAGGTGCAAATCCAATGCAACCGCATACCGATCCGCCAACTCTCGAAATCAGGTCAGCGGACAAGAAGCAAGTGCTGCGGGCCCAAGGCGAATCCAATTTTGAGTCATTGTTGGACGTGGCGGAAGCAGCCAAGCTTTTGAGAATTCATCCTAAGACGCTGCGTAACAAAGCACGCCGCGGAATCATTCCCGGCGTTCAGGTAGGCAGACTTTGGCGATTTCGGGCCTCAGCACTCAGCGAATGGCTGGATGAGATCGCAAGTTGAGGAGCGGGCGTGCTGGCAAATGTCTCTCGACCGTTCTACAGTCCTGGACTATTCTGGACTGGGCTGTCAGTGCCGTTTAAACAGAGGAGGAATTTTGTTTAGACGGACACGCTACCAACAAGGAAGTCTCAGGCTCGAAGAGCGGAAGAGAGGTTCCGCAGTATGGGTGTACCGGTGGTGGGAGAACGACATCACGGGAAAGCCAATACGTCGCAAGGTGCAGTTGGGATGTTTGGAACGATATCCAAACGAATCAGCGGCGAGTGCGGCGGCAGATGCTCTTCGGTTAACAATCAACAATCAATCCAAGCGAAAGAACCTGCAGAAAACAACCGTGAATACTCTTTGGGAGCACTACTGTCGAGAGGAGTTGCCTCTCAAAGAGGTATCAACGCAAGATGCGTATCTTGTGTATGCCAAGAATTGGATTCTCCCACGATGGGGAAACCTCCTTTTGGAGGAAATCAAGACTATCGAGGTGGAACGCTGGCTACGAGCAGCAGAAGTTGCGGACGGGACCAAAGCCAAGATCAAGTGCGTTATGTCGGCTATGTTCTCGCACGCCGTTCGCTGGGAGTTCTGTGGCCACAATCCAATTTCATCGGGAATACCAGTTGGAACGGGGGGGCAGAGAGGGCCAAGCACTGGCGTGCGCGTCAGTGCGAAGCGTCAGAAGTCTCCCTTAGTCTTGTCACCGGAAGAAGTCAAACTCGGTCTAGCAGAACTGGAATTTCGCGACCAGATTCTCGTGTTTCTGGACGGCGCCTTAGGAATCCGTCAAGGGGAACTCGGGGCACTGCGTTGGGTGGACTGCGATTTCAACAATATGAACTTCAGTGTGCAACATTCCTACTACTGGCGTAGGGGTGGGCACCTGAAGAGCACAAAAACGGAAGCGTCTGCAAAGTTATTGCCGATGCATCCGAGTCTGAAGCAGGCCTTGCTGGAGTGGAGGTCACTAAGTCTCTACAACCAGCCGGGCGATTTCGTCTTCCCTTCGGAAAGACTGAAGGGAAGCAAACCGCTCGACCTGGCTTCGGTGTTGAAGAAGAAGATCCAACCGGCGTTCAAGAAGATCGGCATCACCGGCGTGGGCTGGCACACTTTTCGACACACGGTGGGAACCATGCTGGCAGAGATGGGCGAACACCAACCGATGATCCGCGACTACTTGCGTCACAGCGATCTGCACGTGACCAACAAGTATCTCCAGGCAACGACAAAAGGCAAACGCTTAGCGCAGGGGAAGCTCGTGGATGCCATCCTGCCTGGGGGTGTGTTGTCGGGAAGCAAATCAAACCTAATTCACTAGCGCCCGAGACGTTCGCTTCTCCCGATTATTTCGATGGGAGGAACGGCGAATCGGCAGATGAAGAAGTGCTTATTGGACCCAAACGGACCCAGATTGCTTTTCGGGGTTCTTTGTAAACCATTCAAAAGAATGGCGGGGACGACGAGACTCGAACTCGCGACCTCTGCCGTGACAGGGCAGCGTTCTAACCAACTGAACTACGTCCCCACTGACTTTTTCATGCGGTTAGCACGAAACCCGCATGTTTACTGTCCATTCTTACTGTCCATCGTTGTCGCCAGCTTCCATCAATTTCAGCCGAATACAAGCGGTTCCGGCACAAAATGGACAGTAAATGGACATTAAACGAATCTGCCCAAAAACCGCCCACAGGCGACCGACGCCGAGCATCTGTCCATGCTCGGTGACTGAATTGTAGCAGACAGAATTCAGGTCGGTACAGGCTATGCCCCAAAGTCCGTTGATGCCGCTTCCCAGGCCATCCACTTTTAGGGCCGCTCTCAATTCGCGACTTGGTTCCGGTGCGGTTCGGGCTTGAAGATTACGCCTTGACTGGTGCGGCTGTTCATCACGATGCGGATCGGTTCCGCAAACTGCAAGTGGCGGACACAGCCTTGCTCTTCGACCGCCGGCTGTTCCGTCAACCACTGCCAATCGACGGAGCCTTCTCCGGCGTCTGGATTCACGGTGAAGTAACCGATCTGAAAGGCAGTGAGATTCTGGAAAAAATGGCTGCCCTGCGATGGGGTGACGCGAAAATCATGGAATCCGGCCTCCACAATCACGCGCGCGCCGGAGATTTCATCCCATTCGACCGGAATGCCCAGCCAAGGTTCGGTCGATCCCCAGCGCCCAACCCCAATCAGCAGATAGGGCCGGTTCTCCCCAACGAGCAGGTGATTGAACCGAGCGACCGCCTTGGCTACTTCCTGACTGCGGCTGCGCTCGAAGCGTTGCGAATCGACCACCACGACATCGTGCAGATTCTCGATGCGGCCGTTGCCCAGAACTTTGCTGCTCAGGCAGATCAACCTCTCGGGTTGCACATCGTCCAGGGCTAGGTCCTCGCTGTCGCGCGCCAGCGTCAAGGGCCGTATCTGCAGGAAACCAAACTCCGCCGCTTGGTCGGTTACTTGGCCAGCCACTGGAACCGCCTGTTGGGACAGACGCACGGCAAATTCGATCTCCACGGGATTACCCAGCGCATTCTCACCTGCCCGAACCAGGACATCGAGAATCTCGGCCAGCGGGAAGGTGCCGTGCTTGAGCATGGGGGCAAAGGTCACGATGCGGGCGCCCGGCCGGCTCACTCCATCGTAGACGGCGTGGTTGTCCCTGGAGTACGTTGAGGCCACCGCCTGTAGTGTACCGTCGTTCTCGGCGGCGTCCAGACTGAACCGCCTCTCGTGCCAATGCCCCGGGCGGCCGTCCGAAGCGCCATGCAACTCCAAGGCCCAGAATTCCGACTGCGAGTTGGCCAGTATGTCTTCGACTGAGGAAAACTGCACCAAGTTGTGGGGGTAGCGCGGGCAGAAAGACAAACACTTCCCTCCATCGACCACCGTCCGGCCCAGGCCCAGAGCGACGGCTGCGATGCCGTCTTCGAAGGTCATCGGAGGGACGGGATAAAAATTGTGCGAACGCACGACTCCGGAGAAATCCGGATAAAAGCGCTGCCCGTGGCGCGTGCCCACAACCTGCTGGAGAATCACCGCCATTTTTTCCTCTTCCAGACGGTAGGGCGTAGCCCGCACGTAGGCCTTGGCATGGCGGCTGAAGGTGGAGGCGTAGACGCGTCGGATGGCCTCGCTCAGGGCCGCCAGCCGGTCTTCCACATTTGCTTGCTGGTTGCCCAGCATAAAGGTCTCATACACCCCGGTGAAAGGCTGGTATTGCGAATCCTCCAGCAGGCTGGAGGAGCGCACCGCCAAGGGATGAGTTACCTTGGCCAGAAACGATTTCAAGTCCCCGTTGAGGGATTCGGATAACGGTGTGGCCAGGAAGCGCTGCTGAATTTCAGCGTCATCTTCGCAATGCAAGGCAAAGTCCAGGAGGTTGTTCTCAACTACGAATCGATCGAACACATCCGTCGCCAGGACGACGGCTGGAGGCACCGAGATGCGAATGCCGGGAAAGCGGCGGGTGATACGGCTCTTTCGCAAAAGGTGGCGCACAAAGGCGAGGCCGCGAGCCTTGCCCCCGAGCGACCCGGAGCCGATCCGCAGAAAACTTGATTCCGAAGGCTTGAATGTATCGGCCCTGAAGTCGCCGATCAGCACCTCGCCCTGTTCGCGGCGATACTCGTGGATCGAGTCGATCAGATCGCGCCGCAGATGTTCCGGGCTCGGGAAATCCGAAACTTTTCGCGGGCGGAGCTTGGCCGCCAACGCAAACTCGGTGCGTGCCATCAGCCAGTGCGAGAAGTGGTTGCTCTGCGCGTGGAAGACGATGCTTTCCGCCGGAACCGTTTGTAATTGCTTCTCCAGTTCGTTCAAGTCTTTCGCCCGTCCGACTTCGCTCGAATCCGGCAGACGAAACACAAAGTCGCCAAACCCGAATTGCTCGGTCAATATCTGGCGCAAGTCTTTTAGCAGCGTGGGCGAACGTTTACGCAGAAACGAATAGCCCTCGGCATGCGCCCGCGGGCGGAACTCGGTGCGGCTGGTTTGCAGCACTACAGGCACGTCGGGCACCAGGCTCTTCACCATGCGCGCCAGTTCAAAGCCCGCCTCCGGACTCAGCTTGCCCTCCCAAGGGAACTCCACGTCCGATACCAGGCCGAACAGATAATTGCGATACTCCTGCACCAGCCGGGCCGCGTCTTCGAAATTCGAGCTCAGCAAAATTCTCGGCCGCGCCTGCATGCGCACCAGCTTGTGCGCCACGTTGAAGCCTTCCTGAATCACGCGCCGCGATTGCTTGATCAGCTCGGTATAGATCACGGGCAGGAACGACGAGTAATAGCGGATGTTGTCTTCCACCACCAGCAGCACCGGCACGCCGATGGCCCGCGTGTCGTGCAGGACATTGCGTTTATCCTCGATGTACTTGACGATCGCAATCAGGATGCGGGCATTGCCCTGCCACAGAAAAACGCGTTCGATCTCGGTGACTGGATTCCGCGCCACGAAATTCTTGATCTCGCGATAGTCATAGGCCAGCACAACTACGGGAACATCGAGCCCGGCCTGCTTCACCTCGCGCGCCAATTGCGCAGCGTTCATGTCGCCGACCGCAAGGTTGGTCACGATCAGGTTGAATTGGGGCTGAGAGCGGGCCAACGCTGCCGCTTCGGCGCAGGAAGAAACGTGCGTGATTCCCGGGATTTGTTGCAGGTTGAGATCGAGCGATTCGTCGATGAGCAGCTCATTGAGGCGCCCGTCTTCGCGCAGGATGAAGGAATCATAGAGGCTGGACACGAGAAGAATGTTTTGCACTTTGAACGGCATCAGGTTTTCGAAGCCTTCAAAGCGCTCTTCGGCGTCCAGAATCGACTCGGCGATGCGGCGGACGCTCATGGGGGATATCTTAGTCCAGGTTCGCTAGAGCCAGTACCGTGACTGCGTGATAAGTCATACGGCGGAGGGACAGGCGTCTCGTCCGGCTCTCCACCAGAAAGCTTGGATCGACAGCAGTAACCATCACGGGGTGGTGGCGTCAGTAGCGCTTGCGCACCTCCAGTTGCACTGGCCGCGCCACCGAGCTTACCTCAGGATCGTAGTATCTTTGCATGATTGCGCTGCAACTTCGCTCCGGGCAGCCAGCAAAACTGCGCTATTTCGGCCAAAGATCATTTTGTTACCCCGGACACTTCCCTTCCGCGCTGGTTTCGCCAAGAATAGAAGCTTCTGTGACTGACGCCTCCATCAACCCGGGCGGGATCGCAATGGCCAAGGCCATCGAGCGCTCCTTTAATGTGGCACTTTATCTGCTCGTGCTCAGTGGCTTCGGCACTCTGGCTTCGACCGGCGGGTTGGATCTGCCGGCAGTGGTGCTGGTGGGGCTGGCACTGGCTTTCCGCGGATTCCAACTTCTGACGCGGCGCGAGTTTGCTATCCCGGAACGCTGGACCACTTTCCTGACGCTGATTTACGTCCTCATCTACTTCGCCGACTACTTCTTTCTTTCGCGCCGCTTTCTGGCAGCGACCGTTCACCTGGTGCTCTTCGCCATGGTCGTCCGGTTATTCTCGTTGCAGCGGACGCGCGACCACTACATGCTCGCGGTACTTTCGTTTCTGATGGTGCTGGCCGCCGCCGTGCTCACCGTCGGTAGTGTGTTTCTGTTTTCTTTTGCGGTTTTCCTGCTGGTTGCAGTCATCACTTTTGTGCTGATGGAAATGCGGCACTCGGTCGCCGCCGAGCAAACTCACGCACAAGATCCACGCGTTGCTTCTCCGGGCGTCACCTCTCCAGGCGTTGCTTCTCAAACCCAGCGCATGGTCTACGGACTGCTGGCGCTCGCTCCGGCGCTCATGCTGATGATCCTGGCCGGCAGTTTTCTGATCTTCTTTCTTCTTCCCCGCGTTTCGTCACGCTACCTGAGCGCCTACACTCCGACCAGCGATGTCTCCACTGGCTTCACGGATCGCGTGCAACTGGGCCGTATCGGCCAGATTCAACAGTCCAGTGCTGTCGTCATGCACATCGAGATCCAGAACGATCTGCAAGGCGCTTACGACTTGAAGTGGCGTGGGATTGCGCTGAGCGCTTTTGACGGCCGAGTCTGGTCGAATTCGTTTGAGCAAACCCAGGTGCGGCCGGTGGGAGATGGAAGCTATCGGCTGGCGCCTTTGGTGGACTCGCGTGGCGCAACGGCGGTCGCGGGCCGATCTATTCGTTATCGCGTCCTGATGCAGCCGATTGGAAGCAATGTTTTTTTTCTGGCGGAGCGGCCGCAGAGTCTTACGGGAAATTTTCGGCAAGTGAGTACGGACGCCGGGGGAGCTGTCTATGACCTCGATGCCGACCACCCGATCAATCGCTACGAAGCCGTGTCGCAATTGACCGAGATCGACAGCGACGAGCTTCGGCTGGCGGCGAACACCGCGCCCGCGGGCATGGACCCGTACCTGAAACTGCCGCCGCTCGATGTTCGCATTTCGGAGTTGGCGGAGGAAATCACCGCGCCCGCTCCCAGCAACTATGACAAGGCAGTCGCATTGGAACAGTATTTATCGACACACTTCGGATACACGCTGGAACTGCCCCGAAGTCTGCCGCGGGACCCACTGACCAATTTCCTGTTCGAGAGGAAGAAAGGTCACTGCGAGTATTTCGCCAGTTCGATGGCGGTGATGCTGCGCTCTTTGCGCATCCCATCGCGAATTGTGACGGGGTTCCGCGGGGGCGAATACAATGACCTCACCGGCCAGTATGTGGTGCGAGCCAGCGATGCCCATTCGTGGGTCGAGGCTTACTTCCCCGAATCGGGTTGGATCAGCTTTGATCCGACTCCGGCGGGAAGCCTGCCGATACGAACCGGTTGGTCGCGGATGCGGCTCTATGTGGATGCGGCTGCATCTTTTTGGCGCGAATGGGTTGTCAACTACGATGTCAGCCACCAACGCACTTTAGGGAAGGATGCGGCTACCAGCAGCCGGCAGTTCTTTGACGAGGCTCGCCGGTGGATTGAGCGTCAGCATCGCGCCATGCTGCAGTTGGCGCGGCGCGCGCACGAGCACTTTACCAATTTTCCGGTGCGATGGCTGGGCGGGATCGTCGCGTTCGTGGCAATCCTGATTGCGCTGTTGAATCTCCGGCGCCTGGTCAGCGGGCTGCGTAACCGTAGTCTGCGAGCGCATCCGGAGCGTGCCCCGCGCGAATCGGCTGCTCTTTGGTATGACCGGATGGTGGGTCGAATGGCACGGCTTGGCTGGCGCAAGTCGCCGTCGCAAACGCCGCTGGATTTCGTCGCGGCCATTCATGAAGCGGTACTGCAGAAGAAGGTCGCGAGGTTTACGCGCGCTTACGAATCTGCGCGTTTCGGCAAGTCGGTGGACGACGCCCAAAGCCTGCCCGAGCTTTTCAATGACATCAGCGCTGCCGAAACGGCTGATTCCAGAAAAACGGCGGACCGCGCCGCTGCCGGCTAGAAGCGGTGCATGACGCCGACACCTACGTAGTAGTTGTGTTGACGGCTTCTCCCGGTATCAACATTCAGGTCGGGCGCTCCGGCGTAGAAATCGCGCGCTTCGAACCTCCCACCCCAGCCATGCCAAACCCACACATCCAGTCCAGTTCCGAATTGGACGACGCCAGTATTGGTCCCGGTCGGCCCAGGATTCGGTCCGTACCAAACGAGATTAGAGGATTCCCGCCAGCGGCCATAGCCGCCGCCTACGCTAACCCAGGGAGTGACGGAGTCGCCGGAAAAAATGTTCAAACGCACGGAAGGGGTTGCAAACACTGCCCCGAGGTGCTTAGGAATCTGGTCGTAATAATAGTTCAGCTTCATCCCCGGAACGAAAGCTACGGGCAATTCCGCGTAAAGCCCGAAAATCTTGTGAGTCACCAGCAGGCGGCCATAATTGACCGTCACAGTTCCCGACGAGTTTCCGAAATGAATCGGGAGACCGGTACTCGGCACAGTCTGGGTGCTGACGAAGGTTAGCCCCGATGTGACGGAAATTTCATTTACTTGCGCCAACGCGCTGGAAACCAGAAACAAAACTGGCATAACCAGAACTGCTAGACGTTTAGCCGACATCTCTCCTCCGGAGTATTGAGGATGTAGTTTTTGTTTCGACAAGATTAGCACAGGCCGCCCAGATTGGCGGAAAACATATATATCCTCTTTGATGCTTGGGTTCCGGCGTCCGGGCGGGTCGGATGCGGATATGGCAATGCCGGATGCTAAAATTGTCTAGGTCTGTTTCCTGCTGATCATTTCCCTGTGTCCGTAAACAAAAGCATATCCGCGATTTCGGGGCCGACTGCCCCGGCCAAGGTAGGTTTTGTGAGCCTCGGCTGCCCCAAGAACCTCGTCGATAGCGAGGTGATGATGGGCATGCTGGCCCAGGCTGGTGCTGAGCTTACTCCCAACGCAGAGGACGCCGACGTCATCGTGGTGAATACCTGCTCATTCATCGGCAGCGCGCAACAGGAATCCATCGATACGATCCTCGAAATGGCTCGCCACAAAACCTGCCACGAAACGAAGACGGGCGGCAAGGCGAAGCGACTGGTGGTTGCCGGTTGCCTGGTCGAGCGTTTTCGCGATGAGATCCGAAAGAATATTCCTGAAGTGGACGCGGTCGTCGGTACGGGCGAATTGGAAAGAATTCTTGCCGCTGCCGGAGTCGCCGAACCACCGCGGACGCCAGGTCCATTCAACATTCTAAGTTCAAACACGCTATCTTCGAACGCCTTAACTTCGGACATCACGACCTCGCGGCCCGAGGGCGATCATCGCCGCGGACAGGGGCGCTTCGCGCGTGATTCCTGGGACGGAGCGGTCGCCGACCTGCCCAACTATCTTTACGACGACCACACGCCTCGCGTGCTGACTACGCCTGGATATTCGGCCTATATCAAAATCGCCGAAGGCTGCGATCATCCCTGCAGCTTCTGTATCATTCCCCAGCTTCGGGGACAGTTTCGCTCGCGACGTTTCGAATCCGTCATTGCCGAAGCCGAGCGACTGGTGCAATCTGGCGTGCGCGAAATCACGCTCATCGGACAGGACACCACCTGCTACGGCGAAGACCTTGAACTGAAAGATGGCCTAGCCGTGCTGCTGGAAAAGCTCGCGGGCGTTGAAGGACTGCGGTGGATTCGCTTCCTCTACGCTTATCCCAATAAAATCACGGGGCGACTGCTCGCGACGGTCGCCGCCCACGACAATATTTGTTCGTACATTGATGTACCGCTGCAGCACGCTTCGGCGACGGTTCTGAAGCGCATGAAGCGGGGCGGCGGCACTGACTTGTTCTTGCGCTCAATCGAGAAAATGCGCCGCGTAATTCCCGACGTTACTTTACGAACTTCATTCATTGTCGGCTTCCCGGGCGAAACCGAAAAAGAATTCGAGGAGCTATGCAGCTTCGTGAAGGAGGCGGCCTTCGACTGGATGGGCGCCTTCGGCTACTCGGACCAGGAAGGTGCGGGCGCCTTCGATCAGGACAAGAAACTTTCTGCGCGTGAGATCGAGAGCCGCCGCAAGTCGCTGATGGCGATCCAGAAAAAGGTCAGCCGGGCAAAGAAGAGATTGTTGGTCGGGCGCGAATTCGATCTGCTGCTGGAAGGCGCTTCGACCGAGTCTGACCTTCTGCTCGAAGGCCGAACATTTATGCACGCGCCGGAGATTGACGGCAAAGTTTTCGTCAACGATTATCCCGACGGAAACGAGCCAAAACAGGGAGAGTTTTACCGCTGCCGCATCACGGCGGCGCACGATTATGATTTAGTGGCGGAAATCGTTTGAGGACAGAGGTCTGAGGTCAGAGGTGAGATTGCAGAGGTCAAAATCACCCGGAGCAGAAATGTTCTCACCTTTACAATCTGACCTCTGACTTCTGCAATTCGACTATGCCGCGCAAACGCATCATTAAACTCCGTTGCCCGATCTGCAAGAAACCGACAAAGACCGCAGACGCGGACTTCCCTTTTTGCAGCGAGCGCTGCCGCCTGATCGATCTCGGCAAGTGGGCCAGCGGCGCCTACGTAATTTCATCGCCGGTTGACGACGCCGACGAAGCGATCCGAGAAGACAGCCCCGACGACCAGGACAGGGACTGATGAATCATCCGCCCGAAGTCGCCGACGCCCCCGCTGCTTCGCTGAGGGCCGTTCCGTTGTGGGCCACGCTGGTCGCGACCTTCTTCGGCGCGGGACGCCTCAAACCCGGTCCCGGCACATGGGGATCGTTAGCCGCGGTTATCGTGTGGGCGTTGGCAAGTTCGCGGATACCGGTCGCGAGCCGTGCCTGGGCAACGATCATCGCAGCCGCAGTTGTCACCCTCATCGGAATTCCCGCCGCCACTCGCGTCGCGCGATCCTCGGGTCTAAAAGACCCGCAATTCATCGTCATTGATGAAGTTGCGGGGCAACTGGTTACTCTCATCGCTGTCCCACTCGCTTGGAAAACCTTTCTCGCGGGCCTTATACTCTTCCGTGTCTTCGATATTTGGAAGCCGTTTCCAATTCGGCGGCTGGAACGGCTGCCCGAGGGCACCGGCATTGTGTTGGACGACTTGGCAGCGGGACTTTATGCGCTTGCCGTCATGCATCTCTTGTTACACTTTGGAGTTCTAACGAAGTAGTCGTTAATCAAATAGCCAGGGCCCCCGCCGGAACAAACTCATGAGCATCTCCGACCGCCTGCTGGGAAAGAAGAACGTCAACGGCAAGCCGCACATCGAAGCGGTCGCGCCTGGTTTCGCTTTGCCCGGAGGCGAGGTTCGTATCATCGGAAAGGATCTGCGTCCGCACGAGTTGCGCCGCCCGAGCGTGCACTTCGGCGAGATCGAAGGCTCCGTGTTAATCAGTTCCGACGATTTCCTGGTGGCCCGCGTGCCCGAGGGAGCAGCTTCAGGGCCGGTCACAGTTAGCACGAACGGGGTGGGCACCAACGGGCACGTCAGCAATGCCCTTTCCATTAAGGTTGCAGCCCCCGTTGCCGATAACCTTCATCCGGTCACCAATCCCGCGCTCGACCGCGAAGGCAATATCTATGTGACTTTCTCCGGTTCGCGCGGACAAAAAGTTCCGGTATCGATCTTCAAGATCGACACGAACTACAACGTTACGCCTTTTCTCAGCGACATGATGAACGCCACTTCGATTGCCTTCGACCGCGAAGGACAGATGTACGTTTCTTCGCGGCATGACGAGGCCGTGTACAAGGTGACGCCGAACGGGACAGTGTCGTCCTATGCCGAAGGCATGGGGATCGCGACCGGGATTGCCTTCGATGCCGCGGAGAATCTCTACGTCGGCGACCGCAGCGGAACCATTTTCAAGATCGCTCGCGACCGGCAGATTTTTGTGTTCGCGACGCTGGAGCCGAGCGTTTCCGCCTATCACATCGCTCTCGGTCCCCACGGCGATATGTTCGTCAGTTGCCCCAGCACTTCCAGCTTCGACTGCGTCTACAAAGTCGACCCACACGGAACCGTGTCCGTGTTCTACCGCGGCTTGGGACGTCCGCAGGGCTTGGCTCTTGATATCGAGGGCAATGTCTATGTCGCCGCCTCTCTTGCCGGAAAGCGCGGCATCGTGAAGATCACGCCCCAAGGCAAGGCCAACCTCGAAGTCTCCGGGCAGGGCTTGGTCGGACTGGCGTTCGCGCCCGGCAAGTCGGCCATTCTCGCCACCAACAGTGCCGTCTACCACATCTCGTGGAACATTCAGGGGATGGCGCTGCCAGCCGAGTGAGCGAACTGCAGTCCGCCGCTTTAGTCGCTGCCAGCCTTGGCCGCAGACGCATACGGATAGGGGAACAACAATTCTTCGTGCTTTTTCAGTTCCTGTATCCAGTCCTGAATTCCCTGTTGGGCAACCGTAGACAAAGGGTAGAACTCAAATCCAGACCGGGCATCACTGCTGTGGCGGACAGTCGCCAGCATTTCGATCTTGGCGTCGGGCAGCGATAGAGTAATCACCACGGTTTCGCCTACGCGCGGCGCACCACAGACCAGCGCCGACATTCCTCGCATACTGATATCGAGGGTCACACCGCGAGTGATGAATGGTCCGAAGCGCAAGAAGCGCTGCAGCGTCACTGGGATGCTGGAAACATAGCGTGGTTCCCGACGACGGACGTTGTACGCCCCGGAACGGGCCGACGTCCCCCGGCTGTCTAAATGCATATCGCTCTCCTTCCGTGACCAGGGCCGCTGAGGATCGGGGAGCGCTACGATGGCAAGCCTGAGCCCCGTCCAGCCTGCAGGCAAGCGCGAATCACTCCCAGCAACTCCTCGTTGTCGGCCGGCTTCTGGAAAAAAGCGACGGCGCCCGATTCGAGGGTGCGTTTCTCAGTGGAATCGGGATCGCGGGCCGTGAGAACGATCACCGGGATGATTGAAAGCGCCGGATACTGTTGCAAGTTTTTCAGCACGGCAAAACCATCGCCCGCCGGCAGGCCGAGATCGAGGATGATCAGGTGGGGCTGCTCCTGCTGAGCCATGGCGATGGCGGAATAACCGTCGCCAGCATTCACGGTATCGAAGTTATTGGCTTGTAGGCGCAAACTCAGGGCCTGCCTGAGATCGGGATCGTCATCCACGACCATAATTTTCGCTCGATTCATGGGCTGCTCCTCGCTGGGATTCTCAGTGCGCATTCTAGTTCTCCTTCTCGATGAAGTGTTGTTTGCTCCAAAGACCCTGCTGAATAATTTCGGCGACAGAATCGGCAACGCACCAGACTTGTTGTTCCACGGTCCTCGGATCGGCGGCTGGCGGGACAGGAATCATCTCAGCCGTCACGCGCAAAGTGCCGCTGACTTTGAACTTAGGCAGCGCGCCGACTTGGTCGCGAATGCGGTCCATCATGATGCTGACTTTCTTCATGTCGGTGGAGGCGACCACGAAGAATGTTTCGACGGCGCCGCTGGCTTCCATGGGTGGAAGAACCAGATCCTTGTCCACGTCGATGCAAAGGCGCAGGCTCTCCAGACACCGCTGGCAGGCCTCTTTCCAGCTTCCGCGCAATGCTTTGGAGAGCGGGGTCAGCTCTACCCGCACCAGAACAATGTCTTCCCGCAAACGCCCCCGGTGAGTGATCACCGGAAGCAGGAGCTTGGCCAGGGAATAGAGCGGCAAGGTGAACGAGAATGTGCTGCCGCTTCCGGGTTGGCTTGCCACCCACATCCTCCCGCCGTGGAGAGTGACGATTTCTTTGGCAATGTAGAGCCCCAGACCGAGGCCAGTCCGGTTACCGTCCACCGCGTTGGGGTCCTGGTAGAGACGCTCAAAAACCTGCGGAAGCGCCTCTGCAGGGATGCCACGGCCGCTGTCGCTGACCGAGAGATAGACGGAGGTCGGATCGGTCCCCACCATCGCGGCTTTCACGACCACCGACCCATCAGGTGGGGTGAACTTGATTCCGTTGTCGATCAGGTTGACGAGGACTTCGAGAGTACGGTCGGGATCGGCATAAACGAGGGGGATGGTCTGGTCCAACCCAACTTCGAGGCCAATGTGTTTTTCGGCGGCGGCGGGCCGCATCATCGCGACCGCCTGCTGAATCAGGTCGCCGATATCGATGCAGCGCGGTTCGACGCGCAACTTGCCGCTTTCGGCGCGGGTGGCTTCGAGCAAGTCGCGGATCATGGCGTGCAACTGATTCGCACTCTTGAGGACGGTCTTCAGGTGACCAGTTTGGTCTGGCGCCATGGGACCAGCCAACCCGTCCAAAAGGAGCGTGACGTACTGGTGAATGCATGTCAGAGGTGTGCGTAACTCATGCGAAACGTGGGACAGAAACTGGTTCTTGAATTCAAGTTGCTGCTTGCGGGCGATATCCAGAGAGCGCAGCAGCCCCTGCCGTTCCACCGCATAGCGGATGGCACGCTCCAGTTGTTTGCTGGTCATATCGCCTTTGACCAGGCAGTCCTGGACGCCCTGGCGGACGGCTTTGAGCGCCAGCGTTTCATCGTCTTGACCGGAAAGGATCACCACCGGCACATTCGGAGCCTTCTGCATGATCCGGCGAAAGGTTTCTGCGCCGTGGCTGTCGGGAAGGTTCGTATCAAGCAGTACCAGCGAGGGTGTTTCCACGTCCAGACAGGCGAGAGCGTCGGAGAGCCGCGGGACACAGTTCACATGGAACTTGAATTTACTTTCCACAAGACGCAGGCGTACCAAGTCCGCGTCTCCGGGTTTGTCCGCAATCAGCAAAACGTGAGCAGGTTCGTGTTCCATCATTCTTATTTTTCCTTTCGTGGCAGGCTCGCGGAGCCGAACCAGAATTCCTCAATCGATTGCACCGCCAAAAAATAATCGTCCAGATTTCCGGCGTGCTGACATGGCAGTTGGCGCCCAGTTCGTGACCGCGCCCTATATCTCCTGTGCGATGCAGAAAGGCCACGGCCTCCTCGCCGTCCGCTACATGGCTGATCCGCCTTTGATGCCTGCCCCCGGCTACCGCCTCGCGCGCAAGATCGACAGTCGGCCGGGTTGTCATCCACGAGAAGGACCCGAGGCAATTGCTTCATCGCCCTGGCTCCCCCCTTCTCATCATGACGACTGGCAGGCAAAGTGAACTTGAAAGCGGAACCGCAGCCATCCTGAAACCTCACCCCTACCCTTCCATCGAAATGTTCGGTGAACGCTAGCCGATCGCCGATGCGCCGCGCACATCCCTGCATGGACATAGCTATCGGCACAGCTAAAACGGGCTTGAGACCCTAAAGACAACACATCTCTCGCAAGAGAACAGAGGGGGATCTTTTATTCGGCCATGTCCGTATAGACGTACTTGGGAAGGTGCTGGAACGAAGCTTACCGAAAGGACGAACATAAAAGCCGGCTCTGTTGCGAAGCTGTCATCACGCCGAACGGTCGAGGACCACACCCCGGACTCAGGGCTTCGCTGTGGAAGTGGAACGAAGCTCGGAATCAGCGGTAGGTTCGGGGAGCGGTTTTTACTTCTTGTACACGGTGGGCTGTGGACCCTTCTCGAGCGTCTGCCGGTCCCAGATCATGCCTTCGCGGTTGTAGCTCGCGAGCTCGAAATCCTGGGTGAGTTCAAGCGCATCGGTCGGGCAAGCATCTTCGCACAGGCCGCAGAACATGCAGCGGCTCAGGTCGTAGGTAAAGTTGGTAAGCTCTTTGCGGCGGGTCTTTTCATTGCGCTCGCTGGTGACAACGATCAGGTTTTCCGGACAAGCCAGCGCGCACAGGTCGCAGGAAATGCAGAGAGTCTCGTCCGTGTCGGGGTTGACGTTCAGCCGCGGCGCGCCCCGGTAACGCTCGGCGACCAGCGGCCGCTCCAGCGGATACTGCTCGGTATAGATTTCCCTGGGATCCTGATAGCGGAACGTCACGCCAAGTCCTTGGATCAGGTCCACCAAAAACACTTTCCGGAATATCTCGGTGATTCCCATAACCCACATAGGATAACACTGACGCGAAACCGGCCGCAGAAGACTGGAGACCCGCGGCGGTACCGAGAGGACTTTGGCGGCACTTTCAGCGCTGCCCCCACACCAGAGATAACGATTCACCCGCTAGAATGGATTGGTCAGTCTGCAGGCCCTGGACTCTCATCGGAGAACTGTGAACCGAGAACTGACAGCTAGCTTTCTGGCAACCCGCCACTGGTGACGGACAACTGCTCTCAACTGACAATCTTTCCGCTGACGATTTTTCTTCGGACGAACCTTGGATGGAGGAAGCCCTCCGCTGCGCCCGGCGCGCACTGGAGGCGGGTGAAGTGCCAGTGGGAGCGGTCGTGGTGTGCGAAGGGCGCGTGGTTGGACGAGGATGGAATCGCAATCTCATCGACTGCGATCCAACCGCTCACGCGGAAATCGTGGCGCTGCGTGAGGCGGGGCGAAACGTCGGTAACCACCGGCTCAGCGACTGCGAACTGTTTGCTACAATTGAGCCGTGCGCCATGTGCGCGGGAGCGGCGGTTCATGCTCGCATCCGCCGTCTGGTGTATGGTGCCGACGACCCGAAGGCAGGCGCTGTCCATTCGATTCTGCAGGTGGTGAATCACCCCAGTCTGAATCATCAGATGGAAATCCGGGGCGGGGTACTGGCCGGACGTTCGGCAGAGATGGTGCAGGAATTTTTCAGAAAGCGGCGTTAGCACCGATCATTTCTCGTTTGCGTCACTTTCTGGTGACTGGGTACTGACAACTGATTTTCCGGAGAGGTGCGTGAGTGGTTGAAACGATCCGCCTCGAAAGCGGACATACCTTAACGGGTATCGTGGGTTCAAATCCCACCCTCTCCGCCAGCATTTCTAAAAGATTTTGATTCAGTCTCTTAGCTCCGCTTCCACTCCCACTCCCTTGGACTCCCTTCCCGTCACTGCCCGGGAGGGCGGCGCGTGGCCGTACCGGGCTTGACGTTAGTCGCTATTTTGTTATAGTTACTCTCACATTTTACGGACGTTGCAATTGGGGACGTGCCGGTAAACGATGCAGGAGGAGGAGACCATGCCTGGTGCGCTCGCGACACGGAGTGTGGCGGCAGAGACCGTTGGACAGCAGCCTGAGGTCGGGCTTCGGGAGCGGAAAAAGGCGCGCTTGCGGCAGCAGATTATCGACACCTCGATCAAGCTGTTTCGCAAGCACGGATACGAGAACACCCGGATCGACGATATCGTGCAAATGCTCGAAATCAGCCAGCCCACCTTTTTCCGCTATTTCCCCAGCAAGGACGCGGTTCTGCGCGAGGTAGGCGAACGCGGGTATGCCTGCATTTGCGAGAGGCTGCGTTCGGAGCTTTCGAGCAAGGCGGGGACGGGCGAGCGTTTGCGGCGGCTGTACGTGACCATGGCTCGGGAGGTGGAATCCGACCGGCAACTGTGGCAAGCGGTGGTACTGTCGGGCTCGATGGATCCGGTGCGATCCGCGGAACTGCGGGGGCACGAGGAGGCTGCCGCCAGCCTGCTGCGGGAGATTCTGACGCAGGGACAAAAACGGGGCGAAGTGACGCGTGCGTTTCCGGTCGTCCACCTGGCGGAGTTCATGGAAGGGCTCTACAACACCGTGGTGCGGCAATGGGCCGTGGATCTGACCGGCCCGCACAAGCTCACGGACCGGGTGCGGAGCGCGGTAGAGTTTTTCTTGCGCGGCATTCGGCCGTAAGATTTTCGGGATCGCGCCAATACTTCTTTGTCGGTGAGGCATGCCTGTTAGAGAGGGGAACGCGATGAAGGCCGCTGTTCTGCACGCATTCAAGACACCGTTATCGCTGGAGGATGTGCCCCGGCCGGAAGCTGGCGCGGACGAGGTCTTGATCGAGGTCGAGGTTTGTGGTGTGTGTCATTCCGATCTGCATGTGGCCGACGGCGACTGGACGCAACTGGCCGGCATCGTAAAAAAACCGCTGATCCTGGGACACGAGATCGTCGGCCGGGTGGTGCAGCGGGGCGCGTCGGTCCAGAGTGCCCAGGAAAGCATCCAGGTGGGAGACCGTGTCGGAGTGCCGTGGGTGCAGTGGACGTGCGGGCAATGTGAGTTTTGCCGCGAAGGTAACGAGAATCTGTGCGTGAAGCAGCGCATCACCGGCGTGATGGTGGATGGCGGATATGCGGAATATGCGAAGGCTCCCGCCAGCCACGTGGTCAAGATCCCCGACACGCTTCCCTCCGAGCAGGCGGCGCCCCTGCTTTGTGCGGGAGTCACGGTTCATCGCGCCCTCAAGCAGGCCAAGATTCGCGCCGGGCAGCGGCTGGCCGTTTTCGGCGTCGGCGGACTCGGCCACATTGCGGTTCAGATTGGCCGGGCAGCGGGAGCGGAAGTGACCGCGATCGATATTTCCGAGGAAAAACTCGCGCTGGCGAAGTCGCTGGGCGCCGCCCGAACGTTGAATGCCGCAACCAGCAAAGTCGTTAAGGAAATACGCGGCTCCGGCGGTGTGCACGTTGCCCTGGTCGCCTCGGCGGCCAAGTCCGCGTACGACATGGCGTTCTATTGTGTACGACCGACGGGAACTCTGCTGGCGGTGGGATTGCCCGCGCAGGATATCGCGTTTCCGGCGATTATGATGGCGGCTGGCGAGATTCAGATCAAAGCTTCCTCAGTGGGCACACGGGAAGATCTGCGGGAGGTTCTGGCGATGGGGGCGGCCGGGACCGTCCATTGCCAGGTGACCACGCGCCCGCTCGCCGAGGTGCAAGACGTTTTGGGACAATTGAGCCGCGGCGAAGTCTCGGGGCGGGTGGTGCTGCGCCTGCAGGAGTAGTTCCGGGGCGATTCGACTTTCGCCCAACAGTTTGGAAATCGCGCAAAGAGTGTATCGACGTTAGCGACTCTAATATGATATTAACTATCACTTTTGCGTGGCGTTGCCGCCCGGAAAGGCCGGTCTCGCAGTGAATGTCAAACAGCTTTTCGATCTAACCGGCCGCGTGGCCATTATTTCCGGTGGCTCGATGGGGCTGGGGCGCCAGATGGCCGAGGGTCTGGCGGAGATGGGGGCGAATCTGGTGCTCTGTGCCCGCAAGAAGGACCGCTGCGAGGAAACGGCAGAAGCATTGCGCGCCCTGGGCGTTCAGACGCTTGCGTTGGGATGCGATGTCAAAGAGCGGGCGGAGATTCAGGAAGTCGTGGACGCGACGCTGGCAAAGTTTGGCCGGATCGACATTCTGATTAACAACGCCGGCGTGACATGGGCGGCTCCGGTGGAAGAAATGACGCTGGAGCAGTGGGACAAAGTTCTCTCCACCAACTTGACCGGCACGTTCTTGTTTTGTCAGGCAGCCGGCAAAGCGATGGTGGCGCAGGGGTCGGGCAAGATCATCAACATCGCATCGGTGGCGGGTTTCGGCGGAGCGTCGACGGAACTGCAGACGATCGGGTACCACGCGAGCAAAGGCGGTGTCATTGCGTTCACCAAGGATCTGGCGTGCAAGTGGGCCCCGCACAACATCCAGGTGAATGCGATCGCCCCGGGATGGTTTCCGACGCATATGTCGGGCTGGGTCATCGAGCACCGTAAAGATTCCCTGCTGGCGAAGATCCCGCTGGGCCGCTTCGGCGGCGATCACGATCTGAAAGGCGCGGCGGTGTTTCTGGCGTCGGACGCTTCGGCATACGTGACCGGACACGTGCTGGTTGTCGATGGAGGCCAAACGGCCTGGTAAGGAGCGCCGGATGGATTTAAATCTGACCGCGAAGGCGGGATCGATCGCCAATTTTACAGGAGTGCCCTATGAACAACCTCGTAAGAGTCAGCAAAGATAATGATGTCTCGGTCATTACCATCGACAACCCGCCAGTGAACGCTCTCAGTCCGGGGGTGCCGGAGGGGATCTGGGCGGCGATCGATGAGATGAACGGCGACCCTGCCGTCAAGGCGGCGGTGGTAATCGGGGGCGGCCGCACATTTGTCGCCGGCGCGGACATCAAGGAATTCGGCAAAATGACGTCGGGAGGACCCCGCAAAAGCCTGCTTCCCCTGCTGCTTCACATTGAGGACAGCGGCAAGCCGGTGGTGATGGCGATTCACGGGGCCGCGTTTGGGGGCGGACTGGAACTGGCCATGGCCGGCCACTACCGGGTCGCGTCGCCTACGGCGCAGGTGGGTCAGCCGGAAGTAAATCTGGGTCTCATTCCTGGGGCCGGTGGAACGCAGCGTCTGCCGCGCCTGGTGGGTTTCGCCAAGGCTGTCGAAATGTGTGCCGCGGGCAAGCCGGTTTCCGCGCGTGAGGCTGCCGCTCTTGGACTGATCGACCGGTTGATCGAGGGGGACCTGCTCGCCGGAGCGGTGGCTTTCACGCGCGAAATCGCCAGTAAGCCCGCGCCAAAAACGCGGGAGCGAGCGGAGAAGCTGGGAACGGCTACGGAGAATGCGGCGATTATTGCGGCGGCGCGCGACGCGGCTGGTAAGAAACAACGAGGCCTGAAGGCTCCCCGGGCGGCGATTGATGCGGTGGAAGCGGCGACCAGATTGTCGTTCGGGGAAGGCTGCCAAGCCGAGGCGAAACTTTTCACCGAATGCCTTTTCTCCGATCAGTCGAAAGCGCTCATCCACGTTTTCTTTGGCGAACGCGAGGTGGCGAAGATTCCCGACGTTCCCAAAGAAACTCCGGTAATACCGGTGAACAGCGTGGCCGTCCTCGGCTCCGGAACGATGGGCGGAGGGATCGCGATGGTGTTTACCAACGCGGGCATTCCGGTGCTGCTGAAGGACTTGGATGAGGCGGCCCTCAATCTGGGAATGGGCAAGATCCGGAAGAATTACGCCAGTTCGGTGCAGCGCGGGCGTTTCACCCAGGCTTTCGTGGACGAACGCTTGCAGTTGATCACGCCGGTGTTCAACTACGATGCGTTCTCCGGTGTGGACATGGTGATCGAGGCGGTTTTCGAAGGCATGGCGCTGAAGAAAACCGTGTTTGCGGACTTGGACCGCGCCTGCCGGCGGGGAGCGATTCTGGCGAGCAACACTTCGACGCTCGATATCGATGAAATCGCCGGGAGCACGTCGCGGCCGGAAGCGGTGATCGGAACGCACTTCTTCAGTCCGGCCAACGTAATGCGGCTGCTCGAGATTGTGCGCGGAAAAAAGTCGAGCAAAGAAGTGATTGCCACCTGCATGCAACTGTCCAAGAAGCTGGGGAAGATCGGCGTGCTGGTAGGAAACTGCCGCGGCTTCGTGGGCAATCGTATGTTTGGACCGTATCGGCGGGAAGCGCAGTTTCTGATGGAAGAAGGGGCAGAGGTGGAGGCAGTGGACAAGGCGCTCGTCGAATTCGGCATGGCCATGGGCCCGCTGGCGACGGGCGACCTGGCGGGTCTCGATGTCGGCTGGCGCATTCGCAAGGAGTACCGTCACCTGGAAAAACCCGGAATCCGCCAGCCGATCGCCGAGGACCGTCTTTGTGAAATGGGGCGGTACGGGCAGAAAACGCTGAAGGGATGGTACCGGTACGACGAGAACCGGCGCGCGAGCGCGGATCCGGAGGTGACTGCCCTGGTGCGGAAGTGGAGCGCGGACGCAGGAATCCCGCAGCGGAAGATCTCCGCAGCGGAGATCGTCGATCGTTGCATCTATGCCCTGGTAAATGAGGGAGCGCGGATTCTCGAAGAGGGATACGCGCTGCGGGCGGTCGACATCGACATCATCTATCTCAACGGGTACGGATTTCCCGCCTACCGGGGCGGGCCGATGTGGCACGCCGACACGGTGGGACTGCAAAAGGTCTACCAGCGAGTTTGCGAATTCCACAAGCAGCACGGAGAACTGTGGGCGCCGGCTCCTCTGCTGCAGCGCCTGGCGGAAGAGGGCAAGACGTTTGCCGAGTTCGACAAGGAGCAAGTTGCGGCCGCGTAGGGTCTGAACCTGCAGGGACAACGCTGAGGGGGAGACTCGCTGTGCGTATGACAAAGACATAGGAGACCTCATGAGAGAAGCAGTCATCGTAGCCAGTTCGCGCACAGCTCTGGCCAAGTCATTTCGCGGATCGTTCAACCTGACGCGTCCGGATGAACTGGCGGCGCACTGCATCCAGGATGTGCTGCGCAAGACGCCCCAGCTCGATCCGCGCGAAGTCGAAGACGTCATCCTGGGCTGCGGACAGCCCCATGGTCCGCAGGGACACAACATCGCGAGAGTTTCCGCCATGCTGGCGGGGCTGCCTACTTCGACCGGCGGCGTCACCGTCAACCGGTTTTGCTCTTCCGGTCTGCAGTCGATTGCGCTGGCCGCGTACCAGATCGTGAGCGGAGGCAGCGGCGCGTTGATCGGAGGCGGGGTGGAAAGCATCAGTCTGATTCCACGCAATTACGATCCCAATCCCCGGCTGCTCGAGCAGATGCCGGGCGTGTACATGGTGATGGGGGACACTGCCGAGATCGTGGCCAAGCGCTACAAGATCAGCCGGCAAGTGCAAGACGAGTACTCGCTCCTGAGCCAGCAGCGCACGGCTCGCGCACAGCGAGAGGGCTTTTTCCAGGATGAGATCGCTCCCATGCGCGCGGTGCGCGCGACCCTGGATAAGAAGACCAACGCAGTGATCGCGAAAGAAGAAGTATGCGCAGATAAGGATGAATGCAATCGTCCCGATACCACGCTCGAAGGCCTGCTCGCGCTCAAGCCGCACTTTGACCCGACGAGCGGCCAGGGCACGGTCACTGCGGGAAATTCCTCGCAGCTTTCTGACGGTGCTTCGGCCACGCTGGTAATGTCGCGGCAGCGCGCGGACCAGCTCGGCATTCCTTACAAGCTGGTGTTTCGCGGTTTCCAGGTGACCGGTTGCGATTCCGACGAAATGGGCATTGGACCGGTCTTCGCGGTACCGAAATTATTGCAGCGCACCGGCGTGAAATTCAGCGACATCGACCTCTGGGAGCTCAATGAAGCGTTTGCTGTACAGGTGGTCTACTGCCGCGATCGTCTGGGAATCGATCCGGAGAAATTGAACGTGAACGGTGGTTCGATCTCGATTGGGCACCCCTTCGGCATGACCGGGTCGCGACTGGTGGGAACGCTGGCGAACGAAATGGCGCGGCGCAAGAATAAAGCTCGCTACGGAGTCGTCACCATGTGCGTAGGCGGCGGGCAGGGTGCGGCCGGGCTGTTCGAGCGGGCAAACTGAACGGGAGAGCATGAACCACGACGGTTGCGATTGGATCAGAAATCTCGAAGCTCTGGCCGCCGCCGGGATCGCTTGTCGCGCATGAGCCACATCGTCTTGGTGCGCCATGGGCAAGCATCTCTTCTGGAGCGGGACTATGACAAGCTCTGTGCGAACGGCGAGGCGCAGGCCAGGTTGCTGGGGGAGTATTGGTCACGGCGGGGCGTGGTTTTTGGTAGCGTCTATTCGGGTCCGCGTGTCCGGCAACTGGAGACGGCTCGGATCGTTGCCGAAGCGTATCGTAGCTCCGGTCTTTTTTTTCGAGAGACAGTGGTCATGAACGAATTCGACGAGTATCAGGCGGAGGCGGTGCTGCGGGAATGTCTACCGCAACTGTTGCAGGCGAATGCCGAGATCAGAGAATTGCAGCGCACGTACAAGGATTCCAGCGAATCCAGCGAATTCGGTGACCGGCGCAAGACTTTTCAGAAGCTGTTTGAGGCGGTGATTAGCAAGTGGGTGGCGGGAGAAGTTACAGCAGCCGGAATTGAATCCTGGCTCGAGTTCTGTTTGCGGGTGGAGCGAGGGCTGGCGCAAGTAGTGCGCGACACTCCCCCGGCGGCGAGCGCGGTAGTCTTCACATCGGCGGGAACGATTGGCGCGGCGATGCGCCGGGCCCTGCATTTGTCTGCCGAGGACACGCTGCGGCTGACCTGGATGTCCCGCAACGCTTCGCTCAGCGAATTCCTGGCGTCGGGCGAGCGTTTCACGCTGAGCACGTTCAATGCGCACCCACATCTCGATGGGGACGGATTGCTGACCTACCGGTAGCGGATACAGGAATTGCGACTATGGTGGCACTTTGCGATCAAGCGGGAACGGTGAGAGCAGGCGAAGAACTCGATCTCGCCCGGCTGCGGCCGTTTCTGCTGGAGCACTTCGGCCACAGCGGACCGATTTCCGTCGACCAATTTCCCAGCGGCCACTCCAATCTAACTTACCTGGTGCGAATGGATGACCGGGAAGTCGTGTTGCGACGCCCGCCCTTTGGCAGCAAAGTTCGGTCGGCGCACGACATGGGGCGCGAGTATCGCGTGCTGTCGAAACTACACACCGATTATCCCCTGGCGCCGCGGGCGCTCCTCTATTGTGACGATCTTTCGATTCTCAATGCGCCCTTCTACCTGATGGAGCCGATTCGCGGAATGATCGTCCGCCGCGATCCGCCTCCCGGTGTGCCTTTTCCGCCGGAGACCGCGCGGCGATTGAGCGAAGCGTTCCTCGATAGCCTCGCGCGCCTGCACGGTCTGGACTATGCCGCGATCGGCCTGGGTGATTTGGGCAAACCGCAAGGCTATCTCGAACGCCAGGTCAAGGGCTGGATCGAGCGCTACCACAATTCGAAAACGCAAGACCTGCCGGAAGTCGAACGTATTTCGACATGGCTCACCGAACGGATGCCTGCTGGCCACGAGACGACGCTGGTCCACAACGACTACAAATACGACAACGTTGTACTCGATCCCGACGACGCAACAAACATTGTCGGCGTTCTAGATTGGGAGATGTGCACGCTGGGCGACCCGCTGACGGATTTGGGGACAACGCTCGCGTACTGGGCCGATCCACAAGATCCGGAAGAACTACGGGAAATTCGTAGCGCGCCGACCACGTTACCGGGCACACTGACGCGGGCGCAGTTGATCGAGCGCTACGCGGTCGCGACCGGCCGCGACACCGGCGACATGAGCTTCTATCTGACGTTTGCCCGCTTCAAAGTTGCCGTCATCATTCAGCAGATCTATTACCGCTATGCCCAGGGATTGACGCAGGATGCGCGTTTCGCAGCCCTGCCGCAGAGAGTCCACACCTTGCTGCGCGCCTCATGGCATTGCGCCGAGAACGAGACGATATGAGCCGACGCTTACTGCAGAGCTCACTGTGGATAGTACCGGACCAGCCATTCGGCGACACAGCAGGGCTTGCTAGGCGGTTGACTCTCGACGTGCTGACTCTCGACATAGATGAGGAAGGCGGCGTCCACAAACTCGGGCGATTCCTTCGTCGAAAGCAGAGTGACGCGAGCGCGAACCTGCGAACCAGCATGAACGGCCGAGGGAAACCGAACCTTATTCAGGCCGTAGTTGACGCTCATCGCGATTCCCGAGCGGATATGGATTGCCTGCTTGAGAAAATAACTCAGCAGCGAAAGGGTCAGAAAACCATGGGCAACGGTGCCGCCGAAGGGCGATTCGCGCTGGGCGCGTTCCGGGTCCAGGTGAATCCACTGGCGGTCTTCGGTGGCCTCGGCGAATTTCTGGATACGATCCTGGGTGAGGACGAACCAGTCTGTCGCGGGGAATTCGCGTCCTTCCCACTGTTTCAAAGAATTCAGATTCTCAATCTCAAAAGGCGGCATAGGAGTATTCCATGACGACATTAACAGACATCCCGCGCAAGACGACAAAGGGAACGGCATTTCTGCTGGAAGAGTCGGCCCCCCTAGATATTTTCACGCCCGAGGACCTGAGCGAGGAACATCTCGCCGTCGGTCACATGGTGGATGAATTCTGGGCCAACGAAGTGGAGCCGAATCTGCCGGCGATCCGCGAAAAGAAGCCGGGTGTCGCGATGGCGGTACTGCGCAAATCGGTGGAACTGGGTCTGACCGCGATGACGATCCCAGAGGAGTATGGCGGCTTGGCCATGGATCTACCATCGCTGATGGTAACGTCCGAACGCATGGGACGGGACGGCTCATACGGAGGCTGGCATTCGGCGCACACTGGCATCGGCACGCTGCCAATCGTCTACTTTGGCAACGAGCAGCAGAAGCGAAAGTATCTACCGAAGCTGGCGAAAGTCGAGATGCTGGCCGCCTATGCGCTCACCGAGCCGCTGGCTGGATCGGATGCGCTGGCGGCACGGACGCGCGCCGATCTTTCCCCGGATGGAAAACACTACATGCTGAATGGCCAGAAGATGTGGATCACCAACGGCGGCGCGGCCGATTTGTTCACCGTGTTTGCCAAGGTTGGAGGAGAAAAGTTCACGGCGTTTCTGGTCGAGCGGAACTTTCCCGGCGTGAGCAGCGGGGCAGAAGAACACAAGATGGGCATTACCGGCAGCTCCACCACGGCCGTGTATTTCGACAACGTTCCGGTGCCGGTGGAAAACGTATTGGGAGAGATTGGTCGCGGGCACGTGATTGCATTCAACATCCTGAACATCGGACGGCTGAAGCTGGGTCCGGCCACGGTCGGCGCCGCGAAAAACGTACTCGCGATTTCCCTGAAGTACGCCAAGCAGCGCAAGGCATTCGGCTCGACGATTTCGGAGTTCGGCGCGATTCAACACAAGCTGGCGGAAATGGCGATCCGCATTTTCGTGGCGGAGTCGATGACCTGGAGGGTGGTTGGACTGATTGAAAATCAAATGCACGGCGCGTCCGGAGTGTCATCCGACGCTTCAGCCAACGCTTCCACCGGCGCTTCTCAAGAGCTGAAGGCCATCGAGGAGTTTGCCGCGGAGTGCTCAATGGTCAAGGTCTACGCCGCCGAGATGCTGGACTACGTGGTCGATGAAGGAGTCCAGATCCACGGAGGCTATGGATACCATCAGGACTATGTGGTGGAGCGCGCCTATCGCGATTCGCGGATTAACCGTCTGTTTGAGGGGACCAGCGAAATCAACCGGTTGGTGATCACGGGCATGCCGCTGAAGCGCGCGGCCCGTGGGCTTCTGCCTCTGTTCGAAGCCGCCCGCGCCGTCCTGCAGGAGACCGAATCGCCGGCGGCGGCCGGCACGTCCGCCGATGCGGAACTGAGCGTGGTCCGCAACGCGAAAAAGATCGCCCTGCTGACGCTGGGAGTAGCGCACGAGAGATATGGTGCGAAGCTCGAACAACAGCAGGAGATCATCATGAACCTGTCCGACATCATCATGGAAGTGTTTGCGATGGAGTCAAGCCTGCTGCGCCGCCGGAAACTGGCGGCGGCCGGTAGCGGAGTCAATGCTGCGGATGCCTGCGCTGTGTACTTGCGTGATGCCATCGCCAGGGTCGAACTCTCGTCGAGGACGGTGCTGAGCGCCTGCGCCCAGGGCGACGAACTGCGCCGGAATCTTTCTCGTTTACGCGGGTACGCCAGTCACGATCCGGTGAATGCGATCGCACTGCGGCGCAAGATTGCTGAACGGCTGCTGGCGAACGAGCGGTATACAGTCTGAGTGGAGGGATTCGCAACGAAGGAGGCAGCATGGCAGTCATCAATCACAAGTTTCTGCTGGCGGCGCGTCCGGTAGGAATGCCGAAGCGGAGCGACTGGACCTACACGGAAGAGCCGGTCGGGGAGCCGAAGGAAGGCGAACTGCTGGTCCAGATCTTGTACATCTCGCTGGACCCAGCGATGCGCGGATGGATCAACGAAACGCGCTCCTATATGCCACCGGTCGGCATCGGAGAAGTGATGCGGGCGCTGGGCGTGGGGATCGTGACCGCGTCGCGCAATCCGCGCTTCGCGGTGGGTGATCATGTCTCCGGATCGTTCGGAGTGCAAGAGTACGCGCTGACCGACGACCGGGGAGTAACGAAGGTCGACCCGAGGATCGCTCCCCTGCCAAAGTACCTCAGCGTATTCGGCATGACGGGCATGACCGCGTATTTCGGGCTTCTCGACACGGGCCAGCCGAAGCCGGGGGAGATGGTGGTGGTCTCGGCGGCAGCGGGAGCCGTGGGCTCGGTCGTGGGACAGATCGCCAAAATCAAGAACTGCCGGGTGGTGGGCATCGCCGGAGGAGCGGAGAAGTGCCGCTACATCATGGATGAGCTGGGCTTCGATGCGGCCATCGACTATAAGTCCGAAAACGTGAGCAAGTGCCTCCGGAAGTATTGCTCGGAGGGCATTGACGTCTATTTTGACAACGTGGGCGGCGCGATTCTGGACGCGGCGCTGGCCCAACTGAGGCTGCGCGCCCGGATCGTGATCTGCGGCGCGATTTCCCAATACAACAACACCGGACCGATCACCGGGCCCAGCAACTACCTGTCTCTGCTGGTAAATCGGGCCACGATGAAGGGCACGCTGGTGCTGGACTATGTTGATCGCTACGCGCAAGCCGGAGCGGAAATGGCGGGATGGATGGCGGCAGGCAAGCTCAAATCGCGCGAGGATATTGTGGAAGGACTCGCAACCTTTCCCGAAACTCTGCTCAAGCTTTTCAAGAGCGAGAACTCGGGAAAGCTCATGCTGAAGGTCGGCTAAGCAGGGTCTGGACAGGGCAGAGACGCGGCAAGCCGGTGTCTACGGTGTAAGGGCGTTCTGCGAAAAAGGGATCGATGCCATTCGTCGAGAATCAAGGGACAAAGATCTATTGGGACGAACAGGGCCAAGGACCACCGGCTCTGCTGATCATGGGCCTCGGGTATACCTCGGCCATGTGGCAGCGCATACGCCCGGCGCTGTCGCAACATTTCCGCACGATTGCGTTCGACAATCGAGGCGTGGGACTGAGCGACGTGCCCCCCGGACCCTATTCGATTGCCACCATGGCGTCGGATGCGGCCGCGGTTCTGGATGCCGCGGGCGTTGCCTGCGCCCACGTTTTCGGGGTTTCGATGGGCGGTATGATTGCGCAAGAGTTCGCGTTGCAATATCCGGCGAGGACGCGCTCGTTGATTCTGGGCTGCACCGCAGCCGGCGGACCTTCGGCGGTGCGCGCGGAGAGCAAGGTGGCCGACGTGCTGATGGCGCGCGGCATGACGCCGGAGCAAGCGCGAGAATTCATCCTTCCCTACATCTATGATGCGGCCACGCCCCGAGAGAAAATCGAGCAAGACGTCAGCCTCCGCCAGCGCTGGCTCCCCTCCCCGGAAGGCTACATGGCCCAACTACAGGCGATCCTGGCGTGGGAAAGCTACAGCCGAATCGCCCAGATCGCAGCGCCGACGCTGGTCATCCATGGAAAGTCGGATGCGCTGGTGCCCCCCGGCAACGGGGAGTTGATCGCAAGGCGGATTCCGGGCGCAAACCTCGTCCTGCTCGAGCATGCGAGTCACATGTTTCTCACCGACCAGACCCAAGCGGCGCACAAGGAAATACTAGAATTTCTTTTGTCGCGTGCTGGCGGAGAGCCGGGCCGGAAAGGGGAAGGTCGTGATCATCCTGCCTCACCCAGCTAATCGACTAGGACGCGGCTGCACTTCCCGCGGATTACATCTTGACGTTGGTAACTATTATGTGATACTTACTCTCGCAATCTGGCAGGGGTGACCCGCACTGGTCGATCATTCGGCGACCCGAGATCGTGATGGGCACCAGGCGTGCCCGAGGAAACGGACCGGCATATGGGCTTGCTCAGAATCACTTCGGCGATGTCTCACGTATCCAGAAGGAGAATCCTAATGAAGTCACTGGCATGTGTGGTTGTGTGCTTGGTGTTGGCGAGCAGCATGGCTTACGCGCAGGGCGTGGGCTCATCGGGAGAGATCACTGGAACTGTAACCGACTCATCCGGCGGAGTTGTGGTCAAAGCTGTTGTCAATGTGGTGGATACCAAGACCGGTCTAAAGCGCACGGCAATGACGGATGGTACCGGTCAGTTCCGAGTGGCAGGGCTGTCGCCGGCCACTTACGACATCAGTGCGGAAATGCCGGGTTTTGCGACTGAGATTCGAAAAGATGTCACGGTCGCCATCGGGCAGACAGTCATCTCCGATTTCAAACTGAGTCCGTCGAAGGTGGCGACGATTATCGAGGTGACGGACCGGCCGCCCGTGGTGGAAACTGAACGATCGAGCCAGGCGAACACAATCCCACAGCAGTACATCGAAGACCTGCCCGTTGATCGGCGCGATTACCTTACGTTTACCTTGCTCGCGCCCGGAGTCTCCGATTCCACCCGGTTGGCGGGAGACCAGGATTTCAGAGTCAAGCAAACACCGCAAAGCGGGCTGTCTTTCTACGGCAGCAATGGCCGGGGAAACAGCATCACCATAGACGGTGGCGAGACCTCAGGCGATAGCGGTGGCGTGCGCCTGACCGTGGGCCAAGACGATGTGCAGGAATTCCAGATCAATCGCAGCAACTACGGCGCCGACCTGGGGGCAGCCTCCGGTGCGTCGATCAATATTGTGACCAAATCCGGCACCAACAATGTGCATGGCACGCTCTTTGGTTTTTTCCGCAACGATGCCATGGATGCCCGCGACCCATTTGCCTTCAGCTCGGCTCTGGCGCCGGACCCGACCTACTCCAATTTCAACACCACCTCTACCGGCGATCCGATCAAGAATTCGCTCAGCCGCCAGCAGTACGGCGGCTCCATCGGCTTCCCCATCCAGAAAGACAAAACCTTCCTGTTTGCTTCTTTCGAAGGTCTGCGCCAGAACTCACAGAATTCCGTTCCCCTTCTGACCAACAGCGGTATCTTCGCTGGACCCTCCGCGACCGCAACCACGAACCCTTTTGCGCCGACTGATCCGAGGTTTGCGCAGCAGACGATTGTCAGCGCGTTGGCAGCGGAGGGGACCGGCACGACCGTATCTTGCTTGCCGAATCCAGCTGTGCCGGGAACATATGTCATGCTACCGGCCATCAATTGCGCCTTTGCTCTCCAGACCGGCCTCTCGGTCGCTCCGAACCAGGGTCTGAGCGTGCTCCAGGGAGGCTTGAATAACTTCCTCATAAGCCAGTTTGAAAACGAGGGTGGAGTCTTTCCTTTCAACTCGCGGCAATACCTGGCGTCGGGCCGCTTGGATCACCACCTCAATGCGAACAACGAGCTTTCTCTGAGCTACAGGTATGGCCACGATCTGGAGGAGTCGCCGGATGTGCAGTCTCTGACCGCTTATTCAGCGGGAAGCTCGGTCCACAACTATGATAACAATCTGCAAGCCGCCTGGTTTCACCAGTTCAGTCCAACCGCCCAGAACGAGGCCCGGGTGCAGTGGGATTACAACAGCTTTAACGTAATTCCCAACGAGCCGGGACAGGTGGGTCTCCAGATTCCCGGTTTCATCAGTAATCTGGGAACGAACATTTTCCTGCCCAACTACACTATCTTGCGCCGCTACGAATTCGCCGACAATTTTACCTTGATCCGCGGCCATCACAGCCTTAAGTTCGGCGCCTACGAGTTGCTCCGCGGCAATCACACTGAAGCCCACACTTTTATGCCGGGCCGCTTCGTGTTCGCGCAACTCCCCGGTCTTTTGATCAGCCCGTGCTTATCTCCCACCGGGACCGCAGAGGCGAGTCTCTGCCCTGGAGGAACCACTGCAGCAGGCGCCCCGGTCAATCCGTTGCAATCGGCATCGTTCGGGCTGCCTCAGGTTTACCAGCAGGGCTTCGGAACTCCGCAAGTCGGGAATTACACCCGGCCGCTGACCGGGTTTTACGCCCAGGACTCCTGGAAGATAGTGCCCAACTTCACTCTGAACTACGGTCTTCGCTACGAACTGGACTCGCAATACTCGCCTTTGACCACCTATAAAAAGGATTTTGCCCCCCGCGTTTCCTTCGCGTGGGATCCCTTCAAGAATCACAAGACGGTGATCCGGGGTGGGTACGGAATCTTCTACGGACCCATCGACTTCGTGATCCCCGACGTCGACCTAGCCCTGGGGGTTACGAACAAGAACAAATCCGCAGTCGAGAACATCGGCTCAGGGAGCCAGGTTGCAAACCTGGGTACTACCTGCGGGATGACCGCGGGCGCGCCCCCCGGGTTTCCCGTTGCCTTTGTCGGCCCGGGCAACGGCTCTAGCCCTTGCAACCGGCCAATTTCCATTTACGTAGATCCACTCGGTGGGTTTTCGGTTCCCGTAATAACATCGGGCGGGCTGGGCGCGGTGCCGGTATCGGGCGCGGAGAAGGTTTTCTCTGGTCTTTTTGCGCAGGGTTTGATTCAGTGCACAACCCCAACCCCGGGGAATAATGCCTGCATCACACCAGCTTCATTGGCCCCATATAACATCTTTCCTACGAACAGCGGTCCCGTCGGTCCGGCGCAGGCAATTTTCGTGAACCAGCCGGGCTTTCGTCCCCCGATCGCGCAGCAGGCTTCCTTCGGAATTGAACGCGAGCTCGGACCTGGGTTCTCAATTTCCGTGAGCGGAATCTATACTCATACCCAGAGACTCCCGGTCGCAATCGATACCAATCTGCTGCCGACGGCGCCGATCACCACTTTACCACTGGCCAATGGCCAGATCGTTTCCTATCACAACTGGAATACCAACCCCCTGGCCGACCCGCTGTTCGGCACAGAGCCTGGGGGCCTGCCCTGTGCGGCCACTCCGACCAGCGTCTTTTCCTGTTTTGTGAATCCGCTGGTGACCCAGAACAACCAATATAGCTCCCAGGCCTACGCTCTTTACGAGGGTGCTATCGTGGAAGTCAAAAAGCGCTTCAATGCGAACTTCACCTTGTTCGGAAATTACACCTTCAGCAAAGGCTTTGACACATCCACCGATTACAACACCGACTACGGGCCGCAAGATCCGACTAATCTAAGCTTGGATCGTAGTCTTTCCGAGTTTGATCAGCGGCATAAACTGCTGATCGCCGGAGTGCTCGACAGCCCTTGGAGACAGAGTATCTTGTCGGGTTTCGAACTAGCTCCGATCTTCTCCGCCCACAGTGGACATCCTTTCAACTTACTCGCCGGAGGAGAGGTGAACGGCGACAATCACATCACCAATGAACGTCCAATCGGAGCCGCCCGCGACACCGG
Organism: Terriglobales bacterium; assembly: GCA_050012595.1. Taxonomy (GTDB): domain Bacteria; phylum Acidobacteriota; class Terriglobia; order Terriglobales; family Acidobacteriaceae; genus Acidiflorens. The sequence goes on from JBEKGW010000002.1 coordinate 138,412, forward strand.
TCTGGGCCCCAACTACTACGACTTCGATATGCGCTTGACCTGGGGGCACAAACTGGGCGAGAAGTCGAACCTGCAGTTTACGGCGGAAGGATTCAACATCGCCAATCGGACAAACTATGCGAGCGTGAATAACGAGGTAAGCCCTGTTTTCGGTTTTGAGCCGGGGTTCACAACCTTCAACGTGAAGGGGATAAAGCCGGGCACCGCCCTACAGGGTGGAGGAACCGCGACATCCAGTACCCCCCTGGCCTTCACCTCCGCCTTGCCCAAGCGCGAGGTCCAGCTCGGCCTGCGGCTTAGCTTCTAGGGAGAAACAGGCGGGAAACGCGATGCGGGGCTTTGCGACCTGAAAGGAGCTGCTGCTTTTCTCGCTTCCGACGCTTCCGATTGCATCACCGGCCACGCTTTGGTTGTGGAGGGAGGTCAGTCGGCCTGGCAGTGCTCGGCTACGTCATGAATATCCCTCTTACTCCAGTTCGCTTTTTGCGTTATGCCGAGCAGCAGTTCCCGGGCAAGACCGCCATTGTCTGTGGGGACCAGAGGTTCACTTACGCGCAACTTGCTGAACGGGCGAGACGCCTGGCTGGTGGCTTACGCGAAGCAGGGGTGCAACCCGGCGACCGGGTCGCGTTTCTCAGCCTCAACTGCCATCGACTCCTGGAAGCATACTACGGTGTGTTGGAGGCCGGCGCGGTGTTGCTTCCGTTGAATATCCGGCTTGCAACCCATGAACTGGCCTACATTCTGAACGATTCCGGAGCAAAGGTACTTTTCCTGGAGAAAGAGTTCCTGGAAGTCGTGAATTCTTTTCGGGAGAGTGTTCCCAATATCCAGACTTTCTTCTTGCTCGATGCCCCACCCGAGGCACGCTGGCTTTCGCCGAAGAATTATGAAGATAGCTTGGCGAGCGCGGCACCCCACCGCGCCGACGTCATGGAATTCGACGAAAATTCCCTGGCCGAGCTCTTCTACACCAGCGGCACCAGCGCCAATCCCAAAGGAGTAATGCTGACCCACCGGAATGTTTATCTCCACGCCTTGTCTGTGTCTCTCCGGTTCAGCACGAACGCCGATAGCGTCGAGTTGCACACCATTCCGTTGTTTCACGCCAATGGTTGGGGCGCAGCCCATTCCATCACCTTTGCGGGCGGCCGCCATGTCATGATTTCGCGCTTTCTTCCCGTAGAGGTTTTCCGTCTGATCGAGCGGGAGAAAGTGCGCTCTTTGAGCCTTGTGCCCATCATGGCGCTGGCTTTGGTCAACTCACCCGAGCGGCCAAAATACGACCTGAGCAGCCTGCAATGGATTTCCATAGGCGGGGCCGCATCCTCTCCAACCCTGGTGCGCGAGGTCGAGGAAAAACTCGGCTGCACCTGCTTCTCGGGTTATGGCCTGACGGAAACTGCACCGGTGTTGTCCACTTCGCAGCTCAAGCCAGGATTGCAACCGGAGGGGGAACAGCGTTTTGTGGCGCAGGCCATGACCGGATACGCCATCCCCGGCGTCGAACTTCGGGTCGTGGATTTCGAAGACAAGGATGTACCTCGCGATGGCAGAACCATGGGTGAGATCATTGCTCGCAGTGACGGTGTCATGGCGGGCTACTGGCAACAACCCGAGGCCAGCGCCGAAGCCCTGCGCGGTGGATGGTTTCATAGTGGAGACATGGCTGTCACTAACGAGGATGGCTATATCCTTATTGTCGATCGCCGGAAAGACATCGTCGTGAGCGGCGGCGAAAACATTTCCTCGCTCGAGGTGGAGAAAGCTCTCGCGGCACATCCCAACGTCTACGAGGCTGCTGTCATCCCCGTCCCCGACGAAAAATGGGGCGAGGTTCCCAAAGGGTTGGTGGTCATGAAACCGGGGCGCCAACTGAGCGAATCGGAATTGCTCGAGTTCTGCCGCTCCCGTCTGGCTCATTTCAAGTGCCCGCGTTCCATCGAGTTCGTGGAGACTCTGCCAAAGACCGCAACCGGAAAAATCCTGAAGAAAAATCTGCGCAAGAAGTACTGGGCCGGACAAACTCAGTAAATCGCGAACCTCTCGGGCTGTGAGTCTCCGGTAGCTCAATTGTGTCCGTCGAAGCCGAGGCCCGGCGGATCAGTGGGGTGGCGATTGCGCACGCGGCTTACTCCGCTTTGCGAGTTCCAGCTTGGCAATCGCTTCCGTGTGCACTTCATCCGGGCCGTCGGCCAGTCGCAGTGTGCGAACATTGGCCCACGCGCTGGCGAGAAAAGTATCCTGCGAAACGCCGGCGCCGCCGTGCGCTTGAATACTCCTGTCCAGAACGCGTAACGTCACATTGGGCGCAATAACTTTGATCATGGCGATCTCGGCCCGCGCTGCTTTGTTGCCGACCGTGTCCATCATGTAGGCAGCTTTCAGAGTCAAAAGACGAGCCTGCTCGATCTCCATGCGCGAAGTGGCAATGTCGGCGCGCAGAGTTCCCTGCTCGGCCAGCGGTTTGCCGAAAGCCACGCGCGATTGCACACGTTCGCACATGATCTCGAGCGCACGCTCGGCCACCCCGATGCACCGCATGCAGTGATGAATGCGGCCAGGTCCCAGCCGTCCCTGCGCGATCTCAAAGCCCCGCCCTTCACCCAGCAACATGTTCGAGACCGGCACCCTGACATTCTTAAAAACGATTTCGCCATGTCCATGGGGCGCATGATCGTAACCAAATACCGTGAGCAGCCGTTCGATCTTTACTCCCGGTGCGGACATGGGCACCAACACCATCGACTGCTGTTGATAACGCGGGGCCGAAGGGTCCGTTTTGCCCATGAAGATCGCGAGCTTGCAGCGCGGGTCGCCCGCTCCCGAAGCCCACCACTTGCGGCCATTAAGGACATACTCGTTGCCGTCCCGAACGATGCTCGCCTCGATGTTGGTCGCGTCCGACGAAGCTACCGCGGGTTCCGTCATGGCGAAGCACGAGCGGATCTCACCGGCGAGCAGGGGCCTCAACCACCGCTCCTTCTGCTCCGGCGTGCCATAACGAGCGAGCACCTCCATGTTCCCAGTATCGGGCGCCGAGCAGTTGAATACCTCGGAAGCCATCATGCTGCGGCCCATGATCTCGCATAAGGGCGCGTATTCGAGATTGGTGAGTCCGGCGCCGTGCTCGTGATCGGGCAGGAACAGGTTCCAGAGACCCGCCGTGCGAGCTTTCGCCTTGAGCTCTTCCATCACGGCCGTCGGCGACCACCGGTTGCGCTCAACCTCATCCTGGAAGCGCTGCTCGTTGGGATAGATGTATTCATCCATGAAGGCCCGCAAACGGCGTTGCAAGTCTTCGACTTTCTTACTGAATGCGAAATCCATTTGTGTTCCTATGTTCCTTTCAAACCAGAGGCGCGCGCTCCATGCTCGTGTTCCATGCTCGCGTTCCACGGTTTGAGTCTGACCGGGTGTTCAACTCAATGGTGATCTCAGAATAGTTGCGACGCTGGAGTTCCTCCAGCATTATTTTGCTCCAAGCCAAGCACGATCTGCGTCGCTCCTTAATCATGGGATTTTGCGGTTTTACGGAAACTCTACGCCTCCGTGTAGATCAAGTGCGGGAGTCTTACGGTTCGTCGCGATAGACGCTGATTTGCGGCGTACCGCCTTCCTTTATCTTTGCGCGGAACATCCCTTGAGTGTTGAAGCTCCAGGCCAGCTGACCATCGGGCGTAAGCGCGACGACCCCTCCGTCGCCATGGATTGCGGAGAGATCCTTTTGCACGACCTCGTCGGCGGCCTCCTGCAAGCTCATTCCCTTGTACTGCACGAGGGCGCAGATGGTGCGCGCTACGGTGAGCCGTATGAAGTACTCGCCAGTGCCTGTCGCCGAGACGGCACATGAACGATTCGAAGCGTAGGTTCCCGCGCCGATGATGGGCGAGTCGCCGACTCGGTTCCAGCGCTTGGCCGTGATGCCACCGGTGGAGGTACCGGCCGCAGCATTGCCACGGCGGTCAAGCGCGACGACACCGACCGTTCCGTATTTGTGCGTGTCAGGCCTCTCCAATGCCGCGCCGGGCTTGGCCGGAGGCGCGGGCGCACCCGCGGGACGCGGAGGAATGGGCGAGCCATCTTTTTCGAGCTGGCGGACAAGTTCCTGCCAGCGGCGCTCGGTGAAGAAGAAGCTGGGCGCCACTTGTTCGAGGTGCACGTGCGCGGCAAACTCATCGGCACCGGAGCCGATCAGCATGACGTGGGGAGACTGCTCCATGACCGCGCGGGCGAGCGAGATGGGGTGGCGCGTGCGCTGCACATCGGCAACCGCGCCAGCCCGCATCGTCTCGCCATCCATGATTGCAGCATCGAGCTGGTTGGTGCCATCCGCCGCGAAAACGGCGCCACGGCCGGCGTTGAAGAGCGGATTATCTTCGAGGAGCTTGATGGCGGTTTCGACAGCATCGAGCGAAGAGCCTCCCTTATCGAGCACGTTGGCAGCGGCGGTAAGCGCTTCCTTGAGGCCGGCACGGTAGTTAGCCTCGGCTTCAGGGGACATTGAAGAGCGCGCGATGACTCCGGCGCCGCCATGCAGCACCAGCGCCCACTTGTGTTGTGCGGAGGCAGGCAGCGACTCTTGCGCGGGAGCACTCTGGGCCAGGGCCACGCAAAAGGAAGCGACAAGAGCCAGGATGAAGACGAACGCTGTGGCAGCGGAGCGCAGGGATCGGAACATGCGCCAAATACTAGCACGCCGGCCGGGTAAGGGCCGGGCACGCTTGTAGAGGTTTCACTCCAACGCCGTATGGATGGTATTCAGCAGCGCGGTGCGGGCAAAAGGCTTTTCGAGAAGAGTTATGCCGCGCTTTAACACTTCGCGTTCCGCGATCAGTTCACCTGTGTAGCCTGACATGTATACGACTTTCAGCTTCGGGTAAGAGCCGTTCAGGCGCTCAACTAGTTCAGGGCCGCTCATGCGGCGCATCACCACGTCGGTCAACAACAGATCAATCGGACCGGGATGAGACTCCGCCCATTCGAGTGCGGACTTCCCATCATCCGCCTCGACTACGGTGTAGCCGTGTTCCTGGAGGAGTTGTCGAGTCAAGCTGCGCATGATTTCGTCGTCTTCTACGAGCAGGATCGTAGTCCCTTGCTGTTTCGGAGCGACGGTCTCCACTTCAGGCTTCGATCCGAGCCCGATTTTGTGATCCGCGCTGGGGAGATAGATCTTAAATGTCGTTCCGTGCCCCGGTTCACTATAGACCAGGATGTGTCCTGCGCTCTGCTTGACGATGCCATATACAGTGGCGAGGCCCAGACCAGTTCCCTTGCCCATCTCTTTGGTGGTAAAGAAGGGCTCGAAGATGCGCGACATGGTAGCTTCGTCCATACCGCTGCCGGTATCGCTAACCGCCAGCAGAACATACTTTCCTGGCGCCATGTTCTGATGCTGCTCGGCGAAAGCCTCGTCAAATTTCGTTGCCCCAGTTTCGAGAATAAACTTGCCGCCACGAGGCATAGCGTCGCGCGCGTTCACCGCGAGGTTTACCAGGATCTGATCAACCTGGCCAGGGTCTGCCTCGATTACCGCCGAGGGTGATCTGGACACAATGAGAATCTCGATGTCGTCTCCCATCAGCGGACGCAGGAGCTTGCTGATGTCCTTTAACCGCTCGTTCAGATCGAGAACCCGGGGTTGAATAACCGGCGTTCGGCTGAAGGCAAGAAGTTGGCGAGTCAAAGACGAGCCGCGTTCTGTTGCCTTCTGGATGTTCTCGACGTAGAGCGAAGGTTCCGCGACGGCACCCATGCGGTCGCGGAGAAATTCGGTACAGGCGTTAATGATGCCCAGGATATTGTTAAAGTCGTGCGCGACTCCTCCCGCAAGCCGGCCGATCGCTTCCATCTTCTGGGATTGACGAAGCTGGCCCTCAGCTCGTTTCTGGGCCGTGATGTCGCGGGCAATCGCTGACGCTCCCACGATGTCGCCTTTCGCATCGCGCAAGGGAGACACGGAAATGGAGACGTTTAGATGGCGTCCATCCTTGGTCACCCGCACCGATTCACAATGCTCGATGCTTTCACCTTTTGCGATCTTCTGCAGAATCTCTGAGATTTCGTCCGGACGATCATTGGGAACGAGAAGGGATATGTGCTTTCCCATGACCTCTTCTGGCGTGTAACCGTAGATGCGCTCGGCTCCCTTGTTCCAACTGGTAATGATGCCGTCCAAGTTCTTGCCAATGATGGCATCCTCGGAGGAATCGACAATCGAGGCCAGCCGCGCCCGGTATTCCCCAAGTTGCTCGGCCGTTCTCCGATGCAGTTCTTCATTCGCTCTCCGCAGTTCTTCTCCGATCTTCTTACGATCGCTGATGTCGCGGATCGCGCTCAAGACGAACGTTCCATTCTCCGTGGAGACGGGACTGAGACTGATCTCTACCGGGAATTCCGAGCCATTGCGCCGCCTCCCGTAGAGATCCAAATCTGCTCCCATTCGTCGCGTCTTCGGTGCTGCCGCGAAGTTCTCACGGTGATGGTGGTGTTGCCGGCGATAGCTCTCAGGGATGAGTATTTCGACTTTCTGGCCAATCAATTCGTCGTGGTCATAGCCAAATAGCTCTTGTGCCTGTGAATTGACTTGAACAATGGTTCCATCGCCATCGACGGCGACGATGGCATCTGGAAGGGTCTCCAGGAGATTACTGGAAAGGAGGACTTCAGCCATGGTTTTGGCTGAAACCACGCAGGAGCGTTCATCATGAATTGGGGAAGGTCGCAACCTGCAGCTCCGCTGTTCAAACTGTCGGTCTTAAATCTATGTCGGAACCTGCTTGCCTGTAAAGTGGATCGCCTTCGCCCCGGTTTTGTTTCGCGGCTTCGTTTGGTTCGCGAAAAAACGCCTCAGCCAATCGTGGTCCGCCGACTAGGCTGGACCGAACTGGTCCATGCGTTGGTCTTCGGCGTACTCCCCACCGTCGGGTTTAGCTTCGAACGGTATCTCGAGGAACCCGCGCAACCTGGTTAGACTCTCAATGCGCCTTATGCAAGACAACGCTTCCCGACAACGTTCCCTGCGTTTGCCTTTCTCTCGCACTCTTTTTAAGATTCCCGCTCGGGACTTGCATCCGAATTCATCCCAGGTCTTAGGAGCCTTGATGCCCACCGATTCCCTCCCCTCGAAGTACAACTCGCGCCGCAATTTCCTTCGCACCGGGGTGACCGCGACTCTGGCCACGGCCGCTTACCCGGCGCTCGGTTCTGCTCGCGTTGTCGATCCTCTTCCTCCGCCTTCGCCGACCGTCACTGTCGCCGTTACTGTCAGGGACTTCGAGCTCGACGAAATCACGATTGACGATCTCCAGAAAGCCCTCCAGTCGGGCCAGTATTCCTCCCGCTCTGTGACCGAGAAGTACCAGGCACGCATTCAGGAGATCGACAAAGCCGGCCCCATGGTCAACTCCGTCATCGAGCTCAATCCCGAGGCTCTCCAGATCGCCGACGCGCTCGACCAGGAGCGCAAGTTGAAGGGGCCGCGCGGGCCGCTTCATGGCATTCCGGTCCTGATCAAGGACAATATCGATACCTCGGACCGCATGCATACGACGGCGGGATCGCTGGCGCTGCTCGAATCGCGCCCTCCGAACGACGCTTTTGTCGCCGCGCAGTTGCGTAAGGCCGGCGCCGTGATCCTGGGCAAAACCAATCTCAGCGAGTGGGCCAACATTCGCTCCAGTCATTCCACCAGCGGATGGAGCGGCCGAGGCGGACTCACTCGCAACCCTTATGCTCTCGACCGCAACCCTTGTGGATCAAGCTCCGGAACTGGAGCTGCCGTCTCCGCGAATCTCTGCGTTGCCGGTGTGGGCACGGAGACGGACGGGTCGGTCGTCTGTCCCGCATCGGCGAACGGTCTGGTAGGACTGAAACCTACGGTTGGACTTGTCAGCCGCAGCGGCATCGTTCCGATCTCGCACAGTCAGGACACGGCGGGTCCGATGGCTCGCACGGTGCGCGATGTCGCCATTCTGCTCGGTGCCATGGCGGGAGCGGATCCACAAGATCCCGCGACCGCTGACCGTCAGGGCAAGCTTTCCCCCGACTACGCCCTCCCCGACTACACCAGGTTCCTCGATCCCGCAGGACTGAAAGGAGCGCGACTGGGAGTGGTGCGCAAGTATTTCGGCTTCAACGATGCCGTCGATCAGCTCATGGACTCGCTCATCGGCGAGATGAAGCGTGCTGGCGCTGAAATTGTCGATCCTGCCGACATTCCCACCATTGGCAGGTTCGACGACAGCGAGATGACGGTCTTTCTCTACGAGCTCAAAGTCGACCTCGGGACTTATCTCGCTCACCGCCCCGGCTCTTCGGTTAAGAGTTTGAAGGATGTGATTGAGTTCAACGAGCGCAATCGCGGCCGCGAAATGCCCTACTTCGGGCAGGACATTTTTCTTAAATCGGAGCAGAAGGGCCCGCTCAGCACCAGAGAATATCTCGATGCGCTGGCCCTGAATCACCAACTCAGCCGCGTTGAGGGCATCGACTTAGTCATGGACAAGTTCAAACTCGACGCGCTCGTCGCCCCCACGGCAGGTCCTGCGTGGCTCACCGACCTGATCAATGGCGATCACGCCGCCGGAAACAGTTCGAGCGCCGCCGCCGTTGCCGGCTATCCCAATATCAATGTGACGGCTGGATACCTCTGGGGTTTGCCGGTCGGCATCTCCTTCTTCGGACGCGCTTGGAGCGAACCGACCCTGCTCAAGATCGCTTATTCGTTCGAGCAGTTGACGAAAGCCCGTCAGAAGCCGCGCTTCCTGCCGACGATTGATGTATAGAGAGCGGGCTTGCCCTGTCTCCTCTGGACGCGGCGAGAGACGCGGCAAGCCGCGTCACTGCGGGAAATCAGGCGCCCCCTTTAGCGGTTGGGGGGACGCGCGCTATCGCTGCGGAGTTGAGCCTGGGCTCGAAGACTTGTCGAGACCCGGCTTGTCCTGTGCCGGGCTGTCCGGAGTTGCGGGCGCGGTTGGAGCGGGTGGAATGGAAGTTGCGGCCGGCCCGGGCGCATCCTGCGGCTCGTTCGAGCCCGGTACGAACGGCGATGGAGTAGAAAACAGCGGATCTGGCGGCGAATCGGGCGCCGACTGCGCTTGCGACGGCCGGATTCCTTTCGCTTCTACGATCGACCATCGCCAATCTTCATCGGGGCCGGGGGTGATCCCAATATTTTCGTGAAACGAGGTTGTGCTGAAGGGCTTGGCCATGGCCTTGAGGTGATAGAGGAGCGTTACATCGGAACGCCGCTCGATGGCGACTGGCGTAACGCCTTGAGCGGCGGGAATCACACGCGCGCGCGCGGCCACTTCGGCATTCTCTCCAGGCTTGCGTTCGAGCGTCAGACCAATGGTGATTTCGCGAAGATCCCAGTCAGTTCCATTGAATACTTCCAGTTGCAGACTTTCATCCTGAATGGAACCGGGTCCGTCTATTTTGAGCAACTCGGCGATCGGCAAATCTTCGATCAGAACGGGCTTGATCAGCAGCGAACCGGCCCGGGCGTTGAAAGACAGACTGCAGGTTACATCGGGTGACGATACCTTGAGAGTATTGCCGGATGGGTCAATGGAAAACACGGTCTTGTCTTGTTTGACCGGCCTGGTTTTCTTGGCGTCCTCCATGACCTGGGTCAGATTGTCGTTATCGATCACGGTGCGGGCCGGGTCCGGTTGTTGTTGCGGCTGCTGCAATTTATTTTTGCGCAGGTCGCGTGCGAGGTCGCCGAGCGAGGGGGCATCGTCTTGCGCCGAAGCGGCTAACGGCAACAGCAGCGCAAAGATCAGCACACCGGGCGCAACCAACCGCAAGCTGGGGAATCTGGATCGCATGATTTCGGTCGCTGAGGGGCGCCTGCGCGCTCAGCGGCTCCACATGGAAAGTTTAGGCGAGATGGAACGGAAAAGAAGTTACTGGAGGGACACGGTGGTACTAGCACTTCCGGGGATGGGGAAGGGCATGGACGCGCTCAAACGGAGCGACGCGCAACGGGACGCGCCCAGGCCCCTTTTCACAAACCGCTACTTACAGCAGGCCAGAGGTACGAAAACGGGTGATCGGATCGGTTACCTGCATTGGTTGACGCTTAAAAATCCAGCGCGCCACCGCAATCCCCAATGCCGCATAACACAGATGCCAGATTCTCATACAATCGCTCCCCACGCCGGACCTTTACTGGGGAGAGACTACGAAGGGCCCGTCGTGAATTAACCTTAACCCTGCTTCATCGGCAGGTCTAGGCCACGAAGGTGCTATGAAAATCATACAAACGTAATCGTCGGTAACTGATTCGCAGTAACCAGGCGACTGGTGAACGGTTCTTACTACGTGGAGTTTTCGATCCAACCGCCGCCGACGACGATGTCACCATCGTAGAAGACGGCGGCCTGGCCGGGCGTGAGCGCGCGCTGCGGCTCGTCAAAGATAACTCGGACTTCGTCCGGCCCGGCGGATTCCGCTGCCGGTTCAACGATGGCCGGCGCCGGTTGATGTTTGTGGCGGATCTTCACTGCGACCCGCATGGGCTCGCGCAGCTCAGCGGTCGAAATCAAGTTCACCCGGCACGCGCGGAGAGTGCGCGAGTAAAGCTCCTCGTCCTTGCCGACCACCACTTGCCGCGTGTCATTCTTGATTTGAATCACATAGAGCGGCGAGCCGGTGGCTACACCGAGCCCCTTGCGCTGGCCGACCGTGAAGTTGTGCACGCCAGCGTGTTCGCCGATCACCTTGCCGTCGCTGGTAACCATCTCGCCGGCAACCATCTCACCGGCAATCTTCTCTCCGGCAATCCGTGCCGGCCTGTCTCCTTGCTCGGCGAGATAGGCTTCAAGAAAGCGCTTGTAGTCGCCGCCGGGGACGAAGCAGATTTCCTGCGAATCCGGCTTTTCGGCGATCACGAGGTTGTGCTTGCGGGCAAGTTCGCGCACTTCCGGCTTGGTCATGCCACCGAGCGGGAACAGGGTGCGGCTCAATTGCTCCTGCGTAAGGCCGAATAGAAAGTAGGTCTGGTCTTTGGACTTGTCGGCTGGGCGCTTCAGCAGCCAGCGGTTGAGCCGCTCGTCAAAGACGACCTGGGCATAATGTCCGGTGGCAATCTGATCGGCGCCAATTTGCTGCGCTACAACAAGAAGCTGGTCAAACTTCAAGTGATTGTTGCAGAGACTACACGGGATCGGCGTGCGCCCGGCAAGATACTCCTCGACGAACGGCCGAACCACATCACGCTCAAAGCGCTCTTCGTGATTGACCACGTAGTAAGGGATGCCCAGGGTCTCGGCCACGCGGCGAGCATCGTAGACGTCGTCGATCGAACAGCACCGGCCCTGGACGGATTCCGGCATGCCTGCGTGTCCGGCGAGACGGCGCTGGTTCCAGAGTTGCATGGTCAGGCCGATGACGTTGCGCCCCTCGGCACGCAGCATGGCCGCGACGGTTGAGGAGTCGACTCCTCCCGACATGGCGACGGCGATGGTTTCAGCGCTTAGCACTTGGCAATTTGCATTTAACTTTTCACGATTCCAGTTCGGCTAAATACTAAGTGCTAACGGCTAACTGCGCTCTTCGGCCAGACTGGCGATAACTCCCGCAGACGCGCGACCGTTTCCGGAATCAAGTCCATAGCGAAATCTACATCCTCCGCTGTATTCTGCTTCCCGAGACTGAAGCGAATGCTGGCTTTCGCGCGGTCCGGACGCAGACCCATTGCCACCAGCACGTGCGACGGTTCGATCGCCCCGGAAGAGCAAGCAGCGCCGGTCGAGACCGCCAGTCCCTTCAAGTCCAACGCGATGACCAGTGCCTCGCCTTCGATGCCATCGAAATAGATGTTGGTCGTATTTGGCACGCGCGGCGCAAGTTCGCCGTTTGAGTCTGCGCCGTTTAAGCCGGTGGCTTCGATCTCGAGCAGTTCCCTTTCCAGATGGTCACGCGCAGCGGCCATCTTAAAATCGTCGCCGCGTTCGAAGCCAACAATGGCCAACTCAGCGGCCTTGCCTAAACCTACGATGCCCGGAACGTTCTCCGTCCCGGCCCGGCGAGAGCGTTCATGACTCCCGCCATAGAGCATGGGCTCAAGCGGAGTTCCCTTGCGGACGTAGAGCGCGCCCACACCCTGCGGCCCATGAATCTTGTGGCCAGAGATGGTCAGTAGATCGCACCCGATCTTGTTGACATCGATCGGGATCTTCCCCGCCGCTTGCACCGCGTCAGTGTGGAAGTAAATGTCGGCCTCGGCAGCAATCTTTCCAATCTCTGCGACGGGTTGCACGACGCCGGTCTCGTTGTTGGCGAACATTACTGTGATCAGCTTCGTACTCGGCCGGATCGCGCGCTTCACATCCGCAGGGTCCACCACGCCGCGGCCATCCACCGGAATGTAGGTGACTTCGCATCCCGTCATCCCACGATACTTGGCGAGATGCTTGCAGGCATTGAGTACGGCGTGATGTTCGACGGTAGAGGTGATGAGATGCTCGCCCGGCCCCAGCCCGAAATTTGCCAGCCCAAATATCGCAAGATTGTCGGCTTCTGTACCGCCGCTGGTAAACACGACCTCGGAGGCGCGGCAGCCCAGCAGCGTGGCCACGGATTCGCGCGCACGCTCGACGGCGGCCCGCGTCTCCTGTCCATGACGGTGGATGGAGGACGCGTTGCCAAAGTGCTCGCTAAAGTAAGGCCGCATGGCCTCCAGAACCTCGGGGAGCACCGAAGTAGTCGCGTTGTTGTCGAGATAGACCCGCCGCGTCATGCTGCTTCTATTGTACTGATGTTGTAGTGACGTTCGGTGCAGAGAATCAGGCTCCCGGTCGCGGGCAGGGGCGACCGGTTGCCATCAGCAGCCTGAAACCTCAATGTCCCTGAGCCATCTGCGGCGTGCGCTCCCCGAGCGTGAAATTCACGTCCACCGTTCTGCGGGGAGAAACCGTGACCGGTTTGCTCCAGAATACGGGATCGGCGAAAATGGGGCGCTTCACCCGCACTTGCGTCGCAATATCATAGAGTGCGCTCTCGCCAACCACCCTCCATCCTTCGTGCCAGGCAACGATTTCGTAGTCGCCAGGAGGAACCTGTGTGAGCTCGAAGTTGCCACTCGCGTCGGTCACCGTATAGTAGGGATGCGGCGCTACTATCATTTCGCCATTCATCCAAACATGTACGTTGCAGCGCAGGTCTACTGTGCCTTCGCGGACCATGGGGCGATCGATCACCTGCCCTTCTGCGGTAAAGGGCAGGTTGTAATCCGCGTTCCCCGTCATCTGTACGGTGTGCAGCAAGGGGTCGTTGCTCTTCACGGTCAAAGTTGCATCCAAGGGTACCAGCAGGATGTGCGGTTCGTAGCGGCAGGTCTTCTGGTTGAGAAACCGGCGCGAGGCGGGCAGGTCCATCGCTTTGCCCCGGGTGATATTCCTAAGAAACACGACCGTGTTGGCCACACCACCGTTCGGGGCGACCAGCAACCGCTCAAGGTCGCGACGCTTCTGCCCCAACGGGTCGCAGATCTGCGGGTCTTTGTTGATTTCGGAGGCCACCAAATGAGGCAAGGCTCCCTGCCACTTCACGGTTCCCTTGATCGTTCCTCCGTCTTCGACGGCGACAACCTGGTAACCCGCTTGTCCGGCGGAAAGCTCCGGAGCGAGAGCGATCGCGAGCAGTGCGAGCACGCGAAACAGGTACTTCATATACACCACCTTTGAAAGGCGTCGCCTGGGGCAGACGAGCCCGGTACGGCACGGGTGGGAAAACACATCCATGGCGGAGGATGCCAAACGGCTACCAAGTAGTGTTGACTTTGCGCTCCCCACGTAACCGCGCTGCTTGATTACGACTTTAGGACATATCCTAAAAGCCAAGCAAATGACCACAGGACAGGGCCTATCGCGCAATGGTGCGCAGGCCGCGGCGAGCTCTTGGTTTGGAAGTGCGCGCGGCGTAGAATTACGAGTTTGCCCGTTGTCGCTGGAGGAAGTCTGGCCCTCCGCCAGAGTTCCCCAGAACTATGCGCAGAAACATGCGCAGAACTAGGCGGAGAAATTCATGAAGACAAGACTGCTCATCTTTGGCCTCATCCTCGCCCTCGCAACACCCCTGGCGCTCGCCGACGAGGGCATGTGGTTATACAATGCTTTCCCCAAAGATCGGGTCCAGAAGGAATACGGCTTTCTGCCGACGCAGGAGTGGCTGGACCACCTCCGGCTGTCGTCGGTGCGCTTTAACAATGGAGGCTCAGGTTCGTTCGTGTCGGCCGACGGCCTGGCGTTCACCAATCATCACGTAGGCGCCGACTGCATCGAGAAACTCGGCACCTCCGGCACTGATTACATGAAGACCGGCTTTTACGCCAAGATCCAGGCGGACGAAGCCAAGTGTCCCGATCTTGAACTGAACGTACTGGTTGGCATCGACGACGTCACCGCCAAGGTGAAAGCCGCTGCGCCCGCAACCCTGTCGGCCGCCGACGCTGGTCAGGCACAACGCTCCGCCATGAGCGCCATCGAAAAAGACTGCACGACTTCGACCGGCCTGCGCTGCGACGTGGTCACCCTCTACTCGGGCGAGGTCTACAACCTCTATAAATACAAGAAGTACACCGACGTGCGTCTGGTGTTTGCGCCCGAATATGACGCGGCATTTTTCGGCGGCGATCCCGACAACTTCACCTACCCCCGCTACGACCTCGACATCAGCTTCTTCCGTGTTTACGAAAACGACAAGCCGGTCCATCTCGACAACTACCTGCAATGGTCGAAAACAGGAGTCAAAGATGACGATCTGATTTTCGTTTCCGGGCACCCCGGGGGTACGGATCGCCTGAAAACGATGGCGGAATTGCAATTTCTGAAAAATGTGGACTATCCCTCGCGCCTGGCCAGCTACAAGCGCCGGATTGACATGCTCCAGACATTCAGTGCGCAGTCGGAGGAGAATGCGCGCGTAGCCCAGGAAGACATTTTCGGATTGCAGAATTCACAGAAGGCGTTCAAGGGCATGTATGAAGGGCTGCAGGATACTGCCGTGATGTCACAGATGAACACCGCGGAACACGAGCGGGAAAAAGCCTACATGGACAAGCACTCGGGCGAGCCCAATCCCTGGGAAGCGATTTCCAACGCCATGAAGGTCAACAGGGAAATTTATGACCCGCTTACTTACATCGAGCGCATGCGAGGGTTCTACTCGGTTCACCTGACGGCATACGCCCGGAGTCTAGTTCGCGTCGCGGCGGAAAAGTCGAAGCCGAACGGCGACCGACTGCGCGAGTATCGCGATTCTGCGCTGCCCTCGTTGGAGCAGCAACTGTTCAGCGCCGCCCCCATCTACAAAAACCTTGAAAGTGCGACTTTGACCGTCTCCCTGACAATGATGCAGGAAGCACTCGGGCCCGAAGATGCTGCCGTGAAGGCTTCGCTGAATGGCAAGTCTCCCGAGGCGGTTGCGAAGGCGCTGATCGCCAGCACGAAGCTGGACGATGTGGCGGTCCGCAAGCAGCTTTATGAAGGAGGAACGGCAGCGGTAGATGCCAGTACGGATCCACTGATCGTTCTGATGCGCACCGTGGATCCCGAGGCACGGGCAGTACGCAAGCGCTTTGACGATGAGGTCGATGCGGTAGTGCGGCGCGACGGCGCAACCATCGCTCGGGCGCGGTTTGCCCAGACGGGCTTCACTCAGCCTCCGGACGCGACCTTCACCCTGCGCCTCAGTTATGGCACGGTGAAGGGGTATGAGGAGAATGGGAAAAAGATTCCGTACTACACCACCTTCGCCGGCGCCTTCCAGCATGCGGAAGAACACGGTAACAAGCCTCCGTTCAATCTGGCCCCGAGCTGGCCGAAGACGAAGGCGAAACTCAATCTACAGACGCCATTGAATTATGTTTCCACCGCCGACATCATCGGCGGCAACTCGGGCAGCCCGACCGTGAACAAGGCAGGCGAAGTGGTCGGGATTATTTTCGATGGAAATATCCAGTCGCTCGTCTTGGACTTCTACTACGACGACCGCCAGGCGCGGGCTCTGCATGTCGATTCGCGCGGCATCATTGAAGCGCTACGCAAAATTTACGGCGCCGAAGCTCTGGCCAACGAACTGACCGGCACGAAAGCTCGAGCCAAGGCGGCAGGCGAATAGAACAATTATTCCGGCCAGAGCGAGGCCGCCGTCTTGCTCAATATCTGCTCTCGCATCTCTTCGCGAATAGGCAGAGCCTTGAATTCCTCAAGATTCCGCTTGACGTCCGGAACACCTGGGCCCGGCCAGTCGGTGCCAAATAGCGTCTTGTGTGCGATCTCATCCAGCCGCGGAAAATACTTCAGCAGCGTTTTCGGTGGAATGCCGCTGATGTCGAGATAGACGTTCGGGTGCCGGCGAATAAGAAAAAACGCGGTGCCCATCCAGAGCGGCCGCCCACCGTGTGCCAGCAGGATTTTGAGCTTTGGGAAATCAACCGCGACATCGTCAACGTAAATCGGGTCGCCGTATTTATTGCGCGCTCCAGGGAAAATCGACGTCCCCGTGTGGAACATGACGGGAATCCCATTGGCTTCGGCAGCCCGGTAAATGATTTCCAGTTCCGTCACTCCGTTCAGATAATCGTTCGGAAACAGCAGTTGATGCGGCGGGTGGATCTTGATCATGCGAAGACCGAGACGCAGGATGTGCTCGACATCCGCCATGATGTTGGTAGTGTGCCGCGGATGCAGGCTGCCACAGGAGATCAGGCGCTTGGGATCGTACCTCGTGTAATCGGCGACGAACTGATTGACTTCGGACGTAAAGCCGATCACTTCTGGCGCCACATAGTTGATCAACGCAGCACGGTCAACGCCGCAACGGTCTAGATATTGCAGGAAAGCCTTGGGCGAGCGGCAATATTCGGCAATCTCATCGAAATTGGCACGCTTGCGCTTCATCAGTTCAAGCGCATGCGGCTTGAACAGTTCAATCGGCGCGATGTGGATGTGGCAGTCAGTGATCAAGAGCGGCTCCTGGCTTCTAGCTCCTGGCTGCTGGCAACCATGAAGTGTTCGCTGGAAGCTAGGAGCTAGCGGCCAGAAGCTTCTTTCAATACAGCGGCACTTTCGGATCCACCGTCCGCGCCCAGCCGTCGATCCCGCCGCGCATAGATTGAACTTTTTCGTATCCCTGCTGGCGGAGCCAGTTGGTGACTGTCAACGAGCGCCCACCGTGATGGCACATCACTACGATGTGATCGTCGGGATCGAGTTCCTGGTGAGCCCGCGTCGGAATGTCGCCCATCGGAATGTGCTTAGCCCCTTCGATGTGCGAGGCGTCATACTCCCAAGCCTCGCGGACATCGAGCAGCGTGAATGTTTCCCCGCGCTGTTGCAACGACTTGACCTGTCCGGGAGAGATTTCGAAGTCCATAGTTTGATTCATACGTGTGGAGCCGGGGCTTGCCGCGTCTCTACGGAAAATCAGACTCCCCCTCCGAGGCTAAGCGCGGGAAGACCAAGCCATGCGCCAGGTTATCCCTCGCCATTCCCTCGAAGCTCCGGCGCACTTCTCAGCGTGGTCAGACTCACCAGCGCGGCCACGGCCCAGAGCGCACCGGTTCCAATTCGAGCTGCACGCACATCGGCGGACGGAATGTTGCGCCACAGTGTCAACCCACAGCCGACCAAAAAATTGATGACGAGTAGGCCGAAAAACACGCGCTCGCGCAGGCAGCGCGTGTCGAACGCCAGGCCGGCCAGCAGAAGGATCCACACGACGTAGGTCGCGGAGGTCCAAAGGTCGTGCGGCCAGTCATACTCGTTGCGAGCGACATGGCTAAACGAAATCCACGCGAAGTAGGCACAGCCGAGGAAGCCGGCCACGCCCCACAATGGCGTGCGGCACATTAGGTGGCCGGAACTGTAAGGCTGCTTCGCCCCGATCTCGGTCCCTGCCTTAACCTTCGCGTCTTCTATTTGACTGTCCATCGCGGTGGTCGTTTGTCGAGGAAGGCAATGATACCCTCGCGCGCGTCCGCAGTCGAGATCAGTTCCTCTTCGACTCGAATTTTGGGGGCGGTGGTAGGTCCAGTTCAGGCGGACAAGAGTGGCCGCCCCACACGAACTAGATGTTAATCGCCGACTTGCGCGGCTCGCCAATGGTGGACAGCGGATCGCGTGCGCCCACCTTCTCCATGATCCATTTCTTCTCGTTGCGGATGATGTCGAGCAGCAGTTCTTTATCCT
The DNA here is from genome assembly GCA_050012595.1 of Terriglobales bacterium. Classification (GTDB taxonomy): domain Bacteria; phylum Acidobacteriota; class Terriglobia; order Terriglobales; family Acidobacteriaceae; genus Acidiflorens. The sequence continues at coordinate 156,615 of JBEKGW010000002.1, forward strand.
TCGCGCTGGGCAAATTCTCTTCGCAGTGCTGCTCGTAGCTGCGATCGTGCAACGGTGCACCGGTCTCGCAGTGGTACTTCTTCCCTGCCCATTGTCCGATGCTGCGATTAAAGTGGATGTCCGGCGTATACAACTTTTTCTCGCCTGGCTTCAGGAACGTGTTCAGCCGCTCGATCAATCCCGCAACTTCCTGACGATAGAGGTGCCGGCTGGAGTCGTTCAGGTCGTCGAGGTCGGCGGCCTTATCGTTCTGCAGTTCGTCGTACCGGCCTTTGATTCCCCAGACGTAGGCCCAGTGCGCTGAGGAAGAATGATCCGTGCCGAAAAGGTCGAATGAACTCGAGATCCACTTGTTCAGGTATTTTTGCAGCAGCCACCGCGGGATCACGCCCGCTTCGACCACACGGCGCAGACCGTCGTTGCCGGTTCCCATGTGGAAGGCTTCCTCGCGCAGCATGTAAGAAGTCGAGCGTCCGAGCGGCGCAAACGCCGAATACTTCAGCATCTGCAGCTGGAACTTGCCGTCGCGGTCCACGAAATCGGTGTAGGTGAAAAAGTCCAGCCAGTTATCGACGTCGACGTTGAAGGTGCCAAGCAGGCGCTTGTTTTCAAATGCGCGGCGCTCCAGCATTTTCTGCGCTTCCACCTTGCCGGAGGAACCGAAGAAGTCCATGAGCAGCGCGCACATCTGCCAGCCGTGGCGCATCTCTTCGATCATGACGCGGGTGAGGGCACGACGATCCCATTCCGTCGGCGCGGTTTCAAACAGGTTGCGCTGCTGCTCCACGCTGGCAAATTCGGTGTCGCCCTGGTAGATGATCATGTTCATCAGCGCGTCCCGCATCTGCTGCGTGGGAACCTGGCGCAGGTTCTCCCACTTGTTGCGGCCTTTGTAAGAACCAAACTGGATTTCGCCGGTCTCGATCGCTCCGTAGAGCGTATCGAAGTGGAAGGCCTCGACGTCGTCCTTGTTGACGCCAACTTCCTTGCGCCACTCGTTGAAGAGCCCGACCCAGTCACTGAAGTTTCCGATTTTCGCTACTTTGCCTGGCATAAGACCTCAGGGGCTAGAGCCCTCGTCTTTATTGGCTTCGCGCGGCACGGCTAAAGCCGTGCCCTTCCCGTTCGTGAAAAAGTCTGAGTTTTTACTTCGCCGTGAAAATCGCCGGACGTTTCTCTACATAAGCAGTGAGACCTTCTTTGGCGTCCTCGCTCTGGAACAGGATCTGCTGGTTCTCCCGCTCGACGGCCAAAGCCGACTCCATGGGAATTTCCCACCCCGTCTGCACCGCCCGCTTAATGCGTCCCACCGCCTTAGCGGCCTTGTTCGGCGGCGTGAACTGGCGCGCGTACTCCATGATGTTTTCCATGAAGCCCTCGCGCTCGAAGATGTCGTTAACAATGCCGAACTCCCGCGCTTCTTCAAAGGAGAACGTATTGCCGGTGATCATCAGTTCGATGGCTTTGCTTTTCCCGACCAGACGCGACAGGCGCTGCGTTCCGCCGGTGCCCGGAAGCACGCCGAGGTTGACCTCGGGCAGGCCGATCTTGCCGGCATCTTTGCGGGTAATTCGCAGGTCGGCAGCCATGGCGATCTCGAGGCCTCCGCCGACGCAATGCCCATTGAGAGCGGCGATCACGAGTTTCGGCGTGTGCTCCAGCCGCAAGAGCGTCTCATTCGCGTGCAAGCAGAAGTAGTATTTGAACGTGGGATCGACCGAGGCCAGCATCTTGATGTTCGCGCCGGCGGAGAAAAACTTGTCGCCTGCGCCTGTGAGCACGATCACGTGCACATCGTTATCCATTCGCGCCCGGAGGATGGCCTCATCGAGCTGGCGGTTCATTTCGTAGGTGTAGGTGTTCGCCGGTGGATCGTTCAACTCGATCACGGCCACGCCGGCGTCGGTGCGATAGTTGATGAGCTGTTTGGTGGTTTCGCCGGTGGCCGGTTGCGTCGTGGTTGCCATAAATTGCTCCTTATTATTTTCGAGTTAACGTTCGCGTTAACTTCTTTGGGTTAACTCTTCTTGCGCGGCTTGCTGCCGTGCACAATTCCCTTGAGAAAAAGGTTGCCCATCTGCTCCGCGAGATCTTCGGCGTTGCCGTCGACGCGCGGGTTGTACCAGGTGTAGATCCAGTTGATCATGCCGAACAGGCTCATCACCGCGGTGCGTGTGTTGAAATCGAGGCCGCGCCTGCGCCGGAGGTCTTCCATCAGTCCGAGGCAGATGTGGTAGTACTCGCGCTTGATGCCGGCGATCTCGGAGCCCAGGCCGTTCTTCAAAGAGTCGTCTTCATGCGAGAGCACCTTCAGCCCCTGCTGATTGCTAACAAAATATTCGAGGTGATTCAGGATGAAGATGCGGACGCGCTGCTCGGGATCCGTGACATTCTTGAGCTGCGCTTTGAGCTTTTCGAGAATGGTGGTGAAAGTGTGCTTCTGAATCAGGAACAGCAGGCGCTCTTTGGACTCGAAGTAGTAATACAGCCCCGCCAGCGACATGCCGGTGGCGCGGGAAATATCTCGCATGGAGGCGCCTTCGTATCCCTTGAGGCAAAAGACTTCCGTGGCATGGTCGAGAATCTGCCCGAGGCGACGGTCGAAACGGGTCCCAGCCGCCGGACTGGGCGTTCTCCTGGAAACTTTGCTCTGACGGCGGGAGGCGCGGGTTGCGGGCAAAGTAGCCATAATGTTCGAACGTTCGTTCTAATTATAGAGAAAGGCGACGCCCCTTACAAGAAAGCGTGATGCCGCGGTGCCCTGCCTGCATAAATCCCTTAGCTCTTGATTCCCGCCATCAATTTCTCGATCTCCACTTTCTGGTCGCCGGAGAGCGGCAAAAATGGCAGCCGCGACGGGCCTCCATAGTAGCCGTTGAGGTCCATGGCGTACTTCACGCCGGGGACGCCGAGTTCACCGACCACGCGCTGGGCAGCTAGTTTCACGCGTTCCTGTTTTTCGCGGGCGAGCGCGTTGTCTCCGTCTTTGAGTGCGGCGTAGATTTCGTAACACGCGGTGGGTGCTGCACACGCAAGCGCGAGAATGGCGCCGACCGCTCCCAGTCCGAGCGACGGTTCGAGCTGGTGAGCGGCGCCGACCATGACCTGGAAGCCGACTTCTTTCTGCCGCGTCTTCAGTTTTCCTACGACGGTTACCGCGCTCGAAGATGGCGCCGATGTCGACGACGGGCGCAGCGGGGTTTCCGCTGCGGTGCTTGTCAAGCTGGCCACGCTGACTAGTTCCCTGCTCTGTTTTTCGCTTTCCGCAGCGGCCGCCTCCAACATGCGCGGAGTCACGGCCTCGAACGTTTCTGTCACCGTGGCTTGTCTCTTTATGTGGCGTGTACCCTCGACCATCGTTTTCACTTTGTCGAGGTTGCCGCTCGATTCCTTGATGGCGGCGATGTTGGGATGGCCGGCGAGTTCGATCACGACCTCGGCGGGAATGTCGTATCCGGTGGCCTGCGGGAAGTTGTAGATGATAATCGGCAGCGCGGATCGGTCGGCGACCGTGCGATAGAAGGCGAGCAGGTTCGCCGGCCACATCTGCTTCTTGTAGTAGTGCGGAGTGCGCACCATGGCGGCATCGTAGCCGAGCTCGGCGGCGTATTCGGTGAGACGAAGAGTTTCATGTGCAGACTCGATGCCGGTGCCTGCGATCATGACTTTATTGGGCGCGGCGGCGGCAAGCGCCGTCTTCAGTACGTCGCGGCGTTCCTGGTCGGAAAGCAGGATGGCTTCTCCGGTTGAACCGAGCACCACCATGCCGGCGACCGGCGTGCGCGAGTAGCGCTCGACGTTCGCTTCGATCTTTTTGTAATAGATTTCGCCGTCAGGATTGAAGGGCGTCGTGATGGGTGGAAAGATTCCGGATAAAAGCATGGTGGGACCCCCAGTTGACCGTTAATAGTTGATAGTTGCCAGTCGCTGGTTGCCAGTGGTTGATCGTTTGCGACCGCGATTCAATTATGGAGCCTGGGTTGAGAGTTTGTCATCTTCAGGTCAGGCCAGGAAAATTCACTCGCAGGCGGGCGACTTCCCGGTGGGATCGACTTCGTGGCGATACTGGTCTTCGGTCCCGACAAAAAAGCGAGCGAATGGCGTGGAACTGCTTTCATCGACCATGGTCTCAATTTGCCAGACCATGCCGCCTTTGCAAACTCCGGCGTTCGAAAGCGGCGTGCGGTGCTCGCCCGCGTAGTAGAAAAAATCGTCTTTGCCGTGGCCGGACTGCGGATCGGAGGAAGTTTGCAGCGATCCGCGCGCATTGAGTTTGAGCAGAATGCGGCCGTCTTCCATCGGCAATGGCGACGCGCCCTTCTGGCGGAAATCAACGCGCACCCAGCCGCTGTATCCGGCCGGAATCAGAAAGCGCTCTGGCGGTCGCCGATGGAAAACGATATCGAAAGCGGGCGGGCCGAGGACGGCGGCGGCGATGAAGAGGGGAAGGCCAAGGACCGCGATGAGGACGAAAGAGGCTCTGTTCATGAGCAGTTACTTCGCAGCGATCCGCTCCGCGTGCAGCGCCTGCAACGCTTGTACGCGCACTTCTCCGCGCTGCAGCGCGGCGATACCTTCCGCGGCAGCTCGGGCAGCGGAGAGCGTGGTAATGGTCGTGATGTGACCAGTGACTGCGGCGCGGCGGATTGCCTTCTCGTCGAAGTAGGGATCGGGACCATGCGGCGTATTTATGATCAATTGAATGCGATCGGCTTTGATCAGGTCCACCGCGTTGGGGCGGCCTTCTTTCACCTTGTAGACGCGGTCAACTGCCAAGCCCGCTTCTTCCAGAATGTCGGCCGTGCCGTGCGTGGCCACTAGTTTGAACCCCATGTCAACGAAGCGATGCGCGACCTCAACCACGTGCGGCTTGTCATGGTCGGTGACGCTGATGAAGACCGTACCCTCCGTCGGTAGTTTCTGGCCGGCGGCAATTTGCGCTTTCGCGAAGGCCTCGCCGAAATTGTCAGCGATGCCCATGACTTCTCCGGTGGACCGCATCTCGGGACCGAGAACAGTATCGACGCCGGGAAATTTCGACCAGGGAAATACCGGCGATTTCACGTAGAAACAGCGGCCCGTGTCGAGGTCTGTGCCGCGCTCTACGTATTCCGGAAGGAACTCGCGCAGCTTGCGCCCGGTCATCAGGCGCGCGGCAATCTTGGCCATGGGCACGCCGGTAGCTTTTGAAACGAAGGGCACGGTGCGCGAGGCGCGAGGGTTCACTTCCAGCACGTAGACCTTTGCTTCGTGATGCGCGTCACTCTTTGGATCCGTGCCTTTCGCTCCGTTGCCGCGCGGGATCGCGAACTGCACGTTCATCAGGCCGATCACTTTGAGCGCGCGCGCCAGTTTAAACGTGTATTCGCGCATGCGCTGGAGCAGCGGCGCGGGGATGTCAACCGCGGGCAGCACGCACGAAGAGTCGCCAGAGTGGATGCCGGCCTCCTCGATATGCTGCATGATGCCGCCGATCACCACGTCCTCACCGTCGGAGAGCGCGTCCACGTCGACTTCAATCGCGTCTTCCAGAAATTTATCGATGAGGATGGGGCGGTCTTGTGAATACTCGACTGCTTGCTTCATGTACTGCGTGATCGTGTCTTCGTCGTAGGCGATGACCATGGCTCGCCCTCCGAGCACATACGAAGGACGAACCAGCACAGGAAATCCGATCTTCTTCGCCGCTTCGACCGCCTCCTCGACTGAGCCGACCATGGCGCCGGGAGCTTGCGGGATGTCGAGTTCCTCCAGCAGCTTCCCGAAGCGCTTGCGGTCTTCGGCCAGATCAATTGATTCGGGCGTGGTGCCAATGATGTTGACGCCGGCAGCCTTGAGGGGCAGCGACAGATTCAGGGGCGTCTGGCCGCCGAACTGTACGATTACGCCAACCGGTGCGCCAGCGGAGGCTTCGTGCTCGCAGACCGCGAACACGTCTTCGAGCGTGAGCGGCTCGAAATAGAGGCGGTCGCTGGTGTCGTAGTCGGTGGAGACGGTCTCCGGATTGCAGTTGATCATGATCGTTTCGTAGCCGTCCTCCCGCAGCGCGTAGCTGGCGTGGCAGCAGCAGTAATCAAATTCAATTCCCTGCCCGATGCGGTTGGGGCCGGAACCAAGAATGACGACCTTCTTCTTCGCGGTGGGCGCGGCCTCGTCTTCTTCTTCGTAAGTAGAGTAGAGATAGGGAGTGTAGCTTTCGAACTCCGCCGCGCAGGTATCGACGCGCTTGTAAACCGGCTTCAGTCCGCGTTTCTTGCGGAAATGACGGACTTGTTCCTGGCCGCCTTTGCCGTCCAGACGCCACGTCCCGGCAAGACGCCCGTCGGAGAAGCCCATGCGCTTGGCTTCGCGCAGCACCTCGGTGGGGATCGATTCCATCGGGTGCTTTTCCAGCTCAAGTTGCATGTCATTAATTTCCTTGAGCTGGTAGAGAAACCAGGGATCGATCGACGTCATCTTCGCGATCTGCTTGATCGGGTGCCCCTGGCGAATGGCGTACTGAACGTAGGTCAGGCGCTCGGGATGCGGCGTGACCAGGCGTTGCGTGAGAATCTTAGGTTCGATTTTTCCGGAGCCCACCCGCTTGCCGGTGTCGAGCGCGCGAATTCCCTTCTGCAAGGCTTCCTTGAATGTCCGCCCGATGGCCATCACTTCGCCGACGGATTTCATCTGCGGTCCAAGCGATTCGTCGGCGCCGGGAAACTTTTCAAACTGCCACTTCGGAATCTTGACCACCACGTAATCGAGCGTGGGCTCGAAGCACGCGGGAGTCTTGCGCGTGATGTCGTTCGGAATCTCGTCGAGCGTATAGCCGATGGCAAGCTTGGCGGCAATTTTCGCAATCGGAAAACCGGTCGCCTTCGATGCCAGCGCGGAAGAACGCGACACGCGCGGGTTCATTTCGATCACCACCATGCGCCCGGTCGAGGGATTTACGGCGAACTGAATATTCGATCCGCCGGTCTCGACGCCGATCTCGCGGATCACGGCAATCGCCGCATCGCGCATCACTTGGTACTCGCGGTCGGTGAGCGTCTGCGCCGGGGCGACCGTGATGGAGTCGCCCGTATGCACGCCCATGGGGTCGAAATTTTCGATCGAGCAGATGATGATGACGTTGTCTTTGGTGTCGCGCATCACCTCGAGCTCGTACTCTTTCCAGCCGAGAACGGATTCTTCGATCAGGCACTCATGCACCGGCGAGAGATCGAGGCCGCGGGCCAGCACTTCCATCAGTTCTTCGCGGTTGTAGGCGATGCCGCCGCCGGTGCCGCCGAGCGTGAACGACGGGCGAATGATGACCGGGAAGCCGATCTTGCCGGCGAACTCGATGCCGTCTTTCAGGTTGTTGACGAGCGCCGACTTCGGCACGTCGAGCCCGATGCGTTGCATGGCGTCTTTGAAAAACAGACGGTCTTCGGCCTTCTTGATGGCGCTGATCTGAGCGCCAATCAGTTGCACGTTGTACTTTTCCAGCACGCCGCCGTCACAAAGTTCGATGGCGAGGTTGAGCGCGGTCTGTCCGCCAACCGTAGGCAGAAGGGCAAAGCCGGGGTCCCCGGCGAACCCGGTTTTGGTTCGCTGGGGTGGAAAGCCCGCGCTGGGCGACATCTCACGCTCGACGCGAATGATCTCTTCGAGATACTCGCGAGTCAGCGGCTCGATATAAGTGCGGTCCGCCGATTCGGGATCGGTCATGATGGTGGCCGGATTCGAGTTGGCCAGCACGACTTCAAAGCCCTCCGACTTGAGCGCCTTGCAAGCCTGCGTGCCGGAGTAGTCGAACTCGGCCGACTGTCCGATGACGATGGGGCCGGAGCCGAGGATTAGGATTTTCGAGATATCAGTTCGTTTGGGCATTAAGTTAATTGTCTGTCGGCAGTACGGTCACTTTGCCGCCTTTTCCGGTGTGAATGCTGACTTATTCAGCTCCTCGACGTTGTACCTGTCGCCGCATGGCTCATTTGAATCCATCGCCAGAATGGACATTGTTAGCCAAAACGCATCCCATCCCGTCACGGACACTTCAACGGGCACATCCGCGAAATAAAAATCAGGATGTCGAAAAACGAGACGGTACCTCCCTGCCTTAACTGCCGAGAAGTCAAACCTTCCCACGTTGTTGGTCTCTTGCGACGCTACGTCCTCTAATCCATCGCCCTTTGCCTTTTGAAGAGTTACCTTCACTCGGCCGATCACGCCCCTATTTTCGTCGGCCACAACTCCTCGGATGTGACTCACTTTGATGGGCTGCCGGGAGTGGCAATTCTTGCGTTGGGTCGATTGTGCCGACGAAAATACCGGGATGCAGCACATCATAGAGAGGAGCGCTGTCCACAGGAGTCTCTTCACGGCTTGCACTCCTCCATCATCTTCACGAAATCCTTGAACAGGTAGTGCGAATCATGCGGCCCCGGCGCGGCTTCGGGGTGATACTGCACCGTGAACAGCGGCAGATTCCGGTGGCGCATGCCTTCCAGGGTCTGGTCGTTTAGATCCATGTGCGTCAACTCAACTTCGCTTTCCGGTAGCGAATCGGGATCGACCGCGAAGTTATGGTTATGCGCGGTGATTTCGATCTTGCCGCTGGCCAGTTGCTTCACTGGATGATTTCCGCCGTGGTGGCCGAACTTCAGCTTGAAGGTCTTGCCGCCGAGGGCAATTCCGACCAACTGATGTCCCAGGCAAATTCCAAAAATCGGCTGCCTTCCCATCAGGCGCCGAATGTTGTCGACCGCATACGTGCAGGGCTCGGGATCGCCCGGTCCGTTCGACAGGAACACTCCATCGGGCTTCAAAGCCAGCACGTCCTCCGCCGTAGTCTGCGCCGGGACAACCGTCACCTTGCATCCTTCTCCCCGCAGCTTGCGCAGAATGTTCTGCTTGATGCCGAAGTCGTAGGCGACCACATGAAAGCGCGCCGGCTCGTCCTTTACGCCGACAATTTCGTCGGGCAAGTGCGAGCGCTCGCCCGTCTCCCACACGTAGGTGTGGTTGGTCGAGACGACTTTGGCGAGATCCTGGCCGTCCATTTTTGGGATCGATCGCGCCTTGGCTACGAGTTTGTCGGCATCGTCTTCAAGCGTTGAGATCACGCCGCGCATTACGCCGTTGGTGCGCAGATGGCGGACCAGCGCACGCGTGTCAATCTCGGCGAGCACCGGAATCTTGAACTGCTCCATGAACTCGTCCGTCACCTGCTGCGAGCGCCAGTTGGAACTGACTTTCGAGAACTCGCGCACGATCAGGCCCTCGATGTATGGACGCACGGCCTCGTTGTCTTCGGGGTTGGTGCCGTAGTTTCCGATTTCGGGGTTGGTCAGGGCGACGATCTGCCCGGCGTACGACGGGTCGGTGAAAATTTCCTGGTAGCCGGTAATGGAAGTATTAAAAACGACTTCGCCGGAGCACTCGCCTTTAGCGCCGTAGCCTTTGCCTCGGAAGACTCTGCCGTCTTCGAGTGCAAGGATCGCTTGCATTGGAACTCCTGGGAGTGGATTTTATAAAGTTTAACAGGAGAGCGAGATGGTGTCAGTAGAAAGCTGTCAGCTGTCAGCTCTCAGTGAAAGCAAAGGCCAGCGCCAGGAGTTGCCCTTCAGAATACGAACGGGACGAACCGCTTCGTTCGTTGCATGTAGTCCCGGTAGGGCTGTCCGATAGAGCTTCCCAGAGCTTGCTCCTCCACGCGCACGCGGTACGCATAGGTGATAGCGCCCATCCCCACCAGAATCAAGGCGCTCAGCCAGTTGGTAAGTGCCAGGCCAGTACCAAGATACATCAGCATGCCGCCGGTATAGGAAGGGTGGCGAACGAAGCGATAGGGGCCATCTTCAATCACAGTATGATCCGCGTGCACCCTGACGTTCCCCGTGAAGAAGCGCCCCAGCGTGCGGAAGCAATACCGGCGCAGCATCGAACCAGCAAGCAGAATTGCGATGCCGAGCGCGAACCAAACGATCCGATGATTCAGCAGGGCAAACTTTGACCAGGACGAAACCGCGAATGCGGCGGGGAACGCGAGCCATGAAGCGATGATGATGAAGGTCATCGAGCCCCGGTCTGTTTTCTTTCCGTCCGCTGGTTTCGAGCGCGCGACAACCGTGAATTCTGGCACATAGGCAGCCAGGAATACCGCCCAGAAAACCCACGCATAAGGGGAAGTGTAGGCCAAAGGCTGAATGTGCGCAGTCATGTTGAGTTCACTGAGAGCTGAAAACCGAGACCTGACACCTTTACCGCAGCCTTCCCATCTTCTCCATCGGCCAATATCCGAAGACGGCTTTTCCGTAAATGTAGCGTTCGTTCACGGCACCGAAGTCGCGGCTGTCGTTTGACATCGTGCGATGGTCGCCGAGGACGAAGAAGCTATCCCGAGGAACCACGACTTCGCCATAAGAGCGGGCGTCGGCATAATCGCTGGGAACGTAGTCTTCGTCGAGCGCCTCGCCGTTCACATAAACCTGGCCGTTCTCGATGCGGATGCGGTCGCCGGCAACACCGATGACGCGCTTGATGTAACTCTTTGAAATGTCGCGCGGATAGCGGAAGACGACGATGTCGCCACGCTGGATGGGCTCCCAGCGATAGACGAACTTGTTGACGAAGATCCGTTCCTGATCTTCGAGGGCGGGCATCATGCTGGTGCCTTCCACCTTCACCGGCTGGTAGACAAAGATAATGATGAAAGCGGAGATGGCGAGCGAGACCAGCAGATCGCGCGCCCAGACCGCCACTACGGGCAGCGGGTGCGTGCCAGATAATTTGCCAGCCGGCGGCGTCGGCGGCTGGGGGCTCCCCACGTCAGGCATCGTATCCCTATTCTATCTGACCTTTTGCAGTTGCCAAACTCCCGGCTTTGCCCGTACAAACGATGCAACGCTTATTTATTGCAGTCACGATTTCATAAATATGACCGACTACTCGATTTTTCCGAAGATCAATGCGACGCTCAACGGATGCAGCGCCGTGCTGCTGGTTTCAGGACGCGTGCTCATCGCGCGCGGCAAGATGGCGGCGCATCGCGCGGTGATGTTGACCGCGCTCGGAACCTCTTCCCTTTTCCTCGTGTCGTATCTCTACTACCACTATCACGTCGGGTCCGTGCATTTTCGCGGCACAGGATGGATGCTGGTCCTCTATCGCGCCATCCTGATCTCGCACACCGCCCTGGCCGTGGTCATTGTGCCGATGGTGATCATGACGCTCACCCGCGCGTTGCGGGAGCAATTTGACCGGCATCGGGCCATCGCGCGCTGGACATTTCCGCTCTGGCTCTACGTCTCGGTGACAGGCGTGGTCGTCTACCTGATGCTGTATCAGATTTTTGTATAGACAATCTTCCGCCCGTAGAGACGATGACCCTCCCCGAAGCCTGCCCGATTCATCACATATTTTAGGTACGGGCGACACTGCCTCTGTCCCGCCCAATTCTGCTATAGTGAGCGTCTCGAAGGTCAACGTTCGCGCGAAGGAGCCCGCGTTCATGAAAAGCGTAAACAAAGTCATCCTGATCGGAAACCTTGGCAAGGATCCCGAAGTGAAGTACACGCAAGGCGGCATGCCGGTCGCCAAGTTCTCCATCGCCACCAACGAGCGCTTCAAAGACAAAGAAGGCAACTGGCAGGACCGCACCGAGTGGCACAACATCGTGGCCTTCCAGCGCCTGGCCGAGATTATCGGCCAATATCTGAAGAAGGGCGGCAAGTGTTATATCGAGGGCAGCCTGCGTACCGGTTCGTGGGACGACAAAGAAACTGGGAAGAAGATATACAAGACGGAGATTATCGCCAACGATCTCGTTCTGCTCAGCGGACGCGGCGAAGGCGGCGGTGGCGAGCACGCCGGCAGCTCGCGCGGAGCCTCGGCATCCGCGGGCGGGAACAACTTTGACCAGAGCGCGCCCGAACCCGAGCACGCCCCAGCCGGAAGTTCTCCGATTACGGATGAAGACATTCCGTTCTAGCAGGCTGCCGAAGAACTTAGGTTTCGTATGAGGGCATGGCTTTAGCAATGCCGCAAGTTCTTCGAAATCAGATGCCCTTTAGGGGCCCGGAATCGGAAATCGAGTTTTCCCGCACCCTGCTAGGACTCTCATCTTGAGGAGATCTATGCTTGCAGACCGAAATTGCGTCCCCTGCCGCGGCGGCGTACCGCCGCTGAAGGGAAACAAACTCAAGGAGATTCATCAGCAGTTGGCCGAACCTGCGCAGTGGAATATCGTCAACCAGCATCACCTCGTGCGCGCCTACAAGTTTCCCGATTTCAAGTCCGCCCTGGCTTTCGTGAACCGAGTCAGCGAGCTAGCCGAGGAGCAGGGGCATCATCCCGATATCCTGCTCGGATGGGGCAAAGTCGAGATCACCACCTGGACGCACGCGGTGGATGGCCTGACCGAGTCGGATTTCATCCTGGCAGCGAAGATTGACCAGCTGTCCTGACCACGCAGAACGCTAACACTGAAGGCTACGGGCAGGATGCCCGCATGCCTGCGCCTTGGCCTCGGCTTTGCCATTACTTCCACCCAAGCTTTGCGCGGCGGAATTCTCTTGTGATGCGCTGCAGTTGCACTGCGCGGAGAAGCGACCGCATCTATACCTTCAACCTCTCCGATTTTGTCCGCCTCCGCACCGCAGCTTGGGAACCGGATTTTGCGGCCGTACCAGGTCCCATGCAGGCGTGAGATCAGACTTTCACAGCGTACCGGATCGGCCCGGTTGGATAGATGCAAATCTCCTGTTGATCTCTTTAGCTGCAAATAACTTTCCTTTCTGCGGGCTGCACTCTTGCTTTCTCCAGATCTCTCAGATGTCTAAGTTTCTGAGGCGAGAATATTTATCAACGTCCTCGGGTGGGAAGCGAATTGGTAACTAAAGTGCTCTTACTACCCTGGATAGAAGTCTTGAGAGGCAGGAGAAGGTATGAGATCTGGCCGCATTCGTTGCTTTGCTCTTTCGTTTTTGCTTCTCCCGTTGCTGGTACTCGGCGCTTATGCCGGCACGATCACTCTGGGAACCGCCGGCAGCTATGCAGTGCTGGCTGGCTCGGCTGTGGACATTTATGGCCCAGCCACCCTGAGCGGAGACCTAGGTCTCTGGCCAGCTGCAAGTTCCTATATAACCGGCCTGACAAGCGTTACTTTCGCGAGCGGAACGGAGGATAACACGGACGCGATGACGGCTCAGGGTGATCTGACTACAGCATTCAACACAGCCGCAGGGCTGTCCGTCCCTCCGACTAACGCCTTGACTACTATCTCGGGTGCAACGACTCTTCCCCCCGGCGTATATTCAATTTCTAGTGCAGCTGCTCTGACGGGGACACTGACTCTCAAGGGTGGACCCGGTGCATTGTTCGTTTTTCAGAGTGGTGCGTTCACGACCGGAAGCGGAGCCAGCGCATTGACTGTTCTTTTTTTCAATACCACAACTGACTCGTACGGCTATGACCCGGACATCTTTTGGGAGACCGGCAGTTCCATGACTCTAGGTACGTACACCGCGCTCGAAGGAAATATTCTCGCGCTCACCAGCATCACCCTGGATCCCTACTCAACCATCACTTGCGGGAGTGCCTTAGCGAGAAATGGCGCAGTGACGCTGAGTGGTTATAATACAATTTCCGGTTGCGGCAGCGAGACGACAGTTCCAGAACCCGGTACCCTAGGCTTGCTGGGGAGTGGACTGGCAATTCTGGCCGGCGTAGCTCGTCGCAGGATGCGCATCTAGCGCATTCGGTGATCGTCTGGCCGGGCTGCAGCCGCCAAAACCATCGGCATAACGCGACGAACGCCCCACATATTTTATTTGTTTGTGCAAGATAGTGCACTCCGAAACTGTGCCGACCCCCTTGCAGGCCATCGGCGCCCCGCATATCCCAGAACCTGAAGCCGCGGGCGGCGCACCCGATCCTCACACCCAATTGTTCGTTGCTTAATGCGAAGGCCGCTTGCTTTCGATTACGTCCAGAAAATACTGGTGAATGCGGCGATCATCGCTCAATTCGGGATGGAACGTCGCCGCCAGCGTCCTGCCCTTGCGCACCAGAACCGGGTCTTTGCCTTCGGTCGCGATCACTTCCACGCCCGGGCCCACGCGTTCGATCTTGGGCGCGCGGATGAATACCATCTCGATCGGATCGTTAAGAAATCGCCCTTCGCGGATGGAGCTGTCGATCTGGCGGCCATAAGCATTACGGCGCACGGTGATGTCGAGCGCGCCCAGGCCGGCCTGCTTCGGATTCTCTACGTCTGTCGCCAGCAGGATGCATCCCGCGCACGTGCCAAACGTCGGCTTCGCGCGCACGAAATCCTTCAGCTTCGCGAATCCGTCTTCACCGAGCAGCTTGAGAAATGTCCCCGACTCGCCGCCGGGAATCACCAGGCCGTCGAGCTCTTTCAGTTGCTCCGGCTTTTTGACCAGGACAACTTCCGCGCCGAGTTCTTCGAGGCGGCGGCGGTGCGCATCGAAATCGCCCTGGAGCGCTAGGACTCCGATTTTCATTCCCATCCCCCAGCGACGGCCCAAACCTTAAACCACAAGGGGCACAGCGGAACACAGGGGAAACAGCCTTCCTCTGTGCACCTCTGTGCCCGCTGTGGTAAAGGATTTCCCGCTACCAGCCCCGCGTCTGCAACAAGTGGGCCTCATCGAGCGTAGACACGGCCAGCCCCTTCATAGCCCCTGCCAAATCCTCGCTGACTTCAAGTAACACTTTAGGATCCTTGAAGTGCGTCGCCGCCTGCACAATCGCTTTCGCGCGCTTCTCTGCTTCCGCGGGATCGGCGAATTCGGTCGAGTTCTTCATGAAGATGCCCGAGCCGACGAATACCGCCTCTGCTCCCAGTTGCATCACTAGCGACGCATCCGCCGGAGTCGCGATTCCTCCGGCGGAGAAATTCGGCACCGGCAGCTTGCCGTCACGCGCCACCATCTTCACCAGTTCGTAGGGCGCTCCGTGCTCCTTGGCCTTCGCATAGAGTTCTTCTTCTCCAAGGACGGTGAGAATCTTCATCTCCAGCACAATCTGGCGAATGTGCCGGACGGCGTGCACGACGTCTCCGGTGCCCGCTTCGCCCTTGGTGCGAATCATGGCTGCACCTTCGGCGATGCGCCGCAAAGCCTCACCCAGGTTGCGCGCGCCGCACACAAACGGCACGGCAAACGCGTGCTTGTCGACGTGATGCGCTTCGTCGGCGGGGGTTAGCACTTCGGACTCGTCAATGTAATCGACGCCCAGTTCTTGAAGTATTTGGGCTTCCGCAAAATGACCGATGCGGCACTTCGCCATGACGGGAATATCCACCACCGCCATGATTTCGCGAATTCTCTTCGGCGAGGCCATGCGCGCCACCCCGCCTTCGGCACGGATCTGCGCCGGAACGCGCTCCAGAGCCATCACCGCTACGGCCCCGGCTTTTTGCGCAATCTCCGCTTGCTTCGCGTCGGTGACGTCCATGATCACGCCGCCCTTGAGCATTTCGGCGAGCCCGGTCTTCAGGCGAAGGTTGGTGCTGTGTCCGTTGTTTTGCGACATAGGTCTACTCTCTTCCTATACTTTATTTTACAGCCCGTTAATGATTCGCGGTACCGTGATCGCGTCCTAATGGAGCGCCGGGCGTCCCCGCCCGGCTGGAGGGATGCCGCCGGGACGGGCGAGGACGCCCGTCGCTCCACTTGCTAGCGCTCCACAAATCTCGCAAACATGCGATGCGGATCGATCGCGATAAACAGACCCTGACTGCGCGCCAGCACTTCCCCTTTTTCGTTCAGGATCTCGGCCATATTGATGTGCTTCCGGCCCGTCACCTTGACCTCGCGCGACTCCACGCGCAGCGGCTGCTTCAGCGGCACGGGCTTCAGGTAGTTCACGGTCATCTCGGAGGTCACCGCGACCACGTGGCGCAGTTTGTTCACCTTGCCCATCGCTTCATCAAGGATGGTCGCGATGATGCCGCCGTGGGCGTGTCCCGGCGGTCCGGTGTAGCGCTTGCCCAGCCGGAATCGGCACACGAAACAGTCGCGCTCCTCGTCGTAGGTGAAGCGCAGCCGCATGCTGTCAGGGTTGTCCTTACCGCAGACGAAGCAGTAGTTCTTCTTCAGTTGTAGGTAGCGTGTGTCGTGTCCCGCTTCGTGCTTCTTACCAGCCATCGAAAGATTCTATCGCGAGTTGGCATCGGGACTGAAAGCGTATGAGATGGACGAGCAGCCGGACCATTTTCACAGATAACGGCATCTCCGCCGCCCTTAAGCGCGGACCAGGCTCTTCAGTGCTGGGTGGTTATGGATAATCAACATCGAGCCCCTGAGTTCCGCCATCTCATTTCTGCGGAACTCCGACAGCAGGCGGGTAATGGTTTCGCGGCTGGTGCCGATCAGTTGTGAGATTTCTTCATGGGTCATGGCCAGCCGGACGCGAACCGTTCCGTTGCTGACCTCGCCATCGGCGGCGGTTTCGAGCAGGAATCTGGCAAATCTCTCCGACACCGAGTGTGACAACCCGATCGTGCGCACCACGCCATAGGAATCGGAACAATCTCGGGCAAGATGCTGGGCAGCATGGAAAGAAGCGTCAGCGTGCTCGTTGAGGAAGCGCAGCATGTCTTCCCGCCCCACGAAGTTCAGTTGGCAGGGCTGCATGGTTTCGACTGTCAACTCGTACGGACCGCCGGTGACCACTGCGTGCAAGCCCAGAACTTCGCCGGGTTCGGCGATTCGCACAATCAGCGTTTTGCCATCGCGCGAGGTAGTGGAGAGCTTGGCGCGTCCCTGGCAGAGAATGAAAATTCCACAGGGACTTTGTCCCTCAACAAAAACCGCCGCGTGTTCAGGAAAAAGGGCGGCATGTTTTATTTTGTTGAAAGCCTCGATCGAGTCTTGGGCAAGGTCGCAGAAAAAATTGCGGTTACGCAGATGGCAACTAAGACAGCTTTCAACGCAGTTTAAGCCGGACATGCTCATTCGAGCTCCTCCATCTCCTCGCAGAAACACGCTTGCGCCGGGTTGGCGAGCAACGATTGACGAGCATCAATATTTGAATCTGATGGCTGGCCCGACCGCACGTTGCGGAAGATGATGACGGAGCGGTTGCACGCCGACTGCCGTTCCATTTCGGGTCTGAAACTCAATGCTTGCAGCATTCATCCCGTTCGCCGCTGCCAAGGCTGGCCGGAGGTCTGGCAAGGCTGCCGTAAGTTGGGCGACACTGGCAGCTTTCAGCGGTCAGCTCTCAGTAGAACCGATTCGTGGAGGAGGGGCGTCCTCTCCCGCTCGACGAGGCGCATTTCGGGTCAGGGTTCCTTCGGCTGCGCGGGGATTTCACTTCGTGAAGTTCCCACTTCGCTCAGGATAAGACTCCTTAGTAAGCGGTATTATACTGATTCTAAACTACTTATATCCATCTCAGTCTGGACGCTTGACAACCACCCGCCCACATTCCTATAATTAGCACTCGTGGACCTCAAGTGCTAACAGTCCTCAATTCTTGGGGAAACTCTGATTTTCGATTCACCCTACTTAACCACTCTTGAAAGGAGTACGCAACTATGGCAACCAAGTTTACCCCGCTGCATGACCGGATCCTGGTCCGTCGCGTGGAAGAAATCGATAGAACGCGCGGCGGGATCATTATTCCCGACTCCGCGAAGGAAAAGCCGCAGGAGGGAGAAGTCATCTCCACCGGCAAAGGCAAGATCAACGAAGAAGGCAAGGTCCGGCCGCTCGACGTGAAAGAAGGCGACCGCATTCTGTTCGGCAAATATTCCGGCAACGAGATCATCCTCGATGGTGAAGACTTCATCATCATGCGCGAAGAAGACGTGCTGGGCGTGCTCTCGGGCGCAACGACCTCCAAGAAAGAAACGGCCGGATCGCGACGGTAGCTCTTGGCCTCACCTGAGACCTAGTTTTTCAAATTCCGCAGGCTTTCGGCCTGCATACATCTTAAGGAGCAAACAGATATGGCAAAACAAATTGTTCAAGGAGAAGAGTCCCGCCAGGCGATTCTCCGCGGCGTCAACCTGCTGGCTGATGCTGTAAAGGTTACTCTTGGCCCCAAGGGCCGCAACGTGGTTATTGAAAAGAAATTCGGTTCGCCGACCATCACCAAAGACGGCGTCACCGTAGCCAAAGAAATTGAATTGCAAGACGGGCTCGAGAACATGGGCGCGCAGATGGTCCGCGAAGTTGCTTCGAAGACCTCGGATGTTGCCGGCGATGGCACCACCACCGCCACGGTTCTTGCCCAGGCAATTTATCGTGAAGGCGTGAAGACCGTTGCTGCTGGCGCTAATCCGATGGCGATGAAGCGCGGCATTGAAAAAGCCGTCCTGCTCGTCACCGGCAGACTCGACAAGGAAGGCAACCGCGAAAAAGGCGAACTCGACAAACTGAGCAAGCCGGTCACCGGCGACATGATTGCGCAGGTGGGCACGATCTCGGCGAACAACGACGAGACCATCGGGAAGATCATTGCCGAGGCTATGAAGAAAGTCGGCAAGGATGGCGTCATCACGGTGGAAGAGTCGAAGACGCTGGAAACGCAGCTGGACGTGGTCGAAGGCATGCAGTTCGATCGCGGCTATCTGTCTCCTTACTTTGTTACCGATCCGGAGCGGATGGAGTCGGTGCAGGAGAACGCCTACATCCTGATCCACGAAAAGAAGATCAGCTCGATGAAAGACCTGCTGCCGCTGCTGGAGCAGATCGCCAAGGGCGGCAAGCCGCTGTTGATCATCGCTGAGGATGTGGAAGGCGAAGCGCTGGCGACTCTGGTCGTCAACAAACTTCGTGGCACGCTGCAAGTCTCGGCCGTCAAGGCTCCGGGCTTCGGCGATCGGCGCAAGGCTATGCTGCAGGACATCGCGACTTTGACCGGCGGCAAGGCGATCACGGAAGATCTGGGGATCAAGCTGGAGAACGTGACGCTGGCCGATCTCGGACAAGCCAAGAAAATCACCATCGACAAGGACAACACCACCATCGTCGAAGGCAAAGGCAAGCCGGGTGATGTGCAAGGCCGCGTGAAAGAAATTCGCAGCCAGATCGAAAAGACTACCAGCGACTACGACCGCGAGAAATTGCAGGAGCGGTTGGCGAAGTTGGTCGGTGGCGTGGCCGTAATCAAAGTCGGCGCCGCTACTGAAACCGAAATGAAAGAGACGAAGGCGCGGGTGGAAGACGCCATGCACGCTACGCGTGCGGCAGTCGAGGAAGGGATTGTCCCCGGCGGCGGCGTGGCCCTGGCGCGTTGCGTTCCAGCTCTCGACAAACTGAAGCTGGAAGGTGACGAGCAGATCGGTGTCAACATCGTGAAGCGCGCTCTGGTGGAGCCGTTGCGCCAGATTGCGGAGAACGCCGGCGAAGAAGGCGCAATCGTCCTGGGTAAAGTTAACGATTCCAAAGAACCCAACTATGGCTTCAACGCGCTGACCAGCGAGTATGAAGACCTGGTGAAGGCGGGCGTGCTCGATCCGACGAAGGTGGTGCGCACGGCACTAACCAACGCGGGCTCGATCGCGGCGCTGATGCTCACAACCGAAGCGCTGGTAGCGGAGATTCCGGAAGAAAAGAAGAATGCTCCGATGCCCGGCGGCCACGGTGGCGGCATGGGCGACATGTACTAGCCCGTGTAGCGCGGACACTCCTGTCCGCGAAATGCCGGCAGCAAGAACCAAGCCCCGCTCGCAAGAGCGGGGCTTTTTCTTTGCTAATGGAGAGACGGGCGTCCTCGCCCGTCCGGCTGGAGAATGGCCGAGTGCTTTACCCGCCTGCACGACCAGCGCTGAGGGTGCCCCATTCATTCGCGTTTTTTGCGAATGAGTGGGAGCCAGACCGATCGCACAATGTGCTTAGCCTTTCACACCGGGTGCGCCACTTCTCGCGCTTTTCGAGAAGTGGCCGTCGGACAGCGCAGCAACGAAGACCTTCCGCCCGGAACGATCCAAGCCTGTTATCGGCCTGGACCGCAGTGGTCAGCGGTCAATCCCCGATATGTATTCAGCCATTGCTCGCGGACGGCTTCCCAGGTGTACTTTTGTGATTCAGCGTGGGCGTTCCGCGCGAGGCGTGCGGCGAGCGCCGGGTCGCGCAACAGACGGATTACATTTGCGGCGAGGGCTTTTTCGTCGCCTACGGGGGAGAGCAATCCGGTGCGCTCGTGCTGGACCAGATAGGGCATGCACTCCGGCGAAGTGGTGACAACGGGAGTGCCCGCCGCAAAGGCTTCGATGATCGACAGCGGCATGTTGTCGAGCCACGAGGCGTTGATGAAAATATCCGCCTGCTCGTAATACTTGCCGATTTCCTGATGCGAGGCGACGCCGGTGAAGTCGACGCCGGTCAGATGCAAGTCCGCAACCAGTTTGCGGACGTCGCCTTCAAGCGGACCATTGCCGACCAGATCGAGCTGCGCTTCGGGATATTCTTTTTTTATTTCGGCAAATGCCCGGACGACAACGTCCACGCTGTAGTAACGGGAGAAGCCGCGAGTGCAGACCAGGCGCGGGCGCAGCGAAGCGCGCTCGCGATAGCGGAACTGCGAGAGGTCGACGATGTTCGGCACGGCAAAAGCCGGCAATCCGAATTCGCGAAAGACATCGACCAGGTAACCGGATGGAACGACAATTTTATCGACGCGAGAGAGAACGAACTTGGCCGAGCGGAAGCGCTGGAGGTGGTCGCGAGCTTCGCCGCTGTGGTAGTTGATCACGGTCTTGCTGCCGCGTGTCTTCATCTTTATTTTTGCGAATAACGACGCTGGTGCAGGAGCGAGTAGGAAAGACCAGTAGGACGCGGAAAAGATGTGAGCCACGTCCACGTCTTTGAGGCCGCGCCAGAGGTGCCAGAAGTAAATGGGCTCGCGCAGAATGGTGCGCAGGCCGGGAATGCTTTCCGCCCAGGCGAGGGCGCGGGGCAACGGCGGATCGACCGCCAGGAAGCTGATGTCGATGTCGGGATCGTGCTGCCAGTGCCGCAGGAGCAAGTCGGCCTGGATGGATTGTCCTCCGACGTAGCGCAGGCTGGGCGCAACGATGCAGACTCGCAGGCGTTTCGCTGAGCTACCCTTGGGCGGGCTTTTCGACGGGGACTCCCACCCTTCCGCAAAGTACGCGGAAGGATGGGGCACCCGGCTTGGGCGCTTCTTATCTAGAAGCTTGACATAGAGTTCCACGTAGCGCTGGCGCACGCGATCGAGGCTGAAGTTTTCTTGTGCGAACTCGCGGGCATTGCGGCCGAGTTGCTGGCGAAGCGCGGAGTCGGCCAGAAGCTTCTGAACGGCATCGGCAAAGCTGGTTTCGTTGCCGGCGGGAATCAGGGCTCCGCGCTGATGGCTGAGCAGTTCGGAATTACCGCCGACGTCGTAGGCGACCGCGGGCAAACCCGCAGCCATGGCTTCGAGAATGACGTTCGATAAGCTTTCGGAATCGGACGTTAGGACAGCGACGTCGAATGAAGCGAGGACGGCGGGCATATCCTGACGATCGCCGAGAAAGATCGCGGAGGCGCCGAGGCCGAGGCTCGACGCTTCGTTCTCCAGTTGCTGACGCAGCGGGCCATCGCCGACAAGGAGAAATTCAGCATCCGGCATGCGCCGATGAATCTGGGCGGCGATGCGCAGAAATCCAGAATGATTCTTGTAACCATGATTCATGCGCGCGACCATGCCGACACGGAGCACACCGGAACGCTTCGGCAGAGCTGCGGGCGCTGCGGCGAAAGCCTCGTCCGGCAGGGCGTTTCCGATGACTGCGATTTTATTGGGCGAGAGGCCGGTGGCGAGGAGGCGAGCGGCGGCGGCCTCGGAGTTGCAGACAACGGCGTCGCACCAGCGAAAAGCGACGGCCTGCGCGCGGAACTGCGCGGGCGTCATCAGGTCTCCAAGTTGGCGATGGCTGCCGATGACGACGGGCACGCGGGCAAGCCTGGCGGCGGGAATCAACGTGAGATTGGCGTAGAAATCGAAGGCGTGGGCGACCTGCACCTGATGATGGCGCAGATGGCGGCTTAGATTGAGGCGAGTGCGCAGCGACTGCCATCCGTGGAGGCTGCCGCCGAGAGGAAATTGCGGAGCGTCCGGGAAGTTGTGGGCGAGCGGGCCACGCCGGCTAATGCATCCTAGATGAGTCTGGAATTGTGGAGGGGTGAGATTCCGTGCCATGACCATGAACTGGCGTTCGGATCCTCCGGTTTCGAAAGTATTGACCATGAGAAACAGGCTGATCGCCAGATCGGGAAAACCGGAAAGATCGGCTGGAGGAGTTGTGGTCAGGCTGGCAGGGTTGACGGCGCGCACCCGATCATCCTCCCACCGGTGCGGAGGCGAGGGCGGCGGAAGTGGGCGCGTGGCGGCGAGAGTCGGCGACCACGGGGAGAGAGAATAGTCCGGCGGGCTTGATGTATTTTTCGAGGAAGTTGCGATGCCAGAGCTCGAACATCAGCAGACGCCAGATGCGTGCGGTATTGCCGCGGCCGCGGACAAGGTGGTCGTCCATCAGTTTCCGGACCCCACCGGCGACAAAGTAGCCGCGATCGAGGGTGCGGGGTTCGAGCAGGATCATCAGCATGTCTTTGAGTTCGTTGCGCATCCAGTGAACGAGCGGGAGGGCGAATCCCTGCTTCTGGCGATAGAGCGCCTCGCGAGGGACGCCCACGCGCTCCGCCAGTTTTCGGAGAATGTATTTTTGCTGGTTGCCGCGCATTTTCCACTGGGGCGGCAGGCCGGTGACCCACTCGACAAACAGATGATCGAGAATGGGGACGCGGACCTCGAGTGAATTCAACATGCTCATGCGATCAACCTTGGTGAGGATGTCGCCGACCAAATAGGTTTTGGTGTCAACGTAGAGAAGCTGGTCGACGGGATTTTTAGCGGGCGCCTGAGCGAAGTAACGGCGCAGAACATTGCCGGGATCATCGCTGCGGTTCAGGATCTGGCGAAAATCGTGCGAGAGCAGCGGAGTATCGCGCTCGAAAGAGGGCAGGAAAGAAAGGTGGTCGACGTAGCGTTCCTGCCAAGGCAGCGAAACGTTGTAGCTGAAGTTGCGGCCCCGCATGTTTTTCGGCAAACGCGGGAGGACCTGGTCGCGGTAGAACTTGCGGGCCCATGCGGGAATGTGTTCGAAGATGCGGCGGCCGGCGTGAATGCGGTAACGATCGTATCCGCCAAAAATCTCGTCGCCGCCATCGCCGGAAAGGGCCACGGTGACATGCTGGCGGGCCATCTGCGAAACGTAGTAAGTGGGCAGCATGGAGGAGTCGCCGAAAGGCTCTTCGAGCGAACTGGTGAGGTGCTCGACGGTCTGGACAACGTCGGGCTCCAGGATCATCTCGCGATGATCGGTGCCGAATTTGCTGGCGACGATGCGAGCGTAGTGGGCTTCATTGAAATCGTCTTTCTTGAAGCCGATGGAGAAAGTCTTGACCGGGCGGGAAGTGGCACGCGCCATCAAGGCAACGATGGTGGAGGAATCGGTGCCGCCGCTGAGAAAAGCCCCGAGAGGCACGTCGGAGATCAAGCGGATTTTGGTCGCCTCTAACAGACGCTGCTCTAACTCTTCCAAACATTCTTCTTCGTTCCTGGGCGAGTGCGTGTTGTATTCGGGAAGGTCCCAGTACTGACGGATGCGGATGTTGCCGTCCTGAAACTCGAGCAGATGTCCGGGAGGGAGCTTATGAATTCCGGTGAACGCGGTGATGGGATCGGGCACGTATCCGTAATAAAGATATTCGAGCAGCCCCTGGGAGTTGACTACGGCGAGTTCGGGGGCGACGGCGAGGATCGATTTGATTTCGGAAGCGAAGTAGAGATTTCCGTTGTGGAGCGCATAATGAAGCGGCTTCTTGCCCAGGCGGTCGCGGGCGAGGGTCAATTTGCGTTTGGTCTTATCGTAGATGGCGAGGGCGAACATGCCGCGCAATTTCTGGACGCAGCCGGCGCCCATCTCTTCGTAGAGATGAATAATGACTTCGGTGTCGGTGTGGGTGTAGAAGCGATGGCCGCGGCTTTCGAGCTCGGGGCGAAGTTCGGGAAAGTTGTAAATCTCGCCGTTGAAAACGATCCAAGAGGTGCGGTCTTCGTTGAAGACGGGCTGATGGCCGCCGGAGAGGTCGATGATGGAGAGGCGGCGCATGCCGAGACCGGCGCCGTCGGCGACGTAGAGTCCCTCATCGTCGGGGCCGCGATATACGATCTGGTCGCACATATGGCGCACGAGAGCTTCGGTGATGTTGCTCTCGCGAGTTGCGCTCACCACTCCAGCGATGCCACACATGGTTTTTGCCTTTGCCCAGCCCCTAAAGGGGCATCTGAATTCGGAGAACTCGCTAAGGCGATACCCTGATACGAATCTGGTATTGCTGAAACGCCCAGCTGGACGGGCGAGGGCGCCCGTCCCTCCAGCATATGACTCATGACTAATGTCCTCTCGCCGGTTTGCGGCCGCGGACGGCGATGGAAATCTCGCCCACGCGCATATCTTCCATGCCCATCGCTGCGTACCATTTGAACACCTGCTCGTAGGTGTGCTTGGACTGATACTTGGGAGAATACCAGTCGAAGGTGTCGAGCATGCGGGCTTCCGGATCTTTCTGGCGGTTCACCGGAAAAACGTGATGAACCAGGCCCGCGGCGGGACGGCCTACAAGCGGCACTTGGCTCAAACCCTTTTGCAAGTTGTAGAAGAACGGAACCGCAACTTTCAGAATGCGGTGCAGGGTCTCGGGCTTCATCTTGTGGGTATAGCGGCGCCAGAAATCGCTGAAGCGGTACCACCTGTTGTATCCGCTGTAGAGCCAGACGACGAGGAGTCCACCGGGTTTCAGATATTTGTCGAGCGTCTTGACGGCGGCTTCGCAATCCGGCGTGTGGTGGAGCACCCCAATGCTATAGATGACGTCGAAGCTTTCGGGAGCGAAGGGCAGGGCGAAGACATCGGCCTGGAATGCGGCGAAGTCGCGGCCGGCAAGATTTTTGGCGGCAACTTCGGCGGCGGCGCTCAAGTCGACGCCCACCACGCGCGCGCCCCAGCGGGTAGCAACTTCGGCGAAGCGTCCCATGCCGCAACCGACGTCGAGGACCAGTTTGCCTTTGAGGTCTTCGGGACGGAGAGCGGTCTTCATCAAGAAGTTCTGTTCGGATTCGCGGACCTCGTCATGATCGAGCTGGGTTTTCTGATAACGGTGCCATTGAAAACCGAAACTGGCGGCGTAGTGTTGGGCGTCAACAAAGCGCGCGATGCCGTGCAGGTTGGGATAGACGCGCTTGCAGGCCGGGCAGACAAAGCCTGCGGCCTGGTCGCTTTCAAGTTTCGAGCCGCAACTGAGGCAACGCAAAATTGCCTGCAAGTCAGCGGACAGGGAAGACTGCACCGGTTGTTCCGTGGTCGGCATAAACCTCCAGGAAGTGACGCGGCTTTTTCGGCGGCGGGGGCGCCGTGCCGGGTTCCTGCTCCTGCTCTTTGACCGTCTGCAACAACGTTGCTGTAAACGCCACAGCAAAATAGGGGAAGAACTGGTAAGCCTCGGGAGCAAAGCAAGCGCCCACTGCGAAGCCGACCAGCGAACCTTGCAATGCTCCGATAAACAAAACGATGTCGGGATCGAGATTCTTGGTTTGTCGCAGGATTTTCAGATTCTTAAAAGCGCGCCGGAAAAACATGAGGTAGAGAATCAGCACGGCGATGCCGCCTTCGGCGGCGACCTGAAGGTAGGTCATGTGCACTTCGCGCCAGTCCAACGAGTAGGAGGTGAAATTGTTGACGCCAATGCCAAAGATGGGATAGTGTTCGATGGCACTGACGGCACGTGCCATGAGGCGCTTGCGCTCCTCGTAGGATCCGTAGGCGGACGGATCGGTAGCGCTGCCGCCAGACAAGGCGGCAAAACGATCAAAGAGTTTGCGGCCGGCGGCAGCCATTACCACGACGCCGATGAGGGCAGTGGCCACGATCAGGTAAGGGCGCTTCCCCTTGATGGCAAAGTAGTAGAGAGTGACACAGCCGGAGATGATGAGGTCGATGAAACCGGCACGCGATGCAGTCAAAAAAATGGCGACCACCATCACCAGCATTCCGCAAAGCCAAAACACTTTGACGACAGCGTTCCTAGCGGTGACCATGAAGGCCAGCGCAAACGGCAGCGATAACACGATAGCGAATGCGAGATCGTTTGGGTTCGCATACATGCCGTGACCCACCACATTTTGGAGGCGGGGTATGCTGTGGCCCTTGACGAGGGCGACGGCACAAACGACGACCACCGAAAATACCTGGATAAAGATGATTTGCCGCAAGCGGTCGAAGGTGGTGATCAGCAGGAAAATCAGCACCCATGCGATGTAGATCTTGGAAAAATCCATGGTGCCAGCAACGGCGCCGCCCCTCCAGACCGGGGACAGAAATGCTCCCAGGTAGAGCAGGCCGATCATGATCAGGAGGAGGGTTGCATCCTTGGGCAGATCCTTGACTGTGCGTTTGGTTCTACCCATGGTGGTGAACAGGCCCCACATGGCCAGGATGGCGGTGATCTTGCTGAGCGGAACATAACCGAGACCGGGAACAAAGTCTTCCGGGCGGGCGCAATAGACCACGAAGAAAGCGCCGAGCCAGAAGAACGCCCCCTTGGTCGGGTCCGCGGCTCGGAAGGATGTGCGCCTTCCAGAGACTTCCGCCGGTACTAGGTTGCCGTTATCGCCGATCGCCACAAATTCCTCTTTTTCTTTCAAGCTTTCTTTTCCGCTACCGACGGCAACACTTCGGTGAAGCGTTCACCGATCGCGCCGGGCAACTGCCGCTGCAACTCGTGCTCGTAGTCTGAGTCGGACGTTCCTCCATAGTAAGAGTAAAACGTAAGCTCATGCCGCGCGGAAAGATATCGCAAGACGTGGTACGTGCGGATATCTCCGTTCTGAGCGGGGAGGAGCTTTTCGGCTTTTACCCAGGGGATTCTCATGCCGGATCGCGAATCCAGACTGCCTTTCTGCCCGTGACAAAGTTGATGAAGGCAACCATGGCGGCGGAATTGAGGACGACGAAAGTGCGGGCGGGGTCGGCAATGCGCGAGAGTGGGCCGATCTTGACGCCCGCGAGCGCGGCCAGACTGAGCGCGTAAAAGGCAAGCTGCGCCCCGAGCGCGGTGCGATAGAGCGGCTGGGGCAGGAGCATGGAGGCGATCAAGAGCGCCAGCAAGGCCAAGGGCACGGCTAATCGCGAAAGCTTGTGGCTTACGAATTCAAATCGAATCGGGTTTTCGGGGCTCAACAGCCATGGAGCAAGTTGCAGGAGCTGATAGTTGCCGCTCAGGGTGCGGACCTTGCGGGAAAATTCGCGGCCTTCGCCCAAGTCGGGCGAGTCCCAGGCGCGGGCGCGGGAGTCGAAGATGACGCGAGATCCTTTGCGCACGATCTGCATGGGCAGCAGGACGTCGTCGAGGATGGTGCCTTCGGGCAATGGCGACGCGTCGAGCAATCGGCGGCGGGCGCAGTAGATGGCGCCGGTGGCGCCGACGACAGAACCGGAGGCGGACTCCAATTCGCGAATTTTCTTTTCGATGCGCCAGTACAACCCCATTCCCTTTCCCGTCTCCCCGCTGGCGGGATCACCGAGCATTAATTCGCCACTGGCGGCGCCGACATCGGAGTCGGCGAAATTCTCGATCAGCAAGCGCAGGGCACCGGATTCGATCTGCTGGCGAGCGTCGGTAAACAGCAGCACTTCCCCAGTCGCCAACTTGATCGCATCATTGAGGCCGGCGGCTTTGCCCTGCGATACCGGTTTCACAAGAGTTCGCACGCGGGTTTGTGCGTCGGTCCGGTCTTGGGGTGGCGGCCCGGTCTGCAGCCCGGAATCGCGGGCATAATCGGCGATGATAGCGGGCGTGCGATCGCTGGAACCGTCGGAGACGACGACGACGTCCAGCTTGGCCTGAGGATAATCGAGGGTCAGCAGGTTTTCGAGTTTGCGAGCGATCCCAGCTTCTTCATCGCGAACCACCATCACGGCCGAGACCGTGGGTGCAGCGGACCTCTCGACAAAACCCCGGCGCACCGGACGCGGCGACCACCGGCTGCGCAACCACAACCACGCCGGATAGCCCAGGTACGAGTAGCCGACCAGCACGGCCGCGATCCAGAAGATGTACTTGATCTTCATCATGATTGCGCTCATCATTGCGCACCCCGGCCCAACAGAACGGTCTTGATAGTCAGGAACATGATCAGCAGATCCAGACCAATCGAAGCGTTCTTGATGTAGAACAGGTCGTACTGAAGCTTTTCGCGCGCATCTTCGACGGTGCTGCCATACTTGTACTTGACCTGGGCCCATCCGGTGAGGCCGGGCCGCACCATGTGGCGCATGCCGTAATAGGGAATCTCTTTGGAGAGCCACTCGATGAATTCCGGGCGCTCGGGACGCGGGCCGACGAATGCCATATCGCTCTTGAGCACGCACCACAACTGGGGAATCTCATCGAGGCGCGAGGCGCGGAGAAACTTGCCGACACGGGTAACGCGGGGATCGTGATCGCCCGCCCACTGCGGGCCGTTGGCGGCTTCGGCGTCCTGGCGCATGGTGCGGAACTTCACGACCTGGAAGATGCGTCCGGCCTTGCCCACTCGCGCCTGGGTATAGAACACGGGGCCCTTGGAATCGAGGCGGATGGCGAGCATGATCAACGGAAGCAAAGGCAGAACAAGGATGAGACCAATGAGCGAGATGATGATGGAGATCACGCGTCGAACCACGATGAAGATGGTGCTGCGACGAAAGCCCTCGCCAAACACCAGCCAACTGGGATACAGATTCTCGACCTCGATCTTGCCGGACATCTTTTCCAGCCACGAGGTGGCTTCCTCGATCTTGACCCCCTGCATGCGCAGGTCAAGCAGTTCCCGCATGGGGACGGTACCGCGGCGATCGGGCATGGCCACGATGACGCGATGGATTTTTTGTTTTTGGACGACTTCCATCAGGTGCGCAGCCACGGAGTCGCGGGTTACCGCGCCTTCCATCCTGCCCGTCCAACTGGCGATCTCGACGCCGAGTTCAGGATTCTGGCGCAGGCCCTGCACCAAGCGCTGCGCGCGTTCGCCGGTACCGAGGACGTAGACGCGCTCGACCAGAATCGGCAACTGGACCAGCCAGGCGAAGCCAAGACGCCATCCGAACAGAGCGACGGTGAGGATGAGCAGGCCGACCGCCGAAGAACCGCTTCCTAACAAGTAATTAGGCCGTACGTAGGCGACGCCCGCCAGAATGAAGGCCAGCACGCCGGGAACCATGAGCAGACGGAAATAAAGCTCACCTTTGGCGTTGAGGCGGCCGGTATCGTAAAGATCGAACCAATGCGAGCACAGCAACACTACCCCGGTAAATATGAAGAGCTTGATGTATCCGCCCTCATAGTTGAGCACCAGGTAACTGTCCTGGCGAAATTCGTACACGGCCCCGAGCAGGAACGAGGTCCAGACGATCAGGGCCTCTCCGATCAGCAGGACTAGCGTACGGACTGGGATATAGACATTGAAGAGCCGGATCAACGGGGCCTCGGTTCGTCTTCATCTTCGATCTAGGCTTGGCTGTTCACGGCCTCGCCATAGTAGTACTTCGACTGCTCTCCTGGCGAGGCTCCGTTCAGCACAACTCCGAGCAGCAGCTTGTCCGGGAATTCCTGGCGGGCACGGCGAGCCAAATCGGAAGGCGTCATATTGGAGCGCACGACCATGAGGATGCCGTCGCAGGAACCGGCAACCAGTGTGGCATCCGACACGGGGAGGACGGGCGATGTGTCGAGAATGATCCAATCAAACAAAGGCTCGGCGCGCTGCAACAGGAGCTTCAGACGGCCGTTGGAGAGCAGTTCGGGGGCACTGGGAACGGGCCGCCCCGCGGGCAGGAAGAACAGGTTTTCCATGGGGCCGCGTTGCAGGGCAGCGAACTCGTCGCATTCGCCCAACAGGTATTCGGCCAATCCGGGCGACTGGGGCGCTCCGAGGTGGCGGTGCAGGCCCGGGTTGCGCAAATCGGCGTCGATAACGAGGGCGCGGCGCCCGTGCTGCCGCACCATAACCTGGGCTAGATTGGCAGCCACGAAAGACTTCCCTTCTTTGGGAAGCGCGCTGGTCACCATCAGGCGTTTCAGCGGCATCTTCTCGCGGATCTGGTAGAGACGGGAGCGCAGGGTGCGGAACTCTTCCGCCCCGATGCGACTGTCGTCTTCCCGGAAGAAGAGCATGGTGCGCGGGTCCGGGCTCCATTCGGTCTGGGGGCAGCGGGCGCGCAGCGATTCGTAATTCAACCCGGAGGCCATGCTTGGCATCGCGTTGGCTCCCGAGGGTTGCAGCGAAGGCATGCTTTCGCGTTGGACTTCGTTTCCCACTTCGTTTCGGAAGTCGGGTTGGTCGAAAGCGGGCTCGACGTGCGTCCCCGTGGAGGTTGCTCTTTCCTGCTCGGCGCGTTTCAAAGCGTCATGGATGCGGCTCATAGTTTCCTTTCCTTGGGGAGATCCTGTTGTTCCGATTGGCGCAACCGGTCGGCCAGTGTTGCCAAAGTGCGTAAGGCTTCGACCAGATCAAACTTTTCCGATGACGGAGGGGCCGGTGCAATCATGGCCGCGGCGGCGTTGCCATCGGTCAAATCGAAATCGCGGGCGACCGAATCGACAACTTCGGCCGCGACCGTCTTTTTCTGATCGACAAACCCGCTGACCAGGCAGTGCTCGCAGAGCAGGTTGATGATGCGCGGAATGCCCAGCGAATAACGGAAAATGGCGACGGCAGCGTCGGAATCGAAAATCGGCTCGCCGTTCGACCCCGCGATGCGGAGGCGCTGGGTGATATAGGACTTGGTTTCCTCAAGATTGAAAGGATGGGTCTTGGCGCGCAGCGTCAAGCGTTGACGCAACTGGCGTAACTGGGGCTGCTTCAGGCGCTGTTCGAGTTCCGGCTGTCCGACCAGAATGATCTGCAGGAGCTTTTCGGTGAAGGTCTCGAGATTGGTGAGCATGCGAATCTCTTCGAGCACTTCATCGGAGAGGTTTTGGGCCTCGTCGACGACCAGCACCGCAGTCTCACCGGCGCGATAGCGATCGAGCAGCCAATTATAGAGGCGCTGCAGTATCTGGCTCTTCGACTGGCCGTCGCAGGGGATGCCGAAATCGGCCATCATGAAATCGAGGAACTGGGGCACGTCCATGCGCGAGTTGAAGATGAAGGCGGTAGCGACCTGCTGCAGGCGGAGCCATTCCATCAATTTGTTGATCAGCGTCGTTTTGCCGGTACCAACCTCGCCGGTAAGCAACACGAAGCCCTTGCGGCTTTGTATGCCATAGGTAAGGCAGGCCAACGCCTCTTCGGTGTGCCGCGTGAGAAACAGGTAACGCGGGTCCGGATTGACGTTGAACGGGTTGGCGCGAAGTCCAAAAAATTCTTTGTACATAGGCGTGCGTTAGACCTCGACGTTCTCGTGTTCTTTTGGCGTGGCTGGATCACCCCGGTCCCAGAAACGGCGGCGTCCGTTGCCGCGGGCAGCAGCATCGTCCTCTTCCTCACCCAGCCAGGGCACGGAAATCAGGAGGGGCAGATCCATGATGGTGGCAGCATCTTTTTCGGTGCGGATGGACTTGTCACTGAATTCCAGAAAGACGGCGATGAGGAGGCCAAGCGCCAGACCGACACCCATTCCGGCTCCAGCAAACAGCGGGCGGTTGGGGAAACTGGGAGAATCCGGCAGGCCAGCCCCGGCGAGAATGTGCATCTGCTCGCCCTGCTGCTGGCTTTCCATACTGGTGCCCAGCGCGGCGGAGCTTTTCTTGGCCAGCAGATCTTTGTAGAAGGCTTGGGCGTTATCGTTGTCGCGGGTGAGCAGCTTGTATTGCGCCTCGACGCCCGGGCTCATAGCGGTGCGGCTCTGGTAGATGGCAATCTGGCTTTGCAGCTTCTTCTGGGCTGCGGTGGCTTGCTCGATCATGCTCTGGTATTGGTGAATCTGCATACGAAGCTGGCTAATTTCAGGCGGTTCGCCGACGCTGGTCTTATCGCTGCTGTCGGTGGTTTTGGCGGATGCGGCGTCGGCGTTAACCTCTTTCAGCTTCTTCTGGACCTCGGCGATGTCGGCCTTGGTTTTGATCACGTCGGGGTGATCGTCGGTATAGTTCGCCTGCAGTTGCAGCAATTGCGCCTGCAGCAGGTTCAACTGTTGTTCGAGGGTCTGCGGATTGGTACTGTTCTGCGAACTCTTCCAGGCGGCGGACTGCTGCGCCAACATGCTTTCGGTGTAGGCCTTATCCTGGTGGGCGCGGCTCAGGACCTGGGTGGTGGCATCGAGTTGCGAATTCAGCGACATCAGCATGCGCATGTTGTTGTCGGCATCGCCGGGCAGCTGACCCATATATTGCTTTTTGAAGTTGGCGAGCTTGGCATCCTGTTCGTCAATGGCGCGTTTGGCGTCTTCGACCTGGCGGCTGAGAAACTCGGTGGTGCCTTGGGCGACCTCGGCGCGAGAGCGCAGGTTTTCATCCACGATCAGCGAGGTCATGGCATTGCAGATTTTTTGTGCGCGGGCTGCGTCGCTGTCGATGTACTTGACATTGAAGCCGGGCACCGGCTCGTCGGTGGCCTGCCTTCTCCTGCCGCCAGAAATTCCCGCCTGGACAGCGGCAGCGCTCATCGAGGTGATCACCGGCTCGACCGACATATTGTGCTGGATGTCGTCGATGAGCTGGTTCTCCCCATCCGGCTTAACGATCCCAAGGCTCTGAATCACGGGACGCAGGCGGCTGGGGCTCAGGACCTGCTGGCTGAGGGTCTGGATGCGCTGGGTAAAATCGGCAGTGATGACCGGCTGGACGTAGTTGTCGGGCACCTTCTGGGCTTCCACCAGAACCGTGGACTGGGCGGTAAATTTCGGAGGGAAGGCATAAGAGACCCCGAAGGCCGCCAGCGGGGCAAGCAAGGCCGGGATCAAAATGACTTTCAGGCGACGCCGCAGCATCGCCAGATAATCGTCCATCGTCAGTTCGCGATTCTCATCCATACGATTCACCAATCCGGCCGTCATCAGAAGAGGCGGCCAAACAATTATTCGATACGAGTCGGCCGGGGGTGCCATTCCACCCCAACCGAGCCGATGTGCTGCTGAGCATTGTTGCCGCAACTGCCATTGAAGCAAGCCGGAACATTAAAGGCCACCTCGCTGAAGCGATAAGCGGCAAAGAAGTCGTAGGAACGTCCCAGGTGTTTCCGTAAGACGGCTCCGGCGAAACCTTCGTCGTAGTTGGACGCATTCACGCCCACAAACCCCAACTGGAGGTTCTTGTTATGGGAGTAGCCCAAATCACCATAGAAATTCCAAGTACGTCCCAGTGGGCGGGTGTACTCGAACCGCGCAGCCTGGGTATCGGCGCCGGCGAAGAAGCCGGATCCTGTCGAAGTAAATTTTTGGTAGGTCGCAGCCATCGACGAATGAGCGAACCTGTAGCGCAGCTCAACCCGCGCGCTCACCGACCAACTCTTGATCTGGACACTTTGTTGCAGGTCGGTGTGCTGCGGACCGGCTCCGGCACTGAAGCTCATCCTGCCGGTGAGGGTGTGGCTCCAGAGCACATTAGCGAGCTGGTTAGTAACCCGGCCGCCGGTACTTTGCGGGAATTGAAACCGCTGAAAATCGTAGATTCCGCCGATCTGATCGTGACGGGAAAGCAGACGGCTGTATCCGCCTTGAATCGTGACTTGGTCGCTGTCGATCAGGCATATATTTTCTGGATTCGAGCAATTCGCGGAATCATAGAAATGAGCGTTGCTGAATCCGCCGGCTGCGGTGATCGCGGAGACCGGGCTGAGAGACTGCTCCACATCGAGAATCGCTGTGTTCGCGAGCAGGGGAATATTTTCGACCGAACCGAATTGACCGTTGCCGAATTGCTGGCCGCCGGGCAAAGCGCCACCTTGCCCTCCGAGGCCCATGCTGCCGATGGTAAGACCCAAACCCGGGTAGCCACCGTAGGTGCCCATAGAGAAGGAACCGTCGGGCAGGTAACTGAAGGAGTCCCGCACCGTCACCTGGCCAGTTCGCCAGCGCGTTACAGCTTGAACCCCGGCGGCTTGCAATTGCTGCACGTCATAGGGACTGCTGTAGAACGCGCCGCCGCCGAGGTACTCGAAAAAGAGATCGCTCTTGGGCCAGAATTGCTGGAGGTCGAGGGCGCCGAGAACGCTGGTGATAGATTCTAAACCGGTGTTGCCGAATTGGTTGCCGCCGTTCGTGTCCGCCGATTCGCTCACCTGCAAAGCTGGCGAGATGAAGCTGCCGCCGGCATTCCCCAGTTCGAGCCTGGGCTCGTCCAGTCCAGATACGGGCGGGTTCTCCGGGTTCAGCATTGGCGCAGTCTGGCCGAAGGCCGGTGCCGGAGTGGTCCCGGTCTGAGACTGGGAACTAGTCTGGGCGATCGCGCAGATGCTCATGCCGAAAACCAGCAGCGCCAACCGGATTGTTCGCATTCTTACCATGCTTTTCACCCGTAGATTCCTTGCGGGACCGCATCGCCCTTACGGGACGACAATTGTGTCCCCCGGCTGCAATACATAATTCTGTTCGATCTGCTCACCTTTAACCAACCTGCGATAGTCCACCGGCAGTTTCTGCTGTTTGCCGTTCTCGGTGCGCAGGACGTAAATGCGTTTAGTGTTGGCAAACTGGTTTAATCCGGCGCTGGACAACGCTTGCAGAACGGTCATGTCAGGCAACATCGCCATGGCGCCGCCATGCAACACCTCGCCGACCAGGTAAATGCGCTTGCTGTTGATCTGATTCACGACCACGGTGACGCGCGGGTCGGCGATGTATTTCTTCAGCTTCTCCGTCACCGCGGCGGCCAACTGCTTGGGGGTCAGGCCTGAGGCCTGCACATCGTCGAGCAAGGGAAGAGAGATTTTGCCGTCGGGACGCACCGGCAAGGTGGCGGTAAGTTCGGCTTCTTTCCAGACTGCGATGTGGAGCACATCCTCGGGGCCGATGACATAGTCGGGTCCGGCTTGGCTGACGGAAACCGCAAAGGTTGTTTTGTCAGAAGTCTTGTCAGAAGCGGTCTTGTCGGAAGTGGAATTGGCGGCGGCCTGGGCGGGCGCGTTCTGCGCCAACGCGATGCTGCTGATCAGGACTAGCGCCGCAACTGCCGCTTTCCATGCTGATTTCATGTCTTCTCCTCTAAACACCTTTACTCCTCTCAGACCCTGAACGCTGCGATCATGCCCCATACTCTTCGTACCCGATCTGCTTCAGTTTATAGAGAAGGGCTTTGTAGCTGATCTGCAACTCCTGCGCGGCCCGGCGCCGGTTCCAGCGGGTTCGAGTCAAGACCTGAAGGATGAGTTCCCTCTCGGCTTCGCGGGAGGCGGCTCGCGCCGCATCTTTGAGAGAAATTTTCTCGGCGTTGCCGCCGCGATCGACGCGCCGCAAAAGCGAACGCAATCCTCCCATGGCCAGCGTTTCATCGCCGAGCGCGACAATGGCTCGAGCCGCGTCTTTCAGTTCGCGAATGTTTCCCGGCCAGTTGTATTGCAGGAAAAAGCTTTGGGTCTCGGAACTGAGTGCCGGTACGGCCCGGCAAAAATCACGGGCAGCGGCCGAGAGAAACCAATCGCGCAGAACGGGAATATCTTCCTTCCGCTGGCGCAAAGGAGGCATCCGCAAACAAACTCCGCTAATTCTGTAATAGAGGTCTTCGCGAAACTTGCCGGCCTTGACCTCGGGCTCCAACTCGCGCGAGGTTCCGCAGATGAACCGAGGCACGCGGCGCTGTGCGTCGCCGGTGCCATTCAAACCGATCTGGCGAACCAGTTCCTTCTGGGCCGCCGCCGTGAGATCTCCCACTTCCTGAATATAGACGGTTCCACCCTGACCATTGCGAGCAGCCAGAATCTCTTCGCTGGCTTCACGACCCTGATAGACCTGAAACGGCTCCGAAGCGCGGCAGGAAAGGTTATGGATGCGCGCTGCCGCCGCCGCCTTGCCGGTACCGTGCTCGGCCACCACCAGCATGGGAACGTCATTCTGCGACAGTTCGCGGATTACGGCTTCGACGGTGCGCATGCCGGCGCTCACGCTCTCGAGCCAGACACGAGCGCCGCCGTTCTGCGGTGCTCCAGCAGTTGCCAGGATTTCCGTTCTGTCGAGACCCATACTATTTCGCTTCACTATTTCGCGTCCCAGGACCAGCGGGGGAGACGTCCTGGACAAAGGATTATCCAGTCTAGAGCACACGCGCTGCCAATCAGGTCGAAATGTTTCCGAGGCCACTGGAATAATATATGGCTATGTTTCAATGACTTGCAATTAACATCGTGGGTCGCGATCTGGCGTATACGTTACCACATTGCGCACAAATGGGAAATTTATTACCCACATCTTAGGGTAACCTGTAGGGGCATTACTTTCCATTGTCTTAGGGATAAAGTGCTAATTCGGTGCAAGCACTCGCAAATTGGCGTCTTCCTAAAAGGGACGAGGGCCGCTGACGATGTGCCCGGGGGGAATGGGAAATAGTTTTCCGTTCTAGCAGGCATATTGCGCTGTCCTGGTGTCGCGCCCGAGTGGAAGCAACCGCCCGAAGGTCACTTCTGTTCGTGGCCCGCAGTGCTTGTTTTACTTGCTTGTTTTACTTTGCGCGAAGACCCACTTTCGCATATCCTCAGGTGCAAGTGTGCGCCATATGAGTAACTCAGTAGAAGTAGTTCCGCTCGTCTCGACAAGCGAGGGTCGCTGGTCCTCCGGCTTGCCCCGTTGGCAGGTGGTGGTGCTGCTGCTGCTGATCGCATGGCTTTACGCCTCGATTCTCGCCCGCCTTTTCCTGCAGTGGGTCGGGCCCTCCCACGATCCGAATTTCGAGCACGGGATCTTCGTCCCCCTCTTTGCTTTGTTTGTTCTCTGGCAGGACCGCAAGAAGCTGAAAACAATCGCATCGGCCCCATCCTGGGCGGGTCTTCCGCTGGTGGTGCTGAGCCTGCTTATGCTGGCTCTGGGAGTCTTGGGCGCGGAATTGTTTTTCTCGCGGGTGTCGCTGCTGATCTTGCTGGCGGGCCTGATCATTCTGTTTCAGGGATGGACGTTCTTTCGCGCGGTCCTGTTCCCCTGGGCTTTTCTGATTTTGATGGTCCCGATCCCGACCCTGATTCTTCAGCAGATCACCTTTCCCCTTCAGTTGCTGGCCTCAAGGCTCGCCACTGCACTGCTGGAATTCGTCGGAGTTCCCGTGTTGCGGCAGGGGAATGTGATCGTGCTCGCTGCCATGCCGCTGGACGTCGCGGAAGCATGCAGCGGAATCCGGTCGCTTCTAACCCTGGTCACGCTGGCCATCATTTACGGGTACCTGATGGAAACTCGGTGGTGGGTGCGAGTGGTGCTGGCAGTCTCAGCGGTGCCGATCGCAGTGGCGGCCAACAGCTTTCGAATTTTTGGCACTGGGTTGCTGGTGCAGTACTGGGATCCGGATAAAGCAGAGGGATTTTTCCATACCTTCTCGGGATGGCTGATCTTCGTGGTGGCACTGATCATGTTGTTCGCTGTACACCGCGTGATCTCGCTCATCTGGGGTAGCCCGGAGAAGATCGGCCCGGAGGTGAAATCCGCATGAATGCCGGGTCACTTCGCTTCGGGATTGCGGCTGTGCTCATGTTAGCCACGGCGCTCGTGCTTCAGGCCCATTCGCGCAGCGAATATTTTCCGCCGCGAGCGTCTCTCGGTTCCCTGCCCCGGCAAATTGATGGCTGGACGGGAATCGACACCGTCCTCGACCAGCAGACGCTCGACATCCTTGGGCCAGGCGAGTTTCTGGTGCGCGATTACGAAAACGCGAGCCAACCCCAACCGTGGATCAATCTTTATATTGCGTACTTTCCGTCGCAGAAGGCGGGCGATACGATCCATTCACCGAACCACTGCCTGCCGGGCGCGGGGTGGGTTCCGATTTCGCGAGAGTTCGTTCAGATCAAGCGTCCCGACGGCTCTTCGTTCCCCGTCAATCGCTACGTGGTTTCAAAATTGGGAAACCGGCAACTGGTGCTGTACTGGTTTCAGGCCCATGGCCGCGTGGTGGCCAGCGAGTACTGGGCCAAGTACTATCTGGTGTCCGATTCGGTTCGCATGAATCGCAGCGACGGCGGGCTGGTGCGCTTGATGACACCGATGCTCAACGGCGAGTCTCCCGATGCGGCTCAGGCGCGGATAATGAAGCTTGGGTCGCAGTTCATTCCGCTGCTCGACAATTACATTCCGCGCTAACCTAGACGTGAAGCCGAATCTCCTCGAACTTCCAATTCCGCATTTCTGCGAACGCCTGGGGCAGGAAGCGCACGAGGTCCGTCGCCACCATGGAACTCTCGCCGACGGATGCACTGGCCAGGTCCCCCGCCAGTCCGTGAAGATAGACAGCGAGAGCGGTTGCTTCGAGCGCATGCTGCGGATGTTGCGCAATTAGGCCAGCCACCATCCCGGTAAGGATGTCTCCGGTGCCTCCGGTTGCCATGCCCGGATTGCCGGTGGGATTCACCCAGACAGCGCCATCGGGCGCTGCGATTAAGGTGCGATGTCCCTTGAGCACGAGAATCAACTCGTGCCCGCGGGCGAAGTTTCGCGCGACTTCCAGGCGGTTCGCTTGAATCTCGGCAATGCTCAAGCTGGTCAGGCGCGCCATTTCTCCCGGGTGCGGGGTAATGACGAAAATTCGGTCATGCCCGTTCAACAGCTCCACGGATTCGCCAAACGCATTCAGCCCGTCCGCATCGAGCACGAAGGGAACATCCGCCTGCACAACTCCTGGCTTCAGCATGCCGCGCACAAACTTCGCCGTCTCTGGGTTGCGGGAAATTCCAGGCCCAATCGCGATCACCGTCTTTCGTTCGCGGAACACATCCACCCCTGCCTGAAATGCCTGCAGGCTGATCGTGCCCTCTTCGGTTTCCGGCAGCGGCTCGGTCATGACTTCGGGATGAAAGGACGCTACGGTCGCGAGCACGGACTTTGGTGTAGCGACTGTCGAAAGACCGGCGCCCGCTCGCAGCGCGGAAAATCCCGCCATCGCCGCCGCGCCCGCTTTGCCGAGCGATCCTCCGATCACCAGCACGTGTCCGTAGCTGCCCTTGTTGGCGTCACGCGCTCGGGGCGCGAGCAGCGGAGCGAAATCGAAGGGAGTACTAAGATGAAGTCCGAGCTGCGAGACGATGGCTTCTGGCGGTGAACCGATCGGCGCAATCACGATGGGCCCGCTCGGCCTGCTGATCAGTGCCGCGAAAACGTGCGCCGGATGCGGAGCGGTGAAGGTCACGACGGCATCGGCACGTGCTTTGTCCCCGATTGCGGTACGGGAGCCAATTGCGGCTGGTGAGCGCATGGCGTCGGCATCGGCGCCTGAGGGAATGTCGACGGCAACAATTGGAGCCGCAGCCGCATTCAGCTTGCCGATCGCTGCCGCATAGAGCGGGCTGACCGGCGGACGAAAACCGGTGCCGAGGATTGCGTCCACGATCACGTCCGCCGCGAAGATCTCCGCCGCATCCGAGGAATCGAGCCCACTCGCCTCGCGCACGATGAGGGGCGCAAGTTGCAGTGGTTGGAGCCTTTGCAGCATGTCCTGAAACATGGCCGCCGAATCCCCGCGAAGCTCCGCCGGATCCGACAACAGCAGAACACGAACTGCACGGCCCGCTTCGACCAGCTTGCGGGCTACGACGAATCCATCTCCTCCGTTATTGCCTTTGCCGCAGAGAATGCCGACGCGCTCCGCTTGCGGGTAATCGGAGAGGATGAAACGGGCGACGGCCGAACCGGCGTTCTCCATCAGGGTGATGGAAGGTACTCCGAAGCGCTCCGAAGTGACGCGATCGATTTCGCGCATTTCTGCCGCGCTGACGATTTTCATAAGACAATCTTCATAAGATGATATCTTGCACGCCGGCCGCGCGGATCCTGGCAAACTCCGAGTATAATCCGGCCCGCGTCCGCACGCAGCGATGGCGGCTTGTGCGGCGGGTTCCCGGATGGCTACGATGCTGCACGCTCATGCCAACTTTGATTCCACACCGCGCACAGCGAATGCGCTGGGAACAAAACGAAGATCATCGAAGAAATCGAAGAATACGTGGGACAGCATAAATCCGGCGAGAGCGATCGTGTGATTCAGAGTTTGGCCGGATCGTGGTTAGGGACCTTGGGCGTCAACTTCCGGATGACAAATTCTTGAAACAGATTGGCCACGGCACTTGCGCCAATCCCGATGGCCGCATTTTCGAAAGTTAATCCCGCACCACTGCGATCGTTCGCCGGATAGTAGAGATTTGAAATCCCGCCCGCGGCCAGGTTTCCGAGGATATTCGAGTAATTTGCCTGCCAGCGTCCATTATCGCCCTTGCAAATCACTGAATTGGCAATCGCATACAGAATCCGCGATCCCTTGCTACCGCTTCCTTTGTAAAAATATCGCGGATCTTGTTTCAGAAGCGATGGCAGTATGGCACTTCCGATGAACGTGCCCGCAACCGTGTCGGCATAGCCGGCGCCGAAGCGCTTGGCATAGCCTTGCGCGCCTTGTCCGTATTCAATGAAGTGATTTTGTGCCTGCTCAACTCCCGCAACGCCCCCCACAAATACGAAGGTGAACGGATCCACCACCGTCTTCAAGGCAAGCTTGAACTTTTGCTTCGAGGTGAGGGGAACTGCATGGGGGACGTAGCTGACATAGAAATTTGGAAGGACGCCGAGCACACGCTGCTTCTCTTCAACCTTGATCTCCTCTTCTGCCACTTCGGTCTGTGAGAGTCCGACCTGCACTTCAGTAGTAGCCGTAGCAACATCCAACGCGATCGGCGGGACAATATAGATCTCCCCCGAACGCAGAATTCCAGAGGATGCTTGCGTCGCGAAGCCCTCCGAAGTAATTGTGAGCTGGAAAGACCCGGGAGCGATGTTGGCAAAGGAGAATTGCCCATCGTCGTCCGTTAGCACCTCTTGTTTGGGGGATCGATCTTCACCTGTAAGCCGCACCTGGGCTCCGGCGACGACGGCTCCGCTTTGATCAACAACCGTTCCGCTAATGCTTCCCGATAGTTGATCGGGCAGTTGCTCGCCAGATGAGGCCACGCTCTGATGTTCGGGAGCAGGCGTGGGCGTTTGCTGAGGAGTCTGTCCTAAGCAGGGCCACGCGCAACCCAGGGTGACAAACGCAAGAATTATGAGTCTGGACTGGGGTTGGAGTGCCGTGAACAAGTTCCCCTCTACCGTACTTCCATTGAAGTCACCTAAAGTTCTCTCGTACCGATTCTGCTCGGGCAACCTCGTTCAGCAGAGAGTCGCAGTTCTTCCTGCGCCGAAAGCGAAGCGCTGCTTACAGCATACTAGAATGGCTGCAGTGGAACAGAGACAGGCAATTACATTCACGACCCATTTTTCGGACGTTCCCTGCCGGCCAGTCACGCAATAGCTTCTAATATCCACCGGCGAGCTCACAGTTTACAATCGTGATGCATTTTGCAGAAGTCTCGCCGTCCATCAAGCGCGCTATGAAACTTTCCGTTGTGATGCCGGTATATAACGAACGCGCCACGCTCCGGGAGGTGGTCGTGAAGGTTCTCTCGGTTCCCCTGGAGATCGAACTGATCTGCGTGGACGACGGCTCGCGGGATGGCTCGCGCGAGATCCTGGCCGAACTGCAGTCTGAGCATCCGCAAATCCGCATCGTTCTTCAGCCGCACAACATGGGCAAAGGAGCAGCGCTCCGCCGCGGCATTCAGAAAGCCACCGGCGACTACGTCATTATTCAGGACGCTGATCTGGAATACGATCCGGTGGAGTATCCGCTGATGATCGAGCCCTTGGTTCAAGGAAAAGCGGACGTAGTTTTTGGCTCACGTTTCCTGGGCAGCGGGCCGCATCGCG
Source organism: Terriglobales bacterium (assembly GCA_050012595.1). Lineage (GTDB taxonomy): Bacteria > Acidobacteriota > Terriglobia > Terriglobales > Acidobacteriaceae > Acidiflorens. The sequence continues at coordinate 198,526 of JBEKGW010000002.1, forward strand.
TGTTGTACTTCTGGCATTCGGTCGGCAACCGGGCTCTCACGCTGCTTTCCAATTGCCTCACCAACATCAATCTTTCCGACATGGAAACCTGCTACAAAGTCTTCCGGCGCGAGGTGATTCAGTCGATCCCGATCGAGGAGAATCGTTTCGGATTCGAGCCCGAGATCACGGTGAAAGTTGCGCGGCGAAACCTGCGCATCTACGAGGTGGGAATCAGTTACTGGGGGCGCACGTACGAGGAGGGCAAAAAGATCGGGTGGAAAGACGGCGTGCGAGCCTTGTATTGCCTGTTAAAGTACTCCTTGAAAGAGCCGAAGGTAAAAGCCTCTGCGTAAGCAGTCTCCGCCACGGATCGCTCAACCCTTTCGTGATAAATTTCGACGTCTAGCCAGCCACTAAGGCGGCGATCCGTTCGCCCGCGTGACCGTCCCAAAGCGGAGGAATGGTTCCCTTCTTCGCCTGGCCGGCGAGGACTCGGGAGAGTTCGGAGCGCAGTTTATCTGAATCGCGTCCGACGAGAACGTTCGTTCCGAGGGAGACCGTAACCGGGCGCTCCGTGTTCTCGCGGAGCGTCAGGCAAGGAACGCCGAGGTAGGTGGTCTCTTCCTGGACGCCGCCGGAGTCTGTTATGACGACGGTTGCGCGCGACTGCATGGCAAGAAATTCGAGATAGGATAGCGGGTCGAGGATCTGGAGCTGGTCCGCATGCAGTCCAAAATCGGCAATGCGTTTTCGGGTGCGCGGGTGCGCGGGAAATATGACGGAAAGATCCTGGCTGACCTCAAGCAAAGACTGGAGAATGCGCTTCAGAACTGCGCCGTCGTCAACATTGGCCGGGCGATGCAAGGTGACCAATGCATAGCGCGCGGGAAGGCTGTTTTGGTTCTGGCGTTGCGCCGCGGGCAGAAGCTTCACCAGAGAATCGATCATCACGTTGCCGACGCGAAAGATCTTTTCGGGAGGAATTCCCTCTTTCTGAAGATTGAAGTCTCCATCCTCGGAAGGCGTAAACAACATATCTGCGAGCTGATCGGTAAGCAGCCGGTTGATTTCCTCCGGCATAGTGCGGTCGAAAGAGCGCAGCCCGGCTTCGACGTGGCCGACGCGCACTCCGAGCTTGGCGCAGACCAGAGCGGTGGCGACGGTTGAGTTGACGTCGCCATAGACCAGCACAATGTCGGGCTGGCGGTCGAGCAGCACCGGCTCGAAACGAGTCATGATTTCGGCGGTCTGCCGCGCATGCGTTCCAGAGCCAACGGCGAGGTTCACATCGGGAGCCGCGATGCCGAGCTGCTCAAAGAAGACATTCGACATATTCGCGTCGTAGTGCTGGCCGGTGTGAACCAGGGTCTGAACGACGTGCTTGCGCGTTTTGAGCGCGTTCATCACGGGCGCCACTTTCATGAAATTTGGGCGAGCGCCTACGATGTGAAATACGTGCACAGATTCTCCGATCAACGATTCTCCGATTGACGACAACCTCGGTCAAAGCTGCATCAGATTGGTTTGCAGCTTCGTGTATCCCTGCCTCTGGGCCCACAGATCGAGCGGAATCGAAGCCATCTCATCCACGATAGGTTCGCCCAGCCCGCTCTTCGTAAGGTCCACCGTCTTGATGTAACACCGGCAACTGTCGCAGCATTCCACGCGAACGTGCTTGAGTTCCTCGGCGGTGTAGACGGGAAGCTTCGCGTAATTCTCTTCCCCGCATCCCGGACAGACGATCCGCCGGAACTCCCATTCCGCCAGGCAGAATGAACACACCAGAGAGCGCTGGCCGCCGTCTCCCAATGGACGCAGAACGCCCAGGCCCGGTTTCCGTTTGCAAAACGGACACAGATACGGCGTCGGCCCGGTCCAACGCATACGGGACCGTGCACGAATGCCTGCCGCGTAAGGCTGAAGAAAAGCGCGCGCGAAAAAATCGTTAGGACCCAGCGGGAGCGCGGCGGTCTCGCTCCCATTCCAGAAGACCGTCAACAATTCGAAATGTGAATCTTCGCCGCCGTCCCGCAACTCACGCGCAGCTTCCCGAAGCGGGCCCGGACCGTTCTGTTCGACGACGGAAAGAAAAGTTCCGAATCGACCGTTCAGTTCTGATGGGAGCGGCTGCGCAAAGGGCTCCGAGTCAGATGCGACAACGCCAGCCCCAGCGCTCGATCTTTCGAGCGATCTTGCGAGTTCCCGGTAGAAATTTTCCTGAAAACGCGCGATGGCTGCATAGAAACGCAGAATTTCCGCCGCAAAGGTATATTGGGCGCCGAGTTCCTCCGCTCGTGCAATCCGCCGCTGCCATTCATTCTGCGCCATGGCCCGATTATCCGTCCCCGTCTCCTGCCGCGCAATGCCGGATGCTGGGTGACATCAAGCATTTTCCTGATTGACGATCCAGTCAGACCGGGGTATAGTGCTTCGCATTCGTGCAGCACAAGCTGGACGCTCGAGGCGTCTGCAACCGTTCACCTCCGTAACTTTCTGGAAAGTGCAGCACGGGGGCTACAAAATGGAGTTCTCTCGCAGAACTTTTCTCAAAGGCACCGTGCTTGGTGGAGCCGGGTTCTCCGCTCTCGGCTTTGATCTGACTCCGGTTTACGCCCAGACCCAGTCCCTCAAAATTTCCCGAGCCAGCGAAACGCGCAGCACCTGTCCTTATTGCGCCGTCAGTTGTGGCGTGATCATTTACACCTTGGGCGACAAGGCCAAGAATGCGATCTCCCAAGTCGTGCACGTCGAGGGCGATCCCGACCACCCCATCAACCGCGGCACGCTCTGCCCCAAGGGATCATCGCTTGAGCAGGACATTCTCAACGACCGCCGGTTGCTGAAACCGCAAGTGCGGCGTCCCGGAGCCACCGACTGGGAAGACATTTCCTGGGAGCAGGCCTACAGCGAGATCGCGCAGAAGGTCAAGAAAACGCGCGACGATACTTTCCTAGAAAAGGATGCGCAGGGCCGGACTGTGAATCGCTGCGAAGGCATGGCCTTCACCGGCGGCTGCACCGACACCAACGAATTTAATTATCTCGCCGTAAAAAGTATGCGCAGCCTGGGGGTCTGCTACCTGGAAAACCAGGCCCGCGTTTGACACGGCCCCACGGTCTCCAGTTTGGGGCCCACCTTCGGACGCGGCGCAATGACCAATGGCTGGATCGACATCAAGAACACCGACATGATGTTGATCATGGGCGGCAATCCCGCCGAGAACCACCCCTGCGGCTTCAAATGGGCGGTCGAAGCCAAGATTCACCGCAACGCGAAAACCATTGTTGTCGATCCGCGCCTGACCCGCACCGCCGCGAACGCCGACATGTACGTGCAGATTCGCGCCGGCGCCGACATCGCCTTCCTCGGCGGAGTCATCAACTACGCCATAGAAAACAACCGCATCGCCAAAGACTATCTAATCAACTACACTAACGCCGCCTTCATTATCAAAGACGGATTTAACCTGCCCGAAGACGGCCTCTTCTCGGGATTTGATCCCGAGAAAAAGGTGTACGACAAGAAGACCTGGAATTATGAAGAAGGCGGGGACCTGGCTGGCAAGCCGGTCGTGGGCACGCCTCCGGAAAAGACGCCTGCTCCTCTAGCACCGGGCGCCACGCCACCTCCGCCTTTACTTCCCCCGAAGGTCGCGTTCGACCTCTCGCTCCAGCATCCACGCTGCGTGTATCAACTATTGAAAAAGCAATACGAGCGCTACACGCCCGAAATGGTGGAGCGCATTACCGGCATTCCAAAGGACCAATTCCTCAAAGCCGCCGACCTGTTCACCTCCGTCCGCAAAGATGGCGACATGAAAAAAGTTGCCACGATTATTTATGCGGTCGGCTGGACGCAGCACAGCTTCGGCACCCAGATCATCCGCACCGCTGCCATGCTTCAGTTGCTGATGGGCAACGTCGGCCGCGCCGGTGGCGGAGTCAATGCACTCCGCGGCCACTCCAACATTCAGGGCGCAACCGATATGGCGGGAATCTTCGACATTCTCCCCGGCTATTTGAAGATGCCGAATCCCGCCGATGTCGACCTGGCCACCTTCGTAAAGCGCACTACACCCACACCGTCCAAGCCCGATCCGTGGCAGTCATTTAATTACTGGTCGAATACTTCAAAATTCACCGTCTCTCTCCTGAAGGCGTTTTACGGACCGGCGGCCACCAAGGAAAACGACTTTGCCTTCCACTATCTGCCGAAGATCGACCGCAACTATTCCTGGGTGAATATCTGGAACGACATGTACGAGGGCAAGGTCAAAGGTCTCCTCGCCTTCGGCATGAACGGCGTCATGATCGGCCCCGATTCGAATAAAAATATCGACGCCCTGAAAAAGGCCGACTGGCTGGTGGTTTGCGAGATCTACCCCGACGAAACCAGCGAATTCTGGCGCGCCCCCGGCATTTCCGCGGACGACATGAAGAAGATCAACACCACCGTGTACCGCTTGCCGGGCGCAGGCTTTGCGGAAAAAGACGGCACCTTCGTGAACTCCGCCCGCTGGCTGCAATGGAAGAACGTCGCCGTTCCGCCGCCGGGGCAGGCGCGGCTCGACCAGGAAATCCTCGCGACCATCTTCTTGAAAGTTCGCGAGCTCTATAAGAAAGAAGGCGGCAAGTTCCCCGATCCTGTTCTGAACGCCACGTTCGCGTACACGAACCCGTACAACCCGTCGCTCGCCGAGGTCGCAAAAGAAATCAATGGCAAAGCGCTCGCCGACATCACCGACCCGAAAACGAACACGACCATCAAGGCCGGCCAGCAACTCCCAGGCTTTGCCTGGCTCAAAGACGACGGCACAACCCTCTCCGGAAACTGGCTGTACTGCGGATCATGGACCGAAGCCGGCGCCATGATGCAGCGCCGCGGAACTGAAGACCCGTCCGGCCTCGGCATTTATCCCAATTGGGGATGGTCGTGGCCGGCGAATCGCCGTGTTCTCTACAACCGCGCCTCCTGCGATGGTGACGGCAAGCCCTGGGATCCTTCGCGTCGCCAGGTTTGGTGGGACGAAGCCAAGCAAACCTGGGTGGGCGTCGACGTTCCAGATTTCAAAGTGGATTCCGCACCCAAAGATCACATGGGCCCGTTCATCATGAATCCCGATGGCGTCGGACGTTTGTTCGTGCCGCTGGCGGGGATGGCGGACGGACCCTTCCCCGAATTCTATGAGCCCGTCGAAAGCCCGATTGCGAATCTATTGCATCCGAACCAGTCCAACAATCCGGTCGTGAAACGATATAAGACCGACATGGACAAGTACGCGAGCACGGGCGACAAGGAATACAACATCATCTGCACGACGTATCGGCTGACCGAGCACTACCACTACTGGACAAAAAACAATCCGATGAACGTGGAACTCGTGCCAGAACCGTTTGTCGAAGTCCCGGCCGAACTCGCCGACCGTATGGGCCTGCGCGGCGGCGAAAGGGTGAGAGTCACGAGCGCGCGGAGTTACTACATCGCCAAAGCGATGGTCACTCGCCGCATCCGGCCCATGAAGATCGATGGCAAGGAAACGTTCCAGATCGGCATCCCGATTCACTGGGGTTTCCGCGGCATTGCGGAAGATGAGGGCAAGACGGCGAAGACCTTGGCGAATCAATTGACGCCGACCGTGATCGATCCGAATGCGTTTACACCGGAATTCAAAGGTTTTCTGGTGAAGATCGAGAAAGTTTAGGTGGCGGAGTGACGGGCGTCTCGCCCGTCTGCCGGGCGAAGTTTAGGCCGGGCGAGGACACCCGGCGCTCCACCAGCAAGTGAGGACGGGAGATGGCAGACCGCAAGGCGCTACAAGCCGAAATGATCTCGGGCCATTCCGGTCCTTCGCCCGGCCACGGCATGCAGCGCGATCTTGAAGTCTGCAAACTGGTCGACACCACCACATGCATCGGCTGCAAAGCCTGCGAGGTGGCGTGCGCCGAGTGGAACGACTTGCCGTTCTCCTTGACCACCTTCGACAACACTTACCAGACGATGCCAGAGACGCGCTGGAATTTCTGGAACCTCATCAAGTTCAATGAGCACCAGAACCCCGACGGCACGATCCAGTGGCTGATGCGCAAGGACCAGTGCATGCACTGCGCCGATCCCGGCTGCCTGGCGGCTTGTCCGGCGGACGGCGCCATCGTGAAGTACGCCAACGGCATCGTCGACTTCAACCAGGAAAACTGCATTGGCTGCGAATTCTGCGTTTCCGGGTGTCCCTTCAATATTCCGCGCTTCAATCCCGCGACCAAGCGTGTGTACAAGTGCACACTCTGCTCGGACCGCGTCGGCGAGGGTCTCGAACCGGCATGCATTAAGGCGTGCCCGACCGGCTGCCTGAAGTTCGGCTCAAAAGACGACATGAAATTCATCGCCGAGGAGCGGGCGAAACAACTGCGCGACAATTTCGGCTGGCAGAACGCGGGCGTGTACGATCCGCAATCCGTCGGCGGAACCCACGTGATTTACGTGCTCCACGACGCCACCGATCCCGAGCGCTACGGGGGTCTGCCTAGCAATCCGCAGATCCCGTGGAGCTACACAGTGTGGAAATGGCTCTTTAAGCCCGTGCTCGGCACTTTCGCCCTGTTCGGTTTTCTCGGCGTCATCTTTCACTACGTGACCACCGGTCCGCGCTTAGCGCAACCCGAACCACCGAAAAAGGACGGCGCCAATGTCAACGTCTAGCGGAGCCATCGAACGCTTCGACCACAAGGCTCGCGAGAGTTTCGAATCGGTGGGCCATACCACCGTCTATCGCGGAGAGTTGCTGCGCCATCCGGTGTACACGCGCGTGCTGCACTGGATGGTCGCGCTGTTTTTCTTTCTCGCGCTATTCACCGGCTTCGCCATCTATCTCCCGTGGCTGTTCCGCTGGTTCACTCCTTTCTTCGGCGGCGGACCACTGAGCCGCGTCATGCACCCCTGGTTCGGCATCGGCTTCGTCTTTTTCTTCGCACTACAAGCCATGAACTGGCTCCAGCCCATGATCTGGACCGCGGCCGATTCCCGCTGGATGCGCGACATGAAGAAGATTGTCAGCGGCGAGGCGAAAATGGATCCGCCCGACACCGGCTTCTTCAACGCCGGCCAGAAGCTTCAGTTCTGGGAAATCGTCGGCGGCTGTGTCACGTACCTCATCACCGGCATCATCCTATGGGCGGGCGCCAGAACTTTCGGAAGAATCGCCGTCGCCATCAGCTACGTCGTACACGACATCTCCGCCCTGATTATGCTTGGCGGAATCTTCATCCACATTTACCAGAGCACATTCGGAGAGCCCGGCACCTTCCAGGCAATGATTCGCGGCGCCGTAAGCGAAGCCTGGGCCTGGACATTTCACCCCGCCTGGTACAAGCAAGTCACCGGACGCGACCCGCAGCAAGCCTGCGAAGAAGCGCGCCGCCAAATGACCGGCAGCAGCAAACCCTAGCAACTCGGGTTTCGTATCAGGGCATTGCTTCAGAGATGCCGTAACTTCCTCAAAATTAGATGTCCCTTTAGGGGCTGGGTATCGGAAGTCGCCTTTTCCCGCAGCCCATTTCTAGCATGTGCGAATCTCGCCTGACTTTGCACCGCACTTGCGATATTTTTCGTATATGACTATAATGACCACGATGACCATTATGGGAATTGGAGGATTCGTTATGAGTTCGCAAAGCTGGACCGTGGCTGACGCCAAGGCAAAATTCAGTGAAATGATCGAGCGAGCAATGTCCGAGGGACCGCAAACCATTACTCGGAATGGGCGCACGGCCGCGGTGGTGGTGGGGGCGGAGGAATGGCAACGAAAGACAGAGCGCGTCGGCAACCTGGCAGAATTCTTTGCGGAATCTCCCCTGCGGGAATCGGGTCTGAAGATCCGCCGGCTCAAGCAACGGCCCCGGAAGATCGACCTATGAGTTTTCTTCTGGATACAAACGCGGTTTCGGAATGGGTCAAGCCGCGGCCCAATCCCGGTCTCATCCGTTGGATGGAATCGGCCGATGAGGATCGAATTTTCATCAGTGTCGTCTCGTTAGCAGAACTGCATTACGGCGTGGAACGCATGGCGGCGGGAAGCCGTCGAAGCCGGCTTGAGCAGTGGCTACAACATGATTTGCCGTTACGATTTGAGAGCAGAATTTTGCCCGTCGACACCAACGTGGCGGAGGCTTGGGGCAGGACGGTGTCACGCAGCGAGGCGGCCGGACATCCGATCGGCGCAATGGATGCCTTCCTGGCGGCAACAGCAGAAACCCATCATCTGACGCTGGTGACCCGCAACGTTTCAGATTTTCGGCTGCTTAAAGCGGTTCTCAATCCCTGGACGTAGCCCTGGACTTAGAGACTATCCTCTTAATGCTTTGTGCGCACTGCCGAAACTTCCGTTTTCGCTTGGCTGAAGGCGAACTGCAGCTTCCATTCCCTGGCTCCAGACTCACTGGCTGGTACCGGAGAAAACTTCCAAGCCCGAGCCGCTTCCAGTGCGACGCGCGAAAAATACTTGCTCGGCCCGGTAGATTCCAGCGTCGCCTTCGCCACGTTGCCCGCGGCATCCACTTCGACTTTCACTCGAACCTTGATCTTGCCTTGAATGGTGCGACGCGCGCTCGGGAAAACCTGCGGCATCACCCGCTGCACAACACCGCTCTGATCGCCAGTGTTCGTAGTCTCAATGTTCGTAGACGCCGGACTCAGCTTTGGCTCCGGCTCCGCCGGGGCCCGCGCGGACTGGGGGTTTGCGGACCGCGAGCCTCCGGCGGCAGCGCCCTGCTGAGCGGGCGCCGGTTGCACCTCCGCCGGCGGGTGCGCCGGTTTGGGTCTCACAATCAAAACCAAGGCAACCGTAACCACCGCCGCCAACCCCAGCCAGTAGGGCCATTTCGCAGATTGTTTCTGCTGACCAGAGACCGCTGGCGCGGAGGCCGCCCTTCCAGTCTGAACTGGGGCGCGCGCCGGCAACGCCGATTGCGCAGCCGCTGATACCAGCCGCTTCGCTCGCAACCGATCCTTTTCCAGGCAGTCGACGATTTCCGCAACCGTCCATCGGTTTCCCGCATTAACTTGCAAACAGTGCCCAGCGATTTCGCGGAATGGCTCCGGGACCCCCGCCGGAACTTCCGGCGCGCTCGGCCGTGTGCGATCCCAAACCGGCAAATGCTGCGTCAGCACCTCGATCAATGTCATCCCCAACTGCCAAATGTCGGCAGCGGTCGAAAGCACTCCCGTCGCCGCTTCCGGAGGATCGTAGGCGCTCGTCGCCCCCGCCTCACGACTCCTTTCGCCGGGTATGCCCAGAGCGTCGCTCGAAAGCTTCACCTGGTCCGCGACGGCCAGAATATTTGAAGGCTGGATGTGTCCATGCACGAACCCTTGATCGTGCACGCACTGCAAAGCCTGCAGAATCGGCGGAAGCATCCTTCGCGTTTCCTCTGCCGTCAGCGCACGCTCCGGAAGAATCTGCGAAAGATTTTCCTCCGCATACTCCTCAACAAGATAAAGCAGTTCCGTGCCATTCAGTTGGCAAGCTCCCACCTCGAAAATGCGAATCAAATTCGGATTGTTTAGTTCGCGGACAGCCTTCCATCGCAGGAGTTGCCTCTCCGCGTCCGCCGCGTCGGCGGGAATCAGCTTAATGGCGGCCTTCTTGGAATCTCCTGCACCGCCTTGCGTAACGGTAAAGTACACAGCACTGTGATCGGAGCCGCCTAAGTAGCTTTGCAATGGAAATCTCCCATCGACGGTGCGGCCCTCCCATCGTTCAAAAGTCTCGCTCATATCATCTCGCTCCGATCCGGAGCCTCGATAGCCCGCTATTGTATGCGACCGAGCGCGAAAGCGGTCAAAAGCGGGCGACGCGGAAGTTCCACGCGATCGCCGGGTGCACTCCCCCGCAAGAATCTTCGCGGCTCTTTACAATATCCGCATGACGCCCATCCCCGCCGAAATCCACGGCCAGCGCTACGTCAGCCTCGCTACCTTCCGAAAAAGTGGCGTCGCCGTGCACACGCCCATCTGGTTTGCCGAAGACGACAATAAGCTTTACGCCATGACGAACAGTAAATCCGGAAAGTGCAAGCGCATCCGCAACAACCCGCAAGTCAAGATCGCGCCCTGCACTATCCGCGGAAAAATCACCGGCCGCGAATTCCCCGCTATCGTCCGCATCCTGCGACCCGAAGAGTTTGCCCGCGCCCGCTAGGCGATCGAGGCAAAATACTGGCTCGCCCGTGTCCCTTTTCTGTGGCGCAACACCGACACTTACCTCGAAATCACGCCCGCATGAATTATGACAGCGCCCTGCGGCGCATGACATTTACGCTGGCCGCTCCACCCTGTTACCATCAAAGGTTGTTTAAAGCTCCCGCGTATTCTCTTAGGGAAACAGGAATTTTTTGGAGGCACCATGGCCGTAAAAGTTGGCATTAATGGATTTGGACGCATCGGACGCAACGTTCTCCGCACCGCGCTCGCCGACAAGAACATCGACTTCGTTGCCGTTAATGATCTCACCGATCCCAAGACCCTAGCCCACCTGCTCAAGTATGACTCGATCCTCGGCAACCTGCCGAACAAAATCACCGCCGGCGCCGACAGTATTTCGATCGACGGCAAGGTCATAAAGGTTTTTAAAGAAAAGGATCCCGCTGTCCTGCCCTGGGACTCTGTCGGAGCGCAGGTCGTCATCGAGTCCACCGGAAAGTTCACCGACGCCAATGAAGCGAAGAAGCATCTGCGCGGCTCCGTGAAAAAAGTCATCATCACCGCCCCAGCGAAGAACGAAGACCTCACGGTCGTTCTCGGCGTGAACGAAGACAAGTACGATCCCGCTAAGCACCGCATCATTTCCAACGCTTCCTGCACCACGAACTGTCTGGCCCCGGTCGCCAAGGTCATCAACGACAACTTCAAAATCGTCAGCGGCACCATGACCACCATCCACTCTTATACGAACGATCAGGTGATCCTCGACTTCCCGCACAAAGATTTGCGGCGAGCCCGTGCGGCGGCGATCAACATGATCCCCACCTCGACCGGAGCAGCCAAGGCGCTTAAGCTCGTCATCCCCGATCTGGCCGGCAAACTCGACGGCTTCGCCATGCGCGTACCCACGCCCAACGTCTCGGTGGTCGACCTCGTCGTCTGGGTAGAAAAAAAGACCACCAAAGAAGAGGTCAACGCCGCCCTGAAGAAAGCCTCCGAGTCGGGCCCGCTGAAGGGCTACCTTGGGTTCGAGGAAAACGAACTGGTCTCGTCCGATTTCAAAGGCGACTCCCGCTCCTCCATCGTCGACGCGCCCATGACCCTGGTAGTCGGCGGCAACTGCGTCAAGGTGATTTCGTGGTATGACAATGAGTGGGGATACTCCTGCCGTGTCCGCGATCTGATCAACCTGATGGCGGCCAAAGGACTGTAGGTTCTGCCAGTGTGGAGGGACGCGTCTCGCCCGTCCACAGTATGATGGCCGGGCGGGGACGCCCGGCTCTCCACCGGCAAGCGTCGAACGACGGAGACTTTTTCATGCCCAAGCTTTCTATTCGCGACCTCCCGCTCAACGATCACCGCATCTTCATGCGTGTCGACTTCAACGTCCCGCTCGACGACGGCCGCGTCATGGACGACACCCGCATCCATGAAACCCTGCCCAGCATCGAGTATGCTCTGCGTCACGGCGCCCGCCTCATCCTCGCGTCTCACCTGGGACGTCCCAAAGGCAACGCCAATCCAAAGCTGAGTCTCAAGCCCGTCGCCGAGCGTCTGCGCATGCTGCTCGACAAAGAACTGTCACGCGGCGAAAATGTCGGCTTCTGCCCCGAGTGCGTTGGGTCCGAAGCCGAAGAAATGGCGCTCAAACTCGAGAAAGGCCAGGCGCTGCTGCTGGAAAACCTTCGCTTCCATGCCGAAGAAGAAAAGAACGACGAGAATTTTTCCAAGCAACTCGCGAAGCTCGCGGATTTCTACGTGAACGACGCCTTCGGCACTGCCCATCGCGCCCACGCTTCCACGGTTGGCATCACCCGGTTCGTGCAGAAATCCGCCGCCGGTTTGCTCATGGAAAAAGAGCTGCAATATCTGGGTCGCGTCCTGCAGAACCCCGAGCACCCCTTCGTCGCCATCCTTGGCGGCGCCAAAGTCAGCGACAAAATCGGAGTCATCCAGAACCTGCTCAGCAAAGTCGACGTCCTCATTATCGGCGGCGGTATGGCCTACACCTTCCTCAAGGCGCAAGGCGAATCCGTCGGCAAGAGTTTGGTAGAAGAAGACAAGATCGGACTCGCCCGGGACCTTCTGCAGCAGGCGAAAACCCATAAGCTCAAGTTCCTGCTGCCCACCGATCACGTCATCGCCGACCGCGTCGACGCCAGTGCCTTAGTCAAATTCGTCGGCGTTGGCGAGCCCATCCCCGCCAACATGATGGCGCTCGATATCGGCCCGCGATCGATCGAGGCGTTTTCCGAAGAAGTCGCGCGCGCCCGCACCATATTCTGGAATGGCCCCATGGGCGTTTTCGAAGTGCCACCTTTCGCGAGAGGCACCTTCAAGATCGCCCAGGCCGTGGCCGAAAATGCCGGAGCCACTACGGTCGTAGGCGGTGGAGACACCGTAGCCGCCGTCAAAGCCGCCGGCGTAGCCGATAAAATCACCCATATTTCAACCGGCGGCGGCGCCTCGCTGGAATTTCTGGAAGGCAAGAGGTTGCCCGGGGTCGAAGCGCTGACGGATAAAAAATAGGTCCCAGGTCTCAGTATCAGGTTTTCGACGGTCGGTGACATTTGGATCTTGGCATCGCTAAAAACGATTCCCTGATGCAAAGCTTAAGACTATGAGTTGCGATTCACGAGCTGGAGCTAAAAGCTAAGACTTGGGTCCTGAGACCTAAGACCTGAGACCTCTTTACTGGCCGCTATGTCCGACTTCGCAGCCCGACTGACTTTCTCGAACGGCAAGACCCTCGAACTCCACGGCCCCGCCGACATCACCAAGCAGACCACCGGCGCCATCGTCAACGCCGCCAACTCGTCGCTACTCGGTGGCGGAGGCGTGGATGGAGCGATTCACCGCGCTGGCGGCCCTTCGATCCTCCAGGAGTGCAAGCGCATCGTCGCCGAGATCGGCACCCTCTCCCCCGGCAAAGCTGTCATCACCACCGGCGGTCGACTGCCCGCCAAATATGTTATTCACACGGTCGGCCCAGTGTATCGAGGAGGCCAACAGCGCGAGGCCGAAACGCTCGCCAGTTGCTATCGTGAGTCCGTCCGCAGCTCCGATGACCACGGAATCCGATCACTGGCCTTCCCTTCGATATCGACCGGAGCTTTCGGCTATCCTGTGCACGAGGCCGCTGAAATCGCAGTTCGCACTATCGTCGAAGCTCTGCCGCCTTGCGCCCATGTAGAGCACGTCCGTTTCGTGCTCTTCGACATTGCCACCTGCAAAGCCTACGTCCGGGCCGCCGAGAAAATATCCCGCGAACCACGCGCAACTTCCGCTATCTTCGAGAAAGGTCCTTCATGAGAAAAAAACTCCTCGCCGCCAACTGGAAGATGTACAAAACGCCCGACCAAGCCCGTGACTTCTTCCGCGATTTCCTTCCTCTGGTTCACGCCCACGACCGCGACGAAATCGTCGTCTGCCCGACTTACCTTGCCATCGATGCCGCCGTCACTGCGGCCAAGGGATCGAACGTCGCTATCGGCGCGCAAGATCTTTACTGGCAGAAAGAAGGCGCTTTCACCGGCGAGATCTGCGCCAGCATGTTGCTGGCGGTCGGTGTATCCCACGTCATCATCGGACACTCCGAACGCCGCCAGTACTTCGGCGAGACCGACGACACCGTCAACCTCAAGCTCAAGTCCGCCCTCGAAGCCGGACTCATCCCCATCGTCTGCGTAGGAGAAGTCCTCGAAGAACGCGAAGCCGGGCTCACCGATGACGTGCTGCGCCGCCAATGTCTCCGCGCCTTCCACAAAGTCTCCGCCAAAAAAGCCGTCCACCTGGTGGTCGCCTACGAACCGGTCTGGGCCATCGGCACCGGAAAAACCGCAACCCCGCAGATAGCCGCCGATGCCCACGCCATCATCCGTGCCGAAGCCGCCGATTCCTTCGGCCAGGAATTCGCCAGCAAGCTCCGCATCCTCTATGGCGGCTCCGTCAAACCAGAGAACGCCCACGCCCTGATGTCGGAGGAGGAAATCGACGGTGCACTGGTAGGAGGCGCCTCGCTCGATCCCAAATCGTTCGCATCAATCGTGAAGTATTAGCGGCCGCGGAAAGACTCGATCTCTGCCCTGATTTTAGGTGGCGGACAGCTTCAGCGCGTAGCTGCTTGGGTTTATCGGCACTATTTCCTTGACCTAAGAATAGTAGCTTGTCACCATAGACCATCCACACCACCATTACCATATAGTGAAGGCGAGGAGTCCGATGAAATTTGGCGTCATAATTTTCCCCGGATCGAACTGCGATCACGATGCTTTTTGGACAGCTGAACATGTGGCGAAGCAGAAGGCGACGTTCCTTTGGCACGAGTCGCACGATCTTGAGAATTGCGATGTGATCATTGTGCCCGGAGGGTTCGCTTACGGCGACTACCTGCGCACCGGCGCCATCGCCAAGTTTTCGCCAGTCATGGAATCCGTACGCAAGTTCGCCGCCGGGGGCGGATTGGTCCTCGGCATCTGCAACGGCTTCCAGATATTGTGTGAATCGGGGTTGCTGCCCGGAGCGCTGATGCGCAACATCGGCTTGAAATATGTCTGCAAGCCGGTGCAGGTGCGAGTCGAAAACAACGAGACGCCGTTTACGAACGCATGCCGCAAAGGCGAAGTGCTAACCATCCCCATCGGCCACATGGAAGGCAATTATTTTTGCGATGAGACTACACTCGCAGAACTGAACCGCGACAACCGCGTCGTTTTCCGTTACTCGAACGCGCAAGGCGAAATCACACCGGAAGCGAATCCCAACGGATCGCTGGAAAATATCGCCGGCATCTGCAGCCCGGGATGCAACGTGCTCGGCATGATGCCCCATCCCGAGCGCGCTGCGGAACCGGAACTCGGCGGCACCGATGGATGCAAGATTTTCGAGTCGCTGGTAGGAGCGGCAGTAGGTCTTAGGTCTTAGGCCTTAGTGAATGGAATGGTGGTAGCAATGAAAGACAAGGCCACAGATTCTGCGATCACGTATCGCGGCATTGTTTATCCTTGGCAATGTGACCACATGGGTCATATGAACGTGATGTGGTATACGAGTAAGTTCGATGAAGCCACATGGAGCCTATTTGCGCTCATCGGCATTAGTCCCACCTACATTCGCGAACAGAAGCACGGCATGGCAGCGGTACAGCAGAACACCGCGTACAAGAAAGAACTTGCCGCAGGCGATCTCGTCATTGTGCGATCAAGGATCCTGGAGGTTCGGGAGAAAGTCATTCGCTTCCAGCATGAACTGATCAACGACGAGAACAACGAGGTCGCCGCAACTTCAGAATTAACCGGAGTACACCTCGACCTTCTCACTCGCAAGGCTTGTCCATTCCCACCGAAGATACTGGAACGCGCTGGCGCCAGCGTTGTTAGGGGCCGTGCCAAGGGTGGGGCATCAATAAGCCCAGCGCAGCAGCGTCGCTCCGACCGTGAATCCCGCACCCACTGAGGCCAGGAGCACCAGACTTCCCTTCTTCAATTTGCCTTCCTGGCGCGCGGTTTCCATGGCCAGCGGAATCGTTCCCGCGGTGGTGTTTCCGTACTGCCCGATGTTGATGATCACGGCTTCCGGACGCAGCTTCAGACGATCGGCAGTAGCGGTGATGATGCGCTTATTCGCCTGATGCGGAATGAAGGCGTCGATCTCGCTGCCCTTGATGTTATTGCGCTGCAGAATCTCTTCGCAGAGCGCCGCCATCTTGCGCACCGCGAACTTGAAGACCGCTGCCCCGTCCTGATGAACGAAGTGCATCTTCTTGTCCACGGTTTCGTGGGTTGATGGATTCAGGCTTCCGCCACCAGGCATGTAGAGCGCGCACCCTCCGGACCCATCCACTTCGTGCAGAAAATCAATGAGCCCGACGGACTCGTCTTCCGTGGGTTCGAGCAGGACCGCTCCCGCACCATCGCCGAAGATAACGCAGGTCGCACGGTCGGTGTAGTCGATGATCGACGACATCACGTCAGCGCCGATCACGAGCACTTTCTTATGGGCTCCGGTAGCGACGAACTGCGCTCCGGTTTGCAACGCGTAAACAAACGCCGAACAGGCAGCCGAGAGATCGAATCCCCAGACATTTTTTGCGCCGAGCTTGTGTTGGACGAGGCAAGCGGTCGCGGGAAAAAACATGTCGGGCGTGACCGTCGCAACAATAATTGCATCGAGTTCGGAAGCTTCGATGCCGCGCTCGGCGAGCGCTCTCTTTGCCGCCTCGACCGCAAGATCGCTGGTCGCAACCCCCTTGTCCACGATATGACGCTCACGGATGCCGACGCGCTCCATGATCCACTGGTCATTGGTATCGACAAGTTTTTCCAGGTCGGCGTTGGTGAGAAGGCGAGGCGGAACGTAGGTGCCGAGAGCGCTGATCTTAACGCGCTGAAGCTGGCTCAATGAAAGTCTCCTCGATAGAATAGCGAATTTATTATTTTGAACGATGAGGACGAGAACGGCAAGGTCCCAGGTGTCAGGTCTCAGGAAAACCGTGCTGTGAAGGGGTTGACTTTGTTTTTCCTGACACCTGAGACCTTGGTTCTCCTAGCGCAGTCTCGCCGCCAGCTCCCCGAACAGCGGCACTTCGAAGCGCTCGCCCTGCCATGCTTTGAGCGACAGAACAATCCACAAGAACAGCATGGCCAGCGAAGCCAGAATTTCAAACAGCAGAAAAACCATGGCGGCAGCAACATTCGAAAGGAAGAGCGCGGCAACGGTCAAAACGAAAAAGACTCCCCAGAGCAAAATGCTTTGCCAGGCATGGAAGCGGACGAAGCGGTGGTTGCGAAATGCCGGCAGAAACAATATCACTGCGGCCGGGACGAAAGTGAGATAAGCGACCGCCGCCGCCGCCCGATCCTCGGGAGGAAGCGGTGTCATCGACCATCCGCATCCTGGACAAAATGCCGCGTTCGCGGGCATCACAGTTCCGCAATGCGGGCACTTCACGGAAGCTTGCGCGGGATTCGCTGGAGCATTGGTTGGACTAGACAATTCGGCGTCCATTCATCTTCTTTCGGCATTTTTCGCAAACGCCGTAGATCTGGAAAGTGTGGCGGGTAGTAACGTAGCGGTGCTTGCGTCCGATCTCCTGCTCGATTTCTCCGACTTTCTCCGAGAAAAATTCGACCGAAGCGCCGCACTCGGTACACACCATATGGTGATGACTGCGGCGGTTGTACTGGTGTTCGTAACGCGCGATACCATCGTGAAAGGCAACTTCGCTGGCCAAGCCGCAACCCGCCAGAAGCTTCAGCGTGCGGTAGACGGTGGTGAAGCCGATGCGCGGGTCTGTCTTTTTGACTAGCCGATGCAATTCGTCGATCGAAAGATGTTCGCGAGTTTCAAGGAAGGTCCGCAGAATTGCGCTGCGCTGTTCGGTCTGCTTGAACCCGACGCGTTTGAGATGCTGCAGGAAAATTCCTTCGGCTTCGCGGATGCTTTCCTGCGAGATGGTCGGCTGATCGTCGATTCGTTTCTGCAGCATGTTGGGCGGCGCGGACGCTCAAGATGATAATGCGCGCCGAGGGATTGCAGACATAATACTGGGGAAGCACGGGTTACGCCAACCGAAAGCGGCAGTCGGCCTTCGACGGCCGTAGAGACGCGGCTCGCCGCGTCGCCGGAGATGGGGCAAGCCCCGTCTCTACAGATGGAAATGGCGCAAACGTTGCAGACCCGCTGTTGTCAGGTGCGAAGAGCACTCCTACAATCGTGAGAATGTCGGTCACCGCTTCCTTGCCCCAGATTCCGCACTCCAACTTCCGTCGGCGCAATCCTGCGCTCCGCATCCTGTACTACGCCCTTTGCCTTCTGCTGGTGGCGCTCATCGCCGGCGTCTGGGGGCTCTACTGGATCGCGCGCACTCCTCTGCCGCAACTGGATGGCAGGATCGCGATGCCGGGGATTTCGTCCAAGGTGCGCGTGGTGCGCGATGGGCAGGGTGTTCCGACGATTGAGGCGGCCACGCTCGAAGACTTATTTTTTGCGCAAGGATACGTGACCGCGCAGGACCGGCTGTGGCAGATGGACATTATGCGGCGCGCCGCTGCCGGAGAACTTTCGGAAGTGATCGGCGAAGACACAGTACAGATGGACCGGGAGCAGCGGATTCTGGGGCTGCGGATCGCGGCCGAAGCGGCGGAGAAAAATATTTCCGCGTGCGATCGAGCTTTTTTTGACGCTTATGCCCGCGGCGTGAATGCGTTTATTGAATCGCATCGCGATCGGCTTTCGCTCGAATTCCGTCTGCTGAAATACACGCCGCGGCCGTGGACGGTGACTGATTCCCTGCTGGTGGGCGCGCGCATGGTGCAGGATCTGAATCACTACAGCAACCCGCCTGCGCTGACGCGCGAAAAGATTCTGGCGAAGCTGGGGCCGGAACTGACGGCGGACTTGTACGTGAATTCCTCCTGGCGGGACCGTCCGCCAACCGATGTGCGGCGGATCGACGAGGGCCCCGCGGTCAACAGCGGTGACAGCGATGAAGATGAGGATGACGAAGAAGAGGTTGATCCGGAGGGCGGGACGGGACGGCTGATTTCCGCGCTGCCTTCTGATCTCCGTTCGTCTGACCTCAGCTCGTCTGACCTCAGCTCTAGGCAGGTTTCCGAAGCGCTTATGGAGAGCCGGGCATCCTCGCCCGGCCAGACGGGCGAGACGCCCGTCGCTCCACTTGCGGAGTTGGAAGAAGCCGATTCGTTCCGGCCGGGGTCGAACAACTGGGTCGTTTCCGGTCAGCATACAGTTTCGGGGAAACCGCTGCTGTCGAACGATATGCACCTCGACCACCAGATGCCGAACCTGTGGTTTGAGGCGCACCTAAGAACAACAGCAACAAAGACCGGCAACTTCGACGTGGCCGGAGTGACGTTGCCGGGAATTCCGTTCGTGATTGTGGGCCACAACCAGCGGATCGGCTGGGGATTCACCAACGTTGGGCCGACCGTGGAAGACGATTACATTGAAGAGTTCAATGCGCGGGGTCAGTACAAAACCCGGGCGGGATGGCGCGATGCACAGCATCGGCAGGAGACGATCCACGTCAAAGGAAAACCAGACGTGGTTCTGGATGTAGTGACCACGCGGCATGGGCCGATCATCACGGAACTGATTCCGGGCGAGACGCGCAAGATTGCTCTGCGCTGGACATTGCAGGACGGCATGGGATTGATGTTCTTCGACGTGAACTCCGCGAAAAACTGGGAAGAGTTCCGTAAGGCGTTCTCGACCTTTGACGCACCCGGCCAAAACGTGATGTACGGCGATGTGGATGGTCACATCGGTTATCAGGCGACGGGACGAGTGCCGATCCGGGCAGCGGGCGATGGCAGCCTGCCGGTCAGCGGGAGTGACGATGCGCACGAGTGGAAGGGCTGGATTCCTTTCGACGAGATGCCGCATGTTTATGATCCGCCGGAAGGGATTTTAGCGACCGCCAACGGGCGCATCACTCCGGATGGCTATAAATATTCGATCAGCACGGAATGGGAGGCGCCGTGGCGAACGGATCGCATTTACCGGGTGCTTGAATCGGGAAAGAAGTTTGCCCCCGCGGACATGCTGGCGCTGCAGATGGATGTGTCGTCCACGTACGACCGAGTCTGCGCCGACAAGTTCGTGTACGCGATCGATCACGCCGCAAGCGCATCAGATCGGGCGAAGCAGGCAGCGGAAATTCTGCGGGACTGGGATGGACGGATGTCGGCGGATTCAGCGGCGCCGATGATTGAGACGAAGGCGCGTCAGGAACTGGCGCGGTTGCTGCTTGAGCCGAAGCTGGGCGCGGCGGCGGATATTTCGGCTTCACGCCCGGCTTCCGGCGCGCTGAGTTGGAAGAGCTATCACTGGGCCATGTCGTCAGTCTGGCTGGAAAATGTGCTCACCAAGCAGCCGGCGCGCTGGCTGCCGCCGGGATACTCAGATTACGGGAGCCTGCTGACAGCTGCGGTTGAGAACGCAGTGAAGCAGACGAGAGTCGCTTCGGGAGATCCCTCGAAAGCTCCTTCGGACCTTAGCCAGTGGAAGTGGGGAAAGAATTATCCGGTTGAAATTGATCATCCGGTGCTCAGCCAACTTCCGCTGATTGGGCGTTTCACCGGGCCGGGGTTGCATCCGTTGAGCGGGAGCAATTACACGGTGAAGGCGATGGGCCGGGGCTTTGGGCCATCCGAACGGCTGACGTGGAACTTTGCGAACTTTGACGAAAGCACGCTGAACGTGGTGACGGGAGAGAGCGGGATCTTCCTCAGTCCGTATTACATGGACCAGTGGACGGCGTGGTATGGAGGCTCGACGTTCGCGTTTCCATTCTCGCAGGCTGCGGTCGAGCAACACCGGGCGCATGAACTGGTGCTGGAGCCGAGGTAGGCTGCGAGCTGTGGCATAAACCCAAACTTATTACCTCAAAAATCAACTGTTATGACGTCGACGAACTGGCCGACGAGGCCCAAGATCTGACCGGGGTTATTCGAATTGTTCGGGTTGTACTCCAAGGCATCGATCGTGGTGTCGTAGACACGGAGTGATCCGCCCTGGACCACATACACCACGTCTTGCGCTACTGTGTCACCGCGCTTAGCGATGGGCTGGATGCCAGTCACGTCTCCGTTCGCGGGAGGAATTAAGACGCCGCCAGCCGGAGCGCTCCCCACCGCGGTGGTCAGCGTGTTGTAAATGGAAAGGCAACCGCGGGTCTCGGCCCCTTGCGGCGGCGGGATGGGCGGAACGATCTCGGTGCAAGTGCGCGCACCGATGAAGAGTTGTCCGTTGGCGGCTAACGCCAGGAGGGTGTGATATCCGTCAGTGATGGCGATCGGGGCGGTATTGATGACGGTCATGCTGCTGAGGTCAACTATGGTAAGCAATCCGCACGTGGCTGCTGCAGTTGTCTGTCCGATGCAGGGTTGCGACGGAACTCCTCCCGAATACGGGGTGCCTGCCAGATACATGGTCGAGCCATTCAGCAAGGCCACAGTGCCGGCGCATTGCGTTGTGCCGGGGGTACAGACTGCGACATAGGAGCCGAGAGTGTTATTCGTTAGATTGTACTGCTGCACGCTGGCCGTGGTTCCGCCGCACTCCGCGCCGCAGTTCACCACGTAGGCGGTGCTGTCGTCGCTGCTGAAGAAGGCCGCAACCGGACGGTCGAAACCGCCAATGTAAGTGACCGCATTGCCAATCCCGATTTGCGACGGAGTGATCACCGCCACCGAATCGGAGTTATCGCTAAAGCCAAAAATTCGGTTGCCACTGTTATCGATAGAAAGATAGTGGACCGAGGGAACGTCGGCCTGTCCGGTGACAGTGCCGCTGCTCAGCGTGATGGCCTCCACTACCCCGGGAGACTGGCCTGTCACCGGCGCGGTCGGCACGGCAACATAGGCGGTGGAGCTGTCCGGGGAAACGACGAAGCTCTCGGTCATGCCGGGCAAAGTCAAATGACTAGCGACGGATTCGCTGGCGTTGACGATGATGCTGAACTGGTTGTCGGAGAATTGTGTACCATTGCCGCTGAAGACCAGGGTCTGGGCCCGGTTGGGCGTAAGCACCATCATTCCCGGAGTGTTGCCCGCGGAAATCGGGGCTACGCTCGCACGCACATCGGTTGCAGCGTTGACGATATTTACACCCGCGAACGCAGTACCGGCGCTAACGCTATTCGTGATGAAGGCGCGGTACGCGACGCCGCTGGTCTTTGTGCTGCTGCCGGAGCTGCTGGCGCCGCAGCTCAGCAACATCAAACTGGCGGGCAGCAGGGAAAACAGCAGAATCAGGACTCTTTTCAAACCTTGGGACTCCAACCTCATGCCGGATAATCACTTGGATGCAAGAACAAGGATTATAGCAAAGGAAGAAACTGAGTACGCTGCGAGCTACGAGCCACGAGCTTCGAGCCAGCCGAGCGCTTCGGCTTTAGCTCGCAGCGTAGCGATTTGGGGAAAGACCTTAGACAAAGAACTGCTTCAGCAGATCCATTCTGACTTGCTCCCTGGCGATCGCTTGCCCGATGCGCTGAAAATTGCCGATCTGATCGACGGCATCCATTTCGCCAACCTTGGCCGGGTCGATGTCGCCGAGGTTGAGCCCATCGAGGCGCTCGCGCGTAAGGCTGACCGTGATTCGCTGGTAGGTCAAAGCCCTATCCGCGCCCGAGCCGGAGTTGATGAAATCAAGCGCATCATCGGCCGGAACACCGGTGGCTCGGGCGGCGTTTGCTTCCGCGGTCGGAGCGGGAGCCTTGCCCACCGGCGGTTGCCCGATCAGGTGCATCAGCACATTTTGCTGCAGGTTGGCATCGTCCATCAGTTCGGTGATCACGTAGCGAACCCAGTCCATGAGGTTGTAGCCTGAAGCCTTGCCGGCTGGCACGGTGATCGCGTTGAAGCCGGTACCCAGCGAAATCATCAAGAGCCTGCCGGTTCCGGTGGGCCATCCGAACTGATAATTCGGGTCGGTGGCTTCGAGAAAAACCTGCAACGAAGGATTGTTGTAGCTGCTGACGCCACCATCGATGAACTCATAGTCCTGGGGCTGGCCTTCGTCGTCCGGAACGGAAATCGTCTGCGGCGGAAAATAGGTGGGAGCGGCGCTGCTGGCTCGCACAATCTGCCAAAGCGGTAGCCCCCGGTTGTTGGTAAAGTACTTTCCTTTTGGGTTATTGGTAAAGAACCAGGTTGTCCCCAGCGTAACGTTCTTGGAAACGATGAGGATATTGGTACGCAGCTTGGCGCTTCCGAGCGTCGTGTCTTCCCCGAAAACAGCTTTCAGTTGCTGCTCGAGCGGACCGCTGGGATAGCTGTGCCAGAAACGCTCGGGCAGGATGACCTTGGTGAAGATCTGCTTTCCGAATTTGAGGTAGAAGTCCCGAAATTCGGCCGCCTTCAGGCCGAGAGCGAGTCCAACAGCGAGGATGGCACCCGTGCTGGTGCCTCCGATCAGGTCGAACCGGTCCGAGAGCGGCAGCGAGCGGCCGGTCAGCGCGTCGAGTTGGGTTTCGATTGCAATCAGAGCTTCAGCGGGGATCAGCCCTTTCAGGCCACCGCCATCAATGGATAGAAGACGCATCGGTCGCGTCGCGGAATTTGGGGTGTTGTTCTCCATGGTCTCCTCGGGGCGTCGTACAAACGGATAGATGGAGGGGAAGGTCTGCTAAGTTA
This sequence comes from Terriglobales bacterium, assembly GCA_050012595.1. Classification (GTDB taxonomy): domain Bacteria; phylum Acidobacteriota; class Terriglobia; order Terriglobales; family Acidobacteriaceae; genus Acidiflorens. The sequence continues at coordinate 221,862 of JBEKGW010000002.1, forward strand.
GTTCGATTCCAGGAGCATGTCAAGCCAGTCGGACCGATTCGCCCCCGGTGGATGCTAAGACCTAGTTTTTTCCTGTATTCTCAAGGAAATGGCGCAGAACCTTATTGAACATCTGAAGCAATCGCCAGTGCTCTGCGATGGAGCCATGGGAACGCTTCTCTACGCCAAGGGCATCTTCATCAACCGCTGCTATGACGAGCTGAACCTGTCGCAGCCTGAATTGATCCGCGGCGTCCACCACGATTATCTGCAGGCCGGCGCCGAGATTATCGAAACCAATACTTTCGGCGCGAACAGCTTTCGCCTGGCGCGGCACAGCCTGGCGGATCGCGTGCGCGAAATCAATTTGGCGGGCGCTCACGCGGCTCGGGAAGCAGCCAAGAGCTTCGATGTTTGGGTGGCTGGATCAATTGGCCCGTTGGGCATTCGCATCGAACCGTTGGGCAAGACTTCGTTTGAAGAGGCCCGAGCCGCGTTTCGCGAACAGGCCGCAGCCCTCGTCGAGGGCGGCGTGGATTTGCTGATGCTCGAGACCTTCGGCTACCTCGAAGAATTACACCAAGCCGTGCTGGCTTGCCGGGACGTGGATGCGAAGATTCCCATCGTCGCCCAGGTCACGATTGATGAAGACGGCAACTGCCTTGATGGCTCCAACCCCGAGGCCTTCGCCGCCCGGCTGACGGAATGGAACGTCGACGTCCTCGGCATCAACTGCAGCGTGGGACCGGTCGCGATGCTGGACGCGATCGAGCGGGTACGTGCCGTGACTTCCCTGCCCCTAGCCGCGCAGCCGAACGCCGGTATGCCGCGCTCGGTCGAAGGACGGAATATTTATCTCTGCTCGCCAGAATACATGGCGACCTACACGCCCAGATTCGTGGCGGCCGGAGTGCGGCTGATTGGCGGCTGTTGCGGAACCACGCCGGATCATATCCGCGCCATGAAATCGTCTTTACGCGTGGACCAAGCGCGCGGCAAGACTGCGGTTTCAGCGGCGATTCATTCCAGCGCCGTGCCTTCGGCTCCGGCCAGCATTCCTATGGCGGAGCGCTCCAAGCTGGGCGCAAAGCTTGCGGCCGGGGAATTTGTGACCATGGTCGAGATCGTGCCGCCCAAGGGAATCGACATCCGAAAAGAGATCGAGGGCGCGAAGTTCGTCAAATCGGTCGGCGTGGACGCGGTGAACATCCCGGACAGCCCGCGGGCCTCGGCGCGCATGAGCAATCAGGCGTTGTCGCTCTTGATGCAGCAGGCGGTTGGAATTGAAGCCATCCTGCACTACACGTGTCGCGATAGAAACGTGCTGGGCATTCAGTCCGACCTGCTGGGAGCGGCGGCAACTGGAATCCGCAACCTGATCTGCATCACCGGAGACCCTCCGAAGATGGGGAACTATCCCGATGCCACGGCAGTGTTTGACGTGGATTCAATCGGACTGGTGAATATCGTCCACAACCTGAACCGGGGATTAGACCTGGGCGGAAACCCGATCGGCGCCGGGACCACCTTCGTCATTGGGGTGGGCGCAAATCCGGGGCTGCCCAACCTGGACGAAGAGATCAAGCGCTTCGAATACAAGGTGCAAGCGGGTGCGGAATACGTGGTGACCCAGCCGGTGTTCGACCTTAGTTTGCTGGAAGCTTTTCTGAAACGGATCGAACACTGTCGAATTCCCGTCATTGCCGGAATCTGGCCGCTGGTAAGTGTGCGCAATGCGGAGTTCATGAAGAACGAACTGCGGGTTTCGGTACCTGATGAAATTCTCAACAGGATGACCCGGGCTGCAAGTCCGGAAGCGGCTCGCGCGGAAGGCCTGGCCATCGCACGCGAGATGCTAGCGGCGGTCCGCGAACGGGTGCAGGGCGCGCAGATCAGCGCTCCTCTGGGCCGATATGCCTCCGCGGTGGATGTTCTAGAGGTTCTCGGCTCGAAGCGGCCGCTTTCAGTGTAGTTTTGGGAACACCATGCCCAAAAAATTGCACGAATTAAAAATTTCGCTGGACATTTTGCACAGGAATCGGCATTACAATAGAGAGTAGGAGCAATTGGATTGGTAAAGTTTGAAGAATGCCTCGAGCGTCTCGAGAGAATCGTCCAGGAACTGGAAAAAGGGGAGGTTCCTCTGGAGAAGTCTCTGACGCTGTTTGAAGAAGGCATGCAACTTTCCGCAACCTGCCGGAAACAGCTGGAGGAAGCGGAAGGGAAAGTAGAGATTCTGTTAAAACAGAACGGAAAGCTGCAAACCGAACCGTTCGAGCCCCCGGCCGAGAAAGCGTTGCGCAAGTAAGGCTATCGCAACTCGGATCGGAATTGACAACGCCTGTGCTAGCAGTTTGCTGTCGCAGCCAAGGCCGCCGCGAAATTTGCGGTGAAGTCAGGGGGGTGTATGGAACCACTCAGTGTAGTCCTTTATCAGAATGACCCCAGAACTGCACAAACTCTGGCGGTCAGTCTTTCCCGACACTTTAATTCTGTTTATTTGGCCGGCACTTGCCAGGAGGTCCGTCCCGCGGTTGCCCAGCATCGCGCCGAAGCGGTGGTGCTGGATCTGGAAACTTCGGGGCCGGACGAAGTCAAGCGTTTGCATCATGACTTCCCCAACCTTTGCATCATCGGCACCCACCGACTGGCGGACGACAAGCTGTGGGCCGAGGCATTGAGTCTGGGCGCGTCCGACATATGTGAGCCGCGCAACGGTGACGTGGTGCGCTCGTTGTTGCACAGGCTCACGGGCAATGCGGCCGCCTGATTGTTTTTTTGTTGTTGAGGATTTTCTTTGAAAAACTTGTTCGAGAAGGGACGCTCGTGGGCGTCCCTTTTCATTTCGGCTAGGCCCGCTTGTTATACTGCGATGCCATGCTGAAACAAGTTCTGGAGCAGGGACGCGAAGCCGCCGACGCCGCACTCGAGCGGCTCTTGCCCCCGGCCGCCCAGCATCCAACCTCCATCCATCGGGCCATGCGGCACAGCGTGTTTGCCGGCGGGAAACGCCTGCGGCCGATCCTCTGCATGGAAGCGGGGCGCATGATTGCGGCGGCATCGGTCGGCAGTTCGAGTGCTGGACCGCATGCTGGCCCGCTTGCCAGGTCGCTCCCCGCCGGCATCGAGCAGGTAGGCGCGGCTCTCGAAATGCTCCACACTTATTCCCTGATCCACGACGATCTGCCCGCGCTCGATAACGACGATCTGCGGCGCGGGCGTCCCACCTGCCACAAGGCCTTCGGCGAGGCAATCGCCATCCTGGCCGGAGACGCCCTGCAGACGCAGGCCTATGAAGTGCTGGCGCAGATCGCTTGCCCAGCCGACTCGCGCGTCGCCATCATCCGGGAAATCGCCCACGCCACCGGCAGCATCGACGGCATGATCGGCGGCCAGGTGGTTGACCTCGAAGCCGAACACAAAAAGCCCGACCTCGCCACCCTCGAATACATCCACCGTTCGAAGACCGCGGCGCTCATCACCGCCAGCGTGGTCAGCGGAGGAATATACGCTGGGGCAATGTACACCGGGGCAACTTCTGCGGATATCGCCCGCCTCCGCATCTATGGGCAGTCAATCGGTCTGGCGTTCCAGATCGTGGACGATGTGCTCGACCTGACCCAGACCTCCGAGCAACTGGGGAAAACCGCGGGCAAGGACAAGGCAGCGGAGAAGACGACATATCCGGCATTATTCGGAATCGAGGAATCGATCCGCAAGGCCGACGCCCTGGTCGATCAGGCATGCACGGAACTTAACGAATACGGTGAGGCCGCGTCGACTCTAAAGGACATTGCCCACTACTTAGTCGAGCGCAAGAAATAGTTGCGTGGGCCCTCGGTTCTTTCCCCTTGTAGAGACGCGGCTTGCCGCGTCTCCGTTCACGCCGAAACCAACCAAACGCGCGGTGATGATGCTCACTGCCCGAGATTTTCTGCGTGACTTATGCTCCATCCGATGACCATGTTTCAAAATCGATATCGAGTCGAATCAACCCGTCTGGCGTATTGGGATTATTCCTCACGCGGCTGGTACTTTGTCACCCTCTGCACCAAAGACAAGAAATGCTCTCTCGGCCATGCGGTCGACGGACAAATAGTCCTTTCAGACGCGGGAGTCATTGCCGAAACCGAAATGAAGGCCGTTTCGATCCACTACGAGAACGTAATCATCGACCGATATGTGGTGATGCCCAATCACGTCCACGCCATCATTGTGATTGAGGGCGACCACCCATATTCTCCCGGCGGACGGATTCCTCCCGTAGAGACGGGGCTTGCCCCGTCTCCCGCTAGCGCACATGGGCGCTCGCTCCCCACAATTGTGGGAAGTTACAAGGCGGGAGTTAGCCGGATTTGCCATGCAAAAGGGCTCTCAGGTTTCGCATGGCAAGCGCGTTTCCATGACCACATCCTGCGATCAAACGCCTCCGTGAATGCGGTTCGCGACTACATCGACCGCAATCCCGAACACTGGTTGGAAGATCCGGACAATCCTGGCAGTGTTGCCGCTGCCTGAGACGCGGCAAGCCGCGTCTCTACACGAGACAACGGCACTACCGGCCCTTGAATCTCCTCGCCCCCGGCGGTACAGTGTCTATGCTCTCGCGTCTCCCGCCTTCCTTATTCCTCACCGGCAACTTGCGCGTAATAACTGTAGTGTGTGTGCAACTAAAGGCGGTCCTTGGATGGGCACCACAACATGTGGTGTTTTAGTACTTGACCCGTCCCTGTATTCGCCGTTAGAGTTGGTCAAAAGCGTGGTGACGTTCCGGGGTCATGGAGACGGCATCACACGGATGCGACCAGCGAGGAACCTCGGGAGTTAATAGCCGGATTCCCGCAATTTGCAGCGCACACCAGCCAGCGCAAACCGATTTTGCGGACCACGGTGTCCGCCCACGAAGGAGTCACTTTGCTCAAACTTAAGAAGCTGCAAATCCTGGGATTCAAGTCGTTCTGCGATCGCACCGAGCTGAAATTCCATGGCGAGGGCATCGCCGCCATCATCGGCCCGAACGGCTGTGGAAAGTCGAACATCGCCGACGCTATTTCCTGGGTACTCGGAGAGCAGTCGGCGAAGTCGCTGCGCGGCTCGCGCATGGAAGACGTGATCTTTTCCGGGACGCGCGACCGCAATCCCACCGGAATGGCGGAAGTGTGCCTGACTTTGATTGACCCGGAAATTTATGGCGGGTCGGATACGAACGCGCCCACCGAGATCGAGATTCAAGACGACCTTCCTTCGGCGGGAATAAACTGCGAAGAAAACTGGGATGAAGCCGAGGTCCGCGCCCAGGCCGCCGCAGAAACGGAACGGGCCATTGAAGAAGCTCAGCCCGGACAAATTCAGCCCGGACAAATTCAGCCCGGACAAATAAAGACCGAAGAGGTGGAAGGCGAGGCCGCGGCCCAAGCTTCGGCTAACGAAGCTCCAGCTAACGAAAGGTCGGCTAACGAATCGTCGGCTAACGACAGCGCAGTGGCAGTGCTTGGGCCGCAGGTTGTTCTGAAAATCCGGCGGCGCAAATTCAACCAGCATCAACACCACGCCGGGGAGATTTCGGTGACGCGCCGGTTGTTCCGCAGCGGCGACAGCGAATACCTGCTGAATGGAAAACTGTGCCGGTTGCGTGACATCCAGGAACTCTTCATGGGAACGGGGCTGGGGCCGGAGTCGTATGCGCTCATCGAGCAAGGACGCATCGGTCAGATTTTGAGCAGCCGTCCAACCGACCGCCGCGCCATCATTGAAGAGGCGGCTGGGATCACGAAATTCAAGACGAAGAAGCGTCTCGCCGAGGCGCGTCTCGAAGACGCCAAAACTAATCTGAACCGCGTGAATGATATTTTCGAAGAGGTCACGCGGCAGATGAACTCGCTCAAGCGCCAGGCCAGCAAGGCCGAGCGCTATGCCAAGCTGCGCGACGAGATGCGCGCCAAACTGCGGGTGGTGCTCGCCAGCAAGTTCACCCAGATGGATCAGCAAGGCGTGACACTCGATACCCAGATCCATCAACTGGGCGAGGAAATCCGCCTTCAGACAGAGACCGTGCACGAATCGGAAAAGGACCATTCCGAGCGCACGCAGCGCGGATACGCAATCGAGACCGAGACGCGGCAAAATCGCGAGCGGCTCAACCAGATCGCCATCGAAGGCGATCGCGGGAAGGCGCGCATCCGAACCAACGAAGAGCGCTGCGCGGATCTGATCGTGCGCACGGCATCCGCGGAAGCGGAGCTGGCGCAGGCTCAGACTCGCCTGACGGCGCTCGAGGAAGAACGCGACGGCCACCAGCAATTGCTCGACTCAGCGGCAGCGGATCTCGCCGCGGCCCAGCAGGATCTTGCGCTCAGCCAGCAGGAAACGGCTTGCGCCGCCACCGACCTCGCGATGCTCGAACAGGAGCAGGAATCGCATCGTACAGCCATTCTCGAAGCCGTCGGCGGAGCTTCCAATCTCCGCAATCAGCTCACGCAATCCGAGGAGCGACTAGCGGGCATCGGACGCGAGGAGCAGCGTCTGCGCACCGAAATTTCAACCGCCTCGTCGCAATCGGAAACCTTCGGCGGACAACGCGGCCAGATTGCGCTGGAATTCGAAAGCGTTTCGCAGCGGGCCAGCGGCCTGACTGCAGAGATCGCGAGCCTGCGCGAGACCCTCGAGACGAAGCGCGCTGCTGAGAACGACACCAAGAAGCACCTCGATTCCGTCCGTTCCGAATACGCCACGGCGCTCGGCAAGAAGGGATCGCTCGAAGCGGTCATCGCCGAGCACGGTTATTCCACCGAGTCGGTGCGGCGCCTGTTTCAATCGGGCGCAATGCAGGGAGGGAACACTCCGGCGGGCGTGCTCGCCGATTTCCTTGAAGTCGAACCCCGCTATGAGCGCGTCGTCGAAGACTTCCTGCGCGACGAACTGAACTTCGTCGTGGTCAAGTCGTGGGACGCCGCCGACGAAGGCTTGCGCCGGTTGCGCTCCGACGTCAATGGGCGCGCCACATTCCTCGTGCACCCGGAGGACTCGCAAGCGAAGTTCTCGTTTGTCGCGGATGAGAGCCATCACTACTCCCCACTCAACGATACGGTCCTCCCGCTGAAGAATTCGATTCGCGTGCTGAACGGATTCGGCAAGTCGCTCGAAGTGATCCTGCCGAAGCTGGGAAATGGCTACATCGTGCCCGATCCCGCGGTGGCGCGCGAGCTCGCGCTCTCCAGCCCGGATGCGTTCTTCCTCTCCCAGACCGGGGAATGCTTCCACAACGTGACCGTTACCGGCGGCAAGCAACGCAGCGAGGGACCGCTTTCGATGAAGCGCGAGTTGCGCGACGTGCTGCGTCTTGTCGAAGAGCTGGAGCGAGCTCTGCGCGACAAGGAAATGCTCGCGCTCACCTTGGGACGCGAAATCAAGGAGCACACTTCCCTGCTGGATCGTCTGGAAGATGAAAAGCGCGAAGCGGAGAAGCAGGCGATGACCTCTGGACATTTGCTCAAGCAATTGGACGGAGAGATGTCGCGGGTGCGTGAACGGATTGCGATCTGCGAACGCGAACTGCAACGGCTGGCGGCGGAACGGCAGGAGCAGGAAAACTTGATCGGATCGCGGCGAGCGGAGCTGACGACCATCGAAGAAGCGCGCACGCAATTCGAAACGCGGCTTGCGGCCGGGCAAGACCGCCTCGCCGCTCTTCGCAGCCAGCGGGACGCTGCCGCTGCGACTACCTCACAGCGGGCCGCGCGCGTGGCCACTCTCGAAGAACGCCACCGTTCGGCCACGACACTGCTTCAGCGCATCCAGACGCTTGTCGCCGAAATGCGGGAGCGCGCCAGCACTCTGCAAGCTCAGATGGAATCCGCGAGCGCAGAGATCGCGCAACGGCAAAACGAGAACATGCAACTGGCCGAGCAGTTCGTGCAGTTCGAAGCCGAGCGCAACGCCGGAGAAGCGCGCGAAGGTTTGCTGCAGCTCGAGTCTGAGCAAGTGCGCGCACGATTAGTCGAAATTGACGAACTTCTGCGAAGCACGCGTCAGCAACTCGATCTGGCTCGTGACCGGCGCGGCGAGCTATCGGCTACGGCCGCCAAGCTGCAATCCGACCTGCAACACCTGGCTGACACCTGCCTGAACGAACTGGGAATGGAGCGTTCGGTGCTGATGGCCGAGACGATCTCCGGCACAACGGCCGGCGCGGCGATTCCGCTGCTTACCGGGAATGAGCTTGCCGCCGAAGATCAGGCGCACCGTGAAATGCGCGCCCGGCTCGACGCCATGGGCCCGGTCAACATGATGGCTCTCGAAGAGTACAAGGAAACCGCGGAGCGCCACCAGTTCCTCGGAACGCAGAGGAAAGACTTGCTCGACGCCATCGCCGATACAGCAGCCACGATTCGTGAGATCGATCAGGTCTCGCGGCAGAAATTTGAAGAAGCGTTCAACCGGATCAACGAAAACTTCCAGGCCACCTTCCGCAAGCTGTTCGGCGGCGGACACGGCTTCATGCGGCTGACCGACCTGGAAAACAGCGCCGAGAGCGGCATCGACGTGGTGGCATCGCCTCCCGGGAAAAAACTGCAGAACGTGCTCCTGCTCTCCGGCGGCGAAAAGGCGCTGGCCGCGCTCGCGCTGCTGGTCGGAATCTTCCAATACACGCCCAGTCCGTTCTGCATTCTCGACGAAGTCGATGCTCCGCTGGACGAAGCCAACATCGCCCGCTTCACCGATCTGGTGCGCGAGATGAGCGTGCAGACCCAGTTCATCCTGATCACGCACAGCAAGCGGACCATGAGCATTGCCCCGGTGCTTTATGGCGTGACTATGCAGGAGCCGGGGGTGTCGAAGCTGGTGTCGGTGAGGTTCGGGGCGGCGTAGCGATCGGCGTTCTTCCGCCTGTAAAAACGGGGTTGCCACGTCTCTACGGGGAAATCAAACCCCTGGCAAGATCGAGCGGGCGAACGCACGAATATTTGTGCGCGCTATCCTTGACGAATGATTGCTTTTTTGCTTGTACGCGGCGAAACGTCGCCGTCCTTTTTTCCAGAGCCTTCCTCAGCTTTTCCACATCGCCATCCCTCGAAAGCCAGCGCTGGACAAGGCTTCTAGCTTACACTTGAACTGTCAATACATTTCCGTTTGACTGCGGCTGGCATAACCAGCCGCGTGTGATGGAAAACGTTGACAAATTCTCCACGACAACTAGAATACGCAGAGTTTTTTACCGGTGAATTTAGATGAGCCCCGAAATCTTAGATACCGTTCTGCTGCGAACGGATTACTCCGAATTGGAGTTGCACGCCAGCGGCAAGGTCCGCGACGTCTACTGCCTCGACGGTGACCATCTGTTGTTCGTGGCCACTGACCGCATCTCAGCCTTCGACTACGTTCTGGCGACCGGCATCCCGCACAAGGGCCGGGTCCTGACGCAGATCTCGCTGTTCTGGTTCGACTTCCTCAAGGACATCGTCCCCAACCATTTCGTCACTGCCGACGTGAACCGCTACCCGGCGGCGATTCGCCAGCACGCCGACGAACTCCGCGGCCGCTCCATGATGGTGATGCGGGCCGAGATGTTCCCGGTCGAGTGCGTGGCACGCGGCTACCTTTCCGGCTCGGGATGGAAGGAGTACAAAGCGACGGGCACGGTCTCCGGCGTCAAGCTTCCGCCGGGCCTGAAGGAATCCGACCAACTGCCGGAGCCGCTGTTTACGCCGGCGACCAAGGCCGCCACCGGACACGACATCAACATTTCATTCGAGGAAATGTGCACGCTGGTCGATCCCGAATTAAGCCGCCAGCTCCGTGACATCACGTTGCGTATCTACAAGAAAGCGGCGGATTATGCGCGGCAGCGCGGCATCATCATCGCCGACACCAAGTTTGAATTTGGGCAAACCGCCCAGGGTATCACCCTGGCGGATGAAGTGCTCACACCGGATTCATCGCGCTTCTGGCCGGCCGACACCTATCAACCGGGCAAAGCGCAGGATTCCTACGATAAGCAGTATGTACGGGATTACCTCGAAGAAATTCGCTGGAATAAACAACCGCCCGCGCCCGCCCTTCCCCAGGAAGTGGCGCTGCGGACAAGCGAAAAGTACCTCGAGGCGTATCGTAAATTAACGGGACGCGAGTTGGAGATTTAGCCCGCGTGCGCTGGGGTCATTGCATTCGGATCACTTGACTTCGGATCATGAACCATGAGCATTGCGGACTGGATGATTTTCGGCTTTCTGGTATTTTCCGTGATTGGGGCAGCCAGCGAAGGCTTCTTCCATGAAGCCTTCGGTCTGGCTGGCTTGGTCGTGGGATACCTGCTGGCCGCCTGGCAGTATCGTCGCGTGGCGGACTGGTTCGCGCCTCATTTGAAAGCGCCGTGGTTAGGCGAGATCGCTGGTTTCCTTATTATTTTTTTCGCGGTCCTGATCGCCGCTGGCTTTGCCGGACGGACTGCGCGCTGGGCCATGAAGAAAGCCGGTCTGAGCGCGATTGACCGGGTTCTGGGCGCGGTTCTGGGTGTGTTGAAGGGTGCCCTGGTGGTGGCGGTTGTGCTCACCGCCATGGCCGCTTTTGCGCCCACGGCGAAGTGGCTGACGGGATCGGAGCTTGCTCCGTATTTCCTGGTAGGCGGAAGGGCAGCGATCTGGCTGGCACCGCCGGAATTGCGTCACCGCTTCTACCAGGGCTTGGATTCCATGCGGCAGGTGCATTCGGCGAAGGACACAACGCAGATGCAATCGTCCGGGCCGCCGAAATAGTTCTTGTTAGTAATTTTGTAGGTGAAAGAGTTTCAGGTGGTGAACGTGCGGAAGCGAGGCGGCAAGTGAAAGATCAACTGGAAGCACTCATTTTTCAGATGTACAAGAGCAATATCCTCTATTCGGAAGCGGTTCGTGAGTTTAAGAAACGCTTCATCATGACCGTGCTCGAAGAAAACCGCGGCAATCAGTGCAAGGCAGCGCGGCAACTAGGCATGCACCGGAACACGCTGAGCCGGACCATGCAGGAGCTAAAGATTGATGTGCGTCCGTTGCGCGCCGGCACGAAGCGTCCGCCCCGCAGCGCGCGTCCCGCCATCACGTTGGAGAGGAAACAGGCTCGGTAAAGGTGTAGGTCTCAGGTCTTAGGAAAACATCTACTGGGAAAATCTCGAACAAAAAAGGGCGGCCCGGATTGGGCCGCCCTTTTTCTGCGATAAACCGTACGCGAGTCTTAGGGTTTTCCTGAGACCTGAACCTCAGTGTGCGGCTGGCTTCTTGTGGGCGGCGGGCGGCTTCGCTGTCACCAGCAGGGCCCCGTCGTCCATGGTCATCACAAACGGCTTCGCCACGTAGGAGACGGGCGTCCCTTGGAACTGGAAGTCCGTACCCTCCTTCGGCATCTGCTTCGCCGGGATCGCTGCCGTCATGGTCAGATCGATGTCGGCACGCTTGGCATCGATATCGTCCGAACTGCCAGCCAGTTTCAGTTTGGTGGGAGCTTCGACGCTTTTGCCGTGAACATCGATTTTGCTGGGTGGTTCGATACTGATTACCTGGGCCACCATCTGCAACGGCTTCCCTTTCAGTGTAGTCCACACCTTTTCGGCGTCTTCGGGCGTGCCTTCGGAAAGCACCATTTGCCACTCCGCAAAGCTCATCTCCTGAACTTTCTTGCTCTTGACCAACGCCGCCGCCTGCTCGGCGGGAGTTGGCGGCACGTACTGCTTGATCGCGAAATTGGCCGGAGGCAGGGTGGTGGTGGCCGTCAGCGCCAGCACGTCACTCCATCCCTCTTCGCTGCCGTGGTACTTGTTGTATTTGCTCTTGCCGAACTTGGCGATCTGATCCTTGCCCGCGCCCTGCGCCAGATTGGAAGCGCGCGCGATGAAGAAAAGTCCATCCAGGTCTTTTTCCGTCGGTCCCGCCGTCAGGTAAGCGAGGGCCAGCGGATAGACGTCGCGCAGGTTGGTCGGATCGGCTTCCACCGAGGCACGCAGAAACTGCTCGGCCTTCGCGTAATTCTTGGCCTGGTAGGCGCTCATGCCAGCCGCGCCGTTGAAGATCACCGCCGTCTGCGATTTCAGCTTCTGGAAATCGGCATCCGCCGTGCCATCCGGCTTGGTCGCGGTCTGCAGACACTGCAAGCCCTTTTCACCGTACTGGCCGGCGTCCGCAAGATTCTGTTGCGCGTTCTGGCCCGCTTCCGCCATCGCCCGCTTGGTGTAGGCCAGCAGCGCCAACGCCCGGATGTTGCACGGGTTCGCCTGCAGAACCTTCTGCGCCGTATCCAGCGTCTTGGCTGAATTGCCCGTCTGCTGGTAGGCGCCCATCAAAAGTTCCAGCGCGTCTTCCTTCATCACGCTGTTGGGATACTGGGTCACAAACGCTTCCAGGCCGCTGACCTTAGCGGCGGCGTCCTGCTGCTGCACGGCGCCCACGTAGGCGTTATACTCGGCCGGATCCTTGATCTCTTTTTTCTGGGGAGCTGCTGGAGACGGTGCGGGGTTCGGTTGCGGCGCGGCTTGAGCTGGCGCGGTGGCGGGTTGGGCTGGCGCGGACGCGGTTTGAGCGACGGCGGTAACCGCGGCTACCAGCAACATCGCGAGAACAATTTTTTTCATTCCTGTGGCTCCTTAACTCTTCGGGGAAGCTGGAGTTGACATCCTGCCCGATTCCACACAGATCTGGTGTCGGGCCTGCACCATGAACCAATCGTTCACTCAAACTCGCACTGACACTCACACGACTGGTCCCGAAAATCATGGGCCGCCTGTCGATAGGCCGCGGCTTAACATTATTCCGGTGAGCGGATTATAAGGATGTAGTCCCGCTAAGGCAAGCGGCTTGCTCGCTTCGTCCCTCCTGCCAGCTTAGATGCGGAAAGCGCAGCTCGGTTTGTATTGCGCTCCAGCGTGGCTCCCGCGAAATAGAAGCACATCGATTGTTGACGAAAAAATCGAGGTCAAAGGCAGCGGACAGGAGTGTCCGCTCTGCACTTTGAACTCGCCCTAGTCCTTGAACAGATTATCAAACGCCGCGCGCGCGTCATTCGGACGCTGACTGCCTTTGCTGGATGTTTCTTTTTCGACCATCACGCGGATGGAATAGAGCGAGCAGTCGTTGCGTTTGTCTTTGGGAGAGATTCTGGCGGGAATCGGCTGATTGCATTCGAAGCGGCTGGACGGGTCGAAGTGTTCGCACTGTTTGCAGGCGTGCAGGTCGAACCCGCACTTCGGGCATTGCCCGACCGGAGCCGAGAGATTCTGCAGCAGCGCGCCACATTCCGCACAGCGGGAGACGGTGCGCGTTCCCGGCATGTTGATCGGGCGCGGCCCGAATGTATTCTCTTTTCTCGGGGCCGCCGGCTTCTCGAAGTCTTTTTTCGGGCCGCTACCCGCACCGGAATCCTGGTACCCGCGTTGCCGATACTTGCGGTCGGACAAAAAGTGCCTCCTGAAAAATGCTTTATTCTCCGCCTTTGGCGCTCGCGGCACAAGAGTTTCTTTATAAGCCGCGAGCTTCGGGCCGCGAGCTTCGAGCGGACCGGTTGCCCGTAGCTCGCGGCTCGTGGCTCGCAGCCCGCTACCCAGTAGCGCGGTGAATTGTGTTTCACATATCAGGGTGCTACCATCGCGTAGAAGAGAAATTGAGGAGGTAGTTATGGCGGATCATGATGGCAACAGCTTCCTGTGGTTCCTGGCGGGGCTCGGTGTTGGAGCGGTAGTCGGTGTGTTGTATGCGCCGCGCTCCGGCGATGAAACGCGCGACGTAATTCGCTCCAAGGCGCAGGAAGGCAGCGAGCGCATGCGTAAGCAGGCTCGCCGTGCACGCGAACAGGCAAGCGACTGGGTGGATCGCGGGCGCGATGTGCTCAACCAGCAGAAAGAGCAGTTCCGCTCCGCTTACGAGGCCGGCAAGCAGGCATATAACGAGACGACCGCGGAACCGACCAAGAACATCTAGCGGCAACAGCGGTTAAGAGCAGCCCTGAAGCTAGTATGACGGAGCAGCCATGGATGACAACCTCCTAAGAATTTTTATTGCGGTGACTACCTTCGCGGTCGTGGTGCAGGCGGGAATTCTGGTGGCCCTTTACCTGGCGGTCCGCAAGAGTTCGGCGAGGATGGAAGCTCTCGCCACTGAAGTGCGGAGCAAGGCTCTGCCCACGATGGAAACGGTGCAGGACATTTTGATGGAGCTGCGCCCGAAGATCGACGTCATGAGCGTCAACTTTTCGGAGTCCAGCACCCTGGTGCGCAATCAACTCGGCCGCATCGACGCCACGCTCACCGATGCCCTCGACCGCGCCCGGCTGCAAGTCATCCGCGCCGATGAACTGCTGAATCGCACCATGGACAGAGTCGAAGAGACCAGCGAAGTCGTCCACAAAACCGTGCTCTCTCCATTGCGCCAGGTCGACGGACTGATGGCCGCGATCAGCACGGGAGTCGAAGTCTTCCTCGGCCAGAAAAGGCGCCAACCGAGAAACGGCGGGGGCGTGCCGCAGGACGAGATGTTCATCTAGAATTTTTTGTGTGGAAGCGGGGCTCCGCCCCGCTTGGACGGGGCGAAGCCCCGTCACCACACAACTTATTATTCTTCGCCGCCGCCTTGCACCCGCTCGCTTCGCACATCGGGCACGTAGATGGAGTGGATGTTTTGTTCAGCGGCCAGCTTCTGGAACGCCGCGATATCCGCATCCCGAACCTGCTCCCAGCGCGCCAGTAATTCACCGGTCTGCTTTTTCAGCTTGTCGAATTCCTGGTACTGCGCTTCGGTCGGAGCCGAGTCGGCGAAACCAGCCACTGCCATGGACAGAAACGCCAGCTTCGCGTCCATTCCCGGCACGTAGGCAAGAGAATCCTCGCTGGCGCTGATTTTGAAATTAATCAGCGGATCGCGAACTGCAATCAGCTTGGCATCAAGCGCACTCGCGCCATCGAACAAGGCTTTCGTGGGATCGCCCGGCACCAGGCGCTTCTTGAGGCCGTCCAACTGCTCACGGACATCCTGTATTTGGTTCACCGCGCCGTAGACGCGATTCAACTGCTCGCGCACGTCCATCTGCAGCTTGAACTGCTTCTTCAGATCGCTCTCGGAAGTGGTGACTCGCGGATCGATCTTGACTTCGAACGGAGCCGTTTCGCTCTTGCCATTGGCGGTCGATCCACTGGCGGTCAGGGTCAAGCGCACCTGATAGTTGCCCGGCAGCGCCAGGGGCCCTTTCGCGCCGTCATTGTATTCCCAGAGAAAATAGCCGGGGACGCGATTCGCCTCCTCATAATGCAGATCCCACACGAAGCGATTCAGGCCGTCTTCCAGCTTGATCTGCTTCTCCGGCTTCTTGTCGTCGGGGTCGAGCGGTTCCTCGAGCGGCTCGGCTTTGCGGCTGGAGTACTTGCGGATTACATTGCCCGCCGCGTCCAGGATTTCAATTTTCACTTCATCTTTTTTCACTTCCTGCTTCGGCGCGTGCTTCAGGTAGAAATAAATGACCGCGCCGTTGGGCGGATTCTTTCCCGCGAAGGACAACCGCGGCGGAGCGTCTCCGAAGTGCACGCGATACGCTGTCGCGGGCTGGTAGAGATGCATGTCTTCTCCAGCAACTGAATCGGCGCCCGAAGTTGCGATTTGCCGCAGCGGCGAAACATCATCAAGGATCCAGAACGAACGCCCGTGCGTCGCCAGCACCAGATCGTCGTTCTTAATAACCAGGTCGTGGACCGGCGTGATCGGCAGATTGATCTGCAGCGAGCGCCAGTGCGCGCCGTCGTCGAAAGAGACATAGACGCCGCGCTCGGTCCCAGCAAAGAGCAAACCTTTCCTCTTCGGGTCTTCTCGGACAGCGCGGACAAAGACTCCATCCGGAATTCCGGTTGTGATCCGGCTCCAGGTTGCTCCGTAATCGGTCGTCTTATAGATGTAGGGGGCGAGATCGTCATTCTGATGGCGGTCAATCGCGACGTACGCCGTGCCGGCATCGTGCGGAGAGGCTTCAATCAAACTGATGCGGCTCCATTCCGCAAGATCCTTGGGCGTTACGTTGGTCCAATTCTTCCCTTCATCGCGGGTGATCTGGATCAAGCCATCGTCCGTGCCCGCCCAGATCAGGCCTTTCGCCAGGGGTGACGGCGCAATCGAAAAAACGGTGTCGTAATACTCGGTGCCGGTATCGTCCACCGTGATCGGGCCGCCCGAAGGCTGCTGTTTCGATTTGTCGTTGCGCGTCAGGTCGCCACTGATCGCTTCCCAGTGGGTGCCACCGTCGGTGGTTTTGAAAACGCGCTCGCCTCCGTAGTAAATCGTGCTCGGGTCGTGCGGCGAGATCACGATGGGCGCCGTCCACTGAAAACGGTGATCGAGCCCGGCCGCGCCGCGCGCGTCGCTAAGTTCGGGCCACACCGCAATGCTCTGGACCTGGTTCGTGCGCCGGTCGAAGCGCGTGATGTTGCCCTGATAGTCGCCGGCATACACGATGTTCGGGTCGAGTGGATTGGGCGCGATATATCCCGCTTCCCCGCCCCCGACCGGATACCAATTGTCACGGCCAATCGCGCCGTCATCGCTACGGCTGGCGATCGCCACGGTGGAAGTATCCTGCTGCGCGCCGTACACGTAGTAAGGCGTCCGCGTGTCGGTGATGACGTGGTAGAACTGTGCGGTTGGCTGGTTGTCCTCGCGTGTCCAGGATTTGCCGCCATCCAGGCTGACGGTAACGCCACCGTCGTCCGAGGCGATCATGCGCTTGGTATTCTTCGGATCGATCCACAGCCCATGATTGTCGCCGTGCGGAACTTTCACTTTATTGAAGTTGCGCCCGCCGTCGGTGGACCTGAGGAACTCCACATCCAACACGTAAACCGTGTTGGCATCCTGCGGATCGGCGATCACGTGCATGTAGTACCACGGCCGCTGAAACAGCGAGTGGCTGCCGTTCACGAGATCCCAAGTGTCGCCGCCGTCGTCGGAGCGATACAGTCCACCTTCCTTCGCTTCGATCAGCGCATACACGCGCTCGGAGTTCGCCCCGACCGCCAGCCCGATGCGCCCGTAGGGACCCTTGGGAAGGCCGTGCTCTTGCTCCTGCAGCCGTTTCCAGGTGGCGCCGCCATCGGCCGAGCGATACACGCCGCTGCCCGGCCCACCGCTGGAGAGCGACCATGGAGTCCGTCGAGTCTCCCACAGCGAGGCAAATAGGATGTTGGGATTCTGCGGGTCGAAGACCACATCGATCGCTCCCGTGTTCTCGTCTTTGTAGAGAACCTTGTCCCACGTCTTACCGCCGTCGGTGGTGCGGAAAACACCCCGTTCCGCGTTCGGACCAAACGGATGACCGAGCGCGGCGACAAAGACGATATCGGGATTGCGCGGATTCACGATGACTTTGCCAATCGCGCGCGAATCCTTCAGGCCAACGCTTTTCCAGGATTTTCCCGCGTCCACCGACTTCCAGACGCCGTCCCCTTGGGAGATGTTGCCGCGAATGCAAGCTTCGCCGGTCCCCACATAAACGACGTTCGGCTCGGACACCGCGACGGCGATACTGCCGATCGAAGGAGCACCATCCTTGTCAAAAATTGGGGACCAGGTGTTGGCGCCGTCGGTGGATTTCCACACGCCGCCGCCGGTCGCACCGAAGTAGTATGTGGTCGGGTCGCCGGGAATTCCAGCGGCCGTAAGCGAGCGGCCGCCACGAAACGGGCCGATCGATCGGTACTTCATTCCCTTGAAGAGTGGGTCACCTTCGTTCTTGTCGTCTTTGTCCTTGTCCTTGTCGTCTTTCGCCGACGGCGCGGGCGCGGCTTTTTGCGCCGCATCCAACTTGCGATTCCGCTCTTTTTGCTGGGAGAAGGCTAGTGTGACCGACAACAGGACGAGCAACGCAAGCACTGTAACGCGCACGTGCACTTTTTGGATCATGAATTCAATGGCCCCGGAAGAGGAATTTGGTTTCGCTAAATGGTAATGCCAGAAGTGCGAAACGTACAAACGGACAAGAGGCATTTAATCATCTGCCCCCTGACGTACCCGCTTAGTCAACATACCGAAGAAGGAAACGTTGCTTGATTTCTGCTCTCCCCGCCTAGAATGTTTCAAACATTTCTCATTTTTTTGTTTGAAACAGAACGCGATCAAGATGCAAAGACAGTTCACATCCAACGACGTGATCGCCCTGACTGGAATCAGCGCCCGTCAACTGCAATGGTGGGATGAGCGGGGCATCGTGGCGCCTGGCCGCCAGGGTCACCGCCGCATCTACAACTGGGACGAACTCATCACCGTGGCAGTCATCTGCCAGCTTCGACGGCGGGGCTTCTCGCTGCAGCGCATGCGCAAGGTGATTGGTTTCCTGCAACAGGAATTTGGCACCAGTCTTGCCGCTACGGTCAGCGCGTCCGCGGAGTATCACCTTCTGACCGATGGCACGCATTTGTATTTGCGCACCTCGGCGCGACAGGTCGTGGATCTGCTAAAGAACGCGCGACAGCCAATGTTCGATATATGCCTGAGCGATGAAGTCCGCCGGGTTCGAGCGGAGATTCAGTCGCGCAAGAAGACTGCGGTTTCGGAACGGGGCGGGCCTTTACGCCGGCGCCGAAGAGCGTAACTCAGTGGGCGTAAGACGAGCCGGAAGGCGGGGGAGGCATGATGATCGGTGAATTGAGCATTATCAACGAGTGGATTCCCGAACAGATGGAACCCGGCACCGTGTTCGTGCTGGAGAATGCGGGGGAAGTGGGCGAGAGAGAAGACCCCTATTGGGCAGTCCTCTCCTGCCCTTCGTGCGGCACGCTGGGTTTGATTACGCGCAAGCAGATGGGCGGAATTCTGCCGACAATCTGCGGCTCCGCGCAATGCTCGGCGCAGTTTTTTATTAAGGACGAAGAGATCACGCCGCGGAAACCGTTCTGAATTCGCTCGCGACGGTGAGCGGCCTGGACGCAACTTCGACCTAACACGTTTCAGCACAGGGCATACAATTCAAGAGATGCCCGAAGACGAAAGCATAGTCCTAAAGCCGCACGAACTTCTCAGCGACGCCATCCTGTCCCAGAATGCCGATGAGCTTGCGGCATTCATGGACCAGCCACAAGTAGCTATAGCCGAGGCTATTACAGGTGCCATCGCTGCTGGCCCGAAGGCTTGGGTTGCGATGACAGGCCGTATTGTCCAGGGGACGCTGAAGGGGAAGCTTTTCCAACAGGTCGGCCAAGAGCTCGAGGATTTGCGGGCAAAAGGGAAGATTCGGGAAGACTTCGCGGACGAGAAATACAAGTACGAGTTTAAATCTTGGGTCGAGTTGCTCACGATCATTGACGAGGAGACGCCAGACGCTGACCGTTTGGAGGCGTTGAAGGCGATGTTCTACGCTGTGAATAAGGTTAATGCGACTGATGGAGAGCGGATTCTTAGCTATCAGCTCTTCCAGATCGCAAAGAAGCTCACTTCTGGCGAGATCCTCCTTCTAAAAGCGATTTTCGAGACCTACAAGAGCCGCGATTTCGATCCGAATCGAGGCAACACGATTCCGCTCATACACTGGGCACAAAAGATAGCTAGCAGACTGGGGTACGGACTTACTGCTCTAGTTCTCAGGGACGGGCGTGCCTTGGTTGAGCAGGGACTCATCTCACGGCGTCTCAATTCGCCTGACCTTGCAGATGATCAGCAGGCCGTTCTTAACAGCAGCGCCCGATTGACCGACTTAGGAATTAAGTTTTGCGACTCGATCCAAAGCTATCAGGTCGAGACAAAGTGAGACGGCGACTGAACATGTCAACCTCCTGTGCTCATTCGCGAGCACCTGAATGTGAGTCTTATCCAAACGTTCGCAAGAAAACCGCTTCGCGTGAACGGATAGAACAACAAATGATGGACTCTGCGCGCACTCGAACCCGCAGGAGGCATCGGTTGATGACAAACAACCGTAAAGGCCGAGTGCGGAAGCCCTACTATTTGTCGGCTTTGGCCTCAGCTTTTGCGTGGCTAATTTCCGCAACGAACGGCTTGGCTACGGCTGGAACTGGCACTTTGCCCAACAGCAAAGCCTGAGTTGTGACCTTAGGTCCGTAAATCGCGTGCCGGGAGTCATTGTCTTGACGGAGGGATGCACCGGTTAGCGTGAGCCCGGCGAACGCACCTTTGGCACGGGAGTAGGTCAGGATCTCTGTATCCAACTTCCAATCCGTACCGGCCGTGGCATGCCGTCCAACCGGACCCGCTGCCGCGGAAGCGTCCCCGCCAACTTGGAAATTACTCGAGAGCAGCCTTTGCATCGCTTTGTGATTCTGGAAGATCATTACCACGTCCACAGCTTCTACACCGATCTGCAGCCCCCAGCTTCCGCCCGAAATCGTGATGAACGCCGGCGCACTCCAACCCTTCGCCGTTCGGCAGGTGGCTACGCCTTTGCCTCCTTCAGCTCCGAAGACAAAGCCACCTTTGACCATGTGCGGTATAACGGCCACGCACTTTGCGTGCTGCAACACTTCTTCCGGGATTCCCTTGTCAGGCATCCCCATAATTTCGTGCATAACACTGGTGGCGTTGTCCAACCGGTCGGTGGCATCTTCCCGCGCCGATCCCGCCCAGCACAACGTGCCGAGACTCAACATCGCAAGTACGAACATTACTCTTTTCATGGAACAGCCTCATTTCTGTTCCCAGTGCGCCAGCCATAGTTTCGCACTTGCTCTCGCACGCAGATCCGCATAGATATGCTGGGCGCACCTGGACAATTTCCAACTTAGCAAGTCGGGATTCAGGAGGTCTGAGCAAAATTGTTCACCATCACAGCGGAGTACTGGCAGACGTGGCAAAGAAAGCTCTCTTGCCTTGTGTCTCGCATTTCAGATTGAAGCAGAGCCCATTCCCGAGATGGTCAATTCTGCTGAGACCTAAGAAAGTCTGGGTATTCCGGTGAAGGTGAGCATCGATTCCGGAAGGAAGCCGAACGGCGTTCCGGAGCGAAGGCGAACATCAGTCGGAGCGAAGCGACGCTGGCAGCACTCGCCATCCCTGCGGTCGAACGGAATGAGCCGCTGGCAGCTATTTCTCGGATACGGGCTAACCGGCAGTAATCCGCCCTGGACGAAGGAACGAAGACTGACCGCCTGAGAATTTGCTGGTCAAAGCGGCGAAGTCACGCTGGTTGGGGATTCAATCTGTCAACCGTGTGTTTGCTCTGACACTTACACTGAACAAAACCCTCTAGGTTTTAGACGCTGCGAACTTCACCGGCACCTGCTCGACAATCTCGATATCAAACCCTTCCAGCGCAGCCACTCTCCGAGGGTGATTGGTTAAAAGTCGAATGCGCTTCAGATTAAGATCGAAAAGAATCTGCGCTCCCAATCCGATCTCACGATGAATCTTGCGCTCGCTTTCGGGTAGCGACGGCAAACGGCGTTCGCGATGAAATGTCAGGAACGACTGGTCGCCGATTTTTTCTGCCGAGAAGCCTTTGGACGTCTGGTGCAGGTAAATCAATGCTCCCCGATCTTCTTCGGCGATGATCTTCAGCGAAGCCTCCAGCGTCTGATGGCAGTCGCACCCGGTGGCGCCGAACACGTCGCCCAGCAGGCAGTGCGCGTGCATACGGACCAGGATCGGCTCGGACGAATCGCCGATGTCTCCGCGAATCAGTGCCATATGGGATCCGCCACCGTCCACTTCGCTCTCGTAGGCGATCAGGCGGAATTCTCCGTGCTTGGTCTCGACCATGGCCTCGCCCACGCGATGCACGTAGCGCTCATGCTGCATGCGGTAGCGGATCAACTCCGCCACCGTCAGCATTTTCATTTCATGGGTGCGGCAGAACTCGATCAGGTCGGGCACGCGCGCCATGGTGCCGTCGTCTTTCATGATTTCGCAGATGATCCCCGCCGGGACGAGACCGGCAAGCCGAGCCAGATCCACGGAAGCTTCGGTCTGCCCGGCGCGCACCAGCACTCCGCCCTTGCGCGCTCGCAGCGGGAACACGTGGCCTGGCCGGGCCAGATCCGATGGCCGCGTCGCAGGATCGATTGCCGTCTTGATGGTACGCGAGCGATCGTAAGCCGAAATTCCGGTGGTCACGCCGTCGCGAGCGTCGATCGCCTCGCAAAAAGCCGTCCCGTATTGCGATGTGTTCTCGCTCGTCATGGGACCGATGCGCAGATGTTCGAGCCGTTCTTCGGTCATGGCCAGGCAGACCAGGCCGCGTCCGTGCTTGGCCATGAAGTTGATCGCTTCGGGAGTGACTTTTTCCGCGGCGAGCGTGAGATCGCCTTCATTCTCGCGATCCTCGTCGTCAACCACGACGATCATTCGCCCGGCGCGGATTTCTTCGATCGCAGTGGCGACATCGGTAAAAGGTGAATTAGGAGTCATAGGCATTACGCCGCATTTAAATCGCGCCGCTTCGACGGCTCCAGTTCGTTCCCAGCACCGTTTTCCGCACTGTTTCCCGCACCGTCTTCCGCAGTGTAAAACAGGCTCTTCATAGCCCGCGTCATGACCCGAACTATCCATCGCATCGCGACTACGATCACGGCCAAAAGGGCGACGACGATCAGTCCAGCCGCAATCGGGTGCTGGGTAGCAAGCCAGGTCAGGAACACAGCGAGCGTGTCTTCTCCCGCGCTGAGCGCGAAGTTCGAAACCGGCTCTGGAGACGGGGTCACGGCCACGCGCGCCGCTGTTTTGCCTCCGTGGGCTGCCAGGGCGATCGCCCCGCCCGCCAGAGCGGCCAGCAACTGCTTTTCCGGCGAAAGCTGGGACGTCGCGCCGTAGGCGATCAAGGCCGCCACCGGGACTCGAACAAAGGTGTGCAGCGCATTCCAGAACAAATCGAACGCCGGGATCTTGTCAGCGAAAAACTCAATGGCGAAAAGGACGCCGGAGGCGGCAATTACCCACCAACTGGAAAGCAAGTGCAGCCCGGAAGGCAGATCGAGCAAGCCGGCATGGGTCAGCAGTCCGAGTGTGGCCACCGTGGCATAGACGTTGAGCCCGGCCGCGAAGCTTACGGCGACGATCAGACCTACGAGTTCGGAGCCCGCGAGTCCGGAAGCCCCAAACTTCATGCTTGCCAGCATATCCGCATTCGCCTCCTCGCCGACGCAGCATAAAACAGGAAAGGGTCGCTTGCGGCGACCCTCCCAGGTAAACGTGGCTCGGTAAATCTAGTCTCCTGCGATTACAGGGTGGATTCGATTTCAAAACCCCAAGCTTCCAGCAATGGCTCGGGGATATACTTGGAATTCTTGTTCCGGCGCGCCCATTCCCGCAACCGTGTAGACCTCAAATACTGGTCGGGGGAGAGCTTATATTCGTGCACAACCTGCTCGAATTCCGTAACTGTGGGTATAACCGGCCCGATAGGCTCGGGCTTACCCCAGTTGGGATTTCCGCGTCGCTTAGCCATGAAAAATATACCTTCTCGTGAACGGGATAAGGACTTTTTCTTTATTAAGTCTCTATCTTCTTAGATTCCAAGAAATGCCTAGGGGATTCACCTGCGAAAGGGGACTCAGAACCACAGTTTCAAGCCCCTCGGCGTCTATGGAAGCTATTGATAATAATAGATTTTTCTCCATTAAGTCAATAGAAAAGTTGCTTCCGCTACGGCCCATTGCCTATCCTCTTTGTGCACAGCTACTTGCAGCTTACCTCCGGAAGCACGTCCTGAGCTGGGTTAGGCTATGGATAGACGGATGAAGCCCCTTATGAACTTCCATCTTCCCGCCGATAAGATTAGCAGGGGCTTCATGGAGGAGTGCCCGGAGGCAAGAAGTGACCAGAGTAACCAGAAGGCCGGGCCATGGCGTTGACCACAGAATCTCATAGACTTAGAGTGCGAATGGGGGTATTCCGATCCCCCAATCAGGGGCTGGGGATCTCCCGCGATCGAGCGCGCGCGAAGGCGCTGCGCAAAAACATTCACCATCCTCCACCTCGGCAAATCCGGGGATGGCAAACAAAGATCGATCTTGAATCGTGATCGAAGCATGAACTTGAAGGCTCTATTGCTGAGTTCGGACGCAAGGACGGTGCGCGTCCTGCGCCGGGTCCTCAATGACCTGGAAATTGACGTCGAACATTGCTCCGGCGCGGACGACGCCATCCGACAGATTACCCGTCAGCGTTTCGAGGCCCTCATCGTAGATGGGACGAATGCGGAGGAAACTAGAAGCGTGCTCCAGGGAGCCAAAGCCTCTCCCGTCAACAAGCGGGCCCTCGGGATCGTGCTGGTGGAATCTCCCGTCGGACTCAAGGGCGGGTTTGAAATGGGGGCTCATTTCGTTCTCCACAAACCGCTTGCGGTCGAGCGCGCCAAAGCCAGCTTTCGCGCGGTTCGGGCCCTGATGAAGCGTGAACGGCGGCTGCAGATGCGGGTCGCTGTGCAAGTTCCGGTCGAGTGTTATGGCTCAGGCCGTTACGAAGCCACCACCCTCGACCTCTGCGAAGGCGGCATGGCAATCCAGTTTTCCGGCCGCGTCCCGAAAGAAAACTCGCTCCTCTTCTTGCTTGATTTGCCGGGCATGGACAAGAAGCTCGAACTCCATGGAGAGCTGGCATGGGAAGGCAAGGGCGATCAAGCCGGTGTCCGCTTCAAGGACGCCACCGAGGAGCAACGCAACACTCTTCGCCACTGGCTAAACAGCCAGCTTCCTGAGCCCGAGCCGGACGACCCACCCGTGAACTGCCGCCTCACCGACCTCAGCCTCGGCGGCGGCTATCTCACGACAAACTCACCCTTCCCGAGGGGCACGCGTGTCATCCTTAAGATCCAGACCGGGGACCTCGAAATCCGCGCCGGAGGCGTCGTGCTGGTCGCGCATCCGGAATTTGGGATGGGGGTGGAGTTTCTCCAGACCACGACCGAGCAACGGGATCAGGTTCTCCGCATGATCACGACTCTGCGCAACAACGGAGATAAATCCCCCGAGCTTCATGTTGAACCCGACGGACTGGAAACGCCATCATCTGACGATAGCGTGGCTATGTTCCAGTCTTCCGAAACCGAACTCTCCGGAACTGAAGACCCGCTCATCGATCTGTTCCGGCATAAGTTTCAGATGCCGGTCGAAAGCTTCCTGGAGCAGATGCGCGAACAGCGTCAGTCTATCGAGTCGCAGTCACGCAGCTAATCCGCGAGCGAATCAGCTCTTAACGGTCTAGCTTGCAGTTTGCAAATTCCTTGGGGTTAAGCTAAGTGCTAATGGCTAACGGCTGATCCTCTTTTACACTTCGGGAATAAACTCACTCAAGGTCCCACGCTGCAGCAAATACGCTCCCGGTCCCTGCTGTCCGCGAATCGAACGGCAGAACTCGGCTACAAAGAATCCGGCTTTCACGGCCTCGCGGAACGCCCAGCGCGTCGCATCGCGCCACTCTCGCGCCAGTCCCATGTCCGTGCGCTCGACCTCCAGAATGTCGCCCGGGATTTCAATGCTCACGCGCTGCCGGGCGAGTGACTCCGCCAGATCGGCACGTCCCGGTTTTCCGCTGGGATCGAAGCGCACCAGCGGAGCCAGCAGCCGCATGGCGTCGAGCGTTTCCACGCGCGCATTTGTAGTCTTATTCCCACCCGCCAGCCGGTCCCGCACCCGCCGCGAATTCAGTATCCACCGCACCCACAGCCGGTCGGTTCCGTTCCGATGCAGCATGCTGGAGGTTTCGGGCCCGTAGAAATCCACCTTGTAAGTATCGGAAACCACGCCCAGCTTGGAAAAGTTGAAGTGGGCGTTTCGACTTTGCAGCGGATCATAGGTCCACGTCATCTCATGAACGCCTAGGGCCATGGCCCGCTCACGCTGCGCCTGCTTCAGTCGCGACCCCAGATCCAGATGCCGATAGGCATCGAGCACCGCCAGCATGTGCGAGTGAATCGTCATCTGCCCGTGTTCGCGGCCGAAAAATCCAAAGGCAAACCCAACTAGCTTTTCCTTGTCGTTATCCCTATCGAAGGCCCCGACGAAAATATTGCCCGCAGCCCTCAAGGCAATGGCCACCGTGAGGGGCAAGGCGTCCTCGTCCGCCATCCCCCAGACTGCTTTCTCCACCGCTTTCAACTGGCTGAGGTCGTCGATGCTCTTGAGGTCGCGAATCGCAACCTGTTGCGCGGCGGTGCGCGACATCATGGGCGGCCCTTCGGGCGCTTCGAGTTCTGGGCGTTGGGCATGGCAATCTCCGCGCAGATCCCTGAGCAGACATCCGGCGCAGAAGAAACACAACGGTTACAGCAGCGGTTGCTTGCTTGTCAACAGCAATCAGACGGGATTATATACAGCGCATTCTGCTACCCTCGCCGTCCCTGCCATCTCAGCCCGTACCGCCTATTCCACGCATCTAAATCTACGTGCTACCCTCGAACCCGGAGAGAATATTGCCGTGAACCCGATTACCAAGCTTCTGTTTTTGACCGCCCTGATTGTGCTGGGAAACTCCCTGCTGCGGGCCGCCGATCGCGGCACGCTCGTCCGCGACGCCGTCATCTACCTGTCTCCCGACACGACTTCGAGCAAGCTCGCCCAGGTCGAACGCGGACGGGAACTGATTCTCCTCGATAAGAGCCACGACTGGCTGCACGTCGAAGCTCTGCTTGGCTCTGCGCACGCTCCCGACCCCGCTTTCGTTTTGGAGGACGAGGACGAGGGCAAGACCATTAGCGGCTGGGTGCTCGATACCGGAATCGTCTGGGCGTCAACTGCCAATGGCGACCGCATTCTGTTCGGCGCCGCCGTCGATTCCGAAGAGGAGGCCAGCCGTCGCCACGGACGCCGCGGCGCTGCCCAGGATGCCTTGCGCCTCTATCACCGCGTCTACGATATCTTCCCGACCTCTCCCCTGGCCGGCGAAGCCCTCTACCGTGCCGCCGATATTAAATGGCAGATCGACAAATCCGACATGCAGTCCCGGCCCTCGGCGCGCGAGAAGGAATCCTACCTTCGCGAAGGCATCGACGAGCAATCCATGAAACAGGTGATGAAAAAGTTTCCGGACACAAAGTGGGCCCAGCTCGCGGCCTTCCACCTGCTCGACAACAAACTCTGCGGAGACTGGCAGGGATCTTCCAAGTGCCCCGACAAGGAGGCCGACCTCTACGAAAAATACGTAAAGGAACATCCGCAATCTCCCGCCGCTCCCGAGGCGCTCTACAACGCCGCTTCCCGCCGCGCCGCACTGATCGAGATTTATAAGACGGAAGAACAACCAAAGAAGTCCGACCAATCGAAGAACCTGGCCATCTCGCTCGCCCAGCAGCTCATCTCCCAGTATCCGCAAAGCGACTGGTCGCCGCGCGGGCAAACACTGCTGTTCCTGGTGCAGCAAGGGGTACCGACGTACGGGAACGCGATGCAGTAGAGCATCGGGGTCGTCACTTTAGACTTTCAAGACGAGTGGCAACATAACTTCCGGGTCGCAAACCCCAATCTCCGGCCTCAGCGCCTGAAGGCGCCCTCATGACGCAGCACTTATGGCATGCCTGAAGGCATGCCCTGATACGAACCGTACTTACTCTTCAGCTTTCTTCGTGAGGACGCATGTTTCCGGTTCGCAGATAGCGGTTGTGCCAGCCCAGCGATTCGGTTAGCAGGTGTGGCGTATGTTTGCCGTACGACAGGCGCTCGGACCGGTTGAGATAGTCGAGGAGCAGAGGTTTGTAGCCCGGACTGGAGCACTTCTCGATGATGAGGTGCGCACGCTGACGCGGTGAAAGTCCGCGTAAATCGGCCAGTCCGTGTTCGGTGACAATGACCTGCACGTCATGTTCGGTGTGGTCAACGTGCGACACCATGGGAACGATGGTCGAGATGGTCCCGTGCTGCGCGGTCGACGGGGCCATGAAGATCGAGAGATAGCCATTGCGGGCGAAGTCGCCGGAGCCACCAATACCATTCTGGATGCGCGATCCCATGACATGGGTCGAGTTGACGTTGCCGTAAATGTCGGCTTCGATCATAGCGTTCATGGCGATTACGCCGAGGCGGCGAATGAGCTCGGGATGATTGGAGATCTCCTGCGAGCGCAGAACGATGCGGTCGCGGTAGTTGGCCATCTCGGCATTTACTTCGGTCATTACCTCGGGGCTGAGCGAGAATGCCGTAGCCGAGGCGACAGTTAACTTACCTGACTTCAGCAGACGAATCATGCCGTCCTGAATGACTTCCGTGTAGGAAGTCAGTCCTTCAAATGGGCCTTCCTCAAGTCCGAACAGAACCGCGTTGGCAATGTTGCCGACGCCGGATTGCAGCGGGAGCAGATTCGCAGGCATACGGCCTTTCTGCACTTCCCAACTGAGGAACTCGAGGATGTGGCCGGCGATTCGCCGGGAAGCTTCATCGGGTGCTTTGAAGGCGCTATTGCGGTCGGGAGAATCCGTGAGCACGATGGCGACAACCTTCTCCGCGGGACATTCGAGGTAGGGCGTGCCGATGCGCTGGCCGGGACGCACCAGTGGAATCGGTCCGCGATTCGGCGGCGGCCGCAGACCGTAGTAGATGTCGTGCATGCCCTCCAGCGCCATCGGCTGCCAGGAGTTGACCTCGAGGATCACGCGCTCCGCTTGATCGATCCAAGTCTTGTTGTTGCCGACCGATGAACTCGGCAACAGCCGTCCGTCCTCCAGTACAGCGGTGACTTCGATGAGCGCGACATCGAGCTTGCCGAGAAATCCATATTCAACGAACTGAGCGACATGGCTGAGGTGAATATCCATGTATTCCATTTCGCCCGCGTTGATACGCTTGCGGGTTTCTGGATCGGACTGATAGGGAAGGCGGAGATGGATGCCTCCCGCCATAGCGAGCGCTCCATCCAGCTCCGGGCCGGTGGAAGCCCCGGTAAAGACACTGACCTGAAACTTCTGCCCGCGGAAATTCGAATCGGCAATGCGGCGTGCCAGTTCAATCGGAACTACCTTGGGATAGCCAGACCCGGTGAAGCCACTCATGCCGATCTGGTCGCCGGACTTGATGAGAGCCGCAGCTTCGTCGGCGCTCATGATCCTCTGCGCCAGACTGGGATTCAAAACGCGCGTAGTGGTTGGGGAAACGATGGTAGCCATGCCCGAAGCCCTTCCATAGAGAATAAATAACCCACTCTAACTGTACCGGCGCCACTTTTGCCCGTCTGTGAGCCAGGTCACGGTGGGAGGAATATGTTTAAACGGTGGGCGCAGAGCGGTATGACGTTTTACTCGGACCCTGCGAAAACCTGGTCATGATCGCTTCCGCCGTCGCCGCCATCCCATCGTTAATTCTGATTTTGCAATAGAATTCACGCATGTCGCTCTTGCATGTCATCATCCTTGCCATCGTGCAAGGTTTCACGGAACTGTTACCCGTGTCGAGTTCAGCCCATGTGATCGTGGCTGAGAAGCTGATGGGCCTTGACCCATCGTCGCCGCCCATGACGCTGCTTCTGGTCATGCTGCACACCGGCACGATGTTTGCCGTGATCGTGTACTTCTGGCGGCAGTGGCGAAACACATACTTCCAAAGCTCGGCCGCTTTCAAAGAGTCTGCCGGCCTGGTCATCCTGGCGACTGTGCTCACAGGAATCGTCGGCGAAGGCTGCATCAAGATCATCGAGAAGACTCTTTTCCGAAACGTACCGCATGCTCAGATTGAAGATCTATTCGGCCGTCTCGAACTTGTTGCCCCCGCCTTGGCCGCCGCTGGAGTCCTGATCCTGATTGCCGGAATCATCGAGAAGCGGAGGCCGACAGGAAGTCTCGCCGAATCGAACGAGTTGAACGCGCGGCAGGCTAGTCTCATCGGCGCCGTACAGGGGCTGTGCCTGCCATTCCGCGGGTTTTCGCGCTCAGGCGCAACGATTTCCACTGGGATGCTGGCAGGAGTGGCCAAATCCCGGGCGGAGAGTTTTAGCTTTGCATTGGCCGTGGTTCTCACTCCTCCCGTCGTCGCCCGTGAAACATTACGGCTCATCCAGGCAGAGCGCATCAGCAATGCACCGCACCTCGCAGCGGCTATGCTCCCGAGCCTGCTTGGCGCGGCCTTCGCCTTCCTTGCCGGACTGCTTGCTTTGAAATGGCTTACCCGATGGCTTGAAGGCGGACGCTGGTATCTCTTCGGCATCTATTGCCTCTTTGCCGCAGCGGTGGTGGCCGGGTTGCACCGGGTAGGATATTGACCTGCGGCGCGCTGGTGAGATTTGCGAGTGTTCCTCCCGTACCCAACTCGCCACCCCGCCCCGTTTCCCGGATTGTAGGAACCGGCGCTTCTTGTCATAATTATGAGGCTCTGGCCTTGTTACGGCGCTGTGGGTGAGCTTTTGCCAGGCCGTCGCTGCCACATGACATTTCTCTCGAAGATTTTTGCGCCAACCAGGAACCGGCGTCTGAATGAGCTCGCCGGATTAGTGTTGTGCGTCTCCGCACTCCTCCTTTTTCTCGCGCTGGCATCCTATTCGCCGCTTGATCCCTCGCTGAACAGCGCCTCCATCCTCACCAGATCGCACGCCGCCCGCAACTGGATCGGCATCTTCGGAGCCTATCTTTCCGACCTCGTCCTGCAGTTCTGGGGTGTCGGATCGTTTCTGCTGCCCCTCTTCATGGTCATGCTCGGGGCGCGCTGGTTTCGCTCGCGAGCCGTGCAATCTCCGGTCGCGAAGACGCTCGGCGGGATCTGGCTGCTCATGTTCGTGCCCGCGCTGCTCGCCATTCTGCCCGGGCACATTCGCTGGATGGGCGCCATCCCGATCGAAGGCTTGGCCGGCCGGATCGTCGGCGATGTCTTAATCCGTTACCTTAATGTTGCTGGCGCATACATTGTCTGCACCACGGTTCTGGCCGTCGCGCTCTACCTCACCACCGCCTTCTCGTTCTCGGCGATTGAGCTCTGGGCGCCCACCCGCTTCGCCTTCGTCCTGGCGCTCAGAGATCGCTTTAGAGACTGGCAGGATGAGCGCGAGCGGGAGCGTCAACAAAAGGAACTGGAAAAGCGCCGCGCTGAAAGACCAACCGTCACGGCACAACTTGTGCCCGCGCGTCCCCCAGTACCACGATCCGAGGCAGCGCACGCCGATACCGCCCGCTACACGTCAGCCCCCGCCACAAGTATGGGCGTCGCCCGCACCGGCATCGAACGCATGGCCGAGGAAGTCGACGACTCCGCCATCAATCCGCTGCCACAGGATTCGCACGCCGCCTCCTCCTCCGAAATCGAAGTCGAAGTTAAAGACCGTGCCGACGCTGAGCACCGGGCGAAAACGATCCTCCCCAAAATCGCGGGCAGTTACAAGCTGCCGCCGTCAAGCCTGCTGCACCGTCCCGACGAGCAGCAATCCGTCCACGAAGACGAACTGAAAATCGTCGCCCAGGTTCTGACCGCGAAGTACGCGGAATTCGAAGTCTTCGGCCAAGTCACGCAGATCAACCCCGGCCCGGTCGTCACCACCTTCGAATTCAAGCCCGAAGCTGGCATCAAGTACAGCCGCATTATCAGCCTCACCGACGATCTCTGCCTTGCGCTGCGCGCCGAAAGCATCCTCGTCGAACGCATGGCGGGCAAGAGTACCGTCGGCATTCAGGTGCCAAACCGCGAGCGCGAAATCATTTGGCTGCGCGAGAACATCGAGTCGCCGGAATTCCTTGGCTCGAAATCGAAGCTCACGGTCGCCATGGGCAAGGACATCAACGGACGAATCGCCGCCGCCGACCTGGCCGGCATGCCCCACCTGCTGATCGCCGGCTCGACCGGAACGGGCAAGAGCGTGGCCATCAACGCCATGATCATGTCGATTCTCTACAAATCGACCCCCGATGAAGTGCGGCTCGTGCTGGTGGACCCGAAGCGGCTTGAACTCGGCAATTACGAAGGCGTCCCGCACCTCTACACGCCCATCATCACCGAGCCGAAACTTGCCGCCAACGCTCTGCGCAACGCCGTCCGCGAAATGGAGCGCCGCCTCAAACTGCTCGCGGCCAAAGGCGTCCGCAAGATCGACAGCTACAACCGCCTGTTCGACGACACGCCCAGCCTGTTCAGTGAGCAGTCCATCTCGGATGATGGCCCCCTTCCCTACATCGTCATCATCATCGACGAGTTGGCTGACTTGATGATGCTCGACAGCCACAACGTAGAAGAATCCATCACGCGGCTGGCACAGATGGCCCGCGCCGTCGGCATTCACCTCGTGCTCGCTACTCAACGACCTTCGGTGGATGTCATCACCGGACTCATCAAAGCAAACTTCCCCGCTCGCGTCTCGTTCCGCGTCGCAACCAAAGTCGACTCGCGCACCATTCTTGACGCCAACGGCGCCGAATCGCTTCTTGGACGCGGCGACATGCTCTACCTGCCTTCCGGCTCCGCGCGCGTTCACCGCCTCCATGCTCCGTACGTAACCGAAAAGGAAATTGCAGCCGTGGTGGAATTCTGGAAAGCCCAGGGCACAGCGCAATACCAGGAGAAATTCCTCGAAGCTCCCAAAGAAGATCGCGAGTTGCCAGAGGGTGCCGACAACGATTCCGGAGAAATTTCCGCGGACGACAACGATCCACTTTTCAACGATGCCGTACGCCTCGTGATCGAGTTCGGCAAAGCCTCCACTTCCCTGCTGCAGCGCCGCCTGCGCATCGGCTACGGCCGCGCCGCCCACCTCATCGACCTCATGGAACGCGATGGCATCGTCGGCGCCGCTGACGGACCTAAGCCTCGCGAAGTGCTCAAACGCCCTGACTGGATCTCGGAAATCGAAGAGTCGATGCGGTGAAGACGCGACTTCCGACCGCGGAAAGCGGAGTCGAACGGTGTCGGCTGTTCGGCAGGCTACCCTTCGGCTATCATCAGGTCACGCTATGGTCGAGTCGGAATGCGCCGCCTACAAAGAGCTAAGAGATCGTGAGAACCGAGCTCACGCCGCGTGGACTTCTTTTCTCCACCGCAACGAGAATAAGCTGTCCGAGAGAGCAAGCCGAAAGCAACAGAAGGAAGAAATGGAAGCTTATGAGCGGGCTCACAAAGCGCGCCTGTCTCACTCGAAGACATGTCCAACCTGTAAAGAGATCAGCGCCTAAAGGCGGTTTCATTCTAAGCGCTTGCGGTATGGGATGAAGGCTTGCCCTGATACGAATCGCCGTTGCAACACGGAGTCGTGTAAAGCAAGGCCTCAGCGCACGACCAGCACTTCCCGGATGGCATCGCGCGCCAGGAAAAACTTGATCGAAGCGAAATCCCGGAAGAGGTTTTCAATGTGCCGGTTGTTGAACACGCGCTGCAGGCGCGGGGATTGCTTATCGGAAGCGGGTCGGCCGGGCGGCGCGAACTTCACCTCTTGCATCTCCAGCATGTCGGTGCCGGTCACGTGATAGCGATAGCAGGTCGAGTCCGGGCCCGCGTCGCGCGTGTGAAAGAACGCCAGCAGGTATCCGCCCGGCTTCATCACCGACCACAAACGGTCGATGGTCGGCTTCACCAGGCTCTCTTCCAGGTAATCCGGTAGATTCCAGCACAGCACCACATCGAACTGAGCGTTCGCGTACACCAGGTTCTCATCCAGAAACTTCTTGCTGTCCACCACAGTGTTTCCCGTGCTGTCCTGAATGCGCAGCGCAGGGTCAAGTGACGACCGCAACAAATCTTCGCTGTAATTCTTGTGCCCCTTGCCGGTGAAAAAGCGGATGTTGTTGGCGGAGGTCGCGCCCATGTCGAGCACGCACAGCGCCTCCTGCGAATTCAGCAGGCGCGAAATTTCCCCGATGCCGCTCGACCGGCGGGTCAGCTTCTGCGGGACTGTTTTACCCACAGTCTGGTTCGAAGAGCTCCGAAAGAATTTCATTACGTTGTCAGAAACAGATGCCATGTCCAATGATCCGTGCGCCCGGTCGCGCGATCTGCCCGCCATTGCTTACGAAGACGCGAGCCCCGCCGCTTTTCCGGCCTCTTTCTGAATATCCACCTTCCCTTTCAGGAACGCACCTTCTTCAATGGCGATGCGCTGCGTGGTGACGTCGCCGGTTACCACCGCCGACTTTCGCAACTCCACGCGATCAGAGGCGTTCACGGTCCCATCCAACTTACCTTGAATCACCACCGCCTTGGCGGTGACGTTGGCCTTCACATTTCCGTTTGGCCCGACCGTCAGGCTGTGGTTGCGGAGCTCAATGTTGCCTTCGACGTTGCCATCCACGTACAAGTCTTCGGATCCCGACAGCTCTCCCTTGATTACGACTGACTTGCCGATGTGGGCGAACTCTCCGGTCTGCGGAGCATCCATGCTTTGGCCTCCATCCTCGCGCTCTGTTCGCCGCGAATGAACCGATTGTAAATCATCCGCCCGCTTGCGGCTCGTCTTGGTAAGTAGAAATCATTCTCCATCAGGAGCTTACGGCAGCGGCTGGAAGCGCGGTTTCATCCCGATGCAACCTGAGGTTTGCTACCATGTCTAAACGGGATCAACCTGCCCAGTTCAGTCATGGCGGTCGTCAACTCCATCTCGCGCAACTCCATCGCTCAGAGTATCGCCCACAGCATCGCCCGCACCTGCGCCTGGATTCCGCTGCTCACCGCGGCCAGTTTTGCCGCGCAGCAAGCGACAATTTCTTCGTATCACGATCCAGCAGAACTGGTGCGAAAAGCCGTGCAGAACGAAATTAAGGCGGCCAATGACGACACCGCCCACTTCCTGTTTCGTGGCACCAAGACCACGCCTCAGGGATCCACCACCAGAGTCTATGTCGAAACCAAGGAGGCTACCGCCGGCCTGGTGATCGCCTACAACGGCAAACCTCTGACTCCCGAACAACGTCAGCAGGAAGAGGCGCGCGTAGAACGTTTCATCAACCATCCCGAAGAACTGCAAAGGAAGCGCGAACAGGAGCGCGCCAGCGCCGAGCGTACTATGCGCATCGTGCGCGCACTGCCCGATGCCTTCCTGTTTGAGTATGCAGGAGAAGAACCGGGCTCGGCAGGCATCGGCCGTGCCGGCGCCCCGCTGGTCAAATTGAATTTTCGGCCCGATCCCCGCTTCCAACCGCCGTCGCGCGTGGAGGAGGTCTTAACCGGCATGCAGGGCTACGTGCTGGTGGACGCTGTCCGATGCCGCATTGCCAGCATTGATGGCACGCTCTTCAAGGCAGTCAGCTTCGGCTGGGGAATTCTCGGGCACCTCGATCCGGGCGGCCGCTTCATGGTTCAGCAGCAGGAGGTTGGCGACAATGTCTGGGAAATTTCAAGCATGACTTTGCGCTTCACCGGAAAGATCCTGCTGTTCAAGAATCTCTCCATCATCTCGACAGAGATTTTCAGCGGCTTCAAGCAAGTGCCCGCGGACCTGACGTTCGCCCAGGCTGTGCAACTGCTGAAGAAGGAAGAGTCCAATATGACCGCGGAAGCCGCCGATAATTCTGCTGCCGGCAAACTCGCCCACAAATGATGGACGAAGGACGCTATTTTTTCCCGGAACGAAACGTTTCTTCGCGCACGGTAAACTTCCGCACCAGGTCTTCGCGCACCTGATAGCCCGTTCCGGGCCCGTCACTGACCGCGATCATTCCATCGGCGCGGACTTCCACTTCGGGTTCGATGATGTCTTCTTTCCAATAACGCTTCGAGGCCGACACATCTCCGGGCAAGCGGAAATTTTCGAGCGTCGACAAAGCAATGTTGTGCCCGCGTCCCACCCCCGATTCCAGCATCCCGCCGCACCACACCGGAACGTTGTGCCGCACGGCGACATCGTGTATTTTCATCGCCTCGCCGAAGCCACCCACGCGACCGACCTTGATATTGATGATCCGGCAGGCGCCGGTCTCGAGCGCAAAATCGGCGTCGCGCGCATTAAGAATCGATTCGTCCAGACAGATCGCCGTCCGGATGGATTTCTGCAGCCGCGCATGAAGATAGATTTCGTCGTTCCACAACGGCTGCTCGATCATTAGCAAATTGAAGGCATCGAATTTGCGCAGGTGCTCAACCTCGTCAAGCGTGTAGGCCGAATTCGCATCCACGCTGAGAACAATATCCGCCCAGCGAGAGCGTATTTTCTCCAGCACATTCAGGTCCCATCCCGGCTTCACCTTGATCTTGATCCGCCGGTATCCCGCCGCCAACTCAGTTTCGATCATCTGCAAGAGTTGTTCCGGCGTGTCCTGAATGCCGATCGAAACGCCGCAGGCGATCTCGCGCCGCGTTCCTCCCAGCAACTTCCAGAGCGGCTGTTGTTTCTGCCGTGCCTCCGCGTCCCACACCGCGTTTTCAAGCGCGGCTTTTGCCATGCGGTGGCCGCGGATTCTGGCAAAGCGCGCCGCGCAATCCCGGCCGGAAGATAACTCGCTCTGCAACAGCAGGGGCGTCAGATAATGCTTGATCGTGGGCCACGCGGTTTCGGTCCATTCCGAGCTGTAATATGGATCTTCCCCAGCAACGCACTCGCCCCAGCCGCGCACTCCATCGGCCTCGACACTGACCAGCAGGATGTGGCGACTGGAAACGCGGCCAAAGCTCGTTTCAAAAAAATGCACGAGCGGCATGTGAATTTCACGCAGAGTTACGGATTCGATCTTCATGATTGGTCCTAATACCGCCAGCCCTCGTCCCACTCCCCCAGCAGAAACCGGCCATTTCCGCGTTCGTCGCGTTCATAGCCGAGCACGCTTAGTCCTTCAGCAAACGTCCGGTTGAACCGCTCACGGTTGCTTTCCTGCACCGCAAGCGCTTGCGTACGCGTCGTCGAAGCGGCCTTCCATTCGTAAATCGCTGTCGGCACATCGATGCGCGCGCGGCATTCGAACTTCGCGCGCGGAGCATCCGCCAGCACCGCTTCGACTCGCTTTGACTTCATCCACCACTCCGCCACCAGCCGGTCGGTGGGCAAACCTCCCTGCAACGGCGACGATGTGATCCCATACTGGTCCACGTTGTAACGCCGCGCGATCGCGCCCAACCTTTCAATATTCAAATACGCATTCTTGATCTCCAGCGGATCGAACGTCCACTCCATCAGCTCGAAACCCCGCGCCAGAGCATCTTCACGCTGATAGAGCTTCATCCGCCGGCCGAGGCCCCCATTGCGATATTGCTGGCGGACGGCCAGCATGTGCGAGTGCAGGTAGCAGTGCCCGTTCCGCGTTCCCGGAATCGCGAGCGCGAAGCCGACCAGTTCCCTTTCGTCATCTCTTTCGTTAGCCCTTTGGACGAAGGCCCCAATCACCTGGCCGCCGATCTTCGACGCCACAACGAACATCCGCACCGGAACCAAGTCCGCATCCGAGAACTTCCACACTTCTTTCTGCAGCGCAAAGCAAGCCTGCATCTCCGTAAGCGCTTCACACTTGCGGATTGTCGCTTCGCGGGTTGTCGCTCCGGTCACGCTGTTTTTTCCTGCCGCTTCGCCTCTTGCCATAGTGTTTCCAATTCATCCATCGACGCCTGCTGGGGTGCTCGCCCGCTGGCGCGCAGGCGCTCCTCCATCCATTGAAACCGGCGCTTGAATTTGCGATTCGTCTTCCGCAACGCCGACTCCGGATCGAGCGACAGATAGCGCGCAATGTTCACCAAAACGAAAAACAGATCTCCAACTTCATCTTCCAGGCGCTCGCGCAGTCCGGGCGGAACCTGCGGCTTTCCCGACCCGGCAATTCCGGTCTTCGATGGCCCCTTGATGGGCGCGGCCTTCAGTTCCTCGCGCAACTCCTCCGTTTCTTCTGCGAGCTTTTCGAACAGGCCTTCCATCTCCGGCCAGTCGAATCCGACGTGCGCGGCGCGCGAGCTGAGTTTATGCGCTTCGAGAAGGGCGGGCATTTTCGACGACACGCCCGCGAGCACCGACTGCGCGTCATCAGCACGCTCTGCCGTTTTGTCTCCATCCGCCGCCCGACTCTTCTTTTTCTCCTCGGCCTTCAGCGCCTCCCAGTTGCGCAGCACTTCGGCAGGAGTGTCCGCTTTCACTTCGCCAAACACGTGCGGATGCCGGTCGACTAGTTTGTTAGAAAGCCGGTCCAGCACATCGTCCACCGAGAAGTGGCCTTCCTCGCTTGCCATCTGCGAATAGAACAGCACCTGCAATAGCAGGTCTCCCAATTCGCCGGTCAGTTCCGGCCAGTCGCGATTGTCGATGGCTTCCAGGACTTCGTAAGCCTCTTCCAGCGTGTAGGGCTTGATGGTGTCGAAGGTTTGTTCGCGATCCCACGGGCATCCGCCCGGAGCCCGCAACCGCGCCATGATCTGAACCGCTCGCTCGAATCGTTCGCCTGTGGTGGACATCCTGTTCAATGTAAATGAGGTGAATTCCGGGAGCAATGGCTGCGGCACGTGTGGGGACGGGCGTCTCGCGAGCCTGCCCTGAGCGAAGCCGAAGGGTCCAGGCCGAGCAACGCTCGGCAGCGCTCTTCGCCGGCGCCATTCGCCAAACTTCGGCCGCAACTAGCGCAGCGACCGCACCAGCAATTCCGTTTCATCCGAGAGGATTGCATCCACGCCCCATGCCGCGAACTCACGCATGCGCTCGGCGCGATTCACCGTCCAGACCATGATTCTCTTCCCTGCCGCATGGACCAGTTCGACCAATTCCCCATCTGCCAGCTTGAACTGCGGAATCACCCACTCCGCCGGCGTTTGGCGCCAACCTCGAAGCTGACGCTGCGTCTCGCAAAGAAATCCCAGCGGGATCGCCGGATCGAGATCATGGATTGCCGCGAGCACCTCGGGAAGAAATGACGAAACCACGTATCCCTTTTGCGGCGGATGCTTGCGCAGTTCTGCCAGCGTCTGCGGCTCGAGGCCCGCAACCTTCAACTCGATATCGAGGAATGCCCGGTAGGCGAATTGCCGCAGAACATCTTCCAGTGTGGGCAATAGCAATGCGAGGCTTTTTGACGCCGTGTTCTCGATCTTCATTCCGCCGATCGTCGCATCGTGGCAGATTACAGGCTGGCCATCAGCGGAACGGCGCACGTCGAATTCGAACCCGTCGCAACCTTGCTGCAAACAAAGCTCGAACGACGCCAAAGTATTTTCAGGAATGTGCCGGAAAGCCCGCGCCCCACGATGCCCGAGAAGAATAGGTCGTGTCATTCAAGTCCCGTAACCAGAGGAGAAAAAGGGCAGCAAGAATTGTTTTTCTCTGCGTACTCTGCGATCTCTGCGGTAAAGGTTCTCAGTCCAAATCGAAATCCCGGATCGGCTTTCCCGTGTCCGGCGTTTCCTTGGCCTTCTTCACCGCCTCCTGGAATTTTTTCTCCAGCAACTCCGAGGCATGCTTTTGCGCTTCCATCGATTGGCGGAAGATCGAGTCGCGCCGGCTGTCCTGCTCTTTCATGGCGCGAGCCGCTTCTTCCATGTCGTTGAAGGTTTTCGGCTTGACCGGGGCAGTGTGCGCGATCACGCTGCGCGTAGCAGCATCGATTTTCATGACCGCGCCGCAGCAGGGGCACGTCACTTCAAAATTAGATTCCCGAAAATTGGACTCGCGTTTCACCACAAGCGATCATACCGCAATCCGGGGTCAGTGCGGCGGAAGGTGAATCGGCAGAATGTGGAACAGATACAGCATTTCCCAACCCAGCAGGACGATCGAAACCACCACCACCAGGATGGCCAGAATCTCACCAAAGTTCAGGCCGCTTTTTTCCTGCTCGAAACGGCGCGCCCCAAGGCTCAAAATATTCAGCGTGGCAAAGCCAAACACCAGCGCCCAGAGAATGTTGTAAATCTCATCGCGGGTCGACCGCAGAAGCAACATCGCGGGCAGAACCCCGACCGCCAGCGCGTGCAGCGCACGGCCAGAAAACTCTGCCCAGCCGCGGGCTTGCCCCATCGCAATCAATAACAATGCGCAACTCCGGGGTGCAGCCGTGAAGGGCCGAGGCAGTCTCATGCAGAAATTTGATAGTACCGTGTTTACCTTTCCAAAGGCAGCCCGGTCACAAAAAGGGCACCTTACAGGTAACCACGGTTGATTTTCTCAGGACTGTCGCAGAGGATAGTACGCGAGAAAGCAAGCGATGATCGTCAACTTCGCCGAGCGGGCGCACAACCACAATTGGGAACTGGACCCGGTTACCAGGTCCCTACTCGACACGGATTTTTACAAACTGCTGATGCTCCAGTTCATCTGGAAGCATTATCCGAAAACCCATGTGTCGTTCTCTCTTTTGAATCGCTCCACTTCCGTGCGCCTCGCAGACATGTTCCCGCGCGAGGAGCTCATCCACCAGATGGAGCACGCACGCCGCCTGAGGTTTCGAAGGTCGGAACTGGTCTGGCTCGCCGGCAACACTTTCTATGGCCGCCGCGGGATCTTCGAACCCGCCTTTCTGGAATGGCTGGAACGCGATTTCCGATTGTCGGACTATGAACTATCGGTCAAGGACGGACAGTTCGATCTCGTTTTCGACGGCCTTTGGACGGAGACAACGATGTGGGAACTCTACGCGCTTTCCATCCTCGATGAACTCAAGACCCGAGCCGGTTTGAAAAAACTGCGCGAGTTCGGCCTCGACATCCTGTATGCGCGGGCGAAAACGAAACTCTGGGGCAAGATCGAGCGCCTGCGCGGCGTCCCCGGTCTTGCCGTGGCCGACTTTGGAACCCGGCGCCGCCACAGCTTCCTCTGGCAGGAATACGTGGTCAACGCCATGGCAGCGAATCTCGGCAGCGCCTTTACTGGAACCTCGAATGCCTTCCTCGCTCATAAGCACGATCTTGAAGCCATCGGAACCAACGCGCATGAGATCCCCATGGTTATGGCTGCACTCGCGCCGGATGACGATGCTTTGAAGGCTTCTCAGTACCGCGTCCTCGAGTTGTGGCAGAGCACCTACGAAGGCGCTCTCCGCATCATGCTACCGGATACTTTTGGAACCACGCAATTTCTCGACAATGCCCCTGACTGGACGGCCGATTGGACGGGCCAGCGCATCGACAGCAAGAATCCCTACGTCGCCGGCGACGAATATATCGAGTGGCTCAAGCGGCGCGGTCGGGACCCACATGACAAGCTCATCATCGCGTCCGACGCACTTGATGTCGATGACATCCTCGGCCTGCACGCCTATTTTGGTGGAGCGCTCGCCGGCGGCGCCACGATCGGCACTGCGATCAACGACTTCCGCAGCGCCGCCGATTTCCTCGACCCGAAGAAGTGGACCCCTGGCCGCCGCATTCGTTTCAGCGCAGGTTGGGGAACTCTGCTGACCAACGATTTCCGCGGCTGTAATCCCGCCGACGGCAGCGACTTTGATCCGGTCGGCCTGATTTGCAAGGTGTCCACTGTTGAGGGGAGGCCTGCGGTTAAGCTCTCCGACAACTATGCCAAGGCGCTCGGCCCGCCGTCCGAAATTGAACGCTACCGGCGCATATTCGGCACCGCAGGAATGAGCAACATTCCCGTGATCACCTGAGGCCTCACGCCTTCTGCTCAAGCCGTGATTCGGGCATCACGATTCGCATGGGGTGGCTGAATAACTCGATGCCAGCCCAGCCATCTTCATGGTGAATTAAGTGGAAGGGTTTCCTTACTGCGGCTTCTTCTCGTCCCCGTGATTCTCATAGACCGAGTACTGCTCGCCCGGACGCTTCAGCTTCACCGTGATCTCCATCTCCGCCTTGTTGATCTCGTAGTCTTCCCCAAAAGTCTGGAAATGCGGCGCCAGCACTTGCACCCGCAGCGGACCATACGGGATCGCGTCAACGTTCGTCCGTCCCTCTGTGTCCGTCTTCAGCTCCATCTCTCCCTGCGCCTGCTTTCCCTTGCGCTTCACGGGATGCAACACCACCTCCGCATTCCTCACCGGCTTACCATCGGAGTCGCGCACCACCACGAACCGCAAACGCGACGTCGGCCCCTCGTCGTCCTGAGCCCATGCCAACCCAGCCATGCCGACTGCAAGCGCGATCACCAACGCCATCAGCATCGAAACATTTCTTTTCATATGCAATCTCACCCCAAGGGAAACTGCGGTTAAGACGGCTCGCCAATATCTTCCGCCTGTAGAGACGGGGGCTTACCGCGTCTCTACTGCGGTTTCTTGTCGTCGGCCTTCTTCGCGTCTCCCTGATTCCCATACCCCGAGTACTGTCCCGCTGGACGCTTCAGCTTCACCGTAATCTCCATCTCCGCCTTGTCGATCTGGTAGTCTTCCCCAAAAGTCTGGAACCCCGGCGCCAGCACCTGCACCCGCAGCGGGCCATACGGAATCCCGTCAATGTTCGTCCGCCCATCCCCGTCCGTCTTCAACTCCAACCCGCCGCGCGACTGCTTTCCCGTCCGACTCACCGGATGCAGTACCACCGCCGCATTCCTCACCGGCTTGCCGTTGTAGTCGCGCACCACCACAAACCGCAAATCCGACATCGGCCCCTCATCATCCTGAGCCCCGGCCAACCCAATCATGCCAACCCCAAGCACGATCACCAGCGCACTCACGATCGAACAATGCTTCTTCATATCGTCCATTCTAGAACCGAGAGGATGGCTCTGGACTTGGCCTGGCCCGCCGTGCAGGAGTGCCCGCACCACAAGCTAGTCGTAGTACTCTAGCCCCAAATGCGTAATCAACTCTTCGCCCTTCAGGTGCCGCAAAGTGTTCTTCAGTTTTATGAGCTGGATGAACAGATCGTGCTCCGGATACAGTCCCGGCGCCGTCATCGGCGACTTGAAGTAGAAGCTCAGCCATTCCTGAATTCCGAGGCGCCGCAGTTCCGGCGTGCGCTGCGCGAGGTCGAGGAAGAGCACCAGGTCGAGCACGATCGGCGCCGCAAGAATCGAGTCGCGGCACAGGAAGTCCACCTTGATCTGCATCGGATAGCCGAGCCATCCGAAGATATCAATGTTGTCCCAACCCTCTTTGTTGTCGCCACGAGGCGGGTAATAGTTAATGCGAACTTTGTGGAAAATATTTCCGTAGAGCTCCGGATATAAAGCCGGCTGCAGAATGTGCTCCAGAGCTCCCAGCTTCGATTCTTCCTTGGTCTTGAACGACCCGGGATCGTCCAGCACTTCGCCATCGCGGTTGCCGAGGATGTTGGTCGAATACCATCCGCTCAGCCCCAGCAGCCGCGCCTTGAAAGCGGGAGCCAGCACGGTCTTCAGCAAAGTCTGGCCGGTCTTGTAATCCTTGCCGCAGATGGGAACTTCACGCTCCCGCGAGAGTTCGAACATCGCAGGTATGTCCACCGTCAGGTTCGGCGCGCCGTTGGCGAAGGGCACGCCCTCCATGAGCGACGCGTAGGCATAGACCATCGAGGGCGCGATATTTTCGTCGTTCTCTTTCATCCCCTTTTCGAGGGCCTTTACGCTCTGGTGAGCGGCGCTCTGCTCAATGAAGGTCTCGGTCGAAGCGCACCAGATGGTGATCAGCCGGCTGGCGCCGCTCGACTTCCTGAAGTCGCGGATATCTTGCCGTAGCTGCTCGGCCAGGTCCAGCTTGTTTTTTCCCTTCTTCACGTTCGGCCCGTCGATTTTCTTGACGTAGTTGTGATCGAACACAGCTTTCATGGGCCGGATGGCAATGAGCCGCCCCTTCACTTTGTCGAGCAGGCCGCGCTCCAGCACACCAGCATTGCGGGCGGCCGCGTACATGTTGTCTTCGAAAATGTCCCAGCCCGTGAACACCAGATCATTGAGCCCGGCGAGAGGAACGAACTCCTTGATTTTGGGAGACCGGCCATCGGTACGCTTCCCCAGACGGATGGTTCCCATCTGCGTGAGCGAGCCGATGGGTTGGGCGATTCCCTTGCGCACCGCTTCCACGCCCGCAACAAACGTCGTAGCGACCGC
Organism: Terriglobales bacterium; assembly: GCA_050012595.1. GTDB lineage: Bacteria > Acidobacteriota > Terriglobia > Terriglobales > Acidobacteriaceae > Acidiflorens. The sequence goes on from JBEKGW010000002.1 coordinate 265,544, forward strand.
GCCCATGCCCGGGATCATCACGCCCAGCTTGCCCTTGGCAGGCTCGATCACACGCTCGTGCCCGTCGCTGCTGCGTCCTTTCCTTGAGGGCCTAACCTCAACCGACTTCACCTCGACACTCGCCATCTTCTTTCCAGCCATCTTTATTGTCGCAGGGGTTTTTTTCAGCTTCGCCATATTGGGGCTGCTTCCTTGTAGTAATAGTGGGATGTATGCAAACCAAGTATGTTCTCGTATCCGGTGAGCTTTTTGCAAATGCGCGAGCCTGAATCCGCAGGAAAGTGACTTCAATGGCGTCTACCACGCATTGGGTGGTGTCCGAGAAGGGCGCCCGGTGAGTTTCAGAGGGGAATCTCGCCCGTCGATGTGACCTTGATGGAATGAATTCCCGCGGCAAAGCCGTCGAGGAGGAGGTTGTGGTGCGCAATGATCTGCGCGGCCGTCAGTACCGAAGAATCGGCTGTGAGCTGCGCGTCGGTTACGAGTGTCACATCGTAGCCAAGCGTGACCGCACGACGGCAAGTCGTATCAACACAGTATTCGGTCTGGGCACCCGCAATGATGAGATGCCTTATTTCGCGGGTCCGAAGTTCGTCTGCGAGTCTTGTCTCGAAGAAAGAGTCCGATGCCTTCTTTCTGACAACGGGCTCTCCACTCAGCGGAAGAATCGCAGGATGGATCGCCCACGCCGCGGTCTCTGCTTCGAGGGGATGTCCCTTGGGACCGTCGTGCTGGATGAAGAAGACGGGTGTTCCAGAGGAGCGCGCCTTGTGCAGCAGAACCGTGATATTCGACAAAGCACGATCCTGCAGTTCGGGCGGCATAAGCCTCACCAGACCAATCTGAACATCGATTATCACCAGCGCGAATTTCAGTCAGCCCTCCCAACCCACAATAGCCAAAAGAAAACCAATTGTACTGCGGAGATCTTCTTGCAAACTGCCGGTCGGGTGACACCTATAAACATCGAGCTGGCCCCTTGCGCCGGAGTCACCGGGTTGGTCGAGAACTTACTTGCCGTCCAGATCCACGTTCTTGATCGGCAAGTCCCAATGCCCGTCGAGGATTTCAAACCGCCGTTGTTCTTCCCTCGCATATGTGGCCTGGTCGGGCCACAGTTGCTTCTTCAGCGTGTCTTCGTCGAACGGCTCATTCGCGGCCGCCGAGTTCTTGAACACGATGGTCACGCGATAGTCCCAGCGCCCGTCTTCGGTGGTGTGGTAGCGCGGCTGGTCCATCCAGACCTTGAGCAGGCGGCCCATCTCCACCTGCTTCTTGAGCAGCGGGTAGTGGTTCTTCTTGAACAGCCGCAGAAACTCGTCGGCATATCCCCACTTGGCCTTGTAATAGTATTCGACGACGAAAGGCTTACCCATTTCGGGCGCGGGCTGGGCGGGGAGCGAGAGCGGCAACAAGGTTAAAAACAGAAGAAGGAATCTCAATTTCATTGATGGTCTCCGTGGGGAATCATTGTCGCATATAGGCAAGAAGGAAAGTGGAGCGACGGGCGTCCTCGCCCGCCCGTCCCAGCAGCACGGCGGCCCGGCGAGGCGCCCGGCTCTCCACACGCATCCCCGAATGCTAGAATTATCTGTGCCCGCCGATTCCCCTCGCCTCATCGCCATCGATATTGACGGCACCCTGCTCAACCCAGAATTTCATATTTCCGAAACCGATCTGGCAACGCTCAGACACGCCCACGCCCAGGGCATCGAGATCATCCTGGTCACCGGACGCCGCCACACCTTTGCCCTGCCCATCGCGCAGCAACTGGGATTCGATCTCTGGCTGATCAGTTCCAATGGCGCCATCACCCGCTCCCTTGGCGGAGAAACGTTCCACCGCGATCTGCTCCCCGAACCGACCTGCCGCGAACTCGTCCGCGTGATGCAAGAATTTCGCGGTCAGACCGTCCTGACTTTTGACAGTAATGATCTTAACCGCGATGCTTCGGGCGCCATCGTGATCGAGCGTCTGGACAAGCTCGAAGGCAGCATCCAGCGCTGGCTGCAGAAAAACATGCAGTACATCCAGTTCGTGGTTCCGATCGAGAAGGCGCTCACCACCGATCCCGTGCAGGCCATGTTCTGCGGCCCGGTTGCTGACATGCAGCGGGTATTGCAAGTCCTCGGAAGCTGCGGCCTGCCCATCACAGTTTTGCGCACCGAGTACCCGGGCCGCGATCTTTCGATTGTCGATGTGCTCAATGCCGGCTGTTCCAAGGGACACGCCCTCGAGCGCTGGGCCAATTACCGGCACCTTACCCGCGAACAGGTCATGGCCATTGGTGATAACTATAACGATATTGAAATGCTTGCATTCGCCGGCCACCCTTTTATCATGGGGAATGCAGCGAAAGAGTTGCGTAGCCGGGGTTGGAAGGTTACCCGCTCGAACGCCGAAAGCGGCGTAGCCGCCGCCATCGAGCACATGCTCAATGGAACAGCACTCGAACCAGTAGTCGTTGACCAGAGTGGCGGACCGGCGACTGGCGAACCAAAGACCGGCGGACGAGCGATTGTCGGACCAGAGACCGCCGAACAAGTGATTGTCGGACCAACGATCGTGAGCAGCTTGTAATGATTCGAAGAAAATGATTCGAAAAAGACCATTAGCGGCTGAGGGTACTGCGAGGATCGCGGCGAAAGCCGCCGCGCTTTTCTGTGCCGTAGCCGTAACTTTACTCGCTCGCCCCGCAACTGCCGCCGAGTTGGCTCTCCTCCGCAACGGCTTCACGATCCGCCACGAGCATCGCCTGGTGATGGGAACCACCACCCGCCTCTTTTTCGCTGCCGACGATTCCAGCTTCACCGATGTGCCCAGCAGCGAGATCACCGGCTACGAAAAGGATCTATCGTTACCGGCGCCCGCGGATTCGCACGCCTCGACCAGCTCCCAGTCTGCGAAATCTGGGTCTGCGAAATTTGGTCCTGCGCCCGCGCTCGATCAAGTCGTGAACACGGCCAGCGCCGCCTATCATCTCGATCCCGACCTCGTGAACAGCGTCATTCACGCCGAAAGCGGATTCAACTCGCGCGCCGTTTCCCCCAAAGGTGCGCGCGGATTGATGCAGTTGATGCCCGGCACCGCGAACCAACTTGGCGTGAACGATGCCTTCGATCCCGAAGCCAATGTCGCGGGCGGAAGCCGCTATCTTCGTGAACTTCTCGAGCACTACAATTTCGATCTCGTCAAGGCGCTGGCCGCTTACAACGCGGGTCCCGAGCGTGTCGAGCAATATCAGGGAGTACCCCCATTTCGCGAAACCCGCGCCTACGTGGCCCGCATCGTGCACGAATACAACACTAAGAAGATCGCCCAGGAAAAGGAAGCGAAGCAAAAACAGCTGTCCAGCAAAGCCACGAGCCACGCCCACCGCGCTCTGAAACCCGCAGCCGCCACCCTCGCCGCCGAGTCTCCGCGTTGATGGTTCCCGCGTTGACCCTGCCTTATTCCTCATTTACCTTCAAGTGGGGCCGCGCTCACCATAGGTGTGCCTCTTTGCGACTTCGCACCGCATGAACAACAAAAAATACGTAGCGTACGCCGTTGTCTTCTCCGTGCTGGCCGTGTTGGTCTACCTCCAGTTCCGCACCTGGCAGCACTTCGACTGGGCCCGCCTCTTTCAATTCGGACTGAATTGGCACCACATCCTCCATGGAGTGGCATATATTTACATCGCCTATTTCTTGCGGGCGGTTCGATGGAAAATCTTTCTTCGACCGGTGCGCAAGGAAGCGTCCATCCTCGGACTAATCCCGCCTACCCTGATCGGATTCACCGCACTCGCTCTACTCGGTCGCGCCGGCGAACTGATTCGCCCATACCTGATCGCCCGCCGTCAGAACCTGCCTTTCGCCTCGCAAGTGGCGGTCTGGGCCGTGGAGCGAATTTTTGACGTTGGCGGTTTCACGGTCTTGCTGGTGGCGGCCATTTTTCTGCCCTCAAAATTGCGCGCGTTCACGCTCGCAGCCCCGCCCGAAGTCAGGCACTGGATTCACCTCACAGGATATGCCCTGATCGCGCTCGTACTGGGCTTGCTTTCGGGAGCTGTGCTAGCTTCCTACCGCGGAAATCGAATTGCCCAGTGGGTCGAAGACCGATTTTCCCATCTCGCCGAAAATCTGGGCCACCGCATCGCTCAAAAGATTCGCGAGTTTACCGTCGGGCTCAACACCATTCACGGTCCATTCGCATTCCTCCAATTGTCGGCCGTGTCGGTGTTGATGTGGTGGGTTATCGCGCTCGCTTACAAAGAAGTGACGCATGCCTATGGCGCACCCATGGCGACCATGAGCGCCAGCAAGGTTCTCCTTCTTATGGGAGCCAGCATGGTCGGCTCCATGGTGCAGCTGCCGGGTGTGGGCGGCGGCTCCCAACTGGCGACCATCAGCGCGCTCGACCACGTCTTCAATATTGTCCCCAAGGAACTCGCCGTCAGTTGCGGCATCATGCTGTGGCTGGTGACGTTTGTCGCGGTAGTTCCCGTTGGATTGCTGCTCTCCCACCACGAACGCCTGTCGCTGCGCAAGCTTTCCGAAGAGACGCAGGCGGACGAAGTCGCGGCGGTTGAGAAAGCAACGTGAATCGCCGGTGCTGGGTCACTTCCCGATACAATGCTCGAAATCGGCATCCTGACCAGATGAGGTAATCATGGAGACTTCTGCTCCGGCTCAGTCCACGTCGGACCGCTATTCCCAAGTCGCTAGCCCACTCCACACGATTTTGGTGCTCGCCGCGTTGGGCGGTTGGACGTTCTGGCACAAGATTTCTGTAGATCAACTGAGCGCGGCGGCTAATCCGAACCGCGTGCGCTTTTATGCAGTCATCCTTCTCTTCGAATGGCTCCTGTTCGCTTTTGTATTAGCCGGTGTGCGGCGTAGTGGCGCGTCTGTCCTCCTCGTTCTCGGAGATCATTGGCATTCTGTCCGCCAGGTGCTGCGAGATATTGGAATTGCGGCTGGGTTCTGGATCGTTGCGTGGGTGCTCCTTTGGATATTTGGCTGGCTCCTGCGCACCGCCGCGCTGGGTCGGAATATGCAGTTCATGTTCCCCCATCGAGGTATCGAACTGACATTTTGGATCGCGCTCTCGGTCACCGCCGGTATTTGCGAGGAGACGATCTTTCGAGGCTACCTGCAACGGCAGTTCATGGTCCTGACGAAGAGCGCTCCCGCCGGCATTGTCCTTTCTGCCGCCGCATTCGGCGCGGCTCACGCGTACCAGGGCTTCCGGATGGTGATTCTGATCGGTCTCTACGGAGCAATGTTCGGGATTCTGGCCTATTGGCGCGGAAGCGTTCGCCCTGGAATGATCGCCCATGCGTGGCAGGATTCATTGAACGGAGTGCTTGCCAGCGTAATGACGCATTAGAGTCTGCGCGGTGCCAGTGACGCGCAGGCAGTTGGGCGAGGGGTGTGTTCCGCCTTGTTGGCTTGGCGATTTCGTCTGGATCGAACTATTTTGGAAACTGACCCCGCCATCAAATGCTTCGGCCCTACCGTCTCTTCCCGCATCGCCTGCTACAATCGTGTTTATTCCCGGGTGCAGCCAAGCGCATGAAATGCCCCTTTTGCGGGTTTGAAAACGACAAAGTCGTGGATTCGCGCGAAAGCAAGGAAGCGGATTCCATCCGGCGCCGCCGCGAATGCCTCAAGTGCGAAAAGCGCTTCACCACTTACGAGCGCATCGACGAAATCCCTTACATGGTGGTGAAAAAAGACGGGCGGCGCGAGCGCTTTGACCGCCAGAAAGTGCTCAACGGGCTGATGCGCGCCTGCGAGAAGCGCCCGGTGCCGATCAGCAGGCTGGAGCAAATCGTCAATGAAGCCGAGACCTTCGTCATCGAGTCGGCCGAGCGCGAGCGCAAAACCAGCGAAATCGGCGAGCTCATCATGAACCGCCTGCGCCGCCATGACAAAGTCGCCTATGTACGATTCGCTTCCGTCTATCTCGACTTCAAAGACGTCCAGGAATTCTTGACCGAATTGAAAGATCTGCTAAAGGCCAAAGACGCGCCCGAAGGGCGCGCAAAACCCTCGACGAGGAGCTAGGATGCTTCCGCAATTAAGGCTCGCCTTGAGGACATCACTTGTATTGTGTATGGCCATCGGAAGCGCCACAGCGGCGGAGAATGAGGAGTCGAAGTGTTGCTGCACCACTTACGACACATCAGTCTGCCTGTCCAACGTGGACAAGAAAGTTGATGCTGAACAGAGCGCAACATATCAGAAGGCGCTGATCGCCTCCCAACATTTTGGCACTAAGGCCGTTGACGATCTTAAGGAGGCGGAGACGCAATGGTTGGCATATCGAGATGCGGAATGCAAAGCCGAATATGATCGGTGGGGAGGAGGCAGCGGCGGCCCCAATGCCCTCACTATGTGCAAAATCCGGATTGCCCGGCAGCGCACCGCTGAACTAAAGAGTCGATACCACGTGCATTAATGAGCAGCGCACACAAGACTTCGAATTGGCTTGTACTATGTCCCACAAAGTAACCCTCATCCCCGGCGACGGCATCGGCCCCGAAGTCATCCAGGCCACGGTTCGCATGGTCGAAGCCACCGGCGTCAAGTTCGAATGGGAAAGCTTCGCAGCTGGCGCCGAAGCTTTTGAGAAGTACCACGAATACATTCCCAAGGAACTCAGCGAATCCATCGAGCGTACCCGGGTGGGCCTGAAAGGCCCTGTAACCACGCCCATCGGCGGCGGCTTCTCCAGCATCAACGTCGAACTGCGCAGGCGCTTCGAACTTTTCGCCAACTTCCGCCCCATCCGCAACCTCCCGCACATTCCCACCCGCTACCCGGGCGTCGACCTGATCGTTGTCCGCGAAAACACCGAAGGACTTTACTCCGGCATCGAACACGAAGTTGTCCCCGGAGTGGTCGAGAGCCTGAAGATCATCACCGAGAAGGCTTCCACCCGCATCTCGCGTTTCGCCTTCGAGTATGCCCGCAAAAACAAGCGCAAGAAAATTCATTCCATCCACAAAGCCAACATCATGAAGTTGTCCGATGGATTATTTCTGCGCTGCTCGCGCACCGTCTCGAAAGAGTATCCCGAGATTTTTTACGGCGAGCACATTGTCGACAACACCTGCATGCAACTGGTGATGAACCCCTACCAGTACGACATGCTCCTGCTGGAGAATCTCTACGGCGACATTATTTCCGATCTGTGCGCGGGACTGGTCGGCGGCCTCGGCCTGGTTCCCGGCGCGAATTTCGGCCACGAGTGCGCCATCTTTGAAGCCGTACATGGTTCCGCACCCGACATCGCCGGAAAAAATATCGCCAATCCCACGGCCGTGTTGCGATCGGCCCTGCTCATGCTGCGCCATCTCGGCGAGCCCGACGCCGCTTGGAAGATCCGCAACGCCATCGACGAGGTCTACCGCGACCGCAGCAAACTTACCCGGGACGTGGGCGGCAACGCCAGCACCTCGCAATTCGCCGACGCGATTATCCAGGCAATGGAAACGCAGAGTGCCATCGCGGCGGATCTACAACCGCAGACGCCGGCGCAAAAGTAGAGACACGGCTCGCCGCGGTGGTAGACTATTGCGTTTCGGGAATCGCGCCGGGCGCCGTTGCTCGCGCCGATTCACCGGAGGTTATCCTTGGGGACTGATCTGAAGAGCATCGAAATTCCGTACCATCGCGGACTGCACCGCTTCGCCCTCTTCACCGCCTGCGCCACCCTCGTCCTTATCGTCGCCGGAGCGCTCGTCACCAGCAATGACGCCGGCTTATCCGTTCCCGACTGGCCGACCACCTTCGGTTCCTTCTATAAAATGCCGCAAATGGTTGGCGGCATTAAATACGAACATGGTCATCGCATGGTGGCGGAATTCATAGGGCTGCTCACCATCATCCTGGCGGTCTGGACCTGGCGAGTCGAAAAGCGCCGCTGGTTGCGCCTTCTGGGCCTCGGGGCGCTCGCGACCGTGATCGTGCAAGGCATCCTCGGCGGACTGACGGTCTTATTTTTTCTGCCCGCACCCATCTCCAGCGCCCACGCCGCCGTCGCCCAGACCTTTTTCTGCATCGCCGTCTCCATCGCCGTCTTCACCGGCCGCCGCTGGGTCGAAGAGCAACCGCGCATCGAACTCGACCAGCGCCGCCCCGCTCTTTTCACTCTGACCGTGCTCTCGATTTTTGTGCTCTATGTGCAACTGATCCTCGGCGCCATGTTCCGCCACCATGGCTTGAGTTGGTGGCCGCACGTCATTAACGCGGGCGTCGTCGCCATCGTCCTCTCATGGACTGCCGTTCGCGCCATCTCCGTCTACCCGCAAGTGGACGCCGTCCGCCGTCCGGCAATCGCCATGCTCGGCCTGATGGTCGCGCAACTCTGCCTCGGCTTTCTTGCCTTCATCACCCGCGTTATGTGGGGAAGAGATGCCGCGCAACCCGAGCTGCCCATGGTGATCTCGACCGTAGTCCACGTCGCTGTCGGAGCCTTGCTTCTCGCCACCACCGTCGTTCTAGCTATCCAGGTCTGGCGCCACGTCCCCGTAGCTTTCGAAGAGCGCGTCCCCGGCCAGAATCAAAGGCCCGTCGCCGCATAATCGCGTAGGGACAGCCGCCCCCGGCTGTCCAGGCCGAGCGAAGCTCGGCAGGATTTGTATCGCGGCATGGCCTGAGCCGCTGAGCCGGTCTGCAGCGAGGCTTGCCGTTTCGCCCCCGGATGATAATCCCCCGTTCCCGTCGTAGAATACCTTGTGACCCCGAACTCAACGGCCATCGACTTCGCTCCCCTCGCCCAGCCTGCCGAATCTGCCGGCCGGCCCATCATTACCGTTCGCGACCTCGTCCATCGTTACCAGGATCGCACCGCGCTCAACGGCGTTTCCTTCGACGTTCGCCCTGCCGAACTCTTCGGCCTCCTCGGACCGAACGGCAGCGGTAAGACCACTCTGTTCCGCATTCTTTCCACCCTCATGGTCCCGACTTCCGGCAGCGCCACCATCGCCGGCTTCGACGCCGTTCGCCAGCCCGGAGCCTTACGCCGCCACATCGGGGTCGTCTTCCAGGCTCAGAGCGTCGACCTCAAACTCACCGCCTACGAAAACCTCTGGCATCAGGGGCACCTCTACGGTCTGCGCGGCCCCGAACTCAAAACCAGAATCACCGAGATGCTCACCCGCGTCGGATTGCTCGACCGCTCCGCTGATCGCGTGGAAACTTTTTCCGGAGGAATGCGGCGCCGCATCGAGCTAGCCAAAGGCCTGCTCCACCATCCCGAGGTTCTGCTCCTCGACGAGCCCACCACCGGCCTCGATCCCGGCGCCCGGCGCGACCTTTGGCAATATCTCCAGATCCTCCGCGATCAGGAGCGCGTCTCCGTCATCGTCACCACCCACCTCATGGAAGAAGCCGAACGCTGCGATCGCCTCGCCATCCTGAATGAAGGCAACCTGGTAGCGCTCGGCACGCCCGAGGCCCTAACCCGCGAGATCGGAGGCGACGTAATTCTGCTCGAAGCGCGCGACCCGCAGGCCCTGGCCGACCGCATTCGCCACAAGTTTCAAGTCGATGCCACCGTCATGGACAACCAGGTTCGCCTGGAAATTGAAAATGGACACCGCTTCGTTCCCGACGTAGTCGAAGCTTTTCCCGGAGAGATCCAGTCGCTAAGCGTAAGCAAGCCGACTCTCGAAGACGTCTTCATCCATCGCACCGGCCACCGCTTCTGGAGCGAAGACGCCGAACCAGCCCCAGAAACCGGGAAGAAGAAAGCCAAGAAAAACTGAACCACCAACGCTGCTAAACTAAAAAGAATGTCAACGCAAACCGCAACCTTCCCCACAACCGCTCCCGCATCTGCCGGAGTCCTGCTGCCCGCCTTCACGCTCTGGTGGCGCGAAATCGTACGCTTCTATCGTCAGCGCGCGCGCGTGGTCGGCGTCATCGCTTCTCCGCTTTTGTTCTGGATCGTCATCGGATCCGGTTTCGGAACCTCGTTTCGTTCCGGACAGGCCGCCGGGCAGCAGCACTATCTCAATTATTTCTATCCCGGCACGCTGGTGATGATCGTGCTCTTCACCGCGATTTTCACCATGATGTCGGTGATCGAAGACCGAAATGAAGGTTTCCTGCTTTCGGTGCTGGTAGCGCCCGTGCCGCGCGCGGCGATTGTTCTGGGAAAAGTTTTGGGCGGCACCACGCTCGCCGCTGCTCAGGGATTGATTTTTCTGGTCTTCGCGCCGCTCGTCGGCGTGCACTTTACACTCGCTTCATTCGGGCTCATCGTCCTCACCGTGTTTCTGATCTCGTTCGCCCTGACCGCGCTCGGCTTCGCCATCGCCTGGCCCATGGATTCGACGCAGGCCTTTCACGCCATCATCAATTTATTTCTGATTCCGCTGTGGCTGCTTTCGGGAGCGCTCTTCCCTCTTTCCGGAGCATCGGGATGGATTCGCTGGCTCATGTACGCCAATCCGCTGACCTACGGCGTCGAGGCGTTGCGCACGCTGATGTATCTCGAAGCCCCTAGCGCATTTTCGCTGACCGCGTCCATTTTGACGCTAGTGCTGTTTGCGCTATTCATGTTCGGCTTAGCCTTCGCGCTAGCGAATCGGCGCACGACGAAGCCTGCAGCGTAGAAACAGTCGTTAGTCGATGGTCGCTAGTCGTTGGGCTTCTAGAATTCAAAAGATTTGCATGGGAGCCGAAATAGGCGACAACGCGCGAACGACCAACGACTGACGACCAACGACGCCTCTATGCCTCTAGACATTCTCGCCCTGGCCGCGCATCGCGACGACGTGGAACAAACCTGCGGCGGCACTCTGCTCATGATGGCCGAACGCGGATACCGCACCGGCATCCTCGATCTCACCCAAGGTGAAATGGGAACACGCGGCAACATGGAAGACCGCGCCCGCGAAGCGGCCGAGGCGGCGCGCATCCTGAAAGTCGCCTGGCGCCACGCGCTCGATATTCCCGACGGCCGGGTCGAAAATACCTGGGAGAATCGCCTGAAGGTCGTCCGTGTACTTCGCGAGCAGCGGCCGCGCGTGCTGATTCTTCCCTACTGGGAGGGGCGCCATCCGGATCACTACACGGCGTCGATTCTCGGCTACGAAGCGGCGTTTCTATCGGGACTCGCCAAGTTGCCGCTGGAGGGTTCCGCTCATCGTCCTTTCAAAATCATCTACGCCAGCCTCTATCGCGACGTGCGTCCTATGTTTGTCGTCGACATCACCGACCAGTTTGAAACCCGCTTCCGAGCGCTGATGGCCTACAAGTCTCAATTCACCGACCAGCAGGCCGGCAGCGGAATCTTCCCGGCGCACAAAGAGATACGGGCGCGGATTGAATCCATGGCCCGCTATTACGGCATGCTCGGCGGCGTCACCTATGCTGAGCCGTTTGTGCAGAAGGAAGTCGGGCTGGTGGAGGATGTGATGGCAATTCCGGTGAAGTCGATCTGATCGCCCAAAGCTCGCTTAGTTACCGACGGGTAGCCCACCCCCTCACCAGATAAACGGTATCAGCCGGTAGCGAACGCGGGCGGCGTACTCCGTGTAGCCGGCGAGACCGCGTTGGAGTTCGCGGTCTTCCATCGCCGTCCGAAAAACGAGGGCGCCTAAGAAAACCACCGAAGCCGCCAGGCCTTTCCAGGAGCCAAGCATTAACGCGGTCGCCGGCAGGTAGATCAGCATCGAGGCGTAGAGCGGATGGCGGACCGTGGCGTAGGGTCCGGTGGAAACCACTCTCTGTCCGCGCTCGGTTTGGATGCGCACGACCGCGGTGAGGAAAGGGTTTTCACGAAAAGCGCGGCCGATCATCCAGAACGACAAGACGATCATGGCCGCGCCCACGCATTGCAGCCAGACCGGCATGACCGACCAGCGGAAGCGGACAGCATCCAGTCCCATCAGGACGAGCCAGGCGCACCAGGCAACCGTCATAAGCAGGATAAAGAATTTGTCCCAGAAGGGCTGGCCTTTTTGCACTGGCGATTTGAGGCGCTCGGCCAGAAGCGCGGGATCGCGCCGCGCCAGACGAAGCGTGAGCCAGAAAGCTCCGGTGATAAACAGAATGAGATAGGCCCACGCAGCAGGCCAGCGGATGGTCCCCGCAGCGCCAAAGAGAAGGGCCGAGAAAAAGAGGATCTCCGACACAAAAATAATGCAGACCTTGATGACCATAGGCTCCGCCGGGTGCCCCACACATTCGCGTCTCTTGCGAATGTGTGGGCAAGGGCCGCGCGGCGGTGGCGGCTGACTGTTCACTCTATGCGCAAAGCCCGCTCATCGCAAAGTGCGCGATGAGTGGGGCACCCGGCTCATCGGTAAGACTTTTTCTATCGCTTTCGTTCTCGAGAAACGACGGGCGGCTCATTCAAGCCCGGTTTTGGCTTGAGTGGGTCAGTTCTACTGTGACGGAGTCTTCCTGCCGCTCTTTCATGTTCTCGTGTCGTCTATTCCGACTCCCCCTCCGCCGCAAAATCCCCACTCTAAATTTCGCAAAGAGCGCGAAATTTAGAGTGGGCCATCCGCCCTCTATCAGCCTTCGTGTTCCGAGGCCGCGGAAAAAGGAATCACAACCGGCCGGATTGCCATCCGTGAGGTCGCGTCATTCACGAACTGCCTAAAATACGGCCACACAACGAGCCGAAGCTCGGATTCGGTGAATCGTTCGGCAAGTTCCCTCGTTATCTGGCAGCCGACGCAATGGAGGTGCGCTACGTAGGTGCACTCCACAACAACCGCAGGCGAAGCGGATCCCCTTTTATCCTCCATACTTAGCCTGAACTTCGCGGAGGCATTAAAGAAATCCTTTTCTATTTCCATCGTGTGGTATTCAGTCGAAATTCTCCGAGTGAGTCTGTTCTTATCCTGAAGTTCTACGTACGCCGCACGATCTTGTCTTGTATGTGATTCCAGCATGCCAAAACCCAAGAGTCTTATTCCCTTTAGGAATGAAGCATAGTTCTGGTCACGACTTGTAGGAGAGCTCTTTTTTGCTGACACGTTCGATCACCCTAAATTGAGGTTCGTCAAGCTGGTCGGGTATAGCACACATCTTTGAGGCCAGCGCGTCGAATATGAACTCGACTGGCTTTTGAGGATTAATTTGCCACACGCCCATGTCCCGCGCCCCTTGGTAGTGAGACCAGTCGGCTCTAGGCGTGCTCCAGCCCCCCAGCTCGGACACATCGTCAACCACGACAACCCCTCTGCCTGTCTGATATCTGCCTACGGCCTCCGCGAGCACCGTTGTGACCAGCTGGTTCAGGCTGACACCTTCCTTCGCGGCGATTTCTGCGAGGCCCTTGTGAAGAGACCTAGGCACACGCTGCAGCCACTTGCCGCTGGGCAAATCCTCCTGCGGCCTAGGCTCGGGAACGGTCTCCCCGGATTCGATTGCGTCATCTATCCAAGCGGTCTTTATCTCCTCAAGATGTTCTAGCGCTTCAGCCACACTCTCGCCGTGCGCGACGCAGCCCGGAAGCTCCTCTACCCGAGCAATCCAATCGTTCTCTTCGTCCTTTCGCAAAGCTATGCCGTAGCGCAAACCACGGTAGTACCCTGCATCCTTCATACCCTCATTCTTCATACATTCCAATCTCTATCATTGCCGCTAAGAAGCTGTCTACGTAACATGGCTTCAACTGCTTGCTTCCAGATTTATGCGCGCAAACGCTAAACCGAGCTGACCCGACGACATAAAGCACCCCGTGCGTGGTCTTCCTCGATCTCACGGCGTGTCCGTGCTCTCCTATTTGCGTGACAACCCTCTCAATCTCAGAAGCTGTTGTATTCTTGCGCCGTTGTGCTATCAGTGCTATCTCTGTCCTGATCTTCTCGATAGTTGCCATGCCTACCTCGCCCCTGCCGGTCGAAAGCCATCGCGCCCTCCATGGTTTAAACAATGATATCGCTGGTAGTATCATAGGTCAAGGACAATCTTGTCGCGCAGGACCCCAGGGGGTGTCTCCAACGTTCAGGGGAATGTGGTCTAAGAAGGGCTGCGTGCGTTTACCGACTCGGTGAACTGTTTGTCGACCCCCGATTTTTCATCACATCCAGCCTGTGTGCGCCATCACAGACTTCCAACTGCCCGTCGGCGACAATGGAGATCGACCTGTGTGTCAGGCCCGAGGTGTGCCCGTCACCAAGACGCTCCTCGAAGCTGCCCCAGCCCCACTAATCGGCGCTCTTTGACAACACGAAGTTGAGGCAGTCGGCTGTCAAGCCCCTCGCGCCGAAAATCCTGCGAGGAAGCCAAACCAGCTAACTCCTTATTCCGGAATATTTTACATATAACTCCTTTAAACTCAAAGATTTGAAAGGAATTTCCCGCCAAATATATGATTCTAAAGGGCCGTGATATAAAAAATTTGTGACGCGTGTCCCTCTCAGGAGTCGTCAATGTCCTCCAGAGCCCCTTTGTCAGCTCCAGCATTTCGCCGCTAAGTCCTTATTCCAGAATATTTTGCGAGTAAGTCCTTATTTTTGAATATTTTAGCCCAAATGGGGGGGGGTAACAAACCAGTAAATATCCTCTTCAACAGCGCAAGCCAAAATAAAACGAGTCAAAATAAAAAAAGCTGTAAAACGTAAAGCGGAAGCGCGGTCCTCGTCCCTGTGCGAAATTCGCGCCGTATAATGATCGGTTCCTTATATCCGTCGACGCGCTTCACTTTTCCCTCTCGAATCCAGCGCCCGACGCACAGGAGATCATCATGGCCACTCTTACCGAAGTCCCGGCGCAAATGAAGTTCCGCACCGAATCCGACAGCATGGGCAAGATCGAAGTCCCGGCGAATGTTTACTGGGGAGCGCAAACGCAGCGCTCGCTGCTGCATTTCAATATTGGGCGCGACACCATGCCTCCGGAGCTGATTCACGCCTTCGGCACGCTCAAGAAGGCCTGCGCGCTGGTGAATCAGGATCTGGGCAAGCTGCCGTCCGACAAAGCGAAGCTCATCGTGCAGGCCGCCGACGAAGTGATTGCCGGGAAGCTCGATGACCAGTTCCCGCTGCGCATTTGGCAGACCGGCAGCGGCACGCAGACCAACATGAACGTAAATGAGGTCATCTCGAATCGCGCCATTGAAATTGCGGGCGGCCCGCGTGGACGAGAAATGATGGGATCGAAGAAGCCGGTGCATCCGAACGATGACGTCAACATGTCGCAGTCGTCGAACGACACGTTTCCGGCGGCGATGCATATCGCGGCGGCGGACCGGGTGAAGAATGCGCTGATTCCGGCGATCAGGAACGTGCGCGATGCGATCGCGGCCAAGGCTAAGGAATTTGACGGCGTGGTGAAGATTGGGCGCACTCATTTACAAGATGCTGTTCCGTTGACCATTGGACAGGAATTTGGCGGCTGGGCCAGTTTGCTCGATCGCGACATCAAGCGGCTGGAACAGGCGCTGGACGGGCTTTACGATCTGGCGATCGGCGGGACCGCGGTGGGCACGGGGCTGAACACGCATCCGGAATTTGCCGAGCGCGCCGCCAAGAAAGTCGCCGAACTGACGGGACTTCCCTTCCGCTCGCATCCTAACAAGTTCGCCGCACTTTCCGCCCACGATGAGATCGTGTTTGCTCAGGGCGCTATGGAAACTCTGGCCGCTTCGCTGATGAAGATCTCAAACGATATTCGCTGGCTGGCTTCCGGTCCGCGATGCGGCCTCGGCGAGCTGTCGATCCCGGAGAATGAGCCGGGATCGTCGATCATGCCGGGCAAGGTGAATCCTACGCAATGCGAGGCGATGACGATGGTCTGCGTGCAGGTTCACGGGGCGACGGCCGCGGTGGGATTCGGCGGATCGCAGGGCAACTTTGAGCTCAACGTGTTCAAGCCGGTGATCATCTACAACTTCCTGCACTCGGTCACGCTCGTCACCGACGCCTGCCACGGCTACGTGGAGTACATGCTCAAGGGCATTGAAGTCGATCGCGCCAAAGTGGGCTGGTACGTGAAGAATTCGCTCATGCTGGTAACGGCGCTGGCTCCGAAAGTGGGATACGACAAGGCGGCGCAGATTGCGCACGCGGCGCACGTCGAGCACAGCAGCCTGCGCGAGGCGGCGTTGAAGCTGGGATATCTCACGGGTGAGGAATTTGATCAGCTGGTCAAGCCGGAGAAGATGACGCATCCGTAACTGCGTCGGGTGATCGGGTGATCGGGCCTAGCTCCTCTTCAAGAACAGCGCGCTCAGCGGCGGCAATGTCAAGCGCAACGAATACGGCCGTCCATGCGCGCTTTGCGGGAGGGCCTCAGCGCCTCCCATGTTACCCATCCCACTGCCGCCGTATTCGAGAGCGTCGCTGTTAAGAAGTTCTTTCCAGTAACCGCCGGTCGGCACGCCCACCATGTATCCCAGCCTGGGCACGGGCGTGAAATTGCAGGCGATGAGTATGGGATTCTCGCCGGCCTTGCCTTTGCGCAGCAGCGAGATGACGCTCATCGGCGCGTCGTTGCAGTCCACCCATTCAAAACCCTTGGGATCGTTATCGAACCAGTGCAGCGAAGATTCGGCGCGATAGAGGCGGTTGAGTTGCTCGACCCAGTTCATAAGGCCGCGATGCACTGGATATACCAGCACGTCCCAATCGAGGCTGCGATCGTGCGACCACTCGCTAACCTGGCCGAACTCGCAGCCCATAAAGATCAGTTTTTTGCCGGGCTGGGCGAACATGTAGGCAAAGAGCAAACGCAGATTGGCAAATCTTTGCCACTCGTCGCCGGGCATCTTGCCGATCAGGGAACCTTTTCCGTGCACGACCTCGTCGTGGCTCAGGGGCAGGACGAAATTCTCGTGGAACGAATAGAGCATGCGAAAGGTTAATTTGTTGTGGTGATACTGGCGATGGATCGGGTCCTGGCTGAAGTATTGGAGCGTGTCGTGCATCCAGCCCATATCCCACTTCAAGCCGAAGCCCAGACCGCCGAGATGGGTTGGCCGCGAAACCATGGCGTAGGAGGTGGACTCTTCGGCGTAGGTTTGAATGTCAGGGTGCTCTTTGTAGGCTTCATGGTTGAATTGGCGCAGGAAGTCGATGGCTTCGAGGTTCTCGCGTCCTCCGTATTTGTTGGGAATCCATTCGCCCTCCTTGCGCGAGTAGTCGAGATAGAGCATGGAAGCGACGGCGTCCACGCGCAGGCCGTCGGCATGATATTTGTCCAGCCAGAACATGGCGCTTGACATCAGGAAGCTGCGCACTTCGCTGCGGCCGTAGTTGAAGATGAATGTCTTCCAATCGGGATGGAAGCCCTGGCGCGAGTCGGAGTGCTCGAACAGGTGGGTGCCGTCGAAGAAGGCGAGGCCGTGGCCGTCGGAAGGAAAGTGGGACGGGACCCAGTCGAGAATCACCGCGATGCCGTGCTGGTGCAGGTAATCCACGAAGTACATGAAATCCTGCGGCGTGCCGTAACGCGACGTCGGAGAGAAGTAGCCCGTGGTCTGATATCCCCAGGAACCATAGAAGGGATGCTCCATGATCGGGAGGAGTTCGACGTGGGTGAATCCCAGCTTATTGACGTGGTCGGCGAGGCGGGGCGCGATCTCGCGATAGGTGAGCGAACGATTGTCATCTTCAGGGACGCGCATCCAGGAGCCGAGATGAACCTCGTAGATCGATATGGGCGCGTGCAGCGAGTTGGCGGCGGCGCGCTTTTTAAGGAAGGCCGCGTCGCTCCAGGTGTAGTCGAGATCCCAGACTATGGAAGCCGTGTGTGGCGGTTGCTCAGCGAAAAGTCCCACCGGATCGGTCTTTTCAATCTGGTAACCGAGTTGGGTAGAGTGGATGTGGAACTTGTACAACGTGCCTTTGTCGACTCCGGGGATGAAGCCTTCCCAGATTCCCGAGGTGCCGCGAGCCTGGAGCGGATGGGATTGCGGGTTCCATCCATTGAAGTCTCCGACCACAGACACCTCGCGGGCATTGGGAGCCCAGACGCTGAAGAGGGTGCCCTTGGTTCCATTGGATTCGACAGGGTGCGCGCCCATCTTCTCGTAAATGCGATAGTGGGTGCCTTCGTTGAATAAATAAAAATCTTCGGCGGTCAGCAGGGAAACGTCGTAGCGGACCGGGGATAGTTCCTGAGTTGTAGTTTTCGGCGTCATGGTTTCGCTTCGGCTCTAGTGTATGCCAATTCGAAGTGGAGGGATGGGCGTCTCGCCCGTCCAGCCGGGCCGAAATTTTAACGGCCGGCGGGGACGCCCGGCTCTCCACTAACGAGGCTTTTCCTTCTGCGCTTCGCGCTTTTCGCGTGCCCAGCCTTCTTTCACGCTTTGTCGCGCACGCCCGAGCGCCAGCGCATCCGCCGGAACATCTTCCGTGATGCAGCTTGCGGCCGCGACGTAGGCGCCACGTCCAATCTTTACCGGCGCCACCAGCGTCGAGTCGCTGCCGATGAACGCGCCATCTTCGATGACCGTCTGGTGCTTGTTCACGCCGTCGTAGTTGCAGGTGATGGTACCCGCGCCTATGTTGACGTCTTCTCCGATTTCCGCGTCGCCCAGATAGCTGAGGTGATTCGCCTTCGAACCCTTGCCCATCTTGATTTTCTTGGTCTCAACGAAGTTCCCTACGTGCGCGCCTTCGCCCACGTCACTTCCAGGGCGCAGATGAGAGTACGGTCCAAGCACAGCTCCCGCGCCCACGCGCGAGTCTTCCATGATCGTCCCCGGCTTCACCGTGACCCGCTCGCCAATGAGTGAATTCGTGATCACACTGTAGGAGCGGATGCGGCAATCGGCGCCTATCTTTGTGTAGCCCAGCAACTGAACGAAGGGCTCAATCACGGTGTCGGCGCCAACTTCCACGTCGCTGTCAATCACGCAGGTGTGCGGATAGAAAATCGTCACGCCTTGTTCCAGCAGTTCGCGGCACTTCGCCAGCCGCAGCCGCGCATCCAGAACAATCGTCTCCGCTCGCGTGTTGCTGCCCAGCACTTCGCCGGCATCCGACGTCTTGATCGCGACTACCTTCTGGCGCGCCCGGTGAAACACTCCCGCCATATCGGTGAGGTAGTATTCGCCGTGCGGGTTCGCGGTTGAAAGACGGCCAATATGCTGGTACAAGGCGGCTGCATCGAAGGCATAGAAGCCGGAGTTGATCTCGCGGATTTTCTTCTGCTGCGGGGTTGCTGACTTTTCTTCCACAATTGCCTGCACTTCGACTCGTCCCTCTGCTCGTCCCCCGGCGCCTTGGCAAATCACTCGCCCATATCCAAAAGGATCGTCGAGATCGGCGCTGAGCACGGTCATGGCCGCTTTCTGAAGGGTGTGGAAGTCGCTTAGCTTCCTGATGGTTTCGGCGGTAATCAGCGGAGCGTCGCCGGAAAGCACAATGACCTGGTCATAACCCACGAGCGCTTCGCGCGCCACCATGATGGCGTGTCCGGTGCCACGTTGTTCGGCTTGCAGCACGAAGTTCACACCCGTTCCGGCAACCGCCTCACGCACGCGCTCCGCCTCATGGCCGATGATCACGAAGATGTCGCGCGCGGGCACGACCTTTTTCGCTGTCGCGATCACATGGGCCAAGATCGGCTTGCCGCCGACTTCATGCAGAACCTTGGGGTGTTTCGATTTGAGCCGCGTGCCCTTTCCGGCCGCCATGATCGCGATAGCGATACGCGGGCGCTGCGGACTTGAGCGGGAAGATTTCGGCTTGGTCTTTAACGGTTTTGCCATGCTCAGACAATATACAGCGAACTCAATTGTAGAGACGCGGCTTGCCGCTCTCAGACTGCTGATATGTCGACGCCCAGCCCCTAAAGGGGCGCATTATTGTGCGAAAACTGCCGGCATCGCTAAAGCGATGCCCTGATACGAAGCCAGATTTCTTCAACTGCGAATCGGCTGCCGATCCGGGGCTTGCGCCATCAGCGCCATCAGATCGTGCGCGACGCGGTCGGTGGCGTGCCGGGCCACCGCGCCCTCTTCCAGATACTCTCCGAGCACCGGGCACACGCCCAGCGCCTCGATCGCTTCCAGATCCACCACGACATGCGAAGCTCCCTCAAGAGCGTATTTGGCCTTCATCTCTGGCGATGCCATCTTACGATTGATCAGGGCGTAGTCAAACAATCGGACGCCAGCGTGGCCGTTGAGTGCGCGGATGTGATCCGCCGCTGTTAAACTAAGACTTTCATTCGCCTGTGTCATCAAGTTGCAAACGAAGACCTTGATCGCAGGAGATTCCAGAATCGCCTCGGGGATTCCCCTCACCAGCAGGTTGGGAATCAGGCTGGTGAAGAGCGAACCGGGGCCGATGGTGATCAGGTCGGCGCTGGCGATCGCCTCCAGCGTCTGGGGAAGTGGCTCAACGTCAGGAGGCACCAGGAAGAGTTCCCGAATCTTGCCCTTGCTCGCCGTGATCCGCGTCTCGCCGCGCACCCGCGTTCTGTCTTCGAGTAACGCTTCCAGTTCCACGCTCGACATGGTCGCCGGATAGATATGGCCGCGCGTGAGCAGAATTTCCGAAGAAAGCCGCACCGCTTCCGCAAAGTCCCCGGTGATCGAAGTCAATGCCGCCAGAAAAAGATTTCCGAAGCTGTGGCCTTCCAGTCCAGATCCCTTCTGAAAGCGGTGCTGGAACAGCCTCGAGAGCAGGGCTTCATCTTCGGAGAGGGCGACGATGCAATTGCGTACATCGCCCGGCGGAAGCATATTGAACTCTTTGCGCAGACGGCCGCTCGATCCGCCATCATCGCTCACCGTCACCACGCCACACAATTCGCGAATGGTGGGCTGACCGGAGGGGGCCAGCGCCGGCGTCATGACGTAACGCTTCAGCCCCTTCAGCAGCGTGGAGAGGCCGGTGCCGCCGCCGATCGCGACCACGCGCAGTTCGGCGCCAGCCTTGCCGGAGTCGGATGAGGTCGTGCGCAAGTGGGGAAGCATACAGCCTCAGTTGCAGCTAAGTGCGGACAGTTAGTACGCGCTCGCTTCTTCTTCCCGCGGCTCAGATTCTTCAGCGCCCGGATCCGGATACAGCAGTTCGGTGAAGCGCGGATCTTCCGCCAGATTCTGGAAGTCGGTGTCGTTTCGCGCCTGGAAGCGCAGCGCGGGTTTCGCCTGAATCGCCTCGCCGAGCGCCCTGAGCGATTCTTCGACGTGACCGGTCAGGCAATGCAACGCGGCTAGACCGTACAGAACGTATTCCGACTTCGGATTCTGCTTCAAGAGCTTGTCGAGGTGTTCGCGCGCCGTCACGTAGTCCCCTGTGTTGATCAGCGACACGGCGTAGTCGTAATGCTCTTCCGCTGTTTTGAACTGCAACGCGAGTATTTCCAGGTGCTTGTCGCAGGTGAGGATATGTACCTGGGCCCGGTCGACCAGGGACTTGTTCGGCCCACTCAGTACTTTCTGCAGGTGGCCTTTGGCCTTCTCGAACTTGTGCTCCTGCAACGCGCGAAGCCCCGACTCGTAGCTCTGCACCGCCTGTGTGTGTCGTGGATCTTCGGTCACTTGTTTCTTGGAGGTTACCTTCAGTACCATCAAACCGCCTTCAGTTCGAAATTTGGTTCAGAATTGAAATCGAAAAGCTTGAAACTGCCAGCGCGCTCTCAATTCATGCTGGCCGCTGTCGCCAGATCGACCAGCTTCCAGTCGCCCTTGATAATTCCTGCGCGAATCTGCCGCGCCGTCTTGCCCTGCTTGGACATGGTGTAAGTGTAGTAAAGCTCTTTGAGGCAGGTTCCGCATTGCGCGCCGTGCGTGCCGGAAAAGCAACTGTGCAGGCTGTTGTGTCCCATACCGCGGTCGCAGTAGCAGTAACACGGCTGCTGGTAAATCACTTTCGGAATCTTGGCCGCCAGTTCATAAGCATGCGTCTGATACGGAAACTGCGCGTTCTCGCCCCAAAGCTGATCCTTGGTCAGAATCGGCGGAAGCTCGGTGCCCGCGGCCGGAGGAGCGGCGTTGAAATGCGGAACTCCCTGATCGGCTTCGGATTGGAGCCAGGGCGCCGACGCAATCGTGACCAGCAAAAACAGCACCGCCGACGCGACAATCCGTGTACGCATGCAATTGACCTCAACTTTATAGTTTACCTGAAGGCGCGGGATTGGGGATTACCGGGCGGAGTCCAGGGGCACTACAGGGAAAGCTAGTCACTCCAAACAGAGTTCGACGACCTCCCGAATCCGCGCTAAGGTTGTGTCCGCAATCCGCATTACCCCAGCTTCTCAAAGAACAGACAGATCGTTTCAACCCCGTGATAGAAATTTGGAATGTGGAACTTCTCGTTCGGAGCATGCAGGTTGTCGTCGGGAAGCCCAAAGCCCATCATGACTGATGGAATCTTCAGCACGTCCTGGAAGTCGGTCACGATCGGAATCGAGCCGCCGGAGCGAATAAACACGGTCTCTTTCTTGAACGTGTCATGCAGCGCCTCGGTCGCCGCTTTGATAAAACGGTTGTCGGTGCCAACCACGCATGCCGGCCCTTTGCTCCAGACTTTGATTTTCGTCTCAATCCCCTTGGGTGTGAGTTTCTTGACGAACGCCGTATAGCGCTTGAGGATGTCATCCGGATCCTGGTTGGGCACAAGGCGCATGGAAACTTTTGCCGACGCCTTTGCTGGAATCACCGTCTTCGCCCCCGGAGCCACAAACCCACCCGGCATGCCATGCACTTCGAGTGTCGGGCGGGCCCACGTCCGGTAGAGCACCGAATATCCCGGCTCGCCGGTCAGCACCTTGGAGCCAACTTCGGTTTTGCGATAATGCTCTTCATTGAAAGGCAGCCGCTTCCAGGCCTTTAGCTCATCTTTGCTGGGCGCTTTGACGTTCTTGTAAAAGCCCGGGATCAGTATCTTGCCCTTCGCATCTTTCAGCTTGTTGATGATCTCAATCAGCGCAAAAAACGGATTCGGCGCCGCGCCGCCATAGATGCCGGAGTGCAGGTCGGTCTTTGCGCCGAACGCTTCAATCTCCGTGTACACCAGGCCGCGCAGACCAACGCAAAGAGTGGGAAGGCCGGGCGCGAACAGTTCCGTATCGCAGACCAGCGCGAAATCCGCTTTCAACTTCGCCTTCTGTTTGCGGACGTACTCGGCAATCGATTCGCCGCCCACTTCTTCTTCGCCTTCAAAAATGATCTTGACGTTGATCGGCAGCTTGCCCCCATGCGCCTGCATCAGGGACTCGAGCGCTTTGACTTCCATCCAGAGCTGGCCTTTGTCGTCGACCGCGCCGCGTGCGTAAATGTTGTTGTTGCGCTCGGTCGGCTCAAACGGCGGCGTCTTCCATTCGTCCACCGGATCGGGCGGCTGCACGTCATAATGTGCATACATCAAAACGGTTGGCTTGCCATGCGCGTGCAGCCAGTCGGCGTAGAGCAGGGGATGTCCCTGGGTGGGGATGATTTCGACATTGTCCATCCCGATGCGGCGCAGCTCAGCGGCCACAAATTCTGCCGCTTTCTGTACATCGCCTTTATGTTCATCGAGCGTGCTGATGCTGGGGATGCGGAGAAGGCTCTTCAGCTCGTCGAGAAAACGCGGCTGATTATTGCGGGCAAAATCGACTGCGGGGGAAGCCATAGCCTGGTGCCTTTCTGGCGCGTTGGGCGCGCATATTAAAATGACCGCCGAAAACGCTTCAGTATATACCCTGAATCCGGGCAGGTGCTCAGTGTCGAAGCAGCATTCAGCAGGAATCCGTCGCCTTTACCGCTGGCCGGCTACACAAGTGCGAGCTTGTGGTTTCACCTCCCAAAGATCAGTTGTGCAAGTTGCATTCCGCCAAGAACCTAAAACGCGATTGACAGCAACGCGTATCTCACAAACAATGGAATCTACAGTCCACATTCAACCGGAGACCCCTTATGCCTGAAGGCGAACAACCGACCGTCTACTACCCCGAGGCGCAGAGCAACATCGTCAAATGGATTCTTCTGGCGCTGGCCGTTGTCTACGTCGGCGCATCGGCATTTTTTATTTACGATCAGCACAGCAAGCTCGAGAAGGTCACGCAAGATCAAACCGCGAGCCAAAAACAAATTGGCGATCTGACCAAGCGCATGCAGTCCGCCGAAGCCGATTCTGAGACCCTGGCCCAACAGTTGGGCATGACCAAGAAAGAATTGAAGACGCGTGCCGACGAGTTGCAGCATCAGCAACAAGTCGCGGCCGCGCGCATCGCAGCAGAGGCGGCAGAAGAGAAAAAGGATGTGAACGCCGTTGCCGGAGAAGTAGGAAACGTGAAGACCGACGTCGGCGGCGTGAAGACCGACGTGGCCGCCACCAAGGCGTCGCTCGAGGCGACCATCGCGAAACTGCAGGGCACCATTGGCGATCTCGGCGTGCAGAGCGGCCTGATCGCGAACACGCGCAGCGATCTGGAAGCCCTCAAACACAGAGGCGACCGCCAATACTACGAGTTCACGTTGTTGAAGGGAGCCAAGCCGCAGGCCTTCTCGACCGTGGCCTTGCAGCTCAAGAAGACCGATCCCAAACGCGGCAAGTACACGCTGAACGTCACCGCCGACGATAAAACCATCGAGAAAAAAGACAGGAACCAGAGCGAGCCGGTGCAGTTCTACACCGGACGCGATCACATGCTGTATGAACTCGTGGTCTGGACGGTGGATAAGAAGAAGATCACCGGCTACCTGAGCACGCCGAAGAATGCTCCGATACCGATCACCGCTACGCCGCAGTAGCGGCAACGACACACTTCGCGGATCAGCTCGTCTTTCAGCGGTTGCTCCAGGCAGCAATACTTGTCGGGCCTTGTGAGGACGTTCATGGTCCGAGCATTGATGGTCGGAGTGTTTGGTCGTCGCGATCTATGGCTTCCAGACTCCCACATGCTCTACCAGTTCCTCTAATTTCGCTTTCTTCAGGATTTCGCCGACCGCCTGGTGATCGCTTAATAGTCGGTCCGACACATCCGCTCCCGCTCTCATGCTAGACTCGCAGTGAGTCAACCAACCTTGCGGATGCGCATCCTCACCCGCTACATTCTGGGAGAAGTCGTCTCCCACGCCTTGATCGGCGCGGCGGTTTTCACTTTTGTTCTTTTCACCCGCGATCTCGGCCGCATCCTCGAACTCGTGGTTCGCAACAGCGCGCCACTGCCGAGCGTGGCAGAAATCTTTTTCTACACCGTCCCGGTCGCGCTCACCTACACCATTCCCATGGGCGTGCTCGTCGGCATCCTCATCGGACTCAGCCGTCTGGCCGCAGACAGCGAAATCACCGCCATGCGCGCCAGCGGACTGGGCGTGTGGTACTTCCTGCGGGTGATCTCAATCTTCGCGGTGGTAGCATGGCTGCTCGCGCTCGGTAACAGCGTCTATCTGGCGCCCCGCTCGCTCGCCGCCCTGGGAGGGCTCGAGGACAACCTCAAGTCTTCGCAGGCTTCTTTCGAAGTCCAGCCTCGCGTGTTTTACGAGGGATTTCCGAAGATCATTCTTTACGTGCAAGACGTCAAGGCCATGTCCGGCGGAGCGCTGTGGAAAGGCGTTTTCCTCGCCGATTTGACAGACCCCGCCGCGCCCCGCATCAGCCTGGCGCGCGAGGGCCTGCTCGTCAGCCAGGGGCCCGAGACTCTGGACTTGCATCTCATCAATGGTTCCACGCATGAAACCCCCGATCCCAAGAATCCAGACCAGTACCAAATCTCCACCTTCCAGACCACCGACATCCCCATCCAGGTCCCCACGGCGCAAAACAGTCAGGAACACGAACCCACATCACTCGCTGAGATCAAATTTGCTGACCTCCTCCGTAATGCGCCAACCGCCGACCCCGCCACCCGCCGCTGGGCTCTGATCGAATACCATCGCCGCCTGGCGCTGCCGACCGCCTGCATCGTGCTCGCCCTGGTCGGCATTCCTCTCGGCCTCTCGTCGAAGAAAGGCGGCAAGTCCAGCGGATTTGTCCTGACCATTCTGCTGGTCTTTCTCTACTATTCGATTTCTTTGATCGGAGTGTCCCTCGCGAAGCAGGGACGCCTCTCACCTGCCGCCGGCGTTTGGCTCGCCGACTTCGTGTTTCTCGTCGGAGGAGTTTTTCTGCTCTGGCAATCGGAACGCCGACCGATCGAGTTGACTGCGCTCCGCTCCTGGTTCAGAGCTTCATGGTTTAAGGCTTCGAGGTTCACATCTTCGACGCCCGGCCCGCCGGCGCAAGCGCTGCCCGTGAACGGTGAGTCCCGCCCGGCACTTCGCGAACGCATTATCCCCCGTCCGCCCATGCGCCGGCGCTTGTTCAATCTTCGTTTCCCAACCATCCTCGACGATTATGTGCTGCGCGATTTTATGCTCTACCTCGCCATGATTGCCGGCACTTTCGTGATGCTGCTGTTGGTATTCACTCTGTTTGAGTTGCTCGGAGATATCCTGCACAACGGAGTGTCGGTGCTGACCGTGGGAGAGTATCTGCTGAATGTAACGCCGTACTTCCTGTACTACCCGATTGCCCCTCTCAGCATGCTGCTGGCGGTGCTGGTCACTTTCGGCCTGTTGCAGCGGTCGAACGAAATCACGGCGATCAAGGCCACCGGCATCAGTCTTTACCGCATCGTCGTCCCGGTCCTGATCGCTTCCATGCTGGTTGCCGGCGTTCTCTTCCTCTCGGACCAGCTCTATCTCCCATACACCAACAAGCGTCAGGACGCGCTCCGCAACCGCATCAAGGGCAAACCCGCGCAAACCTATCTTCGCCCCGACCGGAAGTGGATCTTCGGCCAACACTCTGACATTTATTACTATCAATTCTTCGATCCCGACCGCGATGTTTTCGGTGGCGTCTCCGTGTTCCAGTTCGATCCACATACTTTCCAGATCACGCACCGCATCTCCGCCGACCGCGCACACTGGTCGAACTCCATGGGCCGGTGGGTTTACGAGGAGGGATGGGAGCGCAGCCTGAGTGGCTCCGCCATCGAGAATTACCGCAAGTTCGATGCCGCCACCTACCCCGAGCTGGCCGAAGCGCCAGCCTACTTCAAGAAGGAAATCAAACAATCCTCGGAAATGAACTACGACGAACTGCGGCGCTACATTCATGATCTCGAGCAGAGCGGCTTTGACGTGGTGCGCCTGCGCGTGCAGTTGCAAAAGAAAATTGCCTACCCGCTGATCACACTGGTGATGGCCGTCCTCGCCATTCCCTTTGCGCTTTCCACCGGCAAACGCTCCGCGCTGACAGGGGTTGCAACTGCGATCGGCATCGGCGTTGTCTATTGGACGATCTCGGGCTTGTTCGAAGCGATGGGCAATTTGAGTCAGCTCCCGCCCGCCGTCGCTGCCTGGTCCCCCGACCTGGTCTTCGGATTTATCGGAGGCTATCTCATCCTCCGCATGCCCACCTGAGCGCTAGTGCGCCGCCATCCCACTCGGCGCCGCCGGGGCGACCACCGTGATCGGACTGCTCATTGATCCGCTCGTCGTACTCAGCGTAAAGCCCGTAATGTTACTCGACAGAGTGTTCGACGTGTAGAGAAACTGTCCGCTCGAGCTGTAGAGAGACTGACCGGCCGCGTTTACGCTCGGGTGCATCGCCATCGACACCGGCTGGGATCCGGTCGGCTGGTACGGCGGACTGAGCGCAGTCAACGTGCCCGCCGTGGTATTGATGCGAAATCCAAAAACCTGATTCGAGAGTTCGCTCACCACGTAGAGAAAATTGTTCGTCGGGTCTACCAGCATGCCAACCGGGTCCGACCCCGCCGGAGTTGGCGGTACGGCGCAAGATAGTAAGGGACACGTTGCCAGCGGAACCATCAGATTATCGGTCACAGCCTCCTGCGGGCAATCCGTCAAATTGACCTCGGTGCACACCTGGAACGGGTACAGCTGGCCGGCATTCTGGTTTTGAGCGCCCACATACACAAACAGGCCGCCGGTATTCTCACCTGCCGGGTTGGTGTTGACTGCGAGCACCGAGATCGGATCGACCGCGGCAACGGCATACGGCGAATTTGGCTGCTCCGTCAGGGTACCCGATGAACTCACGCTATACACGCTCACCGTATTGTCATTGTGCGGGGAAGGGGGAACGCAGCTGGCCGTACAAATGTCGAAATTGTTGGTTACGAAGAGGAGTTCCTGTGCCGTTCCGCTGGGCGGGGTAAACGTAATGGCCGAAAGCGCGGTCGGAAGTTTGCTTAGGTAAAACGGGCTTCCACTTGCCAAGGTCAGACTGGTTGAACCGGGCTGCATGGTAAATACCGAGATTGACGGACAGCCCGCACCACTCAGCGGGCAATTTGCCTGCGGAGGATACAAGCCCTGATTGATCACGAACAAAAACTGTCCTGCGGCATCCCGCGTCATGGCCACCGCAGTGTCATTCCCGGTCCAAGTTACTGGCGTGCCGGGGTTTGACAGGCTCCCATCCGAGTTCACCGTGTACGTGTAAATCGCGGGCGGAACAGGACTAGCGGAGGAAGACACACACTGCACACCCTGTTGCACACACGGCACGCCCTGGTCCAGAACGAACGCCGTCGCGCCGGTAGGGTCGAGCAAAATGTCTAGCGGAATTCCGCACGGGTTGGTGTTGGTGTTATTCCCCGCAGGACACGTGCTGGAGTTCGAATTGATCAGCGACAGACCGCCGGTATTAAAATCGATGGAAAAGGAACTCACGTCGTTGCCCATGAGAAAACCGTTACCGTTGATCCCCTGAGTCAGCACATACAAAACTCCCGAGGGCCGGGAAGAGGAGTTGCCACAGTTGAGCAGAAACAGACTCAGGGCGCACATGCCCGCGAGCGTAACGACCAAGCTTATTTTCTTCGACATCTGTTCTCCCAGCGCCGCTTCCCGTTCGCAGGCGGTGCCCTGCCAGCCGTCACGGAGACTGAAGCTTGTGGCTGAAATATATTTGTGTATCAGGAATGAGCGGGAAGAGCAAACCGTTAGACAGGCGGTGCCGCCGGAATCCGGATTTCAACCTCTAACCCACCCTCTTTTCGATTGGATGCGCGAAGTTGCCCGCCATGCAGCCTGATGGCCCGGTCCGCGATCGACAGGCCCAGACCCGCCCCCCCGGTCTGCCGGTTGCGGGCGTCGTCCAGCCGATAAAAGGGCTCAAATATCCTGGGCAGCGCTTCGTCTGGAACGCCGGGACCGGAATCAAGCACGCGAACGATAATTTCTTCTTCGCCATTTGCGGCCCGCTGCCGCTCCAGTCGCACCTCCACCGTCGTGCCTTCAGCAGTATAACGCGTGGCGTTCCTCACCACGTTCTCCACCGCGCTCCGCAGCAGATCAGGATCGGCTTCGACCAGAAATTCATCCGCGGCGTCGGTCTTCGCGGTTACGCGGCAGCCCCTCCCCGGAGTTTCGTACTCGGCGTCGTGTGCTACCTGCTCCATCAACTCCCGCAGTGACAAACGCGTATTGCACATGCCGTCGGTCCCCGACTCCAGCCGCGAAATGGTCAGCAAGCGCTGGATCAGTTGATTCAACCGGTCGGCCTCGAGTTCGATCCGGTTCAGCGCGCTTTCCAGTTCCGGCGCAAGTTCCGGCGCTAGTTGCGGCGCGGCTTCCTTCATGGCCCGTTGCCGCGCCAGCCCCAGCGCCACACTCAGCCGGGCCAGCGGAGATCGCAGTTCGTGCGAAACATCCTTCAGCAGCCGCGATTGCGAGTCCACCAGCCCTTCGATCCGTTCCGCCATGCGATCAAAATCGCGCATCAACTCCGTCAGGTCATCGCGCCCGCCGCCCACCGGAGCGCCCGTGCGCGCGCTCAAGTCGCCCGCCGCCAGGCTCTGCGCCGCCTTCCGCAAGCGCGTCACCGGACTGGTTATCGACCACGCGAGCAGATAGCAAACCAGTCCCGACAAGATTACCGCGATTCCCAGCAACGGAATATCATGAGGACCGAAAAATATGCGCGGTCCCGGCGGCAACTCCAACACTATCGTGTACCGTTTTCCATCCAATGTCAGCGCCTGCCGCACAAGCGGGGGCGGCAGCAACTTGTCGATCCACCCGCGATGGCGTGGCGGACCGCCGCGCAGTGAACCGCCCTGCCGGACATCCTCGATCCAGGACGGCACATGGCGTCCACTGACTTCATGGCCCGCCAGATCGAAGACAAATGCCCGTACGTGCTGGGTGTGCCAAAGTTCTTCCAGATATTCGTGCGCGCCGTGCTCTCCGCCACTCTGATACGCATTTACTGCTTCAGCCAGGATTTGTGGAGCCTGGCTCTCCATCTCATGCCGTGGCGGACGCAATGCAATCGTCACCAGAATCGCCAGCACCATGGACAGCGCCAGCGCCGCCCACAGTGACAAGAAGATCTTCAGGAAGAGGCTCTTCATAATTTCTGAGTATGGCTCCTAGCTTTTGGCGCTTAGCGCCTAATGGGTTTGGCTCATAGCTAGTAGCTAGAAGCCAGCAGCGCCTCATTTCTTCGGCTTTGCCGCCGGCCGCGCAAACATGTAACCCACTCCGCGAATCGTCTTGATGTGGTCTCCGTCCTCTTCGGAGTCGCCCAACTTCCGCCGCACCTTGCTGACGTGCATGTCAATGCTGCGATCAAACGGCATGAACTTGCGGCTGAGCACGGCATTCACCAACCGCTCCCGCGTCACCACTCGCCCCGCCTCGCGCAGCAGAACTTCCAGCAGATTGAATTCCACCGAAGTAAGATCGACCGGTTGCCCGGCTCGCTGCACACTTCGCGTCGCCGGATCCAGCTCCACGTCGCCCACGCTCAGCACTTCCGGTACCACGTCCGCCGCCCTGACCGGCTGGGTGCGGCGCAGGATGGCGCGGATTCGCGCCACCAGCTCCCGCGGGTTAAACGGCTTCGGAAGATAATCGTCCGCGCCGATTTCCAATCCGACGATGCGGTCCACGTCCTCGCCGCGCGCCGTTAACAGCAGCACCGGAATCTTCGACACGCTGCGAATCCGCCGCAGTACTTCGAAGCCATTGATCCCCGGCAGCATTACGTCGAGCACCACGAGCGCATACTCGCTGGTCAACGCCTGTTGCAGTCCCCGCTCGCCGTCATGGACAGCCTTCAGGCTGAACCCTTCGGCGGTCAGGTACTCCTGCACCAGACCACACAATTCGACGTCGTCATCCACCACCAGGACGTGATCCATTCTTTTAATCATCACACTTCGCTCGTCTCTTTGTAGTAAAGATTTGTGATTACTGAAACGGCTCCGAGCTGCAAGCTTCGACCTTCGAGAAAAACGGGTTAGCTCGAAGCCCGAAGCTCGTAGCTTCTTTACAAAACTTTACCGCGCTTGACCGACTCTTTACCCGATATTTCCTGGAATGGTGTTCTTATCAGCATAGGAAGTTCGGGCTGCCTCCCGGACCCTACGAGATCAATAGCACCTCAAAAGGAGCTCCAATGAAATCAACTCGTACACGCATTCTCATCATCGGCGCCGCTGTAGTGCTGATTGTGGCAGCCGCAATTGCTCAAGGCAGGCACGGATTTGGTGGCCCCGGCGGCGACTTCCACCACATGCTCAAGCAGCTCGATCTGACCAGCGCGCAACACGACCAGGTTAAGGCGATCTTTGAAAAAGAGAAGCCAACCCTGCAACCGCTGATGCAACAGATGCGCCAGAACCGCAGTGATATGCGCGCCCTTGAGGCCAGCGGCTCCTTCGATGAAGCCAAGACGCGCGCCCTGGCCACGCAAAACTCGCAGACCATGATCGAACTCCAGGTTGAGCACGCCCGCATCAAGTCAGAAATAATGCAAATTCTGACCGCCGATCAGAAAGCCAAACTGGCTCAGATCGAGGCCAATCGCGAAACACGCATGAATAAGCACATGGCACCGCCGCCCGCGGACTAGCTATTCCTGTAGAGACGGGGCTTGCCCCGTCTCCGGCCGAGACGTGACAAACCGCGTCTATGCTAGAGTTTCTCTCCAACCCGGGTGGGGAACGGAACGCCAACCTCCGTCCTCGCCCGGCTTTTTCCCAGCCTTTAAGAGTGGAGAAACCGAATGGAACGAGCCGACTTGCTCTACTCGGGATTGATGTTTGCCGCCGGCATGCTGTCCGTCTGGACCGCAGTACTGGTCACCGCCACCTTCGTTTCCCTTGCACGCTCGCTGCGAAAATCCGCACCCAGCGCTGCTACAATCTCATCTACAAAAGATCATGGTGCCGAAGAACCTACGCCCCCTCGTTCCCTACTTGAAGCACTACCGCAGTGGTCTCGTCTGGGGCGGGCTCTGCGTCTTATTCAATAACGGAATCTGGATACTGTTTCCGCAAGTCCTCCGCCGCGCCGTCAACGATCTTCACTCCGGCGTGACCCGACAGAAACTTCTCACCTACTCCCTGCTGATTGTCGCCATCGCACTGGCCAAGGGAATCTTCCAGTTTCTGACGCGCTGGGTGGTCATTGGCATCTCCCGCGATATCGAGTTCGATCTGCGCAACGACCTGTTCGCGCACCTCGAGCGCCTCTCCTACTCCTACTACCAGCGCCACCGCACGGGCGACATCATGGCCCGCGCCACCAACGACCTGAACGCCGTCCGGATGCTGCTCGGCCCGGCCATCATGTACTCGGCCAACACCATCGTCTTCACCGCCGGCGCTCTCGGCTTCATGCTCGCCATCAGCCCCAAGCTCACTCTCTACGCTTTTCTGCCGCTGCCCATCGCCAGCATCGTCATCCAATATTTCGGCCGCCGCATTCACGAGCGCTTCGAACGCATTCAGGCCATGTTCTCTGACATCTCGGCCCGCGCCCAGGAAAACTTCTCTGGCGCCCGCGTCATCCGCGCCTACGTGCAGGAACAGGCTGAAATCGCTGCTTTCGAGGGCGCCAACAAGGAATACATCCGCCGCAGCCTCGGCCTGGTCCGCCTGATGGGAATGCTCTGGCCCACCCTCGAACTCATGCTCGGCGCCGCCGTCGTCATCGTGCTTTGGCTCGGCGGACGGCAAGTCCTAATGGGCAAAATGAACGTAGGCGATTTTGTTGCCTTCAACACCTACATGATGCAACTGACCTGGCCAGTCATCGCCCTCGGATGGGTCATCAACATCTTCCAACGCGGAACCGCGTCCCTGGCGCGTATCAACGAAATCCTTTCCGAGCAACCGGAAATCGCCGACATAGCCAGTGGAGCGACGGGCGTCTCGCCCGTCCAGCCTGGCGGGGACGCCCGGCTCTCCACCAGCGAGATCCTTGGCGAAATCGAGTTCTGCAATCTCAACTTCGCCTACAACGGCACCTCTGTTCTTAAGGACATCAACCTGCGCATTCCCGCTGGTTCCAGCCTCGCCATCGTCGGCCCCACCGGCTCCGGTAAAACGACGCTCGTCAACCTGATCCCGCGCATCTACGACGCTGAGCCCGGCACTGTCCTCATCGACGGCCGCCCCGTTCGCCAATTCCATCTCGACTCTCTGCGCCGCCACATCGGCTTCGTTCCGCAGGAGACATTCCTGTTTAGCGACACCATCCGCGAAAACATTGCCTTCGGCGTATCGCGCGAAGACGGTGACGTCCCGCTAGACGACATCCAATCCGCCGCCGAAGCCGCCAACATCGCCCAGGACATTGAAAGTTTCCCCGAAGGCTACAACACCACCGTCGGCGAACGCGGCATCACTCTCTCCGGAGGCCAGAAGCAGCGCACCGCCATCGCCCGCGCCCTTCTCCGCAGCCCCCGCATCCTCATCCTCGACGACGCCCTCTCCAGCGTCGACACCCACACCGAAGACAAAATCCTCAACCATCTCCGCGAAATCATGCGCGGCCGCACCACCATCTTCATCTCCCATCGCGTTTCCACCGTCCGCAACGCCGACCGCATCGCCGTCCTCCACCAGGGACGCATCGTGGAACTCGGCACCCACGACCAGCTCATCGCCCGCAACGGTTATTACACCGATCTCTATAACAAGCAATTACTGGAAGAAGAACTAGCCGAGGTCTAGCCTGTGGGGAGCGGACACTCCCTTCGACTTCCCTCGGCTTCCCCCACCCCATCGCGCCCAAAGCGGGCGCGCTGGGGGCCCCGATTCGCTCGGGCTTCGCCAAAACAGGGCAGGTTTTGTCCGCCAACCGCTGACGAACAAATGTAAATTTTTGTCACAAGAGCCAACTAAATAATTCCCAGCATACAACCCAATTCGGGAATAACTTGATCAGACAAAGAGAAAGCATCGATAATGTTTTAGGGTCCCTGACAATCCTACTGTGCCACGGAGTGATCATGCGACGTTTGCGATCGGCCTTGCTGTTCTTGTCCAATTTTTCGACGATCAGCTTTTCGATGATCAAACTTTTGACGATCATCCTCTGCATCCTGATCTGCTCGACCCCCAGCTTCGCCGCCGCGCCTGACCGCATCACCGGCCCCATCGTCTCCAGTCAGCTCATCAAGCTTTCGGGGGGCGTCCCTCGGAGGGCTCAGCCGCAGTATGACCAGGGCCCGGTCGATCCGTCGTTCAAGCTCAGCTACATGACGCTGCTCACCGTGCCCCCGGCCGGCCAGCAGAAGGCCATCGATCGCCTTCTAGCGCAGCAGCAGGATCCCCGCTCCCCTCTCTATCACCAGTGGCTCACGCCCGAGCAGTACGCCGATCGTTTCGGACTCAGCCCCAACGACGTTCAGAAGATCACCGTCTGGCTCCAGTCCCAGGGCTTCAGCATTCGAGAGGTCGCCCGCGGTCGCAATTGGATCGTTTTCAGCGGAACCAGCGCCCAGGTCGAAACCGCCTTCCAGCCCAAGATTCACAACTTCGACATCGACGGAGAAAAGCACTTTTCCAACACCACTCCACCCTCGATTCCCGCCGCGCTCTCCGGCGTCGTGTCCGGAATTCGCGGATTGAGCGATTTCCGTCCAAAGCCGCATTTCCGGCGCGGGAAGCCCGGCTACACCCTTACTACAATCAGTGGCATCCCATATTTCCTAGCCCCCGGTGACGTTGCTACCATCTACGACATCGGCCCACTCTACACTGCGGGCTACAACGGCACGGGACAAAAGCTGGCGGTCATGGGCCAGACCGATGTGTATCTCGCCGACCTGTATAACTTCCGCAACGACTTCGGTCTTCCATTAATCAGTGGCTGCACCACCAATTCCAACGGCGTAATCACCGCTTGCAGTGCCGCCTCCACCTATCTCCAATACGTGGTCGTGGGCAGCGACCCGGGCGTGCCCGACACGACTGGCGACCTGAGCG
Organism: Terriglobales bacterium; assembly: GCA_050012595.1. Lineage (GTDB taxonomy): Bacteria > Acidobacteriota > Terriglobia > Terriglobales > Acidobacteriaceae > Acidiflorens. The sequence goes on from JBEKGW010000002.1 coordinate 300,685, forward strand.
AATCCGATCTCGATCTGGAATGGTCGGGCGCCGTGGCTCGCAATGCTCAAATCATTTTTGTCAATGCCCCTAAAACCGCCAACGGAGTCTTTGATGCCTGGTACTACGCCGTCGACAACCATGTGGCGCCGGTCATTACCCTGAGCTACGGGATTTGCGAGCTTGGGGAGATCGGGTACTTCGCTTCCGATGAAGCCGAATTGACGAAGGCCAACGCCGAAGGCATTACGTTCCTGAATTCGAGTGGTGACAATGGCGCGGCCGGATGCGATTACAATCCCCCGGGCACCACTTCCACGTACTACCCCCCTTCGCCCTATCTCGGGGCCGAGAACGGGCTGGCAGTCAGCTACCCCGCCAGCAGCCCGGAAGTCACTGGCGTCGGCGGCACGATGATTCCCATGGAATACTACACCCCTGAATATTGGAACCCGAATAACAGCAGCGGGACCACTGACAATGGCGGCTCGGCTCTGTCCTACATACCCGAAAACGGCTGGAACGACGACCAGGAACTCGGCTACTACTGCGCCGTCAACTTCGCCACAGATCCGTTCTGCGCCCCGGTCTACGCCGGCCAGGTAACCGTGAAAAGTCCGCAGACTTACCAGGAAGATTGGTGGATCTCGAGCAGCGGTGGCGGCCCCAGCAACTGCATCGCGATCAACGGGAGCGACGCCTGCACTGGCGGCTTTGCTCAACCGACCTGGCAAACTGTGGCCATCTCCGGGGTGCCCAGTGCACGCTTCACGCCCGACGTTTCTTTGCTGGCTTCATCAGAACTCCCGGGCTACATCTTCTGCACAGCGATTTCGGAACTTCCCCCCTACAGCGGCGGATCGACCAGCAGTTGCGCCAGCGGCATTAACTATGCGCTAGAGAACTACTATCCCATCGTCGGTGGCACCTCCTCCTCCACGCCCATTTTTGCCGGCATGGTGACGTTGCTCAATCAATACCTGAATGGCTCCGCCACCCCGGGCCTTGGCAACATTAATCCCCAGCTTTACTCTCTGGCGAAGAACGCACCGGCCGCGTTTCATCAGGTCACCGCTGGCGATAATTATGCCCCCGCCAGCAACATCGTCTATTGTCAAGAGGGAACACCCACCACCCAACCCGCAACCTTGCAATGCCCGTCATCCGGCGCCAATGCCGGAACCATGGGGTACCTTGCCGCCAACGCCGATGCCAACACGGGCTATAACCTGGTTACCGGGCTCGGCTCGGTCGATGTCAACAACCTCGCCAAGGCCTGGGCCGGCGCCACGACTAGCTTCACCCTGACGGCGGAAACCCTGGCTTTCACCGTCGCGCCGGGCGTGACGGCCGGGCCGGATACCATCAACGTCACCAGCACCAGCGGGTTTGTCGTCAATGGCCAAACGGCTGCGCCCCTAACCTATAGCTGCTTGGGTCTTCCTTCTGGGGCGACTTGCGTCTTCAGCCCACCCTCGCCCACCAGTTTGGCAACAGTGATGGTGAGTATCACGACAATGGCCCCCACGGCGCAACTGCGCGCGCCTCTCGGACGTGGCAACCGGATCTTCTATGCCATGCTGCTTCCGGGACTCTTTGGAATTTTCCTTACCGCGGGTTCCAGGAAACGCACGGCCCGCGGGGTGCGCATCTTGAGCTTCATCGTGGTGCTGGGTCTCTCCACCATGTGGCTTGCCTCTTGCGGCGGCTCCAGTAGCGGCTCCGGCAATACGGGAACACCGCCAGGCTTTTACCCAATTACGATTAAAGCCACCACGGGGACCGTTCAGGGAACCGCAGCGACCGTCAACCTCACGGTGAGCTAGGCGAGCAACGGAGTTGGCTAACTTGTACTTTGGGGCACGGAGAGGTTCCGCGCCCCCCAGTTCGTTCCCACGTTATGAAGATGGCCGTGTTCGCCAAATGGGGACTGTTGCCGCCCGGAATGCCTGTTCGCCTAAAACCGACTATTTGTCCCATGCGCGCATCCGCGGTACCCATCGGCGGACGTTCCTACAATATTCTTCATACTCCGCGCCGAATATTCTTCGCAGATGCGGCTCCTCATACAACAACACAAACAAAACCACACCGAGCACAATGATGCACGCCACGGCGATCGCGGCCAGGTTTGCCCATCCGAAGACCACCCACAGCCCGACCCAGCCAGCGAAGAACCCCAAGTACATCGGATTGCGCACGTATCGATAGAATCCCACCACAACCAGTTTCTTTGGCGGAGCAACTGGCGCCGGCGTTCCGTGTCCCGTCCATCCGAAGTCCCACACGCAGCGTAGTGCCACCGCGAAACCAAGCGCCGAGGGCACAGCCGCAATCCAGCGCCATCGCGCCGCACCCGCCGCCTCCACGTGAAAGTTCAGCCAGGACGGCAGCAACCAGAACCACAGCGCAAAGAATGCAGCCCCCACGGCTAGGGAAGCGACGGTTGCCGGCCAATGCGCGCCGCGAGTTGGATTTTTCTCAGTGCTAGTCTGTCCGCTCGTCATGAACGCTTCCACCAACACCGAAGTATGAGCCCTGCGCGCGGTTGCAGTCACCGATCCCTACGCGTGAAGTCTTGCGGCCGCGACTAACGCCTGTCCCAGGCTCAAACCGCCATCTCCCGCCGGCACTTCCTTCTGCGTGAAGACCTCAAATCCAGCTTCGGATAGCCGCGCTTCGAGCCGTTGCGACAGATAGACATTGTGAAAGGTCCCGCCACTCAGGCACACACGATCGAGAGCGGTTTTCTTTTGCAGGAGCGTTGCTAGCTCGACGAACCCCTCAACCAGCCCGTTGTGAAAACGCCGGCTGATCGCTCCGACAGAAAGGTTTCGGCCGAGATCATCGAGCAGCGCTTCAAACAGCGGACGAGTGCTGATGATCCAGTGGTCGCCATCCGGCACCAGCTTCATCGGATACGCAGCATCCTCTTCTGACGATGCAGTCTTTGATGACGCGATCTCCGAGGACGCCATCGCCATCTCCAGTTCGATCGCGGCCTGCGCCTCGTAATTGACCTGTTGACGGATTCCGACTAACGCGGACACAGCATCGAACAGACGTCCGCAACTTGAGGTGAGAGGCGAGTTCACGCCTTGTTCCATCATGCGCAGGAGAAGGTCGACCTTTGGCCGATTGAGTTCGCGCACGAACGGGATGTCGAACTTCGGAATCTCGGGCTTCAGAAACTCGCGCCCGAAATGATGTGCCAGGTAGCTGACCGCCATCCGCCATGGCTCACGGATGGCGGCCGTTCCACCGGGCAAGGGCAGATACTCGAAATGCGCGGCACGTTCGAAGTCTTCATAGCCGGCGATGAGCACTTCTCCGCCCCAGATATGTCCGTCGGTGCCATAGCCAGTCCCATCCAGGGCGAATCCGATCACGCGACCTTCGAGGTGATTCTCCGCCATACAACTGGCAATGTGTGCGTGGTGGTGCTGTACGCCAACCAGCTTCACTCCACGCTGTTGCAGCGCCCACTTGGTGGAGAAGTAGTCGGGGTGAAGGTCGTAGGCGATGATCTCCGGCCGAATTTCGAGAATCCGCTCCAGATGCTCGATGGCTTCGTGGAAAAAACTATAACTTTCTGCGTTCTCCAAATCGCCGACGTGCTGGCTCAGGAAAGCGTGCTTTTCTTTGGTGAGGCAGATGGTGTTCTTCAGTTCGCCTCCGACGGCCAGCACCGAAGGCTGATCTTCCTTTAAGAAAACCGGTACCGGAACAAAACCGCGGGAACGCCGCAACTGCCGCGTGACGCCGCCTGTGACTCGCACGACAGAATCATCGCAGCGCAGCAGGATGTCACGGTTATGCACGAGGAAGTAGTCGGCGAGACCTTTCAATCGATGGACTGCTTCTCGATTGTCAATGGCGATCGGCTCCTCGCTCAGGTTGCCGCTGGTCATCACCAAGGCCTTGAACGCTCCCTCGGCGAGCAGGAGGTAATGAAGCGGTGTGTAGGGCAGAAAAATTCCCAGGTAGTGGTTGAAGGGCGCAACGTCGCCGGGAATTATGGAGAGCCGGGCGCCCCCGCCCGGCCGCAACTCTTTCGGAAGTAGGACGATCGGCCGCTCGATCGACTGCAGAACCGTCGCCGCCGCATCGTGTAATTCGCAGACTTCCTGGGCAGCTTGCAAATCCGGAACCATCACGGCGAACGGTTTTTCCACACGGCGCTTCCGCTGGCGCAGCAGAGCTACCGCCGCCGGGTTCGTTGCATCTACCGCCAGATGAAATCCACCTAGACCTTTCACCGCAACGACGAGTCCGGCATGCAGCCCGGAAATCGCTTCGACGATGGGATCGCGGCATTCGATCCGCTTTCCAGACTTATCCCAGAGTTCCACCCGAGGTCCACACTTCCAGCAGGCGTTGGGCTGGGCGTGAAAGCGTCGGTCCCGCGGATTTTCGTATTCCGCAAGACATGCCGGGCACATGGGAAACTTCGCCATCGACGTGCTCGGCCGGTCGTAAGGAATATCGCGAATGATGGTGAAGCGCGGGCCGCAATTGGTGCAATTGATGAAGGGATAGCGATAACGCCGGTCGTTCGAGTCGAACATTTCACGCAGGCAGTCGGGGCATATCGCAACGTCCGGCGAAATGAGGGTGCGAACTTCTTCGCCCTCGTGGCTATGAACAATGCGGAAGTCCTGATCGTCACCGATCTGCACGGCACCGATCCGCTCGTCAACGCTCGGCGCGTCGTCACAGGGCAGATCATGGACTGTCACGCTTGTGATCCGCGCCAGGGGCGGCGCTTCGGCGGGCAGGTGCTCAACGAAATCCTGGACCGTTTCTGCCGGCCCCTGGATTTCTATCGTGACTCCGGCGGAAGTATTGCGAATCGTGCCTCTAAGATGCCTGCCAGTGGCGAGACGATAGACGTAGGGACGGAACCCAACTCCCTGCACAATGCCTGAAACTTCGATCTGGCGTCGAACGTCCATACATCGTCAGTTCACAGTCGCCTGCACCAGCGATTTGTATGCTCTGCGTTTCTCTCCCAGCCACATCATCCATTCATGCAGGCCATTGCCGGTCAGGCAAGACACCTTCACAATCTCCATCCCCGGATGCACCTTGCGCGCATTTTCCGCCGCTGCGTCGATGTCAAACGGAACGTAGGGAAGCAGATCGATTTTGCTCAGCACCAGCAAGTCGGACTTGAAAAATATCGAAGGATATTTCAGCGGCTTGTCTTCGCCTTCGGTCACGCTCAACACCACGATCTTGGCTGCTTCGCCCAGATCGTAGCTGGATGGACAAACCAGGTTGCCCACGTTTTCGATCAGCAGAAGATCCAGGTCTTCGAGACGCCAGTCGGCCAAGTGCCGTTCGATCATGCGAGCATCCAGGTGGCAAGTACCGCCGGTCGTGATTTGCTTTACCGGGAAGTGAAATCGCTTCAGCCGATTGGCATCGTTCTCCGTCTGAATATCGCCCGTCAATACGGCCACGCGATCACGCCGCGGCAGGATTTCGAGAGTGCGCTCCAGAAGACTGGTTTTGCCGGAGCCGGGAGAACTGATGAGATTCAGACACAAAACGCCGTGCTCCTGAAATCGGGCACGCAACTCGGCGGCGACGCGGTCGTTCTCACTAAGTACTTTTCGCTCCAACGGCACTCGGTCCATATTCTTCCACCTCCAGATAGGCTAACTCCAGCTCATCTCCACTGATGCACGTGGTTTCGAGGCTCGCGCATTGCGGGCAGCGAGAATCGTAGTCGTGCACGACGAAGTCACGTCCGCAGACCTGACAGCGATGGCGCCGGGGACAGAACTCGATCCCCAGTTCAAGGGACGCCAGATCGGTCTCTTGAATCATCGCTTCAAAACAGAAGCGCAGCGCGTCCTGATCGATGGCCGCCATTTCGCCAATCCGGACACCGACTTTGCACGGATAGGTTCCCGGATGGAGGCCCATCTCGGTTCTGACCGCTTCCAGCACCGAATTAGCGATTCCCATTTCGTGCATAAATTTCTCATCTTGCTGGTGGAGCGCGGGCGTCCCCGCCCGGCGACCGCAACTTTGGACGGGCGAGACGCCCGTCGCTCCACCGTATGGTTCGTCACGCGGTCACACCGTTAGCAGATCCGCGGCAGTTGATCGCCAGCGAGCATGTCGACAATGCGGGTCGTGCCGAACGGCGTTCGCATGGTCACGAGGCCCGGGTTCTCTTTCTTTACCGTGCCAATCATCTGCGCCTCCGCTCCCAGGGGATGACGTCTCATCGCCTGCAGCACCGCGTCGGCGGCCCCGGGCGCCACGATTGCGATCAGTTTGCCTTCGTTGGCGACGTATAAGGGATCGAGCCCCAGCAACTCGCACGCGCCTCTAACCTGTTCGTGGATGGGAAGCGAACTTTCCTCCAGTTCGATTCCAACCCGCGAACGCTCCGCGATTTCGTTCAGCGTGCTGGAGACGCCGCCTCGGGTCGGGTCGCGCATGCAGCGAATCTCCGGAGTTACTTTTGAAGACATGCCAAGCATCTCGGCTACCAGCGTGTACAAGGCGGCACTGTCGCTTTTTATCTGAGTTTCGAATTCCAGCCCCTCGCGCTGCGCCAGAATCGCGATGCCGTGATCGCCGATCGAACCGCTCAGAAGCACCTTGTCCCCGGGACGGGCACGGTCGGCGGAAAGGTCGAGTCCTTCGGGCACAAGTCCAATTCCGGTGGTGTTGATGAACAGCCCGTCGCCCTTACCTTTCTCGACAACCTTGGTATCGCCAGTAACAACCTGCACGCCCGCTTCCGCTGCCGCCTGGCGCAGCGAATTCACCACGCGCCGGAGCTCGTCAATCGAGAAGCCCTCTTCGATGATGAAGGCGGCGCTCAAAAACAGCGGCATTGCGCCGCCCATGGCCAAATCGTTCACCGTGCCGTGAACCGCGAGCGAGCCGATATCGCCGCCAGGAAAGAACAGTGGTTTTACCACGAAAGAATCGGTGGTGACGGCTAGACGCTGCCCGTTCACATTCACGATGGCCTGGTCATCCAGACGCGCCAGCACCGGATTTTGGAATGCAGGCAGGAAGACGTCGCGAATCAACTCGGCGCTGAGCTTGCCGCCGCTGCCGTGCCCCAGCAGAATGGTGTCTTTAGCCGCGAGCGGCGCCGGGCAACTTATTTCGACGATAGTCTTCGTTGACACGTGCCCTCCTAGCTCGCGACCGCATGGCGCCGATAGTGATAGTAGGCCGCGCATGCCCCTTCCGTAGAGACCATGGGCGCTCCCAATGGATTTTCCGGCGTACATAGCATGCCAAACACGGGACAATCCGTCGGCTTCTTCAATCCCTGCAAAACCTGGGCGCTGATGCACTCGGCGGGCTCGTCTACCGTCATTTCCCCCAAATCAAAAATTCGGTCGGCGTCGAAGGCAGCATATTCCTCGCGCAAGCGCAAGCCACTCTGCGGGATCGGGCCGATGCCGCGCCATTTCTGATCGGCGATTTCAAACACCTCGGCCATAATCTGCTGTGCCGGAAGATTCCCCTGGTAGCTCACCGATCGCACATACTGATTTTCCAGCCGCGCTTCTCCGGCCTCAAGTTGCCGGATCAGCATGAGGACCGCCTCCAGAATATCTACCGGCTCGAATCCGCCGACCACAATCGGCACGCGAAAATCGCGAACCAGGTCCTCATACTCCTTGCACCCCACAACGGTGCAGACATGCCCTGGTGCAATGAAACCCTGCACTCGGTTGGTGCTCGAAACCATCAAGGCGCGGATCGCCGGCGGGACCAGTACGTGCGAAACCAGCATGGAAAAGTTGGTGAGACCTTCGCGTTTGGCTCGCCACGCGGCCATCGCATTCGCCGGAGCCGTAGTCTCGAAACCAATCGCCAGAAACACGACTTTGCGATCCGGATTCGAGCGGGCGATTTTCACCGCCTCAGTCGGGGAGTACGCGATGCGAACGTCCGCGCCCTGGGCCTTGGCCCGAAACAGATCCGAACGAGACCCAGGCACCCGCAGCATGTCTCCATAGGAAACCAGGATGACTTCCGGCCGCAGCGCTAACATGATCGCTTTGTCCACGGTTTCAAGCGGCGTGACGCAGACTGGACATCCCGGACCGTGCACGAGTTCGATGCCACGAGGCAGCAGTTCGTCAATGCCGTAGCGCATGATGGTGTGGGTCTGGCCGCCACAAATCTCCATCAGCACCCAGGGCCGGGTTGTCGACTGGACGATCTCCGCCGCCAAGGCCCCTGCAATGCGATGGTCACGGTATTCGTCAAGATATTTCATGCGCTAACCTAATGACGCTAACGACAGGGGAGGGTCCGGCGAGGCCCCGGGGGTGAGTGGGAGCGAAAGTTACTGTTCCGCCGGCGGCAATTCCGCCTCCAGCGCTCCCATCTCTTCGAGAAGCTTGTAGGTGCGCTCGGCTTCGAATGCGTCCACACGGCTTATGGCGAAGCCAACATGGACCATCACATAGTCGCCCAGGCCAGCCTCGGGAACAAAGTCCAAGGATACCTGGCGCACAATCCCGCCGAACTGCACGCGGGCCACACGCATCTCACCCAACTCCTGAATGTCGAGGATTTTCCCTGGTATGGCAAGGCACACGGCAAGCTCTCCTCCGTCAGTACAATACTTGTCGTTACTGCGATCTGTGACGTGCGACACACCTCAGAGTGATTTGCGCACAGAATAACAGAATAAGGGCGCGTCTCTGAAGTCAACCGCCCAAACGCGGTCCACATCGCGTCTTGCTCGCAGAGGCATGTCTTTCGTGCACGTAATAGTTTTGTAATGTAACCAGGATCACCGCGAAGCAGTCTGACGAGCAACTATTCTTCAAATAACGAATCTCTCGAAATTCAAAAAAATGGAAACTCATCCCAAGAAGAGTCACGCTCGCATTCTGTTGAGTTCGGTCTTCGGGCCTTATGCGCAAGACGACGAATTTGGCAGCCGGTCCATCAATCCGATGGAGCTCTATCACAACCAGGTCACACGCGCGCAAGGCAGCTTCTCGCTTCGCATGTTCCATCGCTCCTGGGGCATCATGATGATTCAGGAAAATATTTCGGCGCCGTGCAGCGTGCTGGACTTCCCCACCCGCAAAGCCTTTGCCCGCGAATTAACCACGAACCACTACGACATCGTGGGGATCTCTGCGATCATCGTGAACGTTGGCAAGGTGCGGGAGATGTGCCGCATGGTGCGTGAGCTATCACCGGATTCCGTGATCGTGGTGGGCGGACACGTGGCCGCCATTCCCGGCGTGGAGGTCATGATCGACGCCGATCACATCGTGCGCGGAGAAGGTATCTCCTGGATGCGCCGGTACCTGGGAGAGGATGAGCACGCACCGATCCGCCATCCCGCCATTGTCTCCGGTCTGGAGACACGCATCATGGGAATCCGCCTCCCGAATCGCAAGGGCGGCACGGCGGCAACCATCATTCCATCGGTCGGCTGCCCCATGGGTTGCAACTTCTGTACCACGTCCGCTTTTTTTGGCGGCAAAGGAAAGTTTGTCAACTTTTACGAGACCGGCGATGAGCTGTTTGATGTGATGTGCGGGATTGAAGCTGAGCTCAAAGTGAATTCCTTTTTTGTGATGGACGAGAATTTCCTGCTCCACCGCACGCGTGCCATGCGCTTGTTGGAACTCATGAGAGAGGCTGGCAAAAGCTGGGAGCTTTCGGTCTTTGCTTCCGCCAATGCGATTCGAAAATACACCATGCTGGAACTGGTCGAACTCGGCGTTTCCTGGGTGTGGATGGGTTTGGAATCTCCCAAGGCCGGCTATAGCAAGCTCCAGGGTAATGACGTCCGGCAACTCACCCGCGAGCTTCGCGAACACGGGATACGAGTGCAGGGATCGACGATCGTCGGACTCGAGCACCATACGCCCGACAACATCGTCGAGGAAATTGAATCGGCGGTCGCTCACCAGACCGATTTTCACCAGTTCATGCTCTACACGCCGGTTCCGGGCACGCCGCTTTATCAGGAAATGGCGGAACAGGGCCGTCTGCTGCCGGACATTGATTTCGCCGATGTCCATGGGCAGTACAAATTCAACTTCCGGCACGCCGCCATCTCCCGCGAGGATTCAAAGCGGTTCCTGGATTGGGCGTTCTGGCGTGATTTTGAGAAGAATGGGCCGAGTCTTTATCGCATGTGCCAGACCATGCTCCAGGGCTGGCGACGCTACAAGGACTACCCCGATCCACGCGTCCGTGAGCGGTTTGAGCGGGAAGTGAAGAAGCTCAGCAGCGCTTACAATGCGGCGCTCTGGGTGATGGAGAAAGAATTCAAGAAAGTCAATCGCAGCGTGAGTGAGCGCATTCACAAGCTGCGCCGCGAAGTTGAGAAGGAGTTCCCGATCGTCGCCCGCCTCACCGCGGCATCGCTCGGCCCGATCCTGTTGTGGTCCACGCGCCGAGAGGAGAATCGGCTGGCGAAGGGACGCACCTACGAACCTCCCACCTTTGTCGAGCGCCGCAATTGGGTTTCGGCCACGTAGCCCTCCTGTCTCGTCGCCGTTATCGGCCACAAGGCCTATGCAATCGCTGCCTACTTCTTGATTCAACTAAAGGTGCAAAGGTCAACCGCTAAGCTACTGATTTTACAGTAGAAATGTGACATGTGTGAGGGTCGCCATGGCCGTCTTTTTGCGAGAAGATGACGCCACCATCGAACGCTACAGGGGCGATTGATCTCCTTCCGCCAATTGTCGTAGCTCGCGGGCCTGTTCTTGTAAATGGCTCCCACCGTTGGCTAGCAAACTGGCGCGAAGGCTTGATCCTGCAATCTTCCCAAGAATTCCAGAACGTGTCGAAACTTTCATTTTGACCATCACCAATCGCAGGAACACCTTTACGGTGTTAGGACTGATCTTCATGCGGATTGCGATCTCCTTGCTAGTGAGACCTTGTAGGAGAAACTCTATGGTTTCACGTTCTCGTTGAGTCAGATCAAACTGTTCAGAGATTTCTGCAAGCGCCGAATAACCGCTCGCTTCATCCCGCTCCAGCAGCACAGCGAAAGCGGTCTGAACGGGATAGTGTCCGTTACAGTCGACTTGGAAGCTCTTGCAAATGTAACGACGTCTACCCGACTTAAATGCTTTGACGAAAGCCGGTCCGTCCTGATTCTCATGGTCGAGGAGCGTGATGCGCACCCGATCCGCAAGAAAGACTTTGGGCTGCTTGATCCGATCCGCCCCGCTGGGGAAGCAGAGGATTTGAAGGGCACGATCATTCGATGCAATCAGATTCAATCCAGCATCTAGCAGCAAAAAGCCGCTGTTGCTCGGAGCCATTGACATAGTGTTCTCCGTGGTCCGAAGCGGCGTGCCCGTCACGCCCCCCTCACGCGAAGTTCCCGGTGCTGGGCGTGACCGGACGCGTCCCAGTCGAAGGCGCAATCAACTGGATGTTCTCGTAATTGGGTTCCGGCTTCAGGGGGAGGCGCTCGGAAGCCAGAACGATGCTAGTGGCGCAAAAGCAGGGGCAGTATCTTGCATAGGGCGCACTTTGTCAAGAGAGATCTTCGGTAAAAGAATGCGCTTCTCAGCAGGGCCACAGGGATGCGGATCATCTTGAAAACTATCTTTGATTCGCGTCTAATTTGCGGTAATCGGCGGGAACCTGAAAAATATTCTCTGGCTGCTGCTCTTCCCTGATGTTATGGAGTTCGGTTACGCGTCCGTCGGAACTTCTCGCCCGGATGTAAACGTGAATTCGCTTGTCCAGACATCCCACGCGCGTGATTCCGGCACTGCTCGATTGCCAATTGTCGCAAGGGCGGCCGTCCACAGTGTCGGATCCGAGCCTCTTGCAATCGGTCGCAGACGCAGCGGCACACGGGTTCGAGGGATCGAGCGGGCGAAGGCTCGACAAGGACAGAGGGCTCATGCTCATGGAGCTTGCATCGCCATGGAACTCCATGTAGAGCTTCATCTGGGGCAACAATACGTAGAAGGTTTGCGCTGCGAAATCAAATATCATTCCTCCCACCCGCCCGCCAGACGCGACATCGAAGCGCCATCGCTGGCCTCCGAAAAAAACATGCCCGTAGACGGCTGGGCGGTCATGGCCGGTGAGCACGAGGTCTGCCGAGAACTGTGGGTTAGGCTCAACATGAGGCAGTCGAGACGAAACGGCATTTGGAACCGTGGTGAGGACGAGCAGAAGTGCATAGGTGACTAGCTTCATAGCCTGCTCCAAACTCCGTAGAACCGTCACGCTCTTCATTATTCCACAGTCGTAGAATTCGGCCCGGGGTCGTCGCTGTTTACAGCTCCCGCATCCGGGGAACTGCTCAGCGCGCCCCACGAGGCGTGGCCGAATTTCCTCAGCAGGGCCGCCAGAGGAGGACTGGACTGCAGATAGAAGTGGAATCCAACGGCGGGGATGCCTGTGGTGTTGCGCAGGGGAACGCCAAAATCGAAGCGGCCGGAAAAATAGCGGGAAAGGTTCACAATCAATCCACCGCCGACGCTGGTGAGGTATCGATCGTCGCCGGGGGGGCGCCCGGTAGTGCGGTAACTGTCGTAAACTGCGCCCGTATCAAAAAAGAGCGCTTCCCTTAGCCGGCCACGAAGGGGCAATCCGAGTATGCGCTCCCGGCGAAATGGGGCAGGAAACTGAAGTTCCGCCGTTCCCGTGTAACCGCGATCACCGATCTGGCGCCCTTCCGGGAAGCCGCGCACGGTGGCCACTCCACCGACCTGAAATTGTTCGACGGTTGGAAGATAATTCAAGGCATTGGTCTGACCCGTAATCCGAATTAGTCCGGTAAGTCCCCACTTCAGATTCTGCATGCGCACGATGGAGGAATCATACTTGAGGAAATCCCGCGTGCCTCCCAGGTTGTGGTATCCGATCGTGAGCGTATCGCTGAACGACCACAGGCCGTTGTGGTCAAGGATGTCCAGGTTGGTGATGAAGTCGAGCGAACGCACCAGGGTGTTGCTGAGCGGCTGGTCCTGGCTTTGAAGCAAGGACGTGATGTAGTCGGCAGACATTGAGGTGGTCCAGTGAACCCGGGGATTCATCACCAGGGGCTGAGATAGCTTCAGCGAGGAGCTCATCGAGTGGCCGGCGATGCCATAGTCTTGCGTCGAACCCGACAGGATCTGAATGCGGCTATCGTCAAAGTTGGCGCCCAGGCGCGTCCCCCAGCGGTTCACGGGGATCTCGTAGGAAGTGGAATAGTCGAGCGTGCCGGCAGCTCCGTAGATCCTGACAGTGAGAGGATCGCGCAGACCCAATAGGCTGCTGTAGCGCTCGACCAGGCCCAGGCGTTCGTTGCCGACGCCGTCGCGGCCGGCGTTGTCAAAGAATAACACGGTGCTCTGGTTGGGTGGTTCCTCGACCTGAAGGTCCAAGTTGCTGGTGCCGAACTCCGCGCCAGGTTGCAGCACGGCTTTGATTTTGAGGTCCGAGGTGTTATTGAGAAACGCGAGATTCTGCTGCAACTGTTCGACACGAATGAGCTGACCAGGTTCGAGGTGCAGGCTGTTCAGGATGTACGAGTCGCGCGTGCGAGTCCTATTCGCGATTGAGATCTTACCGACCCGTCCCTCGATGAGAGTGATTTTGACCTCGCCATTTCTGATTTGTTGGGCCGGCAACGCCGCGCGCGCCGTCACCTCTCCCTTGCTCTGGTAAAGATGGTTTATGTCCTCAACCAACCGGTTCAGATCCGCGATGGAGACCTGATGGCCTTCGTATTTGGCGGAGACGGCGGCGAGTTCTTGCGAAGAGAGTAATTCGGAGGGAGTGAGGACCACGCGACGCAGCAAAAATACGCTGCTCTTGCCCGCGGAAGCACCCGTCGCAGGCGGGCTCGATTTCGCCGCGTCGCCGGACGATTTCTGCCGCTGCAGATCCTCAAGTCTCTTCTGGAGATCGTAATACTGGAAGGTCTCTTCCGATCTTTTCTGGACCGCGCCCGGGTCGACGGCGAGGAGTTGCTGGGCGTGGACTGGCCGTACACAAGCAGCAATAGCCCACACAACCAGGATGCACCAACACTTCATAGATGCAGTTCTTTGACCACTTCCAAGTGATGATCTGAGGAGGGCAAGACCCTCCTCAGAATTCGAATTCAGTTCGCAGAACGCGATCACGGCAGTCCGTAATACTTGATCAAGTCCTTCAAGATGGTGCTCAACGGCTGCGTCAAGTAGTAGCCTCTGAGGTTCGTGTCCTTGATTGTCCAGTAGGACGGGTTCGCATCCGTCCCCTGGTAGCTGCCGAAGTTGAACAGATAGAAAGGCGTGTAGCGAGTTGCGCTCTGCACCAGCGGGAACTTGTAGGTAGCGGTCGTGGTCTGCCAGGGGGTGGTGAACACGCCCTGGGTCCCGATGATCGCGTTCACGAGCTCGAGCCATTCCTCTCCGGCGTTGATGGTAGCGTTGTTGGTGGTGAGGTTGTTGAACACGACCGCGGGAATCGTGCTGCAGCCCCTCGGGCACGGACTCACGTTGATGTTCACGTTGCTGGCCAGGTTCGTCAGGTAGTTGTCACCACCGGGGTTGCCCCAGCCGCTGACAAAGAAGTGCAAGCCTTCAGTTTGCCGATTGATGTCGTTGGTCAGGCTCCCCTGATTGAGGGCGAAGACCTGCGGCATGTTGACGACGTCGGCGCGGGCCGTGATGGTGCTGAAGACATCGGCCTGGCCGACGCGGATGGTGTCGGTACCGGGGGTTGTGGTCCACGATTTGCCAGGATTGACGGTCATGGTCAGTGAGTCGGGGCTGGAAATGGTGTTGGCGTTGAGTACGTTGCCCTGAACCAGGATGGTGACCGTCTTGTGTTGCGTCGAGCCCAGGTTCGTCGTGTAGGGGTTTCCGAACGGAGAGACGTTGATGGCGTTGATCCAGGCGCTCCCGTTGTTGACGAGAAGGTCGACGTTGCCAGTCTGGCTTTCAATCATGTTGGAGGAAATCAAGTCGCCCGAACTCTCGTCAACGAAGATGCTGCCGTTGGCAAACATGTCAACCGAGTGTCCTGTCGGCGTGGAAGAGGCCGTGGCGGAAACCGTATTTATGCCATTGCGGTTATTCACCACCAGCATCTGGCTGAATGTGCCAATACCTCCGAAGATGGAAGTCAAGTCAATGTTGTTACCGGTCAAGTTGACTGCGGTGCTGCTCGAATTCCCATTGAAAATGGAGCCGTCTGAAACGATGTAGATGTCGGAGGTGCTGGAGGTGATCGAGCTCACATAGAGAGGTCCTAGCGTCTCGTTGAGGTAGATGCCGAGCTTGGCAAAGGCCTGAACGACCGCGGGAGTGGCCAGCGCGGTGCCGGCATTGGAGTAGATCCGCAATGGGTTGAATGGAGCGCCGATGCTGCCGTTGGTAGCATTCAGCGTGATGCCCTGGGCGTTGATGGAAGCGGCGAATCCGGGCACGTTGAAGATGTTGCCGTTGGCGTTGATTGTGGTATTGCCGTTCTGATCGTTAATGGTTCCGAAGAAATTATCGAGATCGACGTCGCCGACGGTTGTCGTCAGACCGACGTTACCCCCGGTGGAGGTGACGCTGTCGACGTACAAGTTGCCGACGGGGTCCAAGATGTAGATGTTGCCGGGGGCGGTGGCGTTCAAGCCGCCGAAAAATGATGTGGTATTGACGCTCACGGGGGCCGAAGATGTGCCGATGGTTCCGCCTTTGGACGTGAGATTGATAAGCGGAGCAGTAACATTGACGTTGCTCGGGTTGCCCAGAATGGCGTCGCCATTGAGGATGGAACCAAGAGTGGTCGTCAGATTCACCGTGCCGTTCTGAGATGTGACGGTACCGACATTCATGTTACCAGCGGTCTCGTTGATCCATATGTTCCCGCTGTGCGTGGAAGCAGAAACAACTCCAGGGGCGTACAGGGAGGACACCACCTCAATGGGATTCGAATAGGTGCCGATGGCTCCGTACGTGGTCTCGCTGTTGAGGACGATATTGTCGGCGCTGATCGCGGTATTGGATGTGCTGTCGGTGATATTCCCGTTGGCATTGATCGTGACCGTGCTGGCCGGGCTGCTGCTGGGCGCAAGCGCATCGACGCTGTTCGTACCCAAGTTCACGTTGCCCGCCACAGTGTTGAGAACAATGTTGCCAGTGTTGGATGTAACGTTGTTGACGTTCATTGGGCCTGTCGTCTGTGTGATGAAGGCACCCATCTGGGCCAAGCCGGTCAAAGTGCCGTTGGCGTCGATGAGTAACGGGTAGAAGACGGTGCCGATCGAACCTGCAACGGCATCAAGGAAAATGTTGTTGCCCGACACCAGGGTAAGGGAGCCATTACCATCGAGGATGGATCCAGCGGCCGACAGGTAAACGTTGCCCGCGGCAGAACTGATGGTGCTGACATTCATGTTACCAACGGTCTCGTTGATATATATGTTCCCGCTATGCGCGGAAGCAGAAACAACTCCGGGGGCGTTCAGGGAGGACCACACCTCAATGGGATTCAAATAGGCGCCGATGTTTCCGAACGTGGTCTCGCTGTTGAGGACGATATTGTCGGCGCTGATCGCGGTATTGGTTGTGCTGTCGGTGATACTCCCGTTGGCATTGATCGTGACCGTGCTGGCCGGGCCGCTGCTGGGGGCAAGCGCATCGATGCTGTTAGTACCCAAGTTCACGTTGCCCGCCACAGTGTTGAGAACAATGTTGCCAGTGTTGGATGTAACGTTGTTGACGTTCATGGGGCCGGTCGTCTGTGTGAGGAAGGCACCCGTCTGGGCCAGGCCGGTCAAAGTGCCGGTGGCATCGATGAGCAGAGGACTGTTGCTAGCGCCGATGCTGCCGCCGATGGCGGTGAGGTCGAGATTGTCTCCATACACGGCGTTCGATAAGGCATCGAGGATGGATCCAGCGGCGGTCAGGTAGACGTTGCCCGTGGCCGAACTGATGGTGCCGACGTTCAAGTTGCCGGAGACCTGATCGAGTGCGATATCGCTCAGCGAACTGGCGTTGATGTATCCATTATCAACCTGGACGTTGATGGGCGTTCCGGAAGAGCCGATGTAGCCCGCAGGGGCGCTGAGATTGATGTAGTTGGACTCCACGAGCTCAGAGCCTCCGCCGATGTTCACGATGTTGGTGTTGGCGGCCGTGAGGTTGGTGGTGCCGCTCTGATTGCCGATTCCACCCGCCAGATCCAGGTTACCGGCCGTTCCGTTCTGGCTGATCGAGATGGTGGACGTCGGGTTGTTGGTCTCTGTCAGGGCGATATTGGCGCCGCCAGTCGTGTAAGTCCCATTGAGGGTTGGCGTCGCGCCGAAGATCGAAACGATCCCGGTCACGGGGGTGTCGAAGCTGAGGTTGTTCATGACCAGGTTGGCGTTCGAATTGTTGGTGATGTTCACGTTGCTGTAGCCGTTGAGAACGTTGATCGTGCCTGTTCCCGTGAGCGCCCCGCCGCCCGAAATGGTGACGTTGCCGCCCTGCTGCTGCAGGCTCTGCATCACTACGTTGCTGCTGTCAATGGAGGAGCTGTAATTGACCGGGATCGGCGTGCTTGACCACGTGCCGTTCGAGTTGACGGTAAAGCCGATGTTCTCGAAACCGCTGGTGATGGTGCTTCCCGGCTGCATGTTCAGCGTGGTTTGGGCCGGCGCATTCACCAGGATGTTGCCCCCGGCAGTGATGTCCTGCACGAGGTTGTAGACGCCGTTCACGGTGTTATTCGTCTCGGCATAAGTCGTGTACGTTATCGGAGGCAAAGTGATGCTGAGGATGCCGATGGTGATGGTCTCGCCCGGGATGGTGACGGTCGTCAGCTGCGGAACCACCGCCGTTGCGGGATTGAGGTTCAGGTCAATGACGTCGCCGGCCTCGATGGATTGGAGGTTGACGGGCACGCTTGCCGGAACGGACTCCCCAGCCTGGAAGAATTCCATCGGTGTCAGGTTGGCGTAGAGGTTTTGGCCGGCCAGTACAGTAAGAGTGGCGGGCATGGCGGCGGCTTGCGAGGTCGCCTCGGTCGGAACCAAAATGAGGTTCAGCGGATCGGAGGAGAGGCCGATGCTGCCGTGATTGGCGGTGAGGGACACGGTCGTGGCTTCGGTCTGATTGCTGGCAGTCAACGGCAAGATACTGCCGAGAAGAGCCGACATGGTCACATCGCCGCCGGGATCGTTGATGTCGCCGTTCAGAAGGATATTTGTATCGGCGATCGTGGAGTTGTTCGTAACGGTGATCGGCGCAGCGCTGTTTTCGGTGATGAAATTGAACTGCACGTTGTTCCGGGTCGGGTCCGCGGTGATGTTGACCTGCGGCTGCCCGCTATTGTTGGCGAAGGGATTAATTTCGTTGAGCTCGAGGTTTTCGGTGGAGCTGTTGATGATGGTCACGCTCTGGAGGGAGGCGTCGTCGTGGACGGTGGCTGACCCGGCAGTGAAGCCAGCCGGGGTATTGAGGGTGATCATGTCCGTTGCGGTATTGACGATCGGATTGACGATGATGTCGGTGCCGTTATTCGTAAAAGTAATGCCCTGCTGACTAACGACACTTCCGTTGGCGCCGATGTCTAACTCGGGGTTTGTGCCGCCCTTCTGAATGATTGTCGGATTGTTCAGGGTAATGCCCTGATTGGTCACGAAGCTACCGTTCATGAACGTGCTCACGTTGCTCTGCAGAAGCTTCTGAACCGTCTGGGTAACCCACTCCGTGACTTGTTCGATCAGTGGACCTATGAACGGAATCCAGCCCAAGGTTTCGTCGACCACCTCCTGGACCGTCTCCGTTACCCACTCGACGACGGTGTTGGCCACCGCCTGGGAAGTATTGGAGTAAAAAGGATTGCCCGAACCCGGCAGGAGCGGAGCGCTGGCTTCGATGTAGAGATTGTTGGTGGTGAGCGTGGAATTTCCATTCACGATGACTTGAGGACTGAAGGTGGTGTAGTTGTTGGCCGTGGCCGTCAGGTTTCCGGTCACACCCGCGTTGATTTCCGCGTTGGCGTAACCATCCGTGTTTACGTCGCTCGAGTTGTTGTCAACGGTGGCGATGAGTGAGAGCTTTTGTGGGGCGGTGATATCGCCGCTTACCTCCACTAGCGGGCTGCCGTTCACGTAGACATTGGTGGTCGCGGTGGAGTTGCTGGCCACCGCCGTTGTCTCGGAGTAGGCGTTGGCGTTAAACAGCGCTTCCGTCAGATCTGCCTCCAAGGTGGAGGTCGTCGAGTTGATCGTGGTGCCTGCGTCGGTGATCACTACAGGCGTATCTACTGTGCCGTATTGGTTGCCTACGGTCGCGGTGACGTAATTGAAGGTGATGCCGCCAATGCTGCTGGTGGTTGCGATGGCGCTACCCTGTTCGGCCACGGAAGCTTGAATGGTCGCGGTACCGCTGGCATTGATGGTGCTGTAGTCTTCGAGATGAGCTTCGGTGGTGCCGCTGACAAGCGCAGCCGCGGAGGTGGCATTGTCCGAGCCCAAGCCGATGTTCGATGCGATAGCGATAGAGCCCGCACTATCGGTCGATTGGGCGGACATGGAGAAGTTAACAGCGTTCACTGTCGCACCGCTCACATACGCAGTGTTGTTGTTCGTGATCGTGGAGCTTGCGTTCGTGTCGCCGGGGACGTTGATCAGGCTGCCCGACGAGCCGTTGGCAAAGGAGGACACGCTGCCGCCGGATTCGGAGTTGATGCTGGCGGTGCCGCCAGCGGTCACGTTCGCCCCGTTGCCGAAATAGGCGTTGACCGTGGGCAACGAAGATGCCTCGGCATTGCCTCCGGTGGCAACAGTGATGAGCAGCGAACCCTCGGAGGTGCTGGCCTGCGCGTCCACGTTATAGGGGTCCGCGGCAGAGACGCTTACGTTGCCACCGGCATTGATCGTGCCGTCGATGTAAGCATTAACGGTCGGCTGGCTCGTGGCGTTGGCAGTTGAGCCGGTGCCGATGGATAAACCACCGTCGTTGACGCCGGTCGCAGTGGAATAGGCGTCTTCATTGCCGTTTGCATTGACCTGAACGTTACCCCCAGGCCCGGTCTGAACGTCGCCGGCAATGTGAGCATCCACGGTGGGATTGATGGTAGTGTCGGCTTCCGTTCCACCAACGCTGACGATTCCGGCCGTGAGGGCCGTGGAGTTCGCGGATGCGGTGGAACTGTCGCTTGCGGAGACCGTGACCGCTTGGACCGCTGGGAGGGTCTGGGACCCGCTATCGAGTTCGGCCGTAGTGTTGCCGCCTTCGTTCACGCTGGAGTAAGCGTAACCTGCGCCCACGCCAAAACTACCGGCAGCCTGGCCGGCGGTGGCGCTGTCGTTCTTGGTCGTGTCCGCGTTGACCTGGAGGTTGCCCTGTGTGACGTCGGCGCCGACTTCTGCCGTCGTTGAGCCGTTGTCAGTGAGAGACGTGACCGCAGCGCCGCCACCAAAGAGGAAAGCCGCTTGACCGTCATAGGTCGCGCCGGTTACGTAATCGTTGCGCGAAGCGTCCACAGTAACGTTCCCCGTCGCGGAAATCGTGGAATTATCCAGAATCAGTGCGTTCGCCTGAGTGTTCACGCTGGCGATAACGACGGAAGCACCGACGCCAACCGCCGAGAGGCTGGCGCCACCAGCCGTCAGGTTCATGTTGGTCGTGTCACTGGCAGTTACATTGACTGCGCCCGCAGACGTTACGGAACCACCATAAATCTCCGCCGTCGTGCCCTGCGTCGGCGGAGCAGTAACCGCATTGCTCACTGGAGAACCGCCTGTCTTCGAGACGAGATCGGAGTTAGCCGATTCCGCCTGGCTGCCTGCCGAGCCGCCTCCCAACTCGCTAAGCATGCCCGAGCCCTGCGATGCCGCGCTGTGCGACTGCGAGTCAGCACCGCCGTAAACTGTGCCGCTGCCCCCTCCGTAGCTTGAACCGTTTAAAGGATTCCCGCTCGTGAGCCCCGCTCCGCTGGTGTTTACCCCAGCGCCCACGCCCCAGTCGATCACGGAGGCTTGAATTGCTCCGATGGCAGTCCCTCCACTTATGGCTTCGCTATTGATGTTGCGAGTCTCGGTCGCGGAGACATCCACATCCCCGCCCGTGGTAGAAGCGTTTGCACCGATGATCTCCGCCGAAGTGGGGTTTTGGATATTGCCCACGTCCACGCTGCCAGCAGTGGCGCCAAAGAGCGCGCCGCCAATGGTGCCATTGAAGCCGGTCACGTTGGCCGTGTTCTGGGCGGAAACAGTCAGGTTGCCGGCCACGTCTGTACCGGTGCCGACAGTGGCGCTGGTCGCGGAATTGTCGGACTCAATAGATACTGCTCCGGCTGCACCCGCGAAGACGCCTCCTCCACCGGCAATCGTTCCGTCCGAGAGCTGTTCGCTTGAGTTGGCAGCCACCGTGGTGGAGCCGCCAGCCGTCGTGTTAGTGCCGTTGTCGATGTAGGCTTCGGTATTCTTCGTCACCAGATCAACGGCGACCGAGCCGCCCACCCCAACAGCACCGCCCCCCACGGCACCGACCAACAGGAGGACGTCGGTGGTGTCGTTTGAATTCACCGACAGATTTCCCCCGGCGGTCACGCTATTCCCGCTGATGTATGCCTTCGTGGTGTCATTCAGTTCGGAAACGGAAACGGAGCCGGTCGCACCCACGAATCCGCCGGAGACTCCTGCCACAAGCGAAAGAACGTCTTCGCTGGCGTTGGCATTGACGGCTACATTACCGCTAGCATTTACCGTCGCGTCAGTGATGTCGGCGGTTGTGTTGTTTGTGATAATGCCGACGTCAAAGCCCGCTCCCGCCCCGACGAATCCGCCTGCCACGCCGAGGGCGCTGCCAATATGGCCAACATCTGTCCCGGCCGCTACCAAGACGGAGTCCGTACCGGTGCCGATCTTCGCACCCGTGCCGATTTCGGACTTGGTGTTGTTGTTCAGCAGAAGGATTGAGCCGTTCGTTACGACGCCCACGAAACCGCCCGCCACACCCGCGGCCACTGTGTTGAAGTCATTCTCTGACGTCGCGGTAACCGCAAGACCGTTGACCGGGCTCGTGTTCGGAGTAGCGCGCCGTTCACCTGAGAACATGGGATCAGAAAAGAAATCACCGTTCTTGTTGGGAACTTGATTACTGTATGCGGTTTCTCCCGAGCCGAAGGGAACGTAATTTATGGCGAAGGTTCCATTGTCGGCGTTGATCGCCGAACCGTCTCCGTCCGCTGTCACCGATCCATCAACCAGTGCATTGGTGTTCTTTGTGACGTCGGCAAACGCCAGCGCGGCACCGACACCGGCGAAGCCTCCGCTGATATGGCCCTCAAGGAGGTCCAGATCCGTTTGGTCGTTCGAGCCTATGCCTACGCTGCCATTCGCCACAACCGTCGCGCCGCCATCCACCAAAGCGTTTGTGGTGTCATTGATGATGTACACGGAAGCGGCCACGGCAACACCCGCGTACCCACCGCCCGCGGCGGAGAGCCCGAGTGAATCGGCTGCTTCCTCGGAGGTTGCCGCTACCGTGACATCGCCGGTTGAACCGACATTCGCGGCGTCGTAGACCTCAGCGGTGGTGTTCTTAGAAATGGTGGTCACGTCCGCAGCCGTAGCCGCACCGACGTCAACGCCAAGTCCGATGGCGCCAGCCACGCTTGGAGTGAGGCTGGTGTTGCTGGTCGAAGTAACCGACACGCCTGCCAAGCCGGCGGTCACCATCGGACCCGAAGCGCCAGAGTTAACCGTGGGGATTGAACCTGGGACGGGCGTCGCTTCGCCGATGTAGGCATCCGTGGTTTCATTCAGGATATTGATAACAGCAGAACCGGCCACGCCAACGGCCTCGCTCAGCGCGCCGCCAGCAGCGACTGGTGTAAGCGTGTCGTTTCCGGTTGCGGAAACCTCCAGACCGCCCACGTTCACGGTGCCACCGCCGACGTACGCATAGACGCTGTCGCTCTTGTCGATAAAGGAAACCGCGATCCCCACGCCGGCCGAACCACCAAGTGCGGCCTGCCCGGCAATGGTCGTTAGATTGGTCTCGCGATCGGCACTCACGTCCAACGTGCCACCTGCGGTTACATTGCCGCTCGACGAAGCGAACGTGTCGGTGTTGTAGTCAAGAACCGTGCCGGAGCCGATTACAGTTGCGTCTCCGCTAAAACCGGCATCGGCCGCAACGGAAACCGCTGTCTGAGTCTGGTCGGCGGTCACGTTCACGTTGTTCGCGGCGGTGACATTCGCGCCGGAACCGATGGAAGCGGAAACGCTCAGCGGGCTGCCGCCGGTTCCCATCACCTCAATGTCTCCCCCTGCTCCGACGGACGCCGAATTTGACCCTGCAAAACCTCCGGCCGCATCCACAACGTTCAACGAATCGCTGGCATACACATTCACGTTATCGCCGGACACCGTCGAATTCCCGATGGAAGCGGATGTGTTGTTGGTGACGGTGTTGAAAACCGCCGAGCCCATGAAACCGGCGGTTTCGCCGTATCCGCCGCCGCCCGCGAAGAGGTAAAGGTTGTCATTGGTTAGAGCGGTAACATCGACGTCACCGCTGGCACTGACGGTGGAGCTATTACCAATCGACGCTGCTATCGTCTTCTCGGTCGTATTGACGGATGCAGAAGCGCCTAATCCTACATCGCTACTGCCTTCGCCCACGCTCCCCGCGATCTCAATCAAACCCGATGGGAGGCCGAGAGAGCTGCCGCCTTGATCGTCATTGGCTGTAACGCTGACTTCTCCGCCTGTGGTCTTGACGGTTGCGCCATTCGCGATGTACGCATCGACATCCTTGGTCAAGCTCTGCCAAGATACCGACGCGGCGATGTCCGTATCGCCGGTAACGGCGAGATCCGCGGAAATCGAGAGCTGATTTTCGTCACCGCTCGCTGTGACTGCCACGTTGCCGTTGGAATTAATGACCGATCCCGTACCCACGCCCGCCTCTACGGTGTTATTCAGAACGCCCAGATCGAGGGAAACGCCCACGCCCACGTCACCGGAGTTGTAAGCGAAAGCACCAGCAATGGAGAAGACGGTGTCGCGATTGTCGGCGGAGATCGTTACGTTGCCGGTTGGTGAGCTTGAGGTCTGTCCACCTACGGTTGTGCCGTCCACGAGGGCTGATGTGGTGTTGGTAATGTTGTTGTAATCCACGGAGCCTGCGATCTCGGCTGTAGAACTGCTGCCGTTCGGGACGGTGCCGCCCGCAGCGGCAGCGATGACCACATCGGACGAATTCGAAGTGACCGAAAGGCTTCCGGTATCGATGACTACGCCATTGGTGTACGCCTCGGTGGTTTTGTTGATCGAATTGTCCGCGAAGGCTGCTTGCAGACCGGCGGTGCTCTCCCGCACCAAGCCGCCGTCTGCGGCAAGTAGCAGGCTATTGTCCGTGGCGCTGACAGAAGTGGCAATGGAATTGACCGTTACGCCGTCACTGATGTAGCCCTTGGTGACGTCGGTGACGTTGTTGAACGCGATGTCGCCGGAAATGCCGAAGCCGTCGCCGCTACCCTGAGCAATATTCGCCGTGCTTGTCGTTGGGTTGGCGTCCGAGGTGTTGTTGGTGCCGCTCGTCGAACCGGCCGAAGGCGTACTGGTGGTTCCCGATGCGCCACTATTGGTGGGAGCGCTAGAGCTGGATACCTTGGACGCGTCCAGAGCCACCAGACGCTCGTAGGCGTTTGCGATCACGCTGACGCCAGTGGACCCGCCCGCAGTCACGCTGCCCGCAGGACCGGTAGTGGTCTCGCCTGTAACGGCATCGTTGTCGCCAATGAACCCTTCCGTGGTGTTGTTGACGTTCGTGAAGCCGAGCACGACGCCAGCGCTCACGGTGCCAGCGCTGTCAGTGTTGTCACCGATTTCATAGACGCGCGTGCTGTTCTCGGCGTCCACCTTGACGTTACCCGCGGACTTTACGATGGCAGAATCGTCGATGCTGGCATAAGAATAGCTGTTGATGGTTATGTTTGAGATGGCTCCGCTGAGCGCGATGTCGCCGCCTGGGCCAGAATCGGCACCCGAAGCAAACTTATCAGCCATGAAGTTGGTCGCAGACGAGGTGACATCCACATCGCCGGTGGTTGTCGTCACCTTCGCCCCATCCGCGATGTAGGAGTTGGCGGTATTGTTGTAGGTGATGCCGCTGTATGTGCCTCCGAACCCGCCCAGGCCTGTGTCGCCATTATCGCTCCCGAAAACCTTTTGGAAGGTACTCATCTGCTGGGCACCAGCAGTTCCTGCGGCATTAACGGACGCGGTGGTCGCCGTGGCATTCACTGTTGCCGCCTCGGCGTTGACCATGGCGTTTTGATCCACAAAAGCCGTTGCCGTGTTGTTGGCCGTCAATAGATTGACGGTTCCTGCCACGCCGATCCCGTTGCCGGCAGGCTGCCCTGTGCTCGAAAGTGAGGAGCTCAACCCGCTTGTAAAGGCGTCGTACGCGTTCGTGATGGGAGTGATGATCGAGTTCTTGATTCCGCTAGTGCTGGTCAGGTCTTTGCCAAGGGAGTCGACGAAATTCCCCAAGTCCGAGACCGCCCCAGAGACACTGAAGGTCTCGAGGTAGGTTTCGATGCTTTCCAAATCGGAGGCCGCGGCGTTCGGCAGCTCTGCCGTCGCTGTGACGTCCAGCGTCCCCCCGGCATTCACTGTGGCGCCTTGTCCCACCGAGGCTGTCGCCGAATTCGTGTAGTCGGTGATGGCCACAGCTCCGCCGATGCTTACCGAAGCCTGATCCGCGCTCCCGGTCGCGCTGGCGGCAAACGTGTCGCTAGCGTTTGCTTCGATAGTGATGTTCTGCCCAGCGCCTGAGGTGATCGTGGCGTTGGGGCCGACGGTCGAGGAAGCCTTGTTCGAATCACTGACGATGGCTAGCGCGGCGCCCAAGTTGAATGTGGGGTTGCTATCCTGCGCGTTGCTGCCGGGGTTACTGGAACTGTTGCTGCCTAGATTCTTCTGGAAATACTTTACGGCATCGTCGGCGTTGTCATTGCCGGTAAGGCTATTGTTATTTACCTCGGCATCGGCAGTGATCTGGTTGGTGTTGTCCAGGGACTCCGCGTCGGAAGTAATCGTGCCCGTAGCGGTCACAGCGCCGTTCAGATGGGCATCGGCAGAAGAACTGGTATCGCTGACGGCAATGGCTACGCCAGCCCCAAACTGGTTGTTGCATGTTGAGCAAGTACCACCCGTATTCACGCTTGGCTGCGCTGTGGTTGTGAACGAGTTATCGTTTTCGGCCTTGACATTGACGTTGTCGGCGCTGACCGTCGCCCCGGACTCCACGCCGGCAATGGAAGTCGAGTTGCCCACGCTGTAAGTGACAGCGATCGACGGCCCCATCTGAGTGATCATGGAATTAGTTAAATTGGGCTGTCCCGAAACCGCTTGGCCGTTATTCGTCAGGGTGTTCGTCGAATTCGCGGTCAGGTCGAAGTCGCCGCCCGCGGTGATGGTGGCTCCGGACAGGACTTCGGCGGTGGCGCTGGCGTCGGATTCGGCGTATGTGAAATAGAGCCCATTGGCCGTCATGCTAGCTGTCGAAGAGGCCTCCGAATCGATGGTCACCTTGCCCGTCGCAGTGATTTGGGCGCCGCTCCCCACTTCAATGTTCGAGGTCGCTTTGGAAACAACACCGCCCGCCCAGCCGCTGGTGACGGTGTTGTCTCCACTGCTGTACTGGTTGCCCGCCAGGCCCCCCAAGATGTTATCTGTGATCGAGACGGGACTACTGTTGCTGCCGCAGCTACCAGCACCGCCGACGATGATGCACAAGGCGTCGGGTGCCTGGGCCTGGCCTCCGCCCGCCGTCTCCGTTATTGTGGCGGTTTTGCTGGTCGTGGCGTTCGCCGTGATGCTGACGGTGTTACCAGAGATCGTGGCGTTGGGTTCGATGATGACGCTGGCGTTGGCTTGGTCGACATTGAAGTTGGGGTCTGGACTGCTGGGATCCCACGTCTTGGTGACGCTGCTGGTCGCGGCTATCGTGACGGCGTTCCCAAGGATCGTGGCGTTAGATCCGATGATGACGCTGGCGCTTGGGTTGTCAGGGAGACCTGGGGTCCCAGCGGCTATCTTGACGTCGCCCGCGGTAAAGCCTGTAGCGGCAGATGCGTTGAGCACTGTCGGCGCGCACGATCCGGTGCAGTTCCCGACGTTTATCTGTTGCGGGACGCCAGTAGTGTTGAGGGTGGTGAGGGAGATGTCTCCGGAGTTGCCCCCGGCTTGCTGCGTGCTGATCGTGACTCCCGGTTCAACTAATATTGTGTCGCCTGTATTCGCAATAAAAGGTCCGCCGTTCGTAGACGTACTCGCCGTAATATCAAGTGTCGTCGGATCAATCAGCACGCTTCCGGCTTGACCATGTAACGCCCCCGCCGCAAAATTTCCACCGTCCAGTGTGACCGTATTTTTCGCGCTGAATTCGATTGCACCGCCATTGCCGGAGACGTTTCCCCCGCTCGCCGCAATCATCGCGCCCTTATCGAACTCACCGTTATGCCCGGCCAGGATCTTGATCGACCCTGCGTTCGAGTTCCGTCCTTCGCCGCTGGCGCTGATGAGCGAACCGGAACTCACCGTGACGTCGTTCCCAGCCTGAATACTTATATTTCCTGCGTTAAGACCATTTGCTCCGTTGGTGCTCACTTGACCGGAGTTCTGAAAATCTCCTTGCGCAACGATTTCGATATTCCCGTTCTGAGTGGAGAGCGCATTGCCGGCAACCAGCCCGTTCACGTTGACCACGTCACTGAAGTCGGGTTGGCTGCTCGCAAAGACCGCGCCCGAAGCAATCTTGCCGGAATTGGTTACATTTTGACCGATGAGCACTGCGTCAGTAATTGTGTTGATCCTGCCCTGAACCAGAATCATGCCGTCCGAACTAATCGGCACTGCCCCGCTCAGCAATGCGGACGTGTTGGCCGCAGAAGGCGCGCCCGCAGTAAACAAGGAATCCATGAATGCTTCGGTTGGCGTGATGAGCATCAAAGCGCCCACATTAACGCTGCCGCTCTTGCCGACCACCATTCCAAAAGGATCGGCGAAGAGAACGTTGCCTCCAATTTTGCCGTTCTGAATCGAGTTGAGGACGCCCCAGATGTTGATGGCCTGTGAGTTGACAAGATTGAGAAGATCCAGGCTCCCGCTCGGAAGCACAAGATCAACGGTGTTGCCTTTGGCGACGTTAAACGTGGAGAACGAATTGTAGGCGACGGTGCCCTGCACCGTGGAGGTTGTGACGTCGGTCGTTTTACCGTTCACTTTGACGGTCGTATTGGTTTTGCCGTCGGGCACAATCTGCTGCTGTACCGCTTGTTGCTGCGCGTTGATTGGGACGCACAACAGATAGCTGAGCCCGATCACCATTAATTGCGACGCGATGCGTTTCATAGTGAACCTCCAAGGCTACTTTTTGATGCGCCGCAACGGGCGCGTGCGCACACTTGAAATGACACACTCGAACGCGAGGGAGATTGCCACCGAAGTGCTGGGCGTTTCGCAGGACACGTTGCAGGTCCCCCCCGAGACCCGCCAATGGGCAGCTATGTTGTGCCTCGCTCCCTGTCTTGTCCATTACCTAAATGGAATAACCCAAACGGACTATATCGCCTAAAAAAGCGTGGCAAGATTGCCGAGTACTTAAGAGGCGAATGGCCCCTGTCAAGCTAGATTTTGATTAAGAATCGCATGCGCATCTTAGAAGGTTTCTTCCCGGTGGCAACCACCTCCGCAGCCGTTTGTGCAGGCCACGCCACTTCGCGTGCGCGATGTTCTTCTGCAAAGAAGGATGATGAACGGGTGGCGCATTTCATTGTTTGACAAATTGCTGTGCTATACTGCCGTCCCTGTTCACACGTCAAGCGAGTCCCAGGAAATCTCAACCGCACCGGAGGTTCTCCATGTCTATCCTTTTCCGCTCTTTGGCCATTCTTCTTCTGCCTGTTCCCATGATGGGCCAGACTTCGTCGACTGCGTCGCCGCAGGCAACCACGGGCAAGCCCTCAGCACCGGCGGTCAGCAAGTCCGCGACGGTGGCTTCCTCGGTTGCACCCGACGTCCTAGCCCCGTCCACGCCGGTCATTACCGTCGCGGGGATTTGTGACAAGGCTGCAAACCGCTCATCAAGCTGCAACACCATCGTCACTCGGGAGGAATTTGAGCGCCTTGCCCAGGTTGTCCAGCCGGAGATGGCTGCCGCCGGACGCCAGCGTCTCGCAGCCCTTTACTCGCAGTTGCTGGTGTTCGCGAACGCCGCCCAGCAACGAGGACTCGACAAAACCGCGGACGCTCAACAAGCCCTTCATTTCGCTCAATTGCAAGCACTATCGCAAGTGCTCGCGCGCAAGCTTCAAGCGGAAACGTCCAAGGTGAGTTCCGACGACGTGCAAAAGTATTATCGGGAGCACCCCAAGCAATTCGAGGAAGCCACATTGCTGCGACTGTATGTTCCGCGAAACGCGCAGGGTGAGGGCAAGCCCGTCAAAGAGATCAAAGCAGAAGACGCGCAGGCGGAAATGAAAAAGTTGCGCGATCGCGCAGTCCGGGGAGAAAGCTTCGAGTCGCTGCAAAGACAGGCCTACGTGGATCTGGGCGTCGCAGGCAACGCACCTCCAAGCGAGCTTAAGAAGGTGCGGCGCGAAGGCCTCAGTTCTGCGACCGCGGCCGTTTTCGATCTGCAACCAGGTAACTTCTCCGAGCCGATCTCGGAGCCGAGCGGGCTGTACGTTTTTGAATTGGCGTCAAAACGAGTGCTGCCTCTCCAAGAAGCTACGCCGGAGATCGTGGGTACGATACAGAAACAGCGCTTGCAGCAGGCGCTGGATCAAATATCCGCGCCTGCTAAAGCGACCTTTAACGCCGCTTACTTCGGTGATACGGTGAAGGCAGCTTCGACAGGCCTTAGCCCTGCAGGCGGTCCGCTTGCTCCGGGCGACTCCGCGAATTCCAGCACTGTGCCGGTTAACACCAAGCCCAGCCCGCCGCCAAAATAATAATGAGAACTTACGAGGTCAGCGGTGTCCCCCCATAGAATAAATGATCCGGTGCTCAGTCTTCTACGAAGGACCTTAGCCTGGACAATGCCTGATCCCACTGCTCGGAGACGAAATCGAGGTATTGCTTAATTCCTTCAATTGGCTGCGGATCGAATCCGAACAGGCTCTCGCGACCGGTACGAACGCTATGCACGATTCCTGCACTCTCCAACACTCGAAGATGCTTGGTGATCGCCTGCCGGGTCAGCTTGGAACCCTGCGTTAGCTGGGAGATCGAATAAGGCTGCCGACCACAAAGCTTCGCAACCAGCGATAGCCGCGTCTCGTCGCCCAGCGCGGCAAATACGTGTGCACGAGCCCGCCATTTGGCCGGCCTGCTGCTACCGCGTTGGCGTGACATAGTTCTCGATGTTCTTCATCTGCTCTGTCCAACCGCCGTCATTCATGCGGAATGCTTCGAGGCGGCGGCCGCTGGGGACCTTGTCGAAGCCGGACTCTGTGAGCAGAAGCAGGGTACCGCTTGAGGTCTTTTCCAGCCTAAATTCGACGAGTGTAGGCGTCTCCTTCGAGTAATCTATTTTGGGATCGACGGAATAAGGATGCCAGGTGAAGGAAAAGAGTCGTTCGGGCTCCATTTTCTGCACGACGGCGTCCCATTGGACATGTTCGTAGCCAGGATAGGTAATCTGGCCGCGCGAGACCTGACCCGGTACGAATGGGCCATTCAGCTTCACACGAAACCACTCGCCAAACTCATGGTAATCCGTCAGGGCACGCCAGACCCGCGAAACTGGCGCCTTGAGCTCAATGCGCTTCTCAATATGGTTACTCATATTAAGCAACCTCCGGGTTGCATATTAGCTCAGGCGACACCAAAAAGCAACCTAACGGTTGCATCACCAGAGGACAGGGAGAAACACGCTTGTGCGGAACTCAGGCGGGATCGGCCAAAGCTGCCCAAAGACTCCCTCACCGGCGGCTTTACAAATGTTTAAATCTACGCGGTCAAAAGGCGAGCCGCTCGCCTGCCCATCGCCTGCCTCTTGACAATTTGCTCTACAATGAGCGCCATCCACTGCTTTTTGCGCCCAAAACTATGCATCCAGTCACGGAGGCCTTATGAGTAACTCCCAACCTCCAGTCGCAGCGCCTCCCCACCAGCGGCCTTGGATCTTCGATCTCACACCGCGAGAGCGCAGCACCCTGGTTGCAACCTTCGGCGGCTGGGCGCTGGACGGCATGGACGTGATGGTCTATAGCTTTGTCATTCCCACGCTGATCACAGCGTGGCACATCAGCAAAGGACAAGCGGGCTTGCTGGGTACGGCCGCTCTGCTGATTTCCGCCCTTGGAGGTTGGCTGGCCGGATTGCTCGCGGACCGCTTCGGCCGCGTACGTCTCCTGCAGATCACCATTTTATGGTTCGCATTGTTCACGTTCTTAAGCGGATTCACCAACTCCTTCTGGCAACTCCTGATGATGCGCGGACTACAAGGCCTGGGTTTCGGTGGGGAGTGGGCGGTCGGCTCAGTGCTGATGGGTGAAGCCATCCGCGCGCAGTACCGCGGCAAAGCCGTCGGCACCGTGCAAGGTGGATGGGCCGTCGGGTGGGGCTTCGCAGCCATCTGCTATACCGTGCTCTTCTCCATACTGCCCGCCGCAACTGCGTGGCGCGCGATGTTCTGGATCGGCATTCTTCCAGCGCTGCTGGTCTTCTACATCCGGCGCAACGTTCCCGAGCCCGAAGTGTTCAACCGGACGCGCGCGCGCGAGGCTGCCCTCGGGGAGGGGAGCCATTTCCTGGAAATCTTCAGCCCAGCGCTGCTGAAGATCACCTTTCCCACCGCGTTGCTGGCGACCGGCGTACAAGGTGGGTATTATGCCATCACAACCTGGTTGCCCACATTCCTGAAGACGGCGCGCGGCCTCTCGGTGCTCAACACCGGCGGTTATCTGTTCGTTGTGATCGTGGGCTCGTTCGTCGGTTACATGGTCAGCGCGTGGCTGGCTGATCGCCTTGGTCGCAAGCGGACGTTGATACTCTTTGCGGCCTGCTCTCTGCTGACCGTGACAGCGTACACCTATCTGCCCATCAGCAACCCGGTCATGCTGGTGCTGGGATTCCCACTCGGCTTCTTTGCGTCGGGATCGTTCAGTCCGGTCGGCGCGTTCTTTACGGAACTGTTTCCCAGCCGGTTGCGCGGGTCCGGCCAGGGATTCTCCTATAACTTCGGACGCGGCATCGGCGCGCTGTTTCCGACCCTAGTCGGCTACCTCAGCGCGCGCATTACCCTGGGATACGCCATCTCCGCGTTTGCCGTGGCCGCCTACCTGGTCATGATCTTGGCCGTACTCCTACTGCCTGAAACCAGGGGAAAAGAGCTGCAGGTCTATGAATGAGCGGGTGGAAGGAAATTCGATTCCGTTCTGCCAGGGGCCGAACCCCGACCCGGGCACGCCGATCCATTCGACGCCGTCAGAGGCTTGGGACTGCCACGCGCACATCTTCGGGCCGGTAGAACAATATCCCTTCACTCCCAACCGGAGCTTCACGCCGCCCGAGGCCAGCCTCGCCGCATATCGCCGAATGCTCGCTGCGCTGGGTATCGCGCACGCCGTAATCGTCCAACCCAGTGTGTATGGAACCGACAATCGCTGCACGCTCGATGCGGTGGCCGCCGCGGGCGGCGGGTGGCGGGGTGTGGCTGTCGTAGACCCCAGTGTCAGCGAGCAGGAGCTGGAACGCTTGCACGCCGCCGGCTTCCGCGGGGTGCGCGTCAACGTACTTTTCAGAGGGGGACTGACGCTCGATGCGCTCGAGCGACTGGCGCACACTGTTGCGCCGCTCGGCTGGCATCTTCAGTTGCTCCTCGATGGCCGCGATCTGGTTGAACTTGCACCGCGTCTTCGGCGACTGCCGGTGCAGATTGTCATTGACCACATGGGACACATGCCCGCCTCGGCCGGCGTTGAACATCCCGGCTTTCAAATCCTGCTGCAATTGGTGCGAGAAGGCCGCTGTTGGGCCAAGCTCTCTGGAGCCTACAGACTTTCAGGAGGGCCTTACTACCCCTACCATGATGTCGTGCCCTTTGCGCGCGCGTTGATTGAAGCTGATGCGTCGCACATGGTCTGGGGCAGTGATTGGCCGCATCCCGCCGTGAGCGGATCCATTCCGAAGGATGCCGGGTTGCTGGACTTACTCGCCGTGTGGGCGCCCGACGCCGAAGTGCGGCGCCGCATTCTGACCGAGAACCCGGCCCAGTTGTACGGATTCAGCGCAGCGGAAAAAGGCCCGACCCACAGAAGCACGACCAGCCTAGCTGGCGGATGACTAGCGACCCAGGTCTTGTTCCCGTATGGCAGCGAGCAGGTTATTTGCGCCTCCCAACCTGTAAGCGGTTGAGAAGCTCCCAACGCGGCCCCATCACGACAAGCCTTGCACGCGCGCGCCTGCTGCTTTGAGCCGCCGATTGACCTCGCGTGCAATGGCTACGCTGCCCGGCGTGTCGGAGTGAATGCAGATGGTGTTCGCTTCCACCGTTAGTTCGGAGCCGTCGCTAGCGATAACCCTGTGCCGAACCGCGATGTCAACGGCTTGCTGCGCAGCGCGCGCAGGATCATCAAGTAGCGCCCCGGAAAGAGTACGTTTACGCAGAGTGCCGTCCGGCTCGTAAGCGCGATCAGCGAAGGCTTCGGCAGCGAATCGCAATCCCATCGAATGCCAGACTTCCAGAACAGACGAGGCGGCCTGGCCGACCATGACGAGCTGTGGATTGATGGCCTTCACGGCGCGGCCGATTGCGAGCGCAACCTCGCGGTTCGTGTTGGCCGCGTGATATAGCGCGCCGTGCGGTTTCACGTGCGCTAGACGCACGTCCAGGGACCCCGCAATCTTCACCAGCGCCGCGATCTGCCGGCCCACAAAACCCTCGATTTCCAGCGGAGAATGTGTCGATTCGACGCGTCCAAAATTCGCGGGATCAGGATAGCCCGGGTGTGCCCCGACTGCGACCTTCAACTTGCGAGCGCCGGACAGGGTCTGCCGCATGGATTGTTCATTGCCGGCGTGTCCGCCGCACGCGACGTTAGCGGAGGTAATGTAGCGCATCAGCTCGAAGTCAGTTCCATTGGCCAGCAACTCCTCGCACTCGCCCAAGTCGGCGTTGATATCGATAGAAATGTCCGTCATCTTGAATTGCCTCTCTTTTTATGCGAGAGCACTCAACCTTAACAGCCCTGATCGTCCGATCACGAAACCGATCACGAAACAAAGATTTCTTTCAGCCAGCGCTCCTGCTCGCCTATCGCTTGGACTGCTTCTGCAATGGAAACTTCGACGAGTCCCACCTCGTCGCGAGGCCGCAACTGGCCGACGCGATGGACATCGGCCGCAATCACATTCGCGATCTTTGGATACCCACCGGTGGTCTGCTGATCGACAAACAGAATGATCGGCTGGCCATCCCGCGGCACCTGAATGGCCCCGAGCGGGATGCCGTCCGTAAGCAATTCGGATTGTGCCCGCGGGCGCACGGCCTCTCCCTTCAGCCGCAAGCCCGTGCGGTCCGACTGCTCGCTGACGATGTACGCGCTGGAGAACAATTTCTCGAATGCCTCCGGCCCGAACCAGTCCTGCTGCGCGCCTTTGGTCACACGCAACGGTCGCGGAGCGCGCAAGGAGTCAAGGGCACCCGGACGCAGCGAGCGGACGCGGAACGAGCCGTGCTGCCGAACCTGCAACACGTCGCCGCTCTGCAATCTGCGCCCCTTGAACCCTCCAAAGTGGCCGGCGACAAACGTTGACGCGCTGCCCATGACCAGCGGAATGTCGAATCCACCTTGGACAGAGAGGTAGCATCGCGCGCCGGTCGTCACGCTCCCGCACTTTAGGGCTGCTCCCGCAGGGAGATCGAACGCTGCGTTGACGGGCACTTGAGCGAAACCGGCTTTGCATTCGCAACTGGCGCCTGCGAGCGCGACGATGGCGCTCTCCTCGAATTCCAGGGTTGCGCCGAGTAGGGTCATCTCCAGCGCGGGGGCGTTCTCATCGTTGCCCACCAGAAGATTGGCAATGCGGAACGACAACGGATCGGCGGCCCCGGCGGGAGAGATGCCGAGGTGAGCATAGCCGTAACGTCCAAGGTCCTGGACGGTCGTGAAGAACCCCGGCTTCACAACCCGAATCGTCATGTAAGCCGGGCCTCAGCATGTCGCGATATGTCTTCGAAGGTGGCGCGGTCAATCGGAGAGAATTTCATCCTGTCGCCCGGTTGCAGGCGAGTTGGCGGTGTTGCTTCGGGATCGAACATACGCAGAGGCGTTCGTCCGATTAGCCTCCAGCCTCCGGGAGAGTCAACTGGATAGATGCCTGTCTGACTGCCGGCAATTCCGACACTTCCGCCGACAATGGATGGCCTAGGGGTCGCGAGCCTGGGCATGTGCAAAGCCTCCGGCAACCCACCGAGGTAAACGAAACCCGGAGAGAATCCGAGGAAATATACGAGATACGTCGGGGAGGAGTGTAGTCGGACAACCTCTTCAGGTGAAAGCCCAGCATGCTGCGAAACATCCAGCAGATCGGGACCGAACTCGATGTCGTAACAGACCGGAATAGTGACCACGTTAGCGCGCCTCTCGACCGCGGAGTCACTAGCAAGTGCAAGTTGTTGAACAACCGGGATCAGTTCGTCGTGCGTCAACCGCAGCGGATCGAAATCAATGAGCAGGGACGCGTATCCCGGGTGCAGGTTGCGGATCCGCGGATCATGCCGGGCTTGGACTGAATGAAACAACCCAATCACCCGCTCGTGGAGTGCGGGCGAGATCGCATTCCCGAAGACAACCAACAACGACGAGTCGCTCGCCGGAATGATCTTCATAGGTTCCGGCACCTTCCTCGCAAGAATAGAACGATCTCCGCCGGCGCCACATCTGTTTTGGAGATGCGCCGCGCTGTCGATTATGCGCTTATCATACGCGCGAAGACCTTCGCCTCAATTCTTCTAGCCATTGTCACGGCCACAGCCCACTCCCAACCGGTACCAACGTCGCTCGCCGCCGGCTTCAAGCCCTTCCCGCGATGCACCTTAGCCCTAACCCGCCCCGCGCCAAAGAAACTTCTTGGACCCTAAGGTGCATCTGAGATCAGGACTCTTTTCGCGGACTTGGCAGCACCCCTGTGACCTGTGCTGCCTCATGAAGGCGCGCTATAAAACGGACTATGCGGTTCCGCGCCAAAGCCGTCCTGTTATGCCTCCTGCTCCCCATGACCTCTGCCCGTGTCGCGTTAGCGCAAGAGAACCAGGCAACCGCAAATGGGGCTTACCGAGCCACTCGCAAGACCCCCGACCTGCAGCAGAAGGCAACCGAGTCCCGGCCGCTGACTCTGGGTGAGGGCTTGGCGATTCTGGGTGCCGCACTGGATTTCCGCCATCAAGCGGATTCCCCTTCCGATTGCTCCCACTTTGTCCACGGACTCTATGAGCGCGCCGGCTTCCCTTATGTGTACGCAAACTCTTCGGACCTTTACGCAGGGATCGACGAATTTCGACGAGTCGCAAGTCCGCAACCGGGTGACTTGGCTGTCTGGCGCGGACATGCGGGGATCGTGGTCAATCCTGTTCAGCATTCCTTCTTCAGTGTGCTAGGTTCGGGCCCCGGCCTCGATTCGTACGATTCGCTGTATTGGAAGCAGTGGGGACGACCCCGTTTCTTTCGTTACGTCAAGCGGGTCCCAAATGGTGTCCTCTCCACCTCGATCCGGACTGCGAGCTGGACGCCCACGGCGTTGGGAAACGCGGAACCGCACGAGCCGCCTTCTGAGGACCCAGCGCCTGATGTATCGGCGGAGTCCCCAGGCGAGACCGTATCTTCTGCCAGGCTTGCGAAAGACAAGCCAGTGGACACCGAAACACCTCGTGTTGTCGTGAATTCCGTTCGGCCCAAACCAGATCAGGTGGCAGCAGCCTTCCTGCAAGCGTGCAGAGACTCCGAGGGGCGGCTCCGTGAGCGTGACCTCTTCAAGTCGGCCAAATCTCTGGTTGTGTTCGACCATTTCGAAGTGAAGAAGGTGCACACCGGAGGGAACCAGGACTGGGTAGAGGTTAAGATAGATGAACTGGTTTCTCTCACGGGCAGTAAGGCGGAGGTGCACAGGCGTTCGGAACGACAACGATGGCCTCTGGCTCGCCGCAACAACACAAGTTGGGAGCTGATGCCTTCGCGGGAAACTGTCTACCTTCCTCAGCACATAGCCGTGCGCATCCTGGCACACGAACTCGCGCAACTCACCGAGGATAGTCCCGCCACCACCAGTAGGACGCAGGAGAAGGCTGAGTTGGCGCGACTTCTTGATGTGCTTCTGCAAAAATAGCACGGCTGAAGCCGTGCCTCAGCTTACGCTCGAACCCGCTGCCTTCCCCATTTTCCTGAACTGAGTGTATGATCCTCCAGCCGTTAACTTACCCAGTTTAGGAGATGACCATGAAGAAGCTCTACGGGCTCGCCGTTTTGCTGTTGTTGCTCGCGCCTGCGTTGTTCGCGCAGGAGCACTACACCGAAGGCCCCATCTGGCGCATTCAGTTGATCCGCGTGAAACCCACTCACATGGATGAATATCTCACCAGCCTGCGCAAGTCCACCAAGCCGATGATCGAGGAAGAGAAGCGGCAGGGGCTGATCCTGGACTACAAAGTTTTCCTGAAGGAGACTAAGAACAACCCGGAAGATTGGGACATCTGTGTGGCCATCCAATTTAAGAACTACGCTGCCTTAGACGGACTGGCGGCAAAAGGCGAGGCGGTTCGCGACAAGATCCTGGGCGGGAAGCAACCCGCTCAGCAGTTGTCCGAGAAACGCGCTGAAATCCGGGAGATCATCAGCTCGGAACTCTTGGAAGAGATTTTCCTGAAATAGCGGCGATCTCGCGATCTGCAGGGCCGCGTCAGAGACACGGCCCTGGTTTCCCGCCATGACCAACTGGCCCGTGATCCACATCACAACTGAAATGTTCGGCGAGCAATGACGATCATTCGTCGGCCGCGACCGCGCTCCGTCAGCACGACTCAGCTCAGCCTGATGCAGAACACCTCTCCGCCATCTAACTCACTGTAACTAGAGGTCAATGACTTCTAATGTGCCCGCCAACTCTTCGGTCCTTCGCGTGCAGTGTCCGTAAATCTCTCTCTGGCCGAAACTCCACAGAAGAGAAGACTGGACCCAGCCCATGCTCCATAAATGCGCAAACCCCGCCTGCACGGTTCCGTTCCGTTCCCTTCGCGAAGGCAAGCTGTTCCTGGCAGAAACTTTTCCTTCTGACCTCAGCGCCTCTTTCGACGGCAACCGGCGGAAGCTCCGGCGGCGTGAACATTTCTGGCTCTGCGACGCCTGCTCGTCTCACTTCACGCTTCGTTTCGACCCCAACCTCGGGATGATGACCGTCCCACTCAGCGAGCGCGCGAGCCCACGCTTCCTCACCCGCGCCGTGGTCAATGCTTGCTGATGGTCAAAAGGAATGCCGATGGATTACCCAATTATAAAACGCTCACCTTGCTCGGTTTGCGGCCTCGACACCTTTCGCCACAGCGGATGGTTCCTGGTGGTCGAGAACCGCTGGCTCGACCGCCTCAAGATCCTCTCCTGGCATTCTTCGCTCGCCATGCAGAAAGACATGAAGAGCGTGTGCTGCAGGCAACATCTCAAAACGCTGATCGCCCACTGGCTGACCCAAGCCAGCCTCCGCCTTCCTCCAGCCCACGACCCTCCGCTGCCCATTGGCAGCGATCCGACTCTGACCGATATCGATCTCGGTCCTCACTCGCTGGGGCGCCTGGTCGGCGAATTGGCGGTTCATCGCGAATCCTTCTCCCGCGTCTGGTCGGGGTCCCCCGCGGCCCTCGAATGCATCCTCGACGCCCTCATCACCATCGGAGCTGAAAACAAACCCCACGCACTGGAGTGTCAGCTCTTCGACCTGCCAACTGAGTCCTCACACGGACTTTCGCTCCAATAAAGCGCTGGCAGAGTCTAGCTCTGCCAGCGCTCCTTCCACACTCGCCAATCTTTCTCGATCGCGTCCGCCATCGCCTGCGCCGCTCCCAGCAGCCAGTTCCCTTTTCGTCCACCCAAGTCCTTCAGGATCGCCCGCCGCTTTTCTTCAGTTCCCAGATGAATATTCGCCGTTTCTCTCCCCATCGCCTCCAGTAGCCGCAGTTCGCCTCGGCTCGTTCCGAGCGCCTCCAGTTCGATGCGCGAACAATCCGGCGACAGGCGCCGCGCGATCCAGTGCCCCCGCATCTGCACATAAGGATCGGGACAGCGCACCGCCCGCCTCAGGATCGCCGCATACAAAATCTCCGCCGGCGCTCGCTTCGGATTCAGCCAGTGCAACGCCGACGGCGCCAGCGCCTTCGCCTCCCGCGCTACTCGCCCACCCTTCCACTCCGCGTTCGCCACCAGCCTCAGATGCCCCAGGCTTCCCAACCCCGCCACTCGCCGCGCCATCCGGTACCGCATGCCCGGCTCCGGCAACAGATGCTCAATCGCCTCGCGTGCGCTCTCTGGTATTTGTCGCTTCACCGTCGGGAGACGACCCATTTTTTGCCAGAACACGACCGGATCCCGCAGCTTACTCTGCGCGATCGCCCGCAACCAACCATGACTTTCCCCCAACACAAACGGACGCCCGCCCTCCTCCATGCCCAGCTCGTATCCCGCCAATATCGCCGTCGCCGACTCTTTCGGCTCCATTGCCAGGCGATTATCCCGTGTCGCCAGCAAGGCGCTCGTCGCCAGGCGCACCAGATCCATCGTGTAGGGAAACACACAAGCTTCATCAAAATCATTAACTCCCCACACCAACCGCCCATCGGTGTCTCGCCAGGTGCCGAAGTTCTCCACGTGCAGATCGCCCACCGACAAAAGATGCGGCACTCGGTCCAGGTCCGCACACACATCCGGCCACACTTGCACCCAGCGATAGAAAGTCGCCCGAAAGAAGGGAAAAAGAGCCGCCGCCATCTGCTCATGCTTGAACCGCAAATCGGGCCCGACAATTCGGATGTGCAGTCCCAGCCAATCCTCAAACTTCTTTGTAGCCTTAACAATGTTCATAGATGGTTAGCAACAATAACGGTTGGAGAGAGTGTTT
Source organism: Terriglobales bacterium (assembly GCA_050012595.1). Lineage (GTDB taxonomy): Bacteria > Acidobacteriota > Terriglobia > Terriglobales > Acidobacteriaceae > Acidiflorens. The sequence continues at coordinate 340,751 of JBEKGW010000002.1, forward strand.
CATAAATGCCCTTCCGCTGGGAGGGCACGGGGCTAAAGCCCGCATTCTGCTGGGCTCTGAACGGCACCCTTCGGCTTCGCTCAGGGCAGGCTTCTGAAGCCCTGCCCTACCCAAAACCGATTTACGGAACACGCTCTAGCAAACATAACGGATAGCGAAAATAAGAAGATAGAGACACCCTGTCAAGACAATCAGAACCGGCAACCTTCTCTTCACGCTCCCAATCTCGTCCCTTCGCACCCTCGCACTCTCTCCTGTTATGATTTGCGGCACCCATGTTCTCACGTCAGATATTCCTACGTTCTAATCTAGCCCTGGCCATCCTACTCGCCCCGCTCGCGATTTCCACCGGCCTCCGCGCGGTCCCTGTCCCGAAAACGCAGCCGGTTGTGCGCACCGTCCGCATGGTGCAGCAATCCATCCCCATGCCCGATGGCGTACACCTCTCCGCCACTCTCTACATGCCGGACAACGCGAAGCCCGGCGAGAAATTTCCTGCCCTCCTCGAATATCTCCCCTATCGCAAAGACGACGCCACCGCTGCCCGCGACTATCCCATCCACGCCTGGTTCGCCGCCCGCGGGTACGTCAGCGTCCGCGTCGATATCCGCGGCTTCGGCACGAGTGAAGGCACGCCCACCGACCGCGAATATTCCGAGCAGGAACAACTCGACGGCGAGCAAGTCATAGCCTGGTTAGCCGCTCAACCCTGGTCCACCGGCAAAGTCGGAATGTTCGGTATCTCCTGGGGAGGTTTTAACTCCATTCAACTCGCCATGCGCCGTCCGCCCGCGCTTAAAGCCATTCTCGCCGTCGATGCCACCGAACAACTCTTCCATGACGACATCCATTTCATCGACGGCATGATGCACTTCGACGAGTTCGAACTCAACATGGACCTCGCCCCCTCCATGACCGGCGCCCCCGACTATTCGCTCGACGAAAAAATTCTCGGTCCGCGCTTCGAATCCGCTCCCTGGTCGCTGCTCTATCTCAAGCATCAACGCGACGGCCAGTTCTGGGGCGCTCCCGTCCGACCGCTCAACGAAATCAAAATTCCCTGCTTCCTCATCGGAGGCCTGCTCGACGGCTACCGCGACTCCATCCCACGCATGTTTGAGCAAGTCAAAGCACCGCTGAAAGCGATCGTCGGTCCATGGAATCACACCTTCCCCAACGACGCCGAGCCCGGCCCCCAGATCGAATGGCGAGATCAAGCGCTTCGTTGGTGGGATTACTGGCTAAAGAATCGCAATACCGGAATCATGGAAGAACCGCCGCTTTCCATCTACATGCAGGACTGGCACGCCCCCGACCCCCACCTGAAAAACGTGCCGGGAAAATGGCGCGGCGAAATTGGCTGGCCTCCGAGGAACGTAGCGAACACAACGCTATATCTCTATGACGCCCACGTCCTCTCCACCGACCCCGCAAAGCCTGCCGTGCATCAACTCCGCTACGTTCCATCCGTTGGCGTGGAAGCCGGATTCTGGTGGGGAGAACTGCTCACCGACCAGCGCCCCGTCGACGCCTTCAGCCTCACCTACGATTCCGCTCCGCTGAAAGTAGACCTCACTATCCTGGGACGCCCCCACGCCCTGCTCCAGGCAAGCGCATCCGCGCCGCAAGCTGACTGGTTCGCCCGCCTCTCCGACGTGGCTCCCGACGGCACCGTCACCCAGGTTACCGGAGCGGGACTCAACGGCGCGCAGCGAGACTCCGCTTCCGACCCCAAAGACTTGGTGCCCAACCAGACTTACTCGCTAGATATCGAAATGCACCTGGCCACCTGGACTTTCCCCAGAGGCCATCGCATCCGCCTCGCAGTCTCCAATGCGCTCTGGCCCATGGTCTGGCCAACTCCCTATGCCATGACGACGACGCTTCAGCTGGGCGGCAATACCGGATCCCGCCTGACCCTGCCGCTCGTCCCGCCGTCCATGTACGCCGCACCCCAATTCGCGCCCCCCGGGCCCTCCGAACAACACAGCGACATTCAGTCCGCAGGCTTCCCATGGCCCGGCGATTGGAAAACTGAGCGCGACGAACTCAATGGAAAAGCAAAAGTGACCTGGACCGGAAAGTCCGAAGAAACTTACCCGTGGGCAAAAGAAACCGACTTCGAAGGAATCACTTACCTGGCCGATGACAACCATCCCGAGATCAGTTCCGTCCAAGCAGAAGCTGAAATCGTCATGGCCCTCAAGCAACAAACACTGATCTGGCAAGGCCACCTGACCCTAACCAGCGACGCCAAAGACTTCTACTACAAATACACGCGCCAGTTGTTCAAAGACGGCCAGCCCCTGAAACAAAAAACCTGGGAAGAAACCATCCCCCGGGACCACCAGTAAGATCCCGGCGCACTCCGCCGGCCCCCGTGATCCTCTGTGTCCCTGCGGTAAAGTTTTCCTCCGCGTACTCCGCCCCCTCTGCGGTCAAATCTCACCGCTCCCACGCGCGCTGGCCCAGCCCACTCTTCAAATCCGCCGCCAGCAACTGATGAAACAACTGTTCCCCCGCTTCCCGCCGCACCGAGAGCCGCCCTGCCTCATAGACTCGCGACTTCAGCCCCCTTTGCACCGCCTCGCAAATCCCCAAATCCTCATCCTGCACCCGGTCCCCCACCGCGACACTCTTCTCGTTGTAAGCGCGCGCAGCCTCGCTCACGTCGCTGAAGTAAAAATCAAAAATCACCCGGCAATGGTCCACATCAATCGGAATCACCAGATTCGTATCCAGATAACCTTCATAGCAGTTGAACATGAAATTCGGATGCAGCCAGAAATAGCAGGCCCGATCGCCCTTCCGCGTCGTCCCCGTCGCCGCATCCTCATCCGAACTCACCATCGGACTCGACTGCAAGCAATACCGGTGCTCATTCTCGATTGTGTACTGCTTGTAATCCAAGATCGAACTAAGTCCCTTATGAAGATGCGGAATGTGATATCCGCCATCTAGATAGTTATCGACAAACACCTTCCAGTTACAGTGGATGTCATAACTCTTAGTCGTGAAGTAGTGCAGGTTACTCAAACCAAGCGGAGCCACCCGCTTCATCAACCCACCAAGAAACTCTGCCAGCGGAGCCGCCTCCGCATCCAGATTGACAAACACAAATTGCTCCCACGTCTCCACCTTCACAGGAACCAGCCCATTGTCCTTGCGCTCGAAGTTCTTCACCCCATCGAACTCCGGCGTGCCCTTGAGCGTCCCATCCAGCCCGTAATTCCAGCCGTGATAAGGACAGTGCAAAATCGATGCGTGCCCACACGGTTCCGTCACCACGGCCGCCGCATGATGCCGGCACACGTTATAAAACGCCCGCAGCACGCCATCATTCCCGCGCACCGCCACCAGCGGTTCTCCCGCCACCGTTGCGGTCACAAACTGTCCCGGCTTTTCCACCTGGTCCACTCGCCCCATCACCTGCCAAGTCCGCGAGAAAACCGTCTGCCGTTCCAGGTCCGCAATCCGCGCATCCACATACCATGGCGCCGGAATTGTCGACGCTTCCGTCAATGGCGCCGTCGCGTTGTAACTCCCAACAATCTGCTCCACCGTCATCCAGCCTTCACGCTTTCTTCCCTGTCACCTGTACTTTCTCCGACCCAATCGCCCGCCGCAACAATTCCACAAACTGCTCCATCCGCGCATCTTTCTCCTCGGGTACTGGCCCCGATTTTCGGAACAGTCCTGGGTCTAACTCCTCCGTCAGCAGCGCATCCTGAAACCGGTCCATCGTCCATTCCAAAATTGATCCGATCATGTCCACATCCAGATCCGCCCGTAACTCTCCCCGCTTGACCCCGAAGCTCACAAAGTCACGCCATCCGTAAGGATCCTCCGCCACCAGAAAGCGGTTGATCTCTCGCCGCAGCGCCAGGTCTGTACCATAATTACCAATCAGATAAATTCGGTATGACGACCAGTTATCCCGCACCATATTCTCCGTGCGTTCAAGCCAGTACCGCAGCAGTTCAAAAAATCCCCGCTCCCGCGCTGCCGCCGGGGCCTGCATATATTTCGGAAACGACTGGACGGCCTTCTTGTACGCCTCGAAGAACAATCCATCCTTGCTCTTGAAGTGCTGGAACACCGATCCCTTGGCAATGCCTAACTGCGACGCAATATCTTCCACCCGCGCCGCGCTATACCCTCGCTCCGCAAAATGCCGGATTGCAACTTCCACAATCCGCGCCCGCTTCGCTTCCGAGCGCGGACGCGGCTTCCCGTCGCGCCTTAGCTGCGTCGGTTTCGCCAGACTGCTCGTAATTCCTTCCATGGCCCAACTCCCATAACCTTATTTTTGACTATCAGTCAACATAAGATACAGTACGCCCAAACCATTATTCAATCGTTTTTTATAAGGGATTTCGTTAGTTCATTCAACCAGGGTCTTTCTTCGTTTTGACCATCGGTCAGCCAGATGTCCAGGGGGTCTAAACTTCGAGGTACATTGCCGTCATCATCGGCGCTGGCCACAACGGCCTGATCGCTGCCGCTTATCTGGGCCGCGCCGGATACTCAACTCGTCCTCGAATGCCGCGATATCGGCGCACTCGCACTTGAGGTATCAAAATGGAGGCGTGACAAGATTTCCTCAAAACCACAAAAAAAGCCACCAGCCGTGAGTAAAAGACCCTACCTGACGGCAGATGCCGATTTTTGATAACCAATAGCTAATAGCTGACGGCTAACGGCTCTTACCGCTCCGCCCGAATCGTCTCGATCGCCTCGTGCAGTTCGTGCTCCGCCGCATGCAGATGCTCTTCCGCCTTGGCGCCATGCCCTTGCATATCGTAGTGGTTGGCGGCGCGGGCGTGGTCCATCTCTTTGATCGCTTCCTCCACGTGGTGATGAACGGCGTCCAGATCGTGCCAGTCACGAACTCTATCGGCCACCGCGATCCCGGCAACAAATGACAGACACCCAGTAACAACGGCAACTGCAATCGCTTTCTTCATAATTGTTCCTCTCAAAGTTTTCCTCTCAAAGTTGTGGATTAAGTTTTCCCGGACACGCACGGATACTCGCTATTTTCCCCGACCCCAAACCTTCTGTCAAAACGAAACAAGTGCATCCTAGTGTATCAACAGGTTCGTGTCGTTCGAGGCGCGCGGACACTCCGACTTCCCCGCTGGGCTTCGCGCGGGGCTTCGGCAAGACAGGGCAGGCTCTGCCCTCGGCCTTTGACTCTGACTTCGTGTGGCGACAGCCGCCCCCGGCGGTCCAACCGAGCGGAGCGAGGCACCGCAATCACGCGGCGCTCTCGGCGGCATTCTCGGCGGCGTTCTCGGCACTATCGCGGACCGAGCCTAGCTCTCGCCTCGCGTGATCTGGATCACAGCCTTATGCTCGCACTTCCGGTACAGTATGCTCACGGATGGGCGGATTTTCCATTCTCACGAACCGCAAACGCGCCGTCGTCGCATTGGCGTATTCCGTGGTGTTCCTCCTGGTTGCGGTCCGGCAGATGGTCGCCGCCAATTCCGCCGCCGGCATCTGGATACCGTCCACGGTGTCGCGTGGCACGTGGATTCTCTGCGGAATCTTTGTCATCGTCTCCGCCATTCTTTTGTGGCTCCTCGTCATTTCCCGGGGATGGATGGAAAAATTCTATTTTGGATTCTGCACCATCAGCGCTACCTCGGGCCTCGTCCGGACCGCTGCCGGCGATCAGGCCTTTCATGCTGGCCTCTACATAAGGGTGGTCATGCTGGTCAGCGCGGTTCTGGTGGGACTCCTGATCGTTCGAATGCACTCCCGCAGGCACTCCCGCGTGCAGTCGGAGTACGCCGAGGAAGGCAGTTAAATCGCAGCATCTCCCCGGCTTTGCGTAGGGACAGGCGCCCCCGTCCGTCCGGTCGCCGCAGGCGGCTCCTACACCGCCACGTCATTCCTCGGGCCTACATAGGCGAATCGGAATTGAATGTATCGGCGACGGCCTTCCAGGTTCCGTCGGCCTGCTTGGTGTAGACCGTCAGATACTTTCCCTTGTCTGTCATGACCTTCTTGGTCTTCGGGTTGGTCATGGTCATGGTGTAGGTGCCTTGCGAATAGACCATGTCGCCACCCTTGGAGGCCATCGCCCGCGTGGACTGAAAAGTCAGGGAGAAATTGGGATCGGCAAAATACGGCATCATCGCCGCTTTGATGGCCGCCTTCCCATTCAGTATTCCGGCGCCGGGGTATAGCCCGCTGCCATCTTCCGCAAAGTAGCTGGCCCACTTGTCGGCGTCCTTGGCAGTAGTGTCTTTAACCCATGCTGTCTCGACGTCCTTGACCGCTTGCAGATCGGCGGCGCGCGTGTCAGGAGGTGGTGGAGCGGAGTTGTTCGAGCAGCCGACAGTCAGTACGGCGAGCGCCAGGAATACGATCAGCGAAGCGTTACGCGGCATGTTCTCTCTCCTTTGGGAATTAAATCGAACTAGTATAGTCGAACTCTTCCCGCGATGCAGCCCGCAAAATCGGGAGAGCTTACGCCATAATCTGACTCCTGGTCCTTATGCGGGCGGTTTACATACCCACACATTCGCAAGGAACGCGGATGTGTGGGGCCCCCGGCCGGTCAATCCGGCAGCCATGCTTTCAGGTTACGGCAGTAACTTGCGATCGTCCAAGCAGGTACCTAACATCAGCATGACTAAACTGCGGGCTCCTTATCTCTCGCGGTTGCGAGTCAGTCTGTCGTACTGGGCAGTAACCAGCGCCGGTCAGAAGTAGGTTGTCATGGAAATCGATTCGGTCGTACCCGGGCAGGCAACTGCCCATCTCACCGTGGCGCGCTCCATGCCCTGGCTGCAGCGTCTGCGGTCCGAGGGGCTACGCCGCGTCAGCGAAGCGAACCGCGAACTCTGGCTCCTGCTCTCGATCTTCGTTCTGACGGGTCTGCTGAATTCTTTGCTGGACTCCCACCACATGCTGCTTGGCTTGTACACGCTGCCGACGCTGTTTTCGGCTTACGTGTATGGGCGGCGCCACGCCACCTTGACTGCCCTGAGCAGTGTGCTGCTGGTGGTGCTGGTTACCTACTTCAACCCCGTGTTGTTCGGCCATCAGGTGGCTCCGCTGCCGATCGCAGAGAAATGGTTTGAGATTATCGTGTGGGGTGGGATTCTCCTGGTCAACGCCTACGCGATGGGCACTTTATACGAGCACAAACAGAAACACTTCCGCGAGTTGCGCAGTACCTACCATGGCGTGCTGATCATCCTCAGCCAGTTCATTTCGAAAGACAAATACACCCAGAACCACTCTTACCGGGTTTCGGTCTATGCCGCCAAGATCGCCACACAAATGGGGTTGCCCGCCGATACCATTGAGGACATTCGCGCCGCCGCCCTGATTCACGATCTGGGGAAGCTGGAGGTCAGCCGGGAAATCCTGCACAAAGCCGCGCGCCTGACCGGCGACGAATATCATGAGATGCAGAAGCATGTGGACCTGGGAGTACAGATGATGCAGCCAGTCGCCGGCCCGTTGTCGCGCGTGATCCCGATCGTCCTGGCGCATCACGACAAGTTTGATGGCACCGGGTACCACCAAACCCATGGCGAAGAGATCCCCATCGAGGCGCGCATTCTCTCCGTGGCCGACGTTTACGACTCCCTGACCAGCGACCGACCCTACCGCAAAGCCATGTCCCCGTTCGACGCCAAAGAAACCATCGTCAAAGCCGGCGGTTCGGACTTCGACCCCAGGGTGGTGGAGGCTTTCTCAAACTGCTTCCGGCTGGGCCTAATGGAAATTCCTGAAATGATGGCCTGATCGGCGGAGCTGGCAATTGTGAACGCTACTGCCAAAATGCAGGGGCTTCCGCCTTTTCCAGGCGGTTCCAAATCCCGCATCGGACGCAAAGAAGGAAACGGCAGTGAAGAACTCTTCCCTCACACCACAAAATACTTAGCCCCCGGATGATGGACCACGATCGCCGACGTACTCTGCTCGGGCTCCAGCAAGAACCCTGAAGTCAGCCGCACGCCGACGTTCTCTTCCGGCTTTAGCAGTGCGAACAGTTTCGTCTGATCTTCCAGATTCGGACACGCCGGATAGCCAAATGAATAGCGCGAGCCTCGATACTTCTGATGGAAGAGATCGCGAATGTGGGGTGAGTCCTCGGCCACTATGCCTAACTCCTCGCGCATCTTCTTATGGTGGAATTCGGCCAGGGCTTCGGCCGTCTCTACGCTTAGGCCGTGCAGATAGAGATAGCGCGTATATTCTCCGCCTTCAAACAGGCGCTGCGTTTCGACCGATGCCTTCGGACCGATCGTGACCAACGACAGGCCAATCACATCCATCTTCCCCGACGAAGGGGCGGCGAAGAAATCGGAGATACAAAGGCGGCGGCCTTCTTTCTGGCGCGGGAAGGTGAAGCGCAAAATCTCTTTGGGTGTCGGCTGCTGCCGAGCTTCGCTCGGCTTGGACGGCCGAGGGCGGCCGTCCCTACACGAGCTTGGGTCGTACACTACTACGTCATTGCCATCGCCTTGCGCGGGAAAATAGCCGTAGACTACTTTCGGCTCAAACCACCCCGCAGCTATTACATCCTCTTCTAGCTTCTTTTTGATCGGACGGTATTTCTCCTCCACCAGGCGCACGTAATCTTCCTGCGAAGCTGTCTTGAGCTGCCATTGGTTTTTGAATAGAGCGGTGTCGTTGATGTAATGGAAAATCTCGCGCAGATCGTAATCCTTCACCACCCGCACGCCCCAGAACGGAGGCTCGGGAATATTCGGCGCATCGGTGACCACTGCGCTGCGCTCTGAAAAGACCGGGCCGATCTCTTCATCTACTGCCGCGGCTCTTGAATATTCCTTTACGGTTCTGCCATCTTTTAGACGCGCCTCGCGCTTGCCGTCCTCCGATGCCAGGTCTTCCATCACGTGCAACCCCGCGAACGCGTCTTCTCCGTAGAAGACGGCATTGGAATACTCGCGCCGCAGGTCGTCTTCTACATACTTGCGGGTTAGGGCCGCGCCTCCGCAGATCACCGGGTACGCTAGTTTCTGCCGCTCCAGTTCCTGAATCACGTACTTCATCTCCAGCGTCGATTTCACCAGCAAGCCGCTTAGGCCAATGGCATCGGCGCTGTGCTCCTGCGCGGAGCGAATGATGGTGTCGCCCGGTTGCTTGATTCCCAGATTCACGACCTTGTAACCGTTGTTGGACAAGATGATGTCCACCAGATTCTTTCCTATGTCGTGGACATCGCCTTTGACCGTGGCCAGCACGATCGTGCCCTTCTGCTGCGACCCGGTCTTCTTTTCCATCTTCGGCTCAAGATAGGCTACCGCGGCCTTCATTACTCCCGCTGAATCCAGCACCGACGGCAACTGCATCTTGCGCGCGCCGAATAAGTCACCTACCGTCTTCATGCCGTCGAGGAGCACCGTGTTGATCAGGTCGAGCGGCTTGTACTCGACGAGCGCTTCTTCCAGCAACTCTTCCAGGCTGAGCTTCGTTTTGCCCTCGCCCACCGATTTTTCGCCGTTGATGATCGCGTACTTCAGTTTGTCTTCGATCGAGAGCGTTGCCACGTGCGCCGTGGTTTGCGCCTGCGCGTTGCCTTTCATGCCGGTGAAATGCTGCATGTACACCTGCAGCGGATCGCCGTTCGAGCGGTCCTGGTAAATCAGCTTGCGCGCCAGTTCCACTTCTTCTGACGGAACTTTGTACAGCGGATAAATCTTCGAGTAATTGACGATGGCAACGTCGAGTCCATTTTCTACCGCCTCGTGCAGAAACACCGAGTTCAGGACCCGTCTTGGATAGGCATCGAGGCCGAAGCTGATGTTGCTCACGCCAAGCACTGTCTTCACTTCCGGCAGTTCGTCGTGGATTCGCTTCACCGCCTTCAAGGTCTCGATGCCGGCCGACCGGTATTCTTCCTGCCCCGTCGAGATCGGAAGGGTCAGCGCGTCGAAGAGCAAGTCCACAGGACGGATGCCGTACTTTTGTGTCGCCAGATCGAAGATGCGATGCGCGATCGCAACTTTCTTGTCCGCGGTCAGCGCCATGCCCTCTTCGTCGATGGTCAGCGCAATGACGGCCGCGCCATAGCGCTTCGCCATCGGCAACACTTTCGATGTCCTCTTCTCGCCGTCTTCCAGGTTGATCGAATTGATGATGGCTTTGCCGGGGATGCGCTTCAGCGCCTCTTCCACCACGTCGGCTTCGGTGCTGTCGATCAGTATCGGCGCTGGCACGCGGGTTGCGATTTTTTCCAGGATGGCGGAGATGTAGCCCTTCTCGTCTTCGCCCACGATGGCGCAGCACAGATCGAGCATGTGCGAGCCTTCGTTCGCCAGCTTTTTCGCCAGCGTCAGAATGTCGTCGTACTTTCTGGCCTGCACCAGCTTGCGGAAATGATCGACCCGCGTTGTGGTATTCATCTCCTCCGCTACGATCAGAGGCTTTGGCTCCAGATCGAGCGGCACCGATGTGTAGGCGCTTGATGCCGCGCCTGCTGGCTTCACATCCCGCTTCGCCGGCTCTACGCCGGTCACTGCATTGACCACGGCTTTCAGATGTTCGGGCGTCGTGCCGCAACAGCCGCCGACAATGCGCACGCCGTAATCCTGCACAAAATGTTTGTGATACTCAGCCAGATCGTTCGGCGTGAGCTTGTACACGGCATGGCCGCCCACGTTCTGCGGGAGCCCCGCATTGGGCAAAACCGAAATGTATTTGGTGGAGTTCAGCCCCAGATAGCGGACCGCCTCGTTCATCTCCGCCGGACCGGTCGCGCAGTTCAGACCGATCACGTCGATGTCGTACGGCTCAAGCGTCGTCAGCGCCGCGCCGATTTCGGTACCGAGCAGCATGGTTCCGGATTCCTGCAGCGTGACCTGCACCGTCACCGGCAGACGCTTGCCCGCCTTGCGCATTGCGTCGAGCACGGCGACCGTGGCAATTTTCGCCTGCAACAGGTCCTGGCAGGTCTCAATCAGCAGCACATCGACTCCGCCCTCGATCAGCGCCAGCGCCTGCTCTTCGTACGATGCCAACATCGCATCCCAACCGATGTGTCCTAGCGAAGGCAATTTTGTGGTCGGACCCATCGAGCCGGCCACGAACCGCGGTTTGTCCCTGGTCGAGAATTGCTGCGCCACTTCCCTGGCGAGTTGCGCCGCCTTAACGTTGATCTCGCGCACTTTGTCGCGCAGATCGAACTCGCCGAGAACCAGACTCGTCCCGCCGAAGCTGTTCGTCTCCACGATGTCGCAACCCACGCTGAAAAAGTCGGCATGTATTTCGCGAATGATGTCGGGGCGGCTCAGCACCAGAATTTCGCTGCAGTTCTCCTTGCCCCAGTAATCGTCCAGGGTCGGATTCCGCTTCTGGATGTTCGTTCCCATGGCGCCGTCATAAACGACGACGCGCTCCTTCACGGTTTGGAGAAAGTTGGACATCAGTTGTCGATCGTGACCTCAGCGGCTAAAGCCGCAATCAAAACAATGCAGGGGCCGCAGTTGAAGTGCTGCGCCACCAAACTCATCACTGCGCCACCCAAACTCAAAGTGCAACAATCCACAATCAAACGCGAGAGAACCGGGAACTGAGAACTGGTTTCATACAAGAACGCCGGTCCTTTTAGGGGACCGGCGTTTGGTGAAGCATCTCGAAGGTCGCTAACTCCCCGTCACGCCGGCATCCGTTTCCGATTGCGCAAACACCTGATTGGCTCCCATGTGCGCCGGAGCCGGCGCCAGCATCTGTTCTTTCCGGTAGATCAAATTGCTGGCGTTGAAACTTGCCAGCTCAAATCCATGCCCGTGCGTAATCGCATCGGTAGGACAAGCCTCCACGCAATAGCCGCAAAATATACATCGATTATAGTCGATGTTGTAAACACGGGCGTAGCGTTCGGCGCCTGAAACTCGAGTTTCGGCGGTGTTTTCTGCGGCTTCTATGTAGATGCAATTCGAGGGACAGGCGGCGGCGCAGAGGAAACAGGCTACGCATTTCTCCAGTCCGTTTTCGTCGCGCTGGAGCACGTGCATGCCACGAAAGCGTTCCTGAAACTTTGCGCCTTTCAGGGGGCCAGGACCGTCGGGATAGTTCTCGACGATGGATGGCTGAAACATCTCCTTGAGGGTGATGGTCATTCCCTGGGCGATTGCTCCGATGTTTTTGATCACGGACATGCTTCGTTAGTATAGCGGATGTTGGGCGGAGAAGCAGCTATCAGCTATCAGCTTTCAGTTGTCAGTTCTTAGCCTTGGCTTTTGGCTTCAAGACATTGGCTACCAAGGACGGGGGGACTTTCGAGGACGTGGAAATCTTTGCTTCATCGTTGAAACTCTAGAGGTGCGCTGCGTCGCGCCGGCGCAAGATAGCGTTTCAATGTATGGCCAGCCGTGGTGTGCGTTCTTCTCCTTTCATTTTCTTTTTTATTTTTTTCGCGGCCTTCGTTTTTCTTTTCAGCGGAGTTTTCGGTGGCGAGTTCTTAGGCAGCGCCTTTGGTCAGGAGTTTGGCAAGAAAACAAATTCCACCTCTGCTGAAGAACGCGGCGGGGATCGTCCTTATCTGCGCGATCAATTGGAGTGGAACTGGAACCAGCGGGGGCGGACTGTGCCTGGGGGAGAATCGGCGGCGGGACTGCGGTTCCGGGCTTACCGGCAGAAGATGGCAATGCGGGCCCAGCGCGCGGCGAGCGCGAATGCGGCTGCGACGATGCGAGCGGCGAGGACGTTGAACGGATCGGCATCGACATCAATATCTGGACCGGCATTTTCGTCCTCCAATTCAGGCTCCACGGTGTGGGCGCCGCTTGGACCGGCTCCGCTTGCTTCCGATGCTACTGGAGATGGAGAGCAGAATTACAACTGGGTTTCGGGACGCGCTACTTCGGTGCTGATCGATCCTGCGGACAGCACTGGAAACACGGTGCTGCTGGGCGGCGCATATGGCGGTCTTTGGAAATCGACGAACGCGGGAAGTCAGAATTCCAATCCTGCTTTGGTCACCTGGCAGGCTTTGATTGACGATCAGCCTACGCTTGCGGTGGGCGCGATCGCTTTGCAGCCGGGAAGCAGCAACGTGATTCTGGTCGGGACCGGGGAGACGAACAGTTCGGGCGATTCTTATTACGGGCTAGGAATTCTGCGTTCCGTGGATGGAGGTGCGACGTGGACGCAGATCCAGAGTGCGGCGAGTGGGCAATCGTTTCTGGGAGTTGGATTCAGCAAGATCGCATTCAGCACGGCGAATCCCAGCCTGGTAGTAGCGGCGACGGCTGGAGACAACGGCTTGTACCTCGGCCTTGAAGAAGATGGGAATTCGACCGCCCGCGGACTTTACGACTCGCAGGACGCGGGAGTGACGTGGAACCGCGTCATCCTCTCTGACGGTGCGGTTCCTGCCTCGGCCACGGCTGTGATTTACAACGCGAGCCAGGGAGCGAGCGGAACTTTCTACGCTTTTATCCGGCGTCACGGTTTGTATTCCTCGACCGATGGCCAGCATTTCACGCGGTTGACTGCGCAGCCGAGCGCGGGCCTTACATCCGCGAATTGCCCGGCGGCTTCGAACGCGAGTACTTGCCTGATCTATCGCGGCGAGTTCGCGATGGTGCCGGGGCGGAACGAGATGTATGTGTGGGTCGTTGATGTGCAACCAGACGCCAAGGGAAACCCGGTGCCCGCCGATGAGGGCATCTGGCAATCGACGAATGGCGGAACGAATTGGACACAGATTCTGGACAACGGCATCACGAACTGCGGGGACAGCGCGTTTGGGCCGAACAGCGGCTGCGGGGTGGAGCAGGGTTATTACAACCTGGAGTTGACCGCGATCCCCGATGCAGCGGGAACGGACGTTTACGCCGGTGCGATCAATCTCTACAAGTGCACGATTGCTGGGGGCACGACTTGCGCGCAAGGCGACTGGATCAATTTAACTCACGTCTACGGGTGCAGCCCGATGGGGGCGCCGGCGCACGTGCATCCGGACCAGCACGGAGTGGCGTTCATGGTTGTGGGTGGCACAGCGCCCGGCTACTTCGCGCATGACGGGGGGATCAGCCGGACGCTGGATGGCTATGCCGGGCTGAATACGGGAAGTTGCACGGGGACGAATCAGTTTGACAGTTTGAGCGAGAGCTTGGGCTCCATGACGGAATTCGTTTCGTTCTCGGTACATCCCACCAATGCGGACATTCTGCTCGGGGGAACACAGGATAACGGCTCACCGAAAACCAGCACCGCGACCAGCAGCAGTACCTGGCAGAATGCGCTGGGCGGAGATGGCGGATTCAATGCCATCAATCCTCGGAACCCCAACGAGTGGTTTGCGGCGAACCCCTACGTCACGATCTTGAAGTGTGAGTTGGGAACAGCTTGTAACGAGCCTGGATTTTCCCAGATCGTCAGTACGGCCAGTCTGGGCGGAGACCAGGGAGCTTTCTATACTCCCTACATTCTGGACCCGCAGAACACCAGTGAAATGCTGGTCGGAACCTGCCGGGTGTGGCGAATCAGCACCAGCGGATCCGCTCCGCTGCAGCTTAGTAATGACTTCGACACGCTAGGGACGGGCGCGTGTACGGGCGACGAAATCAACTTGGTGACGGCGCTGGCTGCGGGCGGTCCCACAGACACAAACAACAATTCGATGGTGGTGTATGCGGTAACCGACGGATACGGGCCGCTGAGCGGGGCTTTGAATGGAACTCCGGGCGGTGAAGTGTGGGTCACGACCAATGCCGGCGTCACGTTGATGACGAATGTTACACAGAACGCAACCCAAAATGTGAATCCGAACGGATATGCGATTTCGACGATCGCGATCGATCAGTCTGATGCGACGGGCAACACGGCGTATGTCGGGATCATGGGATTCAGCACGCCATCGTTCCCAACGTCGCATGTGTGGAAGACTGCGAATGCGGGCGCGAGTTGGACGGACTGGACGGGGACGGGAGCGACGGAGCTGCCGGATGCTCCGGTAAATGCGTTGCTGGTGGATTCACAAGCGGGGCAGATTTATGCGGGAACCGACGTCGGCGTTTTTGTCAGTTCTACGACGACTGTGAGTTGGATGGAGGTTGGTCCAGCGCCGGGGCCGGGTGTGTCGGGATTTCTGCCGGACGCTCCGGTCACAGCGCTGCAACTTTTTAATTACGCGGGCACGAAAACGCTGGTGGCGTCGACGTACGGGCGGGGCATTTGGAACTACGCACTGGTGGCGCCGCCGAACTTTAGAATTGCGGTGACAGCGACTCCGAATGCGACGCTGGTGAATCAGAACGTTGCGTGGAGCGGAACACTGACGGCGTTGAACGGATACGAGGGGAGCATAACGTTGACGTGTACGGCGGGACATCCGGGGATTTGCATTACGCCGGCGCCGGTGACGCCGACGCCGGGCGGAACTGCGTTTACGGTGACGCTGGGCAGCGCAACGGCAGGGACGTTCAATTTCACGATTCAGGGAACGGACGGGACGCTGACGAATGCCACACCGACGGAGACGCTGACGGTGACGACTCCGGCGCCGGACTTTACGATTGCGGTGACGGCGACTCCGAATTCGACCGTGGTGAATCAGAACGTAACATGGAACGGGACGCTGACGACGGTGAACGGATACAGCGGGAGTGTGCACCTGACGTGTACGGCGGGAGCTCCAGGAACGTGCATAACGCCGGCGTCGGTGACGCCAACCGCCGGGGGCGCTCCGTTTACGGTGACATTGGGCAGCGCTACGGCAGGGACATTTCATTTTACGATTCAGGGAACGGACGGGACTCTGACGCATGCGACGCCGACAGAAACACTGACGGTGACGGGAGCGGCTGCGGGCTTTACATGGACGGACACGGGCAGCGCTACGGTGACGGTGCTGGCGGGACAGAGCGCCAGTTACACGTTCTCGGCGGTTCCAGCGGGTGGGTCATTTAGCTCGGCGGTGAGTTTTGCATGTTCGAATCTGCCGGCGTTGACCTACTGCGGGTCGTTCAGTCCGGCGTCGATTGCGGCGGGCGCGGGGACGACTGCGGTTACTCTGACAATTTGGACCTGTGGGCCAAACCTGCCGACACTGTGCCCATCTGGAACGGGCGGGAACGCCCGTCCCTCCACAGGCACCACTCGGACGGCCGGGGGCGGCCGTCCCCATGCTGGCGCCCGTCCACACACTTTGCCATTCTTCACACTTGCTTGGTTGGTGGTGGCTGGGATAGTGGGGCTCGGGCGAACAAGACGCGGCAAGCCGCGTCTCTATGGAGGGATCGCTGCTATTGGTTTGGGGCTGGGATTGATGGAGCTGATCTCTTGCGGCGGGGTCGCGGGCAGTACGACGCCGCCACCGGTGACAGTCACGGTGAATCCGGGATTGGCCACTTTGTTTGCGGATGAGGCGGGTAACTCGTGGCCGACGGGAGTTACTCAACAACAATTCATGGCGACAGTTAATGCCTCAACTAACCAGAGCGTAACCTGGGCAGTCACGGGCGGGAATGCGAATGGCACGGTGGACGGAACGGGGCTGTATACGGCTCCGGCGGTGGTGCCGAACCCGGCGACGGTGACAGTGACGGCCACATCGGCGGCAGCGACGGCTCCGGGATCAGCTTTTCTGACTGTAGCGACGCCGACGGGGTCGGGGACGTCGCAGATTACGGTGACGGCTACGGCTGTGGGAGGGGCTGCGCACGGGGATGTGGTGACGCTGATCGTGCAGTAGGGCGGCAATCCATCGCCGAACGCGGAGAGCGCCGAGAATTTGTAATTGGTGATTTGTAATTGGTAATTGAGGGCGCGGAGGTGTCCGTACCCACGTCTCGAAAACCGCGAGACGTGGGGCACCCGCGCTTTTTTTCTTGCGTCACATCCGCTTGTTCTTGCGTCACGGCGATGGTGCGTGGTGTGAGGTAGGATCATCTTCGGTGAGGCTGCCGTGCTTTGCACGGCTTGGACGGGCGAGGGTGCCCGTCTCTCCACAGAACACACTCTTATGACTTATGACATTGCGGTGATTGGCGGGGGGATTGTTGGGCTTTCGTTTGCCATGCAGGTGGGCGAGCGGTTTCCTCGGTTGCATGTGGTGGTTCTGGAGAAAGAGGCGGGAGTGGCTCGGCATCAGACGGGACACAACAGCGGGGTGATCCATAGCGGCGTTTACTACAAAGCGGGATCGTTGAAGGCGCGGCTGTGTGTGGCGGGGGCGCGGGAGATGGTGGAGTTCTGCTCGCGGCATGGGATTCCGCATGAAGTGTGCGGGAAGTTGATTGTGGCTACTAACTCGGAGGAAGCGTCGCGGCTGGACGAGTTGCTGGCACAGGGCATGGCGAATGGGTTGGAGGGTTTGCGGTTGCTCTCGCGCGAGGCGATGCTGGAGATCGAGCCGCATGTGGGCGGCGTGCGAGCGCTGCACGTGCCGTCGACGGGGATCACGGATTATGCGGCGGTGACGGCGAAGTATGCGGAGATCGCGACGGGACGCGGGGCGGAAGTGAAAACGGGTGCGGGGGCAGTGGGATTCGGGCGGACTTCAGGCGCAAAATCGGACGCGGCGGGGGACACGGTGGTGGTGCGTACGCAAGCGGGAGATTTTTCGGCGCGATATGTGGTGAATTGCGCGGGGCTGTATAGCGATCGGGTGGCGCGCATGGCAGGGGATGATCCGGGGATGATTCTGGTTCCGTTTCGCGGGGAATATTACGATCTGGCGGCGGCGCGGGGGGAGTTGGTGCGGGGGCTGATTTATCCGGTGCCGGATCCGCGGTATCCATTTCTGGGGGTGCACTTCACGCGCCGGATTCAGGGGAATGTGGATGCGGGGCCGAATGCGGTCCTGGCGTTCCGGCGGGAGGGATACCGGTGGAGGGATTTCGATTTGGGCGAAACGATGGAAGTGTTCCTGGATGCGGGATTTCGGGCGATGGCGTGGCGGCATTGGAGAAATGGGCTGGGGGAGTTTCGGCGGTCGCTGCGGAAGCGGGAGTTTGTGCGCTCTTGCCAGTTGTTGGTGCCGGAGGTGCGGATGGAGGATATGACGCCGGGCGGATCGGGAGTGCGGGCGCAGGCGGTGGCGACGGATGGCGCGCTGGTGGATGATTTCCGGTTTGTGGGACGAGAACGGTTTTTGCATGTGCTGAATGTGCCTTCTCCGGCGGCGACGGCTTCGTTGCCGATTGGGCGGGAGATATTGAAGATGGTGCCAGAGGAGATTGTGGGTTAGCGGATGGAATGCGATCTTGATTTCGGCGTCTGGTGTAGTCTTCCGGTAGAGCCGAGGCTTGCCTCGTCTCAGACGCTGGACGCGGCAAGCCGCGTCTCTATCTAGAGTTTGTTTTGGGAGAATTCGCATGGCGCAGAGTTTGAGTGGGAAGAAGAAAGTGGCGGTGTTGGGTGCGGGCAAGATGGGATCGATTCTGCTGCAATCTTTCTTGCGGGATGGATTGCTTTCGCCGGGGCAGACTTGGGCAACGGTGGCGCATCCGGAGCGCGCGCGGATGCTGAAGGAGAAGTTGAAGGTCCATGCGGGGACCGATAACTCGGAGGCCGTGAAGGACGCGGACATTATTTTTCTCTGCGTGAAGCCGCAGGTGGTGGCGGACGTGGCGCGCGAGATTCGGGCGCACTTGAGCGCGAAGCAGTTGGTGATTTCGGTGGCGGCGTCGGTTCCTACGGAGATGATTGAGCGGGCGCTGGAGCAAGAAGTGCCGGTGGTGCGGGCGATGCCGAATACTCCTTGCGTGCTGGGCGCGGGAATGACCGCGCTGTGCAAGGGGAAGTTCGCGACCAGGCAGCATCTGGAAACGGCAACGAAGTTTTTCGATGCGGTGGGGCGGACGGTGAACCTGGACGAGAAACATATGGACGCGGTTACGGGATTGTCCGCGAGCGGGCCGGCATACATCTACATCATTCTGGAATCGCTGGCGGAGGCGGGGGTAAAGGTAGGGCTACCGCGCGATGTGGCTACGCTTTTGGCGGCTCAAACAACCATGGGCGCGGCGCGGGTGGTGCTCGAGACTGGGGATCATCCGGCGCTGTTGAAGGACGCGGTAACCACACCGGCAGGATGCACGATTGATGGCATCATGGAACTGGAAGAAGGCAAGCTGCGCGTGACTTTGATCAAGGCGGTGGTGAAGGCAGTGCAGCGGGCTAAGGAGTTGGCATTCTCGTAGAGCAGATGTCGACTTGCGTGGCAACGGCTGTGGCAGTCTCCCCGGTCTTGAAAGGCGCCAGGGCTGGGGGCGCCTGGCTGCAACTCAGCTGCCGGGTTGGTCTTCCATCTCAGTCCCGGAACGCGGACGATGGCTGCTGTTTGAGTAAAGCTCGGAAAAAAGATAAACGGCAAGCAGCGTAAAGGTCCAGTCGATAGGATATCGATAGCGCGTATTGGCCTCCAGGAAATAGTAGACCAAGGGATATGCGATCCATAAGCACAGCAGTATGGACCCCAGAGCAAGATGCCGACGCAGCGCGAGCCAAAGCCCAGCGGCGGCCAGCAGAGTCCAAGCCATCAACGCTAAGGCTTTCAGCGGTTGCGATTTGGACGGCATGAACCAAAAAAAGACAGCCCTTTCCAGAGTCAGCTTCGCGAACTCGAGCTTATCGGTTCGGATCCAGTTCAGAGCCCGCCGCAGGCGTTGCCGGTTGAACTCAACTTCTCCTATCTGGCGAATCTTTTCCGCATTTTCCTGACTCGACCAGGGGTGTTGCTGGTGAAAGTAGTTGTCAGGAAATCCAACCGAGATATTATCGGCGCCCAAGACATGCGTTCCGGAATGGTTCGAAATATCGAGTTCGATTCCGAAGTTGCTTCGAACAAAAACCAAGCCGCCCAGCGCTCGATAATTCCGGATGGTCCAAGGGGCAACGGCAACTACCATGCCCAGAGCGGCAATGGCGACAGTAAGCTGCCATTGCGGTTGTTTCCGCTTCCAGGCGGATACGCCAATGAACAACAGTAAAAGCAGGAACACCGGCAATAAGGGGGGACAGCACAACATTCCCGCGCCCCATGCAAGCCCTAAGAAAAACGTGTACGGGCGTGAGGGCCGTGGGGCTTGCCACCAGCGCGTGGCAAGAAGGATCAATACGACAACCACCAGCGCCGATAGGGTTGTTTCCCACCGAATCTCCTTCATAATCCGGTAGGGAATCAAGGCACCGAAAAGACCGGCCGTGATGCCCACGACGCGACGAATCCTTGCGACGTCGGTCAAGACCGGCAGAAGGGCATAGTGCAATGAAGCAAAAGAAATGTTCATCACTGCGACCGCGTACGCGGCGGCAGTACCGTAGCCGAAAGCTCGAAAGATAAGGCTCAGCAGCAGAGGGTAAACGGGAGCGTGGTGGGCCGTGGGTCCAGTGGGGACCTTGAATGGATTGGCAAACGTGCCATTCTCGGCCAGGCTGCGCGCAATCTGCTCCATTTCGGCGAAAACGACAGTCGGGTGAATTCTAAGAATCGCCAAGGCCGCGAGATGGACAACAACTCCAAGGACCAGCAGAAAGGCGACTACGTGTTTAAGCTTTAACGTTTCCAACCAGCGGCATAACCTTTTCACTGCATTCGTTCCTTCCTGATGCGCCCGACCCATCGTGACCGCTGGTGCTGCGGGCGTCTTCACACTGGATACAACTGAGAGGGCAAGTAAACACGCGGCCCGGAAGCTGTGCCATCGCTCCACTAGCGACGATAATTGTTTGCCCGGTGATGAACGCCCAGGCACCCCTTTGAAAACAGACTGCAACTAAGGATCGCCAAATTCTGGATGTGAGTGGGCCCATTGGATCATCTGGTCTCGCGTCCACAACACAAGACCCATCGTAGGCTTGAATTCTCCGCTCTCGTATAGTTTTCTGCGGGACTCGCTGCCAACCAGGAAGCCGGTGTCGGCATCGGCCTTCCCGCGTGTCGTAACCAGTCCGCCGGACTCAAGAAATGGCTCAACCAGAAAGGAGAGATGCGGGCTCACCTTGAATGTATCCGGAGAGAAAAACCAGGAACAGGTAACCATTCCTCGAATCTTCGGCTGCCGCTCCACGGAGATGGCCATGCGGTACCACGATTTCTGGCATTCCCGTGGAATGAGGATCAATGAATTTTTCCGCCGAAACGACAGATGCGAATTGATGCAGGGCGCGAAGCCTTTCAACCGGCGGCCCAGGAAATATGCGACTTTCGGCAACGAGGAGAATGGAATCTTCAACAGCCACGAGCGAGGAAATCCGGAAATTTCCCAATCGAACTGGCCGGCCGGGAATCGTTCCAATAAAGCTATCTTGGCAAGGGCCAGAAATGAATATTGGTTGGGATCAAAAAGCCGCATTTCGTCGGGGGGTGGGCTGACGAAGAACTTGCAATAATCACACACCATCGACTTTACGGAAGTTCCCAGTGGCAGTCCTTCCAGTCTCTTTAAGTTTTGCAGCGCGACTCCGGCAAGCAGCACCCGAGGTAGAGCAAAGGTACCGTTCCCATGCTGCTCCGGGGCTTGTCCAAGCTGGGCCGCGAGCGTGAGCAACGCTTGCTCGCGGTTGGAGGACGCCAGGATGGACCTCAACACACTCTCGTAAGTTCCGTGGGTGCGCAGTTTTTCTACAACGGGAAACAATGCGGAGGTATTGAGTTCCCGTATGCATTCCGCGGTCGTGTCCGCAATTTCATTTCCGAGACTGATCATTCGTGGTACCGCCGAACCCGGTGGGGAAGAAGCGCTCCGAATCCCGCGAGCCAGCCCTCAAATTGATCGTCGCTCAGGAAAGAAGTATCGATCAAACGTGGCAACAGCAGCGGGTTGGTGGACTCGGACACGATTCCAGGAACACACGTAGTGGCAGAGACGACGCCAGCTTCCTGCAGCCAGGGGATATGTTCTGGCTTGTGATTGCCACTAGGATAGCAGAAGTGGGTGGGGTTGGAGCCTAAGATGCCACTGATTTGCCGCCGATTTTCTTGTAATTCGCAAAGGTAGGCTTCCCGGTCCTTCGCGGTGCGGTGATGATGCGTGTGCAACTGCACCGAGACGCTGGAAGAGGCCACGGCCTTCACCTCCTCCGGCCTGAGCAACTGGATGATCCTTTTGGAACGGAACTCCTGATAATCAAACCCCAGCAGATGTGCGAGTTGTCTGGACATGGCGTCGCGCTGCTCGCCCGCCAGATCTTGGGATTCCGCCCGGGCCCGCATCTGCTTCAGTGCTTCTGAGCGTCCCTCTGGCGTACGAAGATCGAACGTCGCCGCTTGGTCCAACAAGCTGCTGGCATCAATGACGGAGTTCCGCCCTTTCCACAGCATATAACTCCAGGTGCCCGGAACGACTGGAAGCTGGAGCGTCATCCAATAGGTTGCGAGGTACACAGTCGCGGGATAGCCGTATTCATTCAGAATCGGACAGACGGTTTTGTAGAAATCGTAGGTTCCGTCGTCAAAAGTCAAGACGACAGAACGAGGCGGAAGCTTGTGGAGCCGCAACAATTCAAGAGCTTCCTGGAGCGGGAGAACTGTGCAGCGGTTGCGTTGAATGGCCTCCATACGCGACCGGAATTTCGCCGGGCTCATGTAGAGCGCTCCATCCCATTCGTGCTCATCCTCCAATGAAACCCCGTGATAGCCAAGAATTAGGAAGCGGGATCGCCGCCAGTCCGAATCGGCAATCAGCCGGAACGCCCCCGACGATCTTCCCGCAGTCACGACGGCGCGCTTGATTGATTTCAGCACCGGCATATGATATTCCACAATGCCGCACACTAGCTATTAGGCGCGATGTCCGGGT
The DNA here is from genome assembly GCA_050012595.1 of Terriglobales bacterium. Taxonomy (GTDB): domain Bacteria; phylum Acidobacteriota; class Terriglobia; order Terriglobales; family Acidobacteriaceae; genus Acidiflorens. The sequence continues at coordinate 363,496 of JBEKGW010000002.1, forward strand.
GTTCCTCGAGAGACAATAGATGCGAAAGCCGGTCCACACGCCTAGCAGCCCGTGGCAAAACTCCAATCTCCGGCCTCAGCGCCTGAAGGCGCCCTCATAACGCAGCACTTACGGCATGCCTGAAGGCATCCCCTGATACGAACCGTACTTGCGCCACGGGTACTAGCTGGACTCTTGAAGTTCCACTCCGTATCGCTGTGCGGCGGACTGGATCCGCTTCCACGCCGCACGACGCTCCGCTTCCGTAACGTTCTTCACCTGATTGAAGCGCGCAACAGCATTGCGTACGTGAGCGGCATTTTCCAGCGGCTCCTTGCGTTGCTTGGGGAAAGCGAACTTGGTTGCGGATATCCGATCACGAGCTGGCTTGGTTAGCTTTGCCATTGTTTTTCCTCTCTCGGGAGCATCCGCCCGCGCACGGACGGTTCGGGACTCTTCATCTTTTTTTTGTTTATGCATACTTGCACGATGTCACGAGTCCAAAAGGGATTATAGGTCAATTTGGAACAGGCGCTGCCAATTTCAGAATTGTTTTCATAGCGTGCGGTTTTGAACAGTCGGTACCAATTTACGAAATGTAGCCTTTCGAATGTGAAACAACGTGCCCCTTTCACATGTCGGAGGCTTGGACTGGAGATTGGACTATCGAAGACGAACAGTGTCAGAGGACCGGCGGAGGGTATAAGGCAATGAAGTTCAGATTTTTACTGTTTCTCTGAATGGAGCCAACATTTTATCTACGCCGACCCGGAGTCCAACGCCATGAAAACTTGCAGGATCGCTCTTTCGCATGCCCGTCACGCGAAAGAGCCGCGTGCCCTCGATAAGAGCGAAGGCTCTGGCTCTGTCAAGTGGGACCCTTGTGGTAGTCGGGCGGTCGGACGATCGCTCAGTTGGGGATGGTGAAGGTCAGGGTTACGTCCGTCTGGAACTGGGCGGGGCGGTCGTGCTGGCGATAGGGCTGGTAGCGCCAGTTGCGGACGGCTTCGGTGGCGGCCGCGGCCAGGAGGGGATCTCCGCTTAGGGTGCGGATGTTGGAGACGGAGCCGTCTTCGGCGACTTGGACTTCCAGGACCACGTCGCCGGCGCGATGGGCGGCTAGGGCTTCGGGGGGATACCGGGGCTCGGTGCGGCTGAGGAGGCGGGTTTCAGCTTGCGCGGGAGCTAGCCAGACGCTTTGGGGTGTGGCGATCTTCGTAGTGGCGATCTTCGCGGCGGCGATCTTAGCTGGTGCGATCCTAGTCGTAGACGATGCTTCTACGATGGAATCGCTGTCTTGCTTGGTGGAATCGGGCTTGATGGGAGCGGGCTTCATGCGGAAGATGACTTTGCCTTTTTCGTAGACGACTAGTTCGTCTTCGGCGGGAGTCGGAGACGCCTGCGAGGATGCTTTTGCGGACAATTTTTCTGGCGATGATGGATTTGCGCGGTGGGCTGCGGCAGTGGACTTTGCTGGCAATCGGGGCACGCTTGGCTCAGCGGGGATGGGCTGAGAGGTCCGGATACGGAATACGGTGGGACGAAGCCCTCCGATGCGGGAGCCGATTAGGAAGCTGACGGCGATGGCGGCTAGAATGGTTAGAGATCCAAGGACGAGGGACCAGGCTTTGTAGGGAGGCTGGTTGACAGGCAGAGGGCTGGCTGCGATGAACTCGGCCGGGACGAGTTCGGGCGGGACGAGCGCGGCGGCGGGCGGGCGCTGACCGAGTTCGATCGCGGCGTGGCGAATGCGGGAGCACTCCTCGGCGAAGCCTTCGAGTAGTTTCTGGTCGAAGTCGGAGAAAGCGGCGGGAGAAGGAGAAAAGACTTCGAGGACTCCAGTGAACTGAGCGTTGTTGTCGTTCGTGTCGAAGACAGGAACGATGAGGATGGAGCGAATGCCGAGGCGGCGGGAAATAGCGGGGTCGACGCGAGGGTCGGACTCGGTATCGACGGAAAGCTGGGGTTGACGGGTTTGAAAACAGGCGCCGGAGAGACCGTCGCGGGTATTGAGGGGGACGCCGAGATCCGGGGCGAGGTGTCCGGTAGCGGCACGGCAGACCATTTCATCGCCGCGGGCGAGGGCCAGGGCGGCGGCGCTGGCGCGGGTGGCTTCGGCGGCACGGACCACGAGTTCGTGGAGGACTAAATCGAGAGCGAGGTCGGGCGGAAAACCGGCGTGAAAGTGCTGCTCGAGGACGCCGGTCAGGTCAAGATGCGAATCGTCAGGGCGGAACTCGGGCCTCGACATAGGTTGCGGGAACATATTATGTTCCGGCAGCCTGCGGTGATGCGATGGAAAGCAGGCTCAGAGGCGAGTTTCCCGCGAAATGCGGGGGAAGTCAATTGGTGGGGAGAGATTTAGGAGTTGATAATTTTGTAATTTGGGGCGCGGAGCGATCCGCGCTTTTTGTTTGGTGGAGGAGGGGAGAAAGACTAACCACGGCGGGGCGGTGGGCGAGACGTTGCCTGACGGCGGGGAAAGCGGTGAAGGAACGGATCGCAGAACCAGCCCCAAATAGCAAGTTTGAATTGAACGCAAGGCTGTGGAAGAAAGATGAGCACAAAGGAACGGCTGTGAGGTCCGGCATTTATTGGGCGAGATACTGGTTCAGCTGCTGAAACACGGCGCAGCTTTTCAGATCGGGAAACGAGAACGCGCTGCATCGCCTTTCCGCTTGACAACCCCATCACGGTCTACGGGACAAACAGGCTGCAGAATGCTGACCGTTCGAACGGTGATGGCGGTCACTTTTTTTTGTGAGATTCGAATTCCCATTCCTGGGTTCGGCGGACAGGGCGATGACGATGGAGAGGTGTCAGGGCGGGAAAGGCTGCTACAGTAAGAAAGTGCACACCGACGAGCCGGAGGTGCAAATGAAAATTGTGCACGTGAAAATTCATGGAGAGAAGGCTCGCTATGCGCATCGCGGTGGTTGGTTCCGGATACGTGGGGTTGGTAACGGGCGCGTGTTTTGCGGATCTGGGGCACGAGGTTGTCCTGGTCGATAACGACGAGAAGAAGCTGGCGGCGCTGAGGAACGGCGAGGTGCCGATTCATGAAAAATTTCTGCCCGAGTTGCTGGCGCGGCATCAGGGACAGCGCATCAAGTTTTCCGGCGATCTGCAGGCGGCCACGCGGGAGAGCGAGGCAGTGTTCATCGCGGTCGGGACACCGCCGACCGAAAGTGGGGACGCGGATCTGTCGTATGTGGAGTCGGTGGCGCGGGAAATCTCCGGCGGCGTGGGCGAGTATACGGTGGTGGTGGAAAAGAGCACGGTTCCGGTGTACACGAGCCAGTGGATTCGGACCATCATCATGAGGAACGGAGCCGATCCGTCGCGGTTCGATGTGGCTTCGAATCCGGAATTTCTGCGCGAAGGGACGGCAGTTACGGATTTTCTCTATCCCGACCGCATCGTGGTGGGAGTCGAGAGCGAACGGGCCGCGGAGATTATGCGCCAGATCTATGGGCCGTTGACCAGCGGATGGTACTACGGGCGGGGAGATGCGATTCCGCGTCCGGAAGCGGCCACAGCCAAAGCGGCGCCGCGGTTGATCGTCACCAGTACGCACAGCGCAGAACTGATTAAGCACGCTTCGAACGCATTTCTGGCGATGAAGATTTCTTTTATCAATGCGGTGGCGTCGATCTGTGAATCGGTGGGCGCGAATGTGCAGCAGGTGTGCGAGGGGATCGGGACGGATTCAAGGATCGGGCCGCGATTTTTGAATCCGGGGATCGGCTATGGAGGGTCGTGCTTTCCGAAAGACCTGATGGCGTTCCGGGCGGTCGCGAAGGAAAGCGGGTACGACTTCCGGCTGTTGGAAGAAGTGATTCGCATCAATGAAGATCAGCGGCGCCGGTTCTTGCGCAAGGTGCGGAGCGTGCTGTGGACTTTCCGCGGCAAGCGGCTAGGCGTGCTGGGGCTGGCATTCAAGGGCGGGACTGACGATATTCGTGAATCGCCGGCGCTGCTGCTGGTGCAGGAACTGCTGCGCGAGGGTTGCCACGTTTGCGCTTACGATCCCGCGGCAATGGAACGGGCAAAAGAGGTTCTGAAATCGGGCGTCGAGTTCGCGGTGGACGCGTATGAGGCGGCGACGGGCGCGGATGCGCTGCTGATCCTGACGGAGTGGGAAGAGTTCGCGGCGCTTGATCTGGAGCGTCTGCGCACGCTGGTGAAGTATCCGATCGTGCTGGATGGACGAAATCTGTATGATCCATCGGTCATGGTGGAGCACGGATTCTCTTATTACAGCGTGGGGCGTCCAGCGGCGTTGGCGGAAGAGTTGACGGCGAGGACGGTTCCGCAGAAAAAGGAGCGCGCCTGAATTCATGAATACGTGGGCCGTGAACGCACAACGTGCGCTGGTAACCGGAGGAGCAGGCTTTCTGGGATCGCATTTGTGCGACGGGTTGCTGGGCGATGGCTATCGTGTGGTCGCCGCCGACAATCTGCTGACTGGGCGCCTCGGGAATATTGAGCATCTGCGGAACGATTCGCGATTTGAGTTTGTGGAGAAAGATGTCTGCCAGCCCGGCGAGTGGGGCGCATTGGATTATGTGTTTCACTTCGCAAGTCCGGCAAGCCCGGTGGACTATGCCGAACATGGCCTCGAAACTCTGCGCGCCGGATCCTATGGAACGTTCGAAGCGCTCGAAACGGCGTTGCGTTGCGGCGCGAAATTCATGATGGCATCGACGTCGGAGTGCTATGGCGATCCGCTGGTGCATCCGCAGGCCGAGAAGTATTGGGGGAACGTAAATCCGATCGGCCCGCGGTCCGTGTACGACGAGGCGAAGCGGTTTTCAGAGGCGGTGACCATGGCCTATCACCGCTATCACCAGGTGAACACGCGGATCCTGCGCATCTTCAATACGTATGGACCGCGAATGCAGATCCACGACGGGCGGGTGATTCCGAATTTTATGTGGCAGGCGCTGCGGGGAGAAAATCTTACCGTGTATGGCGATGGCAGCCAGACGCGCAGCTTCTGCTATGTCAGCGATGAGGTAGATGGGATTCTGCGGCTGGCGCGATCCGCCGAGCATGAGCCGGTGAATATTGGGAATCCGACGGAGTTCACGATTCTGGAGTGCGCGCAGAAAGTGATTGCGACGACGGGGTCGGCGAGCCAGATCAGGTTCGAAGCGCTGCCGCAGGATGATCCAAAGCAGCGCTGTCCGGATATTTCGAAAGCGAAGCGGTTGCTGGGATGGGAGCCGAAAGTGGAGTTGGAGAGCGGGCTGAAGCTTTCGCTGGAATATTTTCGCCAGGCAGTGGCGGAGAGAGCGCAGCCGGCGTAGCAGGATCGCAAAAGCAATTTCTGTGAAGGCAAAGTTTTTGGCGGCTGCTCAGCGATGCTGTTCGTCCAGCGATGGACCGGCGGAGAGAACTGCGAGCAGGCGCAGAACTTCTTCGCGCTCGACGGAATCGCGGAACATGAAGCGCACGCCCATGCCGAAACCGGGATGGGTGCTCAGCACCTGACCGGTGATTCTCAATTTCGTGTCGGCAGTGCGGACTAGAATCTCCACACCCGACCGCCCGGAGAGTGGAGTTGGCATTTCGACGTAGCAACCTCCCTCGCTGATGTCGGACAAGATGCATCGATTGGGGACCTCGTTGCCGAGACGGTAGACTTCCGCTCCGAGTTTGCAGGCAAAACGCAGCTCTCCGCGGCGGTTGCCGGCATTGGAGACGAGGACGGCGTCTCTCGGCTCGGGCGTCGGCTCGCCACCAGTGCGAGACTGAGTCCCGGACGACTGCGTCGCAGAGGACTTGCTTACCGACGACTGGGCGGGCACTCCGGTTGCCGGGTGGGCATTATTGTGCTGGAGCCAAGTCTGCATGAGGCGGCGCGAAGACTGGGGCACGGCGAGGAAACGAATTCCGGTGCGGCCGCTGGCGTCCTGCCAGGCCACCTCACCCGACAAGCGTACCAATTGTTGCTGACCGGGAAGTGCAAACTCGAAATAAACCTTGCATGCGGGCGGAATTCGGTTGGCGGTTTGGAGCGAAGTTCCTCCGTCGCTGAGGTCGTTCAAGAGGGCGTTCAGTTCGGGCGCTCCGGGATAGGCGACATTGGCGGTCAAACTGACGGGAGTGCGGGGAGCGCGGCGGCGTTCGCGGCGCAGGAGTCCGCGGGCGGCGCGCAGGCTGATACGGGTGCGCTCGGAAGAGAGCGGACGATAGAGAACAAAGTTGGCGCCGAGCCCGAAAACAGGGCGGGCGTTGAACTCGCTATCGACAATCGCAATCAGCATGCTGGCGCGGCTTTTGGGGGACTGACGTATGCGCGCCAGGAATTCCTCGGAACTCCGGTCGGCGCGATAATCAAGGATGATGGCGTCGAAGTGCTGGCTGTCGAGCAGTTCCAATCCGCGGGAAATCGAGGGCGTATGCTCAGCCGCCATCCCCATCTCGGACAGGATGAGTGTGAGCAGGCTGGCTGAATCCTGATCTGGGCACACCACGAGGGCGCATCGATCCATAGTCTCAATATGGTAAGAGAGGGTCGGTGCCAACGACAAGTTACCTGTGTCACGTTGGGGTGCAATTTGGACCCTCCTCTGGCCGTCAGGTTGCCTCCCGCCTGCGTAGGCATGCCGAGCATGCTGTTCTTCTCTTCTGAAGGACCGATTCAGCGGGACTTGCGGAGGGGCGGGATTGGTTCGCTTCCCTTTCGGGCAGCGGTTTCGGGCGGCGGGACGCTGACCGCCAGATCGGCCGACCAGCAATCGGCAAGGATTTTCCAGGTGCCGGCAGGCTGTCGCACGAGGACGACCAGGTATTTTCCGCGCTCTTCGCGGCGCTTCCCCATGGCGACGGGCACGAGCATTTTGCAACGGCCGAGATCGAGAGCAATCTCACCCAGCACTTCGACGCGCAGCGATTCCATCTCGACGTCGCCCAATCCGGCTTCGAGCAGCGAGATAAGAAATTCCCGGATCGCAGGCAGGCTGCGAACCGGCGGAACGCTGGAGCGGATGAGAGTCGCGTCGGCGGCATAGAGCTCGAGCAGGTCGTCGATATGCTTGGTGTTGCAGGCCTGCGCCCAGTCCTGGATAACCTGGCGGGCGGCGGCTTCGGCGCGGCCGCCGGTTGAAGCGCCCGCCGAGCCAGGAGCGCGGCCGCGAGGAGCAGAGGGCTCGGCAGAGGGCGCGCCGGATGCCGTCCCCTGGCCGGGGACAAGATGATGATAGTGGTGGTGAAAGTGATGTTGGCCGGCACCGGCTCGAGATTGAGCGGTGGCATCGCCGGCGACGGGCTGGGTGGGGATTCCGCACCAGACACAAAAGCGAGCTCCAGCCGGCAGCGAACCTCCGCAGGCTGAGCAGGCGTTACCAAGCTCGTCCGCGTCACCGGCCGCCGTCAGGTTCTGCGCGGCCGCGCTGCCCGACATGCGCTGGATGGCTTCTACAGCCGCAGCCAAGGCTTCGGCATTCGGCTTCGGCCAGCGAAAGTTGCCGGGGAGCCGCTGAAAAAAATCTTCGATCTCCTTGCCTTCGACGGGCTGGTCCTTTTTGGGATCGGGAGGATTCGGATTGTCCACCTTCACGGCAACCTCATTGCTGACATTGTAGGAGAATTCATGCGCTAGCGGATGCTGAATCTTACTCGTGCTTCGGAATCGGTGGGAACGCCGTTACAGAGTGCGGGACGATAGCGCCAGAACCGGATCGCCCGCAGCACGATCTGGTCTTCGTCGCGGCCGCCACTGTCCAGGATGAAAGCGCTATACACGTGTCCGTCGGATCCAACAATGAAGCTGGCGCGCACGTTCAGATCGTCATCTTGAACGCGCAGCAGCGGGTCGGGGGTGAGCAAGGCCTCTGGTGGACGGACGTTTTCACATTTCAGCAGGGCCAGCGGCTGCGACACGGAAGAGAGCTCGGAAATGTGCGCGGGCACACGGCGCAGATGCTTTTCCAATTGCGTGAACGGGACGCGACGCAGAATGACACGCGATGGAGAAGAGGACGCCACTGCGCACCAGGCGAGGACGCCGCTCAGGCTGACCAGCAACAAGGCCGACGCCAGCGCCTTCCTGCTCGTCATTTTTATCTTTGCGCTCGGCCAGAGACACACCACGCCTGGACTGGGCAATTCACCTTCCAGCCTTAGCGAAAGGTATAGTCTTTATCCTCAATAACTTAACCGCACTTCCCTGCCGAACTTCTTAAGACGGGTGCAATCCATTGCAAATGAGTCGAACAGAACCGCTGCATCGAGTGCCAGCCTAAGCCCGGCCGCAGGCTGCGGAAGTTCCTCAGCCTGCAAGCGGAAGCACCAACGTTGCAGAGAGCCAGTGATTGGCGATTGGGCAGCAGGTCGCAGTCAATTCCATCGGCGCGGATGGCTTCTATTTCCGAGGGGGTTTCCGATTCTTGGCGTCGTGTGGAACAATGAGAGGCTCTGGGCTGGGCCCCACATGCATACATGACCGTCACGCTGAACAGCCTTCAACTTGCACTTCTCTCGGCGGCAATCCTGGGATTCCGTCATGGGTTCGACTACGACCACATTGCCGCCATTTCCGACATCACCAGTGTGCAAACCAATCGCTGGCGCGGTATGCGTCTCGGTTTGATCTATGCCCTGGGACACGCGGCCATGGTTGTCGTACTGGGCAGCGCCGTCATCCTGTTTCAGCTCTCGCTGCCTCATGGCATGGATCGGATCGCCGAGCGGTTGGTGGGACTGACCTTGCTAGTCCTGGGGGTCTATGTTCTGGGATCGCTATTCAAAGGGAACCCAGCGCCACGCAGCCGCTTTCACCTTATGGCCGGGGCAGCGCGCTGGGTCCATTGGAAGATGAAGGGCTACTGGCACGATCACGACGTCCCGCGCCCGCCGGACACGACCTGGAATTACAGTTCGAAATCCGTACTCATGGTCGGCGTTGTGCACGGTCTGGGCGCGGAGACGCCCAGCCAACTGATGATCTTCTTACTGGCGGCCAATCTTGGCGGAGTCGGCAAGGGCTTTATCGGCCTGGCGATGTTTATCGCGGGACTGCTGGTAATGAATACGGTCATGACGGCGTCGGCAGTAGGACTTTTCGGCTTCAGTTCGCGGCTGCCGCGCTTTCAGTTTGTGGTCACCGCGTTGACGGCGATCTATAGCCTGGCGGTTGGCGCCTTCTTCCTGTTCGGGTCGTCGGGATTACTACCACCCTTGGGGAGGCCTTAGCTCGGCCATCTGGACGCAGGAATGGTTATCCCCGGGTCACCATTCTCGTGTCGTCTTCCTTGTTCATCATGTTCGCTTCATCCCCACTTCATGTAATCACCATTCGGCCAAATAAATTCTGACAGAAACAGCGAGTTAGTAATAGAATAGCCGACGGTAGTTACCCGAGGGGGTATTTGATGACAAACATCGCTAAGGCAATAGACCGGCTCCGCGAGGAACGCCGGGACGCTCAGAACCATGTCCAAAAGCTTGGGGAAGCTATTTCGGTTCTGGAGAAGCTTACCCGAGGTGTGGGCGCAACCATACGCGTGGCGGCGCTACATCGCGCCAAGCGCGTTCTCTCCGCGGCAGGGCGCCGGAGAATTTCTCTGGCCCAGAAAGCACGTTGGGCCAAGATCAGACAGATGAAAAAAGCAGCTTAAACGCCGGGCGGGCCGCAGGCTGCGCGAAATTCCCCTCGCGAGACTGAGGCCCGCCGAATTTTTGCCCGGTAACAGGATGTTACCCTTCTATTGACCTCTCTTTAGTCGGTATTTCTTTCTTTCGCCCACTTCAAGTCGGGGGGGAAACCTGAACCCTCCGCTCATCTCCCAAAAAGCGGCCCAGCGTTTTTTCGTGTAATCGCAATGCTTCGCCAGCAATCTATTTTGTGGCATGATGACTCTGTCGGGCGAGAGGCTCGCTATGATACACAACGCGTTCAAGGCTCTTGCTGGAATTTTGTCCATTTGCGCGATCTTCTCGGGCACATTCTCACGTGCCTCGTGCTCGGTCGATATCGTCATTGTGAACGGTCAGGTCGAACATTCACCTCCCAAAGCCACCGTTCGGGTGCAGCTCGTTTATCCGAATCAGAACATGGGTGAATCGGGCGACGTGACCGTGGAAGGCGGATCCTTCCGCATACAGATTCCGTTCCTCACACAGAGTCGCGCACCTGTCTTGGGTGGTAGCCTCCGGGAGAAGTGCGACCGGAAGCCGAAAACAGTCGTTGTGACCCTGATCGAAGCTGATCAGGAGTATGATCGCGTCTCCTTGGATCTGGCTAAGGATTTCAAGATGGCAGATCCCAGCGCCTACGCCTTGCGTTCTCAGATTTTGCTACACGGTCCGCCGAGTACGCCACCGATTCGATAGGACACCCAGCCGCGACTCCGGCCAGTTCTTTGACGTAGCTTGTAATCCCCTAGCCGTGTCCTCCGCTAAGCTCGCGCACGATGCTGCCGACAAATGCTTTGGCGTCTCCAAACAGCATCAGGGTGTTAGGGAGATAGTAGAGCGGGTTATCGATGCCAGCGAAGCCAGGATTCATGCTGCGCTTGATAACCATCACGGTATGGGCTTTATCAACGTCGAGGATAGGCATCCCGTAGATGGGGCTGGAAGCATCGGAGCGGGCGGCAGGGTTAGTAACGTCGTTGGCGCCAATCACCAGGGCGACATCGGTCTGAGGGAAGTCGCTGTTAATCTCGTCCATCTCAATCAGGCGGTCGTAGGGAATATCGGCTTCGGCCAGCAGCACATTCATGTGACCCGGCATGCGTCCGGCAACGGGGTGAATGGCGAAGCGCACGTCCACGCCGCGCTTGGTCAGAGCATCGTAGAGTTCGCGCACCTTGTGCTGCGCCTGGGCCACTGCCATCCCGTATCCGGGAACTATGATGACCCGGTTCGCGGCGGATAGGATGGCCGCGGCTTCTTCCGGGGTCGCGCTGCGAACGGGCCGGGCTTCTTCTCCCGCAGCAGCCGAAGTTTGTACCTGACCAAAGGCCCCGAACAAAACGTTCGTGAAGGAACGGTTCATGGCCTTCGACATGATGATGGAGAGGATGAGGCCCGACGATCCATCGAGCGCGCCGGCGATGATGAGCAGCTTGTTATTGAGGACGAAACCCATGGCCGCCGCTGACAGACCGGCATAGCCGTTCAACAGCGAAATGACGGTCGGCATGTCCGCGCCGCCGATGGGGATGATCAATAAAACACCGAACGCCAGTGCGATCAGGACCATGAACGGAAACAGTGACTTGGCTTCCGGATGCAGGACCAGAAATACGGCGATTCCCAGTGCGACCGCAAGCAGCAGAAAGTTGACGAGGTTCTGTCCTTTGTAAGTCAGCGGCCGCTGCGGCAGAATTTCCTGCAGCTTGCCGGCAGCCATTAAGCTGCCGGTGATGGTCAGCCCTCCGAGGATGACCTCGAGGGACAGCACCGCCATCATGAAGCGTGAGATATCGGGGGTGCGCAGGTAAAACTCGGCCGAGCCGACGAGCGTCACGCAGAGTGCGCCAAAGGCGTGACTGAGCGCAGTTCGTTGCGGAACCGCCGTCATCGCCACTCGCCCGAGTGGAACGCCGATGATGGTGCCGAGAACCAGCGCGATGGCGATCAGCCGGTAGTTCATGCCGCGGTTTAGCAGCGTGCCGCCGATCGCCAGCACCATGCCAATTTCGCCCGCCCAAACGCTGTGTTGGGCCGTGGTTGGCGAGCTCATCCACTTCAGCGAGAGGATGAACAACACGCTCGCGATGAGATATAGAAGCTCGATAATGAGCTGGGTTGCTCCCAGTTCGGCTGTCATTACTTGGTCACCGATTTGGCCGCCGGTTTCGCCGCAGGACGGCTGGATTTGAACATCTTCAACATGCGATCTGTGATCAGGAAGCCACCGACGATGTTGCTGGTGGCGGCGACCACGGCAATGAATCCAAAAGCGGTCGCGAGCGTGCTTTTGTGTTCGCCCACGAGCACGATCGCACCCACCACCGCGATCGCATCCAAGGCGTTGGTGAGCGACATCAACGGAGTGTGCAGCAGGGGCGAGACCCGCCGGATCACTTCAAATCCGAT
>JBEKGW010000003.1:0-308823 GCA_050012595.1 Terriglobales bacterium
TCGAGGGCGCCGAGCATGTGGGCGGAAGCTGCATCAACACCGGCACCGTCCCCAGCAAGACGCTTCGTGAATCCGCACTCTACTTTTCCGGTCTCAAGCAACGCGGTCTCTACGGCATCGACTATTCCCTTAAAGAGAATCTCACGGTCAATGATTTCATGCACCACGAGCGAGAAGTGGTTGAAATGGAACGCCAGCGGATCCTGAAGAATCTCGCTCTTCATCGCATCGAGCTCGTCCGCGGCCGGGCTTCTTTCGAAGACGCCCACACCGTCTCCGTTTCCGGCGCGAATGGCATCCGCCAGTTGCGCGGCGATGTCATTCTCGTCGCCACCGGAAGCAAGCCGCACCGTCCGTCGGAGATAGCTTTCGACGACGTCCGGGTTTTTGATTCGGACACGTTCTTGCGGATGGATCGCATTCCACAAAGCCTGGCGGTGATCGGCGGCGGCGTTATTGGCTGCGAGTATGCGTCGATCTTCGCTGCGCTCGGCGTGAAGGTCACGCTGGTGGATGGCCGGGACAGCTTGCTGCCGTTCCTCGATGCGGAGATTTCCGAGAGACTGCGCGTGCGGCTCGCCGCGATTGGCATGCGCTTCTGGTTCAACGAGCGGCCGGTGAAGGTGCAAAGCACGTCGTCAGAGGTGCACCTGGCGATGAAGAGCGGCAAGACGCTGCAAACCGAATCGGTGCTGTTCGCCGCCGGGCGCCGCGCCGCGGTGGACGGATTGTCTCTCGAAAAGGCGGGTCTGGCCGTCAACGAGCACGGATACATATCCGTCGACGAGAATTATCGTACCGCGGTGCCACATATCTACGCGGCGGGCGATGTCATCGGATTTCCCGCGCTGGCTTCGACGTCGATGGAACAAGGACGCGTCGCCGTGTGTCATGCTTTCAATTTCAAGTACAAGCAGCGGGTAGCCTCGATGCTGCCGATGGGGATTTATACCATCCCGGAGATCTCCGCCGTAGGCGAGACGGAGGAATCATGCAAAGAGAAGAAGATCGACTACTGTGTCGGGCGGGCGCTCTATGCCAACAACGCCCGGGGTCACATCACCGGCGACACGGCGGGAATGCTGAAACTCATCTTCGCGCGCGCCGACAAGAAACTTCTCGGAGTAAGCATCATCGGCGAGAGCGCTACCGAGCTGATTCACATCGGAATGATGGTGCTCGACCACAACCGAACCATTGACGAGTTTATCGAACAAGTCTTCAACTATCCCACGCTCAGCGAGACATATAAATACGCGGCGTACGAAGGGCTAGGCAATCTGGCTGGTCACAAGGTACGCGAAGGCTAGCCGCTTTCGCCACATGCAATATCCGCTCTCCTTTTCCCGGGAGGGAGTTGCGTTGCCCTGACCTCGGGCTTCCCCGCTAGCTGGATGGCATCACCACGGCGCCGGCCGGTCCGGCTTCGCGGCGTGCCTCGCGAATGTCTTTCTCATCGCCCATCACGATGATCGCGGCACCGGCACGGATCACCAGGGTATCCGGAGGATTCACCCACAACTTGGGAGCCACCGGTCCTCCCGCGTTTTTCAGCGCGAGCACCAGGAGGTTGTGCTTGGCATGAATCCTGATCTCGCTTAAATGCTTACCCTCCCACGGTGAAGAAGCAGCAATTTCGATGTCCTCCACGCGCAACGTTTGCGACTGATCCTTCAACATGAGATCCAGAAAGCCCACGACGTGGGGCCGGATCAGTTCACTAGCCATTCGGAGCCCACCGATATGGCTCGGAGAAACTGTGGCCGCGGCGCCCGCCCGTACCATGCGCTCGGAAAATTTCTGGTCAGCGGAGCGGGCCACAATGCGCAGATTGGGCAGGTTCTGGTGTGCGACAACGGTCACGACCAGGTTGTCCTTATCCTCGGGAAGGGCGGTAACCAGGCCTTTGGCATGTTCGAGGCCCGCTTTGCTGAGAATTTCCTCCTCGGTGGCGTCGCCGACGACGTACAGCATGTCGCGAAACAGATCCGGGTGGGTCTCGGCCACTTTCTTGATTAATTCTTCGTGGAGATCGATGACCACATAGTGCGTCCCGGTTCGATGCATCTCCTCGGCCACATACCGGCCGGTATCTCCCATGCCGCAGACGATGTAGTGCCCTCGGAGTTGGCTGATTCTTTTCTGCATTCTGCGTCTCCAAAACGGATTTGTCGCTTCGATTTCTACCAGGAAGGCCGCCACCACGGAAAATACGTAGACGGTCACGGCCACACCAAACAGGACCACTCCCATATTGAAGACCCGGAGAGCCGGTTTGTGAGCGGTGTCCACAATTTCTCCATAACCAACTCCCGCCAGTGTGATGACCGCCATGTAGAGCGCTTGCAGAAAACTGACGGATGGTCCGCCGAGCAGGCGATAGCCGGCCACGGCCACCGTGACCAGGCTCAAGAACAGAATTCCCGCGGAAATCAGTCGTCTCCGAAGCATCAGCGGCGCCACTCGTCGATCAAGTTGGCCACAATACCCGTCCAGCCCGTCTGATGGCTTGCCCCGAGGCCTTGCCCGCTGTCACCGTGGTAATACTCGTTGAAGAGCAAGCAATCGTTCCAGCGCGGATCGTCCTGAAACTTGCGGTAGGGGCCGAAACATGGACGATGCCCTTGCTCATTCTGCCGGAACAAACCGATCATGCGATCGGCGATTTCCGCCGCCATGGCAAAGGGCGTGATCGGCTGGCCGTTGCTGCCGGGCGTTGTCACGGCGAAGTCGGGCCTGAGCGCACGGCTGAACTTTAATAGGGAACGAATGAACAAGTAGCTTGTCGGAAACCACAACGGGCCACGCCAGTTGGAATTTCCGCCCTTGATTCGCACCGTCGATTCCCCGGGTTCGTACCCGACACATTCTCCTCCGAAGCAGAACGGATGCTGCTCGTGATATTTGGAGAGGCTGCGGATCCCGTGCGGGGCAAGGAATTCGTTCGGGTCCCAAACATACTGCAAAATGCGGGCAAACTGGTCGGAGTCCGCGATCGAAAGCACGTAACGCTTCCCCTCAACGGAGTAGCAGGCATTCCCCACCAGGTCCGGACGATTCTTGATGAACCACTCCACATTCCCGAGAAATTCGGGATGAGGATCCAGATCTTCCCGATCGAGCACCTCGACCGCGTAGAGCGGAATCAGCCCGACCATGGAGCGCAGGCGAAATTTATTGAAGTCTCCATTGGGCAGCCGGAGAACGTCATAAAAAAAACCGTCTCGCTCGTCCCAAAGCTGATAGTCACGGCCACCCATCTTCTTCATGGCCGCGCCGACGTAGATGAAGTGCTCAAAGAATTTGGTCGCGAGCAGCTCATAGGCCCGGTCGAAGTTGGCCAGTTCGAGGGCTGCCCGCATCAGGTAAAGGCAAAAGAAGCCCATCCAGCCGGTCGCGTCAGACTGCTCGAGGATCGCGCCTCCGGGAAGTTTCTCGCTGCGGTCCACCACCGTGATGTTGTCCAGTCCCAGGAAACCGCCCTCGAAGACGTTGTTTCCGGTGCTGTCCACGCGGTTTACCCACCAGGCAAAGTTCATCAGCAGCTTGTGCAGGCACTTTTCCAGGAAAGCCGTGTCTCCTTTGCCGGTCCGCACCTTTTCGTTTTGGTAGACGCGCCACACGGCCCATGCATGAACCGGCGGATTCAGGTCGGAAAACTCCCATTCGTAGGCGGGAATCTGTCCGTTCGGATGCTGAAACTGCTCGAACAGCATGGCCAAAAGATTCTCCTTGGCAAACTCCGGATCCACCAGGGCGAGAGTGGTGCACTGGAAGGCCAAGTCCCACGAGGCAAACCAGGGGAATTCCCATTTGTCGGGCATGGTAAGCACGCGCATCGAATTCAGGTGGCGCCAATGGATATTACGTTGTTTCTTGTGGCCTTCGGGTGGGGGAATGCTATCGCCTTCCAGCCAGCGCTCGACGTCGAACAGGTAAATCTGTTTTCCCCACAACATGCCCGCGAAAGCGCGCCGTTGTATCAGTTTCTCTTCCAAGGTCGCCTCGGGAGGATGGATGGCCTCGTAGAACTCGTCCGCGTCTTTCTTTCTTGCTTCCACTACCCCGTCCACGTCACCGAGTGGATCGGCCATCTCGTGTTTGGTCAGCCGCAGATGGAAGACAATCGAACTCCCCGCCGCCACTTGGGCGCGGTAGTGTATGCAGGCCTTGGTTCCCAAGTGCAGCGGATTCACGCACGGCTCGCCGTTCACAAGGTAGCGATGAAAGGCGTCCTTCACATAAGGAGACCGGTTGACCGCAGACGGGCCATAGAGGCGTGAGGCGTTGGTCTCGTTGTCGGTAAACAGCAACTCGCCGCCTGAGGGTGCATATAAGTAGCGCCGGCCGAGCGCGTATTGCAGTTGAATGTTTTCCAGCGGCTTCGCCGTGGAATCGTCGGCCAAAAGCAGGACGTGCTGTTTCCCGGCCGCTGCACTCTGAATGGTGGGCTTACCGCTGGGCACATCGGTCCAACTCCAGGTATTGCGGAACCACAAATGCGGCAATACGTGGAGCTCAGCAGCGTCGGGACCGCGGTTGAATGCTTCCACGCGGATGCAGATATCTTCCGGCGATTCTTTGGCGTACTCGATGAAGATATCGAAGTATCGATCATCATCGAAGATGCCGGTATCCAGCAGTTCGAACTCAGCTCCGCTCCCCCGCCGGCGGTTTTCCTCGAGCAACTGCCGGTACGGATATTCCCTTTGCGGGTATTTATAGAGCATACGCATGTAGCTGTGAGTGGGTGTGCTATCAAGGTGGAACCAGTACTCTTTCGCATCCTCGCCGTGATTCCCTTCGTTGCTGGAGAGCCCGAACATGCGCTCTTTAAGAATGGGATCGCGGCCGTTCCAAAACGCCAGAGCGAACACCAGCAGTTGATAGCGGTCGCAGATCCCCGCAATGCCGTCCTCACCCCAGCGGTAGGCCTTGCTGCGCGCCTGATCATGCGTGAGAAAATCCCACGCGTTCCCGTCAGCGCTGTAGTCCTCGCGTACGCTTCCCCAGGACCGGTCGCTGACATAAGGTCCCCATCTGCGCCATTGCTGTACTGGGTCGACGTAGGGTTCGGCTAAGCGGGCATGCTCCCTGGTAAGGGCGGCGTTCTTGGTCTGGGGAGAACGTACGGCCTGCTGCTTGCGATTGACCAATTGTTCTCCTGTGCTCAAGCCTCTTTGCTTCGACGAACCATGAAAACTGCGAACACCAAACCGTGAGGGCCAAATTGTATCCGAAGTCCTGCGAATTGATTCACCAACTTTTTCGAGGGTCTGGACTCTCTCGACTCCGGAAAAATTAGCCGGATTGCGCGCGGATGCGAGTACACTCTCAAGCTGACTCATTGGCGCGGAGGAACCCGCAACATGACGCCGAGCCCTCGCCAACAACGATCGACCAGGTTCTCCTACCGCGCCCACCCGCACTTGTACGAGATCAACACCTGGGTGTGGCTGGAAGAGCTCTCGGCCAAGCACGGCCGCTGCCTCGGTCTGCAGGACGTGCCCGACGAAGAATGGGACACCCTCGCAGGCTTGGGATTCGATTTTGTGTACCTGATGGGAGTGTGGCGGCGGAGTTTGATTGGGCGGCGAATCTTTCGCACTGACCCCAAGAGTTTTCCGAATTTCGATGCCGCGCTGCCGGGCTGGAAAGTGCGTGACGTAGTAGGTTCACCCTTCTCGATTCAGGACTACAGTCCGGACCCTCGTATCACCACCGCCGAAGGCTTGATCGAAGTGCACAACCAGCTGCGAAGGCGCGGCATGGGGTTGATTCTCGACTTCGTGCCGAACCACACCGGTTTCGACCATGGCTGGATGGTGCACCATCCTGACCGCTATATCCAGGGTAGCGAAGAGGATTTTCGAGGCGATCCCGCGGCCTTTTACCTTGTGGAGGGACCGGGTGATGAGAATTGGTTCGTCGCGCGAGGTCGAGATCCGTATTTTTCTCCATGGTCGGACGTTGCGCAGCTCAATTACTTCAATCCCGATTGCCGCCAAGGCATGATCGAGATACTGAATACCATCGCCCAGTATTGTGAGGGGGTGCGCTGCGATATGGCGATGCTGGTCACGAATGAAATTTTCAATCGGACCTGGGGACATTTTCTTAAATCGTGGCCCGTGCCAAAAACCGAATTTTGGCGGGACGCGACTGCGGCACTCCCGGACTTCGTGTGGCTGGCGGAAGTCTACTGGGACCTGGAATGGAGAATGCAAGAACTGGGGTTCCAGTTCACTTATGACAAGCGCCTGTACGATCGGCTGCGGGAAGCTTCGCCCGGACAGGTGCATGCCCATCTCGGCGCTGACATACACTACCAGAGCAAGATGGCGCGCTTTCTCGAGAACCACGACGAGCCGCGCTCGGCAGCGGTTTTCCCGCGCGAACAAATCGCTTCCGTCCTCACTCTGCTTTCGACGCTGCCGGGGATGCGCTTTTACCATCACGGCCAATTGAACGGCTGGAGGACATTCGTGCCCATGCCCCTGGCCAGGGCGCGACCCGAAACTGAAGATCGGCAGATTCGGGCATTGTACGAGCAGTCGCTGCGTCTCGCTCACGCGGAGGTCTTTCACAGCGGTGAATGGCAGCTCCTCGAGGTGCAGCCTGCAGGAGACGACACGTTTCAGGATCTCATCGCCTACTGCTGGCATCACCAGGCCGATCGCCGGCTCATCGTGGTGAATCTGGGCAGTCGAACGGCGCAGGGGAAGGTCCTGAAAGCGGCAGTGGGT
Organism: Terriglobales bacterium; assembly: GCA_050012595.1. Lineage (GTDB taxonomy): Bacteria > Acidobacteriota > Terriglobia > Terriglobales > Acidobacteriaceae > Acidiflorens. Next base: position 6,747 of record JBEKGW010000003.1, read on the forward strand.
GTATCGCGCAAGTGCTTGTTCTGCGACCTGCTGGATGGCAGCGAGTATCCATGGGAGCGCGCGGACATCGACAGCAATGGCTTATACGTCAGGCTGGCGCCCTACCAGGCGCATGCCTTCCAGGTTCATGAAAGCTAGCGGCCATTATCGGCCGCTATTATCGGCCACTATTATCGGCCAATGACCTCGCTGACTCTCTGCATTTGAGCCGCAAACCGAGGCGCCGAATAGGCCGACGGATCTTGCAGTTGCGCGAACAGCCCGTCGAGCGCCGCGCGTACCTCGGTGCTGTTGGCCGGCTTTTCATTCTGGTTGTACGCCCGGAACAACGAGTCCAGTGTGAAGGCAGCCTGTTCGGCTGAGCGCTCGCCCTCGTTGGAGATGGCAGTGCCGTCACCAGCAACCCGCCGCATCAGGCGCAACGTCACCGCCGAGTCGTAGCCCTGAGCGTCAACCTGCTTCACCAACTGGTCCGCCAGGACCGAGGCCCGCGTCGCCGAGGCGGCGATTTGTTCCCGATTCCCGTTCAGTTGATTCATGAGGCTCGCAAGCTGCGAAACCTGATCGTCCAATTGCTTGCTGGCGTTGGGATTGATCTCTTCAACCAGATCGCGGAATACGACAACGCGAGACTCGTTCCAAGGTGTATTGCCGGGCCGGCGACCAGCATAGCCGCGCGCTTGGCGCCAGCTATCCTCGGCACGGGTTAGACTGTGGTGACAGGCAAAACAATCGAGTTCAGCGTACTCAGGCCATACCGGACTGTTCGCGCGGCGTGCCAACCGGTTGAGAGATTCGCGCAGTTGTACGGCCTGCCCGACGCCCCATGCCTGCACCTGTCGCCAGGGATTGCCCCGCTCCGGCATCTTCCAGTGGGGCGGCATGGAAAGGGTAAATAAACCCAGCTCAAAAGTGAGATCGGGGTGCCCGGCGGCGATCATTTCGTGGTCGACAAATTTCTCCGCTGTTCCCAGATGGCAGGTCAAACATTTTGCGCTGCGGTTCTCCAGGTTGCGAGTGTCATACATGCCCAGCTGAACCGACTTCTCGTGGGGCCAGTTTTTCGTCGTATGCGGACCCAGCCAGCCCGACGCCGGACCGTGACAGTTCTCGCAACTCACCCCTTCGGCAAGTTCGAAAGTCTGGGCTTGCTGTTCTGAAGACACGTAAAGCGAGTGACAGACCAGGCACTTGGGGGCTTGCGTGGGTGGTCCGATATTCAGGATCCTGCCGATGCGCTGGGAAACATTGTTCTGCAGCACACTGAACGCTCGCGCGTGTTTGTCTTGCGCGATCCAGATCGTGTATTCGTTTTGCAGAATGCGGGTGTTGGTCTTCGGTTGCACGCTGCCATGGCAACTGCTGGCCGCGCATCCACCGGGGCCGTTGTATTTGCCGGCAGAAACAGTTTTCTGATTGTAAAGCGGCGCCGCCATCGGAGGAGCTTCCATAGCATTGCCGGCGCGAGAAGCCGCGGTGCTTTCAGGTGGCTGCTCCGGGATTGGTGCGGCGGCTGGTACGCGGGTTGGTACGGGGGTTGGTGCGCGTACCGGCGCTTCATTCTTCGGTGCCGCCGGCGCTGCATTCCGCGGCGCGACCGGCGTGTTTGAAGCACTGGCTGCATACATCCGCAAAATCACCTGGTTACCGCTGCCCGGCACCAATTCGTATCCACAGGTCTCCAGACAATCAATCACCACGCTGGTGGTCGGGGGCGTCCGGCCGTCGGTCCCTACGCGAACCGCCTTGACGTGACCTCTGTTGACATCGACGCGGCTGTACGAAGTGGACATCACTGTGTCCGGCAGAAGCACAACCACACGAGGCGGCGAATCCAAAGTCATGAATCTCGGCGCCCACTGGCCGCTGCCCGTGATCTCCACGCGAATCGAGTTGCCATCGGGGATTACATCCACTTTTTGCAATGCAGCCTGGCCTTTCGGGCTGGGAGTCTGCGCATTGCCCACGGCCAGCACGAGCGGCAACAAGGCGGCCGCTAGCAGTTGCTTTCGCATTTTGCTATTCTCTACCTCACGAGCTGGATTTTGCCTGCCTGATGACCCCCACCAACGCGCCGGGAGTGATTTTTGTCGGGTGGTCGGTTATACGACGAATCGGCCAAGAAATCAATCAAAAGCAGCGAGCGGTCATTTCACGCTTGGCCAAAGTGAGACACTATTCAGTCAGGTCTAGACATAGAATCTGTTTTGCTATAGCATTCGCGCTCTCGCCATCTTACGCAAGGTTCGACCTCAAAGCTTAATGCGGAGTGTCTGGCGTCGTGTTTGAAGAACTGAGGGCCATACAACGCGATTTCGGCTACCTGCCCGCCGACCAACTCAAGGCGCTAGCGGGAAGGATCAAGGTCCATGTAAGCCAAATTCATGCCGTTGCAAGCTTTTATCCCCACTTTCATCTCAGTCCTCCGCCGCAAGTGGATGTGCGCGTCTGTGCCGACATGAGCTGCCACCTACGTGGCGGTGACAAGGTCCGGTCCGCGCTCGACTCCGCCTTTCAAGGTACTGACCCGAAAGAAGTTTGTATCCGTGACGTTTCTTGCCTCGGCCGGTGCGACCAAGCTCCAGCGATCACGGTGAATGACAATATTTACTCCCTCGTGAACAGCCGGGACGCAGTCACCATGGCACAAGATGTGCTCGCGGGCAAACCTCTCCCAGGACGACACCGTAATGCAGAACGAATGGCGGTGGTCTGTGACCCATACCGGGGGTCGGGCCAGTATGCGGTGGTGCGCCGCTTTGTTGAAACCCGGAATTGGCAGGGGATCATTGCGGATTTGAAAGAGGCTGGCCTGCGTGGGATGGGTGGCGCCGGCTTTCCAACCTCCAGCAAGTGGGAACTGGTGCGCAACGCGCCCGGTTCGCCGAAATACATTGTATGCAATGCCGATGAGAGCGAACCCGGCACCATCAAAGACCGCGGCATTATGGAGAATGTCCCTTATCTCGTGATTGAAGGCATGATCACCGCCGGCCTGATCACGGGTGCGCGCAAAGGGATTCTCTATATCCGGCACGAATACGAAGGACCCAAAGAGGTTCTCCAGGAAGAGATTGATCGCTGCTACAAGCAGGGTTTATTAGGATCTCGGATCTTGGGGAGCGATCTGGCCTTTGATCTGGAGATTTTTGTCAGCCCGGGCGGCTATATCTGTGGAGAGGAAAGCGCCCTCCTCGAAGCCATCGAAGGCAAGCGTGCCGAGCCGCGCAACAAGCCTCCCTTTCCCGTCACCCATGGTTTGTGGAACCAGCCCACCGTCATCAACAACGTTGAGACTTTTTGTTTGGCGACCGTGATCCTGGCTTGTGGCGTCGATTGGTATAAGGCGCAGGGCAAGAATGGATCGGTGGGAATGAAGTTCGTGGGGATCAGCGGTGACGTGCTTCGCCCCGGCATTTTTGAAGTTCCGATGGGAACCACCTATAGCGAAATGATCTATGAAAATGCCGGTGGCATCCCCGACGGCTTGGAGCTTCTCGCCTTTGCGCCTTCCGGCCCGTCTTCGGGATATTTGCCGGCTTCGATGGCCAATCTGCCGCTGGACTGGAACGCGGTTGCGGCTGCGGGATCCATGGTGGGGTCAGGAGCCATTGTGGTGTGTGCACAAGGCAGATGCATGTTAGACATGGCGCTCAATGCCACTCGCTTCTACCGCAACGAGTCCTGCGGTAAGTGCGTGCCGTGCCGGGTGGGTTCGCAAAAAATGGTCGAGATGCTCAAAGGCTGGACCGGAGGGCAAAGTTCCAAAGAAGACATGCAGATTCTGGGGGAGCTTTCGACCGCCATGCGGCAGGCATCCATTTGTGGACTGGGGCAGGTGGTGCCGGTCCCCATCGCTTCGGTGCTGAAACATTTTCCGGGTACGGTCGAGGAGCACATCGTCCACCGCCGCTGTCCGGGAGGGGTTTGTTTCAATCAGTCCTGAGAAAATCATGAGCTCCAATGCAGCGGCAGGCAAACCGATCCCTGCAAAACTCGTGCAACTGACCATCGACGGCACCGCAGTGTCGGTCCCTCAGGGCACCACCATTTTTGACGCTGCGCGTGCCTACGGCATTCCGATCCCGACACTTTGCCACCAGCAGAATGAGAATCCGGTGGGGGTATGCCGGGTGTGCGTGGTGGACGTGGGCCAGAGAGTTTACGCTGCTTCGTGTATTCGCCAAGCCGAAGCGGGAATGACGGTCAAGACGAACACCGAGGCTGTATTGGGCGTTCGCCGCACTCTCGCCGAACTGCTGATGTCCGATCATCCCTCTCCGTGCGCTCGGCAGCAGCGTTCCGGAGACTGCGAATTGGAGCGGATCGCCGCCCAGGCTGGAATCGGGCAGCCACGGTTCCCCAGTCGCACCACGCCGCGGGGCCGCGATAACTCTTCGTTAGCCATCGAGGTAGACCACGAGGCTTGCATCCTGTGTGACCGCTGCATTCGCGGCTGCGATGACATCCGCAACAACTGGGTGCTGGCGCGGCGGGGCAAAGGATACCAGGCAGGCATTGCCTTCGATAATAACTTGCCGATGGGAGAGTCCTCGTGCGTTTCCTGCGGCGAGTGCATGGTGTCCTGTCCCACGGGAGCTTTGACGAATCGGGCCGTCGTTAAGAGCCACCTGGAGGGTGGGGCTGTCGAGCCAGATTTTCTCGGTGGCCTGCCAGTCTTCGAAAATGTCTCGGGAACATTTCTGAAACTGAACCAGAATGCAATTGTGGACAGGCGCTTCAAGGCAGGAGAAATCATTTGTCGTGAGGGGGAGTTTGGAGCGACCGCTTTCTATATCGTGGATGGCACCGCGGAAGTGTATCTTGCCAGCCCGATTGCCCACGTCAAGACCGAGGGCGGTGCCCGCGGATTCCTGAGCAAGCTGAAGAGCCTGCTCACCTCTCGCGAGGAGGATGAACGCAAAGAAGAAAGCACTCGGCCCTACATACCCATCGACGCCTCGGTGGATCTCCCATATCAGAGCCCGATTGCCGAGTTAGGCCCGGGCGAACTGTTTGGCGAGATGACTTGCATGAGTTACTACCCGCGCTCGGCGACCGTGCGCGCGAAAACCGATTGCGTGATGCTCGAGATGCTGCGCAACGTTCTCGACATCATGCAGCGTAACAAGAATTTCCGCGAGCAACTTGACCGCACCTATAAGCAGCGCGCGCTCGATTCGCACCTGCGCAGCGTTCCGGTTTTGGCGCCGCTGACCGCCGATTTCATCGACCATTTGCGGGAGCATGTCGAACTGCTGCGCTTTCAACCAGGACAGGTGATCTGCACTCAGGGTGAGGTGGCCGATAGCTTTTACCTGGTGCGGCTCGGGTTCGTGAAAGTATCCCAGCATCGTCCGGGCGGCGATATTGTCCTGGCTTACCTGGCGAGAGGTTCGTATTTTGGCGAAATGGCTTTCCTCACTGGCACGCCGCGCATCGCCACGTGCACGGCGCTGGACCATGTGGAGGTGGTGCGCATTCCCGGAGACGATTTCCAGCTCATGCTCGACCGCTTCCCGGAAATCCGGCGGAAGTTGGAAGCAGAGTCGGCGGAGCATGTCGAGCAGAACCGGCAGAGAGTCATGCCGGCCGCCGATGTCTCCATGGACCAATTTCTCAATCAGGGCCTGATGGAAGCGCAAAGCCTGCTCCTTCTCGACCTCGACCGTTGCACCCGCTGCGATCAGTGCGTACGCGCGTGCGCGGACGCCCATGATGGGGTGAGCCGCCTGATTCGTGAAGGACTTCGCTTCGACCGCTATCTGGTCGCCACCTCGTGCCGGCAATGCCGCGATCCGCTTTGCATGGTGGGCTGCCCGGTGGGATCGATTCGCCGCCGCAATTCGCTCGAGGTGATCATTGAGGACTGGTGTATTGGTTGTGGCCTGTGCGCAAGCAATTGTCCTTACGGCAATATCAATATGCATCCTTTCCCGGTCCAACTGGACGACCCCTCCTATCCGGGAAGAAGGACCGCTAGCGTGAAGATGAAAGCCACATCCTGCGATCTCTGCCTGGACCACGCGGAACCGAGTTGTGTGTATGCGTGCCCGCATGATGCCGCACATCGCGTGAACCCGCCAGAATTCTTCGCCGGCCTGCTCCAGCGAGAGAAGGTAGGCAGACCATAGTAAGGAAAAAGTAAGGAAACCAGAGTCAGCGATGTAGGACAGTGACCCTTGCGCATGGATGAGACACATCGGAAGTGGTTCATCGGCAGTCTGGCCGGACTGCTGATCGCCACCGTGATCTATATTCCCTACAGCCTTACTGCGCCGCAGGGCGCGAACGGCGGGACCGCGGCCGGCCTGGCGTATGGGAGCATCGCCTCCGCGTTTATGCTCTTTGCAGGTCTGCTCGGAGCCCGGAAGAAAGTGCCGATCTGGCGCGTCGGACGGGCACAAGCCTGGATGCGCGCCCACCTCTGGCTGGGTTTCATAAGTTTTCCACTGATCTTTTTCCATTCCGGATTCCGCTTTGGCGTGGGGTTGACGAGGGCCCTGATGTGGCTGTTTGTTGTGGTTTTCGTCAGCGGCATTGTGGGAGCTATCTTGCAACATTTCATGCCGAGGCTTACCACCCAGAGGATTCCGCTGGAAACCATTTACGAACAGATCGGACGCGTGCGTTCGCTATTGGTCGCGGAAGCACAGACCCTGGTTGCGGAGGCTTCTTCCGCGCTCGCAGGAAATGTATCCCAAGCCACCGAGCAACAGCGCGCCGCATCGGCGAGCGCGGGAACCATAGGCGGCCTCACGGTCGCGTCCGGCTTGCAGGTAGACGAAGGGGCGAGCGACCAACTGCAGGAGTTCTTCCGGCGCGAGATGCAGCCCTATATCGCACATAGCGGATCCATGGGCATGGCGCTGGCCGATCGCAATTGGTCCCAAAGCATGTTCCAGCAACTGCGACTGCTACTGCCGCCAAACTTGCATCCATCGGTCGACGATTTGGAGAATATCTGCGAGGAAAAGCGCGAACTCGACCAACAAACTCAATATCACCGCATTCTGCACGCTTGGCTGCTCGTGCACATACCTGCTTCCTACGCGCTATTGCTGCTGGGGGCGGCGCACGCCGTGATGGCGTTGCGTTACTGAGGGGAAACGATGGCTCGGCGCGTACGCACCACCAAGAATCTCGCCAAGCGGATGGACTTGCAGTATTTCAAGCAGCCCCATCCCTTTCGCAGCTGGCGGCTCTGGCTGTCGATCCTGATTCCGGTCGTCGCCGTCGGATGGTTCGTGGTCCAGCGCGCAAGCAGCCAGAAGATTTATAGCAGCGGCCCGCTTTCAGCAGCGCACGCCGTGTTGGGGCAGCGATGTGACGTTTGCCATGTAACTACCCTTGGTTTCTTCCGCGCGAAGGTCAGTGACAATGCCTGTTCGAAGTGCCACGACGCTCCGGCACACCACGCCGACAAGGTGGCTTTCGCGGTTAGCTGCGGTTCGTGCCACGTAGAGCACAAGGGTTCGCCTCGCCTGGCGAGCACAGAAGATACCAGCTGCACCCAGTGTCATGCGAACTTACTAACCCGGGGCGGGAATCCGCGGTACGTGCGCGTGGTGAAAGACTTCGACAAGGAGCATCCAGAGTTCGCAGCGCTGCGCCCGGGCGCCCTTGATCCCGGCCAGGTCAAGCTGAATCACTACGCGCATTTGCGTCCCAATCTTGCTGGCCCGGCTGGCCCGGCTGGCCCGGTGCAGATGGATTGTCAAGACTGCCATCGCTTGTCGGCAATCGACGGAGCCTGGCCGTATCCGATGTCTCAGCCGACGTCCCAGGCAACATCTCAGAAGCCTGTCGCGGCCGGCATGGGCGCCGACCTGAAGCACTCGCGATCCCGGGATTACATGTTGCCAATTCTTTACGTGAATCAGTGCGCTGGCTGTCACGTCAAGGACTTGCAATTCGACAAGCGCTTCGATCAAGCGGCACCGCATGACAAGCCGGAAGTCGTCCAGGCATTTCTAGTTCAGAGCTACAGCGATTACTTCGCGTCGCATCCGGGAGCGCTGACCGAAGCGGTAGCGCCGGAACGGATTGTGCCGGGCAAAATGAAATTGCCAATGCCGGTTCCGCACAATCGGCAGGAATGGATGGACCAGCAAATCATGCTGGCCGATCGCCTGCTATTCGACAAGGGCTGCAAGCTCTGCCACGTCATGGTTGAAGGCCAAGGGACGCTGCCGATGGTGGCGAAGTCTTCCATCCCGGCACGTTGGTTCCTGCACGCCGAGTTCAACCACGATTCCCACCGCCTGTTGACCTGCACGGCCTGCCACAACCGAACGCCGGAGAGTCGCCAAACCGCCGACATCCTGCTGCCGGGTATTGCATCGTGCCGCAGTTGCCACCAGGACAGCGGGGCGCGGCGTGATGCCGCCAACGGGCGTTGTTCGGAGTGCCATTCCTATCACGACTGGACGAAGGAACGACCCACCAACGGAAAGTTCACGATCCCACAATTGCGGGCAGCAACCTCAAAGTAGCGGCCAGCATCAGTGCGCCGGGCCGGGCGGGCTGTCGGTGACCGTGTAGACTTCCCCATTGCGAAGATACATGCGCTGCATTTCCTGCTGATTGAACGGTCGCGCGCCGCGGCGTCCGAGCACCGCCACCTGATTGCCGCTCTCATCCACGCCGCGATCGCGATCGATGCCTTTGGAAACCGCCAACGCCGGCCCGTGCGTGTGGTGAGTGGCAATCAGCCGGGGAGTGGGGCGCGGGCTGAATCCGGAAAAGTTGGGGTTGTCGGCGGGCGAAAACAACTGAATCACTCTCAGCCCGTTCTTGCCATCCGCCACGAAGGCGAACAACTCCGCCGAGACCATGCCGAGTTTGACGTCGTTCACGTCATTCATGGCGCCATCGGCGTTGAAAATCTGGTCCAGCCTGGGTTGCTCGGGATGCTCGACGTCCACCAGGGCCAAACCCTGCTTGCCCGCGGAAACGTAAGCGTAAGTGCGCGCAACATAGACGTTGCGAGCGTCTTCCAGCGGAACCTGCGCCCCCGGAACGGGAACTGGCCGGTCGAGATGAGTAATATCCAGAACCTTCAGTCCCTGACGATCCGCCACGAAGGCGTAGCGGAACTGCACGGCGATTCCTCGCGCCTCCGTTAGAAAAGGCGCGCCGATTTGGGTCACGAGTTCCGGTTTCAGCGGATTATCGAGACTCACCACGGCCAAGCCGGCGTCGCAAAGGATGTAAGCATACGTGCCAACGATGGCGATCCTCCGTGCTCCCTTCAGCGCACCGTTGGGGTTGAAGGCCAAAGCGCGTTTGAGAAAGTTATTGTTGGGATTGCCGTCGAGCAAGGTGCCGACCCCGGGACTCTTGCCCTTCAAATTGGGGTCGCCGATGACCACCAGGCCCTCTTCTTTGTCAGCGACGTAGAGAAAACCGTAGATCAAGTGAATAGCTTGCTCTTCGTTCTCGGGGCGATGAGTGCGCAACGGGTCCACACCCAATGTCGTGGGAGTCGCTACCGCCATCGCATACTTCGTCGGAACATAGAATCTCTGACCGAGGGGCGAGACCGGCGCAGTGATCGTGCGTTGAGAAATGTCCTTGTCATCGACGTTGGCAATGTCGTAGACGCGCAAACCGCCTTTTCCCATGGCCGCGTAAAGATATTCGCCGCGAGCCTGAACGTCCAGAATGTCCGACCCGCCGTGCCCGTATGCCTCCTTCAACTCACGTTTGTTTCTTACATGTTTGTTGTAGTCGTCGGGATAGGCAAGCCTTTGCAGATCGCTTCCAATCACAGCCGGGGGTTCTTCATGTTCGGCGATCGCAACCGCCTCGTATCCCCTGCTGCCGGTCGCTATGTAGATGTAGCGGCCCATGAAGTTCATGAAGTTCGTCCCCAGCAGGAGCAACTGGGTCATCCAGGCATTGTTATCGCCTGCCCTCGATACATGACAGTCGGTGCAGCCCTTAGTTTCCCGGGCGCGCACGGTGTGGGGGACGAAGGTGCTGAAGGCCTGCCCGCTAAGACCTTCCGCGGAAATCGTCTGCTGCTGATAATAAATCCAATCGCGATTATTGTTCTGTGAGCTAACCAGCACAGCGCACGCCGAACGCACCGGGGCGACTCGATGCCCGGTGACCGTGCCATCAATCGCCAGGCTGTAGACGTCGTCGCGCAGGACCTGGAAATCGTAGGACGTCCAATTGCGAGTCGTCAGTCCCTCGTTGTGCAGCATCGGCATCTTCTGATTTGCCACCATCGGAAGATGACATCCATAACAAGTGGGGGCCCACGAGCTGTGACAGGAGTAGCACGTCATCCGGCTGTTTTCGTGCGCCAACTGCGACGCGTCGGCGTTCGCGCTTCCCCAGGTGCTGCCGTCCTTCTCGATGGTTTTGGCGAGGCGCGATTTCTCGTTGTAGTGCGGGTTTCCGGGAGTGATGGAGTCGATCACCTGCACCACTTCCCATTGCTGCTCCTTCTCTAACATCGACCGCTGAAACAACCGATCTCCTTCCCAGCGGAAGCGGCGTTCACCAAAAGGCGTGCGGAGTTGGCCAAGCGCAGTGCCGCCGGCGGGCGCAGCGATGCCCGACGTGCGCAACGTCGCCCGTTGCCGGATCGTGCCGTGACAATCCACGCAATCGACTTCAATGGCGTTGCGTGTTTCTCCATACAATTTTCCGTTGCCGTGACTATCCTGCTCGAAATGGCAGTCAATGCAATGCATTCCCTTTTCCAGATGGATGTCCTTCAGGTGGACCGCTTTTGTGAACTTCTCCGGATCCTCGAAAGAAACCTGGTTTCCCTCGGCATCGAGAAGGTTGCCTTTGCGATCGTGCTTGAAGGCCGCCCGGAAAATCCATCCGTGACTGTGGAAATCGGCGAACTGTGTGTTTTTGAGGTCTTTGTTGAATTCCGGCGTCCCCGTCTTCTCGAGGAAACCCACGTCCGACCAATAGCCGCGAATCGCGGCCCGCTCCGGATCCCGCGTCTGGACTAATTGCTGTTCCTTCGGACTGAGATGGCGTTGCTCCTTGGGATACATCTTGTCGCCATCAATCTCGTTATCCCACCAGGTGTAGCCAAAGTAAGGTGCGACCATGTTGGTACCGGGATGGATGTGGCAAACGATGCACTGACTCGACGGAATCGATCGAGTGAACTCATGTTTGATAGGATGTCCAGACTCATTCTTTGGAATGGTTGGGTCGGCAGTTGCGGTCTGCCCAAGGTTGCCACCGGACGCATAGTGTCCCGAGTGTTCCGGCGAACGATCGTTGGCGTAGATTACATGGCAAGCGCTGCATCCGCTGGCGCGAAAGTCTCCGGGTTGATCGTTGGTTCCGGGGAATGACAGCAAAGGATCGAGCAAGCGCGTTTTTTGCAAACCCAGAACCGTAGGGTCGGTACGGGTTAGTGTGCCAAAGCCGCGCTCGCCGAGTTTGACGTCGGGTTTTCCCGGCGACTCTTCGAGGCTGGGAATCCCTACTTCGGGCTTCTTTTCGCCGCCGCGCTCGAACGACCGCAACACGTTGCCCGGCTGCGACACTTCCCATCGCTCAATCGGTTCGAGGTAGGGGAGAATTCCCTTGGTGCGCGTCTCTTCGGCAGTCGGGGGCGGGAAGCTTTGCAATCTCTGCGGCGCGCCATCGGGGCTGTAGCTTTCGCCGAAGATCGGATTCTTCAACGGAATCGCGCCATTGTTGTAAAGCGCGGCTCCCCATAGCATCGCGCCGTGGGTCATCATGCTGGTGCGTACGCGCTGGACTTCCGAGGTGTGACATCCGGACCGGCCGCAGGTTTGCCCGGCTACGCGCAAATCGCCGGGGTTTATAAACTTGATGTAATCCACCTCTTCTTTCAGCCAGTGGGTGTAGGAGCGCACCGGGTTGGCGGAGGTTCGGGCGCTCTCTGCAAATCGAGGCCGCGGGTGAGCCTGTTTGGTCACTTCGAGGTATTGCTTCGATCCTTGGGCTACCCCGGCAGGCAGTGCGATCTGGGCATTTCCTCCATGACAGTCGGTGCAGCCCAAACGGACGGTGCCGGTGGTGTGCATGGTCGAGCTGTCCATCGGGTTGTGGCAACTTACACAACCGGCCGACCTCTGCTCCGCCTCCTCGAGCGAGTCGCCAAGCCCGGGGGAACCTTGTTCCGCGCCCGTTTGCGGCGACATTTCGGGGGATTGTTCCGAGGCCGCCGTTCTGCCGGAGGGGCCAAACACCGCCAGCGCTGCGCAGACCAAGGCCGCCACGCATAAGACCAGCCCCAATCGTCGCCAAGAAGACCGTTGCCAACAAGATCGTCGCCAGAGAGAAAGCCGCATAGCCTGAGCTCAGAACACCAGCCGTATGGTTGTGAATCCGGAAATTAACACTCGCTTGTTGAAAATGTCCTCGAACCCGACGCCCGGAACTAAGTTCGATACTCCCGACGTGATCACGATATTTTCGGTCAACGGTGGACGGTACTGAATTCCGATTCCGGTGTCGGTACCGATGCTATGCCGGATTCTTGTTTGTGCCAGGACGAATTGTAACGGCTCAGTCCGGTCGAATTGAAGGTAGTTCGCGTTTACGAACGCTTTCAGCTTGGGTGTCAAATTGAAATCAGCGCCCACGTTGAATACATAGACCCCTGGATTTACGAAATTGGCCTGGCCTTCTTCCTTGTTGCTGCGCAAGCTGACCAGCAGGCTGCCGGGATTGGTGAGCGCGATTCCCGTGCCCGTCAGACGAATGCCTTGCTGATCGAAGAAGCTGAAGGCTCCGCCGGCAAAATTCGTTTCATCCACAATCGTGTCGAATCCGCGCGCGGTCGGACCGCGCCGGCCGCCCGCTCCGAGTGCATCAGAGCGGTTACTGGGGTCGCCCGAAGCAAAGAAGAACGACGACCGGAAGCGCACCCAATCCTTGTCCACGGACAACTCCAGCGCAGCCATCCGGGCGTCGATGTCAACGTGCCTTCCGGCGATCGGATTGAAAGTGTCATGGCCCAGCGCCTGATAGAACGCGTGACTTACATTCAGACGGCCGATGTGACCGTTACTGGTCCAGCCCAGGTAATAGGCGCGAATGCCGTGCGTCAGAATGCCGTTATTCACCACCGACGCGATGGGTGATGGCCGCACCAGGAATCCATTGTCGTCGAAGTGAATGGTGGGGTCGTCGCGGTTGTAGTGGAAACTGAATTCTGTGGTGTAGCCTTTGGCCAGGAAGTCCTGGATGTAAACGTTCCCGATGTAAACCTGTTGATGGCGCTGGTTGAACGTATTCAGCCCGCTGTTCGTGTCCTTTTCCAGAAAATAGAAGTAGGCCAGGTTGTAGTTGATGCGGTTGGAACGCAGATTCCCGAAAAGGCGGATACCGGGCTGCTCCTCGGCGAAAATAAAGCCCCGAAAATCGCTGACGAACTGCTGGATCCCGGCGCGGACGGAGATGAAATCGAAATTCGGGCTCACGTCGTGGAGCTTGGCTTCGACAAATGCCTCTTGCACACCGGCGTGCGTATCGAATCGGTTGGTGCCGTCGCGAACGTCAATATTGACCAGTCCGCGCTCGCGGGTTTGCAGGAAGTTGAGATTGAATTCCGGGGTAAAGCGAAGACGGAAATCAATGGGCCGAAAACTGGTGTCGCCTTCGAAAAGATCGAACGACAGACGGAAGCTTTGCGAGGCGAAGCCCTGTTCACCCCGGCCGAAAAAATCGGTGCTATCGCCGTTCTCGGCTGACACGCCGCTCGGTACGGGCAGCCGACGCACATCCAGGCCGGTGATGCTGGTTCCGGTGAAGTCAAAGAACCATTGTTGCCCGAAAATGGGCTTGTCTCCCTTCAGGCGGCTGCGATTAAATGGGTCGTACCAGTGCCCCTTGGTATAGGGGTATTCGCCGCCTTTGCCGTAGCGATCCCAGGCTGGCATGTGAACGTTCCACCGGTCGGGCTCTTTCGCGAAGTTCACGCTGTCCGGGGGCATCTGCTCGGGAGCAATGCCCAGCGGCCCGGGAGAGGACGGCGATGCGGAAGTTCGCAACCCGGGATAAGGTCCAGTCGGCGAAGGTGGTGGCGCAGGGGGCGAGGGTACAGCGCCAGGAACCCCGGATGGACCTTTCGTCGGCAGGGTCTCGCTCGCTATCGCCTCTAACGCCAGATCCTTGGTCTCAGGACCCTTGATCTGGAGACTCGGCAGGTCCAGGACCTGGTATCCTTGCTTCTCGGCCTTGAGTTCATACGTTCCCGCCGCCAAGCCGACTAAGCGGAAGATACCTTCCACGTCACTCGATTTTTCGCTTACCACGACGCCCCCGCGGAGCAGGCTGATCTTGACTCCGGGGATGGCCAGCTTGGTTTCGGAGTCTCTCGCCGTACCTTGCAGCGATGCGGTGCTCGTGGGCGTGTGTCCGGGAATCCGCTGCACCGAAGGGGTTGGAGGAGCGCTCGGTGTCCCCTGTCCAAACATCACGCCGGCAGGCAGCGCGAGAAGGCACAGAAACACGGTCTGAAAAGTCCAAGCCTTCATAAACAGTAACGCTCTCGCCAGGTCCATTCTCATCGCCAGAACTGAAGTCGCTTCTAATAACCGGAACCGGGTGGGGCATAACTCCTATCACAACTTCTGCCCGGGAGCAAGCATTGCTTGACTTTGTCCCACGCCTGGGCATAATAGGCGTCGCGCAATAATCGGGCCCGAATCGCGGCTCAGGTGAATCTGAATTGTGCTGGATTCGTGTTTGCGAGGAAGTGCCTGGCCGCTGCGGGTGAGGATTTTAAAGGGAAAGCTCGCATGAACAGAGTTCGAATTATGAGGACCAGGAACGGGAGGCATTATCTGTTTGGCCCCTCCGGTCTCTCCCTGGTGGTCGCTGCGGCGGTTCTGCTGTGCTTGTCCTGCGGCGGAGGTGGATCTTCGTTTTCGAGCACGCCTGACCCTCCGGCCACGGCGATCCCGCTCAGCGTCGCCGACGTAACCAACGTCGTGCAGAATGCGGTGGCGTCCGTGAACGCGCCCATGGTGGTCGCGGTTGCGGACCGCGCGGGCAACATCCTTGCCGTGTACGATACGGCCGGAGCGCCAACCACGGCGACGGGGAATTTTGGCCAGACGGTCGGGGCGGACGATCTGGCTGCCGGTTTGGCCCGCACTGCGGCTTTCTTCAGCAACGATCAGGCGCCGCTCTCTTCACGTACGGTGCGATTCATCAGCGGCATTCATTTCCCCCCCGGCGTCGCCGGTACTCCCAATGCCGATCTCTACGGAATTGAAAACACCAACCGCGGCTGTACCCTGAGCAGCAATTTCCTGCCGGGGCAGATGTTGAATCCGTCCCTGTCGATCGATGGCAGCTTTGGTCCGGGCATCATTACCGGCAAAGCAGATACGAACGACGACCAGCCGCTCGCGGTCGATCCCGGCGGCGTGCCCCTGTTCAATGGCGGAGCAGTCGGCGGGGTGGGAGTGGTGAGCACATCGCCCGAGATTGCGGAATACGCTGCCTATTCGGGTGCGATGCATTCGGGACTTTTACCCACTATTTCTCAGCTTCCGCCCCCGGGAGTCGTAATCATCGGCGGAATCGCATTGCCTTTCGTGGACCAAACCACGCAGCCGCCGGGCACGTCTCCCGGCCCCTTCGCAGGCGCGGGCTCATACGAAAGATCCCCGACAGCGGGCACGCTGCCTCCGCAGGGTTACTTGGTCGGGCCCAATGCCGGCGCCGCGCTGTCGCAGAGTGATGTCAACGAAATCATCATGAACGCCGTAGCCACGGCAAGCATAACGCGTGCCGTGATCCGCCTTCCACCCGACTCCAAGGCCAGAATGACGATTGCGGTCTCGGACCTCGACGGCACGATTCTCGGCCTCTATCGCATGCCCGATGGAACCGTGTTCAGCACCGACGTGGCGGCCTCCAAGGCTCGCAACGTGGTCTGGTTCAGTACAGTCGGCGTGAGCGATTTGCCCGGTGTCCCGGTGGGAACCGCAGTGACCAACCGCACCATCAGCTTCGGAGCTCAGCCGCTGTTTCCTCCGGGGATCGACGGATCGGGCGATGGGCCCTTTTTCCCGTTATATCTTTACGACACGGCGAACCCTTGCACCCAGGGACTAAGTTCGGCAGCATTCCCGCCCAACACCAACAACATGAGCGGAGTCGTCTTTTTCCCCGGAAGCCTGCCGCTTTATCAAAATGGCGTGCTCGTCGGCGGCTTGGGGGTCAGCGGAGATGGCGTCGACCAGGACGACTTCGTCACTGCGGGAGCAGTTGACGCCGCCTGTGGCGCGGGTGGTCCCTGTGGCGTGCCTGATTTTCAGGCGCCGGTCAACATCAGGGCAGATCAAGTCGTGATTGACAACGTGCGCCTGCCCTACCAGAAGTTCCCGCGCAACCCTACCGACTAAGCCTGAGAGCGAGCCACGATCCGCGGGCCCGGAGCGAAAACTATTTTGATTTCATCACGTAGACCCCGTCCCAGTCGGGCGCGGGCGCTTCCTCCACGAATTCAATGCAGCGCTGCAGCAGTACCTGGGTGGGGCCGTCATCCGGATACACGGCCAGCAACTCGCCGAACTTTCCGGCTGCCTCGCGCCAATTCTGGCTGCGGTATACGTTGAGCGCGGCATTGAACTGTGTCAGCAGCGCGGCGTAGACGTGGCGTTCGGAATCCTTGGCCATCAACTGGTAAATCACCACCGGCTGTTTTTTCCCCTTCACGCGGATGCGGTCGACTTCGCGCGCGACAAACTGATCTGCCACTTGGGAATACGTGCTTTCGCTGATGATCACTTGGCTGCGGTATTGTTTGGTCATGCCCTCCAGCCGCGAAGCCAGATTCACGTTGTCTCCCATCACGGTCCATGCGAGGCGCTTGTTCGATCCCATGTTGCCGACGTTCACCGGGCCGGTGTTCAGCCCGATGCCGATTGCGATCGGGCGTCGTCCCTGCGCCACCCACTTGCGGTTCAGTTCTTCCAGACCAACGATCATATCCAGGGCGCAGCAACAGGCGCGATAGGCATGATCCTGCTGCGGATAAGGCGATCCCCAGAACGCCATAATGGCATCCCCGATGTATTTGTCGAGTGTGCCCAGATTGCGGAACAGAATGTCGGTCATCACGGTCAGGTATTGATTCAGCAGGTTCACGAGATCGTCCGGTGTCAGGCCCTCGGAAAGAGAGGTGAAATCGCGGATGTCGCTGAACATCACGGTCAGGTCGCGGACTTCGCCTCCGGGACGAATGTACTTTTGCGGATCTTTCTCAATCAGCGCGATCACGCCAGGGGAGAGGTATTGGGAAAATGTCTTGCGGATTTTCCGCTTCTCGCGCTCCTCGTGAATCACCCGAAAACTGGTGATGGAAGCATACGAGCCCACCAGCGTCGCCGCCGGTACCAAGAAACTGTACCAGCGCCCCCAGTGAACAAAGCCGAAGTAGACAAACCACAGAAATGCGCCCAGCACCGCCATGGCCGTGAGGGTTGCAATGAGGGGGCGCATGCGGCCGAACCAAAGTCCGAGCCCGACGCCGAAAAAGACAATGAAGGCGATGTCGACGATCTCTTCGGGGAAGCCGCGGATGAGAAAAGTGCGCTGCGGCTCGGCGCTATGCAGAAGATTATCGAGGATGTTGGCATGGATCTCGACTCCCATGTAACCGGAGCCTTGTTTTTCAAACGGCGTGTTGCGCAGGTCGCCGATGCCCAACGCGGTGCCGCCAACAAAAACAATTTTGTCGCGAAATGTATCGGCGGGCACGACCCCACGGAGTACGTCCGCCATCGAGTAGTGCGGATAAGAATGATAGGGGCCAACATAGTTGATCAGCGCACTGCCGTTCTGCCAGGGATGCAGTTCGTGATCGCCAAACTGAATACGCTCCATGCCTTCGGCCGAAATGTAAGCCGCGATTTGCTGGTCGGGAATGTTTTCATATTGTCGCAGGACCTGCAACGCCAGCGACGGGAAGAAATCCTGGTCCTGGTAGCGGATGACGAACAGCGCCCGCCGAATGGTGCCATCGGCATCGGGAGCGATGTTGAAGAAACCGTACGATGCGGCGGCTTCGGCCAGTTTCGGAAGGTTGGCTTCGACGCCGGCGGCCACCGGCCCTCCACCCTGAATCCACGCCCGGCTCAGATCGAAATCGTGGTTGCCGGATTTGACTTTCAAGACTTGCGGGAAGGCCTTCGCCCATACGATGTCGAAATAGGCCTCGGCCAGCTTCGGATCGGTGAACTTGGAACGCTCGGCGCCCAGAAAAAGATGGCCGAGAACCACGTTTCCGGTGTCTTTAAGGGCGGCTGCAAACTGCGCGTCGACATCGGATTCCTGCTCGAGCTGATGAACCTTATTTTGCAGGTCCGCCGGCGCGGAGGGTCCGATTTCCCTGCGCAAGCGTGCCAGGGCGTCAAGCGCTTCGCTGCTGGCTGCGGTGGGGAAGGTTACGTCGAAGGCGACAACCCGAGCGCCTCCCTGTTTCAACTGGCGCACCAGCAGCGCGTACTGGCTTCGCGGCAAAGGGTAGGAGCCGATCGTCTGCAGCGTCTTGTCGTCAATGCCAACAATGACGATGCGGGGATCCGCACCGCGCTTGCCCCGCGTGGCAAAGCGAAGATCGAGGGTGCGCTGCTCGATGTCCTGGAGAAACAGAAAGCCGGCACGCTGGTTGCCGCCGATTCCGGTGAAAGCAAAAAACGCTAGTCCGAGGCTGGTCATCAATACAGCGATCGCCGCATCCGCATGACGGAACGCAAGCTGCATTAATGCGCGGAGTGTGCTCTGGCCCTTCAAGGAGAAATGGCTACCGCCTGCATTACCCTTGTGCTGCCGACAACGCGACCCGGCGAAGTCTGCGGTTATCTCACCGCACGACAAGCGTGGAAAGGGCTTATTTTACAACCAGGTTAAAACTGACCGTCTCCGTGATTGGCGCCCCTGTCGCCAACTGGAATGTTCCGGTCACCGTAAGCGGATACGTGCCGACTGCAGTACCGGGCGGATCGACTCCTCCTCCTCCTCCTCCGCATGATGGCAACGTCGCAACGGTCGCGAGCAGGCACAACAAGAAAATCAACCCATACAGGCGCCGCCCAGGTTTCACGCGACGTTTGCCCGGCAGCACTACCAACGCTGCGAACCCGGTGATCCCGGCGAGCCCAACCAGTCCGGCCATTCGGTTCCCGTTCGAATGTTCGAAGGGCGACTGCAGAAAGCCAGTCGCCTGCGTGGTGGTCGCCGTGACTTGGACGTGCCCCGGCGTCGTCACCGGGCTCGGTACCGTGCACGTCGCTAAAGCTGGCGCGCCGCTGCAACTGAGCGCTACGGACGGGGCGAATCCATCGACTGCAGTCAGATCCACCGTGAAAATCGCTGTCTGTCCGGGAACCACCGTCAGGCTCGTGCAGGTGGTGGTTAGGATGCTCTGCGCCGTTCCGGTGATTGCGACCGTTTGTGGGCTGCCGGTAGCGTTGTCTGTAACGCTAACCGACGCCGTAGCGGCTCCAGGGGCTGTGGGTGAAAACGTGACGTTGATGGTGCAATGGGCGCCGGCCACCAGGGTGTTGTAGGGGGGTGGAAGGCAGGAGTTGGTTTGTGCGAATTCACTTGCGTTCGCCCCAGTAATTCCAATCGAGGTGATGGTCAGCAAAGCGGTGCCGCTGTTGGTCAGGGTGACTGCCTGGGCGGCGCTGCTGGTTCCCGTTAGCTGGCTGGTGAAGGTGAGGGTTGACGGAGCAAGCGTTACGGCCGGCGCGGCTGGCGCTTGTCCCACGCCACTGAGCGCGACCGTTTGCGGGCTGCCCGCCGCATCGTCGGTAATGGTCAGCGTGTCATTCGCTGTTCCAGGAGACGTAGGCGTAAAGGTGATGTTGATCGTGCAGGACCGAGTGGCCGTCAGCGCGGTCGGCGCAACCGGACAATTGTTAGTCTGCGAAAAGCCATTAGCGTCGACTATGCTGGTGATCAGGAGATTGTCGGTTCCCGAGTTCGTAAGCGTGACTGGAATCGGCGAACTGGGAACGCCTACTGTTTGGTTGCCGAAGTTGACGCTCGTCGGAGAGAGCGTAACCGCGGGAAATGGGATGGCAAGTTTAGCGACGAAGGCGTTTGAGGAGCCGCTGCAGGAATGGCAAGACGGTTGAAAGACGCCGGCGGTCACCGGAAAATTAAGGGACGAAGTCACGCCCACGACGTAGTCGTTGCCCGCCCCGTCTTGTGCAATTCTACCGGCTCCGTCATCGCCCGAGCCTCCCAGGTATGTCGAAAAGGCCAACGTTGAAGCATCGAGGCTGAACTTAGTAACAAAAGCGTCGCCGCATACCAACCCCGGACTGCAGGAAGAAGTCCCCCCGCCAAAGGTGGCCTGAACGGCATTTGCAGTTACGGGGAAGTTGGTCGACCCGGTTAGTCCGGCCATGTGGACGTTGCCCGCGGCGTCGAGCACTAAGCCGAGGCCGCCAATGTCATCGCCACTTCCGCCCAGATAAGTCGAATACACGAACGCGGTTCTCGCGGCATTAATTTCGGTCAGGAAGGCATCGCCACACGCTATGCCCGCATTGGTACAGCCGGCCGAGCCGCCGCCAAAGGTTGGTTGCACCACTCCCGCCGTGGTCGGAAAATTAATGGAGTCAGTTCCACCGGAAACATATATGTTCCCCGCGGAGTCCAGCGCAATTCCAAAGCCGCTGTCCTCGCCGCTGCCTCCGAGGTAAGTTGAGAACAGCAAGGCGCTACCCGTTGGATTCAGCTCGGTCACAAATGCGTCTCCGCAAACGTTAGCGTGCTGAGCCGGGCAGGTTGTTCCACCTCCACCGAAGGTAGCCTGAATAGGATTCTTCGTGGGGAAATCCAGCGAGGTTGTTGCGCCGGTGATGTAGGCGTCACCCGAACTATCAATCACAATGCTGCTGGCTGCGTCAGCGGTCTTTCCGCCGATAAAGGTGGAGTACACGAGAGCCGTACCCGTTGCATTCAACTTGGTTACGAAGGCATTCTCCGACCCTGCCAGCGCGGTTTGAAAGGCACCGCTTGTAGTCGGAAAATCGGAGGATTGCGTTTCACCAGTCACGTATGCGTTTCCGCCGGAATCCACAGCCAGCCCGTGCAGGTCCTCTGTTACTGAGCCGCTCAAATAGGTGGAATAGAGCAATTGCGACCCGGAAAGGTTGAGCTTGGTCACGAATCCGCCACGCGTGCTTTTCGTCGGAAGCGCGGTCTGAAAGGCTCCGGCAGTGACGGGGAAATTTGTCGAAGATGTTTCCCCGCCGACGTACACTCCCGTCGAGTCGACGAAGATGGCAAAACCGACTTCGGCGCTGAGGCCGCCAAGATAGGTGGACCACAGCAATGCTGTTCCAGTCGGATTTAGCTTCGTGACAAACACGTCGCCGCATTGGAAGAACGGCTCTTCGGTGCAATTTCCGTTCACTCCGCCGAAAGCTGTCTGGAAAACTCCGGCAGTAGTGGGAAAGTCATCTGAAGTTGTGCCTCCTGTGATATAGGCGTTGCCGGTGGAATCGACGAATAATCCGTAAGCTCCGTCGGAATTGCTGCCCCCAAGATAGGTGGAATACGTCAGCACCGGATCAATAACCAATGATCTGCGTTTGTCGTAACTGCCAATTTGGAAACTTACTTCGTGATTTGCGGTGACGCGAAAGCGCCCCTCAATATAACGCCTGCTGTCGACGCCGTGCTGGTCCGTTTCTTGATGTACGACTTCTTGATATACGACCGGCTTCTCGAATCGGACCTCATCACCTTGGCCGGTGCGCAGAATCAGATCGCCACGGTCATCAACCACAGGGACCGCGCCCTCGAACTGCATGTGTATCGCGCCCGGATCACCGTCTGGCGACACTACGAAGTCGTATTCCAAGGCGCCTTCATGGCCGTAGTAAACGAGGTCAACCCCGGGATAAACCAACGAATAATGGACCTTGGAATATGTCGGGATATTCTCACGCCACTTACTCGCATCTTTTCCAATAAAATAGTTGATCTTGCCGGGAAGTTCATCCGAGCCCGCAACTGAGACTTTCGCGTTCGCGTCCAATAGCTTCATGCGAAGAAATGCCCGGTGCGGCCCGGCTCGTTTCGCGCTGGAATGCAGACTCAAGACGGCATCGGTCGCAGTCAGGTACAGGGCATAGCCACCGCGGTGAGCGAAGAATTTAACCTCAGGGTCTGTCTGGCCTTGATTTGCTTCGAATGCCAGCGGGAGTTTCCCGTAGCTGGTTCTCAGTTCGGGTTGGAATCCACGAGAGAATTGCCCCGTGGCCACGTTGATCGAACCACCATCATGGTTGTACGCGTCGTTGTCATCGACGTAATCGACGGCAGGAGCGAATTGCGGAGATGCGACTGCACTCTCCAGGAAGGGAGATACCGTCGGCGCCAGGAATTGCCCGATCGTCGGAAGGCTGGCGCTTTGCGCCAGTACGAAAGCGCTGAGAAAGATTATGCAAACAACCAATGTCCTCGCAGATCTCATGACGTTGTCCTTAAGGGCTAACCGGTTCCAAAGTCTCGCGGTCGCCAATGAAATCGCTCGCGCGAAAAGAAGCTGAGGACCATAGTCCGTACCTGGGCCACACCACATGTAGCTGCGTCATTGGCACCGCGGCTGCGGCCGTCCCCTCGACATGACGCCACAGGTAACTGGAGGAGGTATGGCAGCTGGCCCACCACCGCGAGTCAACACGATGCCTGTAGCTATACCGCCTCCTATAGCAGTCACAATCGGTATCCAGACTTTCGGTTGCGCAATAAGCACAACATGAGGGTTGACATTCGTATCTTGCATCGAAGCCTGAATTACCTCGGACTCGGGAGCCAATCCTTCGGGGGGAAGTTTCAGTCCGATCGCAACCATCTGTCCTGCCAATAGAGTGGTAACCGCTTGGTCGGTGCTTGCCTGATCGGACTTTCTCATCACCTTCGCCGTACCCACCGCAGTTACGGCACATTTGCCGGTGTAACAAATCACTGTAGTGATGCCTTTTTCTATGTCATAACCTACGAAAACGTCGGTGCCGATGACTCCGATCACTGCGTTCGGCGTTCTGACTTCGAACTTGCCATCCGGCTTGGTAATCTTGACCACCTGGCTGCGCAGCTTGCCATAGCCCAGATACATCGAAGTTTGCTGCGATACGGCATCGTGCTGCACTATTCTGAGTGCGCTGTTGGAGCCGAGACTGAGAATGGAGCCGTCGGTGAGCCCGGCCCGCAAACGTCCCTGGTCAGAGGTTTGCAGCAGATCATTCCACTCGAGGCTGTCTTTGGCCTTTACCGTCTGCGCATTGCGCCATGCGGCAGGAATGAGCGCTTTCACTTCTCCCGCCGTTGTTTGGCTATCGGTGGGAGCCGCAAACATGGGAGTTGCAGCCAGCAGAAAAGATAGCAAGACCGACAGTGACTTAACCACTCTGAGCCTCCAGAAGTCTGGTGTCAGGGAAGATGTTCAGGGAAGCGTAGCCATTGTCCCAGAAAAAGAAGCAAAGTCAAGAAACTTCATTTGCTGGTTGTAGCGCATTCAGCGCCGACTCGGGCATGACGGGCGCCGTAGCACGCGGCTCCGAGCAGTCCGGTTTTTCCGTTGGTAATCACGCGCACCGGGACCGCTTCGAGCAGCGGCTGCATGCGTCCTTTGCTGAGAAAGGCCTGCATGAACAGCGGCCCGGCAAGCTTCGGAAGAATCTTCGGTGCGATTCCTCCCGCCAGGAAAATTCCTCCGGTCGCCAGAATCTTCAACGCCACGTTGCCGGCCTCGGCGCCGTAGATTGAAATCCACAGGTCCAGAGCTTGTTCGGCCAGAGGCGCCTTGGCGTCAACGCCGGCTCGCGAGATGGCGGCTCCGGGATCGCCGGCTGCGATTTCGTCGCGCAGCCATTGCGGCTCGACGCCGCGATGCGTGTCCTTGAGAAACAGATACACGTTTACCAGGCCAGGACCGGAAACGATGCGTTCGTAGCTGACGTGTCCGAAGCGAGTGAGCAGGTAGCGGAGCAGTTCGATTTCCAGTTCATTGCGCGGAGCGAAGTCGCAATGCCCGCCTTCGCAGGCGAAAATCTTGTGGTGTCCCCGGTCCCAGATGAGGCCCGCTTCGCCCAAGCCAGTTCCGGCGGCAACCACGGCCTGATTGCCGCCTGGAGTTTGCCCAATGACGGGGTTAAGTGCGACCGTGTCGGACGCCTCCAGGCATTGAATTCCCCACGCCTGCGCCTCGAGATCGTTGATCAGGCTCACAGAATCGAGTTGCAGTTCCTGCGCCAGGCGCGACGACTCGATGACCCACGGCAGATTTGGAGTTTCGACGCGTCCATTGCGCACCGGACCTGCGATCCCGAAGCTGGCGATGGCGGGACGCACGCCGGTTTCGGTCACGAACTTGAGTACAACCTCATCCAGCCCACGAAATTCCCGGCTTCTGAAAGCGCTTTCGTGGACGGCGGTGAAATGGACCTTATCATCCTGCTCGCGGTAATAGCTGAGGCGCGCGTTAGTTCCTCCGATATCGCCCGCCAGAATCATTTCTCGAAATTTCTCCAATGCCGGCCATCGCGTTCCAGCAACTCGTCGGACTCTTTCGGGCCCCAGGTTCCGGCGGGATAGTTGGGGAAATTGCGCGGCGGTAGCGCCTTCCACACGTCGAGCACGGGATTGACAATGCTCCAGCCGGCCTCGACCATGTCGGCGCGCTGGAACAGCGTGGCGTCGCCGATCATGCAGTCATGCAGCAAGCGTTCATAGCCGGTGGAAGAGCTGGCCCCGAAATAGTCGGCGTAGGCGAAATCCATATTCACTTCGCCCAGCTGCATGGTGGTTCCGGGAGTCTTGGCGGCGAAGCGCAGCGAGATGCCTTCTTCCGGCTGGATGTGCAGGACTAACTGGTTGGGCATCATGGTTTCCACTTGGGTCTCGCGAAACAGTCTAAAGGGCGCGCGCCGGAACTGAATCACGACATGCGTATTGCGGCCGGGCAGCCGCTTGCCGGTACGCAGATAGAAGGGAACTCCCGCCCAGCGCCAGTTGTCGATCAGCAGGCGCATGGCGACAAAGGTTTCATTGCGTGAGTCCGGAGGCACACCCTCCTCGGAGCGGTAAGCCGGCGCATGCTCATTGTCCACGGTCCCTTCCCCGTATTGCCCGCGGACGGTCTTGCTGAGTACGTCCTCGTCACTGTAGGGCTGGAGGGCATGCAGAATTTTGGCCTGCTCGTCGCGCACCGCGTTCGCCTCGAACGAAATCGGTGGTTCCATCGCGGTCAGGCTGATGAGCTGCATGATGTGGTTGGGCACCATGTCGCGCAGCGCGCCAGCGGTATCGTAGTAGCTGCCTCGTTTCTCCACGCCCACGGTCTCGGCGACTGAAATCTGCACGTGATCAATGTAGCGGCGGTTCCAGATCGGCTCAAAAATTCCGTTGGCAAAACGCAACGCCATAATGTTCTGCACCGTCTCTTTGCCGAGGTAGTGATCGATGCGATAGATCTGGCGTTCCGAGGCCACTTTCAACAGTTGCTGGTTCAAAGCCTTGGCGGATTCGAGATCGTGGCCAAAAGGTTTTTCAATAATCACCCGCCGCCAACGGCCATCGTCTTCGGTCATCAGCCCGACTTTCGCCAGCCGTTCGACGATGTCACCGAAGTACGTGGGCGAGGTGGCGAGGTAACAAAAGTGGTTGCCGTGGCAGCTGTGCTCCTGATCGACCTTGGCCAGTGTTTCTTTCAGACGATCGTAAGTTGCGGGATCGTCGAAATCTCCATTCACATAACTTATGCGGCGGACAAACCATTCCCACAAATCCTTGTCAACGGCGCCGCAGACAAACTTTTTAAAATCGTCCGTGACTTTCTTTTGCGGGTCGTCATCGCTCATAGCATAGCGGCCCACCCCGATCACGGCGAACTCTCGCGACAGCAACTGCTGGCTGGCGAGGTTATAGAGAGCGGGAATCAACTTACGACGCGACAGATCGCCCCCGAAGCCGAAGATCACCATCACACACGGATCTCCTGCGCGCCCGATCCGCGGTCCGGTCATTGCGGGTAGAACCTCTGTTTGAGCCATTGTTTCCTCGATTGAGGCATTGAATCAACGATGCAAGACCTCAATGATTCAATGACGAAATCTCTCTCTTACGCCGTCTTTGCCGGCGCCTGGAGTTCGATGTGGCCACCAAATTTATTTCGCATGGCGGAGAGCATTTTCTCCGCAAACGTATGATCCTGCCGCGAACGGAAGCGGACGAACAAGGCCGCCGTCAGCACCTCGGCCGGAACTGCCTCTTCGAGCGCCGCCTGGATGGTCCAACGGCCTTCGCCGGAATCCTGCACAAAGCCGCTGTAGCCAGAGAGCGTGGGATCCTCGAGGAGCGCCATCGCGGTCAGGTCCAGCAGCCATGAACTCACGACGCTGCCCCGCCGCCAGACCTCGGCGATGTCTGGAAGGTTCAGATTGTAGCGGATATCTTCCGGAAGATCCTTGCAGGTTGCGTTCTTGAAAATGTCGAAGCCTTCCGCGTAGGCCTGCATCATGCCGTACTCGATTCCGTTGTGCACCATTTTCACGAAATGTCCGGCGCCGGAGGAGCCGCAGTGAATGTAGCCGTCTTCTGCCGTGCCAGCGGCGGCGCCCGTCACCTTCTCGCGCCCGGGGGTGCGTTCGATGTCGCCCCGTCCCGGAGCCAGCGTTTTAAAGATCGGGTCCAGACGCTGGACGGCTTCCTTCGGTCCGCCAATCATCATGCAGTAGCCCCGCTCGATGCCCCAGACCCCTCCACTTGTGCCCACATCGACGTAATGCACATCCTTGGCGGCGCAGATCCTGGAACGGCGAACGTCGTCTTTGAAATACGAATTTCCGCCGTCGATGATGGTATCGCCCGCCCTCATCGTCTTGAGCAAGGCCTGCACCGTTTTTTCCGTGGGATCGCCCGACGGGATCATGATCCATACGGCGCGCGGAGCAGACAGTTTGCCAACCAGGTCGTCAAGCGAAGCGGAGGCCACCGCACCTTCGCGGGCAAGACCCTTGACGGCTTCGGCGCTCAGATCGGACACGACCAGCGTGTGGCCGCCGCGCATCAGGCGCCGCGTCATGTTGGCGCCCATTTTCCCCAAACCTACCATTCCCAGTTGCATCGTTTGCTCCTTAAATTTCGCTTGCCCCGGACGGCCCGGAGGCCCCGCCTGCACGAACCTCGATGGCTCCGGGATGAAAATAACGGCACCCAGTCTACACCCAAACCGGTGCGAATCATTTCCGAATATTTGCCAACCGGCAGGAGGCAGCGTAGAGCGTGTGGATCGCGTTATCTCCCCATCTTGCAGAGGTTCGATCAGAGGTTCGATCGGGAACGGAAAAGCCGCATTTTCCCTGTTTGCACAAGCTGCTTGACGTCACGAATTCATTTCCCAACGTCCGGGCGAGATGGGTGTAGACTGGGTGCCGTTCTTGAAGTCAAAAAACGAGATTCCGATTCAGTGATTCTGGAGATCGTGTGAATCGCGCCGTCACCAACCCGAACCTTGTGTTCTTCTTCGATGTGGACAATACACTTCTCGACAACGATCGCGTATCGCGAGATTTGAAGGCCCACCTCACCAGCAAAGTTGGCGAGGCCAGCGCGCAGCGCTATTGGGAAATCTTTGAGCAGTTGCGCACCGAACTCGGATACGCCGACTATCTGGGCGCGCTGCAGCGGTATCGCATCGAACGGCCGTGGGATCCGGAGCTGCTGGCGGTTTCGCACTTCATGATCAATTATCCCTTTGCCAATCGGCTGTTTCCGGAGTCGCTGGATGCGGTGGCGCACGCGCAGCGGTTGGGGCGCGCTGTGATCCTGAGCGACGGCGACGTCGTTTTCCAGCCGCGCAAGATCGACCGCTCGGGCCTGTATGAGACTTTCGAGGGCCACGTCCTTATCTATATCCACAAAGAACTGGAATTGGACGACGTGGAGGAGAAGTATCCGGCGGCGCATTACGTGGTGGTGGACGACAAGGTGCGAATTCTGGCGGCCTTCAAGACGCATTGGGGGGCCCGCGTGACCACGGTATTTGCGCGTCAGGGACACTACGCGCTGGATGCGTCGGAAGTAGCCAAGTACGCGAAGCCGGATATCACCCTGCAGCGCATTGGAGAGCTCCAAGAAATACTGGCTGCAAGAGATTTTGGCAGCCGCAGGGAAGTGAGCGCCTAGCTGGCGCCTTCTTCGTCCTCGGACGCGCGGGCGCGGATCAGCATTTCCAATTCTCGGTTCAGACTCGTGCGGCGGGACCTCCGGCATCCAAAAGGGGACCCAAATAACCAGGAGACACGAAAGGAGGATCGAGATGGCAGCACGCGTCGAAGCAATCACGGGAGGCCCGGCGGTCAAACGCCAGGCGTGGAAAGACCTCAGATCTCACTACAAGCAGGTCCGGGACTTACACCTGCGACAGCTCTTTGCAGAGGATCCCATGCGCGGCACACGTATGACTGCCGAGGCTCTGGGCCTTTTTCTCGATTACTCGAAGAATCGCATCACGGGGGAAACCCTCGGGCTCTTGATCCGGCTGGCTGAGGAATCTCGTCTGCGAGAACGAATCGCCGCCATGTTTCGTGGTGACAAAATCAATGTCACGGAGAAGCGGGCAGTCTTACACATCGCGCTGCGAGCGCCGCGAGACGCCACCATCGTGGTGGATGGCGAGAATGTGGTGCCCAAGGTACATGCTGTGCTCGATCGCATGGCGGCTTTCGCCAACCGACTGCGCAACGGCGAGTGGAAGGGGCATACCGGCAAGCGCATTCGTAACGTGATCAACGTCGGCATCGGCGGTTCCGACCTGGGACCGGTCATGGCCTACGAGGCTCTGAAGCACTACTCGGATCGCACCCTGACGTTTCGCTTTGTTTCGAACATCGACGGCACCGATTTTGCGGAGGCTGTCCGTGATCTCGATCCGTCGGAAACGCTGTTCATCATCTCCTCGAAGACATTTACCACCCTGGAGACGATGACCAATGCCCAAACGGCTCGCGCCTGGTCACTGGCCGGGTTAGCCGGCGACGCGAAATCCGTCGCGAAGCACTTTGTTGCCGTGTCGACCAATACGGCAGAGGTTGCGAAGTTTGGTATCGATACCGCCAACATGTTCGAGTTCTGGGACTGGGTCGGAGGGCGCTACTCAATGGATTCGGCGATCGGTCTGTCGACCATGGTCGCCATCGGGCCGGAGAATTTTCAGGCGATGTTGAGCGGTCTCCATCAGATGGACGAGCACTTCCGCACCGCTGCCTTCAAACAAAACCTGCCGGTGCTCATGGGGCTTCTGGCGATCTGGTACAACGATTTCTTTGGGGCGGAGACGGTCGCGGTTTTGCCTTACGAGCAATACCTGAAACGTTTCCCGGCCTACCTCCAGCAATTGACGATGGAGAGCAATGGCAAGCACGTCACGCTCAAAGGGAAGCCGGTTGCGCACCCGACGGCTCCCATCTACTGGGGCGAACCGGGAACCAACGGTCAACATTCTTTCTACCAGCTCATTCACCAGGGAACGAGACTCATCCCGTGCGACTTCATTGCTTTTTCGAAGCCGCTCAATCCGCTCGGCCGCCACCACGACATGCTGATTGCCAACGTCTGCGCCCAGACTGAGGCGCTGGCGTTCGGCAAGACGCCTGAGCAAGTTGAGGCGGAAGGCACTCCGAAGTGGCTCGTCCCGCACCGGGTGTTCGAGGGCAATCGTCCGTCGAATACCATCATGGCTGAACGGCTGACGCCTGAAACCCTGGGCAAACTGGTGGCGCTATACGAACACTCCACCTTCACGCAGGGCGCAATCTGGAACATCGATTCGTTCGACCAGTGGGGTGTCGAGCTGGGTAAGGTTTTGGCGCAGCGCATCATTCCTGAGCTTGAGAGCCAGGCAGAACCGAAGCTTGCGCACGACAGTTCCACGAACAACATGATCACCTATTACCGGAAATCCAGGGGGGCCGCATGACCACTGTCGGCTCTGGCGAAAAAGCGGTTCACGCCCAGGCGAAGGTCGAGGCAAGTTGAAGGGCGCTTGGTCCAGGCAGGGGACCAACCTTGCGATTGGTCCCCTGGGACTTTCGCAGCAGAAAAAACGCGGCTCACCCAACCTTTTCGGCAACCTGGGACAGCGCGTACTCTTCGAGATGGCGAGCGTCGGCATTGAATTTGCGAATGCCCTCGGCCAGTTTATCCGTCGCCATTGCGTCCTCATTGTGCATCCACCGGAAGGTTTTCTCGTCCAGGTGGAGCTTTTCTCCCTTGCTCGACTTCGCCTTTACCGGATCAAGCTTGCGATCCACAGTGCCCTCGGTTTGCTCCAACTGGTCAAGCAGGTCCGGACTGATGGTGAGCAAATCCGACCCCGCCAGGCGGACGATCTGATTCACGTTTCGGAAACTTGCCCCCATCACCTGGGTCTTGTAACCGAATTTCTTGTAGTAATTGTAGATGGCAGTGACAGACTCGACGCCGGGATCCTGGTCCGGAGGAATTTCCGCGCCGCCCCTCTCCTTCTTATACCAGTCGTAAATACGGCCGACGAAAGGCGAAATCAAGGTTACTCCGGCTTCTGCGCACGCCACCGCTTGGGCGAAGCTGAACAGAAGTGTGAGATTGCAGTGGATGCCTTCCTTCTCCAGCAACTCTCCCGCCCGAATGCCCTCCCACGTGCTGGCGACCTTGATCAGGATGCGTTCGCGCGAACAGCCTTTCTTCTCATACAGAGAGATCAGCTTGCGGCCCTTGGCGATCGTGGCCGCGGTATCGAAGCTCAGGCTGGCGGCAACCTCTGTAGAGACGCGGCCGGGGACCACCTTGAGAATCTCGCATCCGAACAGGACGAAGAGATGATCGATGAATTCTTCCGCCATTTCTTCGTGACTGCCGCCCCGCTCGAGGGCAAGTTCGGACGCCTCCTCCACCAGATGCCGGTAGTGGGGATTTTTGGCGGCTGCATAAAGTAGCGAAGGATTGGTGGTAGCGTCCTGTGGCCGGTGACGGGCAATTGCCTCAATATCACCCGTATCCGCCACAACGGTCGTATATCGTTCCAGCGATTCCAGCAACTTCATCGTTTCCTCCTAATTCATGCAGGCCTCTTAGCCTGTAGCTATTTGCTGCTCGTCGCGAGCGGGTGCAGCGCGATCTGGCTCTTCGCCGCAGCTACTACGCTTTCCACGTTGAAGCCAAACTTTTTCAAAAGATGCTTGAGCGGCGCCGAGGCCCCAAAGCTTTCGATACAAACGTTGTGCCCCTCGGAGCCGGTGTATTTGGCCCAGCCAAAATCGGATGCCACTTCCACCGACACTCGCGCTTTCACGCGTGGCGGCAGAACAGATTCGCGGTAACTCTTGTCCTGGTCGTCAAACAGTTCCCACGACGGCATGCTCACCACGCGTGCCCGCGTTCCCTCCTGGGTGAGTTGTTCGTAGGCGTCCAAACAGAGAGAGACCTCGCTGCCGGTGCCGATGAGGATGACCTCGGGGTCGCCTCCGGGGGCATCCGCGAGAATGTAGGCGCCACGGGCCAAGCCTGAAGCCGCGGCGTATTTCTTCCGGTCGATGGTTGGCAGGGCCTGGCGCGTGAGTGCCAGAACCGCCGGCTCATGATGCAGTTGCAGGATCACCTTCCAGGCCTCCCGCACCTCATTTGCGTCTCCCGGCCGGATCATGATCAGGCCGGGCATGGAACGCATGTGGGCGAGCTGTTCTATGGGCTGGTGTGTGGGGCCATCCTCGCCAACTCCAATCGAGTCGTGAGTGAACAGGTAAATCACCGGGAGCTCCATCAAGGCGCTCAGGCGGAGTGATCCCCGCATGTAATCGACGAAGATGAAGAATCCCGAGCCGAAGGGGCGCACCTTCACCAGACTCATTCCGTTCAGCATGGCGCCCATGGCGTGTTCGCGGACTCCAAAGTGAAAATTGCGTCCGGCATAATTCTCGGCCGAGAAATCGCCCGCGCCCTCCAGCGTTAAACGGGTCTTGGTGGAGGGTGCGAGATCCGCGGCGCCTCCGATCAACCAGGGAATATTCTTGGCCGCTGCGTTCAGCACCTTCGCCGAGGACTCGCGTGTCGCCAAGCCTTTCGCGTCTGCGGGAAATTCGGGAAGATCGCGGTCCCAACCCTCCGGGAGCTGACGGTGCTGCATGCGATACAGTTCCTCGGCGAGCTCGGGATACTTCTTGCGATACTCAGCGATTTGCACGAACCATGCATCGCGCAGCTGCTTGCCGCGCTTTCCAATGCCTTGGCGGAAGTGATCGTAGACGCCATCCGGCACGTAGAACTTTTTGTCTTCGGGCAGGCCGTAGTTGCGCTTGGCGAGCCGGATCTCCTCCTCGCCCAGAGGCTCACCGTGGGCCCCGCTCGTGTCTTGTTTGTGCGGCGCGCCGTATCCGATGTGGCTGTCCACAATGATCAACGTGGGCCGGTCCTTGGTGCTCTGAAACGTGTGGAACGCGCGGGCCAGCATATTGAGATCATTGGCGTCCCCGACTCGTGTCACATTCCAGCCGTAGCCCATGAAACGAGTGGCAACGTCTTCGGTAAAGGCCAGGGAAGTGTTGCCTTCGATGGTGATGCGATTGTTGTCGTAGATCCAGCAGAGATTTGAAAGGCGCAGGTGGCCGGCGAGTGAGGCCGCCTCACTCGATATACCCTCCATCATGCATCCGTCTCCGCAAAGCGCGTAGACATTGAAGTCGATCAGATTCTCGAAGCCCGGCCGGTTGTAGCGTGCGGAGAGCCACTGCCGGGCGCTGGCCATGCCGACGCTGGTGGCAACGCCTTGGCCCAGCGGTCCGGTGGTGGTCTCCACTCCCGATGTCCAGCGGTATTCCGGATGACCCGGGCAACGGCTCTCAAACTGGCGGAACGCCTTGACCGCTTCGAGCGGCACGGATACTTCGCCGAGAGTTTCGTAGTCTTTGCTAACCGCTCGAACCTCGGTCAAGTGCAGCAGGGAATAGAGCAGCATGGACGCGTGCCCCATCGACAGCACAAAGCGGTCCCGGTTCGGCCATACGGGATCCTGCGGATCGAAACGAAGGAACTGCTGCCAGAGGCAGTAGGCCACCGGCGCCATCGCCATCGGAGTTCCGGGATGCCCCGAATCGGCTGCCTGTACACCATCCATTGAGAGTGCGCGGATGGTGTTGACGCTGATCAGGTCCATTCGCTGTTCTTGTTCTTGCGCTGAGGCAATGGGGAAAACGGTTGCTACGCTCATTCAAGGTCCTTTCTCCGGGTCGGTTCGTTTCCGGCCACGCCCACCCTGAGTCAAATGATTCTGGCGGGTGCGGCCACCCTCATCCCGTAATCTTCGTCCTGTCGATGCCATGCTCCTGAGGCAATGGTTGCCACTGACAGTAGGCTGTTGACATCGGGCGGAAGCTGGATACAGGTGACGGCAGCGCTCTTGTTAAGAACCACGGCCAGGAACCCGGGATCGTTGTGCGTGAAACCGTTGTGGTCCTGCCGCCAGACCGTGGAAGTTATAAGTCGGAATCTCCTTTTTGACCTCCAGAACGGCACCCAGTCTACACCCATCTTGCCCGTTCGCAAATATTGCGCAATGATTTTCATTGGTGTTCCCTTGCTGTTCCAATAAAACCGGAAACTCTCATTCGGATCGACACAGCGAACTGTTCTCGCAGTCATTGCAGGTAATTCCTCTCCCAGAAGTCAGCGATCGTCATGTCCTGCTCGGTCGCTGTCGCCGTGTTGACCTTCCGCATGAAGTCGGCGCATAAGAACTACACCGGCTTGCACGTCGTCGAGTAGTGCGTGCGATCCTTGGAGCACAGCCGGTGCGATCGCTGCTTGCGCTCGATGCGCGCATCGACCATCTCGTTTTGGTAGAATCGAACGTGAAATGCTCCGAACTCCTCATAGATGTGACCACGCTGAAAGCGACTCACGGCTCAACGGTACGCGATCGTGCGATGAGAATGTAATAGGACAGATACTAAAACATCGGGCGGTTAGCTCAGCTGGTTAGAGCGCCTGCCTTACAAGCAGGAGGTCGCAGGTTCGAGTCCTGCACTGCCCACCACTATTCTCATAGACTTAGTTAACCTTAAGTATCCTCACCCAAACACCACCCTGAAAGAGGGGTTGCCGTCCTATGAAAACGGTATAGACCTGCCGTCCCGTATGGCCATTTATGCAACCATCTCTAGCGCACCATCCAGGTTGAAGCGGCGACGAGAACGCCTGCCGTCGCCATAAACAGGCCGAGGTGCCAGAATATGCGGCGGCCTGAGAGCAACGTAATCGAGGTGATCACCAGGGCGATCTCCAGGAAGACTTCACCCAGATCGAAGCGGTCGGCTTTGCGGCGGGTAAGTTCGGCTTCCTTTTCGGTTGCGCGGGCCTCTTTGTCGAGTTCTTTCTGCTCGTCTTTATAGCGGTCCGCTTCGGCACGGTATTTTTCCTGCAGTTTGGTGACGGCTTCCGCGTCTTTGCTGGCAACCACGGTGGTCAGATCGGCGAACAATTCGTCGGTGTGGCGGCGGATATTCTTGGCCTGGTAGTAGGCCCACTGGTCGGTGACCTCATTCTGCAAAATGATTTCTTCGGTATGAGTGCGATGGCCAAGCAGTGACACGGCGGCCACCAGGACGGCCAGCACCGCCATGGCGAGCGTGATGGGCGCGAGATCGGGATGTTCCCGGGCGTGTTCGGCGTGCTCGCGCAATTCGTTGAGTTCTTCGCTCATGTTGTCGTGCTCCTATGGGCTATGAGGATAAACCAAGTTGCCTATTCTCCCATCACTTTAATGAGCACTCTTTTGTCGCGTTGGCCGTCGAATTCGGCGTAGAAAATCTGCTGCCAGGGGCCGAAGTCGAGTTTCCCGTTGGTGACCGGAACAATGACTTCGTGGTGAATCAGCAGCGATTTAAGGTGCGCATCTCCGTTGTCTTCGCCGGTCTGGTGATGCTGGTAGTTCTGCCGGAAGGGGGCAAGCGTCTCCAGCCAATGGTCGATGTCTTCGATGAGGCCGCTCTCGTTGTCGTTGACATAGACCCCGGCGGTGATGTGCATGGCGGAAACCAGAATTATGCCGTCTTTGATTCCGGATTTTTTGAGAGCGCTCTCAACCTGCGGGGTCAGGTGGACGTAGGCGCGCTTGGTTTTCGTGTGCAGGGTGAGGTATTCGGTGTGGAATTTCATGCTCCACATCTACCACGAAACGTCAAAGCGTTCCACGTGGGCGGGTCCTGCCCATTCCTGTTTTCGGCGATCTCTTGTTAAGATGTAGAGTCAGGCATCGGTTCCGCGCGACGTTTTCCCGCCAACCCCGCCAGGTCCGGAAGGAAGCAACGGTAACGGGCTCTTTCGTGTGCAGTGGTTCGCCGGTGCCTGACTTTGTTCGTCCCACGGAATTGCCCAGGTTAGCGCCCAAAGAACGGGCGTGACACCTGGGGCACCAAGCCCTTCGTCATGACCAAGCGTCTTTACTACGACAGCTCTGAAATGCACGAATTCGATTCGGTTGTGGAGGAGGTCGCGCCTCCTTCGCCGGAGCAATCGCGCCCGGCCGTCATCCTGCGGGAAACCGCGTTCTATCCCACCAGCGGCGGCCAGGTCCATGACACTGGATGGCTGACGGTCAAAGGAGGCGATCGCGGGGCCGAGCGCCTGCGAGTAACGGAAGTTGCGGATGCGGAAAACGGCAAGATCGTCCACTACTTGGAAGCGCCGGCGAGGTTGCCGGCTGCGGGCGCCGCGGTACATGGCAGCATCGATCCGGAACGCCGCCGCGACCACATGCAGCAACACACTGGACAGCATGTTCTCTCGGCAGCTTTTGTCGAGCTTTACCAGATGCCGACCGTCTCATTCCACATGGGCGAAGACTATTGCTCGATTGATCTTGCGACGCTGTCAGTGAGTTCCGAGCAGATTGCCGGGGCCGAGAAGCGGGCCAATCAGGTTGTGTTTGAGAACCGTCCCGTGCGGATTCGCTATGTTTCCCGTGCGGAAGCGGAGAAGCTCGGTTTGCGTAAACTGCCTCCCGCGGAGCACGACGAGCTGCGTCTGGTCGAGATCGCGGATTTCGATCTGTCGGCGTGTGGCGGAACTCACGTCGGCTCGAGCGGGCAGATCGGTTCGATTCTGCTGCGAAGAACCGAGAAAGTGCGGCAGGGGACACGAGTGGAGTTTGTCTGCGGCAATCGCGCGGTTCGCATGGCGCGGCGTGACTACAGTGCCCTCAGCGAGGCGGCCGCGCTATTCTCGGCACAGCTCTGGGATGTGCCGGAGCAGATCCGCAAGGGTGTCGAAGAGAGCAAGCAGTTGCGCAAGCAAAAGGACGATGCGCTCGATCAACTCGCCGAGCTTATGGCTTTGGCCGCTCTGCACGATCAACCGGAGACGAACGGGCGGAAGATCGTCGTGCGGGCATTTTCCGATCGCGACATCGGCTTTGCCAAACTGTTTGCACAGAAAGTAACGCGAGCGGCGACGCCGGCCATCGCGCTGGTGGCGAGCACGGTG
The DNA here is from genome assembly GCA_050012595.1 of Terriglobales bacterium. GTDB lineage: Bacteria > Acidobacteriota > Terriglobia > Terriglobales > Acidobacteriaceae > Acidiflorens. Next base: position 43,260 of record JBEKGW010000003.1, read on the forward strand.
GATCCGCCCGGCTTGGTCTTTGCGCAGACTCCCGCGCAGACTCCCGCGCAAACGCCGGCGCAAACTCCCGCACAGGCTTCCGCTGGCGCGCCCGGCTCGACCGCCGACATGGGGGCGTTGCTCAAGCATGTCTTATCATCCGTCGGAGGCCGCGGCGGGGGCAGCCGCGATTTCGCCCAGGGCGGAGTTCCGGCGACCTCGCCTGCCAACGTTGAGCAGCTTTTGCGCGAGGCAGCGGTTACAATCGGAGCCTGATCCCGACCGCACGCGTCATCTTGCGGGCAGAAAGTATCCGGTGGAGCGACGGGCGTCCTCGCCCGTCCGGCAGCGAGGCGGCCGGGCGGGGCGCCCGGCTTTCCACCGGCAAGTTCATTCGATGCTGGAACCGCGGCTGATACTCGTTAACCTCCTGATCAAGCTGGGCGTGGCTGCAGCCTTGTCGAGCGCCCTGGTGCGCTCGAAAGAATTCAAGAGTTTGCTCTTTCGCGAGCACCGCGAAACCCGGGACAAAATTTATCTGGCGTTGTGGATGGCGATCCCCATCGCACTCGGCGTCTGGATACGATGCAGCGTCAAAAGCTTCCTCGCTGGCGACCTGTCGCTCGAAACCGCACTGCTGCTGGGCGTGATCGGGGGGCGCTTGTCGGGAGGGTTCGGCGGAGCGCTGATATCGCTGCCCGCAGCGATGCACGGCGAGTGGGCCGCCATGCCGTTGAATGTACTGGCTGGAATTATTTCCGGGCAGTTGCGACGGGTCGCGCCCGAGCAGGAAGATATCTGGTCGTTCTCGCCGTTTATCGATCTCACCCTCTATCGCATGATTCGCCGCAATCTGCCGCGCCCGCGCGTGTTCGATTGGCAGGTCGCTTTTTTCATCACCATCGTGGGTTTGCGTTTTCTGCAGACGGAAATCTGGCGCTTCTGGCCAAACTCCATCTTCAGCCTGGAAAGCCCCGGCCTGTGGATGGGGGGCGCCGGCGGAACTTTGAACGGATATCTGGTGGAGAGCGCGATCTACCTGACCGTAGTCATGGTGGTGGGCACGGAACTGAAAATCTTCAACAGTGTCCGCATCCAGATCAAGCTGGAAGAGCAGGAACGGCTGCTGCTGCAGGCGCGCATGGCGGCGTTGCAGAATCAGATCAACCCGCACTTTCTGTTCAACACGCTGAATTCCATTTCCTCGCTGGTGCGCTTCGATCCCGACACGGCGCGGGAGATGATCCTGAAGCTCGCGACCATTCTTCGCCGCTTGCTGCACAGTGCGGATTCATTCGTTCCGCTGCGCGAGGAAGTGGAGTTCATCGACAATTATCTGGACATTGAAGTCGTACGCTTTGGACGGGACAAGCTCAAGGTCGTGAAGGATCTCGATCCCGCGTCTCTCGAAGCCATCGTTCCCAGCATGCTGCTGCAGCCGCTGGTCGAAAACTGCATCAAGCACGGGCTTGCTCCCAAAGTCGAAGGCGGCAGCATTACGCTGCGCAGCCGGGTGATCAAATCACGTCTCGTGGTCGAGGTAGAAGATAACGGCGTGGGCATGGGATCGGCCGAGGCGCTCACGGAGGCTGATGGCTTGGGCGGTATGGGAATCGGCATGGCGAACGTCGCGGAGCGTCTGAAGGTACTCTACGGTGATGCTGCCAAGATGATGGTCGAAAGCCGCGAAGGCGGCGGCACGCTGATCCGGTTGCGGCTGCCCATTCTGCCCAATCCGGAAGAGCTGATGACGGCTACGACGATTGCGCCAGCACCTTTCGGTAAAAGCCTTCGTAAAGCGGAATAATCTTGCTGGCACAGAATCTTTCCATGGCGGCGGCGCGCGCCCGTTTTCCCATGGCGCGCAGGGCCGATTCATCACTCAGCAGATCGATGGCGTAACGCGACATGGTATCCACGTCGCCGACATCGGCCAAAAATCCGGTCACACCGTGCTCGATCAGTTCCGGTACTCCTCCAGTGCGCGTGGCAATCGGGACAACCTCACAGGCCATTCCTTCCAGTGCCGCGAGTCCGAACGTTTCCAGTTCGCTCGGCATCAACAACACGTCTGAGATGGCCAGCTTTTCCCGGATCTGGTCCTGCTTCCCAAGAAACAGCACATGCTCGTGAATGCCTTTTTGCACCGCCAGCCACTCCGCCTGGGAGCGATCAGGTCCGTCGCCGATCAGCAACAGCTTGGCAGGAATTTTCTTGCGCACGCGGTCAAAGATTTCGACCACATCCAGGACGCGCTTCACTGGCCGGAAGTTGGAAAGGTGCACCAGCAGCCGCTCGTCGTTGGAGACATACTCGCTGCGTTTTTCCAGCCACTCCGGTTTGCGCAGATACTCGTCGCAGTTCACAAAGTTTGGGATGACCTCGATGTGGTTCTTGACGTCGAAAACTTTAAGCGTGCGGTTGCGCAGATATTGCGAGATGGCCGTTACGCCGTCGCTCTGCTCGATGGAGAAACGCGTAATCGGAAGATAGGAGCGGTCGAGCCCGACCAGAGTGATGTCGGTGCCGTGCAGGGTGGTGACAAATGGCAGATGCTTCCGCGGCGGAGTTGCCGCCAGCATCTGTTTGGCCAGCATCGCGCTCACCGAGTGCGGGATCGCGTAGTGCACGTGCAGCAGATCGAGTTCGTAGAGCTGCGAAACCTCAGCCATGCGCGTCGCCAGCGCCAGATCATACGGAGGATATTCGAATAGCGGATAGCGCGTGACCTCGACCTCATGATAATGAATGTTCGGTTCCGGTCCGGTCAGGCGAATGGGTTGCGAATAGGAGATGAAATGAATCTCGTGCCCTCGGCGAGCCAGCTCAAGCCCCAGTTCGGTGGCGACCACTCCGCTGCCGCCGTAGGTTGGATAACAGGTGATGCCAATCTTCATGCGCCTCCCGATGCGAGTCCAACGATACCATCATTGGATTCGCGGGAAGGGCTGGAGATGCAGGGGAAGGTTGCACTGGCACCGTGACCGCGTGATAAGTCATACGATGGAGGGACGGGCGTCTCGCCGTCCAGCAGTATGGCGGCCGGGCGGGGACGCCCGGCACTCCACCAGCAAGCGGTCGCGGCGCTAGTCCTTGCTCGGCTTCCTCGGTGTCAGGTCGCAGGCTTGTCTCACTCGATCCAGATTCAGCCCGCCCGGAGAAAACTCCGCGACCTGCCGGCCGCTCCGGGTGGGAAGCGCGATGTTGAAAATGTTGGCCCCGATCATTCCGCGAACCGTGCCTTTGTCCATGGAGAGGAAGTGGCCGCGCATCCAGTTCCAGCCCTTGTAGTAGTGCGTGTCGTCAACGCGGACCATAACTTCCAACTGGGGCTGGCCCCAGAAGCCGGGACGGTTGGGCATAGGTAGTCTGATTCCAGGATTGAAGTCCGCGACCTTGAGCTTGCCGTTATCGCAGATAAGGTTCACCCTGGGCTTGAACTCCGAGTCCTCTTTAAAATAGTTGTTCGACTGGAGTTGGAATCGCACTCTCTTTGCACCCGTCATCTTGTCCGTGGAGGCGAACTCCAGCCAATTTCCGCCGGCGCTGACGCCGTCGGATTCGCCCTGATAAGGAGTCATGGCGCCACTCTGGGCGCAAGCCAATGCCGCTGCAGCGCCAACCACAAAGAATAAAAGGGCGGCTCTCGCCGCCAAACCAATTGCTTCACGAAACCAGCGCGATACTTTCAAGGTCTCCTCCTGACAATCACACCCCTACATAGTATTGAACCCGGAAGCCCCCGAAAAGTTGTATCTGCGGGTGCCTGACGAACGCGCCGGCGGGCGGTCGATATCAGTATCAGTCGCGCTTCATCAGTCGCACTTCTCGCGCGGGTTACTACACGCGCAAGGGGACTTTCTAAACGACTTTCTAAACTAGGCTCTGCGACTTCCGACTGCAGAAGAAAAAGGCCACCGACCACGGGGTCGATGGCTTGGTCTGTTAGCCGGTCCAGATTGGTTGGAGCCAGACAGGCTATAGCGAAACCCGGCTACCACTGTGCCGGACGGGCGAGACGCCCGTCGCTCCATTAGCAACCGAAACCGGTACCCCCCCCCCTATTTTGTTAAAATCCTCATTTCAAAGGAGATAACGTAAAATATTCAAAAATAAGGAGTTAGCGGTGGCTTCGTGATCGAAGTCGACCAGCAGCCTGATTTTTTTTATTTCTCGACCATTTGGAATCAATGATTTAGGGAGAAATTCCCGCAAAATCTTTGAGTTTAAAGGAATTATATGTAAAATATTCCGGGATAAGGACTTAGGAGAACCACTTTTCACGGTTTCAGAGTTTCAGGGTCACAATCTGGCGACACGGTGCTGGGCTGCGCCAATAGGAAAAGGGTGCTTGAGCGACCGCACCCTTACTCTTATCTATAGTTCTATTATATCAAGTTTGACCCACCCACCGCGCCAACTTTTCGGACTTTATTTTGGCAGGCGATTCAGCGACTTACGGGGAAAATCGTGAAGACGGGGGGTTGACAGGATTTCCCAAGATCGAGTTGCCAGGGTCAACGGGAGAGGAAGCCAGGCCGCCGTCGGGAGGCCCTTAATCAGTCGCACTATCGCGCCGGGTACTACACGCGCAAGGGGACGTGGTAAAGGGGCTGTAACTGCGCTCTCACGTCAATTCCGCTGCCGCCGAGGTATGTCGAGCAGAACGAGGGCGCTGCCGCCGGCATTGATGTTGAATGTACAATGTGCTGAGAGATTGCTCCCCACGGTAGGAGGCCCGCCGTGAAACTCCCTGCTCTGACTCTTGTTGGTTTGACTCTTCTGCTAGGCCTGCTATTTTCGCCATCAACACTCGCTGCCCAGAGCGCACATCCGGTCCCAGTCGGAGTGCGGGAGGCGGAACAGGCGCAGGATAAGCTCGATAAAAATTCGATTCCTCCCTTGAACCAACGCCCGGTGATCGATCCGCAGAAGCTCAAGCACGACGCTGACGAACTGGCTGCTTTGGCGGGGTCGGTTCCGTCCGAGGTCGATCAGACTACCAAGGGCCTGCTGCCCAAGGATCTCAGCGAGAAGCTCAAGAGAATCGAGAAACTGGCCAAGCAACTGCGCTCGCAGATCGCCCGGTGATCCGGATCGAGAGGACGGCGTCCGGAAAACAAGAAGCCACCGCCCCGAAGAGCGGTGGCTTCAGGGGAGCCGGTCAAACGGCTAGAAGATAAGTTTCAACTCGAACTCGACCACACGGGGTGAGCCGAGCGCGTTCACGCCCGAGCCAAGCCCGAGGCGGAGGGAGTCAGGCTGGGGAGAAGTTGTACCGTTGGGGGAACCCGGACTCCCATTCAGAGTTGTGCCGAAGGGAACGGCCGGACCATCAAAGTTAGAGAGGTTGAACACGTTGAAGAAAGTAACTCCGGGCCGAATCTCGACCCTATCCTTGATCTTGTAGCCCCAGTCCAGGCCGAAGTCGAAGGTCTTCAACCATCCTTCTCCAACTGCGCCTGCGGGCGCCAGCTGCAACGGTCCGACCACGCCGGATCCGTTCTGGTTTCCGCCAATGACACCTTGCAGGGCGTACAACTGCGACTGGGTGAACAGATTGTTAGCAATGAGAACCTGGCCGGCCGGAGTCGGCTTGCCGACGTAGTTATTGTTGTAATTAGTGATTAGTTGGTTCAAACCGTTGACACCAAAGCTGCGACCGAAGCCGCCGAGTTTGGTACCCGGCAAGAGATCGCCGTTGCCGCCGTTCGAAGTGACGGTACCATCGCCAGTACCATCGCCAGTGAGGTCGCTTTGGAAGATTCCGCCGGGCGCTCCACCCGTTGGCAGCCTGACGTCGTCCGCGAGCGGGCTGTCGAAGTGGGAAATTATACTCAGGCGGAAGCCACCCCTCAGATCCATGGTCCCGCCGAATGAAAATTGATGGAGGCGATCAAGCCCATTGGGTCCCATATATTTCAGCGGGTTGTTATTGTCTGTGGGGAAGTTGATGAAGTCGCTGTCCCGCGCCGTGGAGACATAACGGGAGAGCGAGTACGAGACCTGCAGGCTCAAAGACTTGATTCCCGGCAGCGGATCCCGCGCATCCTCCTTCAGTGACATCTGCAAACCGTTATATACAGAGCGTCCGATAGGAAAGAGCATCTGGTTAGCGCCAGTTGCGCCGTTGTTTACGCCACCGAAGGCTGCATTCGGGCATGGTCCTCCACCACAGAGCGAATAGCCGGAATCCAGGCCGTTGGCCGCGAAGTCGTAAATATTCGCAGTGTGCGGGGCGGTGGTGCCGCCTGGGCCTGCCGGGCAGGCGCCGCTGCTTATAGCAAGATCGATGGTTGACTGCCCACATGCTGCCAACGTTGCCGCAATCGCTGCTTGGGCCGCAGGAAGATTGAAGTACCGGGCATCGCCGACACGATTGGTGTCGATGCTGAGAAGGTTATGAGTGGAGACGTTGCGCAGATAGTCCGCGGTCAAGACCATTCCGCGCCGAATCTCGCGTTGGACTCCGATGTTCATCTGCACCGACCTTGATGACTTGTAGTCCGGGGCAAGGAGGCTGACGCTGTCGATATCGATTCCACTGGCTCCTATGTTCCCGACGTACGTACCGTTGCTTGAGGGACCCGCCGCCTTTACGGCTGCCTGATACTTCTGCTGAAGCTGGACGATCTGAGTATCGACACTTCCAATGGGCGCGCCACAGATCGTTGCCGGATTGATGGTGCTCGTGAAAGGCAGGGTCTGTGGTGCCCCGCCCGAGCAGACAGGAGTTAAACCCAAAAAGAATCCCTGCTGGAGTCGTCCCGCAGGGTCAAACAGAATATTGTTCCAGATGGAGTTCTCGTAGAAAAGCCCGATCCCGCCACGAATCACAGTCTTTCCGTTGCTCCTCGGGTCCCAGGCAAATCCAAGCTGAGGAGCGAAATTGAGATTGGGCTGATGCACTCGGTTTTCCAAGCCAGAATAGAACTGATTATCGAAGGCACTCAGCGCCGGAGTCGGACCCAGATCGCTGTCGGTTCGCCCCGTGTCGCGAACGTAGCGGAGGCCGGCAGTCCAGGTGAAGTTTGGTTTCATCTTCCAAGAGTCCCCGAAGTACCAAGAGAAGCGATTGTCCGGGCCCAGGCCGCCACCGGGGGAACCGAAGGCGGACTTAGCGGAAGAGAAGCCTTCGCCATTGCCCAAGGTTACGTTTACCACGGGGTAGTTGAGCGGATTGGCGGCGCCTCCTGAAAACGGGCAGCCAGGAGCAGGAGGAGGAGCGTTCACACACGTGGGTGTGGACGCTGGCGAACCAACCGCAGGGGCCAGTCCGAGGAACTCGGCGAAGCCGCCGCCATGAACGTGGTTGAAACCGGCGCCGAAGCGAAAGATGTGGTTCTTGAATGGCTTGCCGCCGTCATACTTGATCTGGTGGTCTGACTGGAAGGTCGCCTGCGGAGCCAGGAAGTTCGGTCCCGAGCAGAAATCATCGGCGCCTGCAGTAAGGCAGTTGGGGTCAGCGCCTATCGCCAGTTCGATCGCGCCCCCGGGGTTGCGGATGCTCGTGCCGGTGACTGCGTCGGTAATCCCGTTCTGGAATTTCGAGTACCCGAAGCGGATGCTGTGCGTAAAGGTCCCAGTATTGAAATCGGCGCCCACAATGTGGTTCCGCGAGTGGTTCACATTGGCGAATGGCTGAAAGGAGTTGGGAATGAATGGAAGCACACTGCGGTTCTGTTCAAACGTGAAGCGATAGAAAGTTCTCACTTTGCCGAACTGATAGTCGAGCTTCGCCATCGTTTCCGTGTCCCGGAAAGGCGAGGTGAAGCTGCCTGCTAGAGCGGCGAAGTCCCCTCCGGGGATAACCGGATCAAGGAGGGCCTGTTTGTTACGCTCCGCGTCAATGAAGAAGAAAAGCTTGTCTTTCACAATAGGACCGCCGACGTTGCCGCCGTACTGGTTCCTCTGGAAGTAATTCGTGGAACCACCCGGGAGAGCGGCGTCGAGAGTCTGGTCACGGAAATAGTAGAAGCCCTCGCCGTGTATCGCGTTGGTTCCCGCCTTCGTGGTTATGTTGACCGAACCCGAGGAGGTCAACTCGGTGGAAAGGTCGAGCGACGACTGTTGCAGAGATGATTCCTGGATCGCTCCCAAGGGAACGTTTTGGGTTGTCGTTCCCACGGTCTCATCGCTGATGTCGACGCCATCGACCTCGATGCGAGCAGTGCGTCCAAAGCGGCCGCCAAAGGATACCGACGAGAAACCGTTCTTGGTGGGATCGAAAGTACCGCCATCCTGGATTTGGACACCGGGCTCCAATTGAGCGAGGTCGAGGAAGTTGCGTCCGTTGATGGGCAGGGTCTCGATTTGCTTCTCCGTAAGAACCCCCTGCACGGTAGCCTGCTCGGTGTTCACGACCACCTCGGAGCCTGTCACTTCGACAATCTGCGTGCTCGCGCCCAGCGCAAGCTTCACGTTTGCCGAAGCGGTAGTGTTCACCTGCACCACCACCGATAGCTGGGCGGTCTTAAATCCACTCGCCTCGACCCGCAACGTATAGTCTCCAGGAGTAAGCGCACCGGAGGTGTAGGTGCCATATGACGTAGTTGTCGTCGTGAGGACTTGGCTAGTTCCCTTATTGGTGATCAGAACCTGGGCCCCGCTTAAGACGGCACCGGTCTGGTCGGTCACGACGCCCTGAATACTGCCTGTGGAGATAGTGGTTTGGGCAAACAATGCTGCGCTGGATGCAATCACAACCGCGATCGCCAGCAGTCCTAGTGCTGCGAAAATCCTAAATCGCACAACCAAACGTTGGGGGGAGTTGAGATTCAACATGGTCCACCTTCCTTCCCTTCGGAATATTCATAAACTCGTTGTTCCTTCAGAAATCGTTTTGCTCCAAACTCAACCACTTCACCAAACGAAACATGCTGGCAGCTTAGTCGGCGGGACATTCCAGGCCCGGAGGCCTTGACAAGATCGAAAGACGGATTAGGAAACACTCCAAAGCAAGCGGGGTCCAGTGCTCGCATGGGCAAGTGAGAGGCATGTTTCCGGCCAAAGGGAATATTAATTATCAATTAGATTTATCAATGACTTACGCTGGGACAAGCGAGAGAAAATATAATATGCTGGATAACTTCTCATAGAAGTCTATGGAAATTGGAATGCAAACCGAAGGCCGGGATTCGGATTGCCGATCGGTGACATCGAACTTACTGATCTTAGGTGATTTACAAGCTGGTGACTTACGAGCTGGTGATTTACGAGGGCTCGACCCGCGACGGCTGGAAGACTTCAACCGTGCTCCATAGATGTGACATCGTCGATGAGCACGACAATTGGGAAGCCGCGCGTGTTCTGCATGCAAAAAGGGAAGCCGCCAGGATGGTTGTTGGGGCAACCTACAAAGAAACCTGCGAATCGAGAATTGAGCCGACGACCTCGACCCAGACCCGGCAGTGAAATACGTTGCTATCAGATTGGCCTATACTGGCTTGTCAAGCAAGCGCCCGGATGGCGAAACTGGCAGACGCACGGGACTTAAAATCCCGGGTCCCTAACAGGACGTGACGGTTCGATTCCGTCTCCGGGCACCATTTTAGCCAATGTTTATGCGGCTTTGCCGCACTTCGCGTTTCAACGTCCGTCTGAATGCCACACACCAAAACTCAAAATGGGGCATTTTATGGGGCAATCTTCACCCTTTTCATTTTCAGATTTTAGAAGATACTTCTGAACGTGACCGCAAGTCACAAGGAGGTTGCCGCATGAATGTGCCAACCGTTTCCGTGCTCCTGCCCGGACTGAAGAATCGACTCGCCCCCGAGCAGACGCTTATCAACAACTGGCAGCGTTTCCACGAGGATTTGGACGCGCTCACCATGGACCAAGTGCTGAACGTTTTAGAAACAGGCCCCGCAGAACTGGTCGAGTATCTTCACTTCATCATGGGCGGCGCGCTGTGATCCGCGCTGCGCTCTCGCTCATCATCACGGCGGGGTGGCTCGTGGTCGTCGTGTTCTGCTGCTGGTTGCTTTCCGCCACAGGCCGCTAAAGAGGAAGAAGGGCCGGGGGCGTGGCACCCCGGCCCTTTTGCGCGGCGCTCGCGCGACCCGGCTGAAATCCTGCGTGGTTCCGCAGGGAAAGTACCGGCGTGCGTCTCAGCGGGTGGAAGGGACGCTTGCTTCCGCCCCCGCCGCGTGGATTCGATTGACGCGGGCGAGCGGCGCGGCCCCGGAGACGGGTGAAAACGAACAAAAGCCCCGTGCCAGAGAACGCACTGCCGTGGTGATGCGCCCCCAGCAGGACCGCGCTGCTACTAGCCCACGATTCGGCGGCGGAGAAGGAGGTGGTAAGAACGCCGCCGAAACTTGTTAATAACGGCGCGGCTTCTCGTTCAACATCCGCTCGCGCACTCTCGCCACACTCTGCTCGAAACTTGCTGGCCCCGGCTCGCGGTCTTCAGCGCGGCGCTCTCCAGAGGCATCGCGCGCCCGTGTGCCGAGCATCTCCGAGCGGCGCTTCTCAACCAGTTCGTTGAACGTCGGCCCGCTCGGTCGGCGATCAGCCGCGATCAAGCGCTCGGCTGGCCCTACAAAGCCGCGCTTCGCCGCCTTCATGCAGCGATTGAACGTGTCAATCGCCTTGCGGTCGCCGCTCCCTTCGATTGCAGGACGAAGTTTTTTCAGTGCGTCCACGACAGGATTTTCCCCGCGCTCCGATTCCGGCAACGCTTCGGTGGGCAGGAGATCGTCGTCCTCGTTAATATGGACGAGCGAGCGGCCCGCTTCCTCGCCCTTGGAAGCGCCCTCGATAGGGTCTGCATCCTCCTCGGTTGATGCGCCCTTGAACAAGGCCATCACGACCGCGCCGCCCAAGATCGGGGTCAGAGCCGCGATGAGCACGCGCCGCCAGTTCACGACCGTCGCATCGTCGGGTTGATCTTGATCTTTTGCTTTTTTCATTGTGTCCTCGTTTTCGTGAAAATTTTCGCCCGTGTTCTGCAGGTCGTTCAGCGCCGCTAAATGATTCTGATCTTCGTCTTGCGCGCGCCGCGCCTCTGGCTGATTTCTGCGGTGGTACCGCCGCATCATCGACTCGAAACTCTCTGGGCATACGGGCCGAGCATCGACAATTTCAGCGTTCCCCGCACGCCCGACGCTGACGAGCGCGCAGTGATTCGTTCTCAAATTCTGCATTTCTAAACCACCGTCGTCGCCTTCGGCGATGTCGTATGTATAGCCGAGACTCAGTTGCCGAAGCCCGCCCTTGACTGCCTCGATCGCGCGCGGATCATGGAGCACGATGTCGCCGAGGACGAGCGTGTTGCCGTCGTCATCCTTCTCTGGGCCAACGCGGGCAGTGAGAACTGTGCCGACCGCGCTCCACGCGTGGGTTGTCGGGTTCAAAAAGCCAGAGCTGGGATGGCCGATCACCACGGCTTTTCCCGGTATGCTTCCCAAAAATTGCTTGCTAGTTACCTCGCTCACCGGGCGGTCGACGTCCACAAGTTCGTCTGAACGGGAGTCTTCAAAAATTTCCGAGAGTTTATATTGCTGAACACCTGACCGCGCCAAGATTGCGTCCGTGCACAGGAGGTAGTGCTCTGGCGTTTCCGCCATGTGCTCAGAAAGGCGCACTTGATAGGTGTAGGCCATTACTCGTCCTCCTTGGCGACCGGCACCACAACGTAGGCGAGCCCGGTGCGCGCGCGTTCACGCTCCAAGAGCTGTTCCAACGTCAGCTCCGGTGGCATTTCCGAAATTGGCGTCAGCAGTTTCTTGAGTTTTTCGACGTAGTCGTCTTCCGCGTGCGCCGTGACGATCACAAGCCGCCTCCGTCGCTGTCGCGCTCTGGCACCGCTGGCGCGAATCTGCCGGGGTAATTCAGGCTGCGTCTCGCGATCTCGTGCTGCTCTTCGACTCGACCGCCGTACTGTTCTTGCGGGCCGTGCGGTGAAGGTTGCCGAATCGATATCTCGCCCTCGTACGGATCGAAACTTCCCTCTGGTCTCTCCATTTGTCACTCTCCTGTTCTTGAATACATCGGTACAACGGGAAAACTCGTCTTCCAGTTCGCGCCCGTGTCGGGCTTCAAACCGTTCAGAGACTCGGCGGGCAAGTTGCCGAGCGCCAGGTCGCGCAAGGCATTCACGTCCTGCGGCATCGGGCCGAAAGACGTGCTGCACGCCCTCACGAGCGGGCCAGCGGCTTCTAGCGATTGGAAGTACAGGCCCAGCTCTAGGTTTGCGTTGCGGTATGCTTCGAGGAACTGCGCGCGGTGAACGCCCGTTCGAACGAGCAGTGCATCCAGATCCACGCGCGCCTGCACTCGCGCTTCCTGCGCTCGCCGTGCGCTCGCGGCTTCCGCCTCTTCCTCTGCCCGCGTGAGCGCGGCGGTGAGTTTGCGTTGCTCCTCGGCTAGCTGCGCCACTTCGTGCGCGCGCTTGCCGTCGCCCTCGGCTATCTCTTCAGCGATCACGCCCAGCGTGTGCCGAACATCGGCCAAGCGCGCCTGCATCGTTTCAACTGTCTCTGCTATTTGGAATTCCATCACCCTCTCCTCACGCACTCAACCGCGTAAGCTGTGATTCGCCTGAGCGTCTCGAGCCAGCGCGCGGCCTGCGGAAAGGCCGGGCTCGCGGGGCGCTCAGCGGCGCTTTCGAGTTCCTGCGCCATGCGGTGAGCGTCAACGACCAACTGCACGGCTTCTTCGTCGGTGAGCATTATTTGTCGCCTCCGAGCATTTGATCGCGTCTGCGGTCAACCTGCGTCTGGTAGGACTCAGGCTCCGGGAGCTTTGCGTCATTAATTAACCGCATGCGCCGCGAAATGATAATCTCCATCTGGGCGGCGAGTCGATTTAATCGCTCGACCGCCGCGTCGAGATCAGCTTGCGTTGCGTGTTTCATCGGGGTTTCCTCTTTTTCGATCGAATAATAGGAGCGCAAACCGCAATCAGAAGCTCGTGGAACCGGGAACCACCCTCCGCGCGCACCGTCCTGCGCGCCGCGTCGTAAATTGGATGCGGCCCGCCCCGCCGTATCTGCTGCTCGCCGCGCATGATGAGCTCAACATCCGTCAAGTGACTGCGAAAAACAGAGCCGTTTTCGAGATACCAGACCGCGCCACGCGGGGCTCGGCGCTCAAGTTCTGCGATGCGGCTTAGCACACCCACGCCGCGAGGGGTTGCGCCGACGCTCGTCACTTGCGCTCCTCCCGTTCCGCGAATTGCTTTTCGAGCTCGGTTAACCGGTCTTCAATGGCCCCGTGGTTCAAACACCCAAGGAAAGCAGATGAGAGCGCCGATAAAGCGTTCGCCGTGCGGGCGTCGAGCTTTGCTCCACGCAGTTCGATCGCCGTCGTCGAAATCAAACGCCCAAACTCTTGGGCCGTTTGCGGTGGTTCGAAAGGAAATAACTTACTCGGGTCAAGAAGCCTGCGGCGCGGGCCGCCGACCTTGCCAGCCGCCGATGCGCGGCCCGGAGTGTGAGAGTTACAACGCTTCGTACCACAAATGGCAGGCATTCCGCACGGCTTCCCGGCGCGCGTCGTTGCCGTGCAGCCCTTACTCCCCACGTTGTTCCCGCATTCTGCGACCAACACGTGTCATGGTCACCCGCTCTTGTGCAGAGCACCCGCGTTTAAGCTGACGAACGATGCGCCGAATTGTTTTACGGAATTCGACTGCCGTGATGCGCCCGGCTTCGAGGTCGGGCACCAGAGTATTAAGTCTGTAATCCATCAACTCTCTGAAGGTCAAAATCATCGCAAAGCCTCAAGCGCGGCAACCAGAATTTGCTGTAACTCACGGTCGCGCCGCAGATGCTTTGAGTGTATGGCTTTGAAACTCGAAATCTTACGCTCGCAAGGCGCGAGCTTCCGCGCCGTGGCACGGCCCCCTCGACGGCCTAACTCGCGGGCGGCTTTGCGTAAGTCCATGGTTGAAGTGTTACGCAGCGGCACATGCCCCCGCAACAAGAATCGTCAGTAAGTTACTGTACGTTAAGATAGGTCCAACTTAGTCCCATACAATTAGTGTTGGGCGAAATGCCGTGCTGGGCTCGGGGTTGCGGGTGAACGATCGAGGACGCGGGATTTCGAAACCCGTGCGGAGCAATGGACACGAGGGTTGCCGCGCGTGGGGCGTCGACTATTTTAGTTAACCAATGGACGGCGGGGAGTTGGCACACTGCGGGCGGCGCCGTTTTGCAGCAGGGAGGTTGTACCGCGAAAAACAAAAGGTCTTGAATGTTTGGTACCCTTTGGTAGGTCTATTGGAGGGTTGTACCCGGAATTTTGGCACCCACGCCAAAACCCGCGCTGGGCGAGGCTTTTAAAAACCGGTACAAGGTACAACCCTAAGGACGGGGAGTTGTACCCGACGGGGGTGGTGTGCCCTCACGGGCGCACACACACCCCGCCACCGTTGGCTTGCGGTACAACCGGGTACAACCTGCCCGGTAGGTTGCGCCGCGAATTTGCCCCATTTCTCCTGTTGCGCGCCGCTGCGTGGATGTTTTACAATTGTCTTGCATATATCGAAGCCGAGCTAGATACTCGGCAGGGCTGGAAAAGTAAGAACTTTGTAGCTGGTCTCTTGATCGCATGGGAACGTGCATGGGTGATGCAACGTGCGGTGATGCAGAGGCGCAAGGTAGCAAGTTCTGAAAAAACCAGCGCGGCTCCACTGAGGAGTTTAGTAGCGGCGGGACGACAAGAGCACCCCCGTCATAAGTACCCGCCGCGAGGGACTCGTAAGAGCGAAACCTGTTCCACAACGGGGATTTCACTCTATGAGTGCCTCCAGTATTAGTAACTCCCCTCCTTTATCCGAATACGAAACCATCAGCCCCGCGTTCGCGGCAGCTCTCATCGCCGCTGGGCAGCTCGTGTATTCGCATTGCAAATTTCATCGCAACGGCAAGGACGTGGTCTACGTTTTCCAAGACCCGCTCCGCACAGGCGAAGAGTTGCAGCGCCGCTACACAGCGGGTGTGTTTCCGCTCGTGCATGCAAAGCTGCTCGCCGACGTGCGGAATAACTTGATGGATGAAGCGAACCGGATAAAGGGAGGGCGTCGTGCCAACCACAAAGCCCTCTGACCGCGAACTTTTCACCCGCAAGCTCGCCGCCGAATTCCTCTGTTCGAGCGTTCAGTATGTGGACAAGATGCGATCTCTCGGCTTGCTCCCAGCCTATTACGTCGGCCCCAAGGCGCAATCCCGCGATCCCAGGCGCGTGGTGCAGGCTCGCCGCAAGGTGCTATTTAAACGCGCCGACCTCGAAGCCCTGCTCGAAAAGGCGGTGCTCTAGTGACCGGCGAAGAAATGGCGGCGAGATTGCGACTGACACCAAGATTGACGAAGCAGCTAAAGCTCGGCCACGTTTCGGATATGGACGCGCGACGCCTGTTGGCCTTGAGCCCTCGCGCTGGGGATATGAGCGGCGTCGCGTTCCGAGGATTTGACTTGAGAGGCGAGGAGCGCGGCATCTATCAGGTCCGCCGCGATAACCCTGACATCGAACGCGGCAAGGAAAAGAATAAGTGGATGTCCCAGCAAGGCAAGGCAGGGCGCTACATCAATACCACACCCGGCGCGCTCAAGCCGAAAGACCTTGTCATCGTTGTTGAGAGCCCAAAATCGACCTGGGCGATTGCTGCGTGGGCGGAACGCACAAAACTGAAAAATATTAAAGTCGTCGATACGAACGGCTTACCCGGCTATCTGGTACGTGATAGCGAGAAAGAATCCAGTTACCCAAATCCGGACTTAATGTTGTTGGCGGGGCACGATGTTGTTCACTGCCCTGACTCGAATGCAACCCGCCCTGACCTGCGAACGCATGTGGAACGCTTTCAGGTTCATCTGCTCGAAAGTGTGGGTGTCAACAGCCTGCGCACTGTGCGGCTCGTAGAGCAATTCAAAGGCATTCGAGTCAACGGCCCCGACGACCTCGTCACTATCTTGGACGGCGGCGATGAGGAGTTCACTCGGCTGTTCCATGCGGCACGCCCGGCGTGGGAAGAGGCTTTCCCGCTGGCGTCCGACTTTGCCGACTTAGAGCTTAAAGCGGATCTCCTCATTCCACACCTGATCGCCAATCGCGCCATCACAATTTTAGCGGCCCCCATCGAGAGTTATAAGTCAATTTTCGCAATGCACATAAGCCGCGCCCTGCTCACGGGCAAGCCAGCCTTTGAACATTTTCGTGTAACCGCGCAGGTGTCAAAAATTATCTACTGCGTGCCGGATATGAGTTTCGAGTTGGCGTTGCGGTACGCACGGGACATCGGCCTGGATCAGCAAGGTGTCAGCTTCCATCTTCGAACAATGAAACAGGGCGAGCTGCTTGGGATGGAGCACCCTCTTATAAAGGCGGCGGCGCGCGAGGGCGCTTACATCGTGCTCGATACACTTAACTATTTCATTGACGAGGACAACAACCCGCAGGTGTTGAATACTTTCGCAACCAAGGTGCGCCATCTAATCGACGCTTGCGGATCCCCCGGCGCGCTGGTGTTGGCGCACCCGACGAAGGCCGGAGCGCGTGGCGCGGAAATCGAGGTGACGGAGTGGGTTTCGGGAACTTACTCAAAAGTTGGCGTTGTCGACGCAATCTTCTGTTTAAAGAAAGTTCCTCTTTCGGCGGAGCATCCGAGCGTTCCTTTTTCCGTGTACGTTACACGCGAAAAAAGCCGCCCGTTTTTGGGTGTCCGACTTGACGCATTCACCATTGACGTGACGAAGCTCGATGAAGGGCGTTTTCCTGTACATCAGAAGCCCGGCGCAGCGCCTCCAGCCCGCGAGTTATTTCCAAAAAAGGGAGGGCACCCGCCCGATCCACAAAAAGAAGACAAGAAACGTTGGATTGACGACCATCTGAAACAACAGCAACAGTCGGGCGCAAAACCGATTAGTGCGGCAGAGCTCGCACGGCGCTTAAATTCCACATTCAACAGCGTGCATGACTCGAAGACCATCAGCGTTTGGATGAAGGAACTCGTACAGGACCAAAGATCAATGGCAAAAATTGCCAAACCGTAGGAGCGATGATGGACCTTTTGGATGATGAAACTCTTAAGACCTTACTCCGGGAGCGGAGCGTTGAGCGCCTGCTTGCTCAAGAGCTCCGAGCGCAGCAAGAAGAGCGCACGCGGCGCATTGAATGGGCTCTAGCAGCGCGGGAGCGCCGCGAGATGAGCAGCAGCGACCCTTTGCAGTGGGCAAACAAAAGGTGAAAATAAGTGTTGCGGGAATTCATAAATTAGATAAGAGTTTGGCTCAGGAGGCAACAAATGAAAACGAAACCTGAACCGAAAAGCGAAAAGCTGATCACCCTCAAAAAGATGCCAGCGAAAGACTCACCGCTTGCTCCGCAGGCGCTCGGCATTTTGCAGGCGCTCAAAGCGCTCGGCGGCGCTGCCGAGCCCGCCGCGCTCAGAGAAAAAATGAAGACAACCGTCAAGACGAAACAGACGATGGGCCGGATTCTGCTCTACTACCGTGACTCGCTCGTAAAGGACGGCTTCATCGCCATCACGAAGAAGGGAGGCAAAAAGTGAAAGCGAAAAAACTGCGGTCCTACGGCGCGGGTAGCCTTTTCCAACGCAAATACCCGGACGGGCGATTGACGGAAACGTGGACCATCCAATTTAGTGTCGATGGCCGCCGCGTGCGCGAGGCAACGGGCCTGCGCTCGCGTGCCGAAGCGCAGAAACTGCTCGCACTGCGCCTAGCGAAGGTTGCACGCGGCGAGTACGTAAAGGCGCAGACGCGGGCGGCGCTTATGGAGGAGCTGTGGAAGAGCCTTGACGCGCATCTCCGGGCCGACGGGCGAAAGGACGCCGCTGATCGCCTTCGGTGGCAGTGGCGGGAGCACATCGCCCCAGTGTTCGGCCTCGTGCGCGCCAGCCGCGTCACGACCGCCGACATCGCTGCATACACAGCCCAGCGCCGCGAGCAGGGCGCGGCCCCGGCGACCATCAACCGGGAGCTCGCCGCCCTGCGGCGCATGTTCCGGCTCGGCGCGGAGGCGACGCCGCCGCTCGTTGAGCGCGTGCCGCGCATCCACATGCTGACGGAGTCGAACGTCCGCACGGGGTTTGTTGAGCAGGCGGATTTCGAAAAGCTCTGCGGCCTTGCGAACGAACTGTGGTTGCGAACGTTCCTCGAACTCGGCTACACCTACGGCTGGCGGCGCAGCGAGCTTCTGGGCCTTCGCGTCAAGAATGTTGACCTGCTCGGGCGGAAAGTGCGGCTTGACGTTGGGTCAACCAAGAACAAAGAGGGCAGGGAAGTTGCACTCACGGCGCGGGCGTTCGAGCTGCTCGCGGCCTGCTGCGCGGGAAAGAAAGAGAACGACCGGGTATTTACGCGCGGCCCGAAGAACGCGCCCGTGGTCGATATGCGCGACGCCTGGTATGCGCTCTGCGTTCGGGCAGAGCTTGGACGCTGGGAAGGTGAGGGTAAGTCCAAAAAGTACGTTGGGCTCACGCCGCACGACCTGCGCCGCTCGGCGGCCAAGAACGCCCGCCGCAAAGGGATACCCGAGTCCGTCATCATGAAACTCGGCGGGTGGAAGACGGCGGCCATGTTCCGCCGCTATGCGATCGTCTCCGAAGCCGACCAACTGGCGGCTGTGGCCGCGCTCGAACAACCCGCGCCCCCTGCTGCGAAGCAGGAGCCAATGCCCGAGCGCCCCGCTCTGAAGCTCCAATAAACAGGTTAAAAACCCCCAAGCCCAAGCCCCGGCCCCGGTCGGGGCTTTTCTTATGCGGCTGGATGGTTGCTCCCAAGGGAAGGGGGCGACGCTGCCTTTGCACGAATGTCCACTATCCGCAGGAGGTGATTTGCAAGCAAAATGATCTCTAGAGCTTCCACCGGATCACCGAGATTCACGTCGCGGTGCGACTGTGAATTCTTGTAAGCACCGATTCCACCTAAAAATAAATTCATTCGGGCGACTTGCTCAGCCGGGGGCGCAGTGGTGTCAGTAAGGGGACCCTTGCCTTGTGAAAAGGCGTCCTGAATTAGATTAACGCCGATCTTCTCGGAGCCGTAGCCAGCGGCTTCACGCACTGCAATTTCGACTGCCTTCATAGCTTCGAACGCTGCGCTATCAAAATCGGTGCGCATGTAGGCTGGCCACGCTCGCTCCAGTATGCGCCGATGCAGCAATTCTTTGAGGAACGGGACGGGCGCCCCCCGCCGACTGGTGTCGACACGTTCTGCATAGCCGCGAGCATGGCGACCTAACACGCGCCAACCATTGTGCCCGTTAGTGTCGGGCGCAGGTATGAGCAATCCTTCTCTTTCGAGCCACGCCCACGCTTCGCCAATTGCGAGGTCAATCTCACGCCGTTTGCTCTGTGGGAAAGGGGGTTGGTAACCCGGCATCGGCGGCGCAAAAGGCCATAGCTCCCCAATGAAGTTAGCGAGGAGGAACATTCCTTGGTTTTGGTGTGGTGGTTGCTTACAAAGTAAAGCCAGGATCTTGGCTCCGAGCACATCGGGCTCAAGAGCCAAGAGCGCATCTGGAGTCGGAAACATCTGGGTAAACTCGTACATACTCCTATTTTAAATGGAGAAATGGGGCAAAGATGGGGCAATCATCGTAATTTTACAGATGGTTTCGTACCCCTTGGTAGGCACGGGGCTTTTCGGCGGGATTCTGGAAAACCCTTTGAATACACGGGGAAGCCAATGTTTATACGGGTCGCGCGCAGTGCGGCGAAAGCCACTCTGCCCCCTTAAAATCCCGGGTCCCTAACAGGACGTGACGGTTCGATTCCGTCTCCGGGCACCATCGGCGAAGCAATACATTGTCGTGCATTTAGCAACACGATCCATAGTTAACTTCTGGCAGCTAACTTCTGGCCCGCGTCGTTGGGAGTCCGTCACAGCGCATAGCTTCCGCTGAGTCCGTGATCCAGGCTATATGCAGGACAGCCTTGCGCGGAATCGAGATCGCAGGCTCACCGGATTCCTGAACGTTCGACCGGGGCGGGCAGTTCCCCGTTGCATATCGCCCCAACCCGAGTGTAAAGTCGCCGATACGGTGGTGCCGCTGGCGGCGTCCGGTCGTGCATTAACAGCGCCAGCGGAAGGGAGGATTGGCGATGCCCACAGCGATTCCACTCCACGTCAACGGTCGGGCAACACGGGTAACGGTCGATGATCCCGACATGCCGCTGCTCTATGCTCTGCGCGACAATCTGGGACTGCACGGGCCGCGCTTCGGCTGTGGCCTCGGGCAGTGCGGGTCGTGCACCGTACACCTTGACGGCAGGCCGGTGCGGTCTTGCGTGACGCCGCTCTCGGCGGTCGGCAAGAAAAAGATCGTGACCCTGGAAGGCTTGGGCACAGTCGACAAACTGCATCCCGTCCAAAAAGCCTTCATCGAGGAGCAGGCCGCGCAGTGCGGCTACTGCATCAGCGGCATGATCATGGAGGCGGCCGCCTTTCTTGCCTCCAACAAGAGCCCCAGCGATGCTCAGATCAAGCAGGCGCTTGCCCACAATCTGTGCCGTTGCGGAACCCATCTGCGCATCGTCCGCGCCGTCAAGCGCGCCGCTGCCGGTGTGTGAAGGGAGGCCCGACCATGCGATTCACCAAACCAAGCCGCCGCGAATTCCTGAAGGGCACGGGCATTCTGATCGTCAGCTTCTCTCTGCCCTCTATGTCTAAGGCGGTCTCCGCGAGCGGAACTCCGGCAGACACTGGGCCGAAGACCGTCGCACTTGATGATGTGGATGCCTACCTGGCGATCGACCCCAGCGGCAGTGTGACACTTTATTCCGGCAAGGTCGATCTGGGCACCGGCATCGGCACCGCGTTGACCCAGATCGTGGCCGAGGAGCTGGACGTATCGCTCTCTCGCGTCCACGTCATCGAGGGGGACACTGCGCTGACGCCCGCGCAGGGCAAGACCTGGGGCAGCCTCTCGATCCAGAACGGCGGCGTACAGATCCGCCAGGCTGCCGCGACTGCGCGGCGCGCCTTGCTGCAGGAAGCAGCAAAACGTCTCGGTGTGCCGGTCGAGGATTTAATAGTCGAGCAGGGCACGGTGCGATCGCGCAGCGGCGGCAAGCAGATGACCTATGGCGAACTGATCGGCGGCAAAACATTTTCACTGAAAGTGGACAAGCAGGCGCCGCTCAAGGACCCGGCGACGTACAAGATCGTGGGGCGGCCGGTGCCGCGCTTCGACATTCCGGAAAAGATGACGGGCCAGTTCACCTACATGCAGGATTTCAAGGTGCCGGACATGCTGCACGGCCGTGTCGTGCGGCCGGCGGGCATCGGCGCCACGTTGATGAGCGTCGATGAGAGCTCGGTCAAGGACGTTCCCGGCCTGGTCAAGGTTGTGCGCCAGGGCAATTTCTTGGGCGTGGTGGCCGAGAGCGAGTGGGGCGCCATCCGGGCGGCGCAGAAACTGAAAGCGAGTTGGTCCGACTGGGAAGGCCTACCGGACCAGAGCAAACTGTGGGAGCATGTCCGCGCCACCAAGGTCACCAAGGACGATGTCACCAGCAACGTCGGTAGCGCCGAGCCGGCGCTCGAGCAGGCCGCTAAACGGCTCAGCGCGACCTATGATTTCGCCATCCACACACACGGCTCTATCGGGCCTTCCTGCGCGGTTGCGGAAATCAAGGACGGCAAACTCACCTGCTGGTCCTCCAGCCAGGGGACGCACGATCTACGCCAGCAGCTCGCGGCCATGCTCTCCATGCCGGACACTGACGTGCGCGCCATCTATCTCGAAGGCTCCGGCTGTTACGGCCGCAACGGCCATGAAGACGCGGCCGCCGACGCCGTCCTGCTCGCACGCGCCGTGGAGCGGCCGGTGCGCGTGCAGTGGATGCGCGACGACGAGCATGGCTGGGATCCGAAAGGACCGCCGACGCTGATGGACCTGCAGGCGGGGCTCGACGCGAACGGCAATGTCGTCGCCTGGTATTCCCAGGTCTACGTCCCTGAAAGCGCGACCGGCGGTGTCAATGTCAAGCTGGTGGCAGCGGAACTGGCCGGGCTGCCGCATGAGACCGGAATGGTTCCCGGCAACATCATCCAAAACACGGCCATACCCTACACGTTCCCCAACGTGCGCACGGTAGCGCACCGGCTGGCTGAAACTCCGCTCCGTCCATCCTGGATTCGCGCCCCGGGGCGCATGCAGAACACCTTCTGTAATGAATCGTTCATGGACGAACTGGCCGCCGCGGTCGGCGCCGATCCACTGGAGTTCCGGCTGCGTTACCTGAACGATCCGCGCGGCGTCGAACTGTTGAAGCGGCTGGCGAGCTTCGCCCAGTGGGAGGGCCGCAAGTCGCCGAAGCGAGAGACTGGCGACGTCGCCACTGGCCGCGGCCTTACCTATATCAAGTATGAGCTTGCTCGTACCTATGTAGGGGCGGTCGCCGACGTGGAGGTGAACCGCAAGAGCGGCGAAATCCGCGTCAAGCATTTTGCCGTCGTGCAGGATTGCGGGCAGATCATCAACCCCGACGGCGTCAAGAACCAGGTCGAAGGCAACGTGACGCAGACCGTCAGCCGCGTCCTGAAAGAGGAGGTCACGTTCGACCGCTCGCGGGTGACGAGCCTCGACTGGGCAAGCTACCCGATCTTGACGTTCCCGGAGATGCCGGAGGTGGACATCGAGTTGATCGACCGGCCGACGGAGAAACCCTGGGGGGTGGGCGAGCCGTCCGCTGCCGTCGTGCCCTCCGCTATTGCGAACGCAGTGTTCGATGCGGTGGGGGTGCGGCTGCGCTCGGTGCCCTTCACGCCGGCCAAGGTGCGTGCCGCTATACAAAGTAGCCTGTGATTCGGGCGCAATCGCCATGGTGACCTAACTGCTTTCGGTGGTGATCCCAACAAGGTGACCCTGTTTGGATATAGGCAGTCCACAAAACAAGGTCTAAGAAACTTCCTTTGACGGTCCTCTGTCGACCTGTGCCGTCGATTACACTCAGCATGGTGAGGAGAGCATGCGAGTTGCAACTGCGAATGAACCGTCACGTTCGGTGCTGGCCCCGGTGCGCGCGGTATTTCGGGCAGTGGTGGTGACGGTTGTGCCCGATGCGAAACAACTGGACGAGCCCAACTGGCTTGCATTGGAAGCATTGGTGGAAGATGCGCTCGAGATTCGGACGCCAACTCTGCGGGGGCAGCTGCAACTCTTCTTGCGTGCGATCGAGTGGCTGCCGGTCGTGCGCTATGGCCGCACTTTTACTGCGTTGGGGGCCGAGCAACGCAGCCGCGTCCTCCGTCACTTGCAGGATCATCCGGTAGAACTCATCCGTTGCGGATTCTGGGGGCTGCGTACGCTGGCATTGCTGGGTTATTACGGACGACCTGATGGCGCACACGCCATCGGCTATCGTCCCGATTCACGCGGTTGGGAGGCGGTGCAACGAAGATGAAGCGCCGCAGTTATGACATCGTTATCATCGGCTCCGGCGCAGGTGGAGGGACGGTGGCCCAGGAGCTGTCGTCGCTGTGCCGCGACGGCGTGCGCATCGCAGTCCTCGAGAAGGGTCCGAAACTCCGCGATGAGGAATTTACCGGGCGCGAAGTGGAGATGGCGAAGGCGCTCTACGAGGACGACGGAGGATTCCTGACCGCCGAGCAAACGATGACACTGGCCTTCGGAAGTGCGTATGGCGGATCGACGGTCGTGTACACGGGGACATCGCTGCTTCCCCCGGAACGAGTTCTTGAGCGCTGGAACGTGCCGGGGCTGAAATTTGCGGACGTGGAACAACGTGCGCGGAAATACGTGGCGGAAAACAACGTCCACCTGCTAGACGAATCGCTGCTCAACGAGAACAATCGGTTGTTCGTCGAGGGATGCCGTCGGCTTGACTATCGCGTTCAGCAGTTTCCGGTAAACCTGAAAGGCTGCCGGGGATCGAGCCTCTGTAATCTCGGTTGTCCGAACCAGGCGAAACAAGGCACGAATCGGGTCCAGTTGCCGCGCGCGGAACGCAACGGAGTGGAGGTCGTGACGCGCTGCGACGTGCTGCGGATCGAAAACAAGAAGATCTTTGCCAGGGTCAGTGAGAAACCGGAAGGCAATAAAGGCGAGCCCTCAACGTGGGAAGCGGGCGACTACCAGATCGACGCCAAAGTCGTGGTGGTTTGTGCCGGTGCGGTGAATTCTCCGGCGCTGCTGCTGAGGTCTGGATTTGGCCGAAGCCTGCCGCGATTGGGACGCGGGTTCACTTGTCATCCTGCATTCATCATGGTCGCAGAACACAGCCAGCCGATTACCAACGCAGTCGGTCACCCCAAGAGTTTCTACGTGGACCAGTTCGCCGAGAGCGATCACTTCCTGCTCGAGACCTGCATGTACTTCCCGTTCATCACCGCCAAGGCGCTGGTTGGGTTCGGTGAGGAACACAGTCGCTTTATGCGCGCCTTTCCGCGACTGCAGATGATCCTGGTGCTGGCGTGTGATGAGGTGAATGACCATAATCGCGTGACGGTGGATGGCGATGGACGCCCGGTGGTTCACTACCGCTTCACACCGGAGGTGATTCATGGCCTGGTGCAGGGCGCAATTACCTCGGCGAAGATCTCGTTTGCGGCCGGGGCCGTGCGGGCGCATGTGCCGGTTTCAAATTCTCCGACGATTGAATGCGCGGACCGAGAACGTCTTGACCAGATTGCGGAAAACCCGGATTTCAAACCCGGGAAAATTTCGATCTCCGCCGCGCACTTGCAGGGAGGCTGCGCGATGGGGGGCGGTCCCGAGGATTCTGTGACCGATTCTTATGGCCGGGTGCATGGGATTCCGTGGCTGCATGTGGCCGATTCGAGCCTGTTTCCGAATTCGCTGGAGATCAATCCTTACTTGACCATCATGGCCCTGGCCGACCGTGTGGCGGAGAGCATCCGCAAGAATGTGAATGCGCTTCTATAGGCAAGATCGTATAGGCAAGATCATATAGGCAAGATCATACGAGCAAGATGCTATGAGCAAGATGACGGGCGGCGACATCGTTGTGCGCGCGCTGGAAGATGAAGGTGTAGGTTTCGCTTTCGGCATTCCGGGCACTCACAACATCGAGCTCTATGATTCACTTGCGCGTTCGAGGAGTGTGCGCCCAGTCCTCGTTACCGATGAACAGAGCGCTTCTTTCATGGCCGATGGAGTTGCGCGTGCTTCCGGGCAACTTGCGGCAGTGAACGTGGTCCCCGGAGCAGGACTGACCCACGCGCTCTCGGGGATTGCCGAAGCTTATCTCGACGAAATCCCCATGCTCGTGCTCGCTTGTGGGATTCGGCGCGACACGGGAAGGGCGTTCCAGCTCCACGACGTTGACCAACTCGCCATCGCACGACCTGTGACCAAGGCCCAGTTACGTGCGGAGCAGGGACAGGAAATCTACGCGACCGTCCGCCGCGCTTGCCAAATCGCGCGCCGTGCCCCGGCCGGGCCGGCGCTGGTTGAGATTCCCGCCGAGCATTACTTCTTCCGTCATGAAACTGATCTGCAGGCATCCGATTCACAGCCGGCGCTGCCTGCGACGCAAAGCGAACTTGTCGAGCGGGCCCGCCAATGGATCGAAGCCAGCCAGCGGCCTCTTCTTTATCTCGGCCTCGGGGCCATCGAGGCCAGCGCCGACCTCGTGGCCTTGGCCGAGCGGCTGAATGCTCCGGTTGCCACCACCATCTCCGGCAAAGGCGTTTTCGACGAAGCGCATCCCCTGTGGTTGTGGTGTGGCTTTGGCGCTGCCGCACCTTCCTTCGTGCGCAAGATCGCGGCCTCTTGCGATCTTACTTTGGCGATCGGTTGCCGCTTTTCTGAGGTGGGCACGGGAAGCTATGGCATGCAGCCACCCGGCAAGTTGATTCACGTGGATATAGATCCTTCAGTACTGGGAAGGAACTACCCCGCGGATCTGCCCGTAGTTTCGGATGCCGCAAGTTTTGTCGCCGCCCTGCTTCCTCAGCTGAAGTCACGCGCAGTCGATGAATCCTTGCGACGCGACATACGTTCCGGCCACGAAGAGGTCAGGCAAGGATGGACAACGCCTGATAATTCCGAAGGAGTGTACCCACCTCACCTTTTGGAAATAGTTCAAGAACTGGCGGGCAACGACGCGATCTATACCGCCGATAGCGGTAACGGGACCTTCCTGGCCATGGAGTGCTTACGGCTGCCACATCCGCGTTCGTTCCTGGCACCGGTTGACTATTCGTGCATGGGCTACGCAGTGCCTGCCGCACTCGGAGCCGCACTCGCCTGTCCCGATCGCCAGGTGATTTCCCTGGCGGGCGACGGTGCGTTCCTGATGACAGGCTTGGAACTGCTTACCGCGCGCCAGCTAAATCTGCCCGTCATGGTGCTCGTCTTGCGCGACCGCGAGTTGGCGCAGATTGCGCAGTTTCAGCAAATCGCGCTTGGACAGAAGACCTGCAGTGAGCTTCCCGACTATGACCTGGCCTCCATTTGCCGGGGTGTTGGCGTAGAGTACCTTGCACTGCGTCGTAACACCGATGTGGAGGCGATTCTCAAACAGGCGCTCACTCTAACTGGCTCCGGTCGTCCTGTCGTGGTCGAGGTCGCAATCGACTATTCCCAGAAGACCTACTTCACACGCGGCGTAGTGCGCACAAATCTGGGCCGTTTGCCGTGGCCTGATCGTATACGTTTCGTATTGCGTGCTCTAGGACGAAAGCTGGGGTGAGACCGTCTCCGGGCACCATCGAAGTCTGCTTGCTTTACCCTTCACACTCACTAGACTTCGGACCTCGCCGCACGCGCCATTAGTTCTTCGATGGCTTGTTGCGGTGACTTGCCGTTTTCGAGAACGGCGAACATCTGTTCGGTGATCGGCATCTCAACGTTCTTCTTGCGGGCCAAGCCAACCGCGGCTTTGGTGGAGAAAACTCCTTCGGCGACCGCTCCGCGCATGCCGGCGATGATGTCGGGCAGTTTGCGGCCTTTGCCGAGTTCAACGCCGACGCTGCGGTTGCGCGAGAGATCTCCGGTGCAGGTTAGAACCAGATCGCCCAGTCCGGCGAGTCCAGCCATGGTATCGAGGCGGCCACCGCAGGCCACGACCAGGCGCGCCACTTCAGCGAGACCTCGCGTGATCAGCGCGGCTACCGAATTGTGGCCAAGGCCGAGGCCATCGCAGACGCCGGCGGCGATGGCGATGATGTTCTTCAACGCGCCGCCTAACTCGACGCCGATGACGTCATCGTTGGTGTAGACGCGAAAGCGGGAATCGTTGAACGCTTGCTGCACCGCGCGCGTGACTCGGCCGTCGACGGAGGCCACGGTCACGGCCGTCGGATCGCCGCGCGCTACTTCCTTAGCGAAGGAAGGGCCGCTGAGCGCCGCCACGCGAGGCGTGAACTTGCGGCTTCGCAAGACATCGCCAATCACTTCGGTCATGCGCAGTAGAGTCCTGTCTTCGAGTCCTTTGGTGCAGCTGACGAAAAGCATCTCCCGGCCGAGCGCCGGCGCCATGCGTTCGAACAGAGTTCGACAATGCTGCGAGGGCATAACGCTGACGACGATCTCGGCGGCGTCGAGCGCGGTGTTCAGGTCGCTGGTCGCTGCAATCGATTCCGGCAGGATGAATCCCGGCAGGAAGCGCTGGTTGCTTCGGCTGCTTGCGATGCTCTCGGAAACTTCCGGTTCGTTGGCCCAGAGATGGACCTGATGTGTCCCTTTTCGTCCCAGGACGATTGCCAGTCCGGTGCCCCAGGCGCCTGCTCCTATGATGGCAATGCGGCTCATCGGCGTGTTGCTCCTAACGCTTCTGACTTTTTTCCCGAATTTGTTCCGAACTTAGATTCCGTTCCAGTGGCGAGACGGCCGATGTTTTGGCGGTGCTTCCAGATGACGAGTGCCGAGACCAGGGCGATCAAAACCAGTTGCCGCGGGTCGCTGTATTCGTGGAGCGCCCATGCCAGCAGCGGAAACGCCGCGGCCACAGCGACGGACCCGAGTGAGACGTAGCGGAAGGCGACAGCGAGGATCAAAAACAGGACCACCATGCACAAAATGGATTTCGGGGTGAGCAATATAAAAGCTCCGAGGCTGGTGGCGACGCCCTTGCCGCCCCGGAACTTGAGCCAGACGGGGAACAGATGGCCGACCACGGCGAAGAAAGCCGCCGTGGTCATGATGAGCTGCTGATGCGGTCCGCTGAACAGCTCCCGCGCCACCAGCACCGCAGCCAGGCCTTTGGCGGCGTCGAGAACGAGAGTCGCAACTCCGAGCGCAGGCGATTTGCGCGCCACGTTCGTCGCTCCAATGTTGCCGCTGCCGCTCGTGCGCACATCCTGGCCCTTGAAAATCCGCACCAGCAGGTAGCCAAATGGGATCGATCCCAGCAGATAGCTGATGGCGGCGGTGATGAGGTAGGGATTCATCTTCGTCTATCTAATGATTCAAGCTTGTGGAGCGCCGGGCGTCCCCGCCCGGCGGGATGGGCGAGACACCCGTCGCTCCACTATTCAACTTCCCTGGAGCGGCAACCGTTGCAGCTTCGTGTACTTCGATCCCTTCGGAGAGAGCTGGCTCTGATAGAGAATAAACTCGTGGGCTGTCATGGTACCGAAATCAACCTCGCCCATCGCAGCAAGCCGCTTTTCGAGCACTGCGAAGGCGGCGTTAGGGCCGTCGCCTTTGCGCCCTTTCGGCGAGCCCGATCTTCTCCCGGCGCCGGCGCGCGCGAGAGTTAGATGTGGGTTGAAAAGCCTCTCTTCGCGCGGAATGCCGAGTTCGGCGACGGCCAAATCGATGCTCTCGGCCAGTTCGGCAAGTTGCGGTCCGGCTTGGATTCCGATCCAGAATACGCGCGGAGCCTTTGCGGTAGGGAAGAATCCGTATCCGGCAGAGCGAATTTCGATCGCGCTGCCTTCCACCCGCCGCAAACGTTCGGTGATGGCTTCGACCCGCTCTGGCGTTTGTTCTCCGATGAACTTCAGCGTAATGTGCAGCGACTCCGGA
This sequence comes from Terriglobales bacterium, assembly GCA_050012595.1. Taxonomy (GTDB): domain Bacteria; phylum Acidobacteriota; class Terriglobia; order Terriglobales; family Acidobacteriaceae; genus Acidiflorens. The sequence continues at coordinate 72,170 of JBEKGW010000003.1, forward strand.
CGCACCCAGCGCGCATCGGGCGCAAAACTCTCGACGCCTTCGAGGAAGCGCTCGATGCGGGCGCGGACTTCGGGGTCGAGATCGATGCCGATAAATATTCGCATATTCGCATCTTTGTATATTACAGCGCCTTACAACAGCGCCCTGCGGATCATCTCCAAGGCTTGCTCGGTTGCGAACTGGCGAATGCGCTTGCGGTCGCCGGGGAAATTACGTTCCACTACCTGCGTGCCTTCTTCTCCCGCGAGCGCGATGTAGACCAGGCCCACGGGCTTCTGCTCGGTTCCGCCGCTCGGGCCGGCGACTCCGGTGATTCCGACTCCGTAGCTCGCGAGGCAGCGCTTACGGATGCCTTCGGCCATCGCCGCCGCCACTTCGCGGCTGACCGCCCCGTGCCGGTCGATCAATGCCTTGGGAACGTTGGCAAATTGCGTTTTCAGTGCGTTCGAGTACACCACGGCGCCGCCTAGAAAATAGCGCGAGCTGCCGCTGAGCGAAGTGATGCGCTCGGCCAGCAGGCCACCCGTGCAGGATTCAGCCGTTGCCAGAGTCATGCTGCGCATCTGCAGCAGATAGCTGACGATCTGCTCGATGGTTTCACCTTTGCGCGAGAAGATGGCGTCGCCGAGCTCGTCCTCGATTTTTTCCGCGAGTTCCTCGACGCGCGCCTCGGCCTCGGCTTGAGAATCTTTCCGGCAGCGCAGGAGGAGTTGAATCTCGCCCGCGCCCGCCAGGATGGTGGTCTCGACGTCGGTATAAGTTTTGTAGATGGGCGCGACCCGCGCGTCCACTTGCGATTCTGGCATCATTGCCACCTTGAGCGTGCGCGTGGCGATGTGCTGGGGAGGAATGCGGGCGCGCAGTCGCGGCATGCATTCGGTTTCGAACAGCGCCTTGAGTTCGTAGGGTGGGCCGGGGAGCAGGATCAGGAGCCGCTCCTGGCCGTCATACTTTCCGCCGATCCACTGGCCGGGCGCGCTGCCGAGCGAATTCGGCAAAATCGTGGCGCTGGTCAAAATGTCAGCCTGCTGGGCATTGTTGGCCGACATCTTCATGCCGCGCTTGGCGAAGCGCTCTTCCAGTTTCACGATGATCTGGGGATCGCGTTGCAGCTTCAAACCCAGCGCGTCGGCCACGGCTTCGCGCGTCAGGTCGTCTTCAGTGGGGCCGAGGCCGCCCGTAAAAATGATGATGTCGGAACGCCGCATGGCGAGTTTGGCGGCCGCGGTCAGTCCCTCGGCATCGTCGCCCACAATGCACTTGAAGCGCACTTCAACGCCCAAGTCATTCAGTTTTTCGGTGAGGTAAAGCGAGTTGGTGTCCTGGCGATGGGGAGTAAGCAACTCAGAGCCGACGGCGATGATCTCGGCATTCACGGGTAAAAGTGTAAATGAAGTGAGAGATACAGATCGTCTTTATAAGTTGTCATCCTGAGCGAAGCGAAGGACCTACGCATTGGGGCGGGTGCAAATGCATAGGTCCTTCGCTTCGCTCAGGATGACACTGTGGATTTTATGCCCACGAATTCACACGACAAAGCGCTAGCTGCCGCATGCCGGCTGTTGCTGCGTCATACAGTGCAGGGCGCCGAATCCCCAGATCAGATCGCCCGAGTAGATCGGTACGATTTCGCGGGTCGGGAAAAGTTCCGCGAGCGAGTTGAGCGCAATGCGATCGTTCGGATCGTTGAAGACCGGCACCAGCACCGCGCCATTCGCGATATAGAAATTGGCGTAGCTGGCGGGCAACTGGCGGCCTTCGAACACGACCGGACGCGGCATGGGAATTTCGACGATCTCAAGTTTCTGTCCGTCGCAAGTGCGGGCGTTTTTCAGCCGGCCCAGGTTCGCATGCAGTGCCGCGTAATTTTCGCTCTGTTGATTCTGCTCGATCATCGTGACCACGGTATTCGGAGCGACGAACCGAGTGATGTCATCAACGTGGCCGTGAGTGTCGTCGCCGGCGATGCCGCTATCGAGCCAGATGACGGACTGCACACCGAAATAGTTTGCGAACAGTTGGTCATAGGCGGCGCGGTCCATGGGCGGGTTGCGTTGTTGGGTGGTGGAGAGCAAGCATTCCTCAGTGGTGACGAGAGTGCCGCAGCCATTGACGTCAATCGATCCGCCTTCGAGCACGACGCGGTGCTTGTCGTTGAACGAATCAACGACGAACGGCTGCACGAGGCGAACGCCAGAGGTTTTTGCCATTCGCTCTCCAACTTTTTCGTCGCATTTGTAATTCGGATATTTCGCCCACCCGTTGAACTGAAAGTGCAGCGCGAGCAGTCCGGAATCCGGGTGATCATGATGACGACCGGCGGGCGGCGTCAGGAAGATACAGCCGGAGTCGCGCGTCCACACGCGGTCCGTGCGCCAGTGATAAAAATAAATGTTGGCGGAAAGGGCGCCCGCCTTTTCCAGCACCGCGCACGCGCGCTTTTCCCCACTCGCGTCATTCACGATCAAATCCACACGCTCATGCTGTGCCAGGTTGCGAACGATCTCGGCATAGACCCACGGGACCGGTTCGAATTTACCCGGCCAGTCGCCGCGAAAGTGCGGCCAGGCAAGCCATGTCGACTCGTGCGGCTCCCACTCGGCGGGCATGCGGTATCCCTGTGCGGCGGGGAGAAGTTGACCGCGTGTGGCGGATTGTCTGGCCATTTTCCGTCCGATCATTTCTCGTCAAGCATGCGGCTGGTGATGGGAGCGTAGCTGTCGATACGCCGGTCGCGCAGGAAGGGCCAGTTGCGGCGAATCTCCTCCAGTTGATGCAGGTCCACTTCGCCGAGCAAAATTTCTTCCTGGTCGTGGGAAGCTTCGGCGAGCACGCGGCCGAAGGGGTCGCAGAAAAACGACCCTCCCCAGAATTCGAGACCTTTGCCGGGCACGGCATTGCCGCGAATGTCGCCGCTCTCAAAGCCGACGCGATTCACCACGCCAACATAAACGCCGTTTGCGATCGCGTGCGCCCGCTGGATGGTGCGCCAGGCATCGTGTTGCGCCTCGCCGAATTCCGCCTTCTCCGCGGGATGCCACCCGATGGCCGTGGGATAAAAGAGAATGCTGGCTCCCTGCAAGGCCGTGAGGCGCGCGGCTTCGGGATACCACTGATCCCAGCAGACGAGCGTACCGAGTTTTCCGGCGGAGGTGTCGAAGGCCTTGAAACCGAGATCGCCGGGTGTGAAATAAAACTTTTCGTAGTAGAGCGGATCATCGGGAATGTGCATCTTGCGGTAGATGCCGCGCAGCACGCCGTCCGAATCGAAGATCGCGGCCGTGTTGTGATAAAGGCCGGGAGCGCGCTTCTCGAAGAGCGATGCGATCAGCACGACTTTATTCTTTAGGGCAGCGGCGGCGAGCTTGTCCGTGCCCGCGCCGGGGATCGGTTCCGCGAGATCGAACAGAGCGGCATCTTCGCGCTGGCAAAAATACTGCGTCTGGAAGAGTTCGGGCAGGCAGACGACGTGGGCGCCCTTGCGTGCCGCCTCCGCAATGCGATCAAGCGCCTTGGCCAGATTGTCGGCCGGCTCGGGGCCGCACGACATCTGGATCAGGGCGACGGTGAACTTGTCTCGCACTTTGTCTCTCCGACCTTATGACCTCTCTAAACTTTGTCAACCCGTAAGAGTTTGTCATCCTGAGCGAAGCGAAGGACCTGCTTTTTGCCCGCGCATGAGACAGCAGGTCCTTCGCTTCGCTCAGGATGACAACTCATAAGAGTGCTGCTCATAGAACGAACCGGCGTGACTTTCCAACCAGCGCTCTAGCATACCAAAGTGCTCGGTGTGCACGTGAACGCGGCAACAGTACAGCAAAAGCAAGTCGCCGCGTTTCCGTCACTTCTAGTAAATTGTTTCTTCGGTCAAAATTAGTTTTTCATTCTGGAGGTACGTCCTTGAAGCACAAAAATGTCGCGAAGCACGGCAATCATCACGATGGCACTCATGAAGAAGGGGCGGGAATCGACCGCAAGCTGCACGATCCGGTGGCCGACCGTCTGATTCCGCTGGAGCCGCTGGATCTCGGCAAGATTCGATCCATTGACGATCTGGTGCGCGCGATGTCCAGGACGGCGTTTACGGGCCGCCAGCTTGGAGAAGCCGCCGACGTGCTGGAGGCCATGGCGCGCGACCAGGAATGCTTCGTGGTCATGACGCTCGCCGGCGCGATGACGGTGGCCAAGCAGGGCCTGGCGATTGCCGAGTTGATCGATCGCGGTATCGTGAATGCCATCGTTTCCACCGGGGCGCTGATGGCGCATGGGCTGGTCGAAGCGACCGGGCGCGCTCATTTCCGGCACAATCCCGCGCTCAGTGACGAGGAACTCTACGAAGCCGGCTACAACCGCGTCTATGACACGCTCGAACCCGAACAGAACCTCGACGACGTCGAGCGCGTCATGGCCGCGGTGTTCGGTGGCTGGGACGCGGACGAAGTGATGTGCTCGTATAAATTGAACCGCGCCATTGGGGCGCATCTGGCGAAGCGCGCCAAAGGCCGCAACAAGGAACGCGGCATCCTCAAATCCGCCTACGAAAAAAATGTTCCGGTATTTGTTCCCGCGTTCTCCGATTCCGAGCTGGGCCTCGATTACGCGTTGACCAACCGTGAACGCGACAAGCAAGGGAAGGCGCGCTTCCGCTTCGATCCGTTCGAGGATCTGGAATTCTTCGCCGCAACTTTGCTCGCTCAAAAGAGGTTGGGAATCTTCACCATCGGCGGGGGCGTTCCGCGCAACTGGTCGCAACAGTTTGGACCGTTCATCGAATTGCGCCACCGCCGGGGCGGGGAAGACCTGCCGCTGAAGCGCTATCACTACGGACTGCGCATCTGCCCGGAGCCGGTGTACTGGGGCGGGCTCTCGGGCAGTCCCTACAGCGAGGCGGTTTCGTGGGGCAAGTTTGTGCCTCCGGCCGAAGGCGGAAAGTTTGGAGAAGTTTTTGTGGATGCTACGGTAGGCCTGCCACTGATTGTGGCTGCCGTGCTGGAGCGGCTGAAAAAGAAACCGGCTGCGAAAAAGACGATCGTGTTGCACAGCTAGGACACTTGGCGGCGCCGATACGTGAAGACTCCTACAAAGCAACCGCCAGCGACTTCCAAAAGCACTACACCCAGCACAAAGCACGCAAGTTGCAAGAGGTACTGTGCGGTTCTGACGTCAGCCTGCATTCGTTGGGCATATACCACCAGCGCGACACCGGGAGCGCCGGTAGTAATCGCCGATAATCCGTAGCGTTCGCGGTCGAAGCCGCCTGGTTTGCCCTTCCATGCAGCATATCCGATTACAGCGGAAATTGACGGTGCTCCTATGAAAAGAGAAAACAAGAGCAGCCCATCAACAATCGGTAAATATCGTGGGTCCATCGCTGTGCGGAAGCATAATTGACGCCAACCTTGAAATCAAGGAGACCCGGCCGTAGGCGCGTCCTAGTCGAAGATCAGCACGGCTGACGCGATCACCGTGGTCCACAGCCCGCGTTTATCGCCTACCGCCGACTGCGTCACGTTGGCTGTTCGAACGATCTTGTTGGAGATGCGATAGATCTCTTTTTTCTCGTCCCACGACCGGTCGGAATCAAATTCCACGTTCAGAGTCGTGGCCAGCATTTCAGCGGCGAGTTCTTCGGCGTAATCTCCGGCTGCGTCTTCGGTTTCGCCGAACGAGTGGTGCTCGCTCAGATATCCGTAGGTGGTGCGATCGGCAGGGATGGCGACGCCAATCGAAGAGGCGAGCAGGCGGTGCGGCTCGTGGGTGGAGTTTTCGGCAACCACCGCGAATACGACCTCGCCGGGTTGCAGATATGTGAGTCCCTGCGAGCGTGGGACGAGCTTGCAGTTGGGCGGAAAGATGGAAGAGACACGCACCAGGTTTTGCGCCGCGATGCCAGCGTCGCGCAAGGCGAGTTCGAAAGAGGTGAGGCGCTCCTTGTGTTTCCCCACACCTTTGGTGAAGAAGATTTTCTTGGGGACCATGTCCTTGCCCAATGCGGTTTCCTCCAGGAAATTTTGAGTTGGTCTTTAGTCTGTAATCTGAAGGGCAAATCTAACACAGCGATTTGTGAAGATTGTATGAAAAAAACAGGAGTATCCCACTTTGCCCAACGACCGCCGATTTGGCGGCTAGGGCGCTGGTGCGGATGGCATGAGACGGCAACCGCTTCGCGCACTCAAGCCGCGTGAATGTGAGCTCTGCCTGCCGCCAGCGGGATGATTGCCGGTTTCACCAAGTCGCGGAAATCGGCAAATCTCATGCGCACCAGTTCACGGTGCGAACCCGCATTGAAGGCGATTTCCTTGTCCTCGGCCAGAGACTGATCCACGAAAACATCCATTCCGTAGAGGTTGCCGAAGGGTGGCATGGACCCAGTTTCGCAGTCGGGAAAACGGCCACGAAATTCGTACTCGCTCGCCAATTCGACCGAGTCTGCCCCCAGATACTTTTTCAGCCGGTACAAATCCACGCGGAACGAAGCTGGCACCACAGCCATGGCGAGGCGTCCATCCACCATGACCATGACAGTTTTCGCCAGTTCTTTTCCGGGTGTGTGGGTGAGGGCGGCAATCCCCTGGGCGGTGTAGGCCACCGAGTGCGAGATCACCATATATTGAATGCGATTACGATCCAGGAACTCCCGAAGCATGGAAAGAGGCACAGACACCTCCCGTCCGAACCGCAAGCAGGAACGCTTCTGAAGAACTGCCGAAGCATGCTCTGTGGGTCGGCGCCAATTCAATTATGCGCTCGTCAGAGGTCGGGGAGGTAGTGAAATTTCAGCCTAGAGGGGAAGAAAAGTCGAGGCAAGAACTGGGCAGGACGAGCAAAGAATGTTCACTTTTGGCTGCGAAACGCCTCGAAGAATGCGCTGTCGAGGAACAGCGGGTCTTCTTCGTAACCCTTACGCGGCTTCTTTCGTAACCAAGGAGTGCGCGGCTTCTCTTGCCTGCGATCGCACGATCTTCATTTCGTGCCAGTCGTAGTCGAATTCTTTGCCGCAGTCCAGGCAAGCGACGTAGGTGCCCGTGCGCTGAGCCGTCGGGGTGCGACGCGAACCAGCGCGCACCGTGATCGGGAAACTGTAGCGGGCATGCCGGCAACCAAACGCAGCGTCAATCAACTTCGAAAACATCAGCTAACCTCCACAGAATAAAAACGACAACATTTGGCTCTTGGCTCGTCCCTTTCGCCTGAATATTAGGGCGAGCTCTATCTACTCAGATTCGAGCCGGGCGGAAAAGGTTCTGCCACCGATGACACGGCAGATATGGCCCCTAGGCACTTCGGAATGAAGTACTTGCAAGCCTTTGGAGGAATGATACTGGGGTCAGGAGAATTAAAAGAAGAACACCAAGAGCTATAGTTTGGCGCTTAGCGGTTCTGCCGGTCGGACTTCTTGTGCTCCGAACACTTGGTCATGATGGCCGCCCGGAGCCGCACGCGCAGATCGTCGGGTAACTCGTAGAGCTCGGAGTTGCGATAGATCTCGATGGTCTTGCGAGTGGTATCGCAGACGACGTAGCAGTTGTGGCACCACGCCAAGTGATCGTCAAGCTCGGTCTTGGTCCGGGCGTCCAGCGCGCCATCGAGGTAGTTGGTCAGCTCGTTTAGAAACTCAGAACACTTCACTGGTGGCCATCTCCACTGGCCCGTTTCTGAAAGAAGTGGTTCAGCCGCTCGCGCAATTGCAAACGCGCTCGCAACAACCGCGACTTGACCGCCGGGATGCTCAGCTCCAGCGCCTGGGCCGTCTCTTCCGTCGACAAGCCTTCCACGTCACGGAGCACGAACACCGTCCGAAATCCCGGCGGCAGCCCCTGAATCGTACGCGTCAGAATGTCCCGCAACTCCGCCTGGTTGTACATCTGCTCGGGATTGGGGCTCCAATCCGCAACCTCACGGGGAAGCGAGTCATCTTCAGTTTTTACGTCTTCGTCCAGAGAAACCGTGCGTTCCGGCTTTCTCCGGCGCAACTTCATCAGCGCTTCATTCACCGCAATCCGCACCAGCCAGGTATAAAACTTCGACTGTTCCTGGAACTTCTCCAGGTTGCTATACGCCTTGAGAAACGCTTCCTGAACCACGTCTTCAGCGTCCTCGCGATTCTGCGTAATGTGCTGTGCAATGCGGAAAACGTTGCGATCATAGCGCCGTACCAATTCTTCAAACGCTTGATCGTCGCCGCGCTTGGCTCGCCGGACCAGCGCCATTTCTTCGCTGACCGGTTGCTCTATGTTGGGTTGGATGGTACTCATTCGTAACTTGATGCAGATTTTTCCGAGAGCGTGACTGAATCCGCAGTGCTATTGTACTTGGTGGATGCGGTTTCTGCGCATGCTTTTAAGAAAGTACCCAGAACCCAGAACCCAGATACCCAGAAGACACTCGCTGAATAAAGGTCGCTGGGAACTGAGAACTGGGAACTGAGAACTGGGACCTGCGCACTTCGGGCACCAGTAGGGCAGGTACCAAGGTGTCCCGAGAACACCTGCAACGGGCCATATAATCAGAGGTTAGAAGGGTCACGCCCTTCACCCCCAACAGAGCTGTACCTCGGAGCACGAATGCAGGAGCGCGGTTGGATTGAACCAATTGTGGAACGGGTGGTTGGTCAGGTTTTGGACAGCCATGCGGCCCAACTCCGCACCGAGATTGTCCGGCGGGTGATGGAAGAGATCGCAGCCGCACCTGCGGCAGCTGAACTCAACACCCATGACGCGGCTTCTGCGTCCGGTTCGGCAGATCTGGCGCGGGCCGTTGCTGAAATCCAGTTGGGCACCTCGCAACGGGAAATTCTGCGCGCGTTGCTCGACACCAGCGCCCGCTATGCGGCTCGAGTCGCGCTCTTTGTCGTCAAGGGCAGCCATGCCACCGGATGGCAGGCACGCGGCTTCGCCAATAGCGATGCGGTGAAAGATTTCGCTCTCGACAAAGACGCTCCCGCTGTCGCTCGTGCGATCGGCGATCGCGTGGTAGCGAGCGCGCCGGTTGCCGACCTGGACGCTCGTTTCCTGCGGGAATTTGGAGCGCCAGCTAGCGGAGAAGGCCGGATTCTCCCCTTGATTTTGAAAGACAAAGTCGCCGCGCTGCTCTACGCCGACAGCGGAACTGGGGCCGCGGGTTCGCTCGATGCCAGCTCTCTCGAACTGCTGGTGCTTTCGACCAGCGCATGGCTCGAGGTCAATTCGCTCCGCAAGCAAGCGCAGAAGGAGCCGTCCGCGGCCAACGCGGACAGTCATCATTTGGACAGTTCTGGCGTCCCGGCGGCCGAAGCGTCCCCATATGCTGCGCCGACACACGCGGCGCCGGCTTTCAATGATCCCTTTGCCTCGCATGCCCCTGCGTATGCTTCTGGCCACGTCATGGCCGCGGCAGCGTCGGCTGGCGAAGCCTCGGCGCCCGTTGCCAGCGCCGCAGTTGAGGCTCCAGTTATTGAAATGGACCCCGCGCTGGCCGAGCCGCTCCCGATCGGTCATGCCGAGATCCAAGCCTCGCTCGAGACGCCGCCAGTTCCAGCGATCTCTCCGGAGGATCAGGTTCACCGCAAGGCCCAGCGGTTTGCCCACCTGCTGGTCGATGAGATCAAACTGTACAATCAGGCCAAGGTGGCGGAAGGCCGGAAAAACAAAGATCTCTACGACCGTCTGAAAGATGCGATCGAGAAAAGCCGTGCGACGTACCAGAAACGTTACGGGAACACGGTTGCAGCCTCCGGCAATTACTTTCAGCATGAAATAATAAGAAGTCTCGCAGAAGACAATGTCTCCATCATGGGTGCCAACTTTCGGCAGTAGGTAGGGTTTGAGTGCGCCGTTTTGCAGTCGTAGTTTTCGCTGGAATTTTCTTCCTGCCCTGGCTCAGCTTTTTTCAGCCCGCAGTTGCCCAATCGCAATCACCTGCGCCATCCGGGAGCACGCCAGCTAAGAGCACGCCAGCTAAGAGCACGACAGCTAAGAGCCCCCCAGCTAAGCGCGCACCAGGAAAAGGTAAGGCCGCCGCTTCCACCAGCGCCCGGAAAAAGCGTAAAGCCATCTCTCCGCGGGTGCGCCGGGTGCGGCGGGCCTTTGTCGCTTCCGCCAGTCTTCGTCTCATGGCGCAGCAGTTGTTGCAGGACCCCACGCCCACCGCCTATGCCGGAGTCGAAGCGTATGCGCGCCGTCACGCCAAGGAGGATGCCGATGCCGGCGCGCTAGCCTGGCTCGTCATCGGCTACGCGCGCACCCTCGATCACGACTACAGCAAAGCGATCGACCCGCTTAACCGGGCCAAGGCCGGCGCCAGCGAACTCGGAGACTACGTTGCCTACTACCTCGGCGACGCCTACCTGAAAACGGCGCACAATGCCGAGGCGCTCTCCACGCTCGCGGATTTCAGCAAAAGCTTTCCCGATTCACTTCTGATCCGCGATGCCCACCTGGTCTATGCGAACGCGCTGCTCGAGGAAGGGCGCGCGCAGGAAGCTGCGGCTCTGCTGGAGAAAGACCGCGCTCCGGTGCGCGGCGATGTGGAACTCGCCCTTGGGCGCGCCTACGAAGCAGCCGGCGACAATCAGAAGGCCGCGAGCGCTTTTCGCAACGTTTACTTCAACCTTCCCACCAGTTTCGAAGCGGATGTGGCAGGAACGGAATTGCACAAGCTCGGGATCTCCGGCGATATCGCCGAGCGCCGCACGCGCGCCGATTTGCTGTTCAAAGCCAAACGCTTTAGCGACGCGGCCCACGATTACCGGGAACTCATTAATGAGGACCAAGTCAGTCCGGCGGAGCGTCCGCAAGTGCAGTTGGCGCTGGCGGAAGCGCTCGAAAAAAGCGGCAGCAGCGACAAAGAAGCGCGCCAGATTCTGCTTGCCATGGGAGTGCAAACCGGCGACGCGGAAGCCGAGCGCCTTTACCTGCTGAGTGAGACCGCGCACTCCACCAGCGATGAAGAAGCCGTGCAACGCACGCTGAACGATTTGCGGCAATTTGGTCCGGCCAGTCCGTGGCTTGAACAAGCGCTCTATTCGGCCGGGAACATGTACCTGCTGAAGCGCGACTATGATCGCGCCATCGACTACTTCCGCGAGTTGCAGGAGCGCTTTCCCAACGGCAGGCATGCGCCCTACGCGCACTGGAAGGCTGCGTGGCTCGCCTTCCGGCAAGGCCGAACCGATGAGGCCCGGCAAGGTTTCGAAAATCAAATCGCGCTCTATCCCGATTCCGCGGAAATTCCCGCCGCGCTCTACTGGCGTGCGCGTCTCGCCGAAGAAGAGGGCAACCCGGTCATGGCGCGGGCGTTTTATCAGAAACTCTCCGATCGCTTTCGCAACTACTACTACGCGGAATTCGGACGGCAACGCCTGAAGGCATTGCCGATGAAAGATTTGCCGAGCGGAGACCGGCCAACCGAACCCCCGCAACACTTCGCACTGCTCGACCGCGTCTCCTCGCTTTCCGCGGGAAAAATTACCGCAACCGATCCTCCCGACGACAACCTGCGCGTCGCACGGGCGCGTCTGCTCTCGAATGGCGGGCTTGCCGATGCTGCGGTGCGCGAGTTGCAGGCTGCCGCGAGCCAGGAAGAAGACGGCGGAAGCTGGGCGCCGCCGGAGATGGCGCGCGTGTATCAGGACGGCGGCCGCTACGATCGCGGCATTGAGATCATGAAGCGCACCACGCCCAACTATTTCGCCGTCGACATTCCCGACCTGCCGCGCCCCTACTGGGAAGCGCTTTTCCCCAAAGCCTATTGGACCGATCTGCGCAAATATTCGGTGCTCAACGGCCTGGATCCCTATCTGGTCGCATCGCTAATCCGGCAGGAATCAGAGTTCAATGCGCTGGCGCTCTCCCGCGCCAATGCCGTCGGGCTGATGCAGCTTCTGCCGAAGACCGGCAAAAGTGTTGCGAAACAAGTCAAGCTCAAGGGATACAGCGCACCGCAACTTTATACGCCGGCCGTGAACCTCGAACTCGGCACCCGCTACTTCAAAGAAATGGTCGACAAGTACAACGGACAGTTCGAGTACGCGCTGGCCGCCTACAATGCCGGCACCGACCGTGTAGGAGACTGGCTGGGACAGGGCCACTACCGGGATCCGCAGGAGTTCGTCGAGTCCATCCCCTTCACCGAAACCCGCGAATATGTGCAAGCCATTCTGCGGAATGCGAATGTGTACCGACAGCTCTACGGGACGCCGTAGCGATCCACATTGCGGTGAGCACAGGCACCTGGCGAGCTACGCTCGCCTTGGACCCTTCGGCTTCGCTCAGGGCAGGCTCGCGAGGCGCCCGTCCCTACACGATCAAAACCCGCCCGTCCCCACACGATCAAAACCTAGGCCGACTGTTGGCTGGGCGACTTGGTAAACACGATCTCAAACACCAGCAACCCCGCTCCTACCACAATGGCGCTGTCGGCGACGTTGAAGGCCGGCCACTGGTGTGGGCCTATATAGAAGAGCAGAAAATCCACCACGTGCCGGCTGACGAGGCGGTCCCACAAATTGCCGACCGCACCGCCCAGAATCAACGCCAGCCCGATTCCAGTGGAGGTCATGCGGTGGCTGTTTTTCCAGAGCAGCGCAGAGACGATCAGCAGCGCCACTATAGAAAACAAAATCAGCAGGCCGACTTTCCATTGCGAGGGAGAATCCGCAAAAATGCCAAACGCAGCGCCCGGGTTTTCTGCGTGGATGATGCGAAAAAATCCAGGAATGATCGGGATGCTGTCATGCAAGGATAGCCGGTGCTCGATCGTCCACTTGGTGGCGCGATCGAGAACGACGACGAACAACGCGATCAGGAAATGGTATTTGCGCATGACCCAAGAAAATTTCTTTTGTTATAGGCAACCTGAGGTGAAGGTGAGGCCCCGCCCATCAACCCTCCAAGGATATTGTCATCCCGAGCGAAGCGAGGGATCTGCAGTTCGCTGCAAAATGCAGATCCCTCGCTTCGCTCGGGATGACAATTCATGAAAGGTGTCGCTCGTATACCGCTCCCCGACTTTCACCACGGGCTCTTAGCCATAGCTTATCGTGTTTGCGGAAGTCGCGGTCACGCCCCTTCAATTTCCCCGCTAATTTCCTGGAGCACGGCGCTACAGCGCTCGCACACCGTGGGATAGTTCTTGTCCTCGCCCACGTGGATGGAGAAATTCCAACAGCGCTCGCACTTCTCGCCGGAAGCTTTGCTCACCTGGACCACAACCGGCACGTCGCCATTCCCCGCTCCCTTTTTTAGTTCGACGGCGGAGACGATAAAGAAGTAACGCAAATCGTTCTTAAAGCGCTCCAGCACGGAGAACACCGGATCAACCGCGGTCAAAGTAACTTGCGCCTGCAGATTGCCTCCAATCAGTTTTTGGTTGCGCGCCTCTTCCAGCGCCTTCAACACCGATTCGCGCACGGCTAGCACTGTCTTCCAGTCTTCATTCTGATTGGAGCCGGCTTGTTTCGGATCGGCCGCGATTGCAGCTTCGTTCGTCCCCAGCAAGTCTGCCGCCTCCGGGAAGGTCGTCAGATGCACACTCTCCAGTCTTCCCTCAACTGGTGGCAAGTACTGCCAGACTTCTTCGCAAGTGAAGCTCGTGATCGGCGCCAGCAGCCGCACCAGCGCTTCGCCGATGCGCCAGATCGCAGTTTGCGCCGCGCGCCGCGACACCGATTTGCGCGCGGAAGTGTAGAGCCGGTCTTTCAACACGTCGAAATAAAAAGCGCTCAGTTCCACCCCGCAGAAATTGTTGATGCGCTGATAAATCTTGTGAAACACGAATTCTTCATACGAGCGCTGCACATCCGCCGAGACTTCCACGGCCTGCCGCAGCATGTATTGATCGATCGGCTGCAACTCGTCAAATGCGACCGCGTCTTTTACCGGATCGAATCCATCGAGATTTCCTAGAATGAAGCGAAACGTGTTGCGGATGTCGCGATAGATTCCCGCGACCCGCTGCATGATTTTTGGCGAGCAGGCGACATCTTCGCGGAAGTCGACTGAGGCTACCCACATGCGCACGATTTCGCCGCCCAGCGTATCGGCGATTTCGACCGGATCGACCGTATTGCCGAGCGACTTCGACTGGGCGCGGCCCTGCTCGTCGAGCGTCCATCCGCTGGTTGCGACCATGCGATAGGGAGCGCTGCCTTCGTAGCCGATGGCGCAGAGCAGGGAAGAATGGAACCATCCGCGGTGCTGGTCACCGCCTTCGAGATAAAGATCGGCGGGCCAGGGCAGGTTCGGTTCGTGGCCGAGCACGGCGGCGTGACTCGATCCCGACTCGAACCACACGTCGAGAATGTCGGTTTCCTTCTTGAACTTCGTTTCTCCGCAGTGGGCACACTTGTGGCCGCTATGTTGAAAATCGGCAAGAATCGTGTCCGCTTCCGGCGTGTACCACGCGTCGGCGCCATGCTGCGAAACGAACTGCACCACCTTCCGGTTGATGTGCGGATCGTTCACCGGCTTGCCACAGTGGTCGCAGAGAAACACCGCAATCGGGACACCCCAAATCCGTTGCCGCGAGATACACCAGTCGGGGCGCGTAGCGATCATGTTCGAGATGCGTTCTTCGCCCCAGGCCGGGTCCCACTTCACCTTGGCGATCTCCTCCAGCGCGCGGCTCCGCATGGTTTCGCCCGTGGTCTTTTCCCTGGAAGAGCCGCCCTTCGTTGCTCCGGACTTCATGGGCGTATCCATGCCGATGAACCACTGCTCGGTCGCGCGGAAGATGACCGGATTGTGACAGCGCCAGCAATGGGGATACGAATGCTCCATTTTCTCGGTATGCATCAGCACGCCGCGCGTCTTCAACAGCTCGACGATTGGAGCATTGGCATCGAAAACGCGCTTGCCCTCATACTCCGGCAGGCCGTGGCGCATGATGCCCGCTTTATCCACGTTGCAGGTGGGATCGATCTGGTATTTCTGCCCGGTGATGAAGTCTTCGGCGCCGTGCGCGGGAGCGGTGTGCACCACACCCGTGCCCTGGTCCATGGTGACGTAATCCGCGAGCACGCCGACGACTTTGCGATCCAGAAACGGATGCCGGAAGTCGGCATATTCCAGCTTGCGGCCGGGAAAGCGGGCGATCTCGCGCGCCGTTTGCAGCCCAGTTTTCTCTTGCACAACTGCGGCGAGCCGGGCACCGACTATGAATACGTCGTCGCCCGCTTCAAGCGCAACGTATTCTTCGTCGGGATGAAACGCCACCGCCATCGACGCCGGCAGCGTCCAGGGAGTTGTGGTCCAGATGATGGTGGAAACGTTCTTGCCCTTCAGCGCCGCATCGAGCGAAGCCGGATCGCCCGCGAACGGATACTTCACCCACACCGTCGGGCTGGTGTGGTTCTCGTACTCGACTTCGGCCTCAGCTAATGCCGTCTCGTCAAACACGCACCAGTACACCGAACGCAATCCCTTGTAGACGAAGTCGTTCTCCAGAAAGCGATAAAGAATGTCGAGCACTGCCGCTTCGTATTGCGGCGTCATCGTCGAATACGGGCGGTCAAAGCGGCCGAACA
Source organism: Terriglobales bacterium (assembly GCA_050012595.1). Classification (GTDB taxonomy): domain Bacteria; phylum Acidobacteriota; class Terriglobia; order Terriglobales; family Acidobacteriaceae; genus Acidiflorens. Next base: position 87,672 of record JBEKGW010000003.1, read on the forward strand.
CGCCAATGCGCTTGAACTGGGAGCGCTGCAGATCGAGAAACTTTTCGGCGTATTTCCGGCATTCGCTGCGCACATCGACCGCAGCCATCTGCAGTTTCTTGCCGCCCAGCATCTGGTCCACTTTGATTTCGATCGGCAGCCCGTGGCAGTCCCAGCCCGGAACATAGGGCGAATCGAAGCCGGCCATGTTCTTCGACTTCACGATGAAGTCCTTCAGGCATTTATTCATCGCTGTCCCCAGATGGATGGGCCCGTTGGCGTATGGAGGTCCATCGTGCAGCACATAGGTTGGTGCGCCCTTACGCACTTCGCGGATGCGGTCGTAGATCCGCTGCTCCTCCCATCGAGCTAATATTTTGGGCTCATTCTGGGGCAGCCCGGCCTTCATGGGGAAGCCGGTTTTGGGCAAATTGATGGTGGATTTCAGGTCCGTCGGCACTCGCAAGGTTCTCCCAACTGGTTGAATCTTTTCATTATATAGGGAGCGCAGAAGGACACGTCTAAGGGGTTGCCCCGCTGGGGAACGAATTTAAAAAGTACTGTTTCCCGTCCGGGAAAAGCGTGTACAATTTTCAATAGATCGAAGCCTGCGCGCATCTAATTTGATTGGGAAACAGGGGGCCGGTAAGGTTCGTTCGTTTTACAAGCGATCTTTTTTACAAGCTTTGGGGAGCGCTAGCGCATCTAAGTCAGCGGCTCCCGTTACCGTGAACTGGGGCTACTGCTCGGGAAAATATGCCAGAACTTGAAACAGCGCAGAATCCGCAAACGCTCGGTTCCGAACCGGAGCTGCATCTTCTCCTGAATGATCAGGCTCTGGACGAGCCTCTGTGGAAATCCCTGTTCCGCAATATTGACGACTTCTTCTTCCCCAAAAAACTCCCTCCGCTGGTCCTGACATCAAAGCCCGTCCCGGTGCGCGACATCTGGGGATTCTACAACTACAAGCGGCGCGGAGCCTTCGGCTCAACCGTCATCCACGTGCTGGCCGTGGCCCTGATCATCGCTGGGACCTACCTGGGACGGAAGATCGTCGACGTCGCCAAACCGAAGGAAACGGTTTTGTTGATCGCGCCCGATGACCTTCCCGTTCTGCCGCCTTCGAAGACGCAGAGCGGCGGCGGCGGCGGTGGTGGCGATCGCGACAAGTTGCAGGCCTCGCAGGGCCGTTTGCCCAAACAGTCTATGCAGCAGATCACTCCACCCGCGGCAGTGATACGTAATCTGGACCCGAAACTGGCAGTCGCCCCGACCATCGTGGTTCCTCCCGATATTCACCTGCAGCAGCCGAACATGCCCGACCTGGGTGATCCGATGTCGCATCTGCCGACCGTGGCTTCGAATGGAACTGGCTATGGCGGCGGCATTGGCTCCGGTAGCGGCGGCGGCGTCGGTTCGGGCGAAGGTCCCGGATATGGTCCTGGTCATGGCGGCGGCACCGGTGGTGGAGCGTTCCGCGTGGGCGGTGGGGTTTCCGCTCCGAAGGCGATTTATGCCCCGGACCCTGAGTACTCGGAGGAAGCCCGCAAGGTTAAGCACATGGGTGTAGTCGTGTTGTGGCTGGTGGTCGGTCCGGACGGTAAACCGCGCGACATCCGAGTGGTGCGGACTCTAGGATTAGGCTTGGATGAAAAGGCCATCGAAGCGGTAAAAAACTGGCGCTTTGAGCCGGCCCTGAAAGATGGCAAGCCGGTCGCGGTGCAGGTTAACATCGAAGTCAATTTCCATCTGTACTGAAGCTGGCAAGCCGTGCGCAGCACGGCTTCCGCCTATTCCTTCAAATCCACATGCAGCACATCTTCCACCGGAAGGCCCAGAAAGCGCGTTCCCATCTTCCTGAATTTCTCCGCTGAATCCGTGGCAAAGAACTTGAACTCGGGATCGCCTCTCCGCGCCGCGCGCGCATCGTCTGAGCTGAGGACGGCAGCGGCTCGATCTTTACTGGGCGCCCCAGTTACTGGGCACCCCAGTTGACGCGCCACTGCCTGCGCAGTCGAATCGGCCGAGTCCACGATCGTGACGTGCTCCGGCGCCACTCGCCGCAACAGGGGCTTGATCAGCGGATAGTGTGTGCAGCCGAGCACCAGCACGTCGGCATCAAAATTGCCCGCGTCTTCCGAAGGAACGCGCGAAAACGCTTCCGACAAATAAATCCTTGCCACTTGCTCAGTCACCGGATGTTCCACCCAACCCTCTTCCACCAGCGGCACCAACAGAGGACAAGCCTTCTCGCGCGCGGCGACCCCCCAGGCTTCGAGCGCCCGCCGGTAGGCATGGCTGCTGATGGTCGCCTCCGTGCCGATAACGACCACCTTTCGTTTCCGGCTGGCCGCCGCCGCAGCTTCCGCTCCCGGTTCAACGACGCCGATCACTTCGATGTCCGCCGCCGCCTTGATCTCGTCGAGCGCCAGCGCGGTTGCCGTGTTGCAGGCAATCACCAGCAGCTCCGCTCCCTGATTTTGCAAAAAGCGCACCGCCCCGACCGCGTAATGCGCGACGGTGGACGCTGATTTCGATCCGTAGGGAAGGCGGGCCGTGTCGCCGAAGTAGAGATAGGCGGCGTCGGGAATTTGCTCGACCAGCGCGCGCAGTACAGTGAGGCCGCCAACTCCTGAGTCAAACACGCCAATTGTTGGGTGTGATGAAGCGGTTTTACGCATCATACATCCGCATGATACATGGCTCCCATGCGCGGGATCTTTTAGCGAACCCAGGATTGCTGCGGCCTGGGCAGTCTGCCGGGCTTCGCCCGGCCTGGACGGGCGAGACGCCCGTCCCTCCACCGCAGTCACGGCACGAGTTGCCTCATCCATCCGCCGCCCGTTATCCTTCAGGCCATGCCCAGCACTCTTGTCGAATGCGTACCTAATTTTTCGGAAGGCCGCGACCCGGCCAAAGTCGATGCCATTATCGAAGCCATGAAAATCCCCGGCGTCTATCTTCTCGACCGCGAGATGGATTCCGACCACAACCGCTCGGTCATCACCCTGGTCGGCGAGCGTAAAGCCATCCAGGAGGCGGCCATTCGCGGGGTAGGGAAGGCCGCCGAGTTGATCGATCTCACCAAGCATCAGGGCGCGCACCCGCGCATGGGCGCAGCCGATGTTGTGCCCTTTATCCCGATTGACGGCGTCACCATCGAAGACTGCGTCGCCATGGCGCGCCACGTAGGAGCCGAGATCGCAAAACGTTTCCAGATTCCGGTCTACCTTTATGAAGCGGCCGCGGCCACGCCCGAACGGCAGAACCTGGAGAATATTCGCCGTGGTCAGTTCGAAGGCATCCGTGCCGACATCGCGACGAATCCCGCGCGCAAGCCTGATTTCGGCGAGCCCCGCGTGCATCCCACGGCGGGCGCAACCGTCGTCGGCGCGCGCAAGTTTCTGATCGCCTACAACGTTTTTCTGAATACGCCCGACGTCGAGATCGCCAAGAAGATTGCGAAAGCCGTGCGCTTTTCGGGCGGTGGCCTGCGCTTCGTCAAGGGCGCCGGATTCCTGGTGCGTGGCATGGCCCAGGTCTCGATGAACCTGACCGACTTCGAGCAGACTCCCATCCATCGCGTTTTTGAATTCGTGAAACGCGAAGCCGCGCGCTACGGCGTCATCCCGGTTTCAAGCGAGATCGTCGGCCTGATTCCAAAGCGGGCTTTGGAACAAGCCGCGGAATGGTTTTTGCAAGTCGAAAATTTTGATTCCTCGCTCATCCTCGAAAATCGCCTGAGCGCGGTGATGGGAGGAAAGCTAGCCGTGGGCGGCCTGCGCGCCGGCATCGAGCCCTTCATCGAACAACTGGCCGCTCCCACCGCGACTCCCGGAGGAGGCAGCGCCGCCGCCGCCAGCGGCGCCATGGCCGCTGGACTGGCAAGCATGGTCGCGTCCATGTCACGCGGCAAGAAAGCGTACCTGCAGTACGAAAGTCAGCTCAGCGAAGCGATCGCCCGGCTTAGCCAACTTCGCGAGGAACTCAAGTCCGCAATCGACGCCGACGCCGAGTCTTACAACGTGGTCATGAAGGCCTACAAGTCGGCCAAGGAGAGTTCAGATGGGGACGCCGCGATCAGCGCCGCGCTCAAACAAGCGACCAGCGTTCCTCTAGCAGTCGCCGAAAAAGCAGTCGAGGTGGCCGAGATCGCCACCAAGCTGAAGCCGATCACCAACCCGAACATGAAATCTGACTTGACGACAGCGATTGCCCTGGCAAAAGCCGCCCTCGAAGGCGCGCTCGCGAATGTCGAGATCAACCTCGATTCGCTGAAAGACGCCGCTTTCGTTAATGAGACGCGGAAGCGCGCAGCGGCGCTGAAAGGCCACGGTTGATGAGAAAGCTCATCCTCGCGATGATCGTTGTCGTTGGAGTGGCGGCCATCGGCAGTTTGTTTATTAACCCACTGCGTTTTTTCCGCCATGACATCAAGTCTTGCTTCGAAGATGCGGTTGGGCTTCGGTCGGGCGCTGCAGTTCGGATTGCTGGAGTCGATGTGGGGACCGTCCGCAGCGTTCGAGCCAATCCGCAGAACAAGAATTGCCCAGCGGAGGTCGAGATGGTACTAGCTACAACCTACGAAATCAGAATTCCGGAGGACTCATTCGCAGAAATCAACACGGCGGGGCTACTCGGTGAAGTCTATGTGAACATCGACACAACACAGGCAGTAGAATCACCCGTCGAGAACTATGGCTATCTGAAAAGCAAACCAAGCAAGCCGACCCCGTCCCTTGCAGATCACCTCAAGGCGCTGGACTTGATCCTCCGCTTGGTCCAGGCATCGAATGAGGCAGGGAAAGAAGTCCCCGCCGGCAGTAGCCCTGCGCCTCGCAAACCCAGCCGTTAAAAGCGCACTCGAACACCCACAGCCCGGCTTTGCTTTCCACGCAAACTACCCCGATTCCATCGTTCTAAGACCAAGCGGGAACTCGCACTTCAGTTACGGTCCTGTTCCGCGAATTAGGCACTAAGGTAGAATATCAAGAGTTCCAGACACCACGAAAGATTGCCAACGTATGGTTTGCGGTTTGCATCTAAACTCTGCAGACCCACGTTGAGAACTTCGTTTTGAGGGCGTCGTTTTGAGGATTTCTATGAAGAATTTGTGTTTTGCGGTAGTGCTTCTGTGCGCAACGGCCGGCTACGCCATTCCGATTGCATCGTCGGCGCGCTCCATGGTGCCTTCTGAAATTCAGCAACTGATCGGCGTCGACTACCGGGCGCTCAAGGATTCGCCCACCGCGCAGGTGCTCAAACAACAAGTCCTGCCCGACAACCTGAAGGAGCTTGAGACCGCGCTGAAAGGCATCGGCATTGACGCCGACCACGATCTCGACCAGCTCAATTTCGCTTCTTTCCGTACGGAGAAGAAGGGCATTCAAACCATCGGCGTGGCGCAGGGATCGTTCTCCGCCAAAGTCGTCCTGAAGAAGATGAAGCTCAAGAAAATCGCGCCCACCAAATACGGCACCACCAGCGTTTACCCGATGGATAACGGTCTAGTGATGACCTTCCTCGACGACAACACGCTGGCTTTCGGCCCCGAGGCCTCATTGCACAGCGCACTCGATACTCGCGACGGCAAACGCCCCTCGCTCGATTCCAATTCGGTGATGACGGACCAGATGGCCGCCGTTGATAGTGCGCCGCTGTGGAGCATCCTCGACCAGCAGGGAACCCAGGCCATGATGTTCTCGGTGATGGGCGATGCTGCCAAGGCCGCCGACTTCGATAGCCTCAAGAAGCGCATTCTGGCTTCTCGCTACACCATGAACTTCGCCACCGGGGTGAATTTCGATCTAAGCGTTCAAACGGCCGACTCGATGACGGCGGCGACACTTTCCACCCTCGTCAAGGGTGTCATGCTTTACAAGAAGATGAATGCCAGCCCGATTGAAAAGATTGCCCTTGACGCCGCCACCGTCGATTCCGACGGCTCGAACCTGCAAATCCACTTCAAGAGCGACGACCAGAAGTTCCAGTCACTGATGAGCTCGCCGCTGTTCGCCGCCATTTCGCACTAGACCGTTCAAAACGCGAAGCGCTAAAAAAGGCAAAAGTCCCGGGATGTCGCTCCGGGACTTTTTACTTTTCTTTTTTGGCGCTTCGAGGCGCTCACCGATCACTGATCGCCTTCTTGACAACGTTTTGCGTGCACTGTACAAACACGAGCGCGATCAAGGGCTCTTTATGGGGTCGCACCCAGCTTGGTCTGTCCGGTTACGCGATTGCCGAGGTCGCGAAGTCGGACGCCGTTCTTGAGGTTGAACTCCATCTCTTCGAGAGTGATCCCCTTTGTCTCGGGCACAAACAGAGCTACGAAAGCGACCGCGAGAGCGCAGAAGACTGCGAACACGTAGAAGATCGACGCGTTCCCATGCGCTTGCATAAAGGAGAGAGCGTTCGCCATTACGAGACCGGCGAAGGTCCAGTTGACCATGGTCGTGATCGTCATCCCGATTTCGCGGCCCTCGATCGGGAAGATTTCGGAACACACGAGCCAGACGACCGGCCCCCAAGAGACGGCAAAGCCAAAGATGTAGAGGATCGCCGATGCGAGCAGCACTGCCTTCGGCGTGCCGCCAATCATTGCGGGGTTGGAGACGGAGCCAATTGCCTGGAAAGCGACGCCTGCGGCGATCATGGTGACGAGCATTGCTATCGCGCCCACGTAGAGCAGCTTCTTGCGTCCCCACTTCTCGACCAGGTGGATCGCTGGGAAGGTGAAGAGCATGTTCACCGTCGGAACAGTCATCGCCGCGAGCAATCCCTTCATGCCCGCGTAACCGAAAATCGTTGGTGAGTAGTAGATCATCATGTTGATGCCAACGAGTTGCTGGAAAACCTGCAAAAGCACGCCCACCATCAGCACCTTGATAAAGTATCCGCGCATGACGATCGCGACACCCGCGCCCTGCGGTCCGTGCAGCGCCTGCTCGATCTCCTCGATCTCGAGGTCGATTTCGTGCTGTGTATTCAGCGTGCGGCGCAGCACGACGATCGCCTCCTCCCTCCGCCCCTTAAGCATCAGCCAGCGCGGGCTCTCGGGGAGAATGAAGCCGCCCAGGAACATGAGTGCCGCGAACAACGTGATCGTCAGGAACATGAGCGGCAGAGAGGTGCCCGGGTTCATGAAGGCTCGGGCGATGAAGACGTTGGTGAGCGAGATCAGGAATATGCCGATGGTGATCATCAACTGAAAGAGCGTACCCATCGAGCCACGGATGGATGCTGGGGCCGTTTCGGACAAGAAAAGGGGAACGACGAAGGATGCGACCCCGACCCCGAAGCCGAGGGCAAAGCGGCAGGCGGAGAGCACCGGCAGCGGCGGAAGTAGCGCCGAGAGCGCTGAGGCCGCGGTGAAGATGAAGCCGGCAAGGAGTAGACTCCGCTTGCGCCCGAGGAAGCGCGCGAAGAGGCCAGCGAGCAGCGCCCCGACGATGCCGCCGGTCGCCAGGATGGACGAGTAGTGCTCTCCGCCCTGGACGCTGAGGTGATAGTGCCGCTGGATCGTTTCGAGCGAGTTCGCGATAAATCCCTGATCGAGGCCGAACAGCAGCCCGCCCAGTGCGGCCACCGAGCAGATGACGTAGACGATTGTCTTGTAACCGCCGGACTTCACTCCGACCAGCACCGTTTGAGCCATTTTCACCTCCCTGTTCTTTCAAATTAGATCGTCAAAAAGAGCGTACTTTATTTGTCATTCAAATAGTTAGTTTCCATTTAGCGTATCAGGGCCCGGTTGCATGGTCGACATCAGATTCATACGCTGCTCGTGCCCGCGGATTCCGCTTGCACGGATGTTGAGGTAAACGACACGCAAGTGACTGCTCGGGCTGACAGCCAGTTGCGGCCGCAAGAGGTAGAATCCGAGGACATGGGATTCGATATCAGATTGCCCATCGGCATGATGTTCAGTGTGTTCGGTTTGCTCGTGGGTGGATATGGAGCGGCGACGCGAGGCAGCGAAATGTACACGCGTCATTCGCTCGGTATCGATGTCAACTTATGGTGGGGAATTGTAATGCTGATGTTCGGTGCGGGAATGCTCCTGCTTGCGCGCCGTGGAGCGCTGGCGGCGCGATCAGCGGCGGGGCGCTCGGCGGACAAGACCCTCAAGAGCCGTATCGTCAAATAGGACCGCGAACAGGAACTGAGCTTGCGGTGAGTCTTCATGAATAGCACGAATCCGGCAGTCGAGAATCGCCTCCATGCTCTGAAACGAAGATTCGAATCTCACTTGCACGCGCATTTCTAGCCACCCCTGCTGCGTTCGGCGACGATAAAAAAATTCATGGTTGGTTACGAAATGCTGGGCACGCCGCAGCGGGACATCATCCCGGAAACCGTGGCGCAGTGGTTGCGTGATGTGTCCGCCCGGCATTATCTGGATCTCCAGCCGCCGCCCATGCCCGACGAGATTGGCCTAACGATGTCGGCCTAACCATGTCGGCCTAACAATGTTGGCCCCGAGCAGGGAATCGGGCGCACACCAAGAGCCAGGCAATTGCCTGTAAGATGACAAACGCTAACAGAATGGAATTAGTCCCCAGGACCGCTGTCCGCCGGTCCCAACCATGGGTTCACCGGCCAGGGTCGATTTCGCGATCGTGGCATAGCCACAAGCGCGGAGGTTTCTGGTTGCGCCTTGGACGCGCTCGGGGTTAACGGCATATTCTCCATGCTCCCGGCCTGATCCGAGCCCGCGTAGGTGAATTGCGGCACGATCTGCTTGAGATGGGCCAGAATGGAGGCTCGCTTGCCGAGCGACATCGCGACATGGAGTTCGTCAAGACCATGCTTCAATGCCGGCCAGGCGAGCCTTACACTTTCCGTATAGGCTATCTTTTCACAGCCGCTCGGGAAGACCCGCTCGTCGGGATAGAAGAGCTCCTCGAAGAGTTTTTCGCCCGGACGGAGGCCAATGAACTTGAACTCCTGGCAGGATTTGCCGGAGAGGCGAACCAGGGTTTTCGCCAACTCCGCGATGCGAACCGGTTCCCCCATGTCGAGCACAAGGATGTCGCCGTTCCGGCCGATCGCGAAGCCCTGCAACACCAGGCTGACGGCTTCGGAGATGGTCATGAAAAAGCGGGTTATCTCCGGGTGAGTGATGGTGATGGGCTGGTTTTGACGGATTTGTTCCTGGAAGAGCGGAATCACGCTGCCGTTCGATCCGAGGACATTGCCGAACCGGACCGACACCGAGCGCAGCCGTTCCCCGGGCCAGGCTGCGAGAATCAATTCTCCCACCCGCTTGGTGCAGCCCATGACGTTCGTTGGGTTCACCGCCTTATCGGACGAAATCATCACGAAGGCCGCGCAATTCGAACTCTGCGCCACGTTCAGCAACGCCAGCAGTCCGAACACGTTGTTGCTGACCGCCTCTTCCACATTGGCTTCCATGACGGGCACGTGTTTGTACGCGGCGGCATGGAAAACGATCTCGACACCGTACCTCAGGAATAGCTTCCGCATGCGCTCCGGGTTCGAGAAGTCGGCGACGCAAAACACCTTCCGCTCGTCGCTCCCGCACTGGGTAAGCTGGTGCTGCAAGTGAAAGATCCCGGTTTCATTCTGATCGACGCACAAAAGAAGTTTCGGTTCATAGGTCCTGATTTGCCGGCACAGTTCGGAGCCGATGGATCCCGCAGCGCCAGTCACCATGACCACGCGGTCCCGAATATGCTCGCGCGCCGATTCCAGGTCGAGAGCGATCGGTTTACGCCCAAGAAGATCCGCGAGTGAAACTTCTCGGACCTGCTGCAGTGTGACTTGACCCGCGATCAATTCCGCCATTTCGGGTACGGTTCGGAAGGCAGCGCTCGCCTGCTTACAGATTTCCACCAGACGGAGCCTCTCGGTCCGGGTGGCCGATGGAATCGCAATCAGGACTTCGTCGATTCTTTGCTTGCGGACTACTTTCGCCAGAGCCTCGACCGGGCCAAGCACAGGCACGCCCAGAACCCGTAGCCCCTTCTTCAGTGGATGGTCATCGACACAGCCGATCACCCGATAGCCGGTCTCCACTTCCTGGGTTTCGCGGATGATCATCTGGGCGGCATGTCCCGCACCCACCAGGAGTAAACGTTTCGAGGTCGAGTCTCGCCGCACGGTTTCCGCAAGCATGCGCGAGAGTATGCGTATCCCGGTTAAGAGGGTAAAGGTGATCGACGCCTCCAGAGCATAGATCGAGAGCGGAAAGACTTTCAGTCCCAACCCATAGCGCACGATGAAAAGGAACGCGAGCGACCCGGTGAGGACGGCTTTCAAGACGTCCAGCGCATCGGTGATTCCCGAGGCCGCGCCGTAGGCCAGTAGTTTGGTCAACGGTCCGGGATATTCGTGGGCGATGACGCTGGCGATCGACCATGCGGCGAGGGCATGTTCCGATGGAAACGAGGAGCCTCCGGCTCCAAAGCGGCCAGCGTTCGGGGCGTTCGGGCGCGCTCTCCGGAAAGCCAGCTTCATGGCCTCAGCCACGATCAAACTGTTCACCGCCGCTTCCCCGGCCAGAAAGCCGGTCTCGCGGCTGTCGTCGTCGCTGGTGGTTTCCCCGCGCAGGTACAAGCCGGCAGCGCTCGCAATCATGGCCGCCAGCCCGTAGTTGCTGAAACTGTTGCTGTGGGCAAGGGGCGAGCTTCCGAAATGCCGCATGATGTCGCGGTCGGCCGCCACCAGGCCCAGGGTGCCAGCTGCGAAGGGCACAAGCCAGTTTTTGTCTTCGCCATGCAGGGCATGCAGATGCAGGGGAGTGGTCCAGATCGTCTTCTGATCCGATACGAGATTTTGCGCGAAGTACGCCAGGCAGAAACCGGCCGCCACGCTTTTCTTTTCCGGTCGATCTTTTTCAGCGGGATCCGCTCCGGGTGACTCCGCGGAATGGCTTTCTTCTTTTTGGCGGATACTTTGCCCGGTACTCGGGCTGCTAGTTTGGCTGGCACTCTGGCTGGTACAGGGTTTCGGAGTTTCCGGATTGGATGCCCAGCCCGGGTTTCCCGCTACACCGAAGAGCAGAGCCACGGCCACAGGCGGGCAAGCATGCCAGCGGAATTTGTCCCACCAGGATTTGTCAAGGAAAAGCATGATCTAGAGCGGCCTGCACGCTTGGGTTTGCGGGTGGGGCTGGCCGGCGAAGTCGGGCGGCAGGACGACTCGCCGAGCGGGCTTCGCCGGCGTTTCCAAGTCGTCCGCATCGACCTCCACCGCCACGCTTTGCATGATCACGTCCAAGGCGAGCACAACCCGAAAGTTGTTTTTCTTGCGGACCAGTACGCCTTCCATCCCCATCATGGGGCCGGCCTTGATGCGGACCCGCTTCCCGATGACGAGGTAGGGGTGGGGCTCAATTTTCCGCTGTCCCAGACCGGAGCGGAGTGCCTCGATTTCAAAATCGGGGAGCGGCGCGAGAGTTCGTCCAAAACCAACCAGCGACACCACACCCGGCACTTCGAGTACGCGCACGCGCTCCCGGGGATCGATGCGCACAAACACGTAATTTGGAAAAAGCGGCAGCTCGAGGTTCACCTCACAACGGTTCTTCCAGCGGTGGCGCGTTGCATAGAGGGGCAAGAAAGCTTCCATCTGGCGCTCGCCAAAGTGCGAGGCCACGCGTTTTTCGTGATGCGAATGGGTGTAGGCGGCAAACCAGTTCGCAGAGAAGTCCTGAGCGGCTGCCAGCCCATCCATCCTCTGTTCCCGTGCTGGTTGTCTTGCCAAGCCTGTCTGCATGATTTGCGTTTCCGTTCGAGTGAAGCTTCGCTAGCCCCGCTTAGCGAGGTTGGTTAGAACGTTCACATTTTGGAGTAACTGCCTATGTCTTCCATTGCACTTCCCCTGCCATCACTGCCGTGCTTCCTGGATTCGTGCTTGTCTTTCTGCTGGTTGGGGTTACGAGTTCGTTGGGAGATATCCTTCTTGCCATTCCCGGTGCGGGAACCTGAATCGGGTTTTCCGTTCTAAATCAGCACTCGTCGCGCGGAGCGAAGCTGCATCCGCCCGCCGGAACTCGATACAGGTTTGGCGCGACCACAAGCCATGGCGTGTCGGATAAGATTCACCTCTTCATTATTATTGCGAGCGCTCGTCATTCGGCTGCGTATGTATCTCCGGCGGCGCGGTTGCGGGTGCGGGAGATTGATCAGACAACCATGTAATATTTCGAGAGAAACGAATTTCTGGCCTGGGCTGCGAAGGGCGAAAGGGGCTGCCACTGTGGCAAGCAACGAAAAAGCTGGCTACAACCGCTTCCTCCTGCTGGTAGCAGGACTTGGCGGATTGCTCTACGGCGTGGATGTCGGCATCATTGCGGGAGCTTTGCCCTATCTGGAGGCCACCTCCGGGTTGAATGCCGGCCAGCTTTCGATCGTCGTCGCTGCCGTGCTGCTCGGCAGCGTGATCTCAACCCTGTTTGCGGGCGCGCTGGCCGACTGGATCGGGCGCAAACCTCTGATGATGCTCAGCGGATTGCTGTTTGTCTGCAGCATTCCCATCATTGCGCTCTCGCATGGCTATGAGTCGTTGGTTCTTGGCCGCCTGTTACAGGGCATCAGCGCCGGCCTGATCGGTGTCGTTGTCCCGCTGTATCTGGCGGAGTGCCTGGCGGCATCGAACCGCGGCAAGGGGACGGGCATCTTCCAATGGCTGCTGACACTCGGCATCGTGACCGCGGCCGTCGTTGGCATGTTCTTCAGTATTCGCGTCGAAGAGGTGTCAAGGCTGGGCGACCCCGCAAAACTCTTCGCCTTCAAAGACACGGTCTGGCGCAGCATTTTCTGGGTTTCGCTGCCACCCGGCATTTTGTTCGTGATCGGTAGCCTCATGGTGTCGGAGTCCCCGCGCTGGTTGTTTCGCCGCGGGAAACGGGATGCCGCCTGCGCCGCGCTTCTCCGCTCTCGCACAAACCAGCAAGCCGACGTCGAGCTTGCGGAAATGGAGCAAGCTGCCGCTGCTGAAAAGGCCAAGGCCTCAAGCGGGGAGAATATCTCCGGGGTGAAGGTTCAAGGGGTGAACGCACAAGGATCGCTTTTGCGCCGCAAATACGTAATTCCGTTTGTCCTGGCCTGCGTGATTCTCGCTTGCAACCAGGCCACCGGAGTCAACTCCATCATTGGCTACAACACCAACATTCTTTTGCAGAGCGGTCTCTCCGATGTCCAGGCGCACTGGGGCTATGTTCTTTTCACGGTCGTGAATTTCCTCATGACCATTGGCGGCGTCCTGCTGGTGGACCGTAAGGGACGCAAGTTCCTGCTGTCGGTCGGCAGCGCGGGCATTATCGTGTCGCTCCTCTGCACCGGCATACTATTCCGCCGGACGGAAAGGCTGCGCGTGGATTCTCGGGCCGCGGTTCAGTCCATGGTCGACGCCGACCAGAAGGTCACGCTCCTTTATGACGAGAAGGCTGCGGATGCGCTCCTCGCTGCGAATGGGGACGCTGGCAAGGCGATCGGCAACCGGCCCACATCGCTGGTCGTCATTTATTCGTATGGAGATTTCCGCGCCGCCACCAAGGTTGCGCGCTCCGATGACAAGTCAGCCAAGCCCATAGCGATCACACGCGAGAGCTGCGTGCCCGCCAATAAAGTAGTCGCGTTTTTCTCGAATCCGTTCAGCAATCTCGATGCGTCGCGCAAGGCTTTGCTGAAAATTGACAATGCACTGATTACTCCCGTGGCGACCACGCACAATGGTTGGCTGGTCGCGATCAGCCTGTTCGTTTTCATGGCGTTTTTCGCGATCGGTCCCGGAGTGTGCGTATGGCTGGCGCTTTCGGAGTTGATGCCGACCCGGATTCGCTCCAACGGCATGAGCATCGCTCTGTTGATTAACCAGGCGGTTTCGACGACCATCGCCGCCATGTTCCTGCCAACCGTCGGCAAGCATGGTTACTCGACCATGTTTTTTGGCTTTGCCGCCTGCACCGTGATCTACTTCATCACGGCCGCAGTGTTCCTGCCGGAAACGAAAGGAAAAACCTTAGAAGAAATCGAAGCGCATTTTGAGGGATCAGGAGGAAAGTTTGATCTCTCAACTGCATGAACTCTGCAATTCACCAATAAACTATAAGGGTCTTCCAGAATCTTAGATGGAATGGTGGAGACGGCGGGATTCGAACCCGCGTCAAACTAGAATGGCCCGTTGATTCCCAAGCCACTTAGGCCGGATAAATCCACCGCGAAACCCCTAAAAAGCATTAGTTTTGCGGCGAAGTTGCGGCGAAAAAATGACGTGGCCAACACCAAGGCAGAAACTCCCTGGTCCGACCGCACCAGGTCAATGAGTGTAATCGCCTGTTCACGCCAACCTCCGCCACAGGGCTCATACATAATTCCCGCTTGTACAACTCCGGCTCATGCTAAATTATGCTGCTGTCAAGCGTGTTACCGTGTTAGCCAACTTTACTTATGTCACTTCGCTCCGCAATCACGCTCATTAGCATCGTACTCCTTACCCTGGGTTTCTCTGGCTGTGGAGGTGGCAACGGTTCCGGGACGGCGTCCTCTGAAGTTACTTCTGTTAGCGTCAGCCCCGCAACAGCTCAAGTCTCCACCGGGCAAAGTCAATCGTTCACTGCACAAGTCGCCGGCACTGGCGCGTTTAACGATGCGGTCACCTGGTCGGTGAACGGCGTCACTGGCGGTAATAGCACATACGGAACGATTGTCGGGGGAGAATACACGGCTCCCGCGACAGCGCCCAACCCGAGCAACGTCACCATCACAGCCACGAGCGTCCAGGCCCCGACAATATCAGGGAAATCGACGATAACGGTCGTGGCTTCGTCGGCAGTTACTTCTGTTAGCGTCAGCCCCATAACGGCTCAAGTCCCCATCAGGCAAACTCAGTTGTTCACTGCACAGGTTACTGGCACTGGCGCGTTTAACAATGCTGTCACCTGGTCAGTGAACGGCGTCACTGGCGGCAACAACACATATGGAATGATTTCTGCGGGGCAGTACACGGCTCCCGCAACGGTGCCCAACCCAAGCAATGTCACTATTACAGCTACAAGCGTCCAGGACCCGACAATATCCGGGAGTTCTACAGCGACGGTCGTTGGTGCTGAGGTGGTGCTCAACTCAATCACGCCGAGTTCGGGGAGCGCGGGCGATGTGCTAACCATCGATGCGACGTTTAACATCAACCTAATTGAAACGCCACAAATGATTTTCTCCGGCGTGAATGGTACGAGCGTCTCCGCGTCGGTGCAAACCGCCACTGGTCTCACGGTCGCGGTTCCGTTTGGGGCCACTTCGGGGCCGGTCTACATGAGCGTCCCGCCGCAGCCGGGATCCGGCGCATCGACCGTACAAAGCAACTCCGTCCCGTTCACCCGGCTGCCCAACCTGCTGCTGCACGCCCCAAATAAGGATCTCTCCTCCGGTGAAACGGCACAGTTCCAATATGTTCTCTTGGGGGCGACCATCCCGAATGTCGTAACGTGGACGTCGGATTCTGGAACTATCAACTCATCCGGTCTGTTCACCGCGCCATCGGTTTCAAACGAAAGCTACACTCACGTCACGGGCTGCCTGAAAGGCACCGATTCCTGCGACACAGTGCTCCTGCGTATCCTGCCATTCCTGATCACGCCGACAGACCCGATTGTTGGCCTCGGCGACACGCTGCAGTTAGAGGCTGTTCAAGGTAGTTCCACGCTTTCGCCAACATGGTCACTCCTTGCTGGCGGCGGCGCGATCAACTCGGCGGGAGTGTACACGGCACCGACCGCGACTGCTGCAGCCGGTTACGTTCCTGTGCAAGCTCAGAGTGGCTCGACCACGGAGCAAGCAGGCGTTGCGGTTTCGGGGGCTTTCCCCGGTTTGGTAAATCGCATCTACGACTACGCTGACTTCAAGAATTCCGAAAATTCCAACCCACCCGAAGCCAGATTTGTAAAATCGGTTGCCGTCAATGGCAATCGCGCTTATACAATCAGCATCGGTAATCCCTCCTCGTTGACGCCTTCATATGAGGCGTTGAACGTCTACGACATCACCAATCCCGACGCCCCGCTCTGGATCGATGCGGGCGAGTCTGCGACAAACTCCCCCGCGCAACTCTATAGTTACGGCAATACTCTATTCAGCCTCGATTTGAGCAATCTGGTTGTGTACAGCCTGGCCACGCAAGTACCCACCCTCACCGAGATTGTTCCGGTTCCGTCGTCTAACAATTCGACGTTCAATAACGGAGTTCTCTATCTAGCTACCGGGGCGCCTGTGACAAATAATCCGACCTCCGTGCCGGTCGACGTCTTCGACTTCACCAACGGCAACCCGGTTCACACCAGCTATACTCTGCCCGAACCATCCCAGGGCGGTGTGAATGATTTTGTAGACGTCTCCGGCAATCAGAACACCATATATGCGTGCTGGCTCGGCAGTGTCAACAACACACCGATGCTCTTCATCTCGACCTATGACATTTCGCAGTCTCCGGCAACACTGGTCTCGACCATCGTTTCGACCTTTTCAGGTCCACCCGAGGATCAGTGCTACTTGCAGGTAGTCGGAAACCTATTGTTCGCAAATTCTTTCGTTTACGACATCTCGAACGTGACGCCTGTTCAGGTTGGCACTGTTCCCAACCCGTTGAGCTTTATTTGGGGAACGGAAGGCAATGAATTGCTCGCAACCGGGGGAACCCAGAACTACGGCGCATCCGCAAATTACGTCGTGCTCGACCTCAATTCGTCAACTCTCCCGGTCGTGAAGGCAAATGTAGTGGATTTGCCAACTTCGGACATCTTTAACCCGATCGATGCAGCCTGGGCAAACAGCAATACCTTCTACACTGCCGACGGAACCGGCGGAATCGCTGTCTACGACGTCTCTGCCAGCGGCGGTCCGGCAACTGTGTCGGCCCAAGGCTTGTTTTCCTATACCTTCGCTCAGGCTATCAATCAGCAAACACTTTATTCCGCGTCTCTGTACGCGGCTGTCGGGGGTTTAGCCTGTCTCGATGTGAGCGGCACCGCTCCTGTTCTTGAAGGCTCCCTCTATTATCAAAACAGCTACCCTTCCGCCGTTCAGGTTTCAGGGACAACCGTTTTCCTTGGTCTCACCAATTACCTCAAGATCATCGACGCTTCCAATCCCGCAGCTCCAGTCGAAATCGGAAGTCTCTCCGTTTCCGTCAGTGCTTTGGCATTAGTGGGCAATGATTTGTATGTGAGCACGACAGCCGGGCAACTCATTGTTTACGACGTCACCAATGCAGCATCACCAACCCAATTGAGTAGCACGTCAATGTCGGCGGCGTCGACAATGTCATCGTCGGGCACACTCTTGCTTGTCGCGGCAGGAACCAGCGGCTTGCTGGTCTACGACATTTCGAATCCGAGCACTCCTGCGATGCGGTCTCAATACCTACCGAGTGGAGGGGCTCCTGTCTGGGACGCTTTGGCTCCCGCCACCGGGCTGGCGATCCTGGCGGCTGACAGCGACGGCATCATCATCCTGAACCTCGCGAACCCTTCGAGCCCTCAGGTCTTGAGTCAGACACAGCTTCCGTTCTTGAACCCGTTCCCGACTGTGAATACTTTTGCGGGGATCCTAACCGCATTCACGCTTGCCTATCAGAATGGGTTGGCCTATGTCGGTGCAGGAGACGCCGCAATCATTTTTGCTTACGACATTTCCGTCCCGAGTGCGCCAAGACTCATGACGATGAACGTCATCAGTCCCGTCGGACTCGATCTCGTTCCCGCGATCACGCCGGTAATGAACAATCTTTACACTGACGTGGGCGACGGACCCGGCGAAAGCGAGGTGGTTCAACTCGATATCACCATTCCGCAGAATTCCATTGAACTGTACTTTCCACCAGCCGCTCTGTCGAACGCCAGTCCAATCACCGGGGATTTGTCAAAAGCGAAGACTCGAAGGGACGTCATTTTGGAGATGGCGAAACAGCAATCCAGTAATCGCAATCGCACCGCGACAAAATTACGTTAGAACTCCCAAGACATCCGCACGGACCTGCAGCGGCCTCCGATGTCTGAGTTTGGGGTTACCCTCGTTTCTCAATGAGTGTAAACGCCTGTTTACGGCAGTTACGCTGCGGCGCTTCGTCCGTTTCGCTAGAATCAAGAAATGGACAAACCTGAACTCCAGCTTCGTCTCTTCCAAGGCGGCTGCATACTGTTTCTTGTCGCGTGCATTCTCCTCCTGCATTTTGGTGTGCTTGGGAGCCTTGAACCTGCCGGTCGGGAAATAAACCTCACGCAGTTCTTGATGATTGTGGGAGCAATCTGGTCCGCTGCTGTCGGATTCACATTCCAGCGGAGGGTGACTCGCGCTGCAACTAGGCCTCAGCGGCCCTCGGCGAGGTCGACACCCTTTACCCGATGGAAAGCCGGACATGTCATGCGTCTCGGGAGTGCGACCTCAGTCGGAATGTGGGGGCTTGTTTTGTATTACTTTCACGGTCCCTTATGGGTGGTCGATACGATCTTAGCGGTCGGACTAATTCTGTTGGTAACGTGGAGACCGGGTGCCAGTCCCGACACCAAAATCGACAGCTAGACCGTCTGTACATCCGTAGTTGGCGATAAATCCCGTAAACGGCTGCCAAGTTCAGGCGTTGAGAATGGTCCGACCCCGGTCAATGAGTGTAATCGTAATCGGGATGTTACAACAGTTAAGGTCTGGTCAGGCTCTGCGCTGTGGCTCTTGGCGATCACTACACATCAAAGATGTGACCCTACTCACTGACAGAACGCGGTCATTGTGCTCGAATGAGCAAGAAATGCCGGTCATCTTGAGGGAGGTTCGGTGAAACTACACATTGTGAGCACGGTGGGTCTGGCGTTGTTGTTTGCGTCGGCGGTAGCGGCGCAGACCAAAGTTGCAGGCAAGATGCAGTGCCCGAAGCCGGAGGTGGTCGGCACGGCGGAAGCTGGGGACCAGGCCGGACACAGGTTGACATTGGAGAAAAATACTTGCCCGTGGTCGACTCCGATGGAAATGATGGGTGAAAAATCGAAGGATGGAACATACGTTGCGTTCTCAGAAAACAGCCCCACTCGAGCCTCAACCAATGGAACTTATGTCGGCAATATGGACAACGGCGATAAGTTCTACCTGAGCTTCCATTGGGCCGTTGTGAAAGACGGGAAGTCGAAAAGTTGGATTGAGCATGTCAAAGGCACTTGGGTGTTCACAGGGGGAACTGGAAAGCTGAAGGGGATTAGCGGCAAGGGCACGTACACGGCGTCGGAGGACGAGACTGGTGGAGTGGTGAGTATGGAAGGCGAATACGCCGTGCCAGCGGCCGCGCCAAAGAAGACGACGGCTCAGAAGCGGAACTAGATTCCGATCTTCAAAAGGATTCTCGCCAGTGTCCCTGCAAGCTGCCCCACCCTCCGATCTGTTCGAGGTGGGACGAACGGGCTGCCGATCAAAGACTCAAAACCGGCCTGGGGGTCAATGAGTGTAATTGGGATATTACGACAGTTCTTCGTTCGTTCAGTTGTCAGAGAGGCGCCAGACCGTTGAGATTCTTTTCCGAGGTTTTCCTGCTGAAGCAGAATAGTTTAGGATCTACTCGCTCACAAGAAGGTTGTCAATCTGTAATGATCTCCCCTCCTTTTGATCGATTGGATTATCCCAGCCTCCGTCAAAGTGCGTACTTGAATCAGGCATCCTTGGGATTGATCGGTCAGCCTGCCGTAACCGCAATGCATACTTTCATAGACAACGTTGCTCGGCATGGCAACCTCTACATGTCCGACAGCGATGAGGTGGCATACTGCGAAAGGCTTCGCGAACGCGCATCGCGATTACTTCATTGCGATTCCAGTCAAGTCGCAATTGTCGCCAGCGCAAGTGAGATCTTGGGGCAGCTTCCGATGTTGCTTCAGCCAAGACTAAAGAGCACAATTCTGGCCGTTTCATCAGACTTTCCTGCGATAACTCGGCCGTGGCTTCGTCTGGCTACTCTAAAAAACCATACGGTGCGCTTTGTTGATGACCAGCCTACGTGCGATTTGACCGATACACTCATTGAGGCCATTGATGAGAGTACTTCTGTGGTTGCGGTGAGCAGTGTGCAATACGCCACGGGTACGGTAGTGGATATTTCTCGCCTGCGCCAAAGCACTATCCAGGTTGGTGCACGTTTGATTGTAGACGCTACGCAAGCGGCAGGTGCGACGCGGGTGGACGCAGCGGCGTGGGATGCTGATGCCGTCGTTACCAGCGGCTACAAATGGCTTGGTGGGCATGGAGGCGTTGCGCTAGCAGTCATGTCGCCACTCTTGCTTGAGCAAATCCCCCCTTTAACGGGTTGGATGGGCGCGTCGGACCCCTTTGGATTTGATGCAACCTCTCTGTCGCTAGCTAATGATGCGCGGCGCTACACGCTATCAACAATGTCGTATGTCTGTATGGCGGGTCTCGTGGTAGCAATTGAGCAGTTGTTGTCCTTGGGTGAAGCTCGCATTGAGGCACATGCACGGAGTTTGGCAGCAATGTTGGTCAGCAATGCCAGCAAGTATGGTTGGCAGCCGTTTCGTGGTCTTGGCGATCCTGCCGGGTCTCCACATATCATTTCACTGGGCCGCGCTCGCGAAAGCGTACAAGCAATTGTGGAAAGACTTCGTAGTCACAATATTGTCTGCAGTACACGTGGCGGACGCATTCGGATCTCGCTCGCCCCTTACAACGATGAAAGTGATGTCAACACCCTTATCGAAGCATTTGCAGGAGCAGGTTCGGGATGAATTTTAGAGATCGAAACTACATGATAACTAGCAGCAGAACGGAAAGTCTCAAAGCGCAGCTTTCTTGTCGAAAATGCTAGGTATTTTGCACGGAAAACGGGTGCCTTCACCCCACGCGGAGTTGGTTGCTGTTATGAATAGGCGATTTCACTCAGAACCCCTGCCGGGGAGGATTTTGAGTGTAATCGGGATGTTTCGCCAACTAGCCGCTATTTAGGTTTGGACGGCTTCTTGACCCAGCCATCTTCGGGCACTTTCATGCCACGCGATTTGGCAAACTCGGGATTTATCCACACAGACTTCACTTGACGCGGATTCAACTCCACTGGCGCGGGATCTGTGCAATGCGTAACGAACTCCGACACTGAACCTGCAAGAGAGACTAGATCATCCGTCTCATGATCCCAAAACCACACCGCTCCATCTTCTCTGGTCGTGAAATAGTTGCCACCGGAGTCTTCTGCGAGGGCGGCGAACGATGTGCCGTCCAATGTCGAGAAATTGGTCGAAGAGGGAGGAATACGAATTGGACCATAGCCTTCCTTCGTCACCGGATGCATGAAGACCTTGCCACGGACTGTGCTCAGTATGTTATCCATGAGAGTCCTAACCGGGTCGGCATTTTCGCCTCAACTTTAGCTTGAGTTGTCAGTTGACGCAACCGGGCGATTTCACTCAGAACCCGGATTGTGAGTGAAATGGCGATGTTTCGCCAATTGACAGGGGAGGCATGAACGCCCCGCTATAATTGTGTGCAGTATGACTGCGCTCTCAGAGATGGCTGCCAAATACTGGATTTTCCTCGGGATCGGGGTTTCCTACCTTTGGTTCGCTGCGGGAAAACAATCATTGCTGAAAAAGGAACCCGGCGCGGCAATCGGGTGGCAAGTCATCGCAGTGATTATCGCGCTAATTGTGTGCGGCCGCTCAATAGTTGAGCGCCAGTGGCTTGGCGCTGTGCTCGGAATCATCGCGGTGTGTGGCTGGAAGTACACTCGATCAGACGGTTCACTCTGCACAGCCCACCTCAATGAGCGTAATCGCGATGTTTCACCACTTGAGTCAGTGTAGGCAAGGCGTTAGTGCTAACGTTATACATCCAAGTTGAAGCATTTCCCTGGATATTACCGGCTGAGGGGAGGACTCATGGACACGAATGCAACAACCGACGATGACGTGAAGGCGATCAAGAAACTAGGGGAAGAGTTTTTCGCGGGAGTAAACGCTGAGGATCTGGACAGGCGGATGGCAACGATGCATCCCGATATAGTTATCATGCCCCCCGGCCGCCCTTCCATCGTTGGCAAAGAAGAGATCCGTCGTCTCTCCCACGATTACGCCGAGACCTATGAAGAAAAATGCAGCCTGGTTTACGATGAGGTTGAGGCGGCAGGGCATTGGGGGTTTGCGCGAGCGACAGTCAGCGCCACACGAACATCCAAGTCGGGCGGCGGGGTTGAAAAGATGAGCTTGAAGAACCTTTGGATTTTCAAAAGGCAGGCCGATGGCGAGTGGAAGTTCTGGCGCATCATGTTTAACAGCACAATCCCCCCGCAGACGAGTTAACCGGAGATGTGGTCCGCCATGTCGCCTTGGCGATTAGGTCCCGGATCACGGACAAAACCGGAAATAATCCCCAGCGGGAAAGCCAGGCTGGGAGAGGCGTCTTGGGTAGTTTACGTAACCAGGCGATTACACCAACTAAGGATTTGCTGTTCAAAGTTCTGTCGGTCCGCAAGAGAGCGTTATTGCAGTTTTGCGTAAACAATCAAGACTTTACGGGAGTAAATCCAGAATAAAATCAATGCTTTCCCTAACATCGCTATTTTAGTTATCATACACTAGCATGTGTTAGTACTCTGAACATGTGCGCCGGAGGGCAGAAACCGCAGAGTCATGCGGCGTTTTGCGGCGAACTGAAGAGGTAAGCACTTGATCTGTAAGGGGTGAAGTGGTGGAGGCGGCGGGAGTTGAACCCGCGTCCGAAAATGTTACTGGTCAAGAGACTACATGCTTGTTCCGGTTCATGCCCTGGGCATTACCCCAGGACGTTCGCGACAACGGCTCAGAACGGACAAGAAACCGGTGGCGCTAGCCTGAAATCTTAGCCTCTCGGCCCAGACGTAGCCGAGAAGAGCAGCCCGCTGTGTGACGTTCGCTCGCAGCCCACGGGCAAAGCTGCGGAGAACGGCGGCCTAACGAATTAGGCTGCGTATGCCATCTGTTGATTGGCAATTATCATTTTGCACGCGATTACGGGTGTGTGCACCCCGGCATGCCTCCTGGCCGCAAGCATCTCCGTCGAAGCCGTGACGCCCCCACTGGTGGGATGGGCCTGCAAAGAACTACCTCTATTCTGCGCAGGAAGTCACGGGAAGTCAAATGACCTTCGGCCTTAGAATCGCGCGCCCTCAGCGCAGGGGCACGGTTTTGCTATCATCCAACGGTGCCTCTACCTGGAACGAGATCCGCCATCGCGCAATCGCAAGAATATGAGGTAACCGTAAAAGCCGAGCATTTTGTTGGGCGAATTTATAGGACACAACACCGGGGAGAGTCAGATGGAGTGAAGCTATGAAAATCGACAAACTGCTCAAGCGCTACCGCATCGAAGACGGTAAACACTTCACCCTCAAGGATTACGATCCCGCGGATACGCACGGGCTTGGGTCGGAACTGAAGCCGCGCGCGAAGAAACTGCTGGCGGATGGCGTCCAAGAACTGAGCCTCCTGCAAGACATTCTCGCGGCGCAGGACCGTTGGGGCCTCCTGTTGATTTTGCAGGCCATGGACGCAGCCGGGAAAGACGGAACCATCAAGCACGTCATGTCGGGCGTGAATCCGCAAGGAGTGCAAGTGTGGTCATTTAAAGCGCCCTCGGTGGAAGAATTGCACCACGGCTATCTGTGGCGCTGCATGAAATGCGTGCCGGGGCGAGGACGGATCGGCATCTTCAACCGGTCGTATTATGAAGAGGTGCTGGTGGTGCGCATCCACCCCGAGCTTCTGGAAAGCGAGAAAATGCCGAAGGTGCTGGTCACGAAACATATCTGGCAGGAGCGCTTTGAAGATATCAATACTTTCGAGCGCTACCTTACACGCAACGGCATTGCGGTGGTGAAGTGCTACCTGAACCTTTCAAAGAAGGAACAGAAGCGCCGGTTCATGGAACGGCTCGACACGCCGGACAAGAACTGGAAGTTTTCTTCGTTCGATGTTAAGGAACGCCAATTCTGGGACGCATACCAGGAGGCGTATGAGGATATGATCCGGCGCACGGCCAGTGAGCACGCGCCCTGGTATGTTGTGCCGGCGGATAACAAGTGGTTCACACGGTTGGTGGTCTCGCACGCTGTGGTGGATGCGTTGAAGCGTATGAATTTGAAGTATCCGAAGGTAAGCGGCGCTCAACAGGCCGCGCTTGCGCAAGCGCGTAAGCAACTCGAGAATGAGTGAGGCGGGAATTGTTAGTGGAGAGCCGGGCGCTCCACCGCATTACTTCAATACGACGGGCAACACCTGGTCATAGGGTTGAATCGTGACCGTCAGGGATTTGCGCTGATCGAAAGCTTCCCGGGTGACCTTGAAACTGACAATGATGGTGCCTCTCTGTTCGGCTCCGGCCAGCAGCTTGGTTTCGGGCGAAAGCGGCGGTGCGGAACTTTCTTTCAAAGCCGGGAACGCCTGGAAATAGCGGTCGAGATCCACCGCAGAGGCGGCGTCATCGTCGAAGGTTTTGTCGTCGGCGGTGGTGAGCTGCGCTTTGAGGGTGTGAATCCACAGCGGTTTATCTGCCGTATTGCGGAGTGTCAGGGTGATGGCGGTCAGGATCATGTTCTGGCCGGGCACTTCGGCCGCGGCCACGAAATCGATCGAACCCGCGCCCTGCGGTTTCGGCCGTTCCTTGAAAGCGAAGATTCCCACGATTACAGCGACGGCAGCGATGCAGATCAGGACAATTCCAGCGGGCGGAAGATTGCGCTTGGCGGTTCCGAATTCGTCGCCGATGTGAAACTCGGTGATCGGCGCGGTTGGGGGCTGCGGCGGCACTGGTTGATCGGGCATTTGATCGGACATGGGCTGATTGTAGACGAGGCTCTGGCGTCTGCATCGCACTTCCGCGGCACTCCTGCACTGCGATTCCCACAATGGCCACGCGACGGGGCAATGGTTTACCTCCGGGGCGGTCCCGTGACTTTGGTTACCTTGTCTCGGATGACGGATGCTGCGACGATGCGGAAGATTTCCTTTTGGAGGTACTTAGCGGTGAATCCTAAAACTCTCTTTACCGCGTTGGCTTGCGCATTGCTGGCTTTCAGCATGCTGGGCTGCGGAGCAAGCGACCATTTGCAGTCCATCACGCTCACGCCCGCGTCGGGTTCCGGTGGGCTCTTTAACTTGGTGGGCATTGGCGGGACGTTGCAGTTGGTTGCGACCGCGAACTACAGCAACGGGAAACTCGTGGTCCTTCACGGTGAGGGGCTTACTTACCAGATCAGCGCCGATCCGGTCAACGACCTAAACGCGTTCGGCGGGGCACTGCTGCCTCCGCAGTCGAACACTGTCACCTTGAGCCCGACTGGCCTGCTCACCGCAATTGAACCAGCCGAGTGCACGTGGATCGATGTTGCGGGGATCATCCCCCCGGCGACCTCGGCCCCGACCCCGAGCTGGGCCCTGAGCGGCGACTACGTGGTTACGGCTACCTACCAAGGCATCACGTCCCAGCCGGTGTTCATTGGCATCGCGTCGGCTGTCGGCAACCCCAGTAACCCCAATCTTGGCTCCGAGGGCGACAACAACAACCCGAACGAGCTGTGTGGTCCGGGTCAGTCGGCTCCGTAGCCCGGCGTTTGATTGTTGATCCGCGAGGACTGCTGCCTGGCTACAGTCCTCGTCTCCTTTTAAGAGCTGTCCGGCCCTTTCAAAACCAATTGCTTTAAGCCCCTGTTTGAGCGTCCTGCCCGCAACCTTTATAATCCTCAGCTTGCCCGTGAATGCAATCATTGCCTATGTTTGTCATCCCCGCAATTGAAGCCGTGCCCGGATGAAGGTTCGCGCCGGAATTGAGGTATCGAGCCAATCCGACATCGGCTGCGTGCGCACGAATAACGAGGATTCCTTCGGTTATTGGGAGCCGGAGGACGACCGGGAGTTCCTGCGCAAGGGGCGGCTGGCGGTGGTAGCGGACGGCATGGGCGGCTACGAAGGCGGTCAGGAAGCGAGCCGGCTGGCGGTGGAAACGCTGCTGGCGGTCTATCGCAACTTTGGCGGCGACGACCCGCAGCAAGCGCTAGTCGCGGCTTTGCAGGCAGCCCACGAGCAAGTCCGGCAATACAGCTTTGCGCATCCGGAACTGCGGGGCATGGGAACGACCTGCACGGCGGCGGCGATTGTCAGGGTTGCGGACGGGGATGCGCAATATGAC
This sequence comes from Terriglobales bacterium, assembly GCA_050012595.1. GTDB lineage: Bacteria > Acidobacteriota > Terriglobia > Terriglobales > Acidobacteriaceae > Acidiflorens. Next base: position 113,816 of record JBEKGW010000003.1, read on the forward strand.
GCGCTCTACTACGTGCATGTTGGTGACACCCGGCTCTACCTGATCCGCGACGGCCAGATTAAGCGCGTAACGCACGACCACTCCTATGTGGAGCGGCTGGTTGAGGCGGGAATGATCAGCCCGGAAGAAGCCGAACATCATCCGCAACGGAACATTCTGACCGCAGCTTTAGGCACGAACCCCGATCTCGTCATGGACTCGCCCGGATACCCGGAGCCTTTGCGCCCGAAGGACGTGCTCCTGATCTGCAGCGACGGATTGTGGGGGCAGGTACGCGACTCGGAGATTCTTAACGCAGTGGAAAACAATAGCGCGCAACAAGCGGGGCGCCAGCTGATCGAACTGGCTCGGGAACGCGGGGGGCCGGATAACATCACGGTCGAGATTCTGCGCTTGCGCTGAGGCGGTTCCCACTCTGAAAGCAGCGCCCGGCAAGGGAAGTTCCACCTTCCGAAAGTGCAAACCCTTGCACTAGAGCCTCCTCTTCGAGTCCCTCTTCCAGCGCTAACGTGCTGAAATCACAGGGCCGGCCGAGGCCGGAAAATTTAGTGCTTTGGCAGAGCGTTTGCATTTTCTATAATGCCTATTAGTAACATAGGGATACTCGGGGGCGAGGCATTATGAAGGTTTCCCAAAAAGGGCTGTATGCGTTGCTAGCGCTGATGGTGCTGACCCGGCGTTATACCCAGGGTGCGATCCGAATTCGCGACATTGCCTACGAAGAAAATCTGCCGGAAAAGTTTCTGGAGCTGATTCTTCTGGAACTGAAGAACGCGCGCATCGTGGAGAGCGTGCGCGGTGCCAAGGGCGGATACCGGTTGCGCCGAGCGCCATCGGAGATCCGGTTGAGCGAAATCATCCGTTTGATTGACGGGCCGCTGGCGCCATTTGGGGATGCGGATCAGTTGCGCGCTCTGATCGATCGCGACGCGGACCATAGTGCCCTGTACAAGGTGTTCCTGGAAGTGCGGGATGCGGCCGCCAGGATTCTGGAGAATACGACGCTGGCCGACTTGATCAGCCGCGGGCCTGCGGCCGGTTCCCGTCCGCACGCTAGCGAAAGGAAGACCAGCAACCGGAAGACCAGCAGGAAGAAGAAATCCGAGCCCAGTGTGCTGCCGATGTTGGTGCAAGGCGAGAGCCATGGCTAAGCGAGATTTCTTAGCTTCCGCCTGTTTGGTTTTGTTGCTGGGTGCATTGGCCGGGGCCGAGACCGTGATTCGCGTGGGCGCATTTCCCAATCTCACGCACCCTCAGGCGATGGTTGGCAAGAACAACGGGTGGTTCGAGAAAGCGATGGGGCCGCAGGTCAAGATTGAGTGGAAGAGCTTCAACGCGGGGCCTTCGGCGATTGAAGCCTTATTTGCGGGGGCGATTGACATGACCTACATCGGGCCGAACCCGGCTATCTCCGGCTACGTTCGTTCCAATGGAGAAGCACTGCGGATTGTGGCGGGTGCGACCAGTGGCGGAGCGGCGCTGGTGGTGCGCAGCGATTCTGGGATTCAGAAGCCGGAAGATTTTCACGGCAAGAGGGTCGCTTCCCCGCAGATGGGCAACACGCAGGACGTCGCGCTGCGCGCGTGGTTGAAAGCGCACGGCATGAAATCTACGGACAAAGGCGGAGACGTGCAGGTAATTCCGCTGGCGAATCCCGACCAGCTGACGCTGTTCATTAAGAAAGAGTTGGATGGCGCCTGGGCACCCGAGCCCTGGGCGACGCGGCTGATCAAGGAAGGGAATGGCCGCTTGTTCCTGGACGAGCGGACGCTCTGGCCGAACGGTGAGTTTATTACAGCTCATCTGATCGTCCGAACGCAATTTCTGAAGGAACGCCCCGATCTGGTGAAGAACTGGGTCCGCGCGCATGTGGAATTGACCGACTGGATCAACGGGCATTTGCCCGAGGCAAAAAAACTTCTCAACCGGCAGATCGCGAAAGAGACGGGAAAAGCGCTGCCTGACGCTGTGCTGGATGAAGCGTTTGGGCGTATGACGGCGACGTATGACCCGCTGCGCGGGTCGCTGATGAATGCCGCCAAGTCCGCATTTGACGCGGGTTTTCTGGGGCACCAGATGCCGGATCTATCGAGTCTGTACGATCTTTCGCTCTTGAACCAGGTCCTGGCAGAAAAAGGGAAGAAGGCAATCCAATGATCACGAGTCCTCAAAATGCGTATCCCGCGGCGGTCCCAACTGGCTCGCGCACCGGAGTGCGCGCGAATGTGTTTCGCGGGAAACCGGCTTCCTCGGTAACCATGTTTCCGGGGCGCCCGGTCGCTGAGGTGGTGGTCCCGAAAGTCGCCCTGGATGCAATCTCACTGAGCTACAAGACGACTTCTGGGGGGCGCTTACTGGCGCTCGACCGAATCAATCTGGAAGTGAGGCCGGGAGAGTTTCTTTGCATCGTCGGTCCTTCGGGATGTGGCAAGTCCACGTTGTTACACTTGATCACCGGTCTGCAGCCGCAGACCTCGGGGAAGATTCTGGTGGATGGCACGCCAGTGAGTGGGCCGGGGACCGATCGCATCCTGATCTTCCAGGAACTCGGCCTGTTTCCCTGGCTGACGGTCGGCGGGAACGTCGAGTTCGGCATGAAGATGAAGAACATCAATCAAGCCGAGCGCGAGGAGAAGGTGCAGCACTATTTGCATCTGGTTCAGCTTTCCAAGTTCAGGGATAGCTACATCCATCAACTCTCGGGCGGCATGCGGCAGCGCGTCGCATTGGCGCGAGCGCTGGCTACCGAGCCCGACGTCCTGCTGATGGACGAGCCATTTGGAGCGCTGGACGCCCAGACTCGCGACCTGCTGCACGACGAGTTGGAGCGCCTGTGGGCCGAAACCGGCCGCACCATCATTTTCGTTACGCACAATGTGCGCGAAGCGGTAAGGCTGGGCGATCGCGTGGCGTTGCTGACGTTTCGTCCGGGGCGGGTAAAGCAGGAATTTTCGGTGAACCTTCCGCGGCCACGCCACATGGAACAAACCGATGTTGCACGTACGGCGGGGAACATTCTGGGATGCCTGCGCGACGAGATTAACAAGTCCCTGGAAGAGGAGTACGCCGATGAAAAAATTCGCTAAGCAGGTAATCTTCTACTCCGCGCTTCTCGGCGTCTGGGCCCTTTTAGCGAAACTGCGTATCTGGCCGCCGTATCTTTTTCCTCCCCCGTGGGGAGTTGGACACGCCTTGTGGGACGGCTTTGCCGACCACAGCTTCTGGATTGGCATCGCGGTCACCATGAAGCGCATGCTCATTGGCTACAGCTTATCGGTAGTGCTGGGCATGATCCTGGGCCTGGCCGTGTCGAGCAATAAGTTCCTGGAAGAAACTCTCGGCGGTTTGCTGGTGAGTCTGCAATCTCTGCCGAGCATTTGCTGGATTCCGCTGGCCGTCCTCTGGTTTGGGCTGACGGAAAAAGCCATCCTGTTTGTCGTGCTCATGGGTTCGCTGCTCTCGGTGACCATTGCGATGGAGGACGGCCGCAAGCAGATGCCAAAAATCTATGGCATGGCTGGGCGCAATTTGGGAGCAAGCGGCTTCCGTCTTTTCTGGTCCGTGCTGTTGCCGGCGAGCTTGCCGTTTGTCGTAAATGGGATGAAGCAAGGATGGGCGTTCGCATGGCGTTCGCTGATTCAAGCCGAAATGATTTTTCTCAGCCTCGGACTGGGCCAGTTACTGATGATGGGTCGCGACCTGAGCGATATGAACCAGGTTATGGCGGTGATGATCCTGATCATCATCCTCGGATACATGGTGGACGGCCTGATCTTCCGCACCATGGAGCGGCGTCTGCAAGAGAAATATGGGCTGACGCCGTCGTAGAGTGGCAGGTCTCAGGTCTCAGGTGCTAGGTCTCAGGGAAAACTGCTGTTTCTCTTTACCGTAGGCTGGCTGCCGATGGCTAGGGTTTTCCTGACACCCGAGACCTGACACCTGTCACCTGATTCTCGTAAGATTCCCTGTGCTCGTCTTCTGGATTCTTTTCAACCTGTTTGTGGTGGCGATGCTGGCGCTCGACCTGGGCGTGCTGAATCGCCGCTCCCACCGCGTCAGCTTTCGCGAAGCGCTTGCCTGGTCGGGAGTCTGGATCGCGCTGGCGGCCGCGTTTGCGGTGCTGGTATTGTTCTGGCACGGGCGGGCGCAGGCGCTCCAATTCGTGACCGGCTACGTCATCGAGCTGTCGCTCAGCGCCGACAACCTATTCGTATTTCTTGTCATCTTCCGCTATTTCAAGGTGCCCGAAGAGTACCAGCACAAGGTGCTGTCCTGGGGAATTCTCGGGGCGCTCGTCATGCGGGGCGTGTTCATCGTGGCGGGCGTGGGCCTGATCCGGCGCTTCAGTTGGATCACCTATGCATTCGGAGCTCTGCTCGTTTATTCGGGACTCAAGCTGCTGCGGCAGGGCAAAACCGAAATCCATCCCGAGAAAAATCCTGTTCTGCGCCTCTTCCGCCGAGCTTTCCCCGTGACCAAAGAATATGTGGACGGGCAGTTCTTTACGCGGCGATTTTCAGAGGAAAGGAGCGGACTTTACGCTACTCCGCTGTTTGTGGTGCTACTGATGATCGAGACCGGCGATATTCTTCTGGCGGTGGATTCGATCCCGGCGGTGCTCGCCATCACTCTGAACCCATTTATTGCCTATACGTCGAATGTATTCGCCATTCTCGGTCTGCGCTCGATGTACTTTGCGCTGGCGGGAATGATGGACCTGTTTCGTTACCTTCATTACGGACTGTCGGTGGTGCTGATTTTTATCGGGATCAAAATGCTGGGGTCGCACTACGTGAACATTCCGACCGGGTGGGCGCTAACGATCGTGCTTTTTGTTTTAGGAGCTTCCGTCCTCGCCTCGTTAGTGAATCCGCAAAAGAAGCGTAAGTAGGCTGCGAGCTACGAGCTAAGACAACCGGTTCGCTCGAAGCTTATGGCCAAGCATCACGGAATTAGGGGCTACCCAATTCCCGAGGACACGGCTTGCCCATACGCTATGATGAATGTTCATGATTAGCATTCCAGTCGCCACGCCGTCGCGATCCTATGAAGTGCTTATCGAAAATGGCCTGCTCGCCCGTGCCGGAGAATGCCTGGGCAAGATTCTTGAAAATCGCCGCGCGTTTGTGGTCACCGCCCCGCCCGTAAGGCGGCGCTGGGCCAAAGTCCTGCTGAAATCGCTGTCGGCCTCGGGAGTCGAAACCGACATAGTCGAAATGCCCGATGGCGAACGCTCAAAACGTCTGACGACACTGGAAAAGCTGGCGGAGAAACTGGTAAAGCGGGGCGCAGATCGCGGGGTAACGTTAATCGCGCTCGGCGGCGGCGTGGTCGGCGACGTGACCGGGTTTCTGGCTTCGATCTATATGCGCGGCGTGGATGTGATCCAGGTGCCAACGACCGTGCTGGCGCAGGTGGATGCGGCGATCGGCGGGAAAACGGGCGTCAACCTCGTGTCAGGGAAGAATCTGCTCGGGACTTTTCACCAGCCGCGCGCTGTCCTGATCGACCCCGCCGTTCTGGAGACGCTGCCTTCGCGTGAATACTACGCCGGACTGTACGAGTCGCTGAAGTGCGGCATTATCGGAGATCCGGGACTGTTCCGGCTGTTTGAAGACCGGCGCCGCGAGATTCTGGATCGCGACCCCGTGCTGGTTGAGAAAGTGATTGCCGATTCAGTGCGCTTGAAGGCGTCGGTGGTGAATGCCGACGAACGCGAAGGCGGTTTGCGGCAAGTGCTCAACTTCGGCCACACGATCGGGCACGCGCTGGAGGCCGAGACAGGCTACACGCAGTTGCTCCACGGAGAGGCGGTGGCGTGGGGAATGATTGCGGCAACGCACATCGCGCTCTCCACCCGCAAACTGGATAGTGTGACGGCGGGACGCATTTCGGACGCGGTGCTTGGCTTTGGCAGGCTGCCGCGCATGAAGTTGCAGACCGCGAACATCCTGAAGCGGTTGCGTTCCGACAAGAAGACGCGGCAGGGAGTGGTGCACTTTATTCTGCCACGGGAGATCGGCAAGGTTGAGATCACGCGCGACGTGCCGGAGGCAATCGTGCGCTCGGCGGTAGACGAGATTCGAAAGCTGGCGCGGCATTAGTACTGCGACATCTGGTGGAGCGACGGGCGTCTCGTGAGCCTGCCCTGAGCGAAGTCGAAGGGTCCCAGCAGTATGGCGGCCGGGCGGGAACGCCCGGTTCTCCACCGGCAACCGTCATATGAATCAAGAGATAAATCAGCGGATCGCAGGCGCGGCTCCCGCCGGCACGCAAGACCGCGAGTCGGCGGCGGCGGCCGTCCGGGAGATGTTTACCTCCATTGCGCCGCGCTACGACCTGCTGAATCACGTTCTTTCATTCAACGTCGACCGGTTGTGGTGGTGGCGCACGGCGCGCAAGTTCGATGCCATTCTGAATCGTCCCGAGGCTCGCGTGCTGGATCTTTGTTGCGGCACCGGAGATATGACGTTCGCTTTGCGCAGGCGCGCGCACTCGGGATCTGCGCAGATTCTGGGCGTGGATTTTTCTCACGCCATGCTGCAGCGCGCGGCGGCGAAGGCGGCGGAGAAGGGAAGCGGCGCGACGCTCTGCTGGATCGAAGCGGACGCGCTGCGGCTGCCGTTTCCCGATGGACATTTCAATCTGGTGACGTCGGCATTCGGTTTTAGAAACTTGGCCGACTACGACGCGGGATTGCGTGAAATAGCACGGGTGCTCGCTCCCGGCGGAGAATGCGGCATCCTGGATTTCGGACAACCAGGCGGCTTGATCGGACACTGCTACCGCGTCTACTTCAAGAAAGTTCTTCCAGCGGTCGGGACGGTGCTTTCGGGAGTCAGAGGTCCATACGCGTACCTGCCGGCATCGGTCGAGCGCTTTCCCGCGCCAGAGGAAATGCTCGGGCACATGCATCAGGCCGGGTTCCGCGAGGCATCCTGGACCCCCTACACGTTTGGCGTTGCGGGGCTGTACCGGGGAGTGAAAGAGAGTCAAATTGTCATTTAGTTTTTCTGGAACGAATCCGCGAACGCCTCGAAATTCGTTTTCTCAATCACCCGCTCGTAGTCGTCGCCGAGAAATTTCTTCAGCCGGTCGGTGTTCATGATGTACTGGCCGGTCATGTAAGGGACCGCGTCCGGCGGAATCGCCGAGATGTTCCAGTCCCACAAAAGCTGCAGAACGCGGCGCATGCCCCACCGTCCCGGGACTCGCAGCAATTTGACGCGCGCCAGTTCGATACACTGCGCGAAGGTCAGTGGATCGCCGCGTCCGGCAACGTTCAGGATGGTCAGCCGCTGCGCTTCCGGTTCCCGCGTCAATATCCACGCGATCAGCCGGGCCATGTCGTCGACGTGGACGAACTGGATTTTGTTGTCCAGATACTTCTGCCCGAAGGGAAGCATGCAGGGCAGGCGTTTCGCCGACTGGCGCATGCGCGCGGCGCGCGGTCCCTTCCCGCTGGGCGTTCCGCGGAAGGCTCCCATCAGGTAATTTTCGACAGTGGCTCCGGCAAAAATGTGGGGACGCAGAATGAAGACGCCGCATCCGCGCAGGGAAGGCGCGCGCTGCTGCACGACCAGATCGCTTTCTTTCTTGTGGATCGCGTAAGGCAGCGTGTGAGCGCCGAGCGGCGAGTCTTCGGTGACCGGTGCGGGCAGGTCGGAGCCATACGCCGACACGCTGCCGGGAAAAATAAACTGCCGAATGGTGTTTGCAGCGTTCCGGTTGGCTTCGGCAATCGCTTCCATCACCCGAGCTGTGCCGGCCACGTTGATCCGCCACATCCGGTCGGCGTCCACAACTCCTGAGCGCTGGGGATCGATTACAAACGCCAGGTGCACCACAGACGCAGACTGCAACTCGCGCAGCAGCAGGAGCAACTCGCGGGTGGACTCTTCTCTTCCCAGGTCGAGCGGCACAAAGCGGTCAACCGGGGAGTGGGTGGGGGGCGTGACATCGATGCCCACTACCGTGTAATCCGAGAGCTGCGGCAGGAGCCGTTGGCCAAGATTACCCGAAACGCCGGTGACAATGATGGTTGGCTTTGCCGTTTCCATTTAGTCGGGGTCTACGGCCGGTTGGGCAGACGACTTTGCTCCCATGGGGCGTGGCGGCATGCCAGGATTTCGGGCGGGGCCGAAGTAGGCATCGTTCAGGTCGACATTGCCCTGAAAACTCTGCATGCTGTCGCGATAGCGCTGGCTGGAAATTATCTTCTGGATGTCCGGTTTTACCGTATCCAGAGATAAGGTCTCCTTGCTGACAAGCTTGTAGATGAAGTGCCCACCGTTGGGGTCGAAGATCACTTCAGACACTTCGCCGGGCTTCAAATCCATCACCGCTTGATGGCCGGCAGGCAGCATGCTGCGACGCTCCTTCTCCATCTTTGTGCCAGGGGCATTGCCGGGAAGACCAGCGACGGCGTAGGCCTCTTTCTGCAGGGCGTCGGGGTCTTCACCCTTAACCGCGCGGGCGCGGAGATCGGCAGCGAGTTCCGTCATCGCTTCTTCCGCAGCTTTCTGCTGCTCCGCGGTCGGCGGTTGCGTCGCAGTCGGGCTCGCCCCGGCCTTTTCCCCGTCCTTCGGAGAGGCGACCGGCGGTTTGATTTGTTTTGCGCGGGGAATCACAATCCGAGCCAAGGTAGCTTGCTCGTATGAGGCTTGGTTCTTCTTGTAATAGTTCTCGATATCGGCGTCGCTAACCTTGCCGGAATCTTCCCGCAGAGCGCCGGCCAGCTCCAGAGAAAGAATTTGCACGCGCGAATAGTTCATCAACACGTCGAACGTGGGCCCTTTGTCAAGGCCGCGTTTTTCCGCCGCGGCCGACATCTTCAATGCCGCCGGATACCGCGTTGCGAGCTGGCGACGAATGGCCGGCGACATCCCCGGCTGCAGCGCTTCGGCGAGCTTCTCAAATTGCGCGCGAGTAATCACGGTTTTGCAGGCGTCGCCCGGTTGGGTGGCATTGGCGCAGAAACCTTTCAGCGTGATCACCGCATCATCGGGCCCAATTTTTACTTCGGGGGCCTTATCGGGGGTGGTGGAAACGCGCTGTTCCGCCTTCGCTCCGGCGGTGGGAGGTGTAGCCGGTTGCGCAGCTTGTCCGTAGGCCAAGCCGGCGAGCAAGAGACACACGAGGCACTGGAAACGCATGAATCAGGATCCTCCAGGGAGAAATTGCGACGAATGTCATCGTAGCATGTCCCGCCGCAGACCGGGCAAGGGGTGAGCGCAAGGGGTTGGCGGCGGGCGAATCCAAAGCGATAATGAGGTTTATGCCAGAAATTCGGGCCCTATTCAGTTCCGCGTCGATGCTCCGCGAAAAACGGGCCGTCGCCGGAAACTCCGTGCTGGCGGCTCTGGTGATCACCATTTTGAAAATTGTTGTGGGGATCGCGACCGGCTCGCTCGGAATTTTATCGGAGGCTGCACACTCCGGATTGGATTTGGTCGGGGCCCTGGTGACGTTTTTTTCGGTGCGGGTCTCTGACAAGCCGGCGGACGCCGATCACCAGTACGGACACGGCAAGTTCGAGAATTTTTCGGCCTTCATCGAAACCGGTCTGCTGCTGATGACCTGCGTCTGGATCGTTTATGAAGCGATCAGGCGGCTGTTCTTCCACAGCGTGGAAATCGAGCCGAGTGTGCTTGCGTTCCTGGTCATGCTCCTGTCGATCGCAGTCGACGCCTGGCGCTCGCGCGCGCTCGGGCGCATTGCGATGAAGTACGACAGCCAGGCGCTGGAAGCTGACGCGCTTCATTTTGCAACCGACATCTGGTCGAGCTCGGTAGTGATCCTGGGCCTCGCGCTGGTCGCGGTGGGGCGCCGCTATCACGTGGGATGGCTGCGCCAGGCCGATCCGATTGCCGCACTGTTCGTGGCGGGCGTGGTGATTTCCGTGAGCTGGCGGTTGGCGCGGAGAACGGCGGATGCGCTGCTCGATGCCGCGCCAGCCGGCGTGCGCAGCCAGATTCTCGACCGGATCGGGACCGTCGAGGGCGTGCTCGAAGTGGAGCGAGTCCGGTTCCGGAAAGCCGGGAACGGCTACTTCGCCGACGTTTCGGTGGGACTGGAACGTAATTTCACGTTCCAGCGCTCCGAGCAGGTGTCGGATGCGGTGAGGTCGCGGGTGCGCGAGGTTTTGCCCGATGCTGACGTGATGGTGCACACGGTCCCGCGGGCCCGGCGCACGGAAAATATTTTTGACCGCATCCGCGCCGTGGCGACCCGCCACAATTTCAATGTGCACGACATCAGCGTGCAGGACCTGAACGGGCAGTTGCATGTGGAACAGCATCTGGAACTCGACGAACAACTCAGCATGAAACAGGCGCACGATGAAGTTACCCGGCTGGAAACCGAGATGCGCACCGAGATTCCGGAAATTGCGACCATCCTTACGCATATTGAGAGTGAGCCGGCGACGATTGAAACGGGCGAGGAGATCGTGCGCGAGCCGGAATTGGAACAGCGGCTCAAGGATATTGTGAAAGAGTTTCCCGAGGTGATGGACGTGCACGAATTCCAGTTCAAGAAGGTGCGCGCGCGGCTGTATGTTTCCTGCCACTGCACGCTGCCCGACGATATGCCGCTTTCGCGCGTGCACGACGTTCAGACATCGCTCGAGATCCGCTTCAAACACGACGCGCCGGAACTGTTCCGGGTACTGATTCATCCCGAACCGATGACGGATAACCGCCGCTAACAAAGATAGTGGGGCGCCGTGCGTCCCCGGCCGGCCTTCATACAGTTGGACGAGCGAGACGTCCGTCGCTCCGTGGTTAGACAACTAGAAACAGCGAGAGGCACCATGATTGAAGCTTCAGTAAATTGGACGGACAAAGACCGATACGTGGGCTCGGCAACGTCGCGGCACTCGATCGTGATGGATACCGCAGCCGAGAAAACCGCCAACACTCCGATGGAGTTAGTGTTGCTCGGTTTGTGCGGTTGCACCGCATCGGACGTGGTGGGAATTCTCCGCAAGAAACGCGAACCGTTCACCGGGCTGGAAGTGCGGGCTAAGGCCGAAAGAGCGGACGGCTATCCCGCCGTCTATACCTCGATTCACTTGACCTATCTCGTTCGGGGAAAAGTGTCGCAGAAAGCCATGGAAGACGCGGTCCGGCTTTCGAAAGAGAAGTACTGCTCGGTTTCCGCCATGCTGGAGAAGACTGCGAAGATCACCTACACCATTGAGCACGTTTCGTGAAGCCGGGCACTCATCCCCTGCGGGGTTACTTCTATATCGGGACTGCGGCCTTTCTGTGGGGAATTTCGGCGACGCTCGGTCGCGCCGCATTCACTGGCCATTTGCTGCCGGGCGGGGCGTCGCTCGGAACATCACTAGGCGCCTCACTAGAAAAGATCGATCCGTTAATCCTGTCGCAGAGCCGTACAACCTTGTCGCTGGCGGTGTTATTGCCCGTGCTGCTGGCGCGGAGAGGAGCGTCCGCGCTGCGGGTTCCCGGGCGCGACCTGGTGCGGTTTTTACTGCTTGGAATTCTGGGAGTCGCGGCGTCGAACTATTTCTACTACCTCGCGATTCAAAGGACGAACGTAGCGACGGCCATCATCCTGCAATACACCGCGCCGGTTTGGGTGCTGCTCTATACCGTGGCACGCGGAGCGCAGCGGCCTTCGTGGCGGAGAAGCGCGGCGGTGGGGCTGGCCGTGGCGGGTTGCGCGCTGGCGGTCGGCTTTGTCGGCTCAGGCGGTTTCCGCCTGGACGCGGTCGGAGTCACGGCTGCACTGCTGGCTGCCTTTTCTTTTGCGTTTTATAACGTCGGCGGACACAGATTGCTGGCGCGCTATGACCGCTGGAAAGTACTGCTGTGGGTATTGGTCGCCGCTTCAACATTCTGGCTCTTCGTAAATCCTCCGTGGAAAATTGTCGCTGCTCACTATGGCCCGCAGCAGTGGGGATTCATGCTGGTGTTTTCGTTGGTTTCCGTGCTCGGGCCATTTTCCTGTTACTTCGCCGGGCTGCAACACCTGGAGCCGACCCGCGCCATTGTGACCAGCTGCCTGGAGCCTGTGTTCAGTATTGTGATCGCGGCGCTTGTACTGGGCGAGTTACTGCGTCCGATGCAGACCGTTGGCATCGTTCTGGTGCTGGTAGCGATTGTGCTGATCCAGTTGCCGGAACGGCCTCGGGGCGAGGAGTTGGTCGTCGAGCCGATTGAGTGAGAAGCGGTCGTTGGTCAGTAGTCGAGAGTCGTTCGCGATCATCTCACGTTGGGATATTCGTCCTCGCCAACCACCATCAGTCTAGGACGGACGAAAATTCCAGTACCTTTCTGAATCTGAATCTTCGTTGTTTCGTCTTCCGCCCTCCACTGGGGTTGGATGCGAACGCAATAATCGTAGGATCGGTTCTCTCTCTCGGTTGCAATACCGATCACACGCTTGTTCATCGGAGGAAGCCCTCGCGCAACGAAGCACATACATTGAAGCATTGCTGTGCGTCGCTTCCTCGGCAGCTGGTTTCCATCCTCCATAAAGAGAAAACAATAGGTTGTGTCGCCTAGCGGCATCATGCGACGAAAAATCGGCAAGGGCGAGTCTAGGTATTGCTTGTAGGCCTCCATAAAAGACTTCGACAACAGGCGGCGACTGAAGCGATCAGGGCGGGCGAGTTCGCGTGCTGCCCGTTCGTATTCTGCCGATGATCCATCGTGAGCGCGGTCAATAATGCTGTCCCAGCCGTAGCTGATTTCATTCTCTCGTTTCTTCGCCAGGAATTGTGGATTGGCCGAGAACGCTGGCCAAACGGTGTCGTCGATCACGACGTTGTCGTAGTTATCCATCCATGAAAAGCTGCGGCCATGCTCCAGGTACTTGGCGAGCAGGTTCTCCTCGCCACCCAGCACAAAAATCATTTTGTTCTTCTCGATCGCCTCCTTCTTGCGGAGGTATTCACAAAAATCAGACACTGTGTCAAGTTCTGACAAAAGAGTGTCGGAGAACTCCCGCGTGAAAACATGGACCAAACGGTCCTTAGTTGTTTGCATAAACGGAAACGGGCCTTCCCCTTCACCCATGAGCACCGAAACCAGATGGACGGCCCTGATTTTTTCGGGATTGAACAGTTCTTTGCCGCGGCGCGGATTCTCAAGTTCAATCGGCACCTTGAGATCGAACATGTGCCGCTGAGCCCCCGACAACTGCCTGAGATTCTTCTCAACTTCGGCTGCCTTGTAAAGTCCCGCTTCGTCCACCTTCAGATCTTTGATCTGCCAAATGATCGCAATATCGTCGAATACGACCAGAAGATCGCAAAGTTCCTTTCCGTCCAGTTTTTTGGGGTTGGGATAGCACCAGTCGGTCAGAAAGGTCCTCGTCGCGAGGTTGTGGATGATCGCCTCAGCGCGCTGTCCCTTTTCGCGAAAATAGCTCTTAGAGGGTGCCATAGAGAAATTCTACTTTGGGGAGCAAAGAACTTCACTCCGTTTTTTTGTCGGCGATGAAGATCAGTTCAGCCAGTGATCACGCAGGCGGTTGCGGGATAGCCCAGTTTCACCGGCACCCCCCTCATTCCTAGACCAAGCTGAATCCGCTAGACACGAACCCCTATGCGCCCAGCCGCCGCAGATACTTCTGTGCCTTTCGCACATCCCGGCCGATCTGCTCTTTCAGCGCTTCGACGGATGGGAATTTGATCTCATCGCGCAGGCGATCGAGGAAGTGGGGTTCGACTTCGGTCTCCGCCGAAAGTTCGAGCGGATGAAAATTCAGTAGGTGCGTTTCGATTGCAAAGGAATCAGCGCCAAATGTAGGCCGATTTCCAACGTTCGTGACCGAATCGAAACAGTCGCTGTTATTGCCGCTGCCGATTCGCGTACGGGTGATGTACACGCCATCCTTGGGGACGAGTTCTTCGTAGTGCGCCAGATTGATCGTCGGGACGGTATATTTCGCCCCATAGCCGCGTCCACGGCCGGCGGTGGAGAGAATGCTGAACGGACGTCCCAGCAGGTGGCGCGCGCGGCTGACCCGGCCTTCAGAAAGCAACTTGCGAATATGGCTGCTTGAAACCCGTTCGCCGCGCAGGCGCATCTCGGGATAATCGTGCACTTCAAATCCCATCTCTTTATCCTTGCCCAACTCGCGCAGCAGTTCGATGTTTCCCGCTGCCTTGTGCCCGAAGCGAAAGTTGTAGCCTTCGTGAACTTCACGGGCATGCAGTCGCTTCTTCAGAATCTCATGGGCAAACTGGTGCGGCGTCATCAGCGAAAGATCGCGGGAGAAGGGGAGCAATAGAACCGCGTCAATGCCGGTAGCTTCGAGCAGGCGCAGTTTTTCGGGAAGCGGAGTCAGCAGCTTCAGGTTGTGATCGGGACGCAGGATGCGGGCGGGGTGGGGCTCAAAGGTGACCACCACCGACTGCGCGTTCGCGGCTTTCGCTCGCCGCACGATCTCATTCAGAACATTCCGGTGCGCGCGGTGCACGCCATCGAAGTTACCGACGCTGACGAGCGCTGGACCGAAGTCGCGGGGAACTTCGTCGAGTTTATGGAAAGTCAGCATCCGAAATCTTTTTCACCGCCGAGACGCCGAGGTCGCCGAGAGAAGTGCAGATCCCTCGCTCCCCACCCCAGCCAGCAAAAGCGGCTGGCTGGGGGCCCCGGTCGCTCGGGATGACAACTTATAGGTTCAACAAGTTCTCAAATTTCAAACTCCAATTTCATTCCGTCAAACGCCAGCCGCACGTCAGGCGGCAACGCTGCATTGGTCGCCTCGTGCGGCAGGTCGTGGCAGATGTGCGTGAAAAACGTGCGCTTTGGTTTCACCGCGTCCACGATCTTCAGCGACTGCTCGACGGTCGAATGCGTGGGATGCGGCTTGTAGCGCAGCGCGTCCAGAAACAGGATATCGAGGTCCCGCAATTTCTCCAGCGTTTCGGCCGGGACCTCGCTGTGATCGGTCAGGTAGGCGGCCGATCCGAAACGGAAGCCAAGGATCGGGGTTTCGCCGTGAATCACCGTCAACGGCTCGAAGCGCGCGCCGAACAGTTCGACGGGGCATTCGATTGGATGCAACTCCACCAGTGGCAGTCCGCCAAACTTGTACTCAGCTTCAAAAATGTAGCGGAACATGTTGCGCAGGAATTCGCAGGCTCGCGGCGTGGCATAAAGAGGTAGCTTGCCCGGTTTGTGCCGATAAGTCAGAGGGCGCAGATCGTCGATGCCGAGGATGTGGTCGGCGTGCGTGTGGGTGTAGAGCACGGCATCGAGCTGCGTGATCTTTTCACGCAGCGCCTGCTCACGAAAATCAGGCGTGGTGTCAATCAGGACGTGGCGGGCATGGTCGTGAGGATCACGGTAGCTGATCATCACCGAGGGACGAGTGCGGCGATCGCGCGGGTCTTGGGAACAGCAGACGGCGCAGTCGCAGCCGATGGTTGGTACGCCCATCGATGTGCCGCTGCCTAATACCGTCAGAGTCGCTTGCATCAGCCGTTTGTACCTGTGATTGGGCCGGGCGCCTGCGGCGGATGGGCGAGAGCGTTGGTCACTTCCACGTAGGCCATGCGCAGCTCATAGAGACAGTTCTGCAGGAATCCCTGCTCCTTCGGAGTGAGATTGCCCTTGGTTTTCTCGGCGATCATGCCGAGCGTGTCGATGGTTTGCCGCGCGCCGATCAAGTCCACTCCGGGCTGTCCGCCCTGTTCGTGCATCAGGCCGAGCTGCATCATGGCGGTCATGTAGAGCGAAGCCATGAAGCGCTCAAAACTCATTTCGAGTTCTTTCGCCGAATGTCCGCTCAGTTCGACTCGCGTATCGAGATCACGCGACGACTGCTTGTAGGCATCGTGCTGTGCCTGCTGCTCGGAGGCGGTGGGCGGTTCGGGTATATCCGCTTCCGTTGCGCGCACCACGGGTGTGGGCGCGGCTTCTGGACTCGTCGACACGACCGCCGCAGCTGCCGTCGGGACCGCCGTTGCCGCAGCCGTCGCCGCGGCTGGAGGCGGCGCTTGTTCTTCGGTGGAATCGCGAAGTTCTCCTTCGGAAGTGAACAAGCGCTTGTCGCTTACTTTGAATTCGCTTTCTTCTCGTCTTTTTTGAGCCATATCATTTACCTGGTTCTCGAACTTTAGGTTTCTTGAATTTCTTCTCGAAATTCACACGATCGGCAGCGATGCCGGTTTCAGCTTCGCCGTTCCCGCGCGCAAATCTTTTCCAGTAGCTTCGCGTCGAAGATAACCCAATGCGATTGGACGATCTCCGCCGGGTAGAGGCAAAACGGCGCTGCTGGTGATCTCGCCGACTTCTTTCTCTTCTTTATTATCATTATCTCTGGCCAGAACCTTCGCGCCCGGTTCGGGCAGCGCGCCCTCAACCGCGAACGCGGTGAACTGCCGGTGCACTGCGCCGCGCGAGCGGATGCGCTCCACGATCTCTTGACCGAGATAGCATCCTTTGGTGAAATTCAACGCGCGCGTCTGCCCGGTTTCCTGCGGCAGATCGCGCTCGCGGATGTCCTCGCCAAATTGCGGGATGCCACGCGAGATGCGGAAAAGATTCAGCGCAGTAGTTCCGATGGGCCGCGCACCCGCCTTGAGCAGCGTGCTCTTCAGTTCATCCCAAAGATCGCCGGTCTGCTCGCGAGGAATCCAGATTTGCCAGGACTCGCGCGCTTCCTCGCCCGAACGCAATAGCGTGATGGTCTTCTGCTGCCCGGCATGTTGCCACCGAACGTCCGCGAACTGCATATGTGCGAGTGCGAGATCGGGAACGACAATACCGGCGCGTTCGAGAACATTTCGCGATTCCGGCCCGGTCACGCCGAGCGCGGTGAGTTTGTCGCTGATGTCGGCAATCTCAACATCGTCGGCGATGATGTAGTGATCGAACAGCTGCATTACTTTTTCTCGCTGCCTAAGTTCCGTATCCACCAGCAGCGAGTCGCCGCGCTGGAAGACGTAGAGATCCGCCTGAATGCGGCCCTGCGCGTTCAGCAGAAAGGCATAGACGCCGTGGCCCGGCGCAAGATCGCGGACGTTGTTCGTGGCCATGCCGTTCAGCCAGCGGACGCGGTCGCCGCCGGTCACCGCGATCTTGGCACGCCAGCTCAGGTCATAGAGGCCGCAGCCTGTGAGCAACGCCTGGACCTCGGCGCGAGTATCGCCGAAGTCGGGCGCAGTGGCGCCGACCGCGCCGCTCTGCTCCGTCGGGTTCGCCCCAGGAAGTGTCGTCGAAGTCATAAGTTCAAGCTTTAATTATAACGAACGGGCATGATCGACCGGCGCACGACCTCTCACTATGAACTCCCACCATGAGCAGATGATTCCTGTGTGCAAAACGTCGCAGCGTGGGGGCCGTGCCGCGGTGGACAGTTTGATGATGGAGGGACGGGCGTCCTTGCCCGTCCTGCCGGCGGGGACGCCCGGCGCTCCACCGGGCTGGTAAATGAGGTCGCGAGTTTAATAATGGTCCACGCCTGTGCTAACGTTGCGAGCGTGAGCGCAATAAAAAAGAAGAAGCGGATTGCCGTGATTGCCGGGGACGGAATCGGGGAAGAAGTGATTCCGCAAGCCGTGAAGGTCATCAAGGCCGCTGGCGCCGCCGTCGAATTGACATCGTTCGACTGGGGGGCCGACCGCTATCTCGCCAACAAAGTTACGGTCCCGCCGGATGGTTTCACCGCATTGGCTCGTGATTTTGATGCCATCCTTGTAGGCGCTTTTGGCGATCCGCGCGTGCCCTCTAACATTCACGCGAAGGAAATCCTGCTGGGCATGCGCTGCAAATTGGACCTGTACGCCAATGTCCGGCCGGTGCGACTGCTGGATGCTTCGCTTTGCCCGCTCAAAGGCATCGAACCAAAAGACCTCGATTTCGTCGTGATTCGCGAGAACACCGAAGGCGTTTATGGCGACCTCGGCGGAGTTTTCAAGCAGGGAACGCCGGACGAAGTTGCGATCCAGGAAGACATCAACACGCGCAAGGGTGTCGAGCGCATCATCCGCTACGCGTTCGAGTATTGCGCGAGCAACCGGAAACTGGACGGCTCGCCCCGGCGGCGAGTGCTGATGTGCGATAAATCGAATGCCATGACGCACGCCGGGGGCCTGTGGCAGCGCACGTTCAAAGAAGTTGCCGCAGAGTATCAAAGTCCAAATTCAAAGATCGAGACGCAGCACATGTACGTGGACGCACTCGCCATGCAGATGGTGCGCGATCCGCGCGGGTTGGATGTCATTGTCACCAACAACATGTTTGGTGACATTATCAGCGATCTCGCTGCCGGATTGCAGGGCGGGCTGGGGATGGCCGCGAGCGGCAATCTGCGTCCGGGGCACACCTCACTGGGGCAAATCGGGATGTTCGAGCCCGTGCATGGCTCGGCGCCGCCGATTGCGGGGAAGAATATTGCCAATCCATTCGGCGCGATTCTAACTGCGGCCATGATGCTGACGCATCTGGGAATGGCCAGCGAGGCGCAGAAGATCGAAGCCGCCGTGCTCGACGCCGTGCGGCAGAAAAAAACGACGCCCGATATCGGCGGAACGCTGGGGACGCGCGAGGCGGGCGAGTGGGTAGCGCAAAGAGTCGCTAGCCGATGAGAACCGCCGTACCCGATCATTTTTCTAAGACAGAAGTCTTTCAAGACAGAGGGAACATGAAGTTGTGGAAGTCCGCCGTAGTTGTCCTGCTATTCGCATGGCTGGCTTGCGGAGCGTGGTCGCAAGACCAGCCGCAAGCTCCAGCCGGCAACAAGAACGTCGATAATCTTGGCCTCCAGGTCCAAGACCAAAGTAAAGCTCAGAATCACGATCAGCCGCAGACCGCGCCCGCCCAGAATCCTCCTGCGGCGGAGACCACCGTCTCGCCCAAAGAGGCGAAGGAACTTTTCCGCTCGGTGGACGAAATCCTGCAGTTTGCCAGCCAGGACACTGGCCTCCCGATCAAGCACAAGGTGAAGCGCAGGCTGACCAAGCGCGACGAGGTGCAGTCCTACATCGAGAAGAGCATGAAGGACGACAAGGACGCGAAGCGCCTGGAACGGTCGTCGGCGGTCCTAAAGAAGTTTGGATTGATCCCACGCAACTTCGACTTGTCCAAATTTCTGGTGACGATGCTGCGCGAGCAAGTGGCGGGATACTACGACGTCAAAACAAAAACCGTGAATTTGCTGGACTGGGTGGACGTAGAGTCGCAGAAGCCAGTGCTGGCGCATGAGCTGACGCACGCCCTCCAGGACCAATCGTTCGGCATCGAGAAGTGGATGAAAGGATCGGCGGAAGAGTCTGACAATAAAAGAGATGATCCAAGTCCGAATGACATCGAAGGTGACGAAGAATCGGCTGCGCGGCAGGCGGTGGTCGAGGGGCAAGCAATGGTAGTGCTGCTGGACTATTCGCTGGTGCCGACCGGAAAGACGCTGCTGGAATCGCCGCAGATTGTCGACGCGCTCAAGCAGAGCATGCTGGTCGGGACGGCGGATTCTCCGGCATTCCGCGACGCTCCGATCTTCTTGAAAGAGGAGCTGACCTTCCCGTATCGCTACGGACTCGACTTTACCGCCGCGCTCTTGCAGGCGGGCGGAAAGGAGCTGGCTTATGCGGGCGCGTTCAAGGATCCGCCGAAGACGACGCGCGAAATCATGGAGCCCGAGACCTACCTTGCGCACGAGAAGCTGGAGCCCATGAAGATGATCGACATGGAGAAAGACTTTAAAGGCTACGATCCCTTCGATATTGGCGCGATGGGAGAGTTTGACGTTGATGTGTTGGTTGAGCAATATGCGGGACGCGATGAGGCTGGGGCGATGTATCCGGAGTGGCGCGGCGGGTATTACTTTGCTGGTAGGCCGAAGGGAAACAAATCGGCGCCGATCGGGTTGCTGTACGTCTCCCGCTGGTCGAGCGCGGCGAAAGCGGCGGAGTTCGCGGCGGTGTATGCGAAATCGCTGGCCGAGCGGTATCAGAAGCGGCAAGGGCTGGGAGTGGATGGCAAAGTTGCGGACGACGCGCCGCCGGTGGATTCCTGGCGAACCTTGCGCGGACGGCATGCCTGGCTGACGGAAGAGGGAGTCGTAATGATTGAAGTCCGCGGCGATGCCGTACTGATCAGCGAAAGTCTGGATGACGAGACGACGAAGCGGGCGGAGGCGGACTTCTGGCCGGAAGAGAAAGCCGCGCCCGCGAAGCCATGAGTTTCCGTCTTGTATAATCGGCAGTTCCGCAGTCATTTCCAGCCCAATCAGGAGCGCAATTGCAGCAGGCAGAGATTGGCATTATCGGCGGCAGCGGATTGTACAACATGCCGGGTTTCAGCGACGCGCACGAGGTCGAGCAGCAGACTCCATTTGGAGATCCTTCGGACGCTTATATTCTGGGGACGCTTGCAGGTCGCAAGGTGGCGTTTCTCGCGCGCCATACCCGCGGGCACATGCTTCTGCCGAGCGAACTGAATTTCCGGGCCAACATTTATGGCTTTAAGCAGTTGGGAGTCGAACGCATTGTTTCGGTTTCGGCCGTGGGGTCTCTGAAGGAAGAGCACAAGCCGCTCGATTTCGTTATCCCCGACCAATTTTTCGATCGCACTCGCCACCGCATTGATACTTTCTTCGGCGACGGCATTGTGGCGCACATTGGATTTGGCGATCCCGTGTGCGGCGAGATGGCGAAGGTGGTCCGCGGCGCATGCCAGGCTGCAGACGTATCCGCGAAGCTGGGCGGGACTTACATTTGCATGGAGGGCCCGCAGTTTTCTACCAAGGCCGAGTCGAACGTGTATCGCAGTTGGGGCGCGGATGTCATCGGCATGACCAACCTGCAGGAGGCGAAGCTCGCGCGCGAAGCGGAGATTTGCTACGTCACCATCGCCATGGTGACCGATTATGACTGCTGGCATCCGCATCATGATTCCGTGACCGTGGAGCAAATTGTTTCCGTGCTGGTAAAGAACGCGGAAAACGCCGCGGGAGTCTTGAAGGCCACGGTGTCGGCGATGCCGAAGACGCGCTCCTGCAAGTGCGGAAGGGCGCTGGCGAATGCCATTCTGACCGATCCGGCCAAGATTCCGGCCGAGACGAAAGAGAAGCTGCAGTTGATATTGGGAAAGTATCTGAAATAGTTAGTGGAGAGACGGGCGGCCCTCGCCCGTCCGGCAGTATGGTGGCCGGGCGGGGCCGCCCGGCTCTCCACTAACGACTGACTTACGGAGGCGCATGAGCATCCTCGTAGTAGGTTCGGTTGCGTTTGACACGATCGCCACGCCTTCCGGCCGAGTGAGCGACATCCTCGGAGGGGCTGCGACTTACTTCGCGCTGGCCGCCAGTTACTTCACCGAGGTGCGGATGGTAGCGGTCGTAGGCGAAGACTTTACGCCCGAACACGAAGCCGTGCTGAAAAATCGCGGTGTCGACACGCGCGGCATCGAGCGCGCCCAGGGCAAGACTTTCCGCTGGGGCGGACAGTATCTCGACAACCCCAACGAGGCCAAGACCGACTTCACGGAACTGAACGTGTTCGAAAAGTTTCAGCCGCGTATTCCAAAAGAGTATTTGGATACGCAGGTCCTGTTTCTTGCGAACATCCATCCCACCCTGCAAGCGGCGGTGCGCCTGGAGATGGATGGCGTGCGCCTGACGGGCGGCGACACCATGAATTTCTGGATCCAGGGGACGCCCAGGGAATTGGCGGAAACGTTGAAGCTGGTGAACGTTCTCCTGATCAACGACACCGAGACCAAGATGCTGGCCGGGGAGAAGAATCTTCCGCGCGCGGCGAGAAAAGTTCTGGCTATGGGACCGAACGCGCTGGTGGTGAAGCACGGCGAGTACGGAGCGACCATTTTTTTCCGCGAGGGAGCCTTCGGCATTGGGTCGCATCCATTTCGCGCGCCAGCGCTGCCGATTGAAGAGGTCAAGGACCCGACAGGGGCCGGCGATTCGTTTGCCGGCGGATTCATGGGATATATCGCGTCGCAGGGCGAGATCAATCGCGAGGTGCTGAAGCGCGCCTTGTTTTACGGCGGTGTCATGGGATCGTTTGCCGTGGAACGTTTCGGGACGGAGCGGCTGCAGAATCTTACACGCAGTGAAATTGAGGGGCGCTTTCAGGTATTCCGCGAACTGACCCACTTGGAATAGGACCATTCGGTTTATCCTCAAGCCATGGCAGAGCCCACATGAGCGCGGAGCGAGCGTAGAGTGACTGCAAACACAGTCCCCATTCGCGACCGCGGCGCGGCCCGCGTGGCCGGGGTGGCTGTTCTTGTGTCCCTGTTTTCTTTTCTTTATTACTTTCAACGGGGCGACCTTCTGCTCTATGGCGACGCGGTCGCGCATATTAATATTGCGCGGCGCGTGTTCGATTCGCAGACGCCCGGTCTGCTGCAGTTGGGGACGGTATGGTTGCCCCTGCCTCATCTGCTGATGATCCCGTTCATTTTCTCGGATGCGATGTGGCAGAACGGCGCGGGCGGTTCGATTCCTTCGATGATCGCCTACGTGCTCGGGGTCGTGGGAATATTTCGCCTGGTGCGCGGCATGCTGGAAGCCGAGCTTTGCAAAAATGCGGGCACGAAACCGGCGGCTGGCGTGAGCGCATTGGCCGCCGCATTCGCTTATGGAGCCAATCCCAACCTGATCTACATGCAGGCAACGGCCATGACGGAGTCACTCTATCTTGCTCTATTTATCTGGGCCGTCGTGTACTTCGCGGAATTTATTCGGAGTCTGCGAAAAAATGGCCAGCGAGAAAATGAAGATGGAGATCGACGACAGACGCCGGTGGCGCGCACTCCGCTGGTCGGCTGCGCCTGCTGTCTGGTGGGCGCGGAGCTCACGCGCTACGACGGATGGTTTCTGGCGGGTGTGATGGGAGCGGCCGTGGTCGTCATCGCGCTGCGGCGGTGGCAAAATCACGACTTAGACGATCGCGCCTTGCGGCGGGCAGCAGTGAAATTCCTGTTGGGCATTGCGGTGGTTCCCGTGCTGTGGCTGGCGTTCAACCGGGTGATCTACGGGAACGCGTTGGAGTTTGCCAATGGCCCATACTCGGCGAAGGCGATTGAACAGCGCGTGGGTGCGCCGAATCCGGCGCTCCACCATGCCGGAGTCGCGGCCATCTATTTTTTGAAATCAGCACAGTTGAATATGGCGAATGGCAACTGGGGCCGGTTCTCGCTGGCGGCGGCGCTTTTGGCGTTGGCAATCGGAGCATGGCAACTGCGGGCGCAATCGGCTGCATTGGTGTTGCTGTTGCTGTGGATTCCGCTCGTGTTCTACGCGTTTTCGATTGCGTACGGCTCGGTGCCAATTCATGTCTACACCTGGTGGCCATTTGCTGCCTTTAACCAGCGCTACGGACTCCAGTTGCTGCCCATGTTCGCGGTTTCGACCGGAGTGCTGGCGGCTTCTGTCTTTCTTCTTGGCTCCGGTTGGCGCCAGGTCGGGAAACTGGCGCTGCTCGTTGCGCTGGTCGTGGTCAGTTACGCGTCGGTATGGAAGGCGGGGCCGCAATGCTTGCAGGAGGCGCAAAGGAACTGGAAAATCCGGAGCCCTTTGAATTCCGCGGTGCAGCGCGAGGTTGCCCGATTACCGCGGAACTCACGGTTCCTGATGGACATCAGCGAACATGTGGGCGTCATGGAGCAGGCGGGAATCCCACTGCGTCAGGTGGTGAATAATGAAAATCATCGCCCCTGGAAGCGGCCATCGGATCCCGAAGGCCTGTGGGAGCGCGCGCTGGCCGATCCGCCGAGCTACGTGAATTTTGTGATTGCCTTCGATGGCGATGCCGTGGATCTCGGCGTGAACCGGACCAATCTCACGGTGCTGGCGGAAATCCACGCAACCGGGCAGCCACATGCGCACATCTATGTGACGCGAAGCGCCACGAATCAATCGCGTTAACCATTCCGGACAAGCGGTACAGAAAGCGCCGAATGGCGGTGATAGAATCCGCTCCATCAACCATGATTTATCCAACATGATTCATCAAACCATGATTCATCCAACCATCGAACTGCCTTTTACAAAGGCGTCGGCCTGCGGGAACGATTTTCTGATGGTGGAAGGTGCGCACGCTTCCGGTGACTTGGGTGCGCTCAGCCGCCGGTTGTGCGATCGCCATCGCGGAGTAGGCGCCGACGGCGTGGAATGGCTGTTTCCGGATGCGGAAGCTGACGTGAGGGCGCGCTTGATCAACGCGGATGGTTCGGAGGCGGAAATTTCCGGCAACGGCACGCGGTGTGTGGCGGCGGAGATTTGTTCGCGAGCGGGCCAAACGGAAGTTGTGGTTCGCACCGGCGCCGGACTGAAGACTTGCCGGCTTGTGGGTCGGCAAGGCTCCACGTTTGAGTTCGAAACGGAGATGGGCCAGCCGGAGCTCGGCGGCCAGTTGTCGATTGAGACGAAGTGGGCGCGAGCGGTAGGGACGAAAGTTTCGATGGGGAATCCGCACTACGTGATTTTCGTGCAGAGCTTTCCGGATGGATGGCAGCGCCAGGCGGCGCTGATGGGCACGCAGCCGCAGTTCCCGCAGGGCACGAATGTGGAGTATGTGGTGGTGCGCCGTGCGAATGATCGCGGCGCGAATGAAATCGAGATCCGTCTGTTTGAACGAGGCGTGGGAGAGACCGAGTCGTCGGGTACGGGATCGTGCGCGTCGGCGGTGGCCGCGATTGCGAGCGGGCAGGTCGCTTCGCCGGTGACGGTGATTGCGCCCGGAGGTTCGCAGACGGTGCGCTGGGAGAATCAAGTTTATCTGCGAGGTCCGGCAACTCTCGTCTGTCGCGGAGAATTCTTCGTTTAAGATCGAGCCTGGATGGTTTCCGCTTCCCAGAATTCGCGAATCAAGCCGCGCGCGCTCCGTCCGGGCGACAAGGTGGGAATTGTTGCGCCCGCGTCGAACGTGAAGCGCGAGATGCTGGAGGCGGGCTGCGACGGTCTCCGCCGCGCCGGCTATGAGCCGTTTTATTTCGAGTCGATCCTGGAACACGATCTCTACTTTGCCGGCTCGGTGGAGCGCCGGGCACGGGAACTGGAAGAGATGTTCGTGCGCAACGATATCCGCGCGATTATTTGCGCGCGAGGAGGGTACGGATCGAACTACCTGCCGCTAACGCTCGATCCGATGAAGATCATTTCGCATCCCAAAATTCTGGTCGGCTACAGCGATATTACGACGCTGCTGTGCTGCGTGGCGGACTCGGCCAACTTCGTGACCTTCCATGGCCCGATGGTGACCAAGGATTTCGCCGTTGCCGGCGGGGTGGATCTGGATTCGTGGCAGAACGCGGTGGGCGGAGCGGAGGAGTGGCGCATCGCGGAAGGCTCGGGAGCAAAGCCGCTGCTGCCGGGACAGGCGGAGGGAATCCTTTATGGCGGTTGCCTCTCGATGCTGGCGGCGTCGCTCGGCACGGAGCACGAGATTCAAACCGCGGGCACGATTCTTTTCCTCGAAGACGTTGCGGCCAAGCCTTACCAGATCGACCGCATGCTGATGCAACTGAAACTGGCAGGCAAGCTGAACGATGTGCGGGGAATGGTCTTCGGCGAAATGCTGGACTGCCGGCAGAGTCCCGATCAGGATTACACGCTGGAGGAGGTGATTCTGCGGATTGTGAGCGGCCTGCAGATTCCCGTGGCCTATGGGCTGCGGTCCGGGCATGTCTCGCGAGCGAACATTACTTTGCCGATTGGAGTGCGGGCGAGACTGACCGTGGACGACGCGGCGGAACTGCGGATTCTGGAAGCGGCGACGAGCAAATGAGCAATCTATAATGCGCAATCCCAGGCACATTCACCTGATCGGCATTTGCGGGACGGCGATGGCTTCGCTGGCCGGCATGCTGCAAGAGCGGGGCTTTCGCGTCACAGGCTCGGATGCGGCGTCATATCCGCCGATGTCGACGTTTCTCGAATCATTGGGCATTCCCGTCGCGCAGCCGTTCGCGGAGGCGAACCTGAATCCTCGGCCGGACCTTGTGGTCGTCGGCAACGCGCTTTCTCGTGGAAATGTCGAACTGGAGCGCGTGCTGGACGAGCGCATTCCGTTCTGCTCACTGCCGCAGATTCTGCATGATGAGTTCCTGGTGGGGAAAGACGTTCTGGTGGTTGCCGGAACGCACGGCAAGACCACAACGACGTCGATGCTGGCGTGGATCTTCGAGACCGCTTGCCTTCAGCCATCGTTTCTGATCGGCGGCATTGCGGAAAATTTCGGCCGCAGTTTTGGGCTGGGCGAAGGCAAGCACTTTATTTTAGAAGGCGACGAGTATGACACGGCGTTCTTCGATAAAGGTCCGAAGTTTATGCACTACTTTCCGGATTCCGTGATTCTCACCTCGGTTGAATTCGACCACGCGGATATCTACAAGGATCTGGATGCTGTGGAGACGGCCTTCAAGCGGCTGGTGAACCTGGTTCCGCGACGTGGGCGGATTGTCGCCTTTCATTCCGGTGAGAGCGCCGGTTCGAGCCTGAGTGCGAGCCGGAGTTCGAGCGTTGACCGCTGTCTGAAGAAAGCGTTCTGCCCAGTCGAACGTTACGGGGCTTTGGTTCCGAAGGGCGATCGCGCGGGCTGGAGAATCGCAAATTTGCAGCTGGGCGAGGAACAAACTTCCTGGTCGGTCATGCGCGATGGAAAACCTTGGGCCGACTTCGAATTCGCGCTGGGCGGCGAATACAACGTCTGGAATGCGACGGCGGCCGCGGCGCTGGCGGCGAATTGTGAAATTTCGAAAGATGTGATTGCGAAGGCTCTCCGAACGTTTCGCAGCGTGAAGCGGCGGCTGGAGGTGAAGGCCGAGGTCAATGGAATAACGATTATCGACGACTTTGCGCATCATCCGACGGCCATCGAGCAGACGATTCTGGCGCTGCGGGCGCGCTATCCGCAATCGCGCCTGTGGGTGGTGCTGGAGCCGCGCTCGAACACCATGCGCCGCAACGTGCTGCAGGACGCGCTGGCCCGCAGCCTGGCGCTCGCCGACCAGGTGGTGGTCGCGGACATCTTCAAGTCGGAGGCGATTCCAGCGGCGGAACGCCTGGATCTGAATCGCGTGGTGGACGCGATTCAGAAGCATGGCAAGCAAGCGCGCATCTTCGCCGACGCCGACGCCATCGTGAACGCGATCGCGCCCGAACTGCGCGAACGCGACGTGGTTGCCATTCTTTCCAATGGCGGATTTGGCGGCATCTATGAGAAGCTGCCCCAACGATTGCGCGGGCTCGGGGTGCAGGCGTTTGGGGTGAAGACATAAGTGATTCGCACCATCCTCATGCTGTTGTTTTGGGCCGCTGCGCTGCCTTTCGCGGCGCTCGTGGCGATTCCCTGGACTTATCTGACCAAAGACATCAACTTTTTGTACCGCACCTGCATGCGGGCCGCATTCACGGGCGTGCGCATCGCGGGCGTGAAGGTGCAAACGCTGGGACTCGAGAAAATTGATCCAGCGCGAACTTATATCTTCATGTCGAATCACATCTCCAATCTCGATCCGCCCATCACCCTGCCGCTGATCCCGCGCCGGACTTCCGTGATGGTGAAGAAGGGATTGTTCAAGGTTCCAATTCTCGGCAGGATCATGCTGATCGGTTCGCTCGTGCCCGTCGATCGGGGAAATCGGGATGCGGGCATCGCGGCGGTGCGCGACGCAGTCAGAGCCATTGAGCAGGGACTGAACATGAGCATCTACGTCGAAGGCAAGCGCTCGTTCGATGGCAAGCTGCTGCCCTTCAAGAAAGGCCCGTTTTATCTCGCCGAGGAGTGCAACGTGCCGGTGGTGCCGATCACGATTTCGGGTACCCAGGAAGTCATGCCGAAAGCGCGGTTCGCGATCCAGCCCGGGACGGTGACGGTGCAGTTTCACGATCCCATCGAGCCCGCCGATTTCGGAGGACGCGATTGCCTGATGGCCAAAGTGCGTGCGGCGATCAACAGCGGGCTTCCGGCGGAGTTGCGGGAGTAGCGGGCAGGTTATCGCTTGGGTACCCCCCCTCCCCAATTTGGCGTAAAGTATTCAAGAATAAGGACTTACTTGTAAAGTATTCTGGAATAAGGACTTAGGTGTATATACTCCAAACTTTAGGTGCGCCTGTTTCCTCCGACCTATCTGGTGTCTAAAAAAAATAATAATCCCTTCCTTTAGAATCATAGATTTGGCGCGAAATTCCTTTCAAATCTTTGATTTCAAAGGAGTTATACGTAAAATATTCCGGAATAATGACTTAGCTCGATATTGACTTTTCCGCAGGTTTTCGCGGGGGACTTGACGCCTGACTGCCTGAACTTCATGTTTTCAAAGAGCGTCGACTAGTGGGGCTGGGACAGTTTCGAGGGCCGTCTTGGTTGACGGGCGTAGTTCGGCCCTGCCACAGGTCGATCTCCATTGTCGGCGACGGACGGTTCGATGTCTGTGATGGGGCACACTGGGTAAATGTGATGAAAAATCGGGGACCAGCAGGAATGCGCTGCAATCAGTCGGGAGGCCACTTCTCGAAAAGCGCGAGAAGTGGCGCACCCACAGTTATTTCGGTCAACGTTCGACAACCAGCCCACGTTATACTTCCCGCGTAATGTGGCCCACCCGCCAAAGGTCGGAAAGGGGGGAGCGTCAGGGGGATTCGACGTTACCGACCTTTCGGGAGAAGGACCAGTCCTCCAGCAGTTTCTGAACGGCACGATCATACCTATGGGGGAAAACGAGGATAAACATCGCAAGAAAGGCGGGGTTCCTCCTTGCCAGTGCGGGTACAGAAGATGTGTCTAAGCCCTCAGCTTCGGCGACAAGATCGCTCCACTTCTGCGGTTCCTTGGCGAACGTACTTACGAGCTTACCCGTCCGGCATCGCCAGGTTAGCCACTCCCAGCACTGGCCTGGCTCAAATCGCTGCATCGATATGCGGGTTATTGAATACCAGAGGCCTGTCAGATCGTACTTTCTCCATCTGCGTGCGAGGAAGTCGACAAGCGGCGGTACGGTATAGAGGAACCCGGCGAAATTCTCCAGATTGTTCCGATCCAAGCCACAGGTTAGTCTGACCGCCGCCTCCGGGGAATAGTAGGTATTTGGGAATCCTGGGCGCCTATTGAGGTCGTCACGGTTTTGCTGGGTCATCAGCGCAATCAAGTTGGAAGCCAACGCCTCGGAAAGGGGCTGCTGAGCCCGCTGCTCGAGGAGCAGCGCAGCAAGAGAATAGAATGGAATTGCGGCTTCTCCCCAGGCGGTAGACTCCTTCAGGTGCTTAGCGACAAAAGTATCGACGAAATCTATGTCCGCGCTCGTCCGGACGTCGTGGTGTTCAATCAAGCCCCATGCGCTCAGGAGCCCAATCAAGAGAGTCATGCGGTAGCGAAAGAAGTGTCCGTCAGTAAAAAGGTCCCCCTCGGCGAAATAGCTACGGCCTCTGCACTCTTCGACGAGTCGTTGAAGCGCTCGCTGCGCGGCAAGCACGCAAAGTTCGAAACTGGTTTTCCAGTATTGCTGTGGAAGTTGGACCTTTTCCGCAATCGCGAGGCAATATGCCGCTACCACGATCCAGCCCTCGAAAATCCCCCAATGATTTTCAACCGCTTCACAGCCATGCAGCGCGTAGCTAGCCAGCAAGGTCGCACTTGCCACGGATCGGCCGAGGTTTAGATTAGTTACGCCGGGTTCGCGCATGGGGATTACCGTTTCTAGGAAGGCAGAGAACTGATCTTTATCGAGGGGATCCCTGCCAGCTTGTAGGACAAGCTTCAGAAAGCGGCTGAAGTCCTCTGGTTCCTTTGGCAGGTAATGCCCGTGCAGAGTCTCAAAACGCCTGAGTAGCTCGCCTTTGACGATGAGCCCAAGCCTGGGCAGTCTGCGTCGCCTGAAGCTTTCGTTTTTTGAACGAATTTGGTCGATTACTGGCGGTGTAATGTCCCCGTTGGTCACTAAGACCGGCTGGTGCCATTTCTTTACCTTGATGGATGGATGTTCAACTGGTAGCTCCACTAGGTTGTTGATCTCGCCCTCGATTGAGTGCCATGTGCTGAGATCGATTCGACCGGCCTTGAGCTGGTAGGCCTTCACTGTCTGGTCGGGCAGGACTGTCACTATGTCCTTCCCCTTCTCATGGGGATGGTGGGAGGAGATGTCAATAACGGATTCGCCCTCGGCGGACAGCAGCTGGCAGAATGGTATTTGGTACTGGCGCTCGTTTACGCTAGTCAACCAGTTTTCGATTATTCTCCCGAGCAAGCCATGACTCGTAGTGTTTGCGCCGGATTGCTTCGCCTCTCGCTTTGAGTTCGGGGTCATTTTCAATCTGCTCAGAGATTTTCCTGGCAGTCTCCTGCATGTCCGGGTGAATTACGAAAACGGATGTTGGGTTACCCTTTCGATCGAATTCGACCTCAGTCATCTCCATCATTTGTAGCAGGCTATCCGCAGTGATGGGCCGTCCTTTATTGTCTATGCGAGTGCCCGCTTTTTCCGTTGCTTCTTCAATGGTCTTGAAAAGCATCTTCATCTGCTGTTTCGCAATTTCATCTGCGATCCCGAACACCTTGCTCCAGAGGTGATCCCCGACCAGGTTTGGGATCTCATCCATCGCGAGAGTGACGGGAACAGCTATCTCCGTGTAGCCTTCCGACACCATGCCAAACCCGACCTGCTCGTATTCATGCTCGACTCCCTCGTGCTGGGTTACGCCCTTAATCGACGCGAGGATGGGATGGTCGGCGTCTATCTTGCGCTTTGCGGTGCTCATCAAATGCCTACTAATCTCGGCCTTCGTAGTGGGGATGTCAGGCAGCATCGGACTGAGCATAACACGTACACGGTTAGGCTTGGTCCACATCCCCGGGCGGGTGGCTCGTCCTATCGCGACGCGAAGGGCGGGGCTCTTAGGCTGGATCGCGGCGCCGGATGGTGGAGTAGATCCCCTGCTTTTCGCGTCTGGCTGCGGTCCGGTGCGATTCGATCTCGACCGCTCCCTCTTCTTGGCGCACGAGTCAAAGGCAGCGGACAGGAGTGTCCGCTCTACACAAACCTTGGCTGTTTTCTTTACGTCCTCAAGCTGGGCGATCTTGACGGTGGCTTCCGGGAGTTGGCGGGGATTTGTAGTTCTCCGGGCAGGGGTTTGAGGGAGGTTTCGAGCGTGGGTGTGCTGGCGACAAACTGCAGATCCCTCACTTCGTTCGGGATGACAAGCACTTTCGGGATGACAAGCACTATAGAGTGTGAGGCGGCTCACTCCCTCTCCGACAACTTTCTTACTGCCTTGGCAATCTCTGGCAGCTTGGCGTAGGCGGCGCAGCACTTCAACCACAATCGGTGATCGATGGCGGGAGCGCCGCTGACCATGGCTCCGGCGGGAACGTCGTGGGGGATGCCGCTTTGCGCTATGGCTATGGCTCCGTCGCCGATTTTTACGTGGCCGCTGACGCCTACTTGGCCGGCTAGGATTACGTTGTTGCCTACGTCGGTGGTGCCGGCCAGGCCGACTTGGGCGCAGACGAGCGTGTCGTGACCTATCGTGCAACTGTGGCCGACGTGGACCAGGTTGTCGAGTTTTGCGCCGCGCCCGATCCGGGTCTCGCCAATGCTGGCGCGGTCGATGCAGGCGTTGGCCTGGACCTCGACGTCGCTCTCGATGACCACGTTGCCGGACTGGACGATCTTGTGCCAGCGGGCGTTGTCGTCAATGGTGTCTTCATCCTTGGCGAAGCCAAACCCGTCGCAGCCTACAACGGCGCCATTCTGCAGCAGAACGTTGTCTCCGAGTTGACAGAATTCACGAACCACGGCGTGGGCGTGGGCGAAGAAATTTTTGCCTATGGTTACGCCGCGATAGATGACTACGTGGGCCAGGAGGACGGCGTTGTCTCCGATTACGGCGTCTTCGTCGATCACGACGTAAGGGCCGATGTGCGCATTCTTGCCGAGCTTCTTCTCTGCCGTGGGATGAATGACCGCGGTGGGATGAATTCCCGGGGCGTAGCGCGGCGGGCGGTAGAAAAGTTCGATGGCCTTCGCCCAGGCTAGATACGGGTTCTTGCTGCGCAGCATTCCCGTGGAGATGGCAGGAAAATTCTCGGCGACGATGACCGCTGAAGCCTTGGTAGTCTTCGCGGCGGCATTGTACTTCGGATTCGACACGAAGGTGAGCTGGCCGGGGCCAGCATGTTCTATGCCGGCCACACCGGTGATTTCGGTGTCGGGTTGGGCGTTGTCTAGGCTTGCCTTTAGGGCTTGGGCTATGTCGGATAGTTTCATGGTGTGTCCCGGAGAATTGTAGCGGAAGGCGAATGCATAGGTCCTTCGCTTCGCTCAGGATGACAAAGTTCGTATTGTCCTATTGCTCGAAGAGCGTGACTTGCCTTGTATCCGGTTGGCCGCCTTTGCGGCGGCGGCTGGCTGAACCTATGACCGCGAGCACCGTCACCGACGTCAACGCCTGGCGGGGCACGAAGACACGCTGCGTGTTCGAGCGCAGGTCGGGAGGGTTCATCAGGAATCCTTCGGGGGGATTTTGCGTGAGGTCGTTGGGCAGGATGCCTTCGATCACTTCGCTGTCTTTGAACTTCAGGCGCACCCACAGGCCTTCGGTCCGGGGGCGAGTGGTGAAGGTCTTGCGAAGCATTAAGTCGGTGTCGGAAAACTCTCGGACAAAATAAACGGCCTTGATCTCTCGCAGGTCGATGGCGACCACGTTCCCGGAGGTGTTGAGCAGCTCGAGCTTGCCCTCCACCACAAAGTTGGCGGGAGCTACGTAACCGCTGATGGAGTCGCGGTCCTGTTTCCGCACGATCACTTTCTTGTGGGTCGAGGGCATGGGGCTAGGGCCTTCAAAGCGACGTTGGCAATCCCACTCATTCGCAAAGAACGCGAATGAATGGGGCGCCCGCGGCAATGGAAGCTTCAGATGGGATTCTCGCACTTTCCCGATGAATTCGGACAGTTTGTGCCTTCACAGTAGCCAAACGGTAAACCTTGTGTTAAGTTCTGTAGTTTGCAGAAGTGTAAGTTTGCGGTATAAGTCTAATGTATAGAGGGAGTTAGATTCCACCGACGGGCGATTCGGCAGTTTTCGGTGCAGCTCCCCTGTGGAAAACCTGTGAATAACGCCCCGACCGAACCCGGCGAAGGGCCACCGCAAGGCGACTAGGAAGGCATGGCCGATTACATATACACGCTGGAAACCCGGCTCTCGCCGGATCAACAGAAGGCAGTCGCACTCGTCCTGAACGCCGCCAAGGCCGCCGAGATGAACCTATATCTCACTGGCGGCGCCGTCCGCGACATCATTACCGGCTTTCCCATCCGCGATCTGGATTTCACGGTTCAGGGCAACGCACTCAAGCTCCAGAAAGATCTGGAGCGCGCGGGAGCGGTGGTGGGCGACGCCGATGACGAGACGCGGACCTTGCTGCTGACGCTGCCCGGCGGGGTTCGCGCCGAGATTGCGATGGCGCGCTCGGAGCGCTACGACAAGCAAGGCAAGCCTCCGCAGATCGCTCCGGCCACGATCATCGAAGATCTTCGCCGCCGCGATTTCACCATGAACGCGATGGCGCTGTCGCTGAACGAGGGATCGCGCGGGTTGTTGATGGATCCGTTCAACGGCGCGGCCGACATCGAAGCCAAAGTGATCCGCGTGTTGCACAACTACGCGTTTCTCGAGGATCCGTCGCGGATGATCCGCGCCACGCGCTTTACCACGCGCTTCCATTGGCCGCTCGAGGAGCGCACCCAGGCGCGTTACGAATCGGCGAAAGAAAATAACTACATCGAGTACATCCGCAGTTCGAGCATCGGATACGAGATCGAACAGTTGGCTTACGAAGACGATCCTTACGGTGTCCTGAAGGCGTACGAAAAAGAGGGATGGCTGAAAGTACTGAATCCGCGCTGGAGCACGGCCAAGGTGGACACGGCCGGATTGGGCGCGCTGATGAAGACCCGGCAACAAATGAACGAGCTTGGTTACACGCCGGAGGTTGCGCCGGCGGTGCTTTATTTCCTCACCGAGCGGCTGGGCGAAAAAGATATTTCGGATTTGCGCCGGGCGATTCCGCGCAAGGATCTGGTCGAAGCCTGGAAGGATCTGGATGCGAATGCCCACAGCCTCGCAAAGAGGTTGACCGGCAAGGAAGCGGCCACGCCATCGCGGACGTGGCAACTGCTGTCATCGGCCCGTCCCGAGATGATTCTATTTCTTGCCATCACGGCGCGGAAGCAGGCAGTGGCGCAGAAGATCAAGAATTTCTTTACTAAGTGGCGGCAGGTGCAGCAGAAGATTCCGTTGCCGGAGATGACGGAACTCCGCATCACGCCGCAGATGCCGGCGTATCCGAAAATCGCCAATGATGTGTTTATGCTGTTGCTCGATGGCAAGCTGCGTTCGCGGACGGAGACTCTGAAATTTCTGAAGCCGCTGGCGCCGCCACCTCCGCCACCTCCACCACCTCCATCCGCCAAGCGGGGCAGAGGAGCCAAGCTTGCGATGGCCGCGGCGGCGGCCGCTCCCGCTGCGGCCGGCAAGCCGGGCGCTAAGGGGAAAGGAAAAGTTGTGGCGGTTACGGCAACCGCGGTCCCCCCCGTCAAAGAGAAGTCCGCCGCGGCCGCGATGCCGGTGAAGGTCGCAGTTCCAGCCAAGCCCGTGGCCGCCGCAAGGCCTTTGCCTGCGAAGCCTGCCGCGCCTGCCAAGGTGAGCAGGCCAGCCAAGGCTCCTGCCGTCAAGAAGCCGAGCAAACCTGCCAAGCCAACGAAATCGGCCGCTAAAAAGAAGGCAAAAGCCAGCGCTAAGGCCAAGAAGAAGGGCAAAAAGAAGGGCAAATAAGGGCTTGCGGGGTGCCCTGAAATCGGCCATGGGCTTTGTTCTTCGGCGGCCGAGCACATTTTTTCTGTCAGGAAAACAAGTCAAAATTGCGCTATAATGTGGCTATGCGGCGCTGGTTGTCCATAGCGGCGTTTAGCTTGATTCTGCTCGCCCTGCCCATGTGGGCACAACGGCGCGGCGGCGGCGGTGGGGGCGGCGGTGCCCATTTCGCCTCGCGTGGCGGGTCTGCCATACACTCCTCCGGCGCGCTTCACGGCGGAAGTTTTGGTCGCAGTTCCGGCACTCGTGTGCAGAGCGGAAATCACTCTTACCATCATCGAGGCTTCTACGGCCGACAGGGTTACTACCCCTATTATCCGTACGCGGGGTATTATCCCTACGGCTTGTACGATGATCCTCTCGCCTATGACACGCAAGATCAAGATCAGGACTCTTATGCCGGTGCCTCTTATTCTGCTCCCTACCCTGAGACCTATCCCCAGAACGGCGGATTGCAGCGCGATGTAGAAGCGCTGAGCGGGAAAATCGACCGGCTGCAAGCCGATGTGGAAGCGCGCAATCGGCCGAAGCCAGACCAGGAACCTGCGACGGCGCTGGTTTTCCGCGACCAGCATGTGGAAGAAGTCCGCAATTACGCGATTGCCGGTGGAACGCTCTGGGTGCTCAACGCGCAAGCCGCGAAGAAGATTCCGCTCGCCCAACTCGATCTTCCTGCCACGGTCAAGATGAATGACGATCGCGGCGTGGATTTTCAGGTGCCAGGACCGGCGCTCTCGCTCCAGATCGTGCGCTAAACGCGCTCAACCAAACTGCACCACTTTCAGGCGTTGCGCGATATCCTCTACCCGGTAGAATTAATCCGATCCGCTAATGTCGTGTCCCATGAATCGCGACATAAGTATGATGTCATCTTGAGCGCAAAGACTTGTGCATCGCGCAGTCGAATACATAGGTCCTTCGCTTCGCTCAGGATGACAGCGCTGATGTGTGCCACGAACCTACGGGACACGGCACTAAGGACCAAAAGCCAAGAGCTTCATGAGCCAAAACCAATTCGTCCACCTGCATCTGCATAGCGATTATTCCCTGCTTGACGGCGCTTGCGACGTCGAGAAACTTGTCGATCGGGTTCATGAACTTGGCATGCCCGCGGTCGCTATGACCGACCACGGCAATATTTTTGGCGCAGTGCATTTTGTAAATGCCGCGCACAAGGCCGGCGTCAAACCGATCGTCGGCTGCGAACTCTACATCTGCAAAAAAGACGACCACGACATTGCCCGCACTCCGCCCGACGGCGATACCTACAACCACCTGCTGGTGCTGGCCGAAAACGAAGAGGGCTACCGCAACCTGGTGAGGATCACCTCGGAAGCGTCGCTGCACGGCTTCTACTACAAGCCTCGCGTGAGCAAGAAATTTCTGGCGGAACATTCGAAGGGGCTGATTGGGCTTTCCGGATGTCTGAAGGGCGAAGTGGCCGAGCGGCTGACGGAAGGGAATTACGACGCGGCGCGGTCGGCGGCCGGATTCTATCGCGATCTCTTCGGCAAAGAGAATTTCTTCCTTGAGATTCAGGACCAGGGCCTGGACATGGAGCGCCGCATCCGTTCCGACTTATTTCGACTGGAAAAAGATCTCGGGCTGCCCATGGTCGCGACCAACGACAGCCACTATCTTTGCGAAGACGACGCGCACGCCCAGGATGTGATGTTGTGCATTCAAACCGGGAAGTCCATCCAGGAAACCAACCGGATGAAGTTCGAGGGCACGCAGTTCTACGTCAAGAACGGCGACGAGATGTTGCGCGTGTTCAAGGACGCACCCCAGGTGCTTTCGCGCACGCTCGATATCGCCGAGCGCTGCAACCTTCGATTGGAGAAGGTTCCCAGCCCGTTCCCGCACTTCGATGTTCCGGATGGATTTACTCTCGACAGTTATTTCGAGCACATCACGCGCCAAGGATTCGCCCGGCGGATGGAGAGCCTGCGGACTTTGGCCGCGAGCGGCCGGCTCAAACACTCGCTTGGGGATTATGAACAGCGATTGGCGCGCGAGATCGGCATCATCCAGCAGATGAAGTTCTCGGGATATTTTCTGATCGTTTGGGACTTCATCCGCTACGCCCGCGAACGCGGCATTCCGGTAGGCCCGGGGCGCGGATCGGCGGCGGGCGCGGTGGTTGCGTATTCGCTCGGGATTACTAACATCGATCCGCTGCAGCATGAACTTCTGTTTGAACGTTTCCTGAACCCCGAACGTATTTCGATGCCGGACATCGATATCGATTTCTGCATGAACCGGCGCGGCGAGGTGATTGAATACGTCACCCATAAATACGGGCGGGAAAATGTTGCGCAGATCATCACGTTCGGCACCATGGCGGCGAAAGCCGCGATCAAGGACGTCGGGCGCGCCATGGACATGCCGTACAGCGACGTGGACCGCATCGCGAAGATGGTGCCGACCACGCTGAACATCAAGCTCGACGACGCGCTGAAAGAGTCCGTGGCGCTGCAGGAGGCGTACCAGAAAGATCCTCAGGTGCGGCAGTTGCTCGACACGGCGCGGAAGCTCGAAGGCCTGGTGCGGAATTCCGGCGTGCATGCCGCGGGCGTCGTGATTTCGCCGCGCCCGCTGATTGAACTGGTGCCGCTGCACAAGACGAAGAACGACGAAATCGTCACCGCCTTCGACATGGTGGCCATCGAAAAAATGGGCCTGCTGAAAATGGATTTTCTCGGGCTGACAACGCTTACCATTCTCGACGACACGTTGAAACTGATCGCGCAGAAAGGCACGAATCTGAAGCTGGATGACATCCCGCTCGAAGATCAGGAGACTTACGAGAAAGTCTTTCATAAGGGATTGACCTCCGGCGTGTTCCAGTTTGAATCGCACGGAATGAGAGACGTTCTGCGCCGCTATCAGCCGAACTCGATCGAAGACCTCACCGCGCTGAATGCGCTGTACCGTCCCGGGCCGATCCAGGGCGGCATGATTGACGACTTTATCGAGCGCAAGCATGGACGCCGGAAGATTGAATACGAGTTACCGGAACTGAAGGAAATTTTGCAGGAGACGCTCGGCGTCATCGTTTATCAGGAACAGGTGATGCAGGCGGCGAACAAACTCGCGGGCTACTCGCTCGGCGAAGCGGACCTGCTGCGGCGGGCGATGGGCAAGAAGAACGCCGAGGAAATGGCGAAGCAGCGCGAGCGCTTTGTGCAGGGAGCGACGCAGCGCGGTTTTCCGCCGAGGAAGATCGAAAAGATTTTCGACCTGATGGCCCAGTTTGCGGGATACGGGTTCAATAAGTCGCACTCGGCGGCATACGCGCTGCTGGCGTATCACACCGCGTACTTGAAGACGCACCATCCGATCGACTTCATGGCAGCGTTGCTGACCTCGATCACGGGCGACACGGATAGCGTGGTGAAGTACATCAATGAATGCCGCGAGATGGGGATTGCGGTCGAGCCGCCTGATATCAACGTCAGCGACGCGAACTTTACGCCGCACGGGCAGGCGATACGCTTTGGACTGGCCGCGGTGAAAAACGTTGGCGGAAATGCGATCGAGTCGATTGTTGCGGCGCGGAAGAAGCTCGGCCGGAATTTCAAATCGTTTTACGAATTTTGCGAAGAAGTGGATCTGCGGCTCTTGAACAAGCGCGTGCTGGAGTCGCTGATCAAGAGCGGGGCCATGGATTGTTTCGGCCGCCGGGCGCAGCTCATGCAGGCGCTCGACACGGCGATCGAACAGGCCCAAAAAGCGCAGCGGGATGCGGAGTCGGGACAGCACGGGCTGTTCGGCGTATTTGCGGATGAAACCGCGCAGGCGGCGAACGACGCGCTTCCGAACGTGCCCGACTGGGATGAACATACGCGGCTATCGGCGGAAAAAGAAATCCTCGGGTTTTTTATTACCGGGCATCCGATGGAAAAGTACAAAGAGAAGCTCGCCGAACTGAATGCGCTCTCCACGGAAGATATTGCCGCCATGAAGAAATCTACCGCGAAGGATGAGAACATCACGACGGCGGGTTTGATTTCGGGATTGCGAGTTGCAAAATCAAGAAGAGGCGAGCTTTGGGCGCAAGCGGCGCTTGAAGATAGGTTTGGGAAGGTAGAACTACTGGTTTTTCCCGAGGCCTACAAGAAACTCACGGAGAAAGTGAAGCTCGAGGTTCCGGTGCTGGTTCGGGGGGGCGTGCGCATTGAAGAAGGCGCGAATCCAAAGCTGACGGCCAATGACATCATCCCGCTCGACGAAGCTCGTGTGCCCTTGCCGAAGGCGCTTCGTATACGCCTTCCTCTGGAGAGCGCGACCGGCAGCACGGTCGATGCGCTGCACGCGCTGTGCAGCGAGCGCAAGGGCGAGGCGAAGGTGCTCTTCGACGTGGAGCGGGAAGGCGATTTCATGGTGGTAATGGAAGCCGAAGGCTATAATGTGATGCCGGACCGCAATTTTCTGAGCCGTGTGGAAGAGCTGTGCGGGCGCGGCAGCGTGCGCGTCATCAGTTGATGAGTAAAATGGTGGAGCGACGGGCATCTTGCCCGTTCAGCGGTATGGCGGCCGGGCGAGGACGCCCGGCTCTCCACCGGCAAGCTTTTGCAGATCTGGCCGATGAGACGAGCGAAAATAAGGCGGGCAGAAAAGTCAGGTCGTACCGCGAAAAATGGCGCGGAGAATGCTGCCGTCGCTGGTACGGACTTTATGCTGTCGATTGTGGAAGCGCATCATACCCAAAGGAATGGAAACGTCATCAAGATGGATTCTGGACTGAAGGCGCAGCAGGAACTGGGAAAAATTGAGGAGCAGATCACGCGACTGCAGGCCGTGGGCGGGCAGAAAGCGGAAACACTCCGCCAGATCCAGCAATTGCACGAGCGGGTGAACGACCTTCGCCGCGAGATCTCTTCGCACCTGAACGCATGGGAGCGCACAGAACTGGCGCGCCATCCGCAGCGGCCCTACACGCTGGATTATGTCGAGCGCATTTTTACCGATTGGAGCGAACTTCACGGGGACCGCGGGTTCCGCGACGATCCTGCGATTGTTTGCGGCATGGCTCGCTTTCACGGGGAGGAAGTCATCGTGGTGGGCCAACAGAAAGCGCGCGACGCGAAACAGCGCGTGTATCGCAACTTTGGCATGCCTCACCCGGAAGGATATCGGAAGGCGCTGCGGGTGATGAAGATTGCGGAGAAATTCAAGCGGCCGATTTTGACGTTCGTGGACACCGACGGCGCCTATCCCGGGCTGCACGCCGAAGAGCGTGGGCAGGGAGAAGCCATCGCCCGCAACCTGTTGGAGATGGCGCGGCTGGAGGTGCCAATCATCGCGACCGTGATTGGCGTCGGCGGCAGCGGCGGGGCGCTGGCGATTGCCGTGGCCGATCGCGTGTTGATGCTGGAAAATTCGGTTTACTCGGTGATTTCGCCGGAGGGTTGCGCCTCGATCATGTGGCGCGACGCCAGCAAGAAAGATCTGGCGGCGGAAGCCATGAAGATCACGGCAAAAGATTTGAACGAACTGGGCTGCATTGATGGCATCATCCCGGAGCCTCCCGGAGGCGCGCACACCGACCATGCGCTGGCAGCGGGGTTGCTTGACCGAGCGCTGCAGCAGCACCTGGCCGCGATCAAACTACTGCCTGTCAGCGAGTTGCTTGAAACCCGCTACAAGAAATTCCGCAACATGGCGCAGTTCTTCCTGGTGGATGCGTAGTTTCGGTTGCTAGCGATCGGCGGACGGGCGAGGACGCCCGTCGCTCCACCGGCGACCGCCCTACAGTATCGGCAAATGCAAACATGGCTGCACCAGGAAATCGAGCGAGTTGATCTGCTGTAATGCTTGTTCCACCAACGATGCCTTGCATTCCTCCAGCGTAATCAGAAAGGGCAGGTGTGATTTCGGGCAGCCCGTTTTCTGCAGCACCGAATCGATGTTGATGCCGCAATGGGAGAGAATTGTGG
This sequence comes from Terriglobales bacterium, assembly GCA_050012595.1. Lineage (GTDB taxonomy): Bacteria > Acidobacteriota > Terriglobia > Terriglobales > Acidobacteriaceae > Acidiflorens. The sequence continues at coordinate 154,570 of JBEKGW010000003.1, forward strand.
CGAGGCTGGCGATGATGCCCGGCCGGTCCTTCACCAGAAAACGCAGATAGTGCTTGGTAGTGAAATCGGCAGTGACTTTTGCAGGGACTACGGGCGTTTTCTCGACCGACTGCCCGGCGTAATTCGTCCCGGCTTGCTTGGCGCGAGCGATGGCCAGAATGTCAGAGACGACCGCGACGGCGGTTGGATGTCCGCCTGCGCCGTGGCCTCCAAAGACGGTCTCGCCGCCGTAAGTTCCGGTCGCCATCACCAGGTTTTGGCTGCCTTCGACGCGCGCCAAGGGCGATGCGAGTTCGACCAAGGCTGGTTGGACGGCGGCAAACAAGTTGTCACCTTTTAGCTCGGCCCATGAAATCTGGCGAATCGTGCAACCAAGCTGGTTCGCGTATTCAAAATCAACAGAATCGATCGCTGCAATCGAGCGCGCCACGATGCTCTCCGGTTTGACGTTGCAGTGCAATCCGACTCGCGCCAGGATGGTGAGCTTGGCCCGCGCATCCAGGCCGTCGATGTCTTCCGTCGGATCGGCCTCGGCGAAGCCAAGCTTCTGCGCCTCCCGCAGAGCGGTGGCGAAGGGAATGCCGTTCGTTTCGATCTGGCTGAGAATGTAATTGCAGGTGCCGTTGAGAATGCCGCAGATCTTGAACAGTTCATCGCCGGCCAATCCCTCATGCAATCCAGAAATCACCGGCACGCCGCCCGCTACCGACGCGCCAAAGTGGATCTGCTGTTTCATCTGGCGGGCCAGGCCGATCAACTCGGGGCCGCAATGCGCGATCAACTGCTTGTTGGCTGTGACCACGGACTTGCCCGACTCGAGCGCGCGCCGGATCCAGTCTTCGGTGGGCTGAAGGCCGCCCATCACTTCGACCACGATGTCCACGTCGGAGGATAGAACGTCGTCGATATTCTCCGTCCACTGCACCGAGGAGGGAAGCCAGTCCACTTTTTTCCTCGCCACGTTGCGATTGAGAACGTTGGTCAGGCGCAGGTGGGTGTTCGAGCGCTCGCAAAGAATTCGCGCCACTGAACTCCCGACGGTACCGAAGCCAAGGAGGGCCACGTTGCAGTTTTGTGCTGCATCGGCAGCACGGCTGCCAGTTGAATCGAGTTTCGAGGTACCTGTCATTGCATCTCCGGTGCTTTGGACTCTGGCTCGTGCGGGCCGCAGCGGCGTCCTACTTCGGTCCACAGACCTGCTTTTCCTGTTCTGTTCATTATATGAATGAAACGGCCCAACCGAGGGGGTCGGACGAGCGGGCGTATGCGAAAGGAACCCCTGAGTCAATGTGGTTTTACTCTTGCCGAGTGTCCGGATTCCACTTCAATTTCTCGAAGAGAGGCTACCCCGGTTCTTGCCTCAGCCGATCAGCGAGTCTGATGCACAAGGCGATAATCGTAAGTGTTGGATTGGAGTGCCCACTGGTAGGGAACACCGCGCTGCTACCGATGAAAAGATTCGACACACTATGTACTTGGCAGTTCCGATCCACCACCCCCTGCTTGGGTGAATCATGCATTCGTGTGGTCCCAATATGGTGATATTGATCTGTAATGTGATTCATCCATTCTGAAGAATCCTCCAGGACCCAAGGTTCCAGGACGATCTCTCCGATGCCCGCCTTGTGAAATTCTTCGCACAATGTCTGCGCGAATTCCCGGATCGTATGTAGTGTCAGTTGCGTGAGTCTCCAGCATACGTTGGCGCGAGGCATCCCGAGTGCATCGGTAGTGTCAGAGAGCCGGATTCGGCTCTCCCGATTCGGTTCTTGTTCAGAGGTTAAGCCGATCAGCATACGGGCATCAGGAGCAAAACTCCTGCCCCGGAGCAAGAAGTGATATGCGGGAAGCAGGGCCGATGCCGGATGGCGCATCGTCCTCAACAGTTTGGGCAGCAAATCCGGGGCGGGATGTCGTTGCCCTATGGCGACGTAGATGTCCTTTAGGTCCTGCAGGGTTGAGTCGTCCTGCACAAAGGTTACCCCCATGGAGATGTTGAGCGTCTTATGAGCGCGCTGCCACTCTGGAGCGGCTGTGCTTCGGACTGAATACTTCAGTCCGCGCTTGTGAAAAACATTGAACAACTGCTGCGCTCTTGCTGCATTCGACGGGTTCAGCCGTCCGACAAACGCGCTCGGATGATCCTGAAAATAACGGCCCACGAGGTCGTACTCATTTCCAATTCCGCCCGGTACTTGCCGGTTGTTGGCCAGCAGCAGGCGGGCCGTTTCGATCCCCCCCGCACACAGAACAAACGTTTGTGCCCGCAATGTTGCCCGGTGTCCCTTCAACGAGCGCACTTCTATGGTGACGACGCGGTTTCGTCCCTCTTCCAGCTGGATGCCGGTTACATTGGCATGCAGCAAGACCGTGCAATTGTTTGAGGAGCGAATGCCGGGTAAGTAGTGCTCCCGCAAGTTCGGTTTTGGACTCCACTTCGAGAAGTGGTACCACAACTGTTCTGCATCGAAGGAGGGTGGCCGGGTTCGCAAGTATGCGAACAGATCCGTATCGAAATTGAATCGGTCCACCAGCAAGAATCGGCACGCACGATCGTAGTACGGTCTTAGTTCTTCGAAAGAAATCGGCCAGCCGCTGTTGGAAACCCATTCCCTGTGCTGGAAGTCGGAAGGCGTCAGGGGCAGGGTCTGGCCTCCCCACCTGGTGGTCGAGCCGCCTAAAATGCGGAACCTTCCCTGGGTGGAACCAGGATGCGGCAAGCCGCTGATTGTGACGTTGTAGAGTGCCTGGGTTAGCGGTTCATGTCCCTGCCCCCCGCTCTCGACCAAAACCACGCTCTTCCGCGACGGAATCATCTCGGTGGCGAGAGCAAGGCCGGCCGCCCCGGAGCCGATAACGCATAGATCCGACTTCAGTTCCAATGCCCCGCTGGCTGCCTCGAGATCGACGATCACGAGGGACCCCTCAAGGTTCCGGTCCCATGAGGGTCTCTCAAGCCCGGGCTCGTGCTCATCGTGGCCAGGAGTTGGTCGACAAGGTCAACAAACTGCAGCATTCGCGCGTCATCGCAGGGCTCCGAATCAGCTTCGCGAACGTTGGCGGCGATGTGCTGCGGATTTTTGCTCGAAAATAGAACGATACCGTTTGCATTGCTCCAAAGAGCAAAGCGGAGCAGAAGAGAGTCGATCGCCGATGGTTCGGTGAGGTCGAGGTTCATGCGGAGCGAATAATCGCGCGTGATTTGCGGATGTGCCTTCGCGGCGCTCCGGAGAGATCCAGCCGGGGTGAAGATGCTGTGGGTAATCAGCAATCGGCGGTCACGATGAGTCAACTTCCCTATGCTCCGGTCGACCGCATTGTCGTTGAATTGCAAGATCTCATAGCCTGCAGGCAGCAGGTCGGCGTCTCCGTGAAACTTGGGGAAATCAGAAGCTACACCCACGTGGCGGATCTTCCCTTTCGCAACCTGACCCAGCAACGTTTCCAGCAGAGGAACTCCGCCTGCGTCCGCGAGGGTGGCTTCGTGCAGGAGAAAGATATCGACATAGTCGGTCCCCAGTTCTCGTAGGCTGGTCTCCAGACTCCGGACGGCTGATTCTGGGGTAAAAACGTCGGTCTTGACCATTGCGGAGCCCCGATGCTTCGCCTGCCGTAGCAATCCTGGAAAAGGACGCAGAACCCTCTTCAACGCATTGATGACGCGAGCGTTCCCGGCGAATCCCGAAGGCGGTTCAATGCCAAACTTTGTGGCCAAGGTTACGGTGTGCCGTTTTCGCCGAAGGAACTCACGGAGAATTCCTTCAGCTCTCCCAAAACCGTACGCTCGTGCTACATCAAAATGCGTGATGCCCAGTGAGAAAGCGTGCTCGAGCACAGAGAGCGCCTCCCTCTGGTGGCGATGAGCAGTCAGCTGAACGCACCCAAATCCCAAGCGGGATGTTTCAACTTTCGTTTGGAGGAGGACGTGTTTCCTCATTCATGAGTCCTGTTGCATCGGGACACCTCTGGGAAGCCTTGATTCGCGTTAGCCGTTGGAGAGGTCTGGCGAATCAAAACCATGCTCCCGATTTCAACCAAGTATCACTAGAGTGAATGGGTCGCTTCCTAAAGTCAATCAAACCACAAAGGACACGAAGTCACACAAGGCAAAAATGCAAAGTGGTTCCTTCGGTGTACCTCCCTGTCCCTCGTGGTAAACGTTTCGTGGTAAAACCTAAGGACACCACCATGTGCTGTGCTGATTAACCCTGGTCGCTTTCGAGCGCGTATAATGTAAGAGTTTTCCTGCTTTACTCCGCAAGACTTCCGGGCGCGTGGGGTCTGCCCGGTCAATGCATTGCACGTTTAAGACAAGGAAGGCACAGGGATGGCCACTACGGATGTCGTGCCCCAGGAATCACATGGGCAATTGGGGCATAGGCGTGTTGTTAATGACATGAGCATTCAGGTTGCTACGGTGAATGGCTCGGGGTCGCAGAGTTCCAACACAGTTTTGTTGCGCAGCATCTTCCAGATGGGCGTGCCGATTTCGGGGAAGAACCTGTTTCCTTCGAACATTGCGGGGCTGCCGACCTGGTTCACGATTCGCGCCAGTAAAGATGGCTATATCGCGCGCAAGAAGGAAATCGACCTGCTCATCGCGATGAATGCGGAGACGGCGCAGGACGACGTGAAGACGCTCGCGGCGGGCGCGGCCGTGCTCTACGACGAGCCGCTGGCGCTCGATAAGGTGCGCGACGATTTGATTTATTACGCGGTGCCTTACGACAAGCTGGCAGCGTCGGTGGGTGCGGAAGCCAAGCTGCGTAAGCTGATCAAGAACATGATCTATGTCGGCGTCGCGGCGCAATTGCTGGAAATCGACTTTGCCGAAGTCGAGCGGGCGATCCGCAAGCAGTTTGCCAAAAAAGTAAAAGCGGCAACCTTGAACCTGGCGGCGGCCAAGGCAGGCTACGATTATTCCGTCGCGAACCTGAAGAAGCGCGATCCGTTCTACATCCAGCGCATGGACAAAACGAAAGGCAAGATCATCGTGGACGGCAATTCCGCCGCTGCCATGGGATGCATGTTTGCCGGTTGTACCGTGGTGACTTGGTACCCGATCACGCCTTCGTCATCGCTGGTCGAGACGATGATTGATTACATGAAGGAATACCGCGTCGGGCCGGATGGCAAGGCGAGTTTTGCCATCGTGCAGGCCGAAGATGAATTGGCGGCGATTGGCATGGTGATCGGGGCGGCGTGGGCCGGTGCGCGCTCGATGACTGCTACCGCCGGTCCCGGCATCTCGCTGATGGCGGAGTTCACGGGCCTGGCGTATTACGTGGAAGTTCCGGCGGTGATTTGGAACATCCAGCGGGTCGGGCCATCGACCGGCTTGCCGACTCGTACTGCGCAAGGCGACGTGCTCTCGACCGCGTTTCTCAGCCACGGCGACACCAAGCACATCATGCTGTTTCCGAATTCGGTGAGCGAGTGTTTCACGATGGCGCAGGACGCTTTTGATTTGGCCGAGCATTTTCAGACGCCGGTGTTCGTCATGTCGGACCTCGACCTGGGGATGAATAACTGGATGTCGGATCCGTTTCCTTATCCTGACAAGCCCATTGATCGCGGAAAAGTGATGAGTAAGGCGGATCTGGAGAAGGTGGGTGGATTTGCCCGCTATAAGGATGTGGATGGCGATGGCGTGGGTTATCGCACGCTGCCGGGCACGGATCATCCCGCGGCGGCGTATTTTGCGCGGGGCAGCGGACACAATGAAAAGGCGCAGTACAGCGAACGTCCTGACGATTTCGAGCGCAACATGGAACGGATTAACAAGAAGTTCGAGACGGCTCGGTCGTTTGTGCCGCGGCCGGAACTGATGGGCGGCGGCAAGGCGAAGATCGGCATTATTGCTTACGGCACGACACACTGGGCGATCATCGAGTCGCGCGATCAATTGTCGAAAGACCACAAACTGGAAACCGACTATCTTCGGGTGCGCTCGTATCCGCTTACGCGGGAGGTGCACGATTTTATTGAGCGGCACGACCGCATTTATGTCGTCGAGCAAAATCGCGACGGGCAGATGGCCAGCCTGCTCAAGCTCGACATCAAGCCGGAATGGGCGCCGCGTTTGCGGTCGATCTGCCATATCCACGGATTGCCCATCGACGCGCGGTCTGTAACCGATGAACTCACAATGATGGAGGGCAAGTAACATGGGGAACACACCCACTAACACGCCTATGGCTGCTCCTACTCCAGTTCCTACTCCGACTCCTCCTGCTGCTGCAAAGACGAACCGCATCGGACTGCAAGTTATCGACTATCGGGGCGGGAAGACGACGCTCTGTGCCGGTTGCGGGCATAACGCGATTTCCGAACGCATCATTGACGCGATGTATGAAATGGGAGTGAAGCCCGAGCGCGTCGCCAAGTTCAGCGGCATCGGATGCTCGTCGAAGAGTCCGGCTTATTTCATGAATCGAGCGCACAGCTTTAACTCCGTGCATGGACGCATGCCTTCGGTGGCGACGGGAGCGATGCTGGCGAACAAGAACCTGATCGCGCTCGGTGTGACCGGCGACGGCGACACGGTTTCGATCGGCGCGGGGCAGTTTGTCCACCTGATGCGGCGCAACCTGCCGATCATTTATGTCATCGAGGACAACGGTTGTTACGGGCTGACGAAAGGCCAGTTCTCCGCGACCGCCGATCTGGGGTCAACGCTGAAAAGTGGCGTTGTGAACGACCTGCCTCCGGTCGATACCTGCGCCATGGCCATCCAGCTGGGAGCCACGTTCGTGGGCCGGTCGTTTTCTGGCGACAAGCGGCAGCTTCACACCATGCTCAAGGCTGCCATTGCTCATAATGGCACGGTGATGCTGGACGTGGTATCGCCGTGCGTGACCTTCAACGACCACGAGGGCTCGACCAAGTCTTACAAATACATGCAGGCCCATGAAGAGCCACTGCAGGAAATCAGTTTTGTGCCGTCGTTTGAGGAAATCAATGTGGACTACGATCATGGGACGACGTTGGAAGTTACGATGCACGACGGGTCGAGCCTACGGTTACGGAAGCTGGAGCAGGAGTATGATCCGACGGACAAGATTCAGGCGGTGAAGCGGCTGATGGAATCTCATGCGGAAGGCGAAGTGCTGACGGGCGTGTTCTACATCAATGAAAAAGCCCCGAGCTTTATCGACATGCTGAACGTCACAAATGAACCGCTGGCGACTTTGCCGGAATCGGTAACACGGCCGAGCAGGGAAGCTCTGGCAAAGTGCATGGAAGAGCTGCAGTAGACTGCTGCAACCGAATGGCAAGAATTGAGCCGGTCCCGCTCGGGACTGGCTCAGAGTTTTATGCACCCATGATTAGCACCACGCGAAAGCGCGCGCGGCCGCTGATCATTTGTTCGTAGGCTTCGGCAGCCTTTTCTAGCGGATAGCGCTCGATCATCGGACGGACTCCGGAGAGCGCGCTGAACTGCATGGTGTCTTCGGAATCTTTGGCGGTTCCAGACGGCCAGCCTTGGATCGCCTTGCGGCCCGAGATCAACTGGAGAGGCGTAACGGTAATCGGTTCGGCGCTGGCGCCAACGACCACCAGTTTGCCGTTTATCGAAAGTCCATTCACCAGCGCGGAGATAGACTTCGCGTCAGGGGCAGTGGCGAGAATCACGCGGGCGCCGCCGAACTTCTGCAACTCTACGGCCGGATCGCCGGCGGCGGTATCGACGAAGCCAGTGGCGCCAAGTTTTCGCGCCAGCGCCTCCTTGTCTTTGCCTCGGCCGATGGCGAAAGTGCGGAAGCCCATCTGCCGCGCATACTGGATTCCGAGATGGCCAAGTCCGCCGATGCCTTGAACGGCGACGAGATCGCCGGCTCGCGCGCCTGCGTTGCGAAGGGCGTTGAAAACTGTGATGCCGGCACAAAGCAGCGGCGCGGCTTCGGCGGCGGGGAGATCGTCTGGGATCGCGGCGACTGCTTCAGCGGGCGAAACCATGTATTCCGCGTAACCGCCGTCATGGCTGATGCCTGTAACCTTTTCGAACTTGCAGTTAATGAAATCGCCGCGACGGCAGGGATCGCAGGTGAAACAATGGCCTCCGTGCCATCCGACTCCGGCGCGCTGGCCGGGTTTCCAGTTGGCAACGTCAGCACCGACGGCGTCGATGCGACCGGCGATTTCGTGGCCGGGAACGCGTGGATATTGAATGCCGGGCCAAAGGCCTTCCTTTACGAACGCGTCGCTGTGGCAGATGCCGCAGGCTCCGACTTTAATCCTGACCTGGCCGCGGGCGGGCTCGGGAATGTTTCTTTCGACGAGTTCGAGATTGCCGCCGGGTTTGCCGACTTGGACAGCCTTCATTTTCGACATAGTTCTTTCCTCATGAATTCAGGTTGGTTGAAATGCTGGTGGAAATACGGAACGCAAAAGTATAGATGTGCGACGGGATGGGGAGGACTCAGAGTTCAGTTAACGCAAAATGCAGATCCCTCGCTCCGCTCAGGATGACAAAATCCGGCGAAATGAGAGATGGCAAGATCTGGTGAATTGAGAATGGAAGAACGCAGTCTCGTTTTCACCACTGCTGCTAGCTGATTTTCTTCAACTCTCCCTCGAAGGAGTGCTCGGGGCTGTGGCCGGGCTCAGGGAAATCGCTATCGGCACCGTCCTGCAGGGGGTCGGGGTTACGGTGCCCAAGTTGGTCTCTCATGGAATTGTTGCCGGGCTGGGTGGGGTCGTCGGGCTCTTGGGAACCCTTCCCGCGGTCGGCATCATTGTGAAGATGGTCGCTGGCACTTTTTGGCATGGCAGGCCTTTCGAGGTGCGTGCGTCGATAAGAATGATTACAGGACTAGGCTACGCCGAAAGCTTGCAGCGGGCAATGCTCGTTCTTTGCCAGCTCCATGGGGACATGTCCATCTGCCCGTGCAAGTTGTTGTAATAGTTACAATAGGTAAATTTAATAGTCAATTAATGTGATCTTGAATCTAATATGGGACATGGCTAGCAATTATAGAAGGCGTTATCTGTTTGCCAGCGACTTCGATCAGACGTTGACCTTCAACGATACGGGTTACGTACTGAGCGAGCTGCTCGGCATTTCTGTCAAGGAATTCGAGCGCAAAGCCAAAGGCATGGCGAAGTTAAACCTGGTTCAGCAAGGCGCCGAACTTTCTTATTTACTCTTGCATGATCCCGAGTTCCATTCGCGCATCCGGCGCGAACACCTGTTCGAGGTGGGCAAGCGCATTCGCCTCAAAGAAAATATCAAGCAGGTTTACGAGATACTCGACCGCCGGATCGACGGATTTCACTTTGATTTTTATGTGCTCTCGGCGGCGCCGGTAGAGGTGATCCAGTCGGCGCTGGAGGGGATCGTGCCGCAGGACCACATCTTTGGCACCGAGTTCAAATACAAAGCCTCGGGTGAGATCGAAAGCCTAGTGCGGGCCACGGCCGGTTATGGAAAGGTAACGCGACTGGATCAGCTCGAAGAAGACCTCGACATTCCGGCGGACCATATTGTCTATGTGGGCGACGGCAGTTCTGACCTTAACGTCATGCTGCACGTGAACCGGCGCGACGGCTTCACCATTGCCGTGTCGGAATCGAAACTGGTGGCGCAGATCGCGAAGCGAACGGTGCTGAGCGACAATGCCCTGGCAACGCTGGTGCCGATCCTGGAAGATATTGCGGGTTGGCAGCGGCCGCAGATCCGGCAGTTGTTCGAATCGTACGGCTTCCTGATTCAGGGATGGGACCACGTGCAGACCGATTGGCTCACGCTGCGGCCCAGCGGCATGACGGCGGAGAAGGCAACTGCGGCGGATGTGGTTTGAGATGGTCGGAGGCAAGTCTGCTGAGTTGGCCGGGGGTCATGGCGCCAGTTGCATGAAATAGCCGTAGGAATCACCTTCGCAGACTACCATCCACCCGCCGCCGATAAACTTGGTTGACATGCGGAAATATCGAACCGAGCGGCCGTCCGGCGGTGGACCTCCGTCCACTGTGATTTCCGCTCGAACGAAAATCACCGGTGCACCCATCTTGCCGCGCGCTGCAATCGAGGTAAATTCGACGTCCCGCTGAACGAGCGGCTGCACAGGTTCGACTGGCGAACCTGCGCGAGCCTCCGCGACTAGACGCGCAACATCCTTCGGGCCGCGCCCTGAATACTCGTTGAGCAACTCCGCGCGCAGGGCATCTCGCATCGCATCGTCCACCGGGCGGATGTGCAAGTACATCTCAATGCCCCAAAAGCCGAGCAGTAATGGGATTGCAATGAGAGCCTGCCAGCCTCGCAGCTGGAAGTTGTATTCGGCCATTCCCCCATCTTTCTAGTGGCTCTTGGGAGCGGTTCCTGCTCCCGCCTTCCGCAATCTCTCTCGGGCTTGCGTGGCTTCGTTCGTGCGTGGGTAGCGCTGGATGACGTGCTTCAATTCTTGTGTGCCCTCATCCTCTTTTCCGAGTTCGAGGAGGGCGAATCCCTTCTTGAGCTGCGCGGCGGCAGCCTTGTTTCCGCTGGGGAAATTCTGCAGGACCAAATCATAGCTCGCGACAGCTTTCTGGTAATCGCCGGCCTTGAACTGAATTTCAGCTAGATAGAAATATGCGTTTCCGGACAGGTCGGTGTTGGGGTAGAACTTGATGTAGTCGTTGAATTCCTGGGCGGCCAGATCGTTCTTCCCGCCGTTGTAGTCGCGCAGGGCGTTGTTGTAGAGCACGTCGGGCGGAGGCGCCTGAGCGATCGCCTGGGCCTGTTGCTGCGCTTGTGATTGCTGCGCGGCCATGGACTGCTGCGCCGCCTGCATGTCCTCGAATTGCTTGCTCAGCTTGGCGAGGCGGACCTTGAGCTCGTCCATGGTGTCGTTCAGCGCCTGAATCTGCCCGGAGATCTGGTCGACCTGCGCGGCGCGGTCCTGCGCCTGTTTGTTGATGGAAGCCTGCAGGCCATTGATCGCGGCGGTCACTTTGTTGGCGGCATCGGTGTTCTGCTCGAGCAGATTCTTCATGACGCCCATGCGCTCGTCGAAGGATTGCTTCATCTGGGTCATCTGCTGCTGCAACTGGCCGACCTGCGTTTGCAGTTCGATGATTTCCTTGCTGGCGCCGTAGGCAGGAGCGATCCAGACAGTGAAGAACGACGTGAGGAACAGCGCGAGAACGAACGGAATACGATTGAATTTCATAGTTAACCTATTGGATGTCAAAAGGCCGCCCAGCGTCCAGCGGACGGAACCTGATCTTTGTCGGTGGAGAGCCGGGCGTCCCCGCCCGTCCCTCCACTACGTCAGTTTATTTTTCGTACACGAAGTGTCCGCGGCGGTTTTGCTGCCAGCAACTTTCGTTCGACTCGGTGCAGAACGGTTTCTCTTTGCCATAGCTCATGGTTTTGATACGATCGCCGCCAACTCCAGCCTGGATGAGCGCGTTCTTTACCGCGGCCGCGCGGCTGGTGCCCAGGGCCAGGTTATATTCGGTCGAGCCGCGCTCGTCGCAGTGTCCCTCGACCGTGATGTGGATGTTGGCATGCTGTTGCAGGAACTGGGCATCGCCCCGCAACGAGCCTTGCTGGTCCGCGCGCACATCGTCCTTGTCATAATCGAAGTAGATGTCCTTTACGTTCCGGGAGAAGAGTTCCTCTTCGGTGGCGTTAGAGGTTGTTGTCGGCGGCGCTTCGGCGGAGTTGACGGTCACGCGAGCGGTGGCGTCCTGAGTTCCGCCGGGACCTTTGGCGATGAGATGGTAGGTGATCGAGTCGCTCGGAGTCACCTGACGCGAGCCGCTCGGGTCTACCGGGCCGATTCCGTCGATGCTGACGTCGGTCGCGTTCGTGGTCTGCCAAGTCAGGGTTGTCGATTGGCCCTGGTCGAGAGTGTTCGGGTTCGCCGACAGCGAGGCCGTGGGGGCCGTCGATGGGGGTGGCGGCGGGGGCGGCGGCGGAGCGACCTTCTTCGCGCATGCGCCGAGGAACATGATCGCGCCGAGCGCAAATACCAGGGCAGCCCATCTCGTCGTCGTTGTTGCCATTTTGTGCTTCACCTGATTCCTCTTTTCTGTGCGCCCGCATTGTGGCTTGCAATTTGCAGATTCACGGCAGGGCGCACTCTGGGCCAGCCGCAAAACCGTGCTTTTCCTAATAACGAAGTTTTCGAAACCAAATTTTCAAAACCAATCTACTTCCAACTCCAATTGGGCTGCGTGTTGGCACCCTTGAAGGTCAACTGCTTCACATTTGTGCCGTCCGCCAGCATGGTCCATATCTGGTCGCTGCCCGAGCGGTGGGACTGAAACACAATGTGCCGCCCATCCGGAGACCAGCAGGGGAAATCGTTGCGCCCCGCGTCGTGCGTGAGTTGCACCCACTGCTTGCTGGCAACGTCCATCAAATAAAGATCGTTGGAACCCGGCTCTCCGGGCCCGTACTTGCGCATCCAGGAGAAAGTCAGAAACTGTCCGTTCGGCGACCAATTGGGAGAAACCGCGTAGCCTTGATCGGTAACGCGCTGCAGATTGGTGCCATCCGCTTCCATGGTATAGATCTGCGGCAGGCCGGTGCGTCCGCTGACGAAGGCAATCTGGGATCCGGTCTTGCGATTCCATGTCGGAGAAACATCCGGCCCCTGATCGTTGGTCAGGCGGAGCGATTTTCCTCCGGATGCGTCTACGACGAAAATGTTAGGGTAGCCGTTGCGCGAAGAGGAGAAAGCGATCTTGCCATCGGGCGACCAGGAAGGCGAAAGATTCATTCCTCCAAAACGCGGGAAGCTCACCACGCGGTTGAGATCGAAGGAGTACATCATGATTTCCCAACCACTCTTCGTAACCGAGCTGAACGCCAGCCGCGAGCCATCGGGCGAAATGCGCGGCGACAGGGAAATGCTTCCCAGATGCGTGATCTGCTGCTGGTTGGCGCCATCGTAGTCCATCACCCAGATTTCCTTGTGGCCGGTGCGCTCGCTGACGAAGTAGATCTTGGTTTCGGCGATGCCGGCCACGCCTCCGCCGAGGCGGAAGATGATTTCGTCGGCAAACTTGTGCGCGATGACGCGCGCTGCGTCGCTCGTCGCGTTATCGATGTACTGCTTGCCGAGTACCTGTGGCGACTTTTCATTCTTGACGTCGTAGAGCCACCCCTGCACCGTAACTTTGCCGGCGGCTGTGCCCAGGTTGCCGAAAGCAAGCATCGAAGTATTGGGCGGTGGGGAATTCCACGCCGGGAAGTTGACCTCGGAGGGTTGCCCCGGCTCCTGCAGCGGATAAAAACTCTTCGAGACGAGATCGAAGATTCCGGCGTTGTCGAGATCGTTCCAGAGCGTGTCGTTGAAGGTCTTCAGCAGTTCGGCGTTCTTCGCGTCCGTGGTCGATGGTTTGAAGTCGGATGCGGCGAGGCGCACGCGCTCGACGCCGAGCCCGGTGCCGGTGCGAATCCAGTCCTGGGCGGAACTGGTGGCCGCCAACAGAAACAGCAAGGCAACGGCGATCAAAGCGTGATGACGGATGGGGCGAGCCGAGTTACTCAATTTGTGCTCCCTGTTCAGCCTTGATTGGTGGAGAGCCGGGCGTCTCCGCCGGCTGGACGGGCGAGACGCCCGTCCCCACACTACCTTTTGTAATCGAACCAGAACTCTACCGACACTTTGCTTCCCGAATAGTCCGGCGGCAGCGCGCCGAATGTATCAATGCGCTCGATGGCGCGCCGGGCCGAGATGTCGAGCGACGGTACACCGCTCGACTGCTCGATCTCAACATTCGACGGGTGTCCGTCACGTGCAATATCAAACGTCAGATAAACCCGTTTCGCCTCCGAGATGCGCGGGTCTACTTCATACTTTAACCAATTTTCCGTGACTTTCCGCTGCACGGCTTGGACGTACCACGAAAACCGGCTGCCGAAATCGCCACCGCTTCCGGTAAACCCAAATCCGCCCTTGGCGCCGCCCGCGCTCATGGTGTACGGCCCGCTGACCGGACCACCCTCGCCATACGGAATCTGATTCGACTCCGGTGGTTCCAGTGCCGCCTTGCGCTGAGTTGCGCTCTTGACCGGCGCGGGTTTTATCTTTGTCTTCGTGTTCTTGTCGGGAATCGGAATTGCTTCCGCTTCTTTTTCCTGAACCATGGGCTGCGACTTTGAAAGCCCCTTGGATTCGGTTGCCAGGACGTTCTCTGTCTGCGCGGGATTGGCAGGCAAAGGAACCGCGCTCACGAGCGTCGCTCCCATGGCATCTCCGCCACCGCCGCTGCCCCAGCCTTCACCCCGGAAGCCGTGAATAAACATGGCGTAGAGCACGACGAAGGCCGCGAACGCCAGATGCAGGCCGAGCGACCAGGCCAGAGGCCGGCGCAGCTGGCCGTGTTCGGAGTAGATGTCGATGTCGTACATATCAGTATCAGTATCAGTGCTGGCCGCCATGAGTATCCATCGGCTGGGTAACGATGCTCACGTTGCTGATGCCCGCCTGCTTGATGGCGTCCATCACGGTGGCGAACGCGCCAAACGGGACATCTTCATCGGAGCGCAAATAGATCGACTGGTGTTGCGGATCGCGAATCTTCTGCTTCAGGCGCGCTCCGATTTGGTTGATGTTGATGGGATCGTTGCCGAGAAAAACCTTTTGCGATTTGTCGATGCTGATCACGAGGCGCTCTTCGTTGATCTCTTTGACGGTGCGGGTGTGGGGCACGTTGACTTCGATCCCGGACTGCAGGATTGGCGCAGTCACCATGAAAATGACGAGCAGCACCAGGACGACATCCACCAGCGGCGTGATGTTGATGTCGGCGAGCGCGGTCTGGGTGCGTCCGTTGGCAGAGGTGAAGGCCATCAGCGTCTCGCCTCGGTGGCTGCGGTCGCCTGCTGGCGCTCGTCTGTTTGGCGCTCTATCAGGTTGAGCATCTCCAGGGAGAAGTCGTCGTTGCGCGACGCCATTTCACGAATGGAGCCAATGATGAGGTTGTAGGCAATCACCGCCGGGATGGCTGCAGCCAGGCCGGCGGCGGTCGTAATCAAAGCTTCAGAAACTCCAGGAGCGACGGCGCGCAAAGTGGCCGCACCAGCCGTGCCCAATCCGTGAAACGCGTCGATGATTCCCCAGACGGTTCCGAACAGTCCAATAAACGGCGTAACGACGCCGGTAATCGCCAGCCACGGGACATTGCGTTCAAGGCGGGTGATCTCCTCTGAAGACGCGATCTGCATGGCGCGCTGAATGGCCGCGAGGTTATGGATGCCGCCCGTCATTCCCATCTGGCGCTTGAACTCCGCGACTGCGCTTTCAAACACCCCCACCAGCGGGCTGGGACGGAACTGTTCGGCAACCGGGGCAATGTCCTGCATGCGCTGCGCCTTACGGAAGACGCGGAAGAAGCGTCCGCTCTGAGAGCGCGCGCGGCGGATCAGCCGCCATTTGGAAAGAATCACGGCCCAGGAGAGCACACTGAACGCGATGAGCAGGAGAAGCGCGGTTTTGGCGACCGGACCGGTCTGAAGGACGAGATCAACGATTTCGCCGCTGACAAACAACAGGAGGACGGAAGAAAAATGCATCGGTTTACGGGGAACCCCTGCTTAAGATTATAGACCAGGGTGATGGCGTGCTCCGGCAAGGTACCGCATCGGTCAATGCGGCGTTTGGTTGCATGCTACTGCGCGGCTCGCCGCGCGGCGGTCTGTGCTATGCTGCGCGTAAATTACCGTCGTCGTAAATTAAAGATCGTGAATTAACGATTGCAGGACCCTTGTGCTGGCCGAACTTCGACTCGAAAATTACGCGGTGATCGACAATGTCGTGATCGAATTCGCGGCTGGTCTGAATCTTCTGACCGGCGAGACCGGGGCGGGGAAGTCCATTCTGATTGACGCGCTGGGATTGCTGCTGGGGGAAAAAGCGTCTTCGGACGTAATCCGCAGCGGTGCGGAGCGGGCCGTGGTCGCGGCGGTGTTTGAGAGCGACGGAGCCGCGGCGCGTTCCATTGAAGGGATACTCGAGACCAACGGCATGGACGCGGAGAATGGCTCGCTGATTCTGCGGCGCGAAATTGCTCCCAGCGGCAAGGGGCGGGTTTTCATCAATAATCAGCCAGCAACCGTGGCGGTGCTGAAACAGATTGCGCCGCACCTGGCGGTGATCCACGCGCAGAATGAATCCATCGTAAACTTCGATGCCGCGGCGCGGCAGGAATTGCTCGATGCTTATGCCGGAGTCGAGTTGAAGGAAGTCTCCGCTGCTTTCGCGCACTGGAAGCAGATTCGCGGGCGCATCGCCGACCTCGAACAGGACGAGCAGGATCGTATGCGGCTGCTGGACCTATGGAACTTCCAGTGCCGTGAAATCGAAGAGGCGCGTCTTCGATCGGGCGAAGACGAGCAACTGGAAGCTGAGAAGCGCGTGTTAACCAACGCCGAGAAAATTTACGGCGCGGCTATCAATGCTTTCGACTTGCTATATGAGGGCAACGCCTCCACTTCGTCGAGCCTGCGCGCCGCCCAGAAGCACCTGGAGGAACTGGCGCGTTATGAGCCGAAGTTTCAGGAAGCGCTCGCGGCATTGGAGTCGGCGCGCATCAGCGTCGAAGATGTGGGAGCGACGCTGCGCGATTACGCCGGAGGTATTCACGCTTCTCCCGAGCGTCTCGCGGAAATCGAAGATCGCTTGGCTCTGCTGGATCGTCTGAAGCGCAAATACGGACCTACGCTAGAGCAAACGATTGCCTTTGGCGAGGACATCCGTCGCAAGCTCTCTGAGATGGAGAACAAAGATCAGGTACTACTTGAGCTGCGGGGGATGCTGGCCGTGGCTGCCGACGAGTACCGCAAAGCGGCCCGCGCCGTCTCACGCAGAAGGTTGGAGGCGGGACGGAAATTAGAGAAGCTGGTCGAGGCGGAGATCAACGACCTCGCCATGCGCGCCAGTTTTCGCATCGCGGTCGAAGATAACGAAGACGAGGAGCATTGGACGTCCTCGGGCATCAATCAGGTGATCTATCGCATTACGACGAATGTCGGCGAGACCATGCGTCCGCTGGAACAGATTGCCTCGGGCGGCGAACTTTCGCGCGTCATGCTGGCGCTGAAGGCGAGCGTCGAAGCGGGGACGAACCTGACTGGAAAGAAGAAGTCGGCGGCGGCGCAGCGCACGTTAGTTTTCGACGAGATTGATAGCGGCATCGGAGGCCGCGCCGCCGAGGCCGTAGGGAAAAAATTGAAGGCGCTCGCCAAAGGCAACCAGGTGCTTTGCGTCACCCACCTGCCGCAGATCGCAACCTTTGCCGATCATCACTACCTGATCGAGAAGCGCGAAGCTGCGGGCCGCGCGAAGGCCACCGTTCGGCAGATTACCGGCGAAGAGCGCACCGAGGAAGTGGCGCGCATGCTGTCGGGAGCTAAGCTGACTGAAACTTCGCGGAAGCATGCGGAGCAGATGATTCGGGCCAACTCTTAGTTAGAGGTTCAGATATACTCCCTGCGTAAGTGAAGTAACTGGGCCCTAAGACTTCTCGTCCAGGTGGAAGCGTGAAGAAGTGGGTGATCACGATTGCGGCGGGCGTCGCGTTTGTGGCGGTGGGTTTTACGGCGCGCTGGTGGGTGCCGCAGTTGAAGGCCCTTCTCGAGGGCAACCACGAGGCTGTCTCGCGGCTGAACGACCTGACAGACTTAGTGTGGAGGATAGTTGGATCGGTGGCAGGCCTGGTTCTTTTTGTCTACGGGCTGTGGCAGAAGAAAAAAGAGACGACGAAGCATGGCCCGGCTGCCACTGTACAACAGGCGCAAACGGTGCGTGACGTAATCGCCGCCGAGGAAGTAAGGAACACAACATACAACGCACCGGTTTATTTCCAGGCACCCTCGCCGCCAGCGCCTTCGCCTGCCGCTGTGTTCCCGTCAGTTCATCAGCTTCCTCCTCTGCCTGCGGACTTCACTGGGCGCGAAGAGGAGATCAAGGAACTGCTCACTGCTGTGGCGGTTGATGGAGCGACAATTCCCGGGCTTCAAGGGCAAGGTGGGGTGGGAAAGACGGCACTGGCGTTGAAACTGGCGGAGAAGCTCGCGCCGAATTTTCCAGACGCGCAGATCTACATGGACCTTTTGGGGGTGAGCAGGAAGCCGCTGGCACCCGGCGAGGCGATGGCTTATGTCATTCGGGCATTTCAGCCCGAAGCCAAGCTGCCTGAGAACGAACAGGAGCTAGCGGGAATCTATCAGTCCGTGCTGCATGGAAAGCGGGCGCTGCTTCTGATGGACAACGCTAGGGATGCGGCGCAGGTTAAGCCGCTGATTCCTTCTGCCGGTTGCATGCTGTTGGTCACGTCCCGCTTTCATTTCGTCCTGCCCGGCCTTCAGGCGGTGGATCTCGAAACGCTCCCTCCCGCGAAGGCTGAGGAACTGCTTCTCAAGATTGCGCCGCGCATTGGCGCGGAGGCGCAGGCGATTGCCAAGCTTTGCGGGTATCTTCCGCAGGCGCTGCGGTTAGCGGCTACGGCGCTAGCGGAGCGCGCGAACATGGCTCCGTCGGACTACCGGCAGCGGCTGGCGGATGAGAAGAATCGTCCGAAGCTGCTGGCTGCGGGCAATGAGAGCGTGGAGGCATCCATCAGCTTGAGCTACGGGCTGCTCGATGCCGAGACGCAGAAGCGCTGGCGGATGCTGGGGGTTTTCCCGGAAACGTTCGATGGGCCTGCTGCTGCGTCTGTGTGGAGTGCTGAGAAGAATTCGGCGGAAGACACTCTTGGTCTGCTGACGCAGTACTCGATGCTGGAATGGAATGAGAAGGCGCGCCGGTACCGGCTGCACGACCTGATGCGCGACTTTGCCTGGCAAGAACTTGCTGACAAGGAACGATACGAGGCTTCCCTGCGCCATGCCCGGCATTACCTGGAAGTGCTACGCACCGCCGGTGATCTCTACAAAAAGGGTGGCGACTCGCTGATGCCCGGGCTATCACTGTTTGATCTGGAGCGGGGAAACATCGAGGCGGGACAGGCTTGGGCGATGGAGTGCGCTGTGAACGACAGCGCAGCCGCGGGGCTGTGCATCAGTTATCCGGGTACGGGAGTGTACTGCCTTGACCTTCGGCATCATCCACGCGACCGTATTCGTTGGATCGAGGCCGGGCTGGCCGGTGCGAGGCGTTTGGGGGATCGGGCTGCAGAGGGAGTGCACCTGGGCAGCCTCGGGATTGCTTACAGGGAATTGGGCGAGTACCGGCGCGCCATCGAGTACTACGAACGGCAGCTGAAGATTGTGCACGAGATCGGCGACCGGCAGGGCGAAGGCAACGCGCTGGGCAACCTCGGCAACGCCTACGACGGGTTGACGGAGTACCGCCGTGCCATCGAGTGCCACGAGCAGTCCTTGCAGATCTTGCGCGAGATCGGCGACCGCAGAGGTGAGGGTGGGGTTCTAGGCAACCTCGGCAGCGCCTACCAAGCGTTGGGCGAGCATCGTCGCGCCATTGGGTACCATGAGCAGCGCCTGCAGATCGCGCGCGAGGTCGGTGATCGGGAGGGCGAGGGCCGGGCGCTGAGCAACCTCGGCAACGCCTACTTCGCCTTGGGTGAAACGCGCCTCGCCGTCGAGTTCGATGAGCACCGCCTGCAGATTGCGCGTGAGATCGGCGACAGGCGAGGGGAGGGTGTCGCGCTTTGGAACCTGAGTCTTACGCTCGACGGGCTCGGCGAGCGTAAGGAAGCCATCAAGTTGGCTGAGGCCTCGCTGAAGATAAAAGAGAAGATTGAAGATCCGTCCGCCCCCAAGGTGAGAAAGCAGCTTGAAGAATGGCGCAAGTCGTGACGCCGTTCGCCTCGCTCCTTTCCGCGCCCGCTGTTAACCTCGATTATCCCATGTGTTTCGGAGGAGAAGATCGGCGCAGACACATTTTCAACGACTAGCGGCACGAGTAAACTCGTGCCCATCCCGAGTCCGTTCGAATCAGAGTCTTTCCCTGGCTCGTGGCTGCTTGCGCAGTTCACCCGCCAGATTTCCCCGCCCGCTGCTAATCCTCACAGCCTCAAAGGCTTACATTGACCTGAGGGTGCATCTTTCGATACCCTTACAGCATCGTTTCCAACAAAGAAGTGTACCCTAGTGGGTGGGGGATGCAACTTGTCGACCGGGAATTTACACACGAAGACCTTATTGCTATTGAAGCCGCGCGGCTTCTGCGCCGGAGTGGTTCGGGCGATCGATATTGTCCGGATTGCGCTGGAGGCTTTTGGGCGGCCGATTTATGTGCGCAAGGAAATTGTCCACAACCGCTTCGTGGTGGAGGAGCTGCAGCAGAAAGGCGCAATTTTTGTCGATAACGTGGACGAAGTGCCCGAGGGCGAACGCGTCATCTACAGCGCCCACGGCGTTTCCCCGGAAGTGCGCTTGGCGAGCAAACTGCGGAAGTTGCGCGTGATCGATGCGACCTGTCCGCTGGTCACCAAGGTGCACGTGGAGGCGGTGAAGTTCGCGAAGGAAGGCTATTCGCTGATTCTGATCGGGCATCGCGATCATGACGAGGTGATAGGCACGCTCGGCGAGGCGCCCGCGGTGACTCAGGTCGTGGGGTCGCCTGCGGAGGTAGCGTCGGTGATCTTGCCCGACCCCACCCGCGTCGCATACTTGACGCAGACGACGCTCAGTCTGGATGAGACGCGCGACATTATCGCCGCGCTCCGAAAGCGGTTCCCGAATATTAAGGGTCCGGCGGCTCAGGACATCTGCTATGCCACGGAAAACAGGCAGGTTGCCGTGAAGCACGTGGCCTCGGATGCCGATTTGCTGCTGGTGGTTGGCTCCGACAATAGCTCAAATTCCAAGCGGTTGGTGGAAGTTGCTCGCAGTTTGGGCACCCCGGCGCATCTAATTGATGATTGCCAAAACATTCGGCCGCAGTGGTTGAATGGCGTAAAGACGGTGGCCTTGACCGCGGGAGCATCGGCTCCCGAACATCTGGTGCAGGAAGTGGTGGCGTATCTGGCGGGAAAGGGTTTTGGCGACGTGCAGGAACTAGAAATCATGCCGGAAAATGTGCGCTTTGGATTGCCGCCGGAGATCGTGGAAACGATTGCCGCAGCACCGGCCATTGCTGCCGTGGGTAGTTTGGAGACATGATGGAAGAATCCTCCCCTTACAGTTCAGCCTCCGCGCCCCAGATGCGATTTGGAAAGATTGATGACCTGGGAACCCGGGTCGCGGTAGCCGTCGATGCGGCTCGCAAGTATCTTTTTTCGCAGCAGCACGAGGCGGGTTACTGGTGCGGAGAACTGGAAGCCGATACCACCCTCGAATCCGATTACATCCTGCTCCATACGCTGCTCGGCACGGGCAGCCAAGAACGCTTTGACAAGGCGGCGCGCTACATACTGAACCACCAGAATGAAGACGGCGGCTGGAGCATCTACGCCAACGGCCCTTCCAACATCAGCGCTTCGGTGAAAGCGTACTTCGGGTTGAAGCTGGCTGGATTCACGGCGGATCATCCTGCGCTGGCGCGCGCCCGCAAGAAGATTCTCGAAATGGGTGGCGTGACCGAAGTCAATACATTTACCAAGATCTATCTCTGTTTTTTTGGGCAGTACGATTACGACGCGGTGCCGGCGATTCCGCCGGAGATCGTGCTGTTTCCCAACTGGTTCTGGTTCAATATCTACGAGATTTCTTCGTGGTCGCGCGCCATTCTAGTGCCGCTTTCGATCTGCTACGCCAAGAAGCCGTTCAAGAAAATTCCCGACGAAATGGGAGTCGAAGAGCTCTTTGTCGGCGGGCGCGACAAATCGCGTATGCATCTGCACTGGGCGAAGAAGCGGATTTCGTGGCGGAATTTCTTTTTGGTGCTGGATCGCATTACCCACTGGGCGGAACGTGTGCACATCCGTCCGCTGCGTTCGCTGGCTCTAAGGCAGGCTGAGAAGTGGATGCTGGCGCGCTTCGAGATGAGCGACGGCCTGGGAGCGATTTATCCCTCGATGATGAACGCGATCATCGCGCTGCGCTGCCTGGGGTATTCGGTGGACGATCCGCAGTTTATCCGCGCGCTCGACGAGTTCGAAAAGCTGGGGATCGAAGAGGGCGACACTTTCCGTATGCAGCCCTGCATGTCTCCGGTGTGGGATACGGCATACGCTCTGTTTGCCTTGGGCGAAGCGGGGGTTCCGGCGATCGATCCGCGGCTGGTGAAGTGCGCCGACTGGATCCTGCAGAAGCAGGTGCGCAAGCCGGGAGACTGGAAGATCAAGAATCCGAAAGGCGAACCGGGCGGCTGGTACTTCGAGTTCAACAATGAGTTCTATCCCGACGTGGACGACAGTGCCATGGTCTGCCTGGGGCTGAGCCGGGTCGAACATCCGAACGGGCGCTATCAGAGCGAGTCGGTGCAACGGGCGATCGATTGGATCTTGTCGATGCAGTGCAAGGACGGAGGCTGGGCTTCGTTCGACAAAGATAACGACCGCATGGTGTTCCAGTACGTGCCCTTTGCCGATCACAACGCCATGCTCGATCCCGCAACCGTCGACATTACGGGCAGGATTCTGGAGTGTCTTGCGACCTATGGCTACGACGCGAACCATGCGGCAGTGAAGCGGGCAATCAAGTTTATTCGCAAAGAGCAGGAGCCGGACGGAAGCTGGTTCGGGCGCTGGGGCGTGAACTACATCTACGGCACGATGCAGGTGTTGCGCGGTCTGGAAGCGATGGCGGTGGATCGTAACGAGCCCATGATCCAGCAAGCGGCGGAGTGGCTGCGCTCGGTGCAGAATGCCGATGGTGGCTGGGGAGAGACAGTGGGATCTTATGACGATCCCAACCTGCGCGGGCAAGGCGACAGCACGGCTTCGCAGACTGCGTGGGCAATTATGGGACTGCTGGCCGTCGGCGATACGCGCAGCGAATGCGTGGCCCGCGGCATGGCATATCTTCTGCGCACGCAAAAGAAAGACGGTTCATGGGACGAGCCTTTCTTCACCGGAACGGGCTTCCCGCGCGTGTTCTATCTGAAGTACCACCTGTACTGCGAATATTTCCCGCTGCTCGCGCTCACGACATATTCGAAGGTGATGGCGGAGAAGAGTGGAAACTAGTTGTCAGTTATCAGTTATCAGTCTTCAGTAAACCAAGGTCGATTGCCGCGCACAGACTGCCGTTGTTACTGACAACTGAGAACTGAGAACTGGGATTGAAAGCTTTTGTCACTGGCGCCACGGGGTTTCTGGGCAGTCATGTTGCTCGCGTTCTGGCGGAACAGGGAGCGCAGTTGCGGCTGCTGGTGCGGCCTACGAGCGATCTGCGCAACCTTGACGGGCTGAAGGCAGATCGGGGCGTTGATGGAGTAATCGGCGACCTGCGCGACGCGGCTTCGATTGAAAAGGCACTTTCCGGCTGCGACGTCGTGTTTCACGTTGCGGCGGACTACCGACTGTGGGTGCGTGACCCCGAGGAGATGTATCGCACGAATGTCGAGGGCACGCGTTCGTTGCTCGAAGCGGCGCGGAAACAACGTGTACGGCGGGTGGTGTACACGTCGAGTGTGGCGACTATGGGCTTTACCTCGAACCACGCAGCTGCCGAGCTGCGCTCGGCTGGACGGCCGGGGGCGGCCGTCCCTACGCAAGCTTGGGCGGCCCACACGAGCGCGCCGGCGGATGAGAACAGTCCGGTGTCGCTGGCGGATATGATCGGGCACTACAAGCGTTCGAAGTTTATGGCAGAGCAAGTCGCAATCGAGGCCGCAAGGTCAGGAGTCGATGTGGTGATTGTGAATCCCACGACGCCGATTGGCGAGCGCGATATCAAGCCGACGCCGACTGGGCGAATTGTCGTGGATTTCCTGAAGCGCAAATTCCCCGCGTACGTGGAGACGGGATTGAACCTGGTGGATGCGACCGAGTGCGCTCGCGGACATGTCCAGGCGCTGGAGAAGGGAAGATCGGGCGAGCGCTACATCCTCGGCGGGGAGAACCTTACGCTGAAACAGATTCTGGACCGGCTGGCCGCGATCACGGGCTTGCCGTCGCCGACCCTGAAGCTGCCTTACATTTTCGCGCTGGCGGCTGGAGTCGCGGACGAGATGGTGACCGGCAGAGTTCTGGGCCGGGAGCCGCGCGTGACGATTGACGCGGTTCGCATGGGACGCAAGATGATGTTTGTGAGTTCAGCGAAAGCGGAACGGGAACTGGGCTGGCGGACGGTTCCCGTGGATGGAGCGCTGCGGCGGTCGGTAGATTGGTTCCGAGCGAACGGCTATGCCTAGGATTGTGATGGTACTGTCACAGTTTGAAATTCTGAGGCCGCCGTATATTTTTTTGATACTCGGCGTCATCATATTTTCCGGTGCCGTAGTTTCGACTTGTACGGGAAAAACGTCGGCACGCACTGGTCGTTGGATCTATCGCGCTAAAGAACCGAGCACGTTTTGGTGGGTAGTCGCAATCTATTATTTCGCTGGTATTGGTTTTATTGGATACTTCTTGTGGATTTCAAACTGACCTACCACCGGATTTCAAACTGTAACAGTACCATTGCGATGGCTCTGTTGACATCCAGATCGGTTTGCCGCACTGGAGGGGGTAGGGGTGCTTCGACTGCGGTTGAGCTTCGCGTTGCGAAGCTCAATCCTCGCTCAGCATGACAGGGGTTGTTGGGATGTCAGCAAAGCCAATTGCGATCATTGCCGCCATGGAGCGCGAGGTGCGACCGCTGATTCGAAGGTGGACTGTCAGGATGACGGAACAGGGAGGGCGACGATATCGTCTTTTTGAAAATGGCGAAGCAGTTCTGGTATGCGGCGGAATTGGAGCTGAAGCCGCGCGCCGCGCCACCGAGGCGGTGATTCGGGAGGTTAGCCCGGTACGGGTGATCTCAGTCGGTTTTGCCGGAGCGATCGAAAGTTCGCTGCAGGTCGGGCATGTTCTTGAGCCGCGCACGGTGATCAATGTGGCCGATGGGGTCCGAACCGAAGTCGGCTGGGGTGAGGGAATCCTCGTGAGTTCCGCGACCGTGGCTGATAGAGAGCAGAAAATTCGATTTGGCAAAGCTTATGGCGCGAGCGCGGTGGACATGGAAGCCGCAGCCGTGGCCCAAGGCGCGCGGGCGCGCGGAGTGGAGTTCGGAGCATTGAAAGCCATCTCCGACGCGGCCGATTTCAGCTTGCCGGCGATGGAGCGCTTTGTGGCAGACGACGGGACCTTTCATTCCGTCAGGTTTGCGTGTCATGTGGCGCTGCGTCCGTGGCTGTGGGGGACTACCATTGCGCTGGCGCGGAACAGTTCCAAGGCAAGCAAGGCTCTTTGCAGCGCGCTCGTGAGTTACCTCAGTCGCGAGAAACTCGGTGGAGCGACGGGCGTCTCGATCATCGTCCAGCAGTATGGCGGCCGGGCGGGGACGCCCGGCGCTCCACCGGCAAGTTTAGATCGACAGCGATAACAAGGGGAGACAATAGAGTCTGCTATGGCAATTGCTCGGACATCGGCTGTTGAAGGAGCCGTTGAAAGCGAAAGGCGCGAGATTCCTTCCACGATGAAGGCCGCCGTGTATCGCGGCGTGAACGATGTGCGCCTGGAAGAAGTGCCTGTGCCTAAAATTGGGCCAGGTGAGATTCTGCTTCGAGTCCACACCTGCGGGATCTGCGGCACTGATCTTAAGAAGATCGCCAGCGGATCTCACTCCCCGCCGCGTATTTTTGGTCATGAGACTTCGGGTGTTGTCGCGAAAGTGGGGGAAGGGGTTCGAAAGTTCACCGTCGGCGAACGCGTGGTGGTGTTTCATCACATCCCGTGTAGAGAATGTTATTACTGCCGCCACAAAACCTTCGCGCAGTGCGCCACCTACAAGAAAGTCGGTTGCACGGCCGGATTCGAGCCGTCGGGTGGAGGTTTTGCGGAATACGTCCGGGTGATGGATTGGATTGTCGAGAAGGGAACGGTGCGCATCCCGGACGGCATCAGTTTCGAGCAGGCGTGTTTTGTCGAGCCGGTGAATACCTGCATCAAAGGTATTGAGACCCTTCGCCTGCAAGCGGGAGAGACCGTGCTGGTCATTGGGCAGGGTCCGATTGGCCTGATACTGGCGATTCTGGCGAAGAGGGCGGGGACTCGCGTGATTACTTCCGATTTATATCCGGCGAGGCTTACAATAGCTAATAGCTTCGGATTGAAACTGACAATTGACGCTTCCAAGGCTGACGCCGGACAAACCGTACGCGGAATGACGGAAGGCCGCGGGGCTGACGCCGTGATTTTGGCGGTCGGCGGGAGTGGTCTGATTCGGCCTGCCATGGATGCAGCGCGTCCGGGAGGCCGTGTTTTGCTATTCGCGCAGACGGTGAGGGGCGAGGCCACGATTGACCCAGCGGCAGTGTGTGTGGACGAAAAGGCTTTGCTGGGATCCTACAGTGCATCTGCTGAATTGCAGGAGGAGTCAGT
This sequence comes from Terriglobales bacterium, assembly GCA_050012595.1. GTDB lineage: Bacteria > Acidobacteriota > Terriglobia > Terriglobales > Acidobacteriaceae > Acidiflorens. The sequence goes on from JBEKGW010000003.1 coordinate 180,940, forward strand.
GCGGTTCGTCATGAACTGTGAAATGGATCTGGAACGGCTTATCAGCCACCGTTTCCCGCTGCAAAGCGGTGTGGAAGCGCTGAATCTGGCTGCACATCCTCAACCGGACTCGATGAAGATTGTTATCCAGCCGGGCAGGGTGGTTTAGCTGATGGAGCAACGGGGCGTCCTCGCTCCGTCCCAAAGCGTAGTTAGGGGCCGGGCGAGGGCGCCCGGCGCTCCGTTAAGCAATGTGGAGTGCGTGGGAAGGACATCAACTGTGACTGGCAAGATGACGGCGGCCGTCCTCTACGGCAAAGAAGATATCAAGATCGAACGGGTGCCCATCCCGCGTGTGGGTGAAGGCGAAGTTCTGGTCAAGGTCCACGTGGCGCTCACCTGCGGCACGGATTTGAAGGTGTATCAGCGGGGCTATCACGCCCGCATGATTGTGCCTCCGGCGTTGTTCGGCCACGAACTGGCTGGCACCGTCGAAGAGGTCGGGGAGGGCGTGCGCGGTTTCAAGAAGGGCATGCGCGTGGTCGCGCTCAACTCCGCTCCCTGCGGCATGTGCTTCTATTGTTCCAAGCACCAGTTAAACCTCTGCGAAGATCTGCTGTTCAACAATGGCGCTTACGCCGAATACATCCGGATTCCGCGGCGCATTGTGGAAACCAATATGCTCATGGTGCCCTCGAATGTGAGCTTCGAGGATGCCGCGATGACCGAGCCGCTGGCCTGCGTTCTCCGCGGCCTGCATGAAACCGGCGTAGAGATTGGCGACACCGTTGCGGTCATTGGCGGCGGCCCCATCGGCCTGATGTTTGTGCAGGTGGCCAAAGCTATAGGCTGCAATGTGATCGCGGTCGTCAAGCGCGATTCGCAGGTCTCATTGGCGCGCAAGAAGGGTGCGCACGAGGTGGTGCAGATCGCGCAGGTGAAAGATCCGGTAGAGGCGGTGCGCGAGTTAACTCCGGAGAGGCGCGGCGCCGATGTGGCGATCGAGGCTGTAGGCCGCCCGGAAGCCTGGGAGTGGGCCGTGCAGATGGTTCGCAAGGGCGGCACGGTGAATTTTTTCGGTGGATGTGCTGCCGGAACCAAGGTGGAGCTAGACACCAACCGCTTGCACTACTCGGAAATCACTTTGAAGGCGACTTTCCATCACACCCCGGAGACGGTGCGCCGGGCCTTCGGTTTGATTGCCGAGAAAAAAGTTTGTGGCAACGACTATATTACCGGTGAAGCGCCGCTTTCGCGTTTGCAAGATGTGCTGCGCCACATGCTGAACCGCAACGGGGATATCAAGACTGCGATCATCCCGGGTCACTAGCATCGCGTCGCGTGATGAATCATACGATGGAGGGATGGGCATCTCGCCCGTCCAGCCGGGCGGGGACGCCCGGCTCTCCACAAGCAATTTTTGATGACAACTGCTGCCAGCCACCCCCCGACTGCGCCGCTCTCCTCCGGTTGGAGTGCGCTGCCGCCGGAGTACGCCATCCCCGACCATGCGCCCTCGGAAGCCGAAGCGCGCGAATATTGCCGCCGCCTAGCGCGCTCGCATTACGAGAATTTCTCGGTCGCGTCCTGGTTTCTTCCGGAGCGGCTGCGCCAGCACTTCTTCAACGTTTATGCGTATTGCCGCATCTCGGACGATTTGGGTGATGAGGTGGGCGACACCGCCGCATCTCTGCAGTTGCTCGATCAGTGGGAGACGGAGCTAAACGCGTGCTACGACGGTCATCATACTCGACCGCGGCATCCCGTATTTGTCGCGCTCGCCGAAACCGTGCGCAAGTTTGAAATTCCCAAGCGTGAATTCGCGGATTTATTGACTGCTTTCCGACAGGACCAAAGTATCCGCCGCTACGAAACGTTCAGCGATCTGCTGGGCTACTGCCGGTATTCGGCGAATCCGGTCGGACACCTGGTGCTGTACCTCTGCGGATACCGCGATTCCGAGCGCCAGCAGCTTTCCGATTACACCTGCACCGCGCTGCAACTGGCGAACTTCTGGCAAGACGTGAGTGCGGATTTTGCCAAAGGACGGATTTACCTTCCACTCGAAGACCTGCGCCGCTTCGGTGTGAGCGAAGCAGTCATCCGCGATGGCGAAAACACTTCCGCGTTTTGCGACATGATGAATTTTGAAGTCGAACGCGCGCGGGAATGGTTTACGCAAGGCATGCCACTGATCGCGAAAGTCGACCGCGCGCTGGCCATCGACATTGAACTCTTCAGCCGCGGTGGCGAGGAGATTCTGAACGCCATCGAGCGCCAACATTACGCGGTGCTGGGCAACCGTCCAGCGATTTCCAAGGCCCGGAAGCTGGCCCTGGTCGCTCGTGCCGCGCTGGGGAAGCTGCGATGAGCACCGCCGTGGGAAATGCGCCCGTGCAGTTTGCGCCTACTGCTTCGCAGCTCCGTATGGCGTACTCCGTCTGCCGGGGTATCGCCCGCTCAGCGGCCAAGAATTTCTACTACGGGTTTGTGGTGCTTCCACGGCGGAAACGCAATGCATTGAGCGCAGTGTATGCCTTCATGCGGCGCTGCGACGACATCGTTGACGACAACACGTTGAGTCCCGATGATCGTTACAATAAGCTCGCAGAATGGCTGGACAAGGTCCACCGCGCGCTGGCTGCACAGCCTACGGATGATCCGGTGCTGCTGGCGCTGACCGATGCGCAGCGCACTTATCAGATTCCGATTGGGCTTCTGGATCAGCTTGCCTTCGGTACCGCTACGGATCTCGATCACGGAACAATAGAGCCCTCCGCCGGCGCGCCGCTGGTCGCGCGTTACCAGACTTTTGAGGAGTTGCGCCAGTATTGCTACGGCGTGGCATCGGTCGTTGGATTAGTATGCATCAAAATTTTCGGATATCGCGATCCTGCCGCTGAGCCGCTTGCCGAACGCTGCGGCTTGGCATTTCAGCTCACGAATATTATTCGCGATGTCAAAGAAGACGTCGCCATGGGCCGGGTTTATTTCCCGCAGGAAGACCTGGCGCAGTGCGGTCTCTCGGCCGCCGATCTGGCCGCGCCGAATATTGATGTTGCCCGCGTCCGTTCGCTGCTGGCGATGGAGGCCGACCGCGCACGCGAGTGCTATGGCGCTGGAGAAGAGCTTATCCCGCTGGTGAACGAAGACAGTCAGCCCGCCCTGTGGGTCCTGATCACCATCTATCGCCGCCTGCTCGAAAAGATTGCTTCGAACCAGTACGACGTCTTCAGTGAGCGGGTCCGATTAACTGTTCCCGAAAAGTTCACGGTCATGGGAAAAGGGATCCTGAACCGTCTGCTGTGATGCCGCCCTCGATCGAAACTAATTCGACCCATCCTAATACGCCACATCCTCCTACCGTCGCTATCGCCGGAGGCGGGTTGGCCGGCCTGGCCGCTGGATGTGCCCTGGCCGAAGCCGGTTTTCGCGTGTCGCTATTTGAGCGGCGACCTTATCTCGGCGGGCGCGCCTCTTCTTATCAGCATCCCGGCACCGGGGAAATTGTCGACAACTGCCAGCATGTGTTGCTCGGCTGCTGCACCAACCTGCTCGATTTCTATCGGCGTGCGGGAGTTCAGGACAAAATTCGCTGGTATGAGAAGCTGACGTTCCTCGAGCCCGGAGGGCGCGCATCCGTGATCGCCCCGTCAGCGCTCCCCGCTCCGCTGCACACTGCTCCGGCATTTCTCCGGGCCGAATGTCTAAATTTTCGCGACAAGCTGGCCATCGGCCGCGCCATGGCGGCGCTTGCTCCTTCCATCCCGCCGGATCGTGATGAGTCGTTCCTCGACTGGCTCAAAGGCCACGGGCAAACCGAGCAAGCGATTGGGCGTTTCTGGAAGACGATACTGGTCAGCGCCTTGAACGAAGATCTCGATCAGGTTTCGGTTCCCTCTGCAGCCCAGGTGGTGCGCGAGTCTTTTCTTAAGTCGGAGGCTGCCGGGCGAATGGGAATTCCAACCGTGCCGCTCACCGACCTGTACGGCACAACCGGAGATTACATCCGCGCCCGTGGTGGAGAGATCCAGTTTCGCGCGGGCGTGGAGTCGTTTAGGACAGAGGCCTTTGGCGTAAGCGTGATGACGAATGGACAGGAACAGAAATTCGACTATCTGGTTCTAGCTGTCCCTTTTGATGTGCTGGGGCGCATATTGCCGGACACCGCGTCCGCTGCGCCTTTGGCCGCAGCACTTGGGCAGTTCTCGACGTCACCGATCACCGGCGTCCATCTCTGGTTTGATCGTCAAATCAGCGACCTCGATCACGCCGTCCTGCTCGACCGCACCATCCAGTGGATGTTTCACAAATCGCGGCTGATCGATGCGCGGAACAACGATGCTCGCGAGAACGGCAGCGGCAGCTACGTTGAGCTGGTCGTAAGCTGCTCCCGGAGCCTGATTGAAAAGTCGAAGGCAGAGATCGTCGAGATGGCCGTGAAAGAAGCGCAAGAGTTTTTCCCCGCTGCGCGCGAAGCGAAACTGCTGAAGTCGACGGTGATCAAGGAAGTCAATGCGACGTATTCGCCGCGACCGGGAATCGACCAGTACCGGCCCAAGCCAGAGACAGCTTGGCCGCGAGTCTTTCTGGCCGGCGATTGGACCGCGACCGGCTGGCCCGCCACCATGGAGGGCGCGGTTCGCAGCGGCTATCTTGCTGCGGAAGCAGTGGCGCGGGTCAATGACGTTAAGATCGGCGACGTTAAGATCGGCGACGGTAAGATCGGCGACGGTAAGATCGGCGGCAAGAGCGCCCGCTTTCTTGTCCCCGATCTGGCCCCGCGCGGCTTGATGAGGTTGTTTGGATGACGTTCGCTTCGACGACGTAGATTGCTTCGATCGAATTCGCGTTACTTATAGTCACTCCTAAAACTTCAGACCGCCATCAGCACCACGCCACACGCTACCAGCAATGCCGCAATCCAACGCCGGCGCCCCACGCGTTCGTGCAGGAATATGCGTGCGGCCACCGCGTTCGCCACAAAGGTGAGCGAGGCCGATGCGGGCACGACTAAACTGAGGTTTCCCCAGGAAAGGCCAAAGAGCAGGCTGTAGAACGCGACCCCCATCGCCACCAAGCCGAGAGGAAACGTGGGCGTTCGGAGCATGCGTCCAACCACTGCCAGTAGTCCGCGCCGCTGCCAGAGTTCACCGACGTGACCAACTCGTTTCATGGAGTAGGACAGCAGCACGTCTCCGGTGGTCGAGGCCAGAATGATGAGCCCAATCGCGGCCCAGGCGTAAATCTCATTCATGACTCCACCTCTTCGTGACTCAACTCTTGGGACACCGTGTCGCGTGAGCCGTCCGGTGTATCCCGGTGTTGGCGAGTGGGCGTAACCGATGGGCCGGCGGCCACGAAGCCCACGCCGGCGGCGATCAGCGCAATGCCCAGCCAACGCGTCGGCGAGATTTCTTCGTGAAGACGGAAGTGACCGATCAGAGCGACGAGCACATAGGAGAGCGATGTGGCGGGCAGCACATAGGTGAGGTCAGCCCACGAAAGCGCGGACATGTAACAGGCGAAGAACGCCAGCAGTAACAGGATTCCCGCAGTTACCCAGGGATTGAGGATGGCCAGCAGCAGGGCGGGAAAGTTGTGCAGCGAGACATGTACATTGCCGAGCTCTTTCATGCCGCGAGCCAGCAGGGAATCACCCAGGGTGCTGAATACGGTGATTCCCGCCAGGACGAAGTATTTTCGAAGTGTCACTGCTGTCGTCCCATGGTTGCTGGTGGAGTGCCGGGCATCCCCGCCCGGCGGGACCCTTCGGCTTCGCTCAGGGCAGGCTTGCGAGACGCCCGTCTCTCCGCTCTAGGCCTTGGCCGGTGCCGGGGCAGGCGCTTCTTCCTTACGGTTTTCCTTGACCCACTTGTGGCGCTGCGCGCGCAATTTGAGGAAGGTCCGCGCTTCTTTGTACAGGCGCTTGCGTTCGGAGGTGTCGAACACCGCTTTCCTCAAAATGCGGTATGCGGCCTTGGGACGGAAATAGTACGCATCGTAAAAGTCATGGACTGCGGCAAGAATTTCCGTCGCGGGCAGACCCGGATACTCGATCTGCACCATCTGGTGCCCGAGGTCGTCCACCATTTTTGTGTCGCTGGTCATGAAGCCATTCTTTATTGCGGATTCGTGCAGTTCAGTTCCAGGGAAAGCATGCGCCACCGAAACCTGAATGGTCTCCACGTCGAGTTCCTTGGCGAATTTGATCGTGTTCTTGATGGTCTCGCGAGTTTCTCCCGGCAGGCCGAGGATGAAATCTCCGTGGACCACCAGCCCCAGCTTGTGGCAATCCTTGGTGAACTGGCGGGCACGCTCGACGGTCGCGCCTTTCTTGATGTTCTTCAGAATCTGCTGATCGCCCGATTCGTAGCCCACAATCAGGAGCCGGCATCCCGCCTCTTTCATGGCCTTGAGCGTTTCAAAGTCCGTGGTGACTCGCGATGTGCAGGACCAAGTCAGGCCCAGCGGTTTCAGCTTGGCGCACAATTCGACGGTGCGGGCCTTCTGGAGGTTGAAGGTATCGTCGTCGAAGAAAAACTCTTTCACGTAGGGCCAGTAGTCTTTCGCCTTAGCCATTTCACGCGCCACGTCGTCGGTGGAACGTTTGCGCCAGGGGTGTCCGCTGAGGGTCTGGGGCCAGAGGCAGAAGGTGCACTGCGCCGGGCATCCGCGCGTCGTGTAAAGCGACACAAAGGGGTTAAGCAGGAAAGGCACATTGTAGCGGCGGACATCCAGGTCGCGCCGGTAAACGTCGGTGACGTGCGGCAGCGCGTCCAGATTCTCGATGGTCGGCCGGTCGGGATTATGCACCACGTGCCCATTCTTACGATAGGAAACTCCGAGAATATCTTCGATCGGTTTGCCTTGGGCGTATTCGACGATGGAGTAGTCGAATTCCTTGCGGCAGGCTACGTCAATCACTTTTGCTTCCATCAAGGACTTCTCGGGCAGCACACTGACGTGGGGTCCGACGAAGGCGATTTTGATGTGGGGATTGCTGTCTTTGATGGCCTCAGCGATGCGGACGTCGCCGGCGAAACCCATGGTACTCGTGAAGAGCACCATCAATTCGTAATCCTTGCAGGTGCGGATCGTCTCTTCCGCCGTGATGTGATGAGGGGGGGCGTCGAGCAAGCGCGCGCCTTCGAGCATTCCGGTCGGATAGGCGAGCCAGACCGGATACCAGTACGATTCGATCTCACGCGTGGCTGGCCAGCGCGAGCCTGCGCCTCCATCGAAATTCTCAAACGAAGGCGGATTCAGGAACAGTGTTTTCAATGGCATATTGGGAGTCTCTATTTTAGCACTCTTCGGAGCGCATTCACCCCGGCCGACGCTACCATTCAGGTACGTGCCAAGCTGCGTCGAAAGCGTGGAAACCTTTGTCCAAGTGTGCCTTAGCGCGGGTCAAACCGCAAAAGAACCTCGCCGAACGTCGCTTTTCGGCATTAAGGCGCGAGAATCGGGCACCGGCTGGAGGAGCTGATTTGTAATAGTTTGAACTCGACCTTGCGGACAGCGTTGGCAAGGCTCCATCTGTCGGACAGAGGCAATATTCCACCCCGCCCCCCGCGCGCCCGTTTTGCACCGACGCGCCAAGTGACGAGGCAGTTGCGGGTTCTGAGCGTTATGGGGATATTACATCAACTACCTTTTGACTTGGCTGAATCCCTATGAAAATTTGGCCATTCTTGAGCAAACTGAAGCCTCTTTAGGTATTCACCTTCAGAAACACGTCCTCGTCCAATCGCAAGCGAACAAGCTCTCAATGCCCTTTCCTTCTTCGTTATCAGATATGGCGAGAGAATCTTGAGGGCATCTTGGGCTTTCCGTCCATACATTGTCCACATCCCGTAATGGATGAGTCTTCCCCTCCATATTCTCTTTGCTGGCTCGACACTCCCGCCGATGGCTTCGCTCATCAAAGCCAAGCTGTGCATGTCTCTGCTGACGATTCGAACTATCAATTGTCCGTACTTATTTCCGGTCGTCTTGCCAATAGAAATGCATCCTTCGCCATCAAAATATCCGCCCCAGTAGGCACGTTTCCACTCGATGGGCCAATCTGCGACCACGGCGACGCCTTCCAGTCGGGGTTCAATGGGATTTTCCAAAGGCATCGTTGAGGCCCCCCTTCCAATGTTTTAAGGATGATTGTAGGCATGCGGCGGAGGAGCGGGCCGCGACGGGCATCACCGACCGAGGGGTCAATGAGTGCAATGGGGATATTGCGACAGTTGACCGAGTTCAGAGCCAAAGCGAGCAAACCCTGGAAGGTTTGACAGTTTCGGGAATCGCTGTCTTTCAATAAGCTCCGCTCATTCGACAACGTACTCGATACGCACTGTGCGTTCATTCGGCACGTCGTAGAGCAGGCTCCGAATGGTGAAAACAATCTTCACTCTCCTTGTTTTCGCTTCAGCAGGTTTGGCGCAATCCTCCTCCGACGAAACATCTTCGATGCCCTATTCCCAAGACGTGAACGTTTCCCTCGGTCCATCCCAAATGGTCGGGGCAGAAATTTTCCAGTCAGAGGGGGGCGCACTCGCCAGCAGTGTCGTTCGGCCTGAGCCCGTTTCCTTGCCAATCATTCGAGCAGAAGTGCAAGAGGTGAATCTCACGTTCACAGTGACCGATCACCATGGTCATTTTGTTCGCAATCTTGCGCCGTCGGATTTCACGATCCACGATAATGGCGAACTACCGGAAAGAGTTACCTATTTCGAAAGCCAGTCAGAGCTACCTTTGCGGCTAGCGATTGTTATCGATAGCAGCGATTCGGTAGCTTATGCTTTCAATGACGAAAAACAATCCGCAGCAGTTTTCCTTAAACGCATTTTGCGGCGAGATTCGGACCTGGCTCTTGTCATGGGGTTCAATCAGGAAGTGCGGTTCGTCCAAGAGCCTGCCAACGACACCAGACTGCTTTCCCATTCGATCCGAAAATTGCGGAGTGGGGGTGAGACCGCCATTTATGACGCAGTTTCTGCTGCCTGCCAGCAGTTAACGAAGGTCAGAGATAGGCAAACAGTGCGTCGTGTCATCATCCTGATAACAGATGGGGAAGATAACAGTAGCCACATTAACCTGGAACAGGTAGAAGAGGTCGTGCAGCGGAATGAGTGCGCCGTTTATGTTATGAGCATCAATGCGGGGATAGATCGTGACCTCGAGCGGGCCGACCGCGCTATGAAGGAACTTGCGAAAGTTACTGGAGGGAATTTTCTCCGCGCCCGCGCCGACGGTCTGACAACTCCATTTTCCAAGATCGACAAAGAGCTTCGCAGCCAGTATTTGATCAGCTATAAGCCAGCCAACGTGCGTCCCGACGGATCATTTCATCGACTCGTCGTCTTGGGCCCCCAAAAGCTCCAGATCCATCATCGGGACGGCTATTTCGCAAGATAGTCTAGCCGGAAAGACCGGGGCATCCAAGATTCCTGCTCGGTTTCGCTCATGATTTCGGCAGCATAGCGGGACAACTGTCGAAACCAGGCGTTAGCGCTCAAAACCCCTGCCAAGAGTCAGGCCGACGATAGCGAACCCGTCCGACAGCACGGTGTGAAAGGTCAAGTCTTGTCTCTTACAGCTGATTTCTGCGTCATTTAGACGCGGGGCCCGGCAGCGCCCAATTCTCCAAATCTCCGGTGGCCCGCAGCAGGGTCATACGGACCCGCTGGTACTCAAAATCGGCATCCTGAAAAAGCAGATAGCGCTCGGCTGCCTGCACCCTCGCATCGGCCAATTCGTGCAAGGTGCCAGTCTTTGCATCGATCCGGGTTTGGGCCGCTTCCAGGCCCGACTGTGCCAGTTGATATTCCAACTGCGCCACCTCGCGGGCGGCTTCGAGTTGCTCGGCGGCGCGCTGTAGTTTCAGCGTTTCCTCAGCAACCTGATTGCGAGCCGCCTCGGCTTGCTTCTTCGCCTTGAGGGCTTCGGCCTCGGCCGCGTCGGCTCGGGCGCGCTGGCTGGCGTTGAACAGCGGAATGCGGAGGGCAACGCCGATCGTGGCGTTGTCCTGCTGAAAGGTATTCTTAGGGAAGTACTCGGCGTAGTGATTGAAGGTGGAAAACCGCGCATACTGGGCAGAGAAATCAATTGACGGCAATAAGGAGCGATGCTCGCCCGAGGCCCGCATCGATTGCGCCAAAGAATGCTGCTCGGCCAACTTGATGGCCGGGCTGGCGGCAACCGCTTTTTCCGATAGATCCTCTTCCGCGGCGACCGGCGGCAAGGCCGGAATTGTTTCGGGCGCGAGTTCGATGGAGGAAACCGGCAACCCGGTCAGGGTTGCGAGGTGGCGCCGGAGGACGTCGGCGGAGCCACGTGCCTCGGCGCGATGAAGGCGTACCCGCGCACTGATTAGCTTCGCTTTGTTTAAGTCCACGGCGCTGTCCACGCCCTCCTGCAAGCGCTCGGACACTGCTTGTTCCATTTGCTGTGCCTGGGCCTCGTCCTGCTGCAAGCGCACGAGTCGCGCCTCCCACTTCGCCAATTCCGCGTAGGTCACCGCGACGTCCTGGATGATGGCGTTGCGCTGATCTTTTTCCTGAAACTCGGCAGCATGCCAGTCAATTTTCGCCGCACCCAGGAACTGGTGCTGCGCAGGATTGAACACCGAACTCTGCGCGACGGCATCCACCAGCGCCGGCGCCGACCCTTCGATGCTGAGAGGGTATCCATAGGTCCAACCGAGTCCCGAACCAACTACTAGCTGCGGCACGAAATTGTTGCGGACTTCGCGGTACGAGGCGAAGGCGTGCTGCACGTCGGCATGCGCAATCGCCGAACTCGTGCTGTGCGCGAGCGCCAGCCGAATGGCGCGCTCGAGAGGCAGCGGTTCAGCCTGGCCGCGGGTTGCGATCGTCAGTACGGCCGTAAATAAGGCGAGCAGACTTATGGAGCGTAACCACCGCGGCAATCGGAGTTTCATCTTGTCACCTTCATCTCGACAACTTCATCTCCCCAACCATGGATCAGGCACACATCGATCAGCACAGAGGGATCAGGCCGCAGCTCCGCCGCGACGCACAAATTGTAGTGCGCCAGACGCGAGCCGGGCAGTAGCTTTCCTAGGACTGATCGAATCAATGGTTTTGGTCAGGGCATGTTTTGGACAGGGCACGGCTTCAAGCCCGCCTTGAGCGAAGCCGAAGGGTGCCGTCCAGACCCAATAAAGACGCGGGCTTTAGCCGCTGAGGTATCCGGCGATTTCCTCATTCGGTTCACTGGTGTGTAACTCGATTCAGCGCCTGCTGGGCCATGCCGAAGTTCCGGGCCAATGACAAGGAAGCACGGTACTCCTGCGCCGCACCTTCCTTGTCTCCTTGTTTTTCCAGCAGCAGGCCCAGCAGATAGCGGGCCTTGAACGCGGGAGCGGCCTCTACCGGGCCCGAGGCGAGATAGCGGTGCAGCAGTTCGGTGGCGAAAGGATAGCTTCGACCGGCGCGATATAGGATCTCGGACGCTTCCACCAGAACATCGGGTTTGGGCATCGGCGACTGGCTGAGCTTGACGATGGCTTGTTCCATTTCGTCGAAGCGCTTCTGGCGACGGAGAAAAAGAGCAAGGTTGAGCCACGCTTCCGCGTCACCCTTGCTCAGGTCGATGTACTGGTGATATTCCCGTTCGGCGGTGGCGGCGTCTTTTTTCTGTTCGGCGATGCGCGCGTACACCCAATGTTCACGGGCGGGGTTCATAGTTGCAATGGACTGTGCTTGCTCGCGGGCCTTCTGCTCGCCGCCGCCGACGATGCCGGGCGCTGCCAGATAGAACTCCGCCAGATCGAGCCGGGCATCCACATCTTTCGGATTCAGTTGCACCGCGCGCTCGAATTCGCCGCGAACCTTTCCTGCCAGGGCTGCCGCCACCAGGAAACTTGAGCGATCCGCCTTTTCGCCGTACACGCGCCCCAGCCATAGATGGAAACGGCTATTGTCCGGGTCCAGCGAGACCGCTTTTCTGCACGACGATTCCGCACGATCCCAATCTTCGAGCGCGAAGTAGGCGCGGCAGAGAAGGTTGGAGGATTCCGCGTCCGCCGCAGCGGAAGAGAGGCGGCCATTCAATTCGGTGATGGCTTCATCGACCCGGCCGCCGGCCAGCATGTCCTTGGCGGAGTCCGCCATGCTGGCGGTCAACCCCGCAATGAGCAATAGTAAAACCAGCAATACTCTGGAAGTTTGTATGATCATTTAGATTTGACCTGGGTTCCGTCGCCAATCGGTTTGTCATTCGACGAACTGATCGCAACCACGTCCTTGGCGGAGAGTCCGCGGGTTATTTCAACCTGCGTGAGATTGGAAAGGGAAGTCTCCACCTCCCGGCGCTTGAGTTCGTGGCCGGCAACCAGCAAAACATAAGGCTTGACGTCATCCATCCGGACCGCCTCTCGCGGCACCACCAGCGCGTTATCGTGCTCGGCGGTGATGATCGTGACTCCGACGTTTATATTGGGCAAGAGTTTCAAATCCTTGTTATCTACGATGCTGGTGGTTTCGCCGACGTTGCGGGAACCGCGCAATTTCACCGTCGATGGGATGGCCGTCACCGTGGCCTGCCATACCCGTCCGGGGACGGCGTCCCAGGTAATTTCAATCGGATTTCCCGGAGCCAGCCGGCCCAGGTCGGGTTCATCGATGAAAGCGCGGACCAGCACTTTCCGCAGATCCGCCACTTGCAGCAGAAGATCTCCGGCCGCGACAAAGCCGCCCTGCTTCGCAGGCAGCGAGTACACAATGCCATCAAAAGGCGCGCGGACATTCGATTTCGCCAGCACGTCCTCGGCGGCATCATAGGCGGCCTGCCCTTCCGCTCGCTGCGCATCGACGCGCGCTAACTCGGCGTTCGAATAGCGCTTGGCCTGCTTTTGCCGGAGAAAGGTGAGTTGGGCATCGGCGCGGGCAACGGCGTTTTCCGCTTCTCGCACTTCTCCCGCCGAGGCCGCGCCCTGCCGCTCAAGTTTCTTCAGCGCGTCTAAATTGTGCTGGGCGGAATCGCGGTCGGTGCCGGCTTTCACCAGTTGGGCTTCGAGGCTCAGCACTTCTTCCCGGTTTCCGCCTCGTTCCGCAGCGCTCAGGTCGGCCTGCGCCGCTCTCAATTGGGCCTCGGCACGAGCCGCTTGGGCACGCGCGTCGGCATCGTCCAGAACGGCCAGCAATTCGCCCTTCTTGACGGAGTCGCCTTCCTTGATAAGAACGCGCCGTACACTCGTCGCGGCCGGAGCGTGGGCCTCGAAGTTGTTGACCGGCTCAATTTTTCCGTTAGTGGAAACCATGCTGCGGATGGAACTCTGCTCGACGACGGCGGTTCGCACCGGCACCGAGTCATCCCGGTGGGAGACGAAAGCAGCCAGCACAATCACGCCCGCCAGGATCGCAAGCGCCGTTACCCACCAACGCCACGGCTGGCGTCCCGAACTGTTTCCATTCAATGGCATGCAGAGAAAAGCGCAAGCTTCAATGTATCATCCGCGCGCTGCGGGGCGCAGGCAAATGCAGGTTTGGGTCTTGCCTGTTTAGATGCTTCGGGCAGGCCGTTAGCGTCAGCTACAGCGCGGAATTTTCACAGCGGGCATCCGGGGCAAAGGCCCGAACGATTGTGTTTTCACGAGGCAGGAAAACCCGTGCGGGATTTTCGCAAGGCATGGGAAAAACTCACTGCGGCGGCTGGCGTCCCTGATCTGTTGCTTCACGATCTGCGACGCAGCGCTGCACGCAACTTGCGCAACGCCGGTGTGCCTGAAAATGTGATCATGAAGATTGGCGGCTGGCGTACACGGTCAGTTTTCGAGCGCTACAGTATCATCGTGCAGAGCGATATTCAGGATGCGATGGGGAAACTGGAAGCCCAACGAATGCAAAAGCGGGAACAAGCGAAAAAGCAGGGGGGTCAGCCGCTCGAAAGTCATGATTGGGTCAAGATTGAGGGTAAAACAGAGGAACCAGCGACCTTGACCAAAGAGTTAAGTTGGGATCTGTGTCATGATGCTCCCATGCGGCACAATTTGCCACCAACGCCAGCTTTTCGTGACTCGCCTCCGACCGATCCTATTCAGGAAATCGCTCTGCGGGTGGTCGTGGAGTTGCCAGAGTGGAAGTACTACGTGATAGGAACAGCGGTCGTGATAGGCGGCTATCTAGCCATCACTGCCAAACACGTTCTAGAAGCCGTGATTGCGAGGTTCGGACCGAACCAAGTGCCGGAGGAACCCGGAGTTGGGCGATACTCTCTACAGCTGTACCAGGTCTTGCCCGGTCCCGTTTACAGAATTTGGAATGTGTTCAAAGCCTGGAGATGCCCGAGTGATATCGCGATATTACATCTTGGCCTAGGCGGCAGTTCAGCGCCGGAAGCAAAAATCGAGTGGACGGTCCCACTCATCCGTGTGTTGCCTCCACCCTCAGGACAAAAAGTACTGGCGTTCGGATATCGCGAATCGAAGGTCGAAGTTTCTGAAGGAGCCGATGGAACTCATCACATCCAGTTCGATGACATCGGAACCACCTCAATCGGCGAAGTCGGACACATTTTTCCCGAGCAACGCGATTCGGTAATGCTGACGTTTCCCTGCTTCGAAGTTTATGCAAAATTTGCCCACGGTATGAGCGGCGGCTTGGTGATCGATGAGAACGGTGCGCTCTGCGGCTTGGTTTGTGCTGGCTGCGAATTAGCCGATCCGAACGCAATGCCTCTCAGTTACGCTGCTACCTTATGGCCGATGCTAAGAACCCTCATTTCCGGCGACAGAGGGGATGCTTATCCTCGTGGGGTTGAATATCCAATGATCGATCTTGCCCTCGATAAGATAATCCATGTCACGGGCTTGGAAGAATTAGATCCAGGTCTGTTCCCAGGGCGTGTGCTTCCACGGAGGTAGAATTCCCGGATGCCCGCCCGGAAAAAGATCGACCTGGAAAGAGTGAGGCGGGTGGCCAGTTACTAACGACTAGGTACAATAGTCAGATGCCAAAGTCTCCCCGCTCCCCATCTTCCCTTTACACCGCGGAGCACGCCAGCGCCGGGCTCAATCACGATTTCCCGGAAATTGAAACCTGGCCGAACCAGTTTCCAGGTTCTGGCCGGTCAGGATACGAGATTGTTGTGGATGATCCCGAATTCACGTCCGTTTGCCCGAAGACGGGCTTGCCGGACTTTGGCAACATCGTGATCCGCTATGTGCCCGATCGCCGCTGCCTGGAGTTGAAATCGTTAAAGGAATATCTTCAGGCCTATCGAAACCTCGGCATCTTCCAGGAGAACATTGTGAATCAGGTGCTGAAAGATGTTGTCCGCTGTGCCAAGCCGGTGTGGGCCGAGGTGAAAGGCGAGTTCCGTCCGCGCGGGGGGATTTCGACCGTCGTGATTGCTAGATGGCCGCGGGGGAAGAAAAATCAGAAGTGATTGGGCCTTCCGGGCCGTGCTATATTCCTACGACATGTGACCCTGCAAAAGCTCCACGCCCGCACCGCGCTGCTTGTGCTCACCGCGCTCAACCTGCTGAATTATGCGGACCGCAATGTGCTGTTCGCGGTGCAGCCTTTGGTGCAGGATGAATTCCATCTGAGCAAGGTTCAAATCGGATATCTCACCAGCGCGTTTCTGGGGTTTTACATGATTGCCGCGCCTTTTGTGGGGCCGTTGGCGGATCGCTACTCGCGCAAGCTGATCATCGCTATGGGTGCGATCTTCTGGAGCGGACTCACGTTGCTCACCGCGGTCACCCACACCTATACGCAGCTGCTGATCCGCCACACGCTGGTTGGGATCGGCGAAGCGACATTCGTTACCATTGCGCCGACCTTTGTGGCGGATCTATTCGCGGAGAAAATGCGCGGACGCATCCTGGGCGTGTTTTATCTGGCGATTCCGGTGGGATCGGCTGCGGGCTATCTTCTGGGAGGCAATCTGGCCCCGCACTATGGCTGGCGCTTCCCGTTCTATATTGCGGCGGCGCCTGGATTCCTGCTGGCGATTGCGGTGCTGTTCCTAAAGGAGCCGCAGCGAGGGCAATTTGATTCGCTCAAGGAAACTCCAGAGCGCGGAACCATCCTTGGTTTGGCACGTAACCCGGCATTTTTGACCGCGACCCTGGGAATGGCGGCGATGACGTTCTCGCTGGGCGGGATTCAAGTTTGGATGCCGCAGTTTCTTTACAGCGAGCGTCACTACTCGCTCGCCCAAGCTAATTTTATTTTTGGCATTATTATCGTGGTGGATGGGATCGTTGCCGCACTGGTCGGCGGATGGCTGGGCGATTATCTGCTGCGCCGGACGAAAGGTTCCTATTACCTGGTTTCGGCAGTCAGCATGGCGCTCGGCATTCCTGTGATGATTGTGGCGCTGTTTGCCAAGGGACGCGCCATGGTGCCAGCGATTGCGATAGCGGCCTTCTTCCTGCTGCTGAATACCTCGCCGCTGAATGCGGCGGTAATCAATTCCGTGGGCGCCCATATTCGCGCCACTGCCATCGCAGTGAATATTTTCATCATCCACTTTCTCGGCGACGTCCCTTCGCCTACGATGATGGGATGGGTTGCCGATCGGCGTTCTTTGCAATCTGCGTTCGGTTTGCCAGTGATTGCAATGGGGATCTCGTCGGCGATCCTTTTTTACGGCATGCGATTTGCCCCGCCATTGCGCGTACACGGTGAATCGGCGGCATCGCAAGTTCCCTCAGGAGCATCTTCCTAAGCAGAATGCATTGGCAGACATTTCACTGGATTGCAGGCGGCATCCTCGCACTGGCCTGGTTTTCGCGCATCGTGGAAGCGGCATTCGGCATGCCGCATGTCGTCGATATCGCGAGGCCCGAATGGGACCGCAGGCCAGCGACCCCAAATGGCGAGCCTAAAGTCAGCATTATTATTCCGGCGCGCAATGAGGAAGAAGATATTCGCTCGACACTCGTGCAGCTGCTTGCCCTGGACTATTCGAACTACGAAATTATTGCCGTCAATGACCGGTCGACGGACCGTACCGGCCAGATCATGGACGAGGTTGCGGCGAGTTCCCAGGCGCACGGCCTGCTGAAAGTGATCCACATTTCGGAACTGCCGTCGGGCTGGTTAGGCAAGACGCATGCCATGTGGACGGCCGGCCAGCAGGCGACCGGGGACTGGTTGCTCTTCACTGATGCCGATGTGCTCTTCAAGCCCGATTCTCTGCGGCGCGCCGTCGCCTATGCCGAAACTGAGCGAGCCGATCATGTAGTCCTTTTCCCGCGCATGATCATGAAGCGGCCGGGCGAGAGAATGATGATCGCTTTTTTCCAGGCGCTTTTCGTTTTCGGACACCGCCCGTGGAAAGTTGCCGATCCCAAAGCGCGCGACCACATGGGTGTGGGTGCCTTCAACCTGGTCCGTCGCTCCGTCTATCACGCGGTCGGCACATATCGCACCTTGCGCATGGAAGTGCTCGACGACATGAAACTGGGCAAGATAATCAAGAACGCGGGCTTTGCGCAGCGCAATGTTTTTGGCGAAGACCTGATTTCCCTCCACTGGGCAAAGGGCACTTTCGGCATCGTCAACAATCTCACGAAGAACTTTTTCGCCGTGCTCTCTTTCCAGTGGCCACGGACGGTAGTCTCCATCGTGGGTCTTGGCTTTCTGAACCTCGGGCCATTTCTTGGCATCTGGCTGGCCCATGGATGGGCGCGAGTTCCTTATGCCATCGCGCTCGGTTCGCTGTCTCTGATTTATTACGGAATGTCGGCAAGATCGCCAATCCCGGCCTATTATTTCTTTCTGCATCCGGTCAGCACCAGCCTGTTCATGTACACGCTACTGCGCTCCATGGTCCACACCCTCCGGAACGACGGCATCGTCTGGCGGGGAACGAAGTATCCGCTGGAAGAGTTACGCAAGGGGATGGTGTGAAATCCGTGGATTGTGAGCTTTTGGGTGGCGCAGCTATTTATGCTACTGCGGCTCCCCAGGATCTTCGATCGACATCGGGTCGCCCTGCTTTGTATCCGTCTTCTTGGCGGCTTTGGGATGGCTGTATTTCCCGGCACTGTTGTGGCCCTGGCGCTCGACGTCGTAGTCGGTAGGCACTTGAGGAAACAGCAGGAAAGCGCCTTCGCCCAGTTGCTGGGTGCGCCGCAGAATAATCTCTGTGCGTCCGTCGTAGTCCTGGATGGTTCCCTTGATTTCAATCTGCCGGCCTTCGAGCTGGCGAACGTCGCCCATTTTTTTGAGGTCGGCTGGAAACACGACCACGGTGAAGGGACATGTCTTGTCTTTGCAGAAGTTGAGGAACTTAGTGCCGTTGCGGCCATCTTCCACGTGGAGCACGGTTCCGCTGACGCACTGGGTTGTCCCTACATGCTTGCTCGCCTCAGCTAATGAGACGCAGTCAAGCTTGGAAGTATTGCGCGCGGGGCAAACCCCGCTCATCACAAGAATGATTCCCAGCAAAAAGGCCAGAGTAAGAAAACGCATGATGGCTGAGGCGTAGAGAAGCGCATCCTAAAGTTTTATTGTAGGCGTGGAGGAGAGATCCTACGCTCAGCAAGACAAAAATTTTCGCGGCGATTTCCCAAAAAAGGAACTTGCAGGCCGGGTCCCCAGCACGCCCGGTTTTGGCGTGATAGGGTGGAGCGCCGGGGCCGGTCTCCGGCCTGCCACAGTCCTCGCGGTTAAAAGCACCGCGCGCCCCGCTACTTGCTGAAAGCCTTTACGGCTGCTGCTTCGTCCTCCTTGACATCGAAGACGGTGTAGAGCTTTGTGATCTGCAGCAGGTCGTGTACTTTCTTGGTGAGGTGGAGCAGCTTGAGGTCGCCGCCCTGGTTCTTGGCCGTGGTGTAGGCGCTGACGAGCTCGCCGATGCCGGAGCTGTCGATATAGTTCACGTCGCCGAGGTTCAGCAGGATCTTTTTCTGCCCCTTCGAAAGCAGGTCGCGCACCGTTTCGCGCAGCACCACGCTGCCTTCGCCGAGGGTGATCCGGCCGCTGAGATCGACAATTGTGACGCCATCGACCTGACGAGTACTGGACTTCATGGTCACTGAGGAGCCTCCTTGGAATCCGCGGGGTTGCCGTGGACGTGCTTGATCATTCTAAGTTCGGTGCCCGTATGCGAAGGGTGGATTTCCACCACATCCATGAACGAGCGTATCAGGAAAATGCCCCGCCCCGATGTCTTCAGCAGGTTGTCCGGCGCCAATGGATCCGGAATCTTGCCGGGATCGAGCCCTTTACCTTGATCGCGAATGACGATGACAAGGTCGTGGGGGGTACGTTCAAACGCGAGTGTAACCTTCTTGCACGGGTCGTAGGCATTGCCATGTAAAACTGCGTTAACGGCGGCTTCTCGCACCGCCATGGAGATCTTCATGACCTCCTCGTCGTCAAAGCCGGCTTCGGCGGCCATGCGGCTGGCCGTCTCTTCGGCGTTGTTCACCGTCTCCAGCGTCGAATCGAGCGTATAGGAGACGCAGTCTGCGGACATAGTAGTCTAATATGAGCGAACGGTTCCTGAGCCGGCCCTCGCCTCGCTTGCGATGGTGACGCCGGGCTCATCGTGCTGGCCCGAATGCGTTGGACGGGCGAATTGAGAGTTTGCCTGTAGGACTCGCAAAAGTCAACGATACCCTACCCTTTGTCATACCACATTAGAAACGTCCCCGCACGGGAGCCATTCAGCAGGGGCAGCGCCCAGCAGTCAAACTCATTGTGTGCCGGCATTGCTCACCGCGGAGAAGAACCGCTTCAGCTTGGCCGCATCCAGCTTGCTATCGGTCCGCACACCGGAACACACATCGAGCCCGAATGCGCCCACTTCTTCAATTGCCTGGCCGACGTTCTCCGGCGTGAGCCCTCCAGCCAGAAACAGCGGGATGCCGATACTTTCCCGGATCGCTCGACTGAGGGTCCAATCGTGAGTTCTACCCGTACCGCCTAATTTCTTGACCGCGAGTTTCTGGTTGCCGGAATCGAGCAGGATTGCATCCACATACGGCGCCACCCGCGCGGCCTCCTCGACTGACTCGGAACCGGTCACGTGGATGACCTGCACCACGGCAATCCCAGGCAAAGCATCCTTCAGATCGCGATGCGTTCCGAGAGTGAGATGATCGCAGATCTGGATCGTATTCGTGCGGCAGAAACGCTGCTGCTCGATGATATCGGCAACCCTTTGCCGCGAAGTCAGCAGGAATGTCCCGATGGCAGGTGGAACGGTCGCGGCAATCTCCGCGATACATTCATCGCTGATGACGCCCGGCCCGCTCGGCATGCTTGAGACCAGGCCTAGCGCGGATGCGCCACACTCGATGGCCAGAGCCGCTTCGTCAACACTCCCGATGCAGCAGATTTTTACTCGGGGCCGGGCATTGAGACATTGAATCATTGAGACATTGAATCATTTAAGACCCGCTGCGGGTCAAGGCTTTCAATGATTCAATGACTAAATGACTCAATGATTCAATGCCCCTACTCGCCGTAAGGAACCCAGATGTTCTTCACCTGGGTGGCGTGCTCAAGAAACCAGCGGCCCTCGGCCAGTTTCGGGTTGAACCAGTCGATGGCGCGGCCTTCATTTGTCCAAACCTGCTTCAGATTGCCCACCGACATCGCCTTGGCCGCCGAGACTCTGGCCTCATCGCCGAAGCACCAGATGGCATCGACGTCGTCGTGTTCGGCGAGCGTCTTGAGAAGCTGTGAAGTGTATCCGGTCACAATATTCAGCGAACCGCCAGGCAGATCGCTGGTGTCGAAAAGCTGATAAAGGTCGCCAGTGATCAGTGGGTAGGCTTCTGAAGGAACGGCGATCACCGTGTTTCCAACCGCGAGAGCAGGCATCACGACAGAAAGAAAACCGAGCAGGGGCGCCTCCCGCGGACAGATGATGCCAACCGTCCCAATGGCCTCGTTCATCGCGATGGCGATATTGCGGAACGGAGGATTGTGCACCGCGCCGTCAAACTTATCGGCCCACGCCGCATACGAGAAGATGCGCTCGACACTGAGATCCACTTCCGCGGCAGCCTGCTTTTCGCCGACCACGTCGGCCAGGCGATGCGCAATTTCGTCGCGCCGCTGGGAAAGATTCTCCGCGCTGTAGTAAAGAACCTGGGCACGATTGTGCGCCGTAGCTTTTGCCCATGATGCCGCTTTTCGCGCCGCCTCGACTGCGTTGCGAATGTCTTTGCGATTACCGAGCGGAGCTTCACCCAGCAATCGTCCGTCAGCCGCGCGCACTTCCATGCTGTAGCCAGAGTCCGGCCGCGCCTGCTTGCCACCGATGTAAAGCTTGACGGTTCGATCGATCGTGGGATTATCAACATCAGGAGTGCTTGCCTGTTGATGGAGCGCCGCCCGTCGCTCCATCCTTGAAGCGTCGGGTTTGTCCTCCAATTCCGTCTCGGGCGGCGTGGACGTTTTCTCTTTCTCTGCGGGAAGCATTGGGGCGCTCTTGAACCATGCTGGCTCCATATATTCGAGCAGCCCCTCGCGTCCGCCCTCGCGTCCGTAACCGCTCTCGCGGTAGCCGCCGAAGCCGCAGGAAGCATCGAACAGGTTCGTGCAGTTTACCCAAACCACTCCTGCTTTAAGTTGCGCGGCAACATGCAAGGCGACGTTGACGCTCTCGCTCCAGACGCAGGCTGCCAAACCATAAACCGTATTGTTTGCCAACTCCACTGCTTCCGCCGGTGTTCGGAATGTCATCGCCGCCAGCACCGGCCCGAAGATTTCCTGCTGCGCGACAATCGACGTCGGATGCACATTGCTCAGCAGCGTCGGCGGATAGTAAAACCCGCGCGCAGGCAACGTGACCTGCGGCTGCCAGCACGTTGCCCCGTCCGCCACACCCTGGTCAACTAGCTTGCGGATTCGCTCGAGTTGAACTTTCGCGACGATGGCGCCGATGTCAATTGCTTTGTCGAGCGGCGCGCCAATGCGCAGGGTGCTCATGCGATCCTGCACTTTGGCGATCAGAGTTTCGGCGATGCTCTCCTGCATCAGCAAGCGCGAGCCCGCGCAACATACTTGGCCCTGATTGAACCAGATTCCATCCACCAGGCCTTCCACCGTGCTATCGAGGTCGGCGTCTTCGAAGACAATGAAAGGGGATTTTCCGCCAAGCTCGAGCGAAAGCCGCTTGTGGCTCGTTGCCGTAGCTGCGCGAATCGCGCGTCCGACCTCGGTTGATCCGGTGAAAGCGATCTTGTCCACGTCGGGATGCTTGACCAGCGCCTCGCCAGTTGAGCCGTCTCCGGTGACGATATTGACCACACCGCCGGGTAAGCCAGCTTCCTGGCAAATGCCGGCGAAGGCGAGCGCAGTCAGCGGCGTGAATTCCGCCGGCTTCAAAACCACGGTGTTTCCTGTCGCCAGCGCCGGAGCAATCTTCCACGCCAGCATCAGCAGCGGGAAGTTCCAGGGAATAATTTGACCGACGACCCCGCAGGGCACGTACTTGGGGAACTCCTGCTCGAGAAGCTGTGCCCAACCCGCGTGGTAATAGAAATGTCGCGCGACCAGCGGAATGTCAATGTCACGGCTCTCGCGGATGGGCTTGCCGTTGTCCATCGTCTCGAGCACCGACAGCAGACGCGAATGCTTCTGCACCAGCCGCGCGATGGCATAGAGATAGCGCGCGCGGGCATGCGGAGTAAACGCCCGCCATCCAGAAGACGCCGCCCGCGCGGCCTTGACCGCGGCGTCGACATCAGCCGCCGATCCTTGCGCAACCGAGGCGAGTTTCTCCCCGTTCGAAGGATCGACGGTGTCAAAGTACTCTCCCGCCGCGGGCCCCTGCCATCCGCCGCCGATGAAATGTTGGAAGCGGCGGCCATGACGCTGCAGCCAAGCTACTGCTTCTTTCGAGTCTTCTGGAGCGGGACCGTATTCCATGCTCACGAACTTTTCGGCAATTCTCATTGGCGTTTGCTCGATTCCTTCTTCGGACAAGTTACCGTGACCGCGTGATTGTCACTGCTGTCTTTCAACTTGCTCGTGGAGAGCCGGGCGTCCCTTCGGCAAGCTCAGGGCAGGCTCTCGCCCGGCCACCAAACTGCTGGACGGGCGAGACGCCCGTTCCTCCACTGACTTATGCCATCGGATGCCGATAGTCGGCTGAATAACGCCCGGTGGCATGATGCTCCAGCTGCCGCTCGATGTCGCCCAGCAAGCCGCTGGCTCCGAAGCGGAACATTTCCGCCCGCAGCCATGACGGACCCAGCTCCTCCTTGATCATCGCCAGCCAATCAATCGACTGTTTTGCCGTGCGAATTCCGCCCGCCGGTTTGAAACCCACGGCCATTCCGGTTTGCTGCGCGTATTCGCGAATGGCGCGCGTCATCACCAGGCCGACCGGCAAGGTGGCGTTCGTTGGCTCCTTACCCGTCGAAGTCTTGATGAAGTCAGCGCCCGCCATCATGGCCACCACGCTTGCTCGCCCCACGTTGCGCAGCGTCAACAGGTCTCCGGTGCCAAGGATCACCTTCATGTGCACGGAACCGCAAACCTGCTTGAAAGCTACCACCTCGTCGTAGAGCGCCTGCCAGCGGCCGCCGAACACATGCGCCCGGGTGATGACGACGTCGATTTCCTGCGCGCCAGCCTCCACCGATCGGCGAATCTCGTTGACCCGCTCCGCCAGCGGCGACAGGCCTGCGGGGAAACCGGCGGACACGGCAGCGACGTGCACTCCACTGCCTTCGAGCGCACGCAAAGCCGTTTCCACAAATGCGTGGTAGACGCAGATGGCAGCGACCTTGATTTGCAATTCCTCGATCCCCAGCTTCTGTTCCAATTCCTGCTGGAGGGGGTGCTGGCCCTTCGCGCACAAGCGGCGGACGCGCTCGTCGGTGTCATCGCCGGAAAGAGTCGTCAGATCCATACAGGTAATCGCCCGCAGCAGCCACGCCGCCTGCCATTCTTTTTTCACCGTCCGTCGCGCGATGTGAGATTGAGCGCGGCGCTCGACCGCGCTGGTGTTGACGCGCACTTCCCGGACCCAATCGAGGTTGAGAGGAATGCCCGTATTTGGCAGCAGAGGCCGCCCGGAGAGAACGGCAATCGCATCGCCCTGCAACTCGGGGCGTGCGACGCTCCGAAACTCGTCGTGTTCGACCGGCATCAATATGCTCCGCGGCCTGTCCTTTGCCGTTCGATTGTACGGCAGATGCTCTTAAAGATGAATTCCCGATCTCCGTTGATTCATGCCGAGTCGGTGAGATTGCCTCTTTCATCTTGACACTCGGACTTCGCACGGCTACGCTACGGCGCGATTCTTACCTAGGGAGAAGCGATGTTCACACCCCACAGTCTGGGTATTGCACTGTTCATGATGATCACGAGCGCCATTTGCTGGGGCTCCTGGGCCAACACCTATAAGGGCGTCAAGAATTATCGCTTCGAGTTGTTTTACTGGGATTACGCCATTGGCATCTTCCTGATCTCGCTCATCCTCGCGTTTACCATGGGAAGCACGGCCAACAGTGCTGACCCTTCCAGTTTCTTGAACAATGTGCGTTCCGCCGACACCGATAACATTGTTTCCACCGTGGTCGGAGGCGCCATCTTCAATCTGGCGAACCTGCTCTTGGTGGCCGCGATTGATATGGCCGGGCTCGCCATCGCATTTCCGGTTGCCATCGGAATCGCGCTCGTCGTCGGCGTCATTTCGAGCTATGCCCTCCAGCCCAAGGGAAATGCAGCGCTATTGGCTGCGGGCGTTGTTTGCGCCCTCATCGCCGTTGTCATGGACGGAAAAGCCTATGGCAGTCTGGCCATCGCCGGCCGCTCGGTTTCGAAAAAAAGCATCATCGTCTGCGTGGTCTCCGGTATTCTGATGGGCCTGTGGGCTCCCTTCGTGGCGCGAGCCATGACCCGCGGCAACACGCTCGGTCCCTACAGCATTGCCGTCTTCCTCACGCTGGGCGCGCTGCTCTCGTGCCTGATCTGGAACACTTATTTCATGAGGAGACCACTGGTCGGAAAGCCCGTAAGTTTTTCGGGTTTTTTCAGCGGACCCATTTCCGGCCACGCCCTTGGACTGCTCGGCGGATTCATCTGGGGCATCGGCATGGTTTTCAATCTGGTCGCTGCCAGCTACACCGGAGTGGCAATTTCGTATGCCATCGGGCAATCCGCGCCTATGGTCGCTGCCCTCTGGGGTGTTCTTGCCTGGAAGGAATTTGAAGGCGCGCCCGGCAAAGCCAAAATGTATCTGGCCCTGATGTTCGTCTTCTACTGTTTGGGAATTTTGCTAGTGGCCAGGGCAAATGGCTAGAGCCGGAGCCGATGATAATTGCGGAGCGGGCATTGCCGGCAATCAGATCGCAACAATCCGCGAAAGCATAGTGATGAAAAACGACATTATGAAAAAGTGAATTCTCAATCTCATCGCTAGAGATTCGCGGAGTTGGCACAAAAACTCTTGACTTTGCCTATCTAATCTATTTAGATGGCCAATCGTAAAAAAAAGGGGGACGCCCCACGTTCCAGCCGCGAGGGAGTCGATCCCCAATGGCCACTCGGTTAGAGTGTGGCCGCCAAGGTGGGAAGTGATGCTGAAAAAAAATGCGCTGCTCGTTGCAGTTCTCTGTTCCGTAATTACTCTCTGTCCACTTCTGTATAGCCAGGCGAACGGGAGTCTTTCCGGAACGGTTGCCGATAAGACCGGCTCCGTCATCGCCGGAGCCGCGGTGAAAATCACCTCGCAAAACACCGGCCTCACGCGCGAAGTGAAGACCGATGGATCCGGTCACTACCTCGTACCGCTGCTGCCGGTAGCGTTTTACACGATCCATGTGGAGTCCCAGGGCTTCCAGACCACCGAGCAGAAAGACATTCGTCTCCAAGTCGACGAGCAGCGCGAAGTCGATTTCACCCTGAATCCCGCGTCGGTCACCGCGACAGTTGAAGTCAGCGCCACCGAGATTGCGGTCGAAACCACCAACCCCAGCCTCGGCCAGGTCATTACTTCCGAGGAAGTAGCCGACCTCCCGCTTAACGGACGCAACTTCGTTCAGCTTGCGACTCTTACGCCCGGCACAACTCAATCCACCAGCCCGATCAGCTTCTTCACCAGCGCCGCCAGCAGCGAGGCTGCCACGCGCGGCTCCTTTTCACTCTCTGTGGGCGGATCGCGCGAGCAGAGCACCGACTGGCTGCTCGATGGCAACGATAACAACCAGCTCGACGAAGGCGGCATCGCAATTTTCTCGGATATCGATGACGTCCAGGAATTCAAGGTCCTCACCTGGAACTACTCCGCCGAATACGGAGAACGTGCGGGCCCGACCGTGTTGGTCACGACTAAGTCAGGATCGAACCAGTTTCACGGCACGCTGTTCGAGTTCTTCCGCAATACCGTGCTCGACGCGAAGACGCCTTTCGTCAACGCGAAACCGCAGTTCAATCTCAACCAGTTTGGCGGGTCTGTAGGCGGCCCAATCCAGAAGAACAAGACTTTTTTCTTTGTCGATTATCAGGCGAAAAGAAAGCTCCAGGGCATTCCCTTTACGGGCCTGGTTCCGACACAGGCGATGATGAACGACGATTTCACGATGGATCCTTACAACCTGGACAAGCGAGGTCCCGGCAACCCCTACGGGTTCAACAATCTTATTAATCCCTATTCAGGAGCAGGCTTCTATTGTGTCCCGGGTTCGAGCACACCCGCCCCGGTGTTAGCAAACGGAAGCCAGACACCCACCTCAAATCCTTGCAACATAATTCCTGAAGCCATAATCAATCCGTCAGGTCTGGTCAATTCGCATGGCGTGCCGGAGGGGCTCGGGCAGGCGCTGGTTGACCTTTACCCCGCGGCCAACGTTCAAGGAGCTGTGGGCTATAACTACGCGTTAGTACCCGTGCGAAGGCTTGACGAGGGCACAGGCGACATCCGGCTCGACCACAACTTTTCGGCCAAAGACTCCATGTTCGCGCGCTTTAGCTACGATCAGGCAAACTCACTGGTGCCTGGAGGTTCTCCCGGTTTCGCAGAGCAAAACCCCTTCGGAAGCACGCAAAACATCTCCAACCACGGACGAAATGCGATGATTTCCGAAACTCACGTCTTTTCCTCCCAAACTATCAACCAGTTCAACTTCGGCTTCAATCGCATTTTCAATCACATACTTTCTTACGGCACTGGTAGCTGCGAAGCGACTAACCTTCTGGGGCCGGGCATCGGCATTCCGGGCGCCAATCTCGATACCGTCTGCCACGCTCCAGGTGTTCCCTCTGGTCTGGACCAATCCACTAAAGAATGTGTCAGCTGCGGTTTGACTTCGAATCAATTGAGTGGTTACTACTCCGTGGGGGATCGCGCATTCGCTCCGTACCAAGGGGGGACGAACGTTTATTCGGCCTGGGACACCTTCGACATGATCCGGGGTAGGCACGACATCCGGGTGGGCTTAACTTTCCGCGCCAATCAGATGAACGTACTCACCAATGCCTACCAGGACGGATATAACTTCTACGGCGGCGGAGCCACAGGAGATTCGATGGCCGACCTGCTCCTGGGCCAGTACAGTTATGCTGCCCACGATCAGACGTTCCTCGGTGCGGAGACCGGCCGTCGCTGGAAGTTGTTCCGTCCGTTCGTGCAGGATGACTGGCGAGTGACAAGCAATCTGACCGTGAACATCGGTTTGGGTTGGGCTCTGGTGACTCCGGAAACCGAAGTCGCTAATCGGCAGGCGAATTTCGATTTCCCGACTGGCATGTATTACGTTCCGCGGGGAAGCATCGGACTGGCTGGATGCACTAACTGCATCCCTAGCGACGGGCGGGTGGGGATCCAGTTTGACAAGACGGCGCTCGAGCCGCGGATTGGGCTGGCATGGAAACCGATGGGACGACAAGACCTCGTGGTTCGAGCGGGCTATTCAATTACCCACGACTCTGCCTGGAATCAGGGCGGGCAGGGGTTGTGGCAGAGTACGCCGTTCTTCTATGAGTCGGATCAATATGGCCCCTGCACGACCTTCGGCTGCGGTTTGGTCACAGGATATCCGATCATTACCGCGCCGCAGCCCATTAGCAGCTATACCGGAACGATTCAATCCCAGAACCGCGATTTCAAACAGGGGATGGTCGAGCAGTACAACCTCAATATTGAGAAACAGATCCCCGGAAATGTGGTGCTGACAGTAGGGTACGCTGGCACGCGCAGCACTCACATTCTGGTAAGCCAGGTCAATGAAAACGTACAGTCACCTTACGCCTGCGACTCCACCAACTCAGCTTACGTTCCTGGCTACACGCTGGGCTGCGGTGTACCTAACTTTCCGTACGGTTTCGAGCAGCTCATCAACAGTAACAACAGCATCGGCTCTGCCCGATATAACTCACTCCAGGTAAAAGCCGAGACCAACAGCGTGCGGCACGGGATCTACGCGCTGATCGGCTACACCTGGTCTCGCAACTTCGATTCTGGGCTGCCCGACGGGCTGGGCACCAACGTCGGCGCGCTCTACTGGCCGCTGCCCGGGACTTCGAGACTGGATTGGGGCTTGTCGCAACTCAATCTCAATAACAGTTTTACGGCCAGCATCCTGTACGATCTGCCTTTCGGCAAGGGTAAAGCGTTCGGCAGCTCATGGAGCGGGCCGGTCAACGCCATCTTCGGCAACTGGGAGACAGATGCGATTGTGAGAGCGACTTCTGGCTTTCCTCTCTTCGTCGTCGACAGTAACAACGCGAGCTTCAGCCCAAATGTTCCTGGGGAATCTGGTTCGTACCTCCAGTACAACTTTCTTAGCGTGAACCGTCCCAACGAAGTGGGTGACCCAAACAAGGGGGGGCCTGAAGGCGGCAGCACCGACTGCCCGGCCCAAGTACACACAATCCAGAACTGGTTCAACCCCTGTGCGTTTGCGCACGCTCCCTATGGACAACTTGGAACGGCCACGCGCGCGCCCGTTTACGGCCCGCGCTTTGTGAACGTCGACTTCTCGGCTATCAAGAACATCCCGCTGTCATTTCGCGAGGGGATGAGCCTGCAGTTCCGGGCTGAGTTCTTCAACCTCTTCAATCACCCGCATTATTACTTATTGGGTTTCGCTGGCGTTGGCGAGCAGGACATCAGTACTCCGTCCAGCTTCGGCGTGATAACCCAGACGTTAAACGATTCGCGCGTGGTTCAGTTCGCCCTCAAGCTCAAGTTCTAGGGGCGTCCTGCGTTGTGGGTTAGAATTCGGGCAGACTGAGCAAGCGAAATCATCCGCCGCCGCTCAGTCTGCCCTTGGTTTTTTCAGCGTCATTGTCATTGCGTTGCGGAGTAAGGTCTGAGGTGCACGAATGAAGCTGGGCCGATTCCCAGGTTTTATCGCGGTCGCAACTATAATTCTAATTCTAATGACTTGTCTTGCGTCCCAAAGCCAGGACAAGCGCAAGGTCATCATCGATGAGGATGCGGCCGGACCCGGCGGCACTGACCAGCAAGCGATACTGCTGCTCATTCAGTCTCCGCAGACGGAAGTGTTAGGCATCACCGTGGTGACGGGCGATGCGTGGCTCACCGAAGAAGTCGCGCACACCCTGCGCATGCTCGAACTCATCGGACGAACCGACATTCCCGTCGTGCCCGGAGCCGAGTATCCGCTGGTCAGAACCAAAGAAGAAACGGAACAGTGGGAGCAGCGCTATGGCTACGTCGCCTGGCTGGGGGCGTGGACTCCGCGCGTGTATCACGCACCCCGAGAGCTGGGAGCAATGCCGGAAGGGAAGCCGACCACCAAGCCCGCCGACGAAGACGCTGCCCATTTCCTGATACGCATGGTTCGTAAGTATCCGCACGAAGTCACCATCTATGAGGGTGGGCCTATGACGAACTTGGCGCTCGCCATCTCCATCGACCCAGAATTTTCCAGCCTGGCAAAAGAGTTGGTGTTCATGGGCGCCAGTCTGAGTCCACAGACCGATGATCCCGAGTTCGTAAACACGCCCCGCCGCGAATTCAACCTCTGGTTCGATCCGGAAGCGGCTTACATTGTGCTGCGGGCGCCGTGGAAAAAGATCGTCTGCACCCCGGTAGATATTTCCGTGAAGACAAGAATGACCAATCAACTGATCGACAGGATCAAGGCGAGCAACACGCCATCCGCGCAATACATCGGCAAGTATGCCCGCTTGCATGGCACCTATAACTATCTGTGGGACGAACTTGCGTCGGCGGCGTGGCTTGACCCAAGCCTGATCACGAAGAAAGAAAACCGCTTCATGGACGTGAATCTGGATCGCGGCTACGGCTATGGAGACACCCTCACTTGGGCAGATTGGGATAAGCCCAAGCGCGATGTGCGGTCTGTAGAACTGCAGGTAGACTTGGACACCGAGAAATTCTACAAGATGTTTGTGGACCTGCTGAAAGCACCGACACCGCCGCCGGGCAAGGTGACAACGCCTTAGCAGCCTGTGGTGCAAGTGCGATTTGTATCAGGGTATGCCTTTAGGCATACCGTAAGTGCTGTCGCTCTTTCCACCCTCATGACCACTAAAGTATTTATTTCTCAAAGACCTGGCGGGAAACGGCCGCAAAAACGGACCGAAGATCCTAGCTAACCTATTGATTTATAAATACTTTACCAGTAGATCCTTATTCCTCAAAGACCTAGCCAAACACCAACCCTAAGTCTTTGATTCCTAAAGACCCAACCAGGAGGGGTCAAACCCAGGGCTCTACGCGAAACCGGTCACGCGTTACAATGGCCCTCTTGTTCTTCAGTAAAATCGATTTGGATATGCAAAGGCCAAAGGTCTCAGCTGCCATGCGCGAACGTCTGCTCCGTGCAGCGCGCAAAGTGATGAAGAATGCCTACGCGCCCTTCTCCAAATTTAGAGTGGGCGCAGCCATTCTCACCTCAAAAGGCCAAGTCTTCGTGGGATGCAACGTTGAGAATTCTTCTTACGGAATGACCAACTGCGCCGAGCGTACGGCGATCTTTTCCGCTGTCGCCAAGCTCGGTCCCGAACTCGAGATTTCGGCCGTCGCCGTCACCAACGATCATGGGGTTCCATGCTCGCCCTGCGGCGCCTGCCGCCAGGTCATCTACGAGTTTGGGCCGCGCGCCGTCATCTTCTACCAGGGCGAGAAAGGCCCGAAGCAAAGTCTCATCACCGATCTTCTTCCGGAGGGTTTCCGCCTCAAGTGAGCCAGCCGAGTGTTTCGCAATCGCCGTTCCGCGTCATCGATCTCATCCGCAAAAAGCGCGATGGCGGCGCATTATCCGCCGCTGAAATCGAATACCTCGTCGATGGCTGCACGCAAGGCAGCATTCCCGATTACCAGATGGCGGCGTGGCTCATGGCCGTCGTGCTGCGCGGAATGACGCGCGAGGAAACTGCGGCCCTCACGCACGCCATGCTGCATTCCGGCGAAGTTCTCGATCTCAGCTTTCTTCCCGCAAAGAAAGTGGACAAGCACTCCACCGGCGGCGTCGGCGACAAAACCTCGCTCGTGCTTGCCCCGCTGGTCGCTGCCGGCGGCCTTTTCGTCCCCATGATCAGCGGCCGCGGACTCGGCCATACCGGAGGCACGCTCGACAAGCTCGAATCCATCCCAGGATTTCGCGTCGGCCTGACGGTGCCCGAATTCCATCGCGTTCTCAAAGCCTGCGGATGTTGCATGATTGGCCAGACCGACAAAATCGCTCCCGCGGACCGCAAGTTGTACGCGTTGCGCGATGTTACCGGCACGGTCGAGAGTCCGTATCTCATCTGCGCCTCGATTATGAGCAAGAAATTGGCGGAAGGCACCGACGCGCTCGTGCTCGACGTGAAGACCGGCTCGGGGGCTTTTATGAAGAAGGAGGAAGACGCTGTCTTCCTCGCCGAACTCATGGTCGAAACCGGCGAGCGCATGGGCAAACAGATGGTCGCGCTCATCACCGACATGAACCAGCCGCTCGGCCGCATGGTTGGCAACGCGCTCGAAGTGCAGGAGTGCATTGAGGTACTACACGGCGGCGGACCCCAGGATTTGCGCGATCTCTGCCTCGAGTTGGCGGCCTGGATGTTCTATCTCGGCGGCGCGTCCAAGACGGTAGCGCATGGCAAACAACTCTCCGAGCAAATCATTGCCTCCGGCAAAGCCTTCGAGCGGTTCCGCCAGATGGTCGAGTTGCAAGGAGGTGACATCAGCGCGATCGACGATCCGACGCGCCTCCCGGGCACCGATCACCGCGTCGAGGTGCGCGGTCCGCGAGCCGGATATGTGACGGCCATCCGGTGCGAACAGGTCGGCACCGCCTGCGTCATTCTCGGCGGAGGCCGCGAACGCAAAGAAGATTCCGTCGATCCTTCTGTCGGTGTCGAGGTTCATAAAAAGCTTGGCGACAAAGTTTCCGCGGGCGAGCCGCTGTGCACCATGCATTGCCACTTCGATCACGGCCACCCCGACGCGCAGGCCGCGCGCGCAAAAACGTTGCTGGAAGAGAGCTATCAGATTGCAGCCGCTCCGCCCGCGCACAAACAATCTTTGGTTCATCGCGTGATTTATAAAGGGGAACGCTGATTTATAAAGGGGATAAAGATGGGACGTTTCACTGGCATTCTCGGTCTGCTCACCATGTTGGGCTTCGCCTACGCCTTCTCCACCAACCGCCGCGCGATCAACAGGAAAACGGTGGCCTGGGGCCTGGGTCTGCAAGTTGTGTTCGCCATCTTTGTGCTTAGAATTCACGTCGGCCAAGTGCTCTTCCAGAGAGCTGGCGATGCGGTCAACCGGTTGCTCAGTTATTCATTTGAGGGATCGAGCTTTGTTTTCGGTGCTCTCGGCGCGAAAGAAAAGCCATTGGGATTCTTTTTCGCATTCCAGGTGCTGCCGACTGTCATTTTCATCGCCGCCTTTTTCGCCGTGCTTTACCACTACGGGATCATGCAGTTCATCATCAATCTCGCGGCGAAGGTGATGACCAGATTTATGGGCGCCAGCGGCGCCGAGTCGCTGGACGTGGCAGCGAGCATCTTCATGGGACAGACCGAGGCTCCGCTCACCATCCGCCCATTCCTCCCCGACCTCACTCGCTCCGAACTGATGACCGTGATGACTGCCGGCATGGCCCACGTGTCAGGCGGGATCATGGCCGCCTATATCGCTTTCGGCATTGAGCCCAAGCATCTTTTGAGCGCAGTGATTATGACCGCCCCCGGCACCATCTTGATATCAAAAATGCTTGTGCCTGAGACCGAGGTTCCGAAGACCGCTGGTCGGGTCGTCATGAGCGAGGAAGAAGTGGGCGCCGAAAAAAGTGAAAACCTGCTGGGCGCGATTGCGCGCGGCACCACCGACGGTTTAGGCCTCGCGCTCAATATCGCCGCCATGCTGATTGCATTCCTCGCGCTGATCGCCCTTGTCAACGGCATCCTGGGCGGCGTTCACAGCACGCTCGGGGTGGCATGGTTTCCCTCCAGTCTGCAGCAAATCTTCGGCATATTGTTTGCCCCCATCGCGTGGGTCATCGGAATTCCATGGCATGACTGTCGCGCCATCGGCAATCTTCTCGGCACGCGCATGGTGTTGAACGAACTCGTAGCCTTCTCCATGCTCGGACCGCAGAAGGCGGTGCTTGACCCCCGCTCGTTTACGATCGCGACCTTCGCGCTCTGCGGTTTCGCAAATTTGAGCTCGATCGGAATTCAGCTGGGCGGCATCGGCGCGCTCGCTCCCAACAAGCGAGGCGAACTGGCCCGTCTCGGCATTCGCGCCATGCTGGCCGGAACCATGGCCAACCTGATGTCGGCTTCGATTGCCGGCATGCTTCTGTAGGGGCGCTTCTGCTGCGGAGAGCAGTTTGAGGGCATGGCTTCGGCCATGCCGCGCAGAGCCAGCAAAGACGCGGGCTTTAGCCCCTGAGGGATGCGGCAGCTTGCTCCTTATTATTGTTTATGAAGAGCTGGCTTTTAGTTGGTGGAGGATTTCGTCGGTAGTAACCAGCGTTGCTCCCAGACTCTGCAATTCCGTAAGCGTTTTTTTCCCAACTTCCGGCGCCAAGGTTTCAATCGCATCGCGGACCACCGCCACGCGCCGCTTTCGCTCCAGCAACCCCTTCACCGCGCAACTGACGCAATATTCCGTCACCACTCCAAACACCACAAATTCGGC
This sequence comes from Terriglobales bacterium, assembly GCA_050012595.1. Lineage (GTDB taxonomy): Bacteria > Acidobacteriota > Terriglobia > Terriglobales > Acidobacteriaceae > Acidiflorens. The sequence goes on from JBEKGW010000003.1 coordinate 214,993, forward strand.
GGCATTCCCCAAACGTTCCACCAAGCGGTCCGCATGCTGAGTCTCAAAAATATCCAGCGACTGCTTCTCCAGGATGATCTGCTGATATTTGGAGAGATCCTCAGGCAGCTTCACGGCCGGGTCGTTCTCAATTCTGACGTAGTTCTCTGTCAGAGCCTCCGGCAGAAGTTCCGCTCCGGGCGACCCTTTCAAGCAATGGGGAGGAAACTGCTTGAACTCAGGATCATTCGCCGGATGAAAGTCTCCGTGCGAAACCAGAAAGACCTCATCCCGCCGCGCAGCATCTGTCAACTTGCGGATATTGGGCAGAAGTTTTTCAGCTCCGGGAACGTAGAGCTTGCCACCGGGCAGCATGAAATCAGCTTGCACGTCCACTTCCCAAAAAATGTAATCGCGAGATTGCATTCCACTCTCCGTCATCTCCATGCTTGTAACACATTATTTCATCCAGTGTTCTGGGCTTGATGCAGGAGCCTTGATGTACAACGATTGAGCGTTCAAGTGCCGGTGACCGTCGCAGCACTTCCGGCAACGATTTGCCGCACAATTCGTTTGCTCCGTAACTCGCAGTATGTAATGCTGTTCAGCGCACGCAGATCAAACAACGCCGGGAGAGTGCTAATGCGAACCAATCTTCTTCTTGCCCTGATTGTTTTTTGCTCGCTAACCCTCTGGGCTGCCGACAATATCACGCCCCTCAACGTAAAGGAGGGTCTGTGGGAAGTTACCGTGACTCATTCTATGACCGGGATGCCAGCCATGCCGAACATCCCTCCCGACACCCTTGCCAAGATGCCGCCTGAGCAGCGCGCCCGCGTAGAAGCCATGATGAAGGGTACGCCTACCACCGATGTGCGCAAGGAATGCGTCACCAAAGAGAAACTTGAAAAGAATTTGGCTTTCAGCAACAACCGCGGGGATTGCACTCGGACCGTGATCACTTCGACGGGCCACAAACTGGAGATGAAGGTTCATTGTGAAGAAAAGCAATCGTCGACCGACGCACAGTTTCTGATCGAGGCTGTCGGTTCGGATAGCGTCAAGGGAACGAACCACATGGTCAGCAACACCAGCAGCGGTCGCACCATGACCATGGACTTCACCTTCAGCTCCAAGTACCTCGGCTCCGCCTGCGGAGACGTCAAGTAGAGCCCGACGCTGCCTCGAACTCGCAGCCGACTATGCCGGGTCGCAGCCGGGAGCGAGCACGGGACGCAAAGGCGCACACAATCCGCGCATCACGCGCTCGAACTGTGGGATGTCGAGCGACTGGGGTCCGTCGGAAAGCGCGCGCTCCGGACAGGGATGCACCTCGACGATGATGCCGTCCGCTCCGACCGCAATCGCAGCGCGCGAAACCGCCCCAATCAGGCTCTGCTTGCCGGTGCCATGCGATGGATCGGCCACTACCGGCAGGTGCGAGAGTTCTTTGGCGAGGGCGACAGCGGCAAGGTCCATCGTGTTGCGAGTGGCGGTTTCGAACGTCTTGATTCCGCGCTCGCAAAGGACGACCTGGTTATTTCCGCCGGAAAGCAGGTATTCCGCTGCCAGCAGCCACTCCTTCACCGTGGCCGACGGTCCGCGCTTGAGCAGAATCGGCTTCTTTACGGTCGCGAGCCTTCGCAGCAACGCAAAGTTCTGCATGTTGCGCGCGCCGACCTGGAGCATATCGGCGTACTCACAGATCAAGTCCACGTCTTCCGTACTCATGACCTCGGTCACAACCGGCAAGCCAGTGAGTTCACGAGCTTCGCGCAAAATCTTCAACGCTTCAACTCCCAGGCCCTGGAACTCGTATGGGGAAGTACGCGGTTTGTAGGCTCCGCCGCGCAGCATGGTAGCGCCCGCGCGCTTCACCGCTTGCGCAGTCTCCAGCAATTGCTCGCGCGACTCAACCGAGCAGGGACCGGCAATCACGACCACTTCGGGGCCGCCGATCTTTACTCCGCCAACATCGACCACCGACGGTTGCGGCCGCGCTTGACGGCTGACGAGCTTGAAGGGTTGGGCAATTGCGACCACGTTGTCCACTCCGGGCGCGACCGAAAGCGCCTCGATTTCATGGCGGCGTCCGCCGCTGCCGACCGCCGCGACGATGGTGCGCTCGGTGCCACGCGTGACGTGAGGCTGGAATCCGGCTTCGCGGATGCGTTGAATGATGTGATCGATCTGTTGTTCGGTGGCGCTGTCGGACATGTTCACAATCATGGCGATGACCTTTCCATTTTGCCGCAAAAACAAAAGCCGCGATTCTGTCGCGGCTTTGGCGGAATCCTTGAGCTGTCTCTATTTCTCTGGTGACTGGCTCCGATTCTGCACCGCCACCGCAAATGGAAACCAATAGCGGCCAAATCGGCGGAAGGAGCTGAATCGCGTCATAGAGAGGTTAAACCGTAACGTTTCTTATACCGATACCTTGCAAAACTGCTGGAACCGAGATCACTGAGTCCCTAGAGAACTGGCAACACTGGAAAACGCGTTGTTAGCGTTGCCGCCGATCAGACGCACGGTGCCGATCACCAATACCAGAATAACGGCGAGCATGACGGCGTATTCCGCAATATCTTGTCCACGCTCGTCCGTGCAAATATTTCGTAAAAACTGAACCATACATCCTCCGGCCCGATGAGGAAATTTCTGGGCTTTCTTGTGTTGCTAATAATGACGACTCGGACGGCGATTGTCAATCGCTACGGGAGCGACTTTTCCACCGCAACCCGCGCCCACGGCTGAACTCAGAACTTAAGTTCCATGTTGGGTTTACGGGGATTCAGAAATCCTGGTGGTCGTTGAAATAAAAAACTACGGTTCTGTCGCCAGAGAAGCTGACGCTGTCGACGAGGCCGCCGTATCCCTCACCAGGTCGTGGGCGGAATGAGCCGCATAGTCGAGCACGCGTCCCGGCAGCACTCCGAGGTAAAGCGTAAGCAGCACGCAAACCGCAATGGCGAGCGCTGCCGCGGCGGGCAGAGGAGTGACAGGAACCTCGGCCCGTGGCTCGCGCATATACATCATCACGATAATGCGCAGGTAATAATAGGCTCCCACGGCGCTATTCAGCACCAGAATGATCGCCAAGCCCACCAGATTCGACTTCAGCGCGGCACTCAACACGTAGAACTTCGCAAAGAAGCCGCCCGTGATCGGAATGCCGATCAAAGACATCAGGAAGAAGGTGAAAGTCGCGGCCAGCACCGGGGACCTCCTGCCGAGACCCGCATAATCTTCGAGCGTGACGTACTTTTCGCCGGCGTTCGCGAAGTGGGTGACCACGGCAAACGCGCCCACGTTCATCGCCGCATAGGCGGCAGTGTAGAACATCGCGGCGGACGTGCCCAGTTCCGGCCGTGCGGCAAACGCGACGAGTAGATATCCGGCGTGCGCGATCGAAGAATAGGCGAGCAGGCGCTTGACGTTGTTCTGCACCAGGGCGCACACATTTCCCAGCGTCATGGTCAGCGCGGCCGAGACCCAGATCAGCCAGAAGCGTCCGGGCGCGTTCGCTTCGAACATGACGCGCAGCAGAACCGCGAACGCCGCCGCCTTGGGACCGGTCGACATCAGACCGACGACCGGAGCCGGGGCCCCTTCGTAGACGTCAGGAGTCCATACATGGAAGGGCACAGAAGCGACCTTAAAGCCCAAGCCCACGAACATGAGCGCTGTCGCAACATAGGCCAGAACCGGCGCGGGTCCGCCGCCGGAATGCAGTGCCAGACTGATCGCGTCAATGTTGGTGGAACCAGTCGCGCCGAACACGAGTGCGACGCCATAGAGGAAGAACGCCGTGGCAAACGATCCCAGCAAAAAGTACTTCAGCGACGATTCGCTGCTGGAGGCATCGCGCCGCCGGAAACCTGCCAGTACGTAGGTCGAGATCGACGAGATTTCCAGGGCGATAAAAATAAGTACAAGTTCGATCGCGGAGGACATCAAACACATGCCGACCGTGCCGAACAGAATGAGCCCGTAGTACTCCCCGGCTCGGATACGCTGCACTTTCAAGTATTCGAAAGAACTGAGGATGACCACCGCGGCAATCGCAATGACGAGGAAGTGAAAGAAGACGCTGAAGCGTTCCACCCGAACCATGTTCGAGAACGCGGTTCCAGGATACTGCGCCATCCAGCACGTCGACCCCAAGGCGGCAAGAGTGCCGATCAGTGCGATCGTCCCGAGCGCCTGGTGACTGTTTTCCTCGTCGAGCAGCGGGTCGATGACCATCACCAGCATGCCGAAGATCGAGAGCACCAGCTCCGGCAGGATGCGCATGTAGTCGGCGCCTGGCGGCGGCATGAAAGTCTGCACCTGCGCCAGCAGACCCGGCAATGAATGCGACAGGGTCGTCATCGTTATTGACCCAATCATTGGCGCAATCATTGGCGTAGTCATTGGCCCACCACCCTGCTGGCCAATTGTGTGAAGGGGGCGAGCGCCGCTTGCACCGCCGGATCAATCGCGCTGAGCCATACCAGGGGCGCAACGCCCATCACCAGAGCGGCAACCGCAATCGGCCAAAGTGCAGCCATCTCACGCAGGTTCAAGTCAGGCAGCGTGTTATTGACTTCGTGCTTCACCTTGCCGAAAAAAACGCGCTGATACATCCACAGCAAATAGCAGGCGCTCCAGATCACGCCGGTTGCGGCCAGGATTCCATAGGTCGGGCGCGCCTGGAATGCTCCGCTCAGCACCAGAAACTCGCCGATGAAACCATTCAGCAGCGGCAGTCCAAGCGAAGCCAGCACGGTGAATAGAAAGAAGGTGGCATACTTGGGCATGGGTGTCGCGAGTCCGCCAAACTCGGCGATCTCGTAGGTGTGGCGGCGTTCGTAGAGAATGCCGGCCAGCATGAAGAGCCCGCCGGTGGCGACTCCGTGCGCCAGCATGATGAAGACGGCTCCGTTCAGGCCAGCCGTGGTGAAACTAAAGATTCCGAGGACGACGAATCCGAGGTGACTGACCGAGGAGTAGGCGATCAGCTTTTTCATATTCGGCTGCACCAGCGAGACCAGCGCGCCGTAGATGATGCCGATCAGCGCTAAAACCATGATCCATGGCGCATTGCGGTGGGCCTGCTCGGGAAACAAGCCGACGTCGAAACGCAGCAGGCCGTAGGTACCCATTTTCAGCAGCACGCCGGCCAGCAGCACCGACCCAGCAGTGGGCGCTTCCACGTGCGCGTCGGGCAGCCAGGTGTGCAGAGGGAAAATTGGGACTTTCACGGCAAAGGCGATGAAGAAGCCGAGGAACAACCACAGCGAGGCCTGTTCGAAACCGGGTACACTTCCGTTGCGAATCGCGTTCTGGATAACGACAAAATCGAAACTGCCAGTCTTGGCATACAGCCACACAATCGCCGCCAGCATGAACATCGAGCCAATCATCGTGAACAAAAAAAACTTCACCGCGGCGTAGATGCGGCGTCCGTGGCCATACATGCCGATCAGCAGCGCCATCGGGATCAGCGTCGCTTCCCAGAAAAAGTAAAACAGGAACAAGTCAAGCGAGGTGAAAACGCCGATCAGAGCCGTCTCCAGGATCAGCAGCAGAATGAAGAATTCCTTCACCCGCTCGCGGATCGATTTCCAAGAGATCAGCACGCACAGGGGCGTGAGGAACGTAGTCAGCACCACCAACCAGACCGAAATTCCGTCAATGCCCATGTGGTAATGAATGTTCGGGGAGGTGATCCAGACTTTGTCGATCTCGAACTTGAAGGAGCCCTGACCGCGGTGCAGGTGTACCGGCAAATGCAGCGAGGCCACAAATGCCAGCAGGGAAATAACGAGGGCAAATAACTTGATGTCACGATCGCGGCGCGGGATCAGCAGAATCAGCAGCCCGCCCGCTGCAGGAATGAAGGTCACCAGTGAAAGAATGATGGGACCGAGGCTGTCCATGTTTACTAATCCCATATTCATCGCACTCCCATCCAGATCATGTAGGCGATCACGACCGCGCCTCCAGCCGCCACCCAGCCGGCATACGACCGCAAATTGCCCGACTGCATGTGGCGCACGTTGTCAGATACATGGCGCGCTGCATCGGCCGAGTCGTTGACTGCGGCGTCGATCACTCCCTGGTCAATGTCGCGCCAGAGAATCGTGGTCGAGCCTTCGATAAGCGGCTTGACGAAAAGGGCGTTGTAAAGCTCGTCGATGTAGTACTTGTGGGCGACTGCCTGGTAGAGGCCGTCGAGCCTGGCGGCGATGCGCGCGGGCAGTTGAGGTTGTCGGCTGTAGAGCAAATATGCCAGCAGCCATCCGAGTCCCGCCACGCTAATGGAAACCGCCATCAGCAGATGTTCGAGTGTGCTGTCACCGGCTTCGCGAGAAGTTTCTTGCGCAACTTCCGTCGCCCCCTGAAAAACGGGAGCCAGAAAATGTTCGAACCGATTTCCGTAGCCTGCGAATCCGCCAACGACCGACAGCACGGCAAGGATCACCAGCGGACCGAGCATCACCCAAGGGCTCTCATGGGGCTCGCCGTGACCGTGTCCGTTCCCATGACCGTGAGCATCGTGACCGTGATCGTCATCGTCATGGCCGTGCGCTTCCTGCAGCACGGCGCCCCGATATTCGCCGCCGAATGTCATGTACATCAACCGGAACATGTAGAAGGAAGTGATGAAAGCGGTGATCACGCCAATCAGCCAATACACCCAGCTTGCGTTGGAGGCCCTCCAAAGAATCTCGTCTTTGGACCAGAAGCCGGCGAACGGCGGGATGCCTGCGATGGCAAGCGTGGCAATCCCCATCGTCGCAAAGGTCCAAGGCATGTACAGCCGCAGGCCGCCCATCTTTCTCATGTCCTGCTCGCCGCCGATGCCGTGAATTACCGATCCTGCCGCAAGGAACAACAGGCCTTTGAAGAACGCGTGCGTCATCAGGTGGAAGATGCCCGCTGAAAACGCTCCCACGCCGCAAGCCATGAACATATAGCCGAGCTGCGAGATGGTGGAGTAAGCCAGCACTTTCTTGATATCGGTCTGGGCGATGCCAATGGTCGCCGCAAACAGAGCGGTGAGCGTTCCAATGATCGCGACCACCATCATCGCCGTCGGTGCGCGCTCGAAGATCACGGACGAGCGCGCCACCATATAAACGCCCGCCGTCACCATGGTCGCCGCATGGATCAACGCGGAGACTGGAGTGGGGCCTTCCATGGCGTCCGGCAGCCAGACGTAAAGAGGAATCTGAGCCGACTTGCCGGCCGCGCCGACCATCAACAGCAAACCAATCGCCGTGAGCAGTCCGGTGCCGGCAGTCTCCGGCGACAGCGGCCGCACCGCAGCAAAGACGTGCGTGAAGTCGAGCGATCCGAAATGCTTGATCATCAGGAAGAGCGCAATCAGGAATCCAAAGTCACCGATTCGATTTACGATGAATGCTTTCTTGCCAGCTGCTGCCGCCGAGTCTTTGGTGAACCAGTAGCCGATCAGCAGATACGACGCCAGGCCCACGCCCTCCCAGCCGATGAACATGACCAGGTAGTTCTTCGCCAGCACCAGCGTCAGCATGAAGAACATGAACAGGTTCATGTAGGACATGAAGCGATAGTAGCCATCGTCGTCCCACATATAGCCGACCGAGTAGATGTGAATGAGGAAGCCGACGCCGGTGACCACGAGCAACATGACCAGAGAAAGCTGATCGAGATAGAAATCGAAATCAACGCTAAAGCTCCCCGAGCGGAGCCAGTGGGCGAGGGAAAAAGAATAGGGCGCAGATGCGGATGAGAAATTCGCCGCGATGAATACCGCCGCGAAGAACGCCACGCCGCAAAACGCCAGCGCGACCGCGGAGATCGCCTTCTTTGACGATTGGCGGCCAAAGAAGCCATTGATCGCCGCCCCGGCAAGCGGGAGAAGCGGAATCATGCAGAGCAACGGACTAAGAGTCTGCAGCGTCATAGCTTCAGCAAATTCACCCGGTCCACATTCAAAGTTTCACGCGTGCGATAAACTGCAATGATGATCGCCAGGCCCACCGCGGCCTCCGCGGCGGCCACCACCATCACGAAGAAGACGAAGACCTGTCCGCTGAGCGCGTGCCAGTGCGCGGCGAAAGCCACGAACGAAAGGTTCACGCCGTTCAGCATCAGCTCGATCGACATGAAAATCGTGATGATGTTGCGCTTGATGAGGAACCCGAGCACGCCACACACGAACAGGATTCCGCTCAACAGCAGATAGTAAGAAAGAGGGACCATTACCCATCCTCTCTTGGGCCGCGGGCCACGGCTCCTGGCGGGCTGGCGAGCACGACCGCGCCCATGATGGCGATCAGGATCAGCACCGACGTGACTTCAAAGGGCAGCAGAAACTGGTGGAAGAGAAGCCGGGCAATAGCGCGTGGGTCGCCCCTTAGCGCGCCGATGGGGACCGACTGCATGTCGGAGCGATGGAGAAGCGTCCAGGCGACGAGCACTCCGCCGATCAGCACTCCCGGAACGCCGATCTGGATCGCGACCCGGCTGCCTTTAGTGCGCTCTTCTTTGCCGGCGTTCAGCAGCATGATGGTAATCACAAACAACACCATGATGGCGCCCGCGTAGACGATCACCTGAACGGCGGCGACAAATTCCGCGCCCAATAGAAGATACTCGGCAGCGAGCGAGGCCATCACCGCGATCAGCGACAGCGCGCTGTTGATGGGGTGACTTTGCACCAGCAGGTTCACGGCCCCCGCCACGCAGATCGCACCGAAGAAGAGAAATAGAATTAGGTGAAACATTTTGCCAGTTCTCAGTTCTCAGTTCTCGGTTCTCAGTAAGCCCAGATCTGAACTGGGAACTGAGAACCGGGAACTGAGAACTGCTTTCAAGCTCTCCACGCCACAATCAGCGCGGTAACCAAAACGTTCGCAACCGCCAGGGGCAGCAAGACTTTCCATCCGAACGCCATGAGCTGGTCATAGCGAAAACGGGGCAGTGTCCAACGTACCCAGACGTACAGAAAGATGAAAAAGAAAACCTTCAGGCAGAACCAGAACACCGGCATCAGAGCTTGCAGGATGGGCGGACCAAAGATCGGCCCGTGCCATCCGCCGAGGAACAGCAGCGTGGCCAGGCAGGCGACCGTCACCATGTTGGCGTACTCGGCCATGAAAAACATCGCGAATTTCATCGCGCTGTACTCGGTGTGATATCCGGCCACCAGTTCCGACTCGGCTTCCGGCAGATCGAAGGGCGTGCGGTTGGTCTCCGCATATGCGGAAATTAGATAGATGAAAAATGCAATCGTCTGCCCGTGAAAGATATTCCAGCGTGGAATGAAACCCCAAAACACTCCACCCTGCGCATCCACGATGTCGCGCAGGCTGAGGCTTCCAGCCATGATCAGCACTCCCACCAGCGAGAGGCCGAGCGAAACTTCGTAGCTGACCATCTGGGCGCTGGCGCGCAGTCCGCCGAGCAGCGAATACTTGTTGTTCGAGGACCATCCGGCAAGAGCGATACCGTACACGCCCATCGAAGTAATGCCGAGAACCACCAACAGCCCGATGTTCACGTCGGTAATCTGCAAATACGTGCCCCAGGGGCCGACCGTAACCCAGTTGCCAAACGGAATCACCGAAATGGACGTAATGGCAAAGACCAGCGAGAGGATCGGCGCCGCGATATAGAGCGGTTTATACACATGCGGCTGGGTCAAATCTTCTTTGAAGATGAACTTGGCGCCGTCGGCGAGCGGCTGCAGCAGGCCGAAAGGCCCAACCCGCGTAGGGCCCCAGCGGTTCTGGATGCGCGCCGACACCTTGCGCTCCAGCCACACGCTGTAGGCCACCGTCGTCAGCAGAACAGAGACCACGACCAGCGACTTGATAATCGAAATGATGATGAACGTCGTTATGCTCAACGAAATGTCTTTCGTGTTCTCGTGTGGCACGGGCACTCCTGCCCGCGTGGTTTTGATCTTAATCTGTTAGTGCGTCTTATTAGTTCGTACTTAGTCCGCCGCAACTTCCGAATCTGCGGATTTGTTTTCGAAAACCGAGTTCAGAGTCCTTGAATACCGTCCGAGCGTGCCCGAACTGAACAAATCGTCGTTGGCCGGAACAATCAGCTCCGGATTTTGAATCGCGCTCGCGCCGCTTTCGGCAATCTCAAGATGCTGATCATTACCCGCCAGCAGATTCACCCGCGAAATGTCGTACCCGGCAACTACGCGCTGGATCTCGTCGAGAATTGCCATGGGGTCGAACGGCGTCATTTTTGGCTCCAGGTTGTGCGCTTCAAGCCACACCGCATGGCGGTCCGCCTCGCCGGATTGCGCTCCGCGTGTCTCGCCCATGTCGGAGCGCGTCCCGCTCCCGAAGGGCACCAGGCCGCTTACATCCGAGCCCATGGCGTCCGCGATGCGCACGATCATCTCGAAGTCCGGCTTGGTGTCCGTGACTTCGCCTGCCTTCTTCACCAGTTGCAGATCGCCGCACGTGTTCGTATAAGTTCCCGTTTTTTCGTACGCGTTCGCTGCCGGCAAAACGACGTCGGCGATGTTCGCAGTTTCGGTCAGGAACATATCCTGAACCACCACAAAACTTTTCGAGAACACAAATGGATCAATGCCGAGGCGGCCGATCGGATTCGAGCCGACGACGTAAAGCGCTTTCAGCTTACCGGCCTTCGCCGCGTCCACCATCTCCGGTAGGCTCAGGCCTTTTTCGGTTGGCAGCTTGCCCCATTCCTGCCGGAACTTGTCTGCACTGGCGACCGGCTCGTATCCCGGCAGAAGATCGGGATAAAGCCCCATTTCGCTGGCCCCGCGCGAATTCGCGTAATCGCCGAGGCAGATCAGCTTGGCTCCGGTCAAGGATGAAGCAAAACTCACCAACTTCTCGATGTCATGGCCGCGCAATTCAGAGCCGAAGGCGATGACCATGTTCTGTTCGCCGCGAATTTTCTCTCGCAGCGCGATCCATGCTTCGCGGCTCATGCCGTCGTTCACAAGCGAATCAAGCAGAGAATCGTCGCCCGCAAGAAACGCGACTGCTTTCGCTTCCGCGCCAGCCGGTACGAGCCCGAATCCCGCCGCCTGGCGCCGCAACTTGATGGCTGCAGAGTTGATGATGTAAAGCTTCGCCCGGCGCAACCGGACATTGGTCCGAATCTGCCATGCCAGGAGCGGATGCTGATTCGTAGGGTCATTGCCGATCAGTAGAATCGCAGGCGTATTCAGCACCTCGCGCATGGAAGCCGTTTTTCCGGGCTTGCCGTGAAGCACGGCCGCCAGGGCAGGGTAGTCTGACGTCCGATGATGATCGACGTTGTTTGTCTTGAGCACAGATCGCGCAAATTTCGACAGAAGATAATTTTCTTCGTTGGTTGTGCGATTCGATCCAATGACGCCGATCACGCTCCCGCCATCCTGATCGCGAACTTCCAAAAACCGTTTGCCGATCAGCTCAAAGGCTTCTTCCCAGGTCGCCGGCATCAGCTTGCCGTTCTTGCGAACGAGCGGCTGCGTGAGGCGGTCTTTATGATGAGCAAAGTCGAAAGCGTAGCGGCCCTTGATGCAAAGGAAATCGCCATTGATTCCGCTCTTGTCGCGGTTGTCCCCGCGTACGATCTCCGCGCCGGTGTCGCAGCGGCGTAAGCCCAGCGTGGTCTTGCAGCCGTCCCCGCAGTGGGTGCAGATCGTGCCCACGTGGTTCATCTCCCACGGACGGGTCTTGTAGCGGTAAGCGCCGGAGGTGAGCGCGCCGACCGGGCAAATGTCGATACACATGCCGCACTCTTCGCAATCGAGATGGTCGTCTTGATTTGGCGCGATGATCGAACTCACGCCGCGATTCTGCACGCCGAGCGCCCAAACATCCATACCTTCGCCGCAGACGCGCACGCAGCGGTAGCACAGAATGCAGCGCGGGCGGTCGAAATACACCACCGGAGACCACTGCTGTTCTTCCCGGTGGTTCTTGGCCTCCGTGTACTTCGATTCGGCGGCGCCGTAGGAGAACGCCATGTCCTGCAATTCGCATTCGCCGCCGGCATCGCACACCGGGCAATCCAGCGGATGGTTGCCGAGCAGCATCTCAACCATCGCCTTGCGGGCCTGACGCACTTCATCGCTGTCGGTCGCGACGATCATGCCCTCAGTCACGCCCGTTGTGCAGGCAGTCTGAAGCTTGGGCATCTTTTCGACCTTCACGACACACATGCGGCAGGCGCCCTGCAACGATAGCCCGGGATAGTAGCAAAAAGAGGGCACTTCAATGCCCGCGCTCTTGCAGGCTTCGATCAGCAGCGACCCAGCGGGAGCCGTGATCTTCTTGCCGTCGACTGTGAGTGTTACGTCAGGCATCAGGCTCTCTAGGCCATTACCGGCTCCGCTGCGCCCGCTTTCTCAAACGGGCACGGCTTGCCGTCCAGGTGATCTTCAAATTCTTTTCTGAACTTCTTCACAAACGCCATGGTGGGCATCGCCGCCGCGTCTCCGAGCGGACAGAATGTCTTCCCCAACATGTTTTCGGCGAGATAGTAGATATTATCGATGTCCTTCTTTACTCCAGCGCCAGCGTGGAAGCGAGTCAACGTTTTCTCCAACCAGTCCGTACCCTCGCGGCAGGGTATGCACCACCCGCAACTTTCATGCCGGTAGAATTTCATAGTGCGCAGCGCGAACTTGACGATGCAGGTCGTGTCGTCGAGCACCACAACGCCACCGGAGCCGAGCATCGAACCCGCTTTGGCCACCGAGTCAAAGTCCATGGCGACGTCGATCTCTTCAGGCAACAGCACCGGCGTTGACGATCCGCCGGGGACCACAGCTTTCAAACTGCGCCCGTGGGAAATTCCGCCGCCGACCTGATAGATCATCTTCTTGAGGTTGTAGCCCATAGGAAGTTCGTAGACGCCCGGCCTGTTGAGATTTCCCGACAGACAGAACAGTCGCGTTCCGCCATTCTTCGGCGAGCCAAGTTTCGCGTACCAATCCGCGCCGCCCAAAATGATGTGCGGTACGGCGGCCAGCGTCTCCGCATTATTAATGACCGTCGGGCCGCCCCACAGGCCGACAATGGCTGGGAACGGTGGACGGATGCGCGGAATGCCGCGCTTGCCTTCCAGCGACTCCATCAGCGCCGATTCTTCACCAACTTCGTAAGCGCCCGCTCCACCGTGCCAATAAATATCGAGATCGTATCCGCTGCCGAAAATGTTCTTGCCGAGGAAGCCTTTGGCATAGGCATCTTTAATGGCCTTCTGCATGATGATCGACAGGTAGCGATACTCGCCGCGGATGTAGATGTATCCGGTATGAGAACCGACCGCGAGTGAGGCGATCATGACGCCTTCAATAACCGAGTGCGGATCATGTTCGAAAATCAGGCGATCCTTGCAGGTGCCGGGTTCGCTCTCGTCCCCGTTGCAGAGCACATATTTCGGTTTGGCCGATTGCTTCGGGACAAACGACCACTTCATTCCCGCACTGAACCCGGCGCCGCCCCGTCCGCGCAAGCCGGAGTTCTTCACCTCGTTGATGAGGGCGTCTGGTTGCATGGCGAGCGCTTTCTGCACGGCTTTGTAGCCGTCCAGTTGGAGATAGCGATCGATATCCGTAGCGCCCTGGCCAAAGCGCTTCGAGATAACGCGGACCTCGTCGGGATGGGAAACTAGTGAAGCCATTTGTTCATTTGCTCATTGAGGCACTGAGTCATTAATGATTCAATGCCTCAATGAATTAATGATTCAATTCGCTTACTGCGTTCCCTTCTTCTTGTACTCGTCCAGAACCTCATCCATCTTCGCGTTCGTCAGGTTCTCATGAAAATCGTAATTCACCTGTGCCGCCGGAGCCCAACTGCACGCGCCAATGCATTCGACCTCTTCCAGCGAGAACAAGCCGTCTTGCGTAGTGCCCTTGTGGCCGACGCCCAGCTTCTTCTTGCAGTGGTCAAGAAGTTCCTCGCCACCGCGGAGCATGCACGCGATATTGGTGCACACCTGCACGTTGTACTTTCCGCGCGATTTCGTGGTCAGCATCGAGTAGTAACTGATCACGTTTCTTACTTCCAGTTCGGTCAGGTCCAGTCGCCGCGCCAGTTCCGCGACCACCTCGTCGCTCAGACTGCCGACCTCATCCTGGGCGTAGAGCAGCGTAGGCACAAGCGCCGACCGACGGGTCGGATAATGCGTCAGCATCTCGGCAAACCGCGTCTCGAATTCTTCGGAAAACTTCATAAATCCCTACCGGTCCACATCACCCAGCACGATGTCGATGGACCCGATGGCCGCAACCACGTCGGCAATAAGCCCCCCTTCGCACATCTTGGCCAGCGCTTGCAGATTCGCGTAGGACGGCCCGCGCATGTGCACGCGATACGGCTTAGCAGTTCCGTCGCTGACGATGTAGTATCCCATCTCGCCGCGCGGCGATTCGATTGCCTCGTAAACCTCGCCCGCCGGAACCGTGAAGCCCTCGGTAATGATCTTGAAATGGTAGATGAGGGCTTCCATCTGGGTCTTCATCTTCTCGCGGTCGGGCAGCACGACCTTGGGCGCGTCGGCTTTGATGGGTCCCTCCGGCATTCCCGCCAGCGCCTGCTGCACCATGCCAATCGATTCGCGCAACTCCTGCACGCGGCAAACGTATCGCGCGAACACGTCCCCTTCCGTGCCGACCGGCACGTTGAACTTGAAGTTTTCGTAGCCGGTGTAGGGAGCATCGCGGCGGAGATCAATATCAACCCCGCTGCCGCGCAAGGTTGGACCGCACGCGCCCAGCGCAATCGCGTCTTCCGCGCTCAGGCGGCCGACGCCCTTGGTGCGCATCATGAAAATGGGATTGGCGGTCAGCAAGCCCTCGTATTCATCCACGTCGCCGGGGAAGCGGTCGGCGAACTTTTTGACCTTCTCGAAGAATCCCAGCGGCGGCTCCAGCGCCAACCCGCCAATGCGGAAATACGAAGTCATCATCCGCTGCCCGCTGACCATCTCGAAGAAGCGCAGAACATCTTCGCGCTCGCGGAAGCAATAGAGAAAGACGGTCATTGCACCGAGGTCCATGGCATGTGTTCCCAGCCAGACCAGGTGCGAATTGATGCGGGTCAACTCATTCATCAGAACCCGCATCCACTGTGCTTTTGGAGGAATCTCGAGCCCCAGCAACTTCTCCACTGCCAGGCAGTAGGCGAGATTGTTGGTCAGGGGGCAGAGGTAATCGATGCGATCCGTTAGAGGCACAACCTGCTGGTAGAACTTGGCTTCGCAGGTTTTCTCGATGCCAGTATGCAGGAAGCCGACCTCCGGCTTCACCCGCACCACGGTCTCGCCGTCAATTTCCAGCACCAACCGCAGCACCCCGTGAGTCGAGGGGTGTTGCGGCCCCATGTTCAGGACCACGGTACGATCATCTGACGTTCGATCTGACGTTCGATCCTGGCCGGGCTCAGCGACAGTAGCGGGAAATTGCGTCATGCGCTACCGGTAACCTTCCACCGGGTAGTCCTTCCGCAGAGGATGGCCTTCCCAGTCATCGGGCATCATGATGCGTTTCAGGTCGGGATGTCCGGTGAAGCGCACTCCAAACAAATCGAACACCTCACGCTCATAGAAATTGGCCGAGGGCCAAACCGAGGTGACGGATTCGATCGCCGGACTGGAGCCGTCAAGGCGGGCTTTCAAGCGCACCCGCTCTTTTTGGGGAATCGAGAGAAGATGGTAAACCACCTCAAACCGCGGCTCTGACGGATACCAGTCGACGCAGGTGAGGTCGCACAAATAATTGAATGGGCAATCTGCAGAGTCGCGCAGAATGGCGCAAGCTTCGCGGATGGAGTCCTTCCCGATCCAGATCGTAAGCTCGTCGCGATCGAACTTCACCGCCTGCACCACGGAGGCATTCCACGCCACCAGGCTGCCCAAGGCGGGATGCGATTTCAACTGCTCGATGTCGGTGATTGGGGGAGCCAGCGGCATCAGACATTTCCCCTCTTCACGGCCGTCAGTCCCCAGTCGAGTACGCCCTTTTTCCAAACATAGAAGAGGCCGACCAGTATGATCGCGATGTACACCAGCATCTCCCAGAAGCCAAACATCTTCAGTTCGCGAAGGATAACCGCCCAGGGGTAAAGGAAAACGGCTTCCACGTCGAATAATATAAAAAGCATGGCAACCAGGTAGAACTTGACGGAGAATCGTCCCCAGGCGTCGCCGATGGGTTGAACTCCGCACTCATAAGCCGACATCTTCGCCAGACCCGGCTTATGTTGGCCAATGAAGTACGAGAGGGTCACAATCGCGCCAGCCAGGGCCGTGGCGATGCCGAAATGCATCAGGAGGGGCAGGTAGCGAGCGAAATAATTGTCCGGCATAGGAGGAGCTATATATAATTTCGGCCAAGCGCAACCGTGCAATGGTAAACGTTCTAGATTAGTTTTGCCCGGCAGAAGTGTCAAGCTAAGTGCGCGTTTTAACCGTAGTTTCATCCGGAGGAACCTGTTTCGACAGGACCGGGGAAAGCCTGAACCGCATGATCTTTGGCTTTAATACCGACATTCGGCACGAAGACACCGTCTACCACGTGCAGAGCGAAGCGCGCGAAGGCGAGCAGTTGCTGCAGACGCAGGTCTTCGTCCGGGGCCGCTGCATCGGAAAGCGCGCCGTTCCCTATGGACCGGCTGTGGGGAAAGGTTTTCAGGGCAAGGACAACGATCAGGACATGGAGAAGCGGCTGCGCGAACTGCATCGCGAGGTGCTCGACGCCATCCGCGACGGCAAGCTCGATTCCATCCTCGACAAGCGGGAGACACCGGAAACGTTGGCGGCGGTGAAAGAGCTTGACCTGGAGTGGATCAATGCCGGGTCGGTGCATTCGAGCGGCGCTTTGACGATGCAGATCCGAGTCACCGACGGAGGCGCCACAGTCGAAGGCGCTCGCCTTACGCTCCGCTTCGCCCGGCCCGACGCCGCGCCCTACTACGCGCAGGTTCTCACCGACGCCAAGGGCAACGCCGAGATGAGCGTTCATGTAGATGAAAAGTCGCTCTCGGATTCCTCCGTACTCGTGCAAGCAAGCTTTGCCGGGCGAACGGCTACCCGCAAGTTCCAGCTGCGCGCCGCCACTTAGAAATTCTTTGTTCCGATGAATCTAACGATCAATGGCGAAACCCAGACTTCATCCGCTGAAACGCTGTTCGCGCTCGTCGCGGGACTCGGCATGAAGCCCGACCGGTTGGCAATCGAACTGAACCGCGAGATCGTGCCCCGCGAGCAATGGCCGCAGACTCCATTGCACGATGGAGATCGGCTGGAGATCGTCCACTTCGTCGGAGGCGGGGCGGGATAACTCACGGCAGGTTTGGCAACGCTTTTCGCAACCTGCTAACCTGATTTTGCATCTTCCAGTGGCCCCGTCGTTCAACGGATAGGACTTCAGTTTCCTAAACTGAATATGCAGGTTCGATTCCTGCCGGGGCTACCAGAAATTCTGCCACACCTCACCTCACCTTGGCGCCCAAAACGTAAGTCTCGTCCCGCCGCAGCCATGCCTCACGGAAGTCACTTCGAAAGCGGTGCCTCGCTGCCGTATAATAACAAGTACTGTGCTCAAGTACTCAATCGTAGTTCCTCTCCACAACGAGCAGGAGAACATCACCGACCTGTACGCGCGGCTTAAGTCCGTGATGGAAGCGAGCGGCGAGACCTTCGAGATGGTGCTGGTCGATGACGGCTCAACCGACGGCACATTCCCCTTGCTGCGTGAGATTGCCGCCGTCGATAGCCGCGTGACTGTCGTCAAACTGCGCCGTAATTTTGGCCAGACTGCCGGCCTCGCTGCTGGATTTGACCATTCCCGCGGCGAATACATCATCGCCATGGACGGCGATCTGCAACACGATCCCGCCGACATTCCATTGTTCCTGGAAAAAATAGCAGAGGGCTACGACATCGTCAGCGGCTGGCGCAAGAATCGTGTGGACAATTTCTGGCTGCGCCGCATCCCTTCGCGCTGCGCCAACTGGCTCATGGCCATGTTGAGCGGCGTCGACATCCACGACTTCGGGACCACCTTTAAAGCCTATCGCCGCGAAATCCTGGGGCAGATTCCGCTCTACGGAGAGCTTCACCGCTTCATCCCCGCGCTGGCCTCGTGGCACGGCGCGACTATCGTCGAAGTTCCCATCAAGAACATAAACCGGGAACGCGGGTCTTCGCATTACGGAATCTCTCGCACCTTCCGTGTTTTCTTCGACCTCATCACCATCCGCTTCCTGCTCAGGTATCTTTCCCGCCCCTTACACTTCTTCGGCACGGTGGGAATGTTCAGCATTTTTGCGGGGTGCGCCATCTCCGGCTGGCTCATTCTGCAGAAGCTCCTGCACCAAGCCGATGTGATGACCCAGCACGGCCCGCTGATGATGTTCTCCGCCGTCCTGTTGCTGGCGGGCCTGAACATGCTCGCCATCGGCCTGCTCGGAGAAATGCAGGTGCGCCATTATCATGAGCCCGCCCAGCGTGCCCCGTATTCGGTCGATCGCGTCCTGCGGGCGCAGAGCGAAGAGAGCACGATTTCCGAGTAAGGCAGAAGTCTGAAGTCAGAATGAAGAAGTAAACACCATCCGTCCCACGCATCTGGCTTTCACTTCTGCAATCTGACTTCTAACTTCTGCCTTCGGCCTACATCACAAGCCGTTGTGATGCCTGCAATTGACCCATCCTCATCGCCCGCGTGACAATCGAGTAAGGGCCAAGCCAGCCTCGAGGGGCTATAATGCCAACCGCCGCTATGCCAACTACTCAGCTCGAACTGCGTCTCGCCAGCCGGATGTCGCGGCTTGGCACGGAAACCGCTTTTGAAGTTCTGAACCGCGCCCGCGCGCTCGAAAAACAGGGCAAAGAGATCATCCACCTCGAAATTGGCGAACCCGATTTCGACACGCCCGCCAATGTCATCCAGGCCGCTGTCGACGCGCTCCACAAGGGGTGGACTCACTACGGCCCCTCCGCTGGCCTGCCCGATCTGCGCCGGGCTATCGCCGACTACGTCAGCCGCACCCGCAAAGTTCCGGTTTCAAGCGAGGAAGTTGTTGTTGTCCCAGGCGGCAAGCCAATTATTTTCTTCACCATGCTGGCATTGATTGATGTTGAAGATGAAGTCATTTACCCCAACCCCGGCTTCCCCATCTACGAATCCATGATCGACTATGTCGGCGGACGCGCGGTCGCAATTCCGCTGCGCGAAGAACGCGACTTCTCCGTCGACGTCAAGGAACTCGCATCGCTGATTACCGACCGCACCCGGTTGATCATCCTGAACTCGCCGCACAACCCGACCGGCGGCGTGCTCACCAGGAAAGACATTTTAGCAATCGCCGAGGCCATTGGCGACCGCAACATCATGGTTCTCTCCGACGAAATCTACAGCCGCCTCATCTTTTCGGATGGAGAGCATGAAGTCGAAGACTTCTCCATCATGAGCGTACCCGGCTTCAAAGAGCGCACTATTCTGCTCGATGGCTTCTCCAAAACCTACGCCATGACCGGATGGCGCCTGGGCTACGGCGTAATGCGCCCAGATCTGGCCACGCAAATAGCGCGGCTGAACACGAACTCGATTTCCTGCACCGCCAGCTTCACGCAGGTTGCCGGAATCGAAGCGCTGCGCGGCGATCAATCGTCCGTGGACAAAATGAACGCTGAGTTCAGGCGCCGCCGCGACGTCTTCGTCGCCGGCCTGAACAAGATCAAAGGCTTCTCCTGTCTCGTCCCCAAAGGCGCGTTCTACGCCTTCCCCAACATTAAGAAGACGGGCTGGCCTTCCAAGAAACTGGCCGACGCGCTGCTCGAACAAGCCGGAGTCGCCTGCCTCTCCGGCACCGCCTTCGGCGCATACGGAGAAGGCTATCTCCGCTTCAGCGTCGCCAATTCGCTGGAGAACCTGAACAAGGCTCTGGCGAGAATTGAAGGTTGGGTGGGGAAGAACCTGCGGTAGAAAGTGGAGCGCCGGGCGTCCCCGCCCGGCCGTCGAACTGCAGGACGGGCGAGACGCCCGTCGCGCCATCGTAATGATTCTGAAAAAACTCCTCGACCTCTCTGCACTCTGCGGTTAATGCTCTCGCTTTCATCTCCCGTTGACAATCCACCGGCCAGAATTGGTGTAAACTTTTGCCGCTATGGCTAACATCGATCAGCACCCCGCCGGCTCCTTGTGCTGGATTGAACTCCACACCACCGACCAGAACGCGGCCAAGAGCTTCTACAACTCGCTATTTGGCTGGGAAGCCCACGACAATCCGATGGGCCCGAACGATTATTACACCGAATTCAAACTCCAGGGCCGCGAAGCCGCCGCCGGATGCACCCTGCGTCCCGAGGAGCGTTCGCAGGGTGTTCCTCCGCACTGGTTGATTTACATCACAGTCGCCAGCGCCGATGCAGCCGCCGCGAAAGCGCAGCAACTCGGCGGCAAAATTCTTGCACCGGCTTTCGACGTCATGGATGCCGGGCGCATGGCGATCGTCCAGGATCCCACGGGCGCGGTTTTCTGCGTCTGGCAGGCAAACAAGAACGCCGGAATCGGAATCGCCGAAGTCGCCGGCACGCTCTGCTGGGCCGATCTGAGCACGCCCGACGCAAAACGCGCCGCTGATTTTTACTCCGGCCTTTTCGGATGGCAGATAATCGCAGACCCAAAAGATTCTTCGGGCTACCTGCATATCAAGAACGGCGAACACTTCATCGGAGGCATTCCCCCCGCAGCCTATCGCCAGCCCGGCGTGCCGCCGCACTGGCTGGCCTACTTCCAGGTGGATGATGTGGATGCCTCCGCGAATAAAGCGAAAGGGATGGGTGCGAAGTTATACCTCCCGCCGATGAGCATGGAAGGAGTCGGCCGCATGTCGGTGATCGCCGACCCGCAAGGCGCGGTGTTCGCGATCTTCAAATCGGCGCGCTAAGTGTTTTCGCCTAGACCCAAGTTGTCATCCTGAGCGGAGCGAAGGACCTGCTTTTTTCTCATCGCACGAGACAGCAGGTCCTTCGCTGCGCTCAGGATGACAATTCAAACTGGTTTTCCCAGGAATTCTCTCGGCGCTCTCCGCGTCTCGGCGGCGAAGAACCGACCGCCCGGACGGTAAATGCCGTCATGCGTCACCCCCGCCTGTGACCCCGCTCACTGACCCCTGCGACAGCGCCAGTTACGCTCATCCTGTAAGCCTATGCGCCGTTTCCTGCCCTGCCTAGATTGTCGTCCAATGCCCGGCGTAAGCGAAGGAGCAACCGCATGTCTATTCAGAATTCGACCACCGGCGAAGTTCTGCGTTCCTACAGCATTGACGAACTGAAACAGCAGGCCAACTTGATGCGCGGCTACGACCTCGCCGCCCTGTGCGCAGCCACATCCGGGCACGCCGGCGGCACGCTCTCCATCATGGACATCACCGCCGCGCTCTACCTTCGCGTAGCCGACCACGATCCCAAGAATCCCAACTGGCCCGACCGCGATCGCATCATCTGGTCGACCGGCCACAAAGCCCCCAGTCTTTATCTAGGCCTAGCCTTCGCCGGCTTCTGCCCGAAAGAAGACGTCGCGCTCCTGCGTAAGCTCTATTCGCCCTACCAGGGACATCCACACTGGCTCAAACTGCCGGGCGTGGAAGTCTCCACCGGGTCGCTAGGCCAGGGTCTGAGCATCGCCGTCGGCATCGCTCTCGCCGCCAGATTGGACAAGAAAAATCACCACGTCTTCTGCATCATGGGAGACGGAGAACAGCAGGAAGGCCAGATCTGGGAAGCCGCGATGGAAGCCGGCCACTTCAAACTCGACAACCTGGTTGGCATCATCGATCGCAACCGCCTCCAGATCGACGGCTGGGTGAAAGACGTGATGAACGTCGAGCCCCTCGAAGATAAATATCGCAGCTTCGGCTGGGAAGTTGTCACCATCAACGGACACGACATGAAGCAGGTCGTCGAAGCGCTGGAGAAAGCCAAAGCGAGAGCCGGCTCCGGCAAGCCCACCGTCATCATTGCCGACACCGTCAAAGGCAAAGGCGTCAGCTTCATGGAAAACGTCGCCGGATGGCACGGCAGAGCGCCCAACCGCGACGAGTTAGACAAAGCCCTGAAGGAACTCGGCATAGATGAAGAAGGCCAGATTCCCGTCGAGCAAATCTTCGCCCGAGCCCGGCAATATCAAGCCGAGGTTGACCGCAAACTCGATGCCAAGATGCCCCACTTCCAACGCAACTACTGGTGGAACGCCGCCGAAAACATGAAAGTTCAGATGAAGCCCACCCGCCTCGGTTTCGGCCAGTCGCTCGCCGCCAATGGCGACGATCCGCGTATCGTCTGCTTCGGACTCGACATTTCCGGCTCCATTACGATCAGCGAGTTCTATGCGAATAAACCCGAGCGCAAGTCGCGCTGGATCAGCATGGGCATCGCCGAGCAGTCCGCCACTTCAGCCGCCGCCGGACTAGCGAAAGAAGGGAAGCTCCCCGTCTTCGGCACGTACGCCACTTTTGCCGCCGCCCGCAATCTCGACCAGATCCGCACCTCGATCTGCTACGGCAATTTCAACGTCCTGATTGCCGGAGCCCACGGCGGAGTCAGCGTCGGTCCCGACGGCGCCACCCACCAGGCGCTCGAAGACCTGTTCGCCATGTGTGGACTGCCCAACATGAGCGTGGTTGTCCCCTGCGACATGATCGAAACGCGCAAAGCGACCGACTATCTGCTGCTGAAGCACGTCGGCCCGAAATACATTCGCTTCGCGCGCGAAGCCACGCCGATTGTCACTGACGAAAAAACACCGTTCGTCTTCGGCAAAGCCAACGTGATTCGCCTGCGCAAGGAGGCGGTGAATTTCATCGAAGCCTTCGAGACGAAACTCGAATCCGAATACCGCGACGAGTGCGAAGACCTCACCATCATCGCCTGCGGTCCCATGGTGCCCGAAGCGATGCGCGCCGCCTGGATATTGAAGTCCGATTTCGGTTACGAAACCCGCATCCTCAATATGCACACCCTCAAGCCGCTCGATACCGAAGCCATTGTGCGAGCCGCCCGCGACACCAGCATCGTCCTGACCGCTGAAGAGCACCAGATCGGTGCGCTGGCGTGGCCAGTCTCGAACGCCATTACGCAATCGCCCGCGCTCTACGGAATCCCCATCATCACCGGCGCCGTCGGAGTAAAAGACCGCTTCGGAGACTCCGGCGCTCCCTGGGAGTTAATCAAGGAGTTCGAGGTTTCCGCCGAACACATTGCTGCCAAAGCAGTTGAGCTGATCGGTGTGAAGAAATCGCAAACCGGGCCACCGGTGTCGGAAGTGCACTTGGTGGGGACGAAATAAGATCAGGAGACGTAATTTCACAAGCTGCGGAAGAATCGAATTTTCCGTAGAAACGGGGTTTGGCCCGTCTCAGACCGCAGAACAACTTTGGTTCACGTGGGTTGTTGAGAAGGTACGGCGTTCGGGCACGCCACCCCGCATCAGTCGATGATCGCCTGATATGCCAGTTCGTGAGTTTGACGGTTGAGACTCAAATCGCCCGAGGGATGCAGTTGCCCCATGAAAATCACGATCATCTGTTCAATGGGGTCGATGGAAAACGCGGTATAAAAGAAGCCTCCCCAGTTGTATTCTCCGGGGGATCCGAGTTCGGCAAGCGGTGCTTTCACTCCATCGACGCCGAAGCCAAGTCCGAAGCCCTGGTCCGGACTCACTTTTCCCAATTGGTCCTGAGTCATCAATTCCACCGACTTGCGGCTCAACAAACGAGTGTTTCCGGCCTTGCCGCCGTCGAGCATCATCTGGCAGAAACGCATGTAATCGGCGGCCGTGGACACGAGTCCGGCGCCGCCAGAAAACAACTTCTTGGGGCCACGCACCGGATAGTCCGCGGAGTAGGTGAAGGGGCCTTCGGTGATCGGAGTATCGGGGAAGCGATCCAGACCTTTCTCGTCGTAGTAGGTGTAGGCCGTAGCCAGCCGTTCCAGTTTGTTGTCCGGTGGATAGAAATAAGTGTCCCTCATGCCCAGCGGCTCGAAGATGCGGGTGCGGAAGAATTCGTCCAGCGGTTTGCCTGAGACAACCTCCACCAGCCGTCCTAAAACATCCACGCCAAGGCTGTATTCCCACTTTTCGGCGGGGTTGAAAAGCAGCGGAAGCCCCGCAAGGCGCTGGACGCTGTCTTCGATCGTGCCATCGTATTGCAGCATTCCGTTAGCCACGTTCGCGTCTTTATACATGGGCCCGAGGTCTTCATTCCACTGATAAGTGATTCCCGAGGTGTGACGCAACAGGTCGCGAATGGTGATCTCGCGGGTGGCTGGGATCGTGTACGGCGCGCCGGACGCGGGTTTTACCAGCACTTTCGGATTCTTGAACTCGGGCAGGTACTTGGAAACCGGGTCTCGGAGGAGGAAGTGGCCCTCCTCGTACAGCATCATGACCGCCAGGCTGGTGATGGGCTTGGTCATGGAGCAGATGCGGAACATGCTGTCAGGGCGCATCGGCTTGCCGGCTTCACGGTCTGCCATGCCCTGCGCCTTGAACCACGCCACATGCCCACGACGGGCTACCAGCGTGACCGCACCGGCAATGCGCTTATCGTCGATGCTGCGCTGTACCGCGCTCGAGAGCCGCTCCAGGCGTTCCGACGACAGGCCGACGGTTTCCGGTTTGACCACGGGTACGTCCTGCGCGAACGCCGCGGAGAGGACGAGCACACAGAAGAAACTCAGAAATGTAATCTTGCGATGCGTGATTTGCCGATTCATGTCGAAGAAAGCTCCTTGTCCGCGCCTTCGTGAGAACGGGACACCGATTGTACAACGGGAGGAGATAGCAGCAGCCGCGAGGGCGGTTCCACCTTGTTCGGGATTGCCTGAGAGACGGCCAAGATGGTAAAAACCTCCCGAGGACTCCGTCCGTGAAAAAGGTTGCCGTCATCTCCCTGCTCGCTCTTTCCGCGTTGCTTGCCGTGTTCGTCGTCGCCCGCGCCGCCGACCGCTCGCGCCGCATCAATCTTCCGACCAGCAAGAGTTTGACTCTCCCCGTCCCCGGCTATCTCGCCCGCACCAACAGCTTTCCCGCAACCATCGCCCTCAGTCCCGACGGCCGTTACGCCGCGCTGCTCAACCAGGGCTACGGCACCGAGGAGAGCGGCGCGCGCCAATCGATCGCCATTCTCGACCTCAGCAACAATCAGTTGCACGATTTTCCCGATGAGCGCCTGAGCGACGACTATTCCACGCGCCAAAGCTATTTCATCGGCCTCGCATTCTCGAGTGACGGCAAGCATCTCTATGCCTCGATGGGCTCGATCACCGACCCCACCGGCGAGAAGCCGAAGAGCACCGGCAATGGCATCGCAGTCTATAAATTCGGCGCCGGACTGGTCACTCCCGAGCGCTTCATCAAGATCGCTCCGCAGCGCATTGCCGAAGGCAAGGAAGTCGCGTTCGGAATCCGCACGACTCCCGCCGGAACCGCCCCGCCCTATCCCGCGGGGTTCGCAGTGTTGCGCGGCCCGAAGGGCGACCGCCTGCTCATCGCCAATAATCTTTCCGACAACGCCATTCTCGTCGACACGAGTTCAGGCAAGACCCTGCAGACTTTCGACCTAAGCCGCAGTCGCTACATTCCCAGCGCATACCCATACACAGTGATTGCCAACAAAGCCGGAACCAAGGCCTGGGTTAGTTTGTGGAATGGCAGCGAAGTTGCCGAGCTCGATCTTCAAACTGGCAAGGCCGCACGCTGGATAGAAGTAGGGACATCTAATGATTCCGTAGGTCCGAGTTCGCACGCGACCGCGATGCTGCTAAATGATAAAGAGAATAGTCTTTACATTGCACAGGCGAACGCCGATTCCGTAGCAGCCGTCGATCTAAGTTCCGCTGTCACATACATTCGGTATCGCAGCGATCGAGGCAACCCCGGATCTGTCTTCCAGTCCATTGCTCTCTCGTTGGATGGCAAGTATCTTTACGCCGCCAGTGCCTCGCTTGATGCGATCGCTGTGTTCGACGTCAGGGATTCCAATCGACCACCGGTGATGGCCCGCACGTCGGATTCGCTTCCGATCGGTTTTATCCCCACCGAGTGGTATCCGAGTGCCCTCGCCATCGCCGGCAACGACCTGCTGATTGCGACCGCCAAAGGCCAGGGCAGCGGCCCCAACAATATGCAAGGCACGCTGAAAGGCGAGCGAAAAAGAAAAGAGCACCCGTACATCCCGACTCTGATCGGTGGCTCGATTGCACGCCTCAGCCTCGCCGAAATCGGCAAGAATCTCGCCGCCTACACGCACCAGGTCGAGGAAGACAATCTGATCCACTCCGACGGCGGCAAGTTTAAATTCGCCAACGGAACGAATCCCATCCGCCACGTGATTTACGTCCTGAAAGAAAATCGCACCTACGATCAGATCTTCGGTGACCTGCCCGTCGGCGACGGCGACCCATCGTTGACGATGTATGGCAAAGACATCACGCCCAACCAACACAAACTGGCCCTGCAGTTCGGAGTGCTAGACAACTTTTACGACAGCGGAGAAGTTTCCGGCGATGGCCACCTCTGGTCCACCGCCGCCACGACGAGTGACTACAACGAGAAAACATGGCCCATTGGCTATCGCAGTAAGGAGCGAACCTACGACTCCGGCGGCAGCGTGGCCGAAGAATTTCCGCTCGAGCAGGGAATCCCCGACGTCGACGACCCCGGAACCGGCTTCCTCTGGGACAACCTCGGCCGCCGCAGCCTCACCTATCGCATCTACGGAGAATTCATCGCGGCCGTGTGGTGTAAAAGTGAAAAAGCAAAATTGCCGAAGGAAGGAATGCTGTCTCCCTCGTCTGCGACCTGCCCAGTGGCCGAAATCAACAAAGGAGAGCCTCTGCCCGCGAACGTCGGCAACCCGCGCGGCGGGCCGAGCCCGTGGCCGTGGGCCATTCCGCAGATGAAGCGCATGCGTCCCACCAAAGCCGCTCTGCGCGATCACTACGATCCGCAATTCCCCGACTTCAATACCGACTATCCCGACCAACTCCGCGCCGATGAATTCCTCCGCGAATTCGATGAGTTTGTGAAAGCCAAAGGAACCGCCAAAGAGCTTCCACAGTTCACGTTGCTCTACCTGCCCGACGACCACACCGGAGGCACGCGTCCCGGCAAGCCCACTCCGCAGGCCTCAGTCGCCGACAATGACCTCGCGGTGGGCCGCGTCGTCGATGCCGTTTCCCACAGCCCCTACTGGGACAATACCGCCATCTTCGTGGTCGAAGACGATGCGCAAGACGGCGCCGATCACATCGATGCCCATCGATCTACCGCCTTGGTCATCAGCAAATATGCGCCGCACACGGCGCAAACGTTTGTCGATCATCACTTCTACACGACCGTCGGCATGATCCACACCATAGAAGCTCTGCTCGACCTTCCGCCAATGAACCTGTTCGACGCGCACGCGCCACTCATGGCGCCGCTGTTCTCCGGCCCGGGAACGCAGCCGCCGCACCAGGCCGACGACAAGAATCTGCGCAGCGGCCTCATCTACCAGATCAACGAGAAGACCGCGGCGGGCGCGAAGGAATCATCGCTCATGAATTTTTCCAGGCCGGATGCGGCCGATGCCAAGAAGCTGAATGCAATCCTCTGGCAGGATGCTAGAGGCAACGTCCCGGTACCGACGCCGGAACGTTGACCCTAAACAAGTCACGTAGCGACGGCCGCCCTCGCCGGGGCCCCCAGACCGCGCGCTTTTCGCGGGCTGGGGTGGTTCGGCCGTCCAGCGGAGCACAGCTCCGCAGGGCACCCGAAAGCTAAGCTACAATCTGCGAGTGGGGTCTCCTATCGAGTGCGCCAACCTGCGCAAGACCTACGACTGCAGAGTCGAAGCCGTCCGCGGACTCAGCCTGCGCATCGAGGCCGCCGAATGCTTTGGCCTGCTCGGCCCGAACGGAGCAGGGAAGACCACCACCATCGAAATCCTCGAAGGCCTGCTCGCACCCACTTCCGGAGAAGTCCGCATCTTCGGACACACCTGGGCCGACAACCCGCGCCAGTTGCGCGAGTGGCTCGGCATCTCGCTGCAGGAAACGCGCCTGTCGGAAAAGCTAACCGTCCGCGAAACCATCGAACTCTTCGCTAGTTTCTACCGCGAACCCTGTTCCATCGCCGCCATCCTCGAAGAACTCCAACTCACCGAGAAAGCCGACGCCTGGGTTGGCAAACTTTCCGGCGGCCAGAAGCAACGCCTGGCCGTCGCCACCGCACTGGTCGGCAATCCGCGCATCCTTTTTCTCGACGAGCCCACCACCGGACTCGATCCCCAAAGCCGCCGCCAGCTCTGGGACATCGTGCGCGTCTTTCAGAAAAAAGGTGGCACCATCCTGCTCACGACTCACTACATGGACGAGGCCGAGCGCCTCTGCGATCGTCTCGCCATCGTCGATCACGGCCAGATCATCGCCGAAGGCACGCCCTCGGACCTGATTGACCGGCTTGGCGGCCATCATGTGGTCGAGTTCCAGGTAAGCAAAAACGGAGACGCCGACAACGATAATCTTGACAGCGACAACCTCGACCGCTGGCGGTCCCTGCCGAGCGTAGAGTCCGTCCGTCGCGAGGATTCGACCGTCTGCCTGAGCGTCCGCGAGCCGCACCTCACCATCCCCGCTCTTCTGGATGCGGTCACCAACCACGGCCATCAACTCGAACACCTCAGCACGCGCCAGGCCAGCCTTGAAGATGTATTCGTGCAACTCACCGGCCGCCACCTGCGAGAAGACTGAATGGCAACCACAGAAACCAACGCGCCCAAGCTCACGGCTGATAAGTATCAGGAACCTCAGCCCATTCAACCCGCGCGCCACAATGGCCGCTGGTCCGGATACCGTCATCTGCTCTGGGCGCGCATACTTGAACTCAAGCGCGAGCCTGAGGTCGTATTCTGGGTCTTCATCTTTCCGCTGCTGCTGGCGGCTGGCTTGGGCATCGCCTTTCGCGACAAGCCCGCGGACATCACCTCGGTAGTCGTGATCGATGGCCCTGGCGCGCAGAAAACGTTGGCCATGCTCGAGTACCCGAATAAGAACTCGTCCGCCCACTCCCCTGTCCGAGCCACTGTGCTTGATCGCGATGCCGCGCTGAAAGCCTTCCACTTCGGCAAGTTTGATCTGGCGATCGAGTTGAATCCCGACGGCAGCTACACTTATTATTACGATCCCGCCCGCCCGGAAAGTGTCCTCTCCCGGGCGGAGATTGACGCTGCGCTCCAGTCCGCCGCCGGGCGCAAAGATGCGCTCTCGACTTTCGCCCAATCCTCCAGCGAACCCGGCTCCCGTTACATCGACTTCCTCATCCCCGGACTGCTGGGGATGAACCTGATGAACTCCGGCATGTGGGGAGTCGGTTTCGCACTGGTCGAAATGCGCCAGCGCAAACTGCTGAAGCGCTTCGTCGCTACTCCCATGCGCCGCAGCGATTTTCTTCTAGCTTTAACCAGCAGCCGCCTGGTTCTGATGGTGATCGAAGTAGGTTTGCTCTTAGGCTTCGGCGTGCTCGTCTTTCACATGCGAGTACAGGGATCGATCCTTTCAATCATCCTGCTAGGTACGCTCGGAGCAGTAGCCTTTGGCGGTGTCGGCCTGCTAACCGCTTGCCGGGCGCAGAAAATCGAAACCGTTTCCGGCCTCATCAACGTGGTTATGATGCCGATGTGGATCTTCTCCGGCGTCTTCTTTTCCTACGATAGATTTCCCGCCATCGCCCACCCCTTCATCAAAGCGCTTCCGCTGACCGCGCTCAACGACGCGCTGCGATCCACGATATTAGAAGGCGCGACTCTGAGCTCACAATCGGGACGACTACTTGTTCTCGCAGTTTGGGGCGGAGTGTCGTTCATCCTTGCGCTGCGCTGGTTTCGCTGGACGTAGAGCGGCTATCAGCCGTCAGCTCTCAGTTTTCAGCCACCCTATCCAAGTTGTCATCCTGAGCGGAGCCGGGACTTCACGAAGTGAAGTTCCGGCGGAGTCGAAGGACCCCTGCACTTATCTCCGCGGCAGGATGCATCAGGGAATTCTCCCGGTGCCGCAGGATTTCACCAGCGACTATGCGACGACAGACACTTCGCCGTGGTCCTTGCGCGCTGGCCTCACCGAAATCTCGGCAACAACCGCGAAGGCGCACATGTGTGACAGTCGAATTAAACCCAAAGATTTTGCGGGAATTTCTTCCTAACCCTATGATTCCAATAGGCAGGGGGAGGGGGTTCCCGTAAACAGTGGGTTATTACCTTGAGAGTAACTAAGCTAGGGAACAAAGCCGCAACCCGTGCGGTTCGGTTTCGCAGACGCGAATTTTTCTTTTTCTGCCACTCGCACAAGACGGATCCGAAACGAACCTCAGCCACCACGTTCTGCGAAAATCGTGGCTAACTTTCCGGCGCCAGCCTGCGTCCAACTAGGTGGGGAACTTCGCTCACACGACTTGCTATCGGGGGTATAATGTTGTCAGCCGACCGGGTTTCCGCGGGGTGTCCAAATGTCGTTCCGTAGATTGGCGATCTCCCTGAGCTTACTAGCGCTAATGGCAGTGCCCGCGCTGGCGCAGGATCAGACTTCACAGACCCCAAGCGCACAGCCGCAAGCATCTCAGCCGCAAACAGCACAGCCTCAAACATCAAAGGATCAGACGGCGCAGCCTCAGAGCACGCAGCCAGCCGCGAGTGGCTCGTCGACGGGACCATCCGCTGGCTCAACGCCGCCGGCTTCACCGCAGGCCCCCTCGGCAACCCCCAGCACGACTCCGACTCCGCCCGCGGACGCTTCTTCGAGCGGCACCGATGCGGCTCCTAGCGGGCCGCCACCCATCCAGGAGCCCGACGCAAGCAAGGTCAAGCACACCGGCGGTGAGGACGATGTGGACGCCATCGGCAACCGCAAAGTCGGCGGGCGCGGTTTGGGCGATTGGTACTCGCTCGAAACCGAAATCAGGATGGGCAAGCAATACGCGATGATGGTCGAAAATAGCGTAAAGCTGGTTCAGGACCCGGTGGTCACCGAGTACGTCAATCGCATCGGCCAGAATCTGGTGCGCAATTCCGACGCGCAGGTTCCCTTCACCATCAAGGTGATCGACTCCGATGAAGTAAACGCCTTCGCGCTTCCCGGTGGATTTTTCTATGTGAACTCCGGCTTGATTCTGGCGGCGGACGAAGAGGCGGAACTGGCCGGCGTGATGGCGCATGAGATTTCGCACGTTGCCGCCCGCCACGGGATGCGTCAGATGACGCGCGCGAATATTGCGCAAATCGCTACCATTCCTCTGATCTTCGTCGGAGGCGGCATAGGCTATGGAATCTACGAGGCAGCCGGCCTGGGCTTGCCGCTCACGTTCATGAAGTTCCAACGCAATTTCGAAGCGGAAGCGGACTACCTCGGCCTGCAATACATGTATAAGACGGGATACGATCCGCAGGCTTTCATCAGCTTCTTCGAAAAGATTCAGGCGAAAGAGAAAAAGAAACCGGGCACGATCGCCAAGGCCTTCGCTTCGCACCCGCAGACGCCCGACCGCATTGCGGCGTCGCAAAAGGAGATCGCGACCATTCTTCCGGCGCGCCCGCAGTACATCGTTACCACCTCGGAGTTTGACGACGTGAAATCGCGGCTGGCCACCATCGAGAACCGACACAAGGTCATCGAAGAAAAGGATGGGAACAAGCCCAGCCTGCGCCGCACCTCGACGAGTGACAAGACCAGCGGCACGGACACCACCAGCAGCAGCGGCGATGACGATCGCCCGACGCTGAAGCGCCGGGACGATAATCCGAACCAGAATCAACAGTAAGGGGATTGCGAAGACAACAAGAAACCGGCGGGCCGTCCGCCGGTTTTTTATTGAACCTGCGCTGGTGGTGGAAAGCCGGGCGTCCCCCGCCCGGCTGGACGGGCGAGACGCCCGTCACTCCACAGTTGCCTTTACGATCCCGCGGCCACCGATTTTACCGTGATCGTGGTGCCGTCCACTTCTCCGGTCACCTTTGCTTTCGCTCCCGCCAGATCGTTCAGCTTGTCGAGCGCGGCCTTATCCGAGGTCTCCAGGATGTAGACTTTATCCCCAACCACGAGCGCGTAATTTGCTCCATGCTTAACGCACACCCGCGTGCATTCCGCGGGCTTGCCTGGCATTTCTTCATGTTTCGCCCCGCACATGGCGTCGCTCACTTGGCCGGTCAAGGTCTGGCTCTTACCGGCAGCCAGAGCTGGAACCGCCGCCAGCCCGGCCAACATCTGAATCCCAAGAACCGCAGCCGCAATTCGATTAGCTTTCATTTTGCTTTCGCTCCTGTGAAACGGGGTGATAGTTCAAAAGTGAAGAGTCCACACTGTCACTATCGTGATGTCGCTACCATTGTGACAATATAAAGATTCTCACGCAACCTCACGGGTTACAAAAATGTTTTGCCCTTTACCATCCGCAGTTTTCCGCGCTACTGCTGCTTGAACCGGATCTCGACGTCCACGGTCTTGTCCTTCGCGTCCGGGGTTTCATGAACGCTCACGGCCCACTGCACGCCACGGGGAACGAGATCTCTGGTATCGTCCAGAAATTTCTTGGGGTAGTCGGCGTTGTAGGGCTGACCTTCGCGCAGAGTCCATGCTGCCTGCATCCGAGCCCTGGCCTGCGTGTCGAGCCCTAGGATCTCCAATTCTCCCATCCTGTAGAGGTCGCCTTCGACGACGTTCAGGTGGTAGCGCACCGTGCTTTTCTTGTCGTCCATCTTCTCCTCGTCGAAGCGGGCGTCGGGCTTGATCTGAACCGTCATGTAGCCGCGGCTGCGGTAGAGCTTGCTCACATTTTCGATGTCGCTGAGCAGACGCACGGCGTCGGCGGGCTGGCCGGGCGCCAAGTGCAGGAGGGGCGCGACTTCGGCGGTGGTGATGGCAGAGTTGCCCTTCCATTCCACAGTGGAGGTTGAATATATCTTGCCCGGCGTCACAGGTACAATCGCGTCCACCTGAATTTCGGACTGATGTTCGGCGGGCCCTTGCGCATCGGGCGCGGGAGAAGATTGAGGCACGACGCGCGCATCGGACGGCCCAAACGCGGCCTTCAAATATCCGCGCTGCAGGTACACCGGCAGCAGGTCCAACTTAGCGACCGCGGCGAGAGAAGAGCGCCCGTATTCCGCTCCCGTGAGGCGATGCGCTGCGGTTGTGAGCAGAGCCGTCTGTTCCGGCGATGCTCCCGGGAATTCGACGCTGCGAATCCGGATACTGACTTCCTCGACCCGATAAACGATTACGCTTAGGGCGCCGCCCGGCTCTTCTGCGCTGCGCAAAAAATCCACCCGCCCCGGAAATTGCTTCTCGGTGAGGATGGCTTGCAGCGCCTCGGAAACCCGGTCGGGAAGATTGCCTGCAACGGGCAGCAACTGCTTGAACAGCGGAACGCGGCTTTGCAGGGCGGTGCGGAGTTCGTCGTCGGTGAACCAGACGAAGTTTTCGAATTGCGCGGGAACCAGCTTGCTCTTGTCCGTATCGGCGAGCTGCAGTTCGAGTCTTACGCCCGCTCCTGAAGCAGAATACGAATAGACAACGTTGCTGAAGAAACCGGAATCGCCCAGTCGCCGCACTGCTTCTTTGAAATCGCCGTCGGCGGCGTTCTGGCCGATCTGCAGTCCGCTCGCGGCAAGAATCTCTTTGTCGGTGTAGCGCGTCGTCCCCGTGGCCTTGAGCGCGATGAGCTTGTAAGCGGTGACTGAAGAAGCCTTACCGCCGGCGGACTGCTTCTGGGCTGCGGCCGCCGAAAGGAGTAAGGACAATGCAAGGATGCAACGCGCAACCCGGCTCATTTGGATCGTTTCCCAGGCCCGGCCAGGGACGTCGAAAAATTCTTTTGCTTTACCGCGATGTCCATGAAGGCCTTGGCGGCGCGGCTGAGCGATTTGTCTTTGCGGAATACGAGCGCGAGGTCTCGCCGGATTTGGGCGTCAGCGAGCGTGATCGCAACCAGAACCTTGGCCCGGATATCCTCCTCGATATTCGACCGCGCGATGAACCCGACGCCGACATCGGCGGCCACAAAACGCTTCAGCAGTTCGCTCGAATCGAGTTCCATGGCCAACTTCGGCTTCAAGTGATGGTCATAGAACAGCGCATCGAGCGCGTCACGGGTGTGACCCAGTTTGGGCACGACGAGCGGATAGGTCGAGACCTCGGCCACGGTAACGCTCTTCTTGGCCGCGAGCGCATGACACGGGGCGGTGATCACGACGAGTTCGTCGCGATGGATCATCTGTGCCTCGAGCCGGTTGTCGTTTACAGGCAGCGAGACCACGCCAAAGTCCACCACGTTCTCGAGGATCGATTCGAGAATCTTGGCGTAGTCAGAGCGCTTGATGCTCACGGCGACGTTCGGATAATCGCGTTTGAATTGCGCGAACACCTCCGGCAGGATGTGCAGGCAGGTGCCTTCATTTGCTCCCACGACAATTTCACCGCGGGGCACGCGCTCGGTCTCGGCGATCTCGGTGAGGATCGTTTTGCGCCGCTCCAGCGTCTCCTCGGCATACTTGAAAAACAATTTGCCGGACGCGGTGAGCGAGACGCGGCCTCCGGAGCGGTCGAGCAGGCGAGCGCCCACTTCTTCTTCCAGCGCCCGGATTTGAGAGGAGATAGCGGGCTGGGTACGAAATCGCTTCTCCGCCGCGCGGGAGAAGCTGGAGAGGCGCGCCACTTCCAGAAAAA
This sequence comes from Terriglobales bacterium, assembly GCA_050012595.1. Lineage (GTDB taxonomy): Bacteria > Acidobacteriota > Terriglobia > Terriglobales > Acidobacteriaceae > Acidiflorens. Next base: position 249,697 of record JBEKGW010000003.1, read on the forward strand.
TTTCGAGCTGATCGAAATCCATCGTGTGCTGGCCTCAGACACTATAGCGAGCCTGGGGCGATCACGAAAGAGAAATCAGGAAGAGGACCGCCAGCCGTATCTCAGGGCATCGGGCGGATTCACTATCTGCTCGACTCACCGACTCACTGAGGTGCGTTTGCGCCCGCTTGTTTCGGGGCCACCGTCACCGGCTCGTTCTTCCCATGCTCCGGATCGTATTGGTGCTTCTCCATCCATTGCTTGAACGCTGTCGGCGGCTCTGTGTCCAGGGTGTTGCCGTGTCGGTAATAGGCGATGTCCTTCATCTCTACCTTCAGATCGCAGGACTCTGTCGCACTTGGATTACCCAGCTTCGGCAGTAGAATCTCCAGCGTCTGATCCCGCTTCTTCCACCGCGCCAGGTAGGTCTCATACCCGGGCGAATTTCTTAACCGGTCCGAGCAGCGATAGCTATAGTCGAAGCCCCGCGGCTCGCCATTCTCAAAGAGATTCGCCCGGCCCTCCCCGTCCACCCAATCCAGTACCCGCTGGTAGTAATGCGAATGCGAATTGTGCTCAAAGATATGCACCCGCAGCGGATAGTCGGCAGCGTTATGGCCACCACCAAACGCCGTCGTTGAAAGCAGTGCGCAAATTGCCAAGCCACTCAACCAGCCTGAGAAAGCACGAAGCATCGAAGCACCCGCGATAGAGATTGAGACCTTTCCGCGAAATCTTAACTCGTACCGCACCCAACGGCAACGGCGGAAACCGTTGATGTACCTGGGCGCTCAAAGTCCCCGCCTAAACGTTGATCACCGCTATCAGTTCCTTCACGGCGGCGGCGCTCTTATCGAGGGCCGCTTTCTCTTCCGCGCTGAGTTTAATCTCGATGATCTGCTCGATCCCCTTGGCGCCGAGTTTCACGGGCACGCCGACAAAGAGTCCATGAATGCCGTACTCTCCGTTGAGGTAGGCGGCGCACGGTAGAATCTTTTTCTTGTCTTTGAGGATGGCCTCGACCATCTCGGTGGTGGCGGCCGACGGGGCGTAGTAAGCGGATCCGGTCTTGAGATATTTGACGATTTCGGCGCCGCCGTCGCGGGTGCGCTGGACGATGCGATCAAGCGTGGCCTTGTCCAGGAGTTCGGTGATGGGAATGCCGGCGACGGTGGAATAGCGGGGAAGCGGAACCATGGTGTCGCCGTGTCCGCCGAGGACGAAGGCGGTTACGTTCTCAACGCTGACTTTAAGTTCCAGGGCGATAAACGCGCGGAAGCGAGCGGAGTCGAGAATGCCGGCCATGCCAATGACGCGCTCGCGCGGAAAGCCGCTCAGCTTGTAGGCGGCCTGCGCCATGGCGTCGAGCGGATTGGAGACGATGATGAGGATGCAGTTCGGCGAGTGCTGCACGACCTTGCCGACCACGTCGCTCATGATCTTGAAGTTGATATTCAGAAGGTCGTCGCGGCTCATGCCGGGCTTGCGCGGAACTCCGGCGGTGATGACGACAATGTCAGATTTGGCGGTGTCGGCGTAGTCGTTTGTGCCGAGAATTGCGGAATCGCGCTTCTCGATCGGCATGGCCTGGAGCAGGTCCAGACCTTTGCCTTGCGGTACGCCTTCGATGATGTCAATGAGCACGACATCGGCTAGTTCTTTCGCTGCGATCCAATGAGCGGCGGTGGCGCCCACGTTTCCGGAACCGACTATCGTTACTTTATGGCGCATGAGGTTTTCCTTTCTAAAATGTTCAGCAAGTAATTTCTTGTAGAGACGCGGCTTGCCGCGTCTCCGGGTGCTAATGGAGTGACGGGCGTCCTCGCCCGTCCGGAGGGCGCATCGGGACGGGCGAGGACGCCCGTCACTCCATTAGCTAACCCCGTCTCTCAGTCCGCCGCCACTGCGACGCTCATGTTGTCGATCATACAAGTGGCAAACTCGCTGGTTTTTACTTTGGTGGCGCCTTCCATCAGGCGCTCGAAGTCGTAGGTGACTCTCTTCTGTAAGATGGTGCGCTCCAGGCTCTGCTCGATCAGATCGGCGGCTTCCGTCCATCCCAGGAAGCGGAACATCATGACACCCGAGAGAATAACCGAGCCGGGATTGATGACATCTTTGTCGGCATACTTGGGAGCGGTGCCGTGCGTCGCTTCGAAGATGGCGTAGCCATCGCCGATGTTCGCCCCGGGAGCGATGCCGAGGCCGCCAACCTGCGCCGCGCAGGCATCGGAGATGTAGTCGCCGTTCAGGTTGGGCGTGGCCAGAACGCTGTATTCATCGGCCCGCGTCACCACCTGCTGGAAGATGGAGTCGGCGATGCGGTCGTTGATCATCAGCTTCTTCTTCCACGCGCCTTTGCCGTGCGTGGCGTAGATGGAGTCGAGACAGTCTTTCACCTCGGTGTAGATCGTCTGGCGGAAGTCGTCTTGGGCGAACTCAAGGCCGGGTTCGATGAGGCTCGCATTTTCCTCGACCGTGATACTGGGCTTTTTGTCCTTGTTGTCAAGGATCCAGCTCTCGCGCTCGGTGACGACTTTGTCGCGGAATTCCTCGGTGGCGAGTTCGTATCCCCACTTGCGGAACGCGCCTTCGGTGAACTTCTGGATGTTGCCTTTGTGGACGAGGGTGACCGCCTTGTTCTTGTGTTCGAGAGCATACTGGATGGCCATGCGAACCAGGCGTTTGGTCCCAGTCACGGAAATCGGTTTGATGCCGACGCCGGAGTCGAGGCGGATTTGCTTCTTGCCGCCCTTCAACATGTCTTTGTTAAGGAATTTAATCAGGCGAGCACAATCGGACGTGCCTTCTTCCCATTCGATTCCGATGTAAACATCTTCTGTGTTTTCGCGAAAGATGACGATGTTCATGCGCTCGGGATGCTTCACGGGCGACGGCACACCGGCGTAGTACTTCACGGGGCGCACGCAGCCGTAGAGATCGAGGGTCTGGCGCAGGGCGACGTTGAGGGAGCGGATGCCGCCTCCGACGGGCGTGGTCAGCGGGCCCTTGATGGCGACGCGAAATTCGCGGATGGCGCTGACAGTGTCGTCGGGAAGCCAACTCTGAAAGCGAGCCTTGGCTTTCTCGCCGGCAAAGACTTCGTACCAGGCGACGGAGCGCGTGCCATGATACGCCTTTTCGACAGCGGCGTCGAAGACGCGGACAGAAGCTTTCCAGATGTCGCGGCCGGTGCCGTCGCCTTCAATGAATGGGATGATCGGGCGATCGGGAACGCGGTACTTGCCGTTGCTGTATTCAATCTTCTGACCGTTGGATGGAACAGGAACTCCGTTAAATGACGCCATGACGATTGCCTCCAGAGGCTGGGAAGGAACTAATCATTATAAATTGAGCGAAGGGAAGCTAGGGTGGCCGTCACCGGGACTTGTGACGACACTCACAGCGGTCTGGGAGATCCCCGCTGAATTGGCAGCGCTCGGCCGCATTGCCGACAGCTCCCAGGTCTCGAAAGCGCGAGACGTGTGGGGCACGCTGGACGGGCAGGGACACCCGTCTCTCCACTGAAGCACGCTGGACGGGCGGGGGCGCCCGTCTCTCCACTGAAGCACTAGCGTTCGATTCTTACCGACTTCAATACTACGTCTTTATTGGGACGGTCCTGGCGGTTGCGAGCGGCTTTCGAGATTTTTTCCACGACCTCGTAGCCCTCGACCACCTCGCCGAAAATTGTGTGTTTGCCGGTGAGCCAGTCGGTGTTGCCGACGGTGATGAAAAACTGCGATCCGTTGGTGTTGGGGCCGGAGTTGGCCATCGCCAGCTTCCCGGCCTTGTCGAAACGATGTGGCGAACCTTTGGTTTCGTCTTCAAACTGGTAGCCGGGACCGCCGAAACCCGTGCCCATCGGGTCGCCGCCCTGGATCATGAAATCCGGGATTACGCGATGGAAAATAGTTCCGTGGTACAGGGGGTCGGTGGTCTTTTTGCGGGTGGTGGGATGCGTCCACTCGCGCTTGCCTTCGCTGAGCTCAACGAAGTTGGCGACCGTCTTGGGGGCGTCCTTCTCAAACAGGCGGCAAACGATGGTGCCCTCGCTGGTTTCGATCACCGCATAGGTTCCAGGTGTGCGGGTCATAGTCTCCCTTCGAATTCTTAAATTCAATCTTGTTGTAGAGACGCGGCAAGCCGCGTCTCTCCATAGGCTACTTCATGCCAGCCGACGGCTTGGGCTCGGCCGATGCGGTCGATACGCCCGCGCCCTGGATCTCGATGTGCGTGATCTTAACGGGATGTATCGGCGTTTCGCCGTTCGTAGGCATGCGAGCGATTTTCTTTACGAGTCCGACAGCGGCCGCGTCGCACTGGCCGAAAATGGTATAGCCGCCGTTGAGGCTGGGGTAGGGAACTTCGGTGATGAAGAACTGCGAGCCGTTGGTGTCGGGGCCGGCGTTGGCGTAGGCAAGACGCCCGGGCCGATCGAACTTGACCGTGGGTGAAGTCTCATTCTTAAATTTATAGCCGGGATCGCCCGTGCCGTTCCCGGCGGGATCTCCACCCTGAATCATGAATTCTGGAATCACGCGGTGAAAGATGGTGCCGTCATAAAGCGGAATGCCATGCTTCTTGGCGTGAGAGACGGGGTTGGTCCAATCCTTGGTGCCCTCGGCCAGGCCGATGAAATTCTCGACTCCGATGGGGGCTATCTTCGGAAACAATGTGCAATGCAGGTCGCCGGCCGTGGTGTGGATGATGGCCGTAGGCTCGGCAGCAGCAGCGGCGGGCTTGGAGACGGGCGGCGATGTCGCCGTCGGTGGATTTGAGGCCGCCTGTGCGGCGGCGAGCAGTGACGTGGAGACGATCAGGACAAGGGTATGGATTAGAGTTCGCATGGATGCTCCTGTAGGGTGTTTTGGCAAACGTTAATTGTACGACAGTCAATCGAAGATTGTCGGTGGAGTGCCAAGCGTCTGCGCCCGGCCGTGATGCTGCTGCAGGCGCGAGAACGCCCGTCGACCATCGAATCACTCACCCTGCAGTCACTGCGGCCACAGCCTGCTCGACGCACTGTTCTAGCGGTTGGTCAGTGGAGATCGTCGTCTTAGGATACGTGATGGGTTCGAAGCGGGCTTTCACCTCGAGGTAGAGCGCGAACGTTCGGTTGTGCGCGGGGTGCGCGGGGTCGGGTTCGAGATCGAGACGCCGGCGAGCGGATTCATCGGAACAGGCGCACTCGATGATCATCCACGGTTGAGCGAGTTCGCGGGCGAACTTGAGAACGCGGTCGATCTGGTAGCGGCGGGAGAAGGTGCGGCCGTCGAGAAAGATCCTGCGAGTGGGAGTATTTTGCAGCAAGAAGCGGGCAGCTTCGAGCATCACCTCCATTACGAAGTCGTCTTGTTTGACGGAGTATTCGATATCTTCTGGCGAGAACAGGGCGGCGCGGATTTCGTCTTTGCTAAGAATAGCGCCAGCGCTTTGCGTGCGCTGAGCCAGTTCGCGAGCCAGCGTGGTCTTACCCGTTCCCGGGAGACCGGCCATGAGAACAATCATTCTGTGGAGATTGTAGCGGAGGTATAGTTCAGGTGAAGGCCCAGGTGAAGGCTCAGTTGGATGCACTTACCGCAGTGGCAGTGGCAGTGACAGTGCCCGGTGCGGTGGCAGGCTCTTCCACCGGCGGACGCGGGAAAACGGTTTGCGTCTGGCGCCAGTCGCCGTAGCGGTCGGAGACCATCACGTGGAAGCACCAGTGGCGGCGCTCCTCTTCCGGTTCGACCAGACCGAGGGCGTTCAGATAGAACAAGTAGTGCTCGACAAACCGAATCTGCTCGTTCGTCATGCCGCGGCGCTGCAGGTCGACCGTGATGCCGGCGAGATGAGACGAAGCGGTTTCGCCTTCGGCGGGAGCGGCGTTGCGATTGCGACGGCGAAGCTTCTTTTGCGTCTTAACCGTACGGACGGCGGAGTTGACCTGGATTTGCTCGTGAAACTGCCGGTAATAAACTTCTGAAAGGTCGGTCACGAAATCGCGTGTCCACGGACGACAATAGCGGCGCGAGGGGTCAAGACTGCGCTCAATCTTCAGAGATTCGCTTTCCAGGATGGGCACCAGTTCACCCGAGGCCTTGAGCGCTTCCAGTTCAGCATCGTCCTGAATGCGGGGCAAATCGAGGCGGTCGATTTCTTCGTTTTGTCGGAGCAGGGAATCGTGCGACGGACGGAACAGCGGGTTCCAGAGCACGCCGCGAAAAGCACGGTGAATTGAACGCAGTATGCGGTGATGATGAGGGTCGACGCGGTGCAAGGCGAAGGCCGCTTGCGGCGCTGCAACCACAAGGACAAACACAATCGCGAGCATGATCGGCGTGATCAGCGGCGTTCCCGGCGGTTTGGAGCTTCGCGTCATGGCGATTGCATCATCAGCTTTGAGCGCCCCGAGGCTATCGAGAATTGTCCATTTTCCACGAGGCTCTCGAATTGTAAACCAGGGATGAAGAATTGTGTGAAGCAATTCCGGCTAACCCCCCTTACTTAAGGGAGTTACCGATGGTTACCGGAGGGCAATTTGTTGATTTCAGGTGCCAATGTTGAGAAAATGCCGTTTGCAGAACCGCACATTTCCCTAGAGACGGGCCGCCCCGCCTTTACTTGCGGAACAGGTCGCCGAGCGCTTGCTTCATCACTTGGCCACCGACGTCGGCAATCGACGTAGTCAGCGGAATATCCTTGGGGCAAATCTCGACGCAGTTTTGCGCGTACCCGCATTCCTGGATGCCGCCGTCGCCCATGAGTGCGGACAGACGCTCGCGCTTCAGGGCCTGCCCGGTGGGGTGCGTGTTGAACAGGCGCACTTGCGAGATGGTGGCCGCTCCGACGAATCCTGTGTCGTCGTTGAATTGCGGACAGGCTTCCATGCAGCAGCAACAGGAGATGCAGCGCGAGAGCGGATAGGCCTTTTCCTGGTCCTCGGCGCTCACGCGCGGGCCGGAGCCGAGGTCGTAAGTTCCATCGATCGGAATCCAGGCTTTGACCAACTTCAGGTTCTCGAAAATCACGCTGCGATCAACCGACAGGTCGCGCACCACGGGAAATTTCGAGAACGGCTCGAGCTTGATCGGCTGATCGAGGTGGTCGATCAAGGCGGAGCAGGCCATGCGGGCGCGTCCGTTGATCAGCATGGCGCAGGAGCCGCAGACCTCTTCGAGACAATTCGAGGTGTAGGTGATGGGCGTCGTCTGCTTCCCGTCGCGGGTGACGGGGTTGGCCGCGATCTCCATCAGCGCCGAAGTGATGTTCATGTTCGGCTTGTAGGGAATCTCGAACTCTTCCCACGACGGCTTGGCGTCGGGGGTCGGTTGGCGTTTGATCTTGATGAGGACGGATTTTGTGTTTGCCATTTAGCTTCTAGCCTTTAGCTCTTAGCCCCTAGCTCAACCCTTGTCATCCTGAGCGAAGCGAAGGACCTGCTTTCTTGTCACTGCACAAACAGCAGATCCTTCGCTTCGCTCAGGATGACAAAGTAAAGAAATCGTCAGTACTTCCTCGGCCGCGGCGGAATCAGCGATGCATCCACCGCTTCGAACTCGAACTTCGGCTCGTCCAAATCGGGCGCGAAGCTTGCCTTCGTGGTCTTCATCCAGTTCTTGTCGTCGCGCTCGGGGAAATCCGGCTTATAGTGCGAGCCGCGAGACTCGTCGCGCATGGCTGCTCCCTGCGCGATTACGCGCGACAACTGCAGCATGTTGTAAAGCTGGCGCGCGAACGCGATCGTCGTATTCGCCCACTGCGAGCGGTCACTGAGGTTGATCTTCTGGTAGCGTTGCAGCAGTTCCACCACTTTGGCGTCGGCTGCCTCGCACTTCTTGTTGTAGCGGATGACGGTGCAGTTCGCGGTCATGACTTCGCCGAGTTCGCGCCAGAGCAGGAAGGGATTTTCCTTGCCGTCAGCCTTCATCAGGCCCGCGTTGATTTCCTGCTGACGCTTGCGTTCGGCGTCGAAGTGGCCGTTGCTGGGCGCCGCTTGCAGACCTGCCGCATACTGCATCGCTGCCGGCCCGGAGATGAAGCCTCCAAAGATGCACGACACCAATGAGTTCGCTCCCAGCCGGTTGGCGCCGTGGTATTGGAACTCGCACTCGCCCGCAGCGTAGATTCCAGGGATGTTGGTAGCTTGCTTGTAATCGATCCACATGCCGCCCATGGTGTAGTGCATGCCCGGGAAAATCTTCATGGGCACGTCGCGCGGGTCGACGCCGACAAACTTCTCGTAGATTTCGAGAATTCCTTCCAGCTTGCGGTCGAGAGTCTTGCGGTCGATATGCGTAAGGTCGAGATAGACCATCGGCTGGCCGTCGATGCCGAGGTTGTGCTTGTAGATGACCTCGAAGATTTCGCGCGTGGCCACATCGCGCGGGACCAGGTTGCCATATTTCGGATACCGCTCTTCGAGGAAGTACCAGCGCTCTTTCTCAGGAATGGATTTGGGATCGCGCTTGTCGCCCTGCGTTCTGGGCACCCAGACGCGTCCACCTTCGCCGCGCGCCGATTCCGACATGAGGCGCAGCTTGTCTTCGCCCGGGATGCAGGTGGGATGCACCTGGATAAACTCGCCGTTCGCGTAGTAGCAGCCCTGCTGATAAAGCGCGGACTGCGCCGATCCCGTGCACACCACCGAATTGGTGGACTTGCCGAAGATGGCGCCAATGCCGCCGGTGCAGAGGATGATGGCGTCGGCCGGGAAGGTGCGCACTTCCATTGTCCGCAAATCCATCGCGCAGATGCCGCGGCAGACGCGGTTTCCGTCGAGCACGGCCGAGAGAAACTCCCAGTGCTCGTACTTCTTTACTTTGCCTTCGGACTCGTAGCGGCGAACCTGCTCGTCAAGGGCGTAAAGAAGTTGCTGGCCGGTGGTCGCTCCGGCGAAGGCGGTGCGGTTATAGAGCGTGCCGCCGAAGCGGCGGAAATCGAGCAGACCTTCGGGCGTGCGATTGAAGGGAACGCCCATGCGATCGAGCAGATCGATGATGCCGGGAGCGGCCTCGCACATGGCCTTGACCGGCGGCTGGTTGGCGAGGAAGTCGCCGCCGTAGATGGTGTCGTCGAAATGGATCCAGGTGGAATCGCCTTCGCCCTTCAGGTTCTTGGCGGCGTTGATGCCTCCCTGCGCGCAAACCGAGTGCGAGCGCTTTACCGGGACGATGGAGAACAGGTCAACTTCGCCGCCCATCTCGGCGATTTTGATGACGGCGGCGAGGCCTGCCAGTCCGCCGCCTATTACGATGATTTTCGGAGTTGCTGCCATGCTGTATGAGTCCGATCTTTTGTGAATAGAGTTCCCGGGCCGGGCCCGGGCCTGCTCGCACATCCTCGTACAATCTCTCGTACAATCTCTATCGCATTGCGATATTTTCCGACGCATTTGAATCCAATGGCTGCGGCGGAGTCGTCAGGAATCCATACATGCTAGCCGCGCCGATTGAAACCAAACCCAGCGCCAGCAGCACGCAGAGATAACCAAACCAGCGACGCGCTCTTTCGCCGGTAGTGATGCCCCACTTCGCGGCGAACAGCCATAGGCCGTAGCTGAAATGCCAGGAAGCGGCGATGATGCCGACGGCGTAGAAGGCGACCATCCACGGATTCTGAAATTCTCCCTGGACTTTGGCGAACGACTGCATGGGGTGCGTCGGCAGGTGCACGCCGGTGAAGCGCAGGTAATAAGTGTGCTGCACCATGTAGATGAGCGCGATGATGCCGGTCCAGCGCTGCGAGGTGTAGAGCCAGTTGCCGGTCCAGGGATAATCGCCGACGTTGGTGTCGCCTTGATACCAGATCCAGAGGCCGTAGAGGCCGTGGTAGGCGATCGGAATCCAGATGAAAAACAATTCGAGGCCGACTACGAAAGGCAGGCTGTTGAGAAACTTGACCTGCTCGCCATAGGCCAGTGGGCCCTTGAAGGCTTCGGCGTTCGAGATGAAGTGTTCGAGAAGGAAGGCTCCGATGGGTACGATGCCGGTGATGGAATGCAGACGGCGCAGCAGGAACGAGGTGCCCTCGCCGGCGCGCAGTGGAGCGACGCCAGGCTTGATTCTTGGTGTGACTGAACTGGGAGCGACGGGACTGGCAGTTGATGCCACGATGACAGCTCCTTAGGTGGTCCGAAGTGCAAACTGGCTATTATCGGTTTGCGCGGGAAGGGAAGTCAAGGAGAGCTTGCCGGATACCACGACAGAAATGCGCGAAAAGCAGCGCCACGATGGCTGTAGTGCGCTTTTTCTACCGCGCTCAGCTCGGCGAAGGTCTTGCCGATTTGCGGAAAATAGAACAGCGGATCATACCCGAATCCGTGTCCGCCCCGGAGCGCGTCCAGAATGACGCCTTCCGCGGTGCCGCGGAAGGTGTGCAGCGTCTGGCCGTCACGGGCGACGGCGAGCACGCAGACGAAACGCGCGGTGCGTTCTTCCGCGGGAACGCCCTTGAGTTCACGCAGCACTTTCGCGTTGTTGGCTTCGTCATCGGTGTTGCACTCTGCGGCGTGCGGTTCATTATTTTGCAGATCACGATTTTGCAGATCACGGGCGGCGTAGCGCGCGGAATGAACGCCGGGTGCGCCGCCCAGCGTGTCAATCTCCAGGCCGGAGTCGTCGGCCAGGACCAGTTCGCCGGGAACGGCCAAACTGTAGGACTCTGCTTTCTTGCGCGCGTTCTCTTCGAAGCTGGCCCCGTCTTCGATAACCTCCGAGAGGGACGAAAAGTGTGGGATATTTGCGATCGTGATGCCGTAGGGCGCGGCGGCTCCGGCGAAATCGCGGAGTTTGCCGGGGTTCGAGGTTGCCAGCAGAACCGTGCGTGAGGCCATGCGACCGGGGCCCGCGGGTTTTGCAGGTCGGGTGTTGGGGGGCCGCGTCTTGACCCAAACGACAACCAGCAAAACCAGGCTGATCAGCGAGACGACGTTTCCGACTTTACGATCGATCGTCCGGCGGAAATAGATGTGCACATCGTTGTCTCCGGCGGCAATGGGAATGCCGATCAGGCCGGTGACATCGGTTGTCCGCGTTTTGGTGGGCTTGCCGTTCACAACGACGTCCCAAGCCGGGTAGTTGAAGAGGCGCACGATTAGATTTTGCGGTGCGGCAGCGCGGACCGTGAAGTGTTTTTCCGTTTCCCCCCAAGCCAGCATCTCGTTCGGAACCCGTGCTCCCGCATCGTCACTGACGAGGGGTAGGCTTTTGTTCAACTCGTAGGCATCGGCTCCCGCCGGGACGTATTCGTCGGTGCCCTCGTAGCCGGTGCCGTCTGCGATGGCATCGTTCATCTCGCGGATATCAGCGGCCGTGTCCCACCATGGCGGTTGGAAGCGATAGCCGGCAAATATAACTACAGCCAGCAGAACGGCACACGTCAGCAAGCGCGCAGACCAGCGTTTAGCAGCCACGGTCAAAAGCATCGCCAAAGCAGCGTTCATGCAGACCAGCCAGCGAAAGGGAAGTTGCATATAGCGGAGCTTGGGCAAGTGCTGCCAGAGCACATTGCTCACCGGAAGCATGAGTAGCGCACTGGCGGCGCCCCAGGCGGAAAGCAGCATCCACGGCCTTTGGTCAGCGGCCACCGCGGTTGCGCTGCTCGCGACTGGACTGCCAAGAGCCTGCCCCGAGCTTGTCGAAGGGTTGGCTGCCCCTATGCGTTTTGCTCGCCAGCGGCGGGAGAACCAGATCGCTAAAGCGAGGGCACCGATTTCGGCAGCCGCTATGGTTGAAACCAGAAGATTGAAGCGGTTGTGATCGGGATCGGCGATGGTAGTAAAAATAAAATTGTCCTGGGGCCGGACTCCCGGAGACAGCACCTGGCTGAGGTTGATCCATCCTTGTTCGTAACTTCCCGGCAGCAGATAAAACGAGGCGAGCCCGGCTCCGAGGAACATCGCCAGCGTCATCTGGATGAGGAGATGCCAAGTCTGTCGGCCCCATGATCTTTTGCGGGCGGCCTCACGCGCGGCTAAGAGCAACGCTAGCCCGGCCACGGAATAGTGGATCATCACGGCCGCGGGTGCATTCGTCAGCCAGGCTGCCGCCAGCGTGAGACTCAACCATAGCGTCGGGCGAAAGCTATGGTAGCGGGACAGATTGCTGTCCTTGAGCCGCAGAAGGCAAAGCAGCAGAAGCGGCAGCAGGGGAGCGGCCAGCAGTTCGCTGTATGCGCTCCGCCAGTAGACGATCAGCAAATGGTAGGGATTCAGCGCATAGAATACGGCTGCAAACAGCGCATCGGTGGGCGAAAGCCACTCGCGGGCGAGCCGGTACATGGCCGCTCCGGCAAGCGTGAGCACAATCCAGCAGTATGCGCCCGGCACCACCTTCCAGGGCAGAATCGCACCGAGCGCGGCGCCCAGCGTCCAGGAAGCGGGGGGATAAAACAGGAAGCGAGCCTCGCCGTATCCCCAGTGCGCCAGCGCCGCCCAGCGCGGATATGCGATGCCGTGCTTCCATTGGCCGAGAACTTCCATCCAGGAAAACATGTGGAACTCGAAATCATGCCCGGAGGGAGTGCCCCACCAGAAAAATGGAGCAATGGCCACGAGACAGGAGCCAGCGAGCACCACCGCACGCGAGATCGGATTTCTGAGCAACTGACTTTTGCCTGACCTTGAACTGGAGCGTGTCGCGTCGCATCGATCGGATTGCTGCTGGGTCGGCGGCGCGCTGAGCAATTCTATTGCATCAGAAAATTCTCGGAAAATTAACCAAACCGAAATCATTCCCGAGGGGGTGTCGAGGTATTCTGCGTTCAATGAGGTGGAACAGACTGCCGGGGACTGGGCCGACACCAAAGACGGGGTGTCGATCTGGTCCCCGGTTTTTGCTGTGATCAGGGCAGTATTGGGCGAACGCTGATTGGCTGGCTTCTATTGGCAGAAGTTTATGGGTTGCCGTTTACTGGTCGACGCTCGCCAGAGTTCGCTGGCGGTGCAGCTCGGCGAGAAACGCGTCTTCCTCCAGCGCACTGCCGGTCCGCAGCAATTCCAGGAGCGGATCCTCCGCGTCGGTTCCGTCGCTGCTGGTCGGGCTTAGGTCGACCGCGTTGGCAACGAGAGAACGAGGAGAAGTTTCCAGTTGCGGCGTGGCGCCGGGCTGGCCGGTCAGGAACTCGATGAACTCGCCGACGCTCTTTCGCTGCTCTTCTGTGCGGGCAGGGAATTCAATGCCCATGCCATGTTCGGGATGCATGACCCGGACCAAACCTTCGGTGTGAATCTCCATCCCGGCGGCCCGCAGGCACAGGTCAACGGCTGAGGACTGAGGGAAGGGAGATGCGGTCTGCACATAGCAGCCGCCCAGACTAAGGTCTGTCAGTTTACAGGGGCTGACGGCATCGAGTTCTTCGGGCAAAGCATCGTTTGAATGGGCAGCCAGCCACTCGCCCATTTCCTCGCGCATCTTGCCGTCCATGTCGAGAAAGCGCAGGCCGGTTTGACCATTGGCGTTACTCCAGGCAACTGCCGCGTCACCTTCAATGGCAGCGCCGTCGGGAAGCTGAAAGAAGACGCGAACCATGGCCGCGGATGGGAGTGGCTTGGCCGCCAGCACTTCCATGCCGCCGGTGCTCACGTCGAGCAGGATGCCTTCGACAGTATCGTTCTCGTCGATACGAATCGAAACCGCCTCCTGGACTGTGACCCGCAACGATTGCCGCCTTTCGTGCTTCAGCAGCGCCGTTGCGGCGCGCAAGGTGGTTTGAGCCTGCTCGGGGGTGATGGGCTTGGTAAGGATGAAATGAGCTCCCGCGCCGAGGATCGAGCGGATCTGCGAGGCATCGTGCAGCAAGGCAACGGTGACGGGCGGATTACGGTCGGGGCCGATGAGGCGACGACAATCCTCGAGTAGCAAAGATGCCGCTTCGGGATCATCGAAGTCAACGATGACTTGATCGAAACGCTCCTCCGCCAGTCGCGTCACGGCGACATCGGTCGCGCTCGACCGATCCACCGCGACGCCGAACTGCGCCAGGACCTGAATCAGCGTTTCTGCAGTCAGGTCATCCTTTGTCACCAGCAGTGCGTGCAATATCATGCGACCGAGCCTCCTGCTTCACTCTGCGCTTCTACGGCCAGCGCGGAGTTACGCTGCGCGCCGGCTTGGACGCGGCTGGCGAGGATTGAGCGCTGGCCTTGGCAGCCATCGCGTTGGAGTTTTCATCGTCCACTTCCGCCAGCACTGCGCTATCGTCCTCGTTGTCATTTTCGGCAAGCAAGGGCGCGACTTCGCGCAATTTCTCGGCAGCCTGCTGCAGCATCTCGATCTGCTTACCCAGCTGTGTGTACTGCGCCTGCTTGCGGCGCAAAACCTCATGGATATCCTTCATACAACCCCCTGCGCCTGACTGTAGGTTTGGACCAAGATAAGGTCAACGGCAAAGCCATCGTGGGCCGTTACTGCGGTAACCGTGGGCAAGGATATGGGGAGGGTTTAAAAGCGCGGGGTTCAAAGCGATGTTCGAGTCAGGGTGGGCTTAGGATCACGAAACAGCTAAGATGGTCCCCAAGAGGGGCGGAATCGACATTTACTGCGCAGGCCATCAAGCATCAAGCCAATCAAATAGCTTGCCCTCAAATTCACGAGCCCCGCCTTGCGGCGGGGTCGTGAGTTGAGTGTTCGGGAGGGACGAGAAAATCTAAGCTATGCCCCAAACAGCTTGCGACGCACCATTCCAGCGACACCCACAAGCCCTGTTCCTAGAAGGCCCAAGGTTCCCGGCTCAGGGACAGTTACATTGGTGTCCCCGCTGGAAATCCCGACCGCGCAAGAGTAGGCGGTGTCCCCGACGACGGTGCAGTCACTCTTGGAGATGGGTAGCGTCAGTTGAACGGTAGCCCCTTTCACCGTCATCCCACTGTACCAGGTGCCGCTGATCGGACCACTCAGAATTAACTCGCCGCTAGCTATAGACAAGTTGCCTTTTCCGCTGAAGTCGCCACTGAAAATCGTGCCACTTGGGAGACCGTCGAGGCCCGCCCCGGTGATGACGAAGCTTCCGCCAGCGGCAAAGTGAGAACCGCTCACCGCACCTGTTGTGAAGGTTATAGTCCCGAGATCGACGCCAAAAATTGGCGAGCTAAGGCTGGGGAAATTGCTAACCTCCTGAATTACAGTGGGGGCACCGCTGTCTGATAATACTCCTGATGCAAAGGTAAGCGTGCCGCCGGTGGTCGCGAAGTCCACGGTAGGGCCAGCAAAAGCTGCCAATGGCAAAGCGAGAGCAAGCAGAGCCATCAAAACGATCCGCTTCATGATTTACTTCCTCCTGAACTAAATTTTTCTTCTCTTCCCTTGAACTTTGGGGGCAAGGTAAAGGGTCGCCGGTTGTGTATAGAGCATTTGTCATTCCAAAACTACAAAGGCTCGGTTTTTGTTGTGTATCAACAACTTACCAACATCTATCGCAAGTATTTCAAATCCCGGAATGCAATCTGCTGCACACTAGCAACAAGCGCTTTCCTTAGGATCACCCAGAGGCTCAATCCCGCAGGCAGTTGGCTGGCTGCAAAATGGAACAACTGGGAGGTTCGGAATCGGCAGGGGAAATCTCGCCACGACCACGACAAAGACAGCTTCAATCTTGGGAGGCCAGCCTCCAGAACCTGGTGCGACTGGCAGTAACCAATCGCGGGGCGATCATCTTCCACGGAACCAGCGTTTGGCAATGGCTCGTTGGTGCCATCCAAATCACTCAAGAATGGAATTCCGCTCTCCTTTGGATCGGGGACGCTCCTTATTGGTGGTGAAGTCTCCTGGGGAACCCTGAAAAGAGCCCCGAGTTCCCATCCCGTCGCGCTTTGCTTATCTGCGCTTACTTGCACAGGATTACCTGCAGCTGCCAGGGTCGTCCGAGAAGATTGCCGCTTCCTCACTTTTGCCCGACGACAGGCTGCGGTAGGCAGCGTCCAGAATGAGCTGGTTCCGCCAGCCTTCCTGGCCAGGCACTGGGAACACTTCCCGACCTTCCACTGCGGCAGCGAAGGCATCCACCTGCCTCGCGTAGGCAAGTTGGTTGGAAACAGTTTCTTCGGCGACGCGTTGTCCATCGCGCCACAGTTCCAACTTAATTGGCCGTTCAACATTCAGCGCATCCTCGGCCCGAAGCACTCCGGCGTCACCGACAATCTCCAGCGGCGTGCGATAGTGGGCACGAGTTGAAACCATCACCGTGGCCAGCGTGCCTCGCTGAAACTCGAGCGCCAGGACGGCAGCCGCTTCCACGTCACCCGACCCTTCATCTGGGCGACCGAGAGCGGCCACGCACCGCGGCTCATCCTGCAGGATGTAACGCAAGGCATCGATGCAGTGGACGCCCACGTCGGCGATGGGGCCGCCTCCGGCGAGCGCCCGGTTGTAGAGCCACGCGCGCGCATGGCCTAAACCGAGATACGAGAACTCCGCTCGCGCAAAGATCGGGCGTCCGATGTCACCAGCGGCGACGCGTTCGCGAAATCTCGCCGTGCTTTCTTCAAAGCGAAAGACCTGGGCGACGCCGAGCAGAACGCCTGCGTGGCGCGCCGCTTCGACCATCTGGCGGCATTCGTTCGCGTTCATGCCCATCGGCTTCTCGCACAACACCGGCTTGCGAGCAGCAACCGCGGTGAGTACGTCCTGCAGGTGGCAGGCATTGGGAGTGGTGACCAGCACGGCGTCGACTTCGGGGCAGCGGCAGAGTTCTTCGGTGGAGGCAAAGGCAAAGCCATGCGGGATGCCGTACTGCCGAGCGGCTTCGCGTGCTTTCTGTGCGTCTCGGCGCGATAAAGCAACCACTTTGCAATTCCGGGCAAGCGCGAATCCCGGCATCAGCCGCCGCACTGCGTGCAATCCGAAACCTGCGATGCCAAAGCGAATCATGTGAATTTCACCGGCTTCTCTAAACCGCCTTCTCTTAACTATTATGTGTACGGATAAAAGACGAAAAACAGCAGCGACAGGGCGGTCAACGCCCAGAGCGCTGGGCGAACCTCGCGCAAGCGTCCCGAAACCAGCTTGCAAAAAGGATACAAGATGAAGCCCGCCGTCATGCCAATTCCCACATTGTAAGTGAAGGCCATTAGGACGATGACGCCGAAGGCTGGAACCAGTTCGGTGAGGTCATCGAAGGGAATGCGGGTGATCGGAGTCAACATCAGCAATCCAACGAAGATGAGCGCTGGTCCATAGGCCTGGGGCGGAATGGCGGAGATAAACGGCGCGAAGAACAAAGTCCCGACAAAGCACAGCGCGGTGATGACCGCGGTCAGGCCGGTCCGGCCACCCGCCTCGACTCCAGTAGCGGACTCGATATAGGCGCCGGATGTGGTGGTTCCAATCACGGCGGCGAAGGTTGTGGCCAGTGCGTCGGCCATCATCGGGCGCTCGATCTGCGGCAGGTTACCGTCTTTGTCGAGAAAGCCCGCGCGCGCCGACACACCAATGAGCGTGCCCATGGTGTCCACAAATGCCATGACAAAGATCGTCAGGACGACAGGAAAAAATCCCCAGGTAAATAGACTGTGCAGATCGAACTGGAAAAAGACAGGCTGAAGGCTGGGCGGATGGCTGACCCAACCGGCAGGCGCCGGAGCGACCCGGGTCACAAAACTGAGAAGAGCGGTGACGAGAACTCCGCTAAGAATCGCGGCAGGGAAGCGGCGAATCGTGAGCACCGTCATCAGCAGGAAACCAAAAATGGAAAGCAGGACGGAAAGCGAGGTGAGATGGCCCGGCCGAACCGGCGCCCCGGGGAATCCCATGGTAACGATGCCCGTCTGATTCAGCCCGATGAAGGTGAGGAACAATCCGATGCCGACGGCATAGCTGTAACGGAGCGTGGCGGGAATGGCGTCAACCATCCACTGGCGGAGGCGGAGCAGAGTCATCAGGATAAACAGGATTCCGGCCAGGAACACCGCGCCCAGAGCGCTTTGCCACGAGTAGCCGAGCACATGAACCACCGTGAACGCGATAAAAGCGTTTTCGCCCATGTACGGAGCGACGGCAAAAGGGCGGTTGGCATAGAAGCCCATCAGCAGTGTTCCGAAAATAGCGGTGAGAATGGTGGCCGTGAGCGAAGCGGCCGCCGGCATGCCGGCAGTTTTCAGGATGGCAGGGTTGACGGCCACGATGTAGGCCATCGTGAAGAAGGTGGTGAGTCCGGCGACAACTTCGCGCCGGATGGTCGTCTGGCGGTGAGAGAGTTCAAAGAACTGATCGAGCCAGCGAATCACGATTCAGAGCTCCGCAATAAGTCGAAGATTGAAGAAGTGCGAAGTCAGAAGTCAGATTGCAGAAGTGTATCCTGGCCGCCGCACGACTCTGGTTTTACTTCTGCAATTTGACTTCTCACTTCTGACTTTTCCGCAACTCGGCGAGCAACTTGGGGTCGATGTTGCCGCCGCTGATCACGGCGACGTTGATCTTTCTGTTGGGCAACTCGTCGGCGTGGAAAAGAAATGCGGCCACGGCCACGGCGCCACTCGGTTCGGCCAGTGTTTTCTCGTTCGCGCTTAGAGCGCGCAGGGCCTCGCGAATCTCGTCTTCGTTCACGCTGACGATATCGTCCACATAGGCCCGGATGTGTTCAAAATTGATTGCGCCGATGCTCTGGGTGCGAAGGCCGTCGGCCAGCGTCTCCGAGACTTGCTCCGCCGCGAAGGAGACGATGCGGCCGGCGCGCAGGCTGGCCCGCGCATCGGCGGCAAGTTCGGGCTCGACGCCAATCACCCTCACTTTGGGATTACTGAGCTTGATGGCGGCCGAGACGCCGCTGATCAATCCCCCTCCCCCGACGGGGACGAGCACGGTTTCAACGTTGGGAAGATCTTCGAGGATTTCAAGGCCGACCGTTCCCTGGCCGGCGATAATCTTTTCGTCATTGTAGGGCGGCACGATCGCATAGCCGTGCTCGGCGGCCAGTTCTTCGGCGCGCAGGCGGCGATCTTCACTGCTGGGACCGACGATGACGATTTCCGCCCCAAGCGCTGCGGTGGCATCGAGCTTATTCTTCGGAGCATTGCCCGGCATGACGATGATGGCCTTCACGCCAAGCGCCCGCGCCGCGTAAGCCACGCCTTGCGCGTGATTGCCGCTCGAATAGGAAATGACTCCACGTCGGCGTTCTTCGTTGCTAAAGGATGCGACTTTGTTATATGCGCCGCGCAGTTTGAAAGCGCCGACAGGCTGCAGGTTTTCCAGCTTGAGGTAGAGCTCGCGTTGATCCTTCGCGCCCGTCCATTGGACCAGGGGAGTGCGGACGGCAACGCCGTGGAGGACGTTTTGAGCTGCGCGAATGTCGTCGAGAGAAACCATCGTGTTTGAGCGTGCCTTGTCCGGGCGTTTTTTGCAAGGGCAGCTACGGAGTACATCTTGACGTTACAGAGATTGACATCATGATGCCTAATGATATAGCATCAAAACATGAGGACAACCCTTTCGCTCGATGACGACGTGGCCCAGTTGCTGAAGAAGGAAGTTCGGCGAACTGGCTCTTCTTTCAAAGAGGCGGTGAATCGATTTCTGCGGATGGGATTAACGGCTTCGAAGCAGCCCGTCCGGAAGCCGTTCCGGGTGAAGCCGTGGAATCTGGGTCTGCCTCCGTTTGAAAAAGTAGAAGAGCTATTGGAATACTTGGAAGGACCGGATCATCGGTGATCGTCATTGATGCCAATCTCCTGATCTATTCCTACGATCTCGATTCGGCCTACCACAAGAAGAGCCATCCTTGGCTGGAGGAAGCGCTTTCGGGAGTAGAAGCCGTGGGACTGCCCTGGCAAAGCGTATCTGCGTTTCTGCGGGTTATCACGAATCGGCGACTATCGGGGATGCGTGTCAGCCTGCAGCAAGCCGTGCAAGTCGTAGATGAGTGGTTGCAACAACCGAATGTACAAATGCTTGTGCCGGCGGATCAGCACTGGTCGGTGTTGAGGCAAATGATCCTGGAGGGACAGGCCTCAGGCCCGTTGGTGAGTGATGCGGAGATCGCGGCGATCACGATTGAGCATGGAGGTGTGCTGCACACGGCGGACCGCGATTTCGCCCGCTTTCCGGGGCTGCGGTGGAAGAACCCGCTCACATAGAGCGGCGGTCGAACTAGATTTCCAGTATCACCGGCATAATCAGCGGACGCCGTTGCGTCTGCCGCGAGATGTAGCGCTTCAGGTCGGTGCGGATTTTCTCCTTGATTACGCCGTAGTCCGCTTTCTCTTCGGCGCTGGAGGCGTCGAGGGTCTCCATGACAATCTCGCGGGCGCGCTTGATCACGCCGTTTTCGCCGGGCGAGAATCCTCGCGTCACAATCTCGGGCGAAGTTTCTACGAGTCCAGTGAGCTTGTTGATGGCGATGATCGGCATCACGAAGCCGTCTTCGCTGAGGTGACGGCGGTCTTTGATAACGATGTCTTCGACCACGTCTGCGCGGGAGCCGGAATCGATGCAGACGCGGCCTACATTGACGCGTCCGGCCTTGCGCGCGCCGAGTTCATCGATTTCGAGCACGTCTCCACTCTCGATCAGCAGCACGCTGCCGACCGAGCCGTGCATGGACGCGGCGAGATCGGCGTGTAACTTAAGCTGCCGGTATTCGCCATGGATGGGGACGAAATACCTGGGCCGCACCAGGTTGATGATGAGCTTCAATTCTTCCTGGCTGGCGTGTCCGCTTACGTGGATCGGCGGGTAAGAACCGTCGTCATAGATCACGAACGCTTCGCGGCGGAACAGGTGATCCACCATGCGGAAAATGGCTTTTTCGTTGCCCGGGATGACGCGCGATGAGAGGACGACGGTGTCGCCCTTTTCAATTTTCGCGTGCTTGTGGTTATCCACCGCGGCGCGTGACAGCGCCGACATGGGCTCGCCCTGCGTGCCACTGATGAGGACGCACACTTTCTCAGGGGCGAAGTTTCTCATTTCACCGGGCTGAATCAGCATCCCCTCGGGGATCTGGACATAACCGAGGTCTTCGGCGATCTCGGAGGAATTGTTCATGGAGCGGCCAATGAAACAAATCTTGCGGCCGTGTTCCCGGGCCATGTCGACGGTCAGCTTGATGCGGTGAATCGAGGATGAGAAGCAGGAGATGAACAGACGCCGCTTGGTGCGGACAAACACCTCTTCGAATTTGCGGCGAACCGCTCGCTCGCTCGGAGTGTAGCCTTTGCGCTCGACGTTGGTCGAATCCTGCAACAGCGCCAGCACTCCCTCTTTGCCGTACTCGGCGAAACCGTGCAGGTCGAAGAGGCGGTTATCGGTGGGCGTCGGGTCGACCTTGAAGTCGCCGGTATGTAGCACGACGCCAAGCGGTGTGTGGATGGCGAGCGCCACACAATCGACCAGGCTGTGCGTTACCTGCAGTGGATGAATGGTGAAAGGCCCAACCTTGAAGCGTTCTCCGGGACGGATTTCGCGCAGGTCGGAGTCGTCGAGGAGCTGGTGTTCGTCGAGCTTATCTTCGACGTAGGCCAAGGTGAACTCGGTGCCCCAGACGGGAACGTTCAGTTCGCTGAGAATCCACGGCAGTGCTCCGATGTGGTCCTCGTGGCCGTGCGTAAGCACGATGCCGCGTACATGCTTGCGATTCTCGAGCAGGTAAGAAATGTCGGGTACGACGATGTCAACGCCCAGCAACTCGGCTTCGGGGAACATCAGCCCGGCGTCAACCACGATGATGTCATCGCCAAAGCGGATGGCCATGCAGTTCATACCGAACTCGCCCAGTCCGCCTAGTGGAACAATATGCAGTTTTCCTTTTGACATTAGTAAAGTCGATGCTAGCACACGGTGAGGTTCGTGTAGAGACGGGGCTTGCCCCGTCCGCTTTTAAAGGCGGCGTCAAGCCCGGCTGATAAACTCATACTCAGAGATGTCTGACGAGAAACAATCGTGGATGCGGCGGCGCGCCGAAGGCGCGATCCGCGGGGGCCTGACTCGCGCCTACGACACGATCAGGGTCGATCCCGGACGCTTCCTGATGCAGTTGCGCGTGGCGCACGGGTTACCGCTGGCCACCTTTCATGGCGTTTATACGCTGCCGGTGGAGCGCCTCGATGATGTGGCAGAGTCGGTGATCCGCGGCGGCATGAAGCTGGCGGCGGCGGAGGGAGCTGGATTTGGTCTCGGCGGAATCCTAACGATCGTACCGGACCTCGGCATTCTCTCTGCCATCACCATGCGCACCATCCAGAAGCTCAGCCTGATTTATGGGTTCGAGTTGAACACCGACGACGAAATTGCCGAGCTTTGGATTGCCGCGGCCAGCGCCGCTGGCGTCGACATCAGCCGCGAGTTGCTGGAGAAAGAAGTGGTCAACCGCTTTGTGCCGCGCGTGATCCAGCGGATCGCCGTCAGGGCCGGCGCCGAGGTGGTGGAAAAGTGGGCGGGACGCATGATTCCGATTACCAGCTCGGCCATCGGATGCGCGTTGAATTACTACTTCGTGCGAGCGTGGGGTCAGCGGGCGCGGGAGCATTTCCGCGCCAAGCATCTCGAAGCGCGGCGCAGGTTTGCGGCGGAACAAATACAACTTCCGGGCGCACCACCGGCGACGTTGCCGTCGTGACCTGCTTCAGCAACTAGCGGGCACACCCGTTGACGCTTTTCTACCGCAGCCAATCTTCCAGCTCAATCCCGCGCTCGGTTTTTTCGTCGCGATACTTCACGATCACCGGCGTATAGAGCGAGAGGTTCCAGTCGTCGGATTTGCCCTTGCCTTTTTTCACGGCGCGCGAGCCGGGAACGACGACGGCATTCTCCGGGACCACCAACGGTTGCTCCGGTGACGCCCGGTAAACTTCGCCGCGCACCAGATCGTAGAGCGGCGTGGATCGGGTCAGAATCGTTCCCGCTCCCAACACGGCGCGGGAGCCGACCAGCGTGCCTTCGTACACTCCGCAATTGCCGCCGACCAGCACATCGTCTTCGATGATCACCGGGGCGGCGTTGATCGGTTCCAGCACGCCTCCGATCTGTGAGGCAGCGCTGAGGTGCACACGCTTGCCGATCTGCGCGCAGGAGCCGACCAGGGCATGCGAGTCGATCATCGAGCCTTCATCCACGTAGGCGCCGACGTTGATAAACATGGGAGGCATGCAGATGACCGTCGGCGCAACGTAGGCCCCTTCCCGGATGGAAGATCCACCAGGCACCAGGCGGACTCGATCGGCGACGGTCAGACGGCGGGCTGGGAAAGTGTCATTGTCAACAAAGGAGAGCACGTCACCGTCCGACATTTCCTGTAACTCGCCGAGACGAAAGCCGAGCAGGATGCCTTGTTTCACCCAGGTATTGACGACCCAGCGTCCGGCGACTTTCTCAGCCGCGCGAACCTCGCCCCGAGTCAGAGCGGCGCGGAAGGCAAAAAAAGTGGGACGGGCTTCGTCAGGGTTGCTGATCGTTTCGCGCGCCGATAAGCGTTCAATGGCCGCCTTCAAAGCAGACAGAGAATCCGACATAGGGGATCTGGAGAAACAAGAGGCCAAGAGCTACGAGCCAAAAGCTAAAAGCTAAAAGCTAAACGCTAAGAGCTGCCTTTACGCCACGCACTTGCATTCGCTGCGGATCAGCACACCAGGCATCTGATGGGTCGCCTCGCGCGCCTCGGCGAGATTGCCGTACGGTCCATGCCAGCGCGAATGATTGGGATCGTGCCCGGCGGGGCGTCCTTTGCCGGAACTGCACTGTCCGCAGGATGCGCGGTGCAGCATCGCTTTGTGCGGGCCCGCTGCCCAATTCTCGTAAATATAGAATTCGGTGGTAGCGGCGGGCGGAGCTGCAGGCCGGGTGATTAATCCCGCGTCGGTCGCGATCTTCTGCAACTTCGATCGCGTGTCGCGGCGCATGGGAAGCAAGGGCAGGCGATAGACTTCTTCGATCTTGCCCATCATCGCAAGCACGGCCTTCACGGGCAGCGGACTCGATTCGATGAAGTTGGCCAGCATCAGCGGAAGATACTTGCGGTGGATAGTGCGCGCCGTGCTCCAGTCGTTATTCAGAGCGGCGCGGGTCATCGCCGCCATTTCGTGTGGAATTTCATTGGACGCAACCGAAATCACGCCCACGCCGCCGAGTGCGATCACCGGCATGGTGACGGCGTCGTCGCCAGACAACACCAGAAAACTCTCCGGCACTGAGTTCAGCACCTCGGCGATCTGCGTCATGTTTCCGCTGGCTTCCTTCACGCCCGCGATATTCGGGACCTCGGTCAACCTCGCCAGGGTCGCGGGTTCAAGATTGGCGGAGGTGCGGCCGGGCACGTTATAGACGATGACGGGCTTGTCCACCCCTTCGGCGATCGCGCGAAAGTGCCGGTATTGGCCCTCCTGCGTCGGCTTGTTGTAGTACGGAGAAGCGGTGAGGATGGCGTTGACGCCAGGCCGCGCCGCCACTTCTTTCGCTTTGGCCACAGCCTCCTGCGTCGAGTTGGAGGTGGCGCCGGCGATGATCGGCACGCGTCCGGCAACGACTTCGATGGTCACGTCGATGACGCGCAGCCACTCATCGTGAGTGAGCGTGGGAGTTTCCCCCGTGGTGCCGCAGGGAATCAGAAAGTCGATGCCCGATTCGACTTGCCAGGCGACCAGATTGCGCAGTGCGTTTTCGTCGACAGCACCGTCCTGAGAGAACGGTGTGACCAGAGCGGTACCACAGCCTCGCAGTTGCATGCCTCAAGGATAACTCTTATCGCACGCGCGTGCATTTGCAGGGTTTGCTCGTGTGGGGACGGGCGCCCTCGCCCGTCCAAGCCGAGCGAAGCTCGGCAGCGACTCTGGACTCGCTCTAAAGCTCTCGCCAGACGTTGCGGAACTCATAGAACCCGGTTTTCCCCGCCAGCCACTCGGCTGCCCGCACGGCCCCTTCAGCATATCCCTGGCGCGACTTGGCGTCGTGGCACAAATAGATTCGATCGCCTGCGGAATTGAAAACCACTTCATGCAAGCCGACCGCGTCGCCCTCGCGAAAGGAGATGATCTCAACTTCCTTGCCTCCCGACTCGCGCACAATCTTCTGGATCGTGATCGCAGTTCCCGAAGGAGCGTCTTTCTTCTGCGCATGATGACGCTCGAAAATCTGGCCCGAGTAACCGTATTTCAGGGCAGCCCCCGCGGTCGCGGCCATCTCGAAGAACAGGTTCACGCCGATGGAAAAATTCGATCCGTAGAGGAAGCCCGTCTTTGCCGAGAGCACCATTTCGCGCAAGCGCGGCAATTGATCGTACCAGCCGGTGGTTCCGACCACGAGGTTCTTCTTCGCGAGAATGCAGGCTTCAGCATTGGCGACGAAAGCCGCGGGCGTGGTGAAGTCGATCACCACGTCGGTAGCGGCCAGCGAATCGGGCGCAAGAGCGCGGGCGCCGGCGTTTTCAGCAGCCGAGAGAACTCGCACATGATGCCGGCGCGAGCGCGCCACTTCCGCGACCAGCGACCCCGTTTTTCCACGACCGAGAATCAGAAGATTCATGCAGAAACCTTGAACCGCAGAGTACGCAGAGGTCGCGGAGAAAGCAAAGAGCTAAAAGCAAACATTATTTTCCAGAGTGTCTCTGCGTCCTCCGCGGTTAAATGACGCTAAGCAAATACTTCCGGATCGGCCTCGGCGAAAAACGCGTGGTGCAAGCGCCGCACCACCTCGGCCGCGTCGTCTTCTTCAATCACAAAGGTCAGATTGATTTCAGACGCGCCCTGGGAGATCATGCGAATCTTCACATCCTCAAGAATGCCGAAGACCTTGGCGGCGATTCCGGGTGTGTGGCGCAAATTCTCGCCCACCAGACAGACGATCGCCTTCCTCCCCTCATACTTCACGTCCGCCAATTTTGCCAGATCGGCGGCCAGCGCCGGGATGGCTTCGTTGGTCTCGGCCGTAACCGAGACGCTGACTTCGGAAGTGGAAACCACGTCCACCGCCACTTCGTGCTTATCGAAGGCCTCAAAGATAGACTTCAAATATCCGCGCACCAGCAGACGGCGCGGCGCGGCGACCTCTACCAGCGTGATCTTTTTCTTGAGCGCGATGGCCTTGAAAATATTCGCGCAGCGCGGAGCGCGCGCCGTAACCTTGGTCCCTTCGCAGGTCGGGTTCAGCGAGTTCAGAACATAGACCGGAATGTTTTGCTGAATCGCGGGCAGCACGGTTGCCGGGTGCAGAACCTTGGCCCCGAAGTAGGCAAGTTCAGCGGCTTCGTCAAAGCTGATGGCCTTGATGCGGCGGGCATCAGGACAAAGGCGCGGGTCGGTGGTCATCATGCCGTCGACGTCGGTCCAGATTTCGATGCGCTCGGCATTGAGAGCGGCGCCAAAGATGGCTGCGGAAAAATCCGATCCGCCGCGCCCGATCGTCGTGGTGATGCCGGCTCGATTCGTACCAATGAATCCGGCCATCACCGGAACCTTGCCGGCCTCGACCAGAGGCTGGACCTTCTTTCGCAGGCGCTCGGTGGTTTCTTCGAAGTGAGGAATCGCGCGGGTATAACTGCTGTCGGTCAGCAGACAATTGCGCGAATCCACGTGCGCACCCGGCAATCCGCGGGCAACGAAAGCGGCCGCCACGATCTTGCTCGAAAGCACTTCGCCGAAAGAGGCAACGTAATCGTAGGTGCGGGGAGTGATTTCGCCGACCGCGCCAATGCCGCGCAGCAATTCGTCCAGATCTTCGAAGTCGGCGCCCAGGTCGCCGTGAAATTCAGTGAATAGCGCGGTGCCGAGCAGTTCTCCAGCGGTGTCATAGTGGCGTTCGCGCAAGGCGCGCGCCATTTTAAGAGCGGTCTTGCGATCGCCGCCCCCGGCGGCCTTTCCCATGGCAAGCAGGGAATCGGTGACCTTGGCCATGGCACTGACCACCACCACAGGACGGTCCGCCAACCGGCCCTGGACGATGTGGGCAACGCGGTCGATCGCTTTCGCGTCTTGTACGGAAGTCCCGCCGAACTTCATGACGATCATAGGCGGGGGTGCTCCTTGGGGCTGGCGGAGAATTGTCTCACCCGAGGTATCCCTTTGCCTTGAGAAGTTCAGCATTGAGCAGGGCCGCGCCGGCCGCGCCGCGAATTGTGTTGTGCGAAAGCACCGTAAACTTCCAGTCGAGCACATTGCATTTGCGCAAGCGGCCGACCGAGGTGGTCATGCCCGCGCCGAGGTCACAGTCGAAGCGCGGTTGCGGACGGTCCGGCGCAGTCATGTACACGACAGGTTGCGCGGGTGCGCTCGGCAGATGCAACTGCTGCGGCTCGGCGCGAAAATCGTTCCAGGCGGCGATCATCTCCTCCGGCTGGGCCTTCTGTCTCAGTCGAACCGCAACCGACTCAGTATGGCCGTCTTCCACGGCGACGCGATTGCATTGCGCGCTCATGGCAAAGGGTGCAGGATCTACGCGCGAACCGTTCAGCGTCCCCAGCAACTTCTGCGTCTCCTCTTCCATCTTCTCTTCTTCCTTGGCGATGTAAGGGATGACGTTGCCGAGAATATCGAGCGAAGCGACTCCTGGATATCCGGCGCCGCTGATCGCCTGCATGGTTACCGCCATCACCGTCTCCAGCGCGAAACGACGATGTATCGGAGCCAGCGCCAGCACCAGTCCAATGGCCGAGCAGTTGGGGTTGGTGACGGCAAAGCCGCCGGATTTGCGCCGCCAGGGTTGAGTTTCAATGAGCTGGATATGATCGCCGTTGACCTCGGGAATCACCAGCGGAATGTCAGCCTGCATGCGTAGCGCGCTCGAATTCGAGACAACGGCACAGCCGGCTGCGGCAAACTGCGGCTCCAGTTCGCGGGCGATCGAGGCATCGAGGGCGGCGAAAATGACTTTCGGGGCGCCTTCGGGCTTAGCGGGCGCAACTGTCATTTTGGCGACGTCAGCGGGAATGGCAGTTTTCAAACGCCAGCGCGTAGCTTCGGCATAGGGCCGGCCTTCCGAACGATCGGAAGCGGCAAGCCACGACACTTCAAACCACGGGTGACGTTCGAGCATTTGGATAAATCTCTGCCCGACGATGCCCGTGGCACCGAGGATTCCTACAGGAAGTTTGTTCGACATATTTTGATAAACAAGATAAGTTGTGATTTTATACCAGCGAAATTTCTGCGGGAAATGCCGCCGCAGGCACCGCGTAAAATCGGACGTGGAAAGTGCGAAGAATAAAAGTGTGAAGAATAGAGGTCGCGGCCCGATACTGAAAGGCCAGATGATGCGGCCTAGCTTCGGCCTTGGCCAAGTTCCTGGGGAAACGAGTACTCGTTGAGAGGTCCGAACTTGCGTTTTTCGGCGTAGATGCGCCAGCGGCGCCAGACGATGCGCAATCCGGCCATCACCGGGATGGAGAGATAGACGCCGAGCACTCCGGCGATTTCGCCGCCCGCGAGAACCCCGAACAAAGCTGCCAGTGGGTGCAATTCCACGCTGACTCCCATAACGCGGGGAGAGATTACGTAGTCCTGTATCAGCCGCCAGACGATCAAAAACAACAGCAGGAAGGCCCAGTGCGCGTATCCCGCCAGAACCGCAACGCCCATCATCGCAGCCCCCGCCAGCAGCGGTCCGGCCACGGGGATGAACTCCATCGCGCCTCCGGCAGTACCGAGCATCAGCGCGTACGGAACTCGCATCGCACTCAAAACTGCGGTGTACGCCAGCAGCGAAAACGCCGCCAGGGTCAACTGGGCGCGAATGAATTGGGCGAGCATCTGGTTCAGATCCTGGAACACATCCTGCAGAAACTCGCGCTGCGAGCGCGACTGCACCAGCGCCAGCAACACTTCATGGAAGCTGCCACCATCGCTCAGAAAGAAAATGGCGAGGATGGGCACCAGAAACAGCAACCACACTTGCTGCGCCGCTTCGGCCGCGCGAACGCCGATGCGCTTCGCCAGGCTGGATAAGTCTTCCCGGTGATTCAGCAAGAAACTCTGAATGCGTTTCTGGGTCTCTTGGGTCCAGCCGTGTTCCTTTCCGATCTGCGCGGTAAGCTGGCCGATCTGGCCGGAGAGCTGGCCGGTGCCGGCCTGATCCATCAGTCCAGGCAGCGACGCTCCCAAGCGCTCGCCTTGCCGGGCAATCCTCGGCCCCACAAAGGAGCCGAACACCCCCAGACCAACGAGAAGCAGGAAATAAATGATCGCGATCGCCCAGCTGCGGCTGCGCACCAGTTTCTCCAGGCGCCCCACGGCGGGATTAATGAGATAGGCAAAAAAGATGGCGAAAAGGAACAGAATCAGGGTTCGCCGCGCCGCATAGAGAAAGCCCAGCCCCAAGGCGAACAGGAGAGCCGTGAACAGCACGCGCGACGTGCGTGAATCAAGAATCGTCAAGAGTTATCCCAACCAGTCCGCTCCCGCGAACGACTTCTTGCAAGTGCCCACTCCCATCGTACGGCTTGAAACAGAGAGCAATCCAATTCCGAAAGGGGCTGACCTTCAGCGGGCCGTCGTCTTGCTCCTTCCGCCTAATCGCGGACCACTTCGGTATTCTCTCCCACAACGGACATCTGCATGACCTTGAATTGATCGTCGAGCCACAGTTGCCATGTCCCCGCGTCGCTTTTCAGCTCCAGTTTGATCAGGTCCTGCTGCCCATTCTTCAGGCTCACCTTTTCCCGGCCGAGGAACTCCGCGCTGATCGGCGCCGAAGAATGTTGGTGCGGGTTCATGGTTCCGAACTGGGTCCGCTGTTTGAGCGGGCACTGCACTTGCCCTTTTTCCTGTTTGCAGATTGCGCCTAGAAACTTCCAGGCCAGCACTTCGCGGTGAACGAAGAAGTAGTCGTCCAGAATGCTGGTCGATGCTGGCAGTAGGTAGGGCTGCTCGTGTTCTTTCTCCTGGGGTCCAGCGCTCCACTTCTGGTTCAGAAAATCATCATTCGGAAGCACCACCGATTCTGCTTTCTCCGGACTCAGCTCCTTCCACTCGTAGCGACGGATGTCCCCGCCGGCGGTAAGCTGCATGTCGGAAGTTTGCACGGCCTCGGTGGGAGCATTCTCCGTCTTGAACTCGGACTGGATGACGCTGCCGTGGGCGGTCTGATAAATCGAAAATGTCTCGGTTCCTACACGATGGCCACTCTGGAACACGCCGAAGGAACCGGAGTCGACTTCCTTCCCCTCGTGTTCCTTCTCCTTTTCTTTTGGCATGGGAGTGGCCCATGCCGCCATGCACCAAACCACCGCCATCATGAAAGCGAGCAACCGATAAGACAAAGACAACTTCACTGTGATTCTCCTGTTCCGAAATGAGCGGGGCGGGCCGGGGACGAGCCTTCGGCCTCAGTGCCTCCCCGAAACTGCAAAGTACGCTCGATCTCAGCGCAAAGGGACGCCAGATCTTTACCTGAGGTTACGACGGTCACGCTCGCCTGACGGTAGAACGGCAGCCGGTACTCATATAGACGGGCGAACTCGGTCGGATCATCTTTTCGCAAAGGCCGTTTCGTCGCGTCCTCCAAACTTCGGCGCCAGAGTTCGTCCAGCGGCACATCCAGGAATACCGAGGGCCAAGGCCGCAGCAACTCCCGGTTCTTTAGCTGCGCGAACGTTCCGCCGCCGAGCGCGACCACGGTGTCGCGCTCCAGCGATTCCGTCAGATCGCGAAGAGTTGCGGCTTCGACAAGCCGAAACCCGGGTTCACCTCTCTCCCGAAAAATCTCGGGAACGGTTTGCCGCTCGCGGGACTCGATTCGGGCATCCAGGTCCACAAAATCCCAGTTCAGCCGCCGGGCGAGTTCCTGCCCCACGCTGCTCTTGCCGGAAGCCATGAATCCCACCAGAAACACCGCGCGCACTCCCATGGCACTCCCGGGCATATAAAGGGCGATGTCGCCAGGCGTGTTGAGACCTGACACCTAGGACCTGACTCCTGATTCTCTTCAGCGTTGCTTGAGGCGGATTTTACCACTGAAAGAGCGCAGCACGACTTCCGATGCTGCCTTGCCGGTAGTGCCAACGAAGGAACGTCCCACTTCCTCGGAAAACCGGGAGTGCCTGGGTTGGAGAGGAAAGTCGTGTTGCACTCGCCCCAGCACCGAGTGCGCCCGGAAATCGGCCGAGACGTCCGCCGGCACCAGGGCCTCGATATCACCGGTGTGGGTGGTGAACCGATAGTCGCCGCTGGAGCCGAAATCACCATCGTAGAAAATCTTTCCGCTGCCGGAATTCGCCTGCACCAGCGGTCCCGTGACCGACTTCAAATGGATGTCGCCGCTGATGGAAGCGATCTCAACGTGGCCGTTGCGGACATCGGTCAGCGTGATCGGACCGCGCATCGTCCGGACGTGCACATGACCATTCCCGACATTGCGAACATTCACCACCGCATCCGTGCCTTCCAGGGTTAAGTCGCCCTGCAACCGCTCCACCGACAGCGGACCGGTCGAAGAATGGAGATTCAGGGTAGCGTCGGGCGGAATCAGCAATTCGTAGTCGACCTGGCCCGCTTGCTGGTCCACGCCCCGCAGCAGGTGTGACGCGATTTCAATCCGGTTCCCATTTTGCTGGTTGTCGACTTCCACGATGTCCGACTTGAGCGTGGCCGTCACCACGACCTGATTGCCGCTCCCAGGCTTTACCGAAATCGCCCCGTACTGCGTATCCACGGAAACATTCGCGTTGGGGCCGACCGTGAAACGGTATTCCTTCTTGGTCTCAGCCAGAGCCGCCGACGCCAGGCAGCTTGCCAGAACCAGAGTTGCGACCGTGGTTTTCTGAAGACTCGCTTGCTGGAGACTCGCCATAAAACGCCGCCCCTGCGGCCGGCAATGCCGGCCCGCCCTTCCGTTATTGAATACGATCCAACGCTATCTGATAAAGAAGTGCTTTCTGTTGATACGCATCCATCAGATGCTGCCGGGCGTCTGCGTCCCCCGGATTCCGATCCAAGTAAGCCTGCGATTCCCGGATATCGGCATTCACCGCCTGCAATTGATTTTCATACGTGGCCCGCATCGAAGGGGCACGGGTAGAAACCACACTCAGAAATTCTTGATCTTCCGCGCTTGGCGCCGGTTCTACCGCGGGTCCTGCCGCATCCATTGGCTTAGCCGATTTCTGCGCCAGTTGTTGCGGAGCCGGGGTAGGCACCGAAGCCGTCGTAACCGCCGAGGTCTCTGGAAGAACTGGGGACGCCACTGGAACCGGGGACGTCACCGGAGTTGCCGGAGCTTGCTGTTTCGCCACTTGCGAGGCTGGCTTATGGCTTACCACGTAAGAGCCTGCCGCCAGCAGCGCCGCCGCAACTGGCGCTAACCACCACGCGGTCGAGATCCATCGCCGTTGAGGAGAAGTTGGGAGAAGGATGGGCCGTACAGGCGCGGAAATCGGTGTGGACTCGAGTGTGGGTTCGGGCTCATGGATCAGCCCTTCAGCGCGCAATTCCGCCGCAATTCGCACCCACACCCGCGGCGCCGGTTCTTCGCTTGCTGCCAGTTCCCGGGCTTCGCTCGCGATCAGATTCAGGTCCGAGACCAGCTCCGAGCAAGCCGGACAGGACTTCACGTGAGTCTCAAATTCAGTCTGAAACGCACTGTCTGCCGCGCCATCGAGGAGCTCCGGCAGAACTCGCTCTACATCGGAACACTTCATAGCAAACTCTCCCCAATACCGCACTTCCATTAACCAGTCTTGGCCTTTTCGGCTCTCATGAACTTCAGATAATCCCGCAGCTTTAATCGTGCCTTGTGAAGCTGCGACTTGCTGTTGCCAATCGAGCATCCGACTATTTCGGCAATTTCGTTATGCTCGAACCCTTCAATATCGTGCAGCACAAAAACCGTTCGATAGCCCGGCGGCAGCCGGTCGATCGCCCGCTGCAATTGCAGGCGATCGACGGAGCCCGTCAGTTTCACGTCCTTGGTACCAAATTCTTTTCTGGGAGCTTGGTCGTCGGCTTCCAGAGTCTCTTCGAGCGACACCACCGGCAGTCCCTTCTTGCGCAGTTGCATCAGGACGACGTTGACCGTCATACGGTGCAACCAGGTGGAGAAGGCAGACTCGCCGCGAAAGGTGCTGATCTTGCGGAATAGCTGAAGAAATGCTTCCTGGGCCAGGTCTTCGGCCTGCGCGGGATTGGAGACCATGCGCAAACATAGCGAGTACACGCGGCGTTTGTGCAGGTGATACAAGACTTCGAACGCAGCTTCGTGGCCTTGCTTCGCCTGCGCAATTGCTTCTGCTTCTGTGATGCGTTGCTTCGGGTCGGTCAAGTCACCTTTTCCGGCCGCTACCCGTTCAGATGCGGCTTCAAACTCTTTTCGTTGTACGAATTTGCCGAACGAGTCGCGGAAGCGTTCTCGACCGTTCCTAAGCTGTCAGAATACCAAAAACCGTAGCTTGCCGGATGAATCGATCCGCCGAAGTACCCGGCGGAGTTGGCCCCTAGATCACTTTCGTAACTCGGTTTGTGGAGAGACGGGCGAGGACGCCCGTCTCTCCACTTGCTATCCCTTTGCCGTGATCGTCTCCAACCCATGCCCGTGCGGACCGGTTTCGCGAATCCGCAACAGAATGGCGAAGGTAAGCCCGACGAAGCCGAGGATGGAGAAGATCCACATTCCGAGCCCGTATCCCCCCGGATTATCCAGTCCTGCGTGGGCGTAATCGTTGGCCTTGCCAATCAGCAGGTTCAGGATGAAGAACCCGATCTGTTGAATCAGGGTCATCAAAGCGTAAGCGGTACCCAATCTTGACTGGTCGACGATATATGCGACCGAAGGCCACATGACTGCTGGAATCAGCGAGAACGCGACCCCCATCATGCAGACCGGCACGTAGAGCGAAACATTGGTGTATCCCATCATCAGATAGACCGGCATCAGCAGGATCGAGGCGAACATCATCAAAAACGCGCGCTTTCCGATCTTGTCGGAGAGCAGTCCGAAAAGCGGGGTCGCAACCATGGCCGAAAGGGGAAGCAGGCTGTTGAACATTCCCGCCCGCTCGTGCGCCAGCACCCGCATCGTTTCCGAAGCGCTTATGCCGCCATGGGCGGCCAGGATCTTGTTGGTGAAAAAGTCGATGGCAAATGTACGAAAGGGAAAGATTGCGGAGTAGAACGTGAAGCAGAGCCCGACCACGAACCAATACGACGGATTAAATCGAAAAAAGTCTCTAAGAGCACCCCAAATTTTAATAACCGCTTGCCCGAACGGCAATCCGCGAACACGAAAACTCTGCCCGAACTCCAGCTTGTCGATGGAGCCGGCATGTCCCAGTAGGTAGCGGCCTTCTGCCCGGCTTTCGAGCACCCAATAAATGACCGAGCAGACTACCGCCATCAGCCCGGCGCCGACGGCGATCAACAACGGCCTCTGCCAGCTCGGCTCGCCTGCCGGGCCCTGAGGATAGAACGCTTTGTTCGCCCAGGTCGGCGAGTTGTCAGCCGCCACCGAGGCCAGACGCGCAATGGTGAGGTTGATCCCGAAGGCGAAGCTCAGCTCTTTGCCCTTAAACCACTTGGCGAGCACGGTCGTGACCGCAACGATCATGGATTCGGCGCCCAGACCAAGCACGGTGCGGCCGGCAATCATCACGCCGGGCTGCCCGCGCGCAGCGGTCAGTGTCGCTCCCAGCAGGCAAATGACGGCAAAGCACGTAATCGCCTTCTTGGTGCCAATTCGGTCAATGATGATGCCGCCGATCAGCAGGGTCAAAACCGCGGCTACGCTATAGGACGAGTTCAACCACCCGAACGCCGTCGCGGAAAAACCCAGCTTCTCGATAAAAATGCGTTCCAGCGGATTAATGCTGTCGTAGATGTAGTAGTTGCCGCCCATCGCCAGGCTGACGAACAGCAGCACAGTCCAGCGGTAAAGACGAGACGGTTCCGGTCGTGCAGTTTCAACCCGAGCAGTATCAACCATCGAGGCACTCATCCTCGGCGCCGAGCGGCGCCTGCATGGCATGTGTGGAGAGAATCAACCGACGAAGATAGCAGATTGCCGCGCGAGTTGCAGAACGAATGGTAGAAGACGGCATCGGCTGGCATTCAGATCGGGCTCGTTCATCGGCTCCCAACCACGCCGCGAACCGATTCGATCAGCTTGGCCGAATCGTAGCCGATACCGTCTTTGAATACGGTCTCAACGTTCTCGATATCGTCGATCTGCTTCGATGGGTCGCCCTTGATCACGACCAAATCCGCCTGCTTGCCGGGAGCGATGGTGCCGACGCGGTCCAATTCTCCCAGGAACTGCGCGCCGTTTGCAGTCGCAATGTGAATTGCCTCCAGCGGCGTGAATCCCGCTTCAACCAGCAATTCCACCTCGCGCTGATCCCCGAAGCCTGCGATTATGCCTCCCATGCCGGTGGGATCGAGTCCGGCCAATAGCAACCCGCCCGCTTGCGCAAAAGCGTGCTCGAATTCCATCTCCTTCTTGAAGGCGGCCGGCCAGGGGGATGAGTCGGCCTGGTATCGCTGCCGGATCACACTCGCATCGCTGGCGCGCACTTTGTTGTTGAGTACCGAGCTGCGCGCATCGGGCGATAGGGCATTGAGAATACGCTGCTGGATCGTGGGACGTCCCGGAACCCCCATCTCGAATACCGGCAGCGTCGAAGTAACTGCGACGTGGTGTTGAACGAGGTCCATGATCATGTCGTGCAGCGGACCCCTTTCTACATCCAGCTTGGAAATGAACTCATAGTCGAGTTTCTCGGGACACTCGCCGGGCTTTTTCCAGGGAAAGAATTCCGTGTCCACGAGCAAACCGTGTTCCAGGTCGTCAATGCCAATGGAAGCGGCTTCCCGAAAGCCGATGGAGCAAAGATGTCCGGTAACTTTGGCGCCACGCTGGTGGGCCGCATTCACGGCAGCGGAAAGTTCCGCGGGAGTAATGAACATGTAGGCCTTGAAATTGTCGACGCCCTGATCCAGCCAGAAGTTGACGGTCTTGGTTGCGTCGTCAGGCCCAGCAAGCTGATGCATCTGCAGCGCCCAACTGCCTGCGCCTTCAAGATACGGGCCGGTAACCTGGATCTTCGGGCCGGGCGTTTCGCCCTTATCAATCTGCTTCTTGAGCTCAAGATCGGTGTAGGGCTCGATCGAACCTGTGGTGCGAATGGTCGTCACTCCGCCGGCAAGGTACAAACGGGGAAAGCTGAATGCCATCTCGCCGAAGATGCCGTTGCCCATGGGATAGAACATATGGTCGTGCATGCCCACGAGACCGGGGATGACACTGTAACCGTTCAGGTCGAGCACCTTGGCATCCTTCGGAACATTCGCCGACGCGGCGTCGGAAACCGACTCGATCTTTCCTTTGGAGATCACGATTGTCTGGTCTTCCCGGGCGGCCGCACCCGTGCCGTCAATCACGCGCACGTGGGTTAGGGCCACTGCGGGCGCGTCCACCTTCACAAAACCGCGCACCTGGGGCGAGAGAGCCTGGGCGATGAGAGCGGCAGAGCAAGCAAGCATGAAGAGGACGGTGACGATCAGTTTGCGCATGATTCTTCCTTAACCACAGAGCAGGATTCTACCGAAGAAAACACAATTCCGTGCGGAAGCTTGAAGATTAGTTCGGGACAGAAGAAAAAGGCTCCCAGTGGCCGCAGCAAGGTCGCGACCGGGAGCCAACAGCCAGGAGCTAAAAGCTAAAAGCTGCCTTCTACATCTTCTCCGTCTTGCCGTCGTATTTCACATCGCCATTTTTGTCATTCTGGCGCGTGACGTCGTCGTTGTTATAGACGTGAGCGGCCTTCCTGACGCCCTTCGCTTCGCTCGCCACCAGCGCCGCGTCCGAAGTGTGTTCCCGTCCCGTGAAGTACATCCAGCTGCGGGTT
The DNA here is from genome assembly GCA_050012595.1 of Terriglobales bacterium. Classification (GTDB taxonomy): domain Bacteria; phylum Acidobacteriota; class Terriglobia; order Terriglobales; family Acidobacteriaceae; genus Acidiflorens. The sequence continues at coordinate 286,402 of JBEKGW010000003.1, forward strand.
TCTCCGCGCAGATGGTCTTCACGCGGACGTTCTTCGCGCATCGCGCCGTGCATAGGACGACCTTCGCGCCCAACCTGTTCGGGCCACAGGTGGACCTGCGAGGTCGTCAGCGGAGCGCCGCCGCCTTCGTACCACACGACCACCGTGTAATCCGAACTCGTCGATCCCTGAACCTGCGAAAGGGTCGCGTTGGTCGCGCCGGCGATTAATCCTGTGGTGGCGTTGCTCGCTCCCACTGGATTCGGCGAAACCGTTTGCAGGGACACCATCGGCGTGGTCACCTGCGGGATAAACGGGCCGCATCCATAAAAGCAAGCGCCTGGGCGAGGAACGGGCTGTTGCCCAAAAGCCGCTACTGCCATCAAAACTACTGCCATCAGAACAAAATAGGGTCGCATACTGCCTCCACGGGGCTAACACTTCCCTGGTGCAAGTGCAGTTTGCTGGCCAGTTCCCCGCTGGGCCAAAGATAGCCAGAATGTTCGGAGATTCGCGGCGCTCTCGGCTAAACCGCTGAAACTCTTACCCGCCTCGTGGTCAAGGCTGGTGAAAACTGCTGCGCACAACCTGCAATGGATTAGTCCAGCTTCTAGTGGAGCGCCGGGCGTCCCCGCCCCGCCTCGGCATTGTCGAACGAGCGAGGGCCTGCCCTGAGCTTGCCGAAGGGACGCCAGTCGCTCCGTTGATCTCAACTACCTACGTATCGGGCGTAAAGACTGCGCGCAATGGCCGTGTCGGTCGTCCCTTTGATGATCGCCCGGCCGTCGGGAAATAGTGTCATTTCGTACGGCTCGCGCCAGAACTTCAGCACAAACTCGTTGTGGCGAACGTTGCCGTGAGGCTGAAGGCGGGTGCTCAGTTCGACAAAGTCCACCGGCCGCTGCCGTTCGTGAATCTGCACGGAATTCCTGCCACACAACGTAATGTGAGGCCGTCCTTCACCCGACAGATGAACAAAGTCTCGCAAGCAAGTGCGGCATCCCGCCCGCGGATGACCTGCTGCCAACTCCGCCCGTTCGTTCGTCCAGACGTCCCACGACAGCAGCGTCCGCCGCATTTTCGCGCGGGCGCCCACCAGAAACTTCAGCGCCTCGGCCGCCGCAATCGACGACACCAGGTTCACGGCAGAATTCAAAATGCCGGCCGTCTCACAGGTCTCCACGGTCCCATGGGGAGCTTCTGGAAAGATGCAGGCCAGGCATGCCGTTTCGCCGGGCAGGATGTTCATGGTCACGGCATAACTCGCGACCGCTGCGGCATAAATCCACACCACGGAGTTTTTCACCGCATAGTCGTTGACCAGGTAGCGGGTTTCGAAATTGTCAGTACCGTCCAGGATCAGGTCACAGCCGCCAAGCAGGGAATCGACGTTCGCCGGGGTCAGGTCGGCGACATGCGGCTCGACGGTGATTTGCGAGTTGAAGCGTGCCATCTGCCGCGCCGCCGCGATCGCCTTCGGCACCGATTCGCGCGCATCGTTCTCATCGAACAATGATTGCCGCTGCAGATTGCTGGTCTCTACATAGTCGCGGTCGAGAATCCGCAGCGTCCCGATGCCCGAACGCGCCAGCAACGAGGCCAAGGCAGAACCGGTGGCGCCGATTCCGACGATGACCACGCGGGACTGCGACAGCTTTTTCTGCCCCTCCGCCCCGATCTCCTTAAACAACACCTGCCGCGAGTAACGGTCGTCCATTTCCAAAGCAATAACCTTAGCGATTACCTTTCCCAGCCTTCCCAACCAGTATTATAGGTTCCGGTCGTCAAACTTTGTTCTTGCGAGCAACGTGTGCCGTTGAGCGATTCATCGAACCCGAAAGATTTCATGTTTGACCCGCCTGAATTTCGGGATGGCTTGCTCGTGTGGGGACGGGCGCCCTCGCGAGCCTGCCCGTTTTGCCGAAGCCCCGAGCGAAGCCGAGGGGGCAGTCGAAGGGTCCATGGTCGCGTAGGGACGGCCGCCCCGGCCGTCCAAGCCGAGCGCAGCTCGGCAGCTTCCTGCGGTCACAGCAATTCCTGGTTCGGCGTCCGATTTTTGCTGGTCGTTTCGTTGCTGCTCGCGCACGGAGCAAGTTGGGCGCAGAGTTCATCCCCCGCCCCGCAGCAACTCCCCGAATCGCCTTTACAGTCCAGCGCACAGTTCGGCGCACAGTTCGGAACCATCACGCCCTATCTCGGCCTGGCGATTGATCAGATCGAGTTGCCGGGCGTTCCGCCGGAAGAAGCGGTTGCGCTGCTGGCGGCCACGCCGCTCAAGATCGGCGAACCTCTCACGCGCGAAACCCTGCACGACGCGATGCAAGCTCTTTTTGCCACCGGACGGTTTTCCGATATTCAGGCCGAAGCGGATCGCACCGAAACCGCCGGCGTCCGGCTGCGCTTTCTGACCGTCGCCAATTTTTTCGTAGGCATGCTGACGATGGAAGGCGTTTCCACCAATCCGTCCGCGAACCAACTGGCAAGCGCCACCCGCTTGCAACTCGGCGAACTCTACGCTCCAGAGAAAATCGACCGCGCCCGGGCAGGTATCCAGCGAGTGATGGAAGAAAACGGATTCCACCGGTCGAAAGTGACAATCTCCGAACAGCGCGACGCGCAGCAACACCAGGTCAATCTGACCTTCCATATCGTCCGCGGGCCGCGCGCTATAGTCGGAGAGATCAGCTTGGAAGGCGACGCCGGCTATTCCATTGCAGAGCTCAAGGACATCGCCAAACTGCATTCCGGCGATCCCGTCCTCTCGAATCGCATTACGCGCGCTCTGCAACGAATTCGCCGTCGCTATGAGAAGCAGGACCGGTTGCTCGTTCAGGTCTCGGCCGCCAACCCCACCTACCATCCCGAGCGCAACACTGTGGATTACGTTTTCAAGGTGGACCGCGGTCCGGTGGTGGAGATTGTCGCCGAGGGTTTCCGACTCAGCCAGCGCATACTCAAAAAGCTGGTGCCAATCTATGAAGAAGGCGCGGTCGACGATGATCTACTCAACGAAGGCCGGCGCAACGTCCAGAACCATCTTCAGACCCTTGGCTACTTCGAGGCCACCGTCAGCGTGAGCCAGCACAACGCGCTGGACGGCAAGAATGTGCAGGTGGTTTATGCCATCAATGCCGGGGACCGCCACAAACTCACTGCCATTCACATTTCTGGCAATCGATTTTTTTCCGGCGACCAGCTTCGCGCGCGCATGCAGAACCAAGCCGCCGGACGCCTCTTCAGTCACGGGCGTTACAGCGAAGTCTGGCTGGAAGAAGATGTGCGGAATATTCAAAGTCTGTATCGGGCAAGTGGCTTCCGGCAGGCCGAAGTCAACAGCAAACTGGTTACCGGGTATCAGGGTAATCCCTCGCTGCTGGCGATCCAGATCGTTGTCAAAGAGGGCCCGCAGACGCGCGTGGCCTGGGTCCGCATCGAGGGCACTTATACGCTTCCGCAGGAAGAGCTTCCCGAAATTCAGACTGAAGAAAGGCAGGGCTTTGACGAATCCAGTCTGGCGGATGACCGCGACACGATTCTGAGCAAGTATTTCGACAATGGTTTTTCGAATGCCACCGTCGACGTCGCCTACGTGCCGGTTCCGTCGCCAGACAAACTGCCGCAGGTTGGCGTCACCTTCACGATTCATGAAGGCGAGCAATTTTTTGTCAACCAGGTTTTTCTCGATGGTCTGCACCACACCCGCCCCGGAGTCGCCCGCCGGGAAATGCGGGTGCAGGCGGGCGCGCCCCTCAGCCAGCAGGACATGCTGGAGAGTCAGCGCCACCTGTACGACCTCGGCCTTTTCAAGCAGGTGAATACGGCCATCCAGAACCCGGACGGCACCGAGTCGCGCAAGAACGTGCTCGTCACCACGAGCGAAGCCGATCGCTACACCTTCGATTATGGCGTCGGTTTCGAATTCCAGACCGGACAGCCCTCATACGGAGTCAATCAGCCACTCGGAGCGACCGGCGTCAGCCCCATGGTGTCCTTAGGGGTCAACCGCATTAACGTGGGCGGTCGCCATCAGACCATCACCATGAAGGGTACCCTCGGCCGCCTGCAGCAGCGAGCGATCATCAATTACGACATTCCCAAACTGTTCAACCTGGACAAACTTCGTTTTACCTCCACCGGACTTTACGACAACACCGTAGACGTCTCCACCTTTACCTCGAAACGACTGGAGCAAACCTTCCAGCTATTGCAAGTGCTGTACAAAGTGCAGGACCGCGAACTGACGACCTTCGCCTACCGTTTCAGTTACCGCCGCGTGGAGGCCAGCAATATTGAGGTCACCAGCAACCTCATCCCGCTTCTCTCGCAGCCAACCCGGGTAGGAACTCCTAATTTCATCTACATTCGCAACCGGCGCGATAGCGATTTGGAAAGCACGCGCGGCAGCTACACCACCGTCGAAGGCGGCGTTGCCGCTAGCTATTTTGGCTCCGAGGCCGACTTCAGCCGGTTTCTGGCCAAGAACTCCACCTATCACACGTTTTCTCGAAATCGCAGCACCGGACAAGGATTCGTCTTCGCCCGTTCCACCACCGTCGGAATTGAGAACCGTTTCGGGAGCACGGTCCTACTGGATCCGGCGCAAACGGTGGCAGCCGGAGAAACTCTTATTCCGCTGCCGGAGCGCTTCTACAACGGCGGGGGCAACTCCAATCGCGGCTTCGGGTTAAATCAGGCAGGACCTCGCGACCCATTCACCGGATATCCCGTCGGCGGCAGCGCGGTGTTCCTCAACAGCCTGGAGATGCGGTTTCCAAACGTTATGGTGCCTTACCTTCGGGACAACATCGGTTTTACGGTTTTTGAGGATATGGGCAATGTTTTTGCGCGGCCCCAGGAAATGTTCCCCAGCCTGGGACGCTTTCACCAGCCCGGCCAGGATTTCTGTTTTCAGGAGGTCACGCACCTGAAGTGCAGTTACAACTATGCTTCGCAGGCCATTGGCCTGGGAGTACGTTATCAGACGCCGATCGGACCATTGCGCTTCGACTTCGGTTACAATTTAAATCCACCGTACTTTCCCAGCTATACGAACATCACGACCAACAACGTGACTGGGCAGCAGGTCGGACAGTTTGGCTACCAACGTGCCGGGCATTTCAACTTTTCGTTCAGCGTCGGACAGTCTTTCTGATGAAACTCCGCATGGTCAAACGCGCAATGTTGTGGAGCGACGGGCGCCCTCGCGAGCCTGCCCTGAGCGCAGTCGAAGGGTCAGGCCGGGCAGGGAAGCCCGGCTCAATACCAGCAAGCATCAAAATCGGACAGCATTGCGCTCTTGCGCTAGCGCTCAGCATGGCGCTGGCGGTCCCATCGATGGGCGGTCAGATCGTCGATCGTGTAGTCACCAACGTCAACGGCCACGTGGTTTTGCAGAGCGATTGGGAGCAGGAAGTGGCCTTCGAAGCCTTTTCGAATGCCCGCGATCCGGACTCGTTCACCTCGGCCGAGCGCAACGCCGCCCTCGATCGCTTGATCGATCAGGAACTGCTGCGGGAACAGGTTCGGCCGTCTCAACCGGCTCCCGCCGACGAGGTCGCTGCCCGCGTTGCCGAACTCCGTAACCTAGTCCGCAAGGAAGTCTGCAAGCTCCATCCTGACTGCGGCACCGACGACGGCTGGCGTGCCACGCTGCAACGTTATGGGCTGACCCAAAGCTCGCTGGAGAAACGTCTGGGCGACCAGATCCAGCTCATGAAGCTCGTGGAAGACCGTTTGCGGCCCGCGATTCAGATCGATCAGCACGCGGTGGAAACCTACTATCACGATCAACTGCTGCCGGAGATGAAAAAGGCCGGCAGTCGCGCAACGCCATTGCCCGAAGTCTTTGGCCGAATCAAAGATTTACTGGCTGAGAAAAAAATGAACGAACTGCTCTCCGGGTGGCTGGCGAGTCTGCGCTCTGGGAGCCATGTCGCGACTCCTGAATCCAAGGCCGGAGAGCAGAACCGTTGACCGAGCCGCCGACCGAGTCTCCGTTCGAGCCCCCTAATGAACCCTCGACCGGTCCTGTTCCTCCCGTGCGCCGCCGCATCCTGTGGAAACTCTTTCTGGCATTCTGCGTTTTCAGCCTGATCGCATTCGGCCTGCTCGCCTGGTACGTCACTACCGATTCCTTTCAGAAGATGGTCCGCCGCCGCGTGGTCGCGTCGGTTGAGAAAATCACGGGCGGCCGCGTCGAACTCGGGGAACTGCACACCATCCCGTTCCGCCTGCGCATCGATGCTCGCAACCTGACCATCCACGGTCGCGAAGCTTCGGACCAGATCCCGTTTCTGCGGATCGACCGTCTGCAGGCGGAATTGAAAATTATTTCGCTCCTCAGTACCACAATCGGACTGCATTCTTTAGTGCTCGAGCACCCTGTCGCCCACGTCATTGCCTATCCCGATGGCACCACCAACGTTCCCTCGCCGCAAGTGAGCCGTTTTTCCAATCAGGGGCCGGTGGAGCAACTCATCTCGCTCTCGGTTTCGCGCATCGAGGTGCAGCGGGGCGAGCTCCTCTGGGAAGACAAAAAAATGCCGTTCGATTTTGACGCCCGCGACCTGGCGCTGCTTTTGAACTACTCCTTGCTGCGGCGGCAATACGAAGCCCATGTAGCCGCGGGAAGCGTCACCACGCGCTTCCAGCAGTACCCCGCGTTTGCGTTGCGGGCGGATGCTTCGCTGGTTCTGGCCCGCGGACGCGCCGACATCAGCAGTTTGACGGTGACTTCCGGAAAATCTGAATTTCACTTCGCGGGCCGTCTGCAGGACTTTCACAACCCACATCTGACCGGTGATTATCATGGCGTCGCGGATCTCGGCGAATTCGCGTCCCTCTCGCGGCAGATGCAAGTTCGCACCGCATCGACCCAGAAAGGTACTGCCCAGTTCGAAGGCAAACTTTCCTGGAACCTGCAGGATTTTTCCACCCAGGGAACCGTGCAGGCCAAAGACATCGAATGGTCGAATGGTAAGGTGTCGATGCGAAATGGCCGCATCAACGCAGGGTTCTCCATCACCCCGGAGCGCTTCCACGTTTCCTCGATCAAGGCGAATTTGCTCGGCGGCGACTTGCAAGGCGATGCCGACGTGACGAACTGGCAGAATTCGCTCCAAAGCTCGTTGGAAGGCTTGCAAGAACCGTCGTCAACCGCTGGGCGGCGTCATGTGATAGGACGAGTCTCGCCGGGAAGTCTTCAGCGCGGCTCGGTGCGCTTGCAATTGGCCGGCTTCCCGCTGCTCCCGGGCTTGCAATTGCTCAGCTCAGAAAACCTTCCACTGGATCGCCTCGACCTCTCCGGAAGTGCGAGCGGCAAGGTTGAGATGCTCTGGGTGGGCTCGATCCGTGACGCGGAGACTCGCCTGAACCTTGACGTTGCGCCGCCGCTAAAGCCGGCCCCGGCCGAGATCCCCGTGCGCGGCCAGATTGATGGCATCTATCGCGGATCGCGCGACGAGTTGGAAGTGAGCCAACTTCACCTGACAACGCCAGGCTCTGAAATCACCGCTGCCGGCAATCTGGCCCCGCCCTCATCCTCGTCCCTGCGATTCTCGTTCACCAGCCACAATCTGAGGGAGTGGACACCGCTGCTCGAAGCGGCCTACGGGTCCCGGGATTTGCCCTTTGCCGTTCACGGCTGGGCGAGCCTTACCGGCAACGCCAGCGGCAAACTCTCTGCGCTTTCCGTCAACGGAAATCTCGAAGTCTACGACTTTGACACTACCTTGCCGGCGACCAAACGAGTCTCCTCTCGGGTTGTTCACTGGGACGCACTCACCACCGCCGTCCAGTTCTCCGCCAATCATTTCGCCGCGCGCAATGGGTCCATCATCCATGGCCACACCACCGCCCGCTTCGAATCCAGTGCCGAACTCACAGGGGGCGTACTTCTGGAGGGCGCTCCTTTTACTCTGCATTTTGACTTGCGCAACGCCAACGTGGCCGAACTCGCTCAACTCGCCGGACTCACGCAGCCTTTCGCTGGCAATCTGGATCTGTCCGCCACCATTTCGGGTACGCGCTACAATCCCCACGGGGATGGACACCTCGAGCTTCACGACGGAATAGCCTACGGCGTGGACGTTCCCTGGTTGAAGAGCGATCTACGCCTCGCCGGTGGCGAACTTCAGTTCAACAACATTGATGCCACTGCCTACGGTGCCCCGCTTTCCGGGAGCGCCGCCATCAGTACGTCGAACATCAGTACGTCAAACATCGGTTCGTCAAACAATGATTTGTCGAAGAACGAGTTTCGCCTGAGTCTTTCCGGACGTAACCTCGATCTCGCCCGTTTTCCGCGCCTGCAGATCAGCCGTTTCACCGCGGATGGCGTCGCCGACTTCACGGTGCGAGCCAGCGGCACTCCCGAACAGCCTTCGATCGAGGCGCACGTCCATCTCAAGGATTTCGCCCTGGACAAGGAGCGCGCCGGAGATTTCTACGTCGACGCGGTCACTCATGGACGCGAGCTCGATCTCAATGCGCACTCGGATTTTGATTTTGATAGAGATAAAGATAAGAAAGATAAAGCTGACTTGACCATTGTAGGGAGCATCGGATTAGACGGTGATCATGACTATCCTGCCGATCTGAACCTGGCCTTCCATCACTTGAGTGCCAATTCGCTGCTTCGCATTTACCTGCCGGGAAAGATCACAGGACCCTCTGCGCTGGACGGGACACTCCACGTTCGCGGTCCCCTGCGCAATCCGCGCGATCTAAAAGCCGCCGCCGAGATCCAGTCTTTCAGCGCCGAAGTCGAGCACATGCAGATACAAAATGTCGATCCCATTCGCCTCGAGATCGCAAATCAAGTCCTGCTCGTCGAAAACCTCCACCTGGCGGGAAGTGGAACCGATTTCACCGCCCACGGCCAGGCGCATTTAGCCGGCGCTCAAGAGCTCGACCTCGGCCTGGACGGCTCGGTCAATATGTCGCTATGGCACGCTCTCAATCCCAAAATCCTGGCGCGCGGCACCTTGGGCGTAAACCTCAAGGCAAGCGGTACGCTCTCGCAGCCCGTGCTGCAAGGGCGTCTGGAAGTGAAGAACACCTTCGTCAGTCACAACGACTTTCCCAGCGGCCTTAGCGATCTGAACGGCGTCTTGCTTTTCGATCGCAACCGCATCCAGATCGAGAGCCTCAGCGGAACCACTGGCGGCGGCACCGTGGCGCTAACCGGCTCCGCGACCTACCAGAGCGGCGCGTTCCTCCTCGATTTCGGTGCGACTGCCCATGATGTTCGCCTGCGTTATCCCCCCGGGGTAAGTTCCACCGCGAACGCGGACGTCCGGCTGACCGGCAGCACGAATTCCGCTCTGCTGAGCGGCGATGTGGTCGTCACCAAGCTGGCCGTCACTCCAGGATTTGACTTCGGCGCCTATATCGAGAAGAGCAGGCAGACGGTCGTCCTGACGCAAACCGATAGTCTACAGAGCCGCCTTAAGCTCGATGTTCATGTGGCGACGACTCCTGAACTGCAGATGCAAACGGCCGCCGCCAGGCTCTCCGGTAACGCCGACCTCAGGGTGCGGGGCAACGCAGAGCGTCCGGCAATTCTCGGAAGGGTGGAGGTTCTGGAAGGAGAAATCACTTTCAATGGGAACAAGTACGAACTCGAGCGCGGCGATGTTACCTTCGCGAATCCAGCCAAGACGCAGCCCATCATCGATCTGCAGGCGACCACGCGAGTGCGCGATTACGACATCACGGTGCAATTCCGCGGCGACGCCAGCGTTCCCAACGGCTTGAAAATCACCTGGCAGTCCGAGCCTCAGCTTCCCGAAGCCGATGTCATCGCCCTGTTGGCTCTCGGCCGCACCCGGGAAGAGTCGGCGGCTGCGGGGTCGGCCGGATCCTTTGGGCTTGGCGGAGACGCCTCCAGCCTGCTGATCAATCAGGCCCTCAACAGCACCGTCAACAGCCGCCTGCAGCATCTGTTCGGAGCGAGCCGCGTCAAGATCGATCCCCAGGGCTTGGCCAGTGAAACCGCCGTGGTTCGAGGGCCGCAGGTCACCGTCGAGCAGCAAGTGGTGAACAACCTCACCCTGACCTACAGCACCAACGTCTCCGTTTCTAACCAGCAAATCATCCAGGTGGAGTACAACCTGACCCGAACGATTTCGATCGTGGCGCTGCGTGACTGGAACGGAGTGGTCAGTTTCGACTTTAAGATACGCCGCCGCAAGAAATGATCGCAGGGCTAGGATTTTGTAAATTGGTAATCGGGTAATTTTGCAATTTAAGAGCCATAGAAGTCTCGCCTTCAAATTACCAAATTACCCGATTGCAAAATTACAAAATGGCTCCATTCTGGTTAATTTAGGATACGACCCCAATATCCACCTTGACATAAGTCTCCAAACCAGCAAATCTATTTGTTTTCACTACACGCCCGGAGAAACAACGACAAACGGGTAAGGGAAGCCAACATTGCGAGTGCGGGTCTTTTATCACGACAAGTGTTTTGACGGGGCTTCCTCGGCCGCCCTGTTCTCCCGTTTCTACCGGGAACGAATCCGCAGCGACGTGGACTTCGTCTACTCCGGCCTGCTGCATCGCGCCGGCGCCCTTTTCGACGAGAGCCAGTTCGACGGCGACGAGAATGCCATCGTCGATTTCAAGTATTCCAGTTCGCCGAAAATTACCTGGTGGTTCGATCACCACGAAAGCGCCTTTCTTTCCGCAGCCGATGCCGCCCACTTCGAGCAGGACCAGAGCAACCGCAAGTTCTACGACCCGGCTTTCAAGTCCTGCACAAGTTTTATTGCGATGATCGCAAAAGAACGCTTCGGCTTCGATCCCCGCCCGGTGGCGGAGTTGGTCCACTGGACCGACATTGTGGACGGCGCCCTCTACGAAGATGCGAAGTCGGCGGTGGAAATGAAAGCTCCGGCCATGAAGCTGACCCTGGCCATCGAAGCCTCCAGTGACCGCAACTTCGTCAAGAAGCTGATTCCTCTGCTCGCTTACCATCCTCTCGCCAAGATTCTCGAGGAGCCATTCGTCGCCGCTGTCCTGCCGCCGTTGCTCGAACGCCACGAACTGTCCATCGACATTTTGCGGCAGCGCACCACAGAAAAAGACGGCACGATTTTTTTCGACATCACCGACCTCGACCAGGAAGGCTACAACAAGTTCGTCCCGTACTATCTCCATCCCGACTCGATCTACAGCGTCGGACTGAGCAAGAGTTCATTCCGGGTGAAGGTTTCGGTCGGGTCGAACCCCTGGTCGAAGCGCGAGCCCACCGTCAATCTCGCCAAGGTTTGCGAGCGCTATGGCGGAGGCGGCCATGCCCGCGTCGGGGCGATCTCGTTTGATGTCACTCAGGGCGCCGCCGCCCACCAAGCCGCTCTGGAGATCGTCAAGGAGTTGCGAGCCAGCGTCCGTCAGCAAGTTTGAGAAATCAGGAGCGTCGGATCAGAAACTTCGCGCCGCGAGCTCCGTATCAAGCGTCGTGTTAGGAACGTCGTATCAAGAGCATCGTATCGCGAGCTTCGTATCAGGGCATCGCTTTAGCGATATCGCAAGCTCTTCGCAATCAAAATGCCCCTTTAGGGGCCGCGTTTTAGAATGAATCCGTGATCAGGCCCCGCATATCGGAGATCAATTTTCGCCAGATGCATCCCGTAATCCCGCATCTCAGAATCGACGATCCCGGACACATCAAAGGCGTGCGCACCGTCGCCACCGTTGAATTCGTCAAAGGGATCATCGTCGCTCTCGCCGGTCTCGGCGTGTTATCCATGCGGCACAAAGATATCTGGGAAGTGACGGAGAGCTTCCTGAAGTTTTTTCACCTTAATCCCCATCACCATTATGTTGGGGTCTTTATCCACTTGATGTACCGGCTCGGCGACGTGCGCCTGTGGAAGGTCGCCACCGCGGCGGCTGTCTACGTGATCCTTCGCTTCGTCGAGGCCTATGGATTGTGGCACATCCGCCCCTGGGCGGAGTGGCTGGCCTTTGCCTCCGGCGCCATCTACATCCCGTTCGAGGCCGCCGATCTGTACCGGCAGCCAAATTGGCTTCGATTGCTGGTCATCGTGGTCAACGTCGGAATCGTGCTTTACATGCTGATGTTGCGCTTGGAAGCAGCGAAAAAGCACAGTGCGGCGCGCCACTCGGCACAATCTGGATAAAATCGCGTGTGTAGCGGGGCTTGCCCCGCACAAGTCACCTGGAGTCTCGGAGCGCCAGAAGTGCCCCCGCTCTATCAGGTCCGGTGCGTGCCTGAGTATCTATTCTGGGTGACCCATGAGGGCCATGTCGGTCTGAGCTTGACGGGCGTCAAAGGGTCAACATTTGTGCAAGTCCTTTCATCCTTTGGGGACTTTGGTACAAGCCCATCAGAACAACCCACTGATTCTTAATGAGTAATTTGATCGAACTACTTGGCAAGGAAAGTGCTCTAGAATAGCGACTTCGGAAGTATGAGAGCGTGGCAGTGTGTCGGAAATAACAGTCTCTCAACGAAGAGCCAATAAAAGAGGAGGGATGCATGATCAAGCGCAGAATTGTTGGTTTACTGGCGTGTTTTGCTTTCGCTCTTGCGAGCGCCAGCTTTGTTGAGGCCTCGTCGATCTACGTGCAAACGACGCCTTCAGGTGCGACGACCATCCCCGGTCTGGTTGGAAGCACGGTCATCACTTTTGAAAGCGTTACTCCCGGGACGTACTCCACGCTTACTCTCTCCGGGGTGACGTTTACTCCGGATGACAGCAACCTCATGTGGGTTGACGGCGCTTATGCTGGGAATTACAACACCTTTGGCCAGTCACTCCACAACAACTACGATCCCAAATCGTTCAACACCCTGAACATCAATTTCAACGGAACCACGAGCGGTTTCGGCTTCTTCTGGGGCGCTTCGGACACCCAGTGGTATCTGAACGCCTACAATTCGTCAGATAGCCTGATCGAGAGTTTTGCGTTGCCTATTACCAGTTTCAGTAATGCGGGCGACTTCGTTGGCTTGCTCGACCCTGGAATCGCTTCTGCGACGCTCGTAGGAACAGGTAGCGACTACATCTTTGTTGATAACTTCGAATTCAACGGAACGAGTTCGACGACGACTGTTCCAGAGCCCGGCTCGCTGTCCCTTCTCGGGACCGGATTGCTGGCCACGTTCGGCATGGTGCGGAGGAGATTCGCGCGGTAGTTCTCCGCATAGTTCCAGGTTCAGCCGGAGCCGGGCGCTCCGGCTTTTCTTTTTGTGTCGGCAATACACAAAAGCTTGATTTTGGCTGGCGCAGCGCTGGGGTGGGGCCGTTCACCGGTGCGATAACTGGCCGGTTTCCAGAGTCGGCTTCAGCCGCCAAAGTAAGACTGCAGTGCGGAAGGTCAGGGGCTATCAAACCCGTCTCATAATGGCGTGCGGGATAAGTTCGGTGTAATCGCCTGTCTCCCGTCAACGGATCACCCTCATTTACGTCCTTATCAATCCAACGTTGGGCGCAAATTAATCGTTATATATAGAAGGAAGTGGAGGTGGGTCTGAGAGCAGTCGTGTTCTACGCGCGGGCGCTAACGGAGACAGGGTCTCACGAAGAAAATTCGTGAGACCCTGCGGGAGGAAAGGGCACAACAGAAAATCTAGAGGCGTAGTTTGCGGCGAACCACTCCAGTCACGGCGAGGAGTCCGCTGCCCATCAGCAGCAGCGAACTTGGTTCGGGAATGGTGGTGCTTGCGGCGGAGGCGGCACCCTCGAAAAGGGCGTTTAAAGCGCCGTCTGATAAGGTGTCGAGGTCTCCGGGACCGGAATAGGGGTCGGTGCCGTACGTGAAGGCGAACCAATCCACCGAGGTTGGCACCGTGGCATCCGTAATCGTCGCGTCAAACCCTGAGGTCGTCGTTCCCGGAAGAGCATTCGTTCCATACCCGTTACCAAGCCAGACGTTATTGTAATTTATGTTCGCACCGCCATAGAGCGTGCTGGGGTTGAAGGGTGGAAAGGGAAAGGAATAGAAAGTCGCGGGAATGCCGGTGATGTTGGTAGAGCTAAGGAGCACACCAAAAAAGTAAAAATTCTGATTCGCCGCCCCAGCCAGGTTGTTGTTCACACTGAAGTCCAGCGTCCAGTCTCCCGCGCTGCCGGAGACTGTGTACGACACATTAATGGGGTCCGCCTTTGCGGTTGGTGCCACAACTGCAAACAAAAGCATAGAACCAAGAACGAACCCGAAAGTTGTTCGATAAATACGCATAGCCGCTTTCCTCCTTGTCAATCCGAGAGTGAAATGCGCAGGTACCACCCTCAATGCGCCCGCAGTCGTTTTTCCCACGCAATTTAGGAACCAAGGACTTGTGCTGGTATGCCCTTTAAATGAGTAAGGATTTGACTAAGAAATCACGTGGTGTGAACTCTGCTGCACAAAACGGTAACGCAAATTCATCTCTAATTAAGACCAAGGAGTCTCGTCAGTTGTTGAAATATCCCGATTACACTCGTTGACCTCAGTCGGCGAATTCGGCCTCTGGCCGCTCCCGGCCGTGGCGCCCCCGGGTTCCGGCGCTCTCAACTCTCTCCCCTTACGCGGCTCTGGCGTTACAATTGGCAGCGCGTATGGCGTGGTGATTCCGTTCAAATGCCCAGAAACTTGCGCCGCAGCATACCGGCCATTCCAAGCACTCCGCTTCCGAAGAGAACAAATGAACCCGGCTCTGGCGTTTCAATTGATCCACTCGGCGTGAACGACAGCTGCTGGATGGCGAAATACCAGCTTTCATCGGAAGAAAAACCGTTGTTGATCTGCAGATTCGTGATGCCACTGCCAGCCACTGAGACGAGGGTAAAGCCCGATGAGTCGCCGGCGATATTGGCTGTGCTGCCGTTAGATGCGTCGTAGAAGGTCGTTCCGTTATCACCATAATTGTCGAAGGTGAATGACACGCCGGAAACCGGCGAGGTGAACGCCATGTTCAGGATGTTTGCGGTCGGGTAATCGGGATTGGTGGAGTTTGCCAAGCCCTCCTCACCGTAGTAGGCATTGGTCGTGGGCGGGCCACTCGAATCCGGGCCTCCCACCAGCGAGAAGACGACACCGGCGTATTCGTTGGTTACGGCTGTGCCGTTCGCTAGTCCGCTGAAGTCGATTGTCTCAGCCTGGGCGATGGCGGAGGCGGCAACAAACCCTGCGAAAGCAAGAATTGCAACCGTTGCAAGAGTTCTGAACTTGAAACGTGGCATCTGATCTCCTTTTGCAATTGGACGGTGGAGTGCGGGGGGGGAAAAACTTTCCACTTCACCTGCTGATTCCAGTACGGAACGCAAGCGACATCCAGCAATTAAGAAGCCAACATTAGCAATAGTACCGAGAATCTGGAAAATATTGCAAATAAGGGATTTATCGCTCATGATAGTGTGCGATTTCCGATTGAGCTACGAAATACAATGTTTAAAGTGTGCAACAAATGTTACTCATTGATGGGGTAACTCGCTGTCTAACAAGCCGGAAAGCGAGCCCCAATGCAGCCTCGCATGCCGGCAGATCAAAGCAGAACTACCAAGCCTGTATCCACCGTCACAGCTTCGCAACCGAAGAGCCGTGCCAAGCCTCACTGCCGCAAAATCCGAATTTTCACTCATTGATGAATCGTGAGAAGGAGTCGCCTTTGACTTTTTCATCACATCCAACCAGTGAGCGCCATCACAGACATCCCGACCCGATCGCCGCGATAATACCCCCTGACCTGTGACAGTCCCGAGGTGTCCCCCGTCTCCGAAGACGGCCCTCAAAGCTGCCCTAGCCCCATAAGGGGTCAGTAACTCTTTGATAACATATTTGAGGTGATAAGCGTCAAAAAGCCGCCAAAACTCCAAATTTTAATAGAATTAAGCCCAAAATCGAGCTAAGTCCTTATTCCGGAATATTTTGAAAATAAGTCCTTTGCGTCCTAGATTTTGACGGGATGATCCCGCGCAACCCCATGATTCCAGAGATCAGGGGGGAGGGGGGTAGTGGTAAACACGGGTTAACAACTCAAGAGTAAACAAGGCGGGTGTAGCCTAGATTCCTATTCGTCCCGCGTTCTACTCATTCAACGAGCAACTGCAATCCGCCGGCGGAACGTGCGCTTTCAGAAAATCGGCCACGCGCTTGTAGGCGTCAATCTGATTTTCGACTTTCGCAAAGCCGTGGCCTTCGTTCTCATAGACTTTGTATTCGACCACGCCGCCGCGCTTCTTGACCGCGTCCACCACCTGCTGCGCTTCTTCCTTGGGGCAGCGAGGATCGTTGCCGCCCGCCAACAAATACAAAGGAGCTTTGATCTGGTCGACGAAGTTGACAGGCGAACGATCTTCGTAAAGCGCCTTGTTCTTCTCGAGATCGCCCATGGTCGCAAGGTCCGATTGCTGCAGCACGGGATCTTCGTTCTGAATCTCGGTGAACCAGTTCACAAAAGGCACAATCGGAACGCCCGCCGCCCACACCTCCGGAGCCTTGGTGACGCCCATCATCGTCATATAGCCACCATAGCTGCCGCCCATCAGAATGAGTTTCTTCGGATCGACGTAGCCAGTCTGTTTGATCCAGTCGGCGGCCGCGAGCACATCCTGCAGATCGCCGCCGCCCATATCGAAAAGATTCGCCTGCTGAAATTCTTTTCCGTATCCGGTCGATCCCCGATAATTGGGCGCGATCACAATGTAACCCTGGTTGGCCATGTACTGGACGAAGCGATTGAACGTGTTCATCGTCTGCGCCGTAGGACCGCCGTGAACGAAGACGATCGCAGGGTGTTCGGCATTGTGCGGCAGGTTGTAAGGCACATAGACGAACGCGGAGATCGTCCACTTACCATCTTTGCTCGGATAGTGGACAAGGTGAGGCTCGACCAGGTCCTCCGATCGCACGCCGCCCACCAGCGAATACGTGAGTTGATGCGACTTGCCGTCGGCGAGCTTATAAACCCACAGATCGCCGGGAGCAGTCGCGCCAGTGTGGTAATAGAGCAGGCGCGAATTGTCGGGAGTGAAGGGCGAAGTCCTGCCCGCAGCAAAATTCACTCCTTGGGGCAACGGCAGGGCGCGCGCCTTTCCGGATGCGATGTCATACAAGTAGATATCGGTGTTGCCATCTATATTCGCGGTGTAGGTCAGAAATTTGCCGTCGGGAGAAAAGTTCTCACCAGAAATTTCCCACTTATCTTGCGTAAGCCAGCGGATTTTCTTGCTCGCGATATCGAGCAACCCGACGTTGTCATAGCCGTTGCCAGCATTGGAGGTAATAAGAACTTGCTTGCCGTCGGGCGAAATGTCATTTGCCGAGTAAGTTCGCTCGCCATCATGCGGCGTCAGAAGCGTGCTTTGCGCGTTCCAAACGTCGGCAAGAAACACGTTCGAGTCCGTTCCTTTCGACTGTTCCTGCGTGTAGACGATGAACTTGCCGTCCGCCGACCAGATCGGCGCAACGTTCATACGGTCTTTGGCGGTTCCAGTCGTCAGGTGCTTCACCTCGCGCATAACCGTGTCGTAAACGTCAATCTCGAACACAGAAGACGTCTTCGGCTTGACCATGTAGGCGAGATAGCGCCCATCTTGCGACCAGGCAGGACTTTCTTCCGCGATCTCACGCGTATTGGTCAGATTCACGACCTGTCCAGTCTTCGCCGAAACCAGGAAAATGTCCCATTGTTCGTCGCCTTCGTAATCGGACGTATAGGCGATCCATTTGCCGTCCGGCGACCAGGTCGGACTGGTCTGGCGCTGATCGCTCACTGTAAGTTGCATCGGCCATCCACCTTCGGACGGCACCAGCCAAAGATTATTGCGCCCGCTCAGGTTGCTGACGAAGGCGACCGTCTTCCCATCCGGCGACCAGGTCGCGCCTCCCACCTGGCGCGTCATGTAGAGCTTCTCGATCGAAAGACTCTTCTCCACCCGGGCATCGGGCTTGGAGCTGATTTGCTTGGGATCAGTTATGGCTTGGGGTGCTGGCAGAGTCTGGGATGTCATCAGGACGCTCATAAGTACGACCATAACAAACAGGCCAAGAATGCGCATGGTGCCTCGAAATGAATTCGCTAATCAGTCACAGAGAGTCGCTCTCACCGTCAAGCAGTTTGCCAGAAGATGCGGATTTGTGCTTGATTTCCACCGGAAACGCGGAAAGGAGCATCTAATGCAACACATGTCGGGATGCCGCCTCATTCGTGTTCTACCACGGCTTGGCCCCAGTGCGAAGGGGATTCAAGTCGCACTCCTTGCCGCTCTCGTGCTCCTAATGACTGCTCCGCAGGCGGTTGCCGATCTGCCCTCGGCGGGGCTCGATCGCGGATTCGGCCGGCTCTACGATCTGGATTTTACCGGCGCGCAAAAAGAATTCGAGTCGTGGGAAAAACTGAACCTCGAGAACCCCATGGGGCCGGCGAGCGAAGCGGCCGGCATCTTGTTTTCCGAATTCAACCGGCTCGGCGTGCTGGAAGCGCAGTTCTATGAGAACGACTCGGCCTTCGGCGCGCGGAAGAAGTACGAAGCCGACCCGGCACAACGCGCGCGTTTCGAGCAGCAACTCAGCCGTGCTCAAGACTTGGCAAAGTCCAGGCTAAGCCGAGACGCTCGGGACCGCGATGCGCTTCTGGCGATGACGCTTGCCAACGGCTTGCGCGCCGACTTCGCCGCGCTCATCGAAAAGCGCAATTTGGTGTCGCTGCGTTATACCAAGGAGGCAACGGCCTGGGCCGCGCAACTGCTCGCGGTCGATCCTACTTGCTATGACGCTCACCTGGCCGGAGGCGTCAGCCGTTACATCATTGGATCGATGGTCGCTCCGGTGCGCTGGATCCTGCGCCTCGGTGGCGTTGCGGGAGATAAGGCCGGCGGCATTGCCGAACTCCAGACGACCGCCACGCAAGGCCATCTGCTCGCTCCATTTGCGCGCATCCTGCTGGCCATCGCCTACGTCCGAGAGAAAGACGTGCCGCGCGCTCGCGAACTCCTGCTGGCGCTGCAACGAGACTTCCCCGACAACACGCTTTTTGGCCGGGAACTGACGCGGCTCGACAAGAATGGCAGCCATTAAGTGCTTGGAAAACAATGTGCGTTCATAATAAATTCACCCGGCTGTAACCTTCCCTTAACATTTTAGCCATAAAAGGGGATTGCATATTTAAAACTAGACACGAGGAGGACTCGTCACGTGATACGTCCGATATGTCGTTTATTGATGCTGCTGGCAGGTCTTGCGTTGACGCTGCCGGTTGTGGGGCAGACTCAACTGAACGGAGCAGGGGCCACTTTCCCGTATCCGATGTATTCCAAGTGGTTCAGCGAATATCACAGGTTGCATCCGGACGTCGAGATCAACTACCAATCAATTGGCAGCGGCGGCGGCATCCGTCAGGTGCTGAACGGCACGGTTGATTTCGGCGCGAGTGACGGTCCGATGACCGATGAGCAGCTGAAGGAAGCTAAGACGAAGATCGTGCACATCCCCACTGTGTTGGGTGCTGACGTTCCTGCCTACAACGTTCCTGGAATCAGCGGCGAAATCAAGTTTACTCCGGAGGCTCTGGCGGGCATTTTTCTTGGAAAGATTCAGAACTGGAATGATCCGGCACTCACCAAAGTCAACCCGGGCGTGAATTTCCCGAACCAGCAAATTGTTGTCGTTCACCGTTCCGACGGCAGCGGCACCACATACATCTTCACCGACTATCTCTCCAAGATCAGCAAGGAGTGGGAAGCGGTGGCAGGGAAGGGAACCTCGGTGAAATGGCCGGTTGGTTTAGGCGGCAAGGGTAACGAAGGCGTGGCCGGTCAAATCCGCCAGTTGGCGGGATCCATCGGCTACGTCGAATTGATCTACGCCGTCGAGAACAAGATCACGTACGGATCGGTCAGGAACGCGGCCGGGAATTTTGTGAAAGCTTCGCTGGACAGTGTGACCGAAGCGGCGGCCTCGTCGCCAAAAATGCCGGCCGATTTTCGCGTTTCCATTACGAATGCCCCCGGCAAAACGGCATACCCCATCTCCAGCTTTACTTGGTTGCTGATTCCCGTGCAAGCTAAAGATCCGAAGAACGGGAAGATCATCGCCGATTTTCTGGACTGGATGGTCACAGACGGCCAGAAGATGACGAGCCAGCTCAGCTACGCGCCACTACCCGCGAGTGTGGTTGAGAAAGTCAAAGCGGCCATTAAGCAAATCCACTAAAGCGCCGGAACGTCTGGGGGCGTTTTACCTTCCTGGGAAGAAGTGTGCCCGGAGCGGCTGCCGTAAGGACCGCCAATGGTCCCGCGTCACCGCTTCAAAGCGGGACCATCGGGTTGGAAGGGCGACTGACCCCCAATGTCTGTTGCGGCGCTGCTCGAAGCCCGCAGCTCGGGCCGGCTTGGTATACTAGTTCGGGTCGAATTGTCCCGCCCAATTGCCTCCCGAATGGCAATCGACGTTCCACCTTGACCATATGCTTCGGCAAGCTCTGAGGAATCGCGCCCCGCTCCTGAACCGCGAAGCATCGTGGCTGAAATTTAATTGGCGCGTGCTCGAAGAAGCCGGGGATCTCCGTAACCCGCTGCTCGAACGCGTGAAATTTCTGGCCATCTCCGCCAACAATCTGGACGAATTCTTTGAGGTTCGGGTCGGTGGCCTGATGCAACAACTGGAAGACGGCCACAATTCGACTACTCCCGACGGGATCACCATGGTGGAGGAGCGGGAACTGATCAGCGACGCGACTCACAAGTTTGTCGAGGAGCAGTATTCGTGCTGGAACGAGCGCCTGCGGCCGGAACTGACGGAGCAGGGAATTCGCGTCCTCGGCATCGAAGAACTGGATGAGACGGCGTTGGCATTCGTCGACGACTACTGCGAACGGGAACTCGATCCGCTGCTCACCCCGGTAACCGTGGACCCGGCACATCCGTTTCCTCGCGTCATCAACAAGGCGTTGTGCGTGGCCCTGTTGCTGCGCCGCCGCCGTCGCTCCTCGCTCACCTATACCGGAGTCGTCACCGTTCCGCGGGCGCTTCCGCGGCTGGTTCGCCTGCCGTCGCAGGGGACCATCGATTTCATTTTCCTTGCCGACCTGGTCGTCCATCATGCGGTGCGGATGTATCAGGGCTACGACATTGTTTCTTCCGCCGCCTTCCGCGTCACCCGCAACAGCAACCTCTACCTGCAGGAAGAAGAATCGCGCAATCTGCTGGAATCCGTGCGCGCTGAATTGCACAACCGCCGCAAGGGAGACGCGGTGCGGATGGAGATTGAGTCCGAGGCCGACCCCGAGATCATCGAGCGCCTGGGCACAGTGTTCGAACTTGACCCCTGGCAGATCTTCCCGGTCAACGGTCCGGTGAATCTTTCCCGGCTGTTCAATATTTACGACGCAGCGGCGCGCCCGGACTTGAAGTACCGCCCCTATGTGCCGCGGGAGTTGCGCCTGACCGCAAAGTCCCGCGATCTGTTTGAAGAGTTGCGCCGCCACGACATTCTGTTGCACCATCCCTACGATTCTTACGATGCAGTCCTGACTTTCATTCAGTCGGCCGCCGAAGACGAGCGCGTGCTCTCCATCAAGCAGACCCTTTACCGGACCAGCGAGCATTCGCTGATTGTTCCGTCGCTGATGGCGGCCGCGACCCACAAGGAAGTCACCGCCGTCGTGGAACTGAAAGCGCGCTTCGATGAGG
This sequence comes from Terriglobales bacterium, assembly GCA_050012595.1. GTDB lineage: Bacteria > Acidobacteriota > Terriglobia > Terriglobales > Acidobacteriaceae > Acidiflorens. The sequence continues at coordinate 308,025 of JBEKGW010000003.1, forward strand.
CGTCGAACATCCGCTGGGCGCGCGATCTGGAAGATGCCGGCGTGCAGGTCTTTCACGGGCTGGTGGGTCTGAAGACGCACTGCAAGCTTTGTCTGCTGGTGCGGCGCGATCCCGATGGCGTAACCCGCCAGTATGCGCACCTGGGCACCGGAAACTACAACGCGACCACGGCCCGAATCTATACCGATCTCAGCCTGCTCACGGCCGACCCGGAGATCACCAGCGCGGTTCACGATGTTTTCAGTTTTCTGACTGCCTACGCTGAGCATCCCAGCTACGGGTCGTTACTGGTGGCGCCTCTGGATTTGGCCGAAAAGTGCATGAGCCTGATTGACCGGGAGGCCGAGAATGCCCGCCTCGGGCGTCCGGCGCGCATTATCGCCAAGATGAACGCCCTTCTCGAGAAAAATGTTGTCCAGTCTCTGTACCGCGCTTCACAGGCCGGAGTGGACATTGAGTTGCTCGTGCGCGGTATGTGCGCGCTGCGGCCGGGGATCCGTGGCCTCAGCGACCGCATCCGCGTGCGCAGCATCGTAGGCCGTTTCCTCGAGCACAGCCGCATCTATTACTTCGAGAACGGCGGCGAGCCGGAAGTCTATCTCGGCAGCGCCGATTGGATGAATCGCAATTTGCACGAGCGCGTGGAAGTCCTGTTCCCGCTCAAGAACCCGTTGCTGCGCGACCGCGTGGTGCATGAGATTCTGGCCGCCTACCTCGCCGACAATGTGAAAGTAAGATTTCTGCAAAGCGACGGTCGCTACCTGCGCCCCTGGCAATCGCCGCGCGGGCGCAGCAAGAG